>JBIQJD010000002.1:131461-321389 GCA_044507695.1 Ignavibacteriales bacterium | reverse complement strand
ACAGGGATTATTCTTCAGGCTGCATAAAGATTTTTTACATCCATACCGGAAATACCTTTTGATTTAGGTGATTCGATTCCAAATGCATGGCAGTAAAAATCAAGATTAAATTTTCTTACAAGTCCGAAATAAGTAAACTGTTCCAGCAAATCAACATGAAAGGATGAATCAAATCGTTTGCCGATTAAATTTTTAACAGGCTTTATTTTGTTTATTGCAGATCTAAGCGTAATGAACGGCGCGTCAAACATTTTTCCGTTGAATGAAATTATCTGATCAGTTACTTCAATTATTCTCCAGAAAGACTTAAGCATTTCACATTCATTTAATCCTTTGTAATGAATATGTTTTTCTTCCAATGACCACTCCTCATTCTGATCGCTTTCATAATACACAAATGATTTTTCTTTATTCACATCATAAATTCCGATTGCAACAACTTTTGCAGTAAATGGGTAAAGGCTGAGATAACGGATTGCATCATCTTTCTTCTGTTCTCTCAAAGCTTCAGTCGGTTCTTTTTCAGCGTAACGAAGAAGATATTCTTTCTGGCTTTCGGAGAGTGATTCGAACGGGTAACAGCAGGTTTCAATATCAAAAATAATTTTCCGCATTTCTTCATTCCTTTAATAATTAATGATTGAGAATATTTTTTAAAATATTTCTTTCTTAATCTTTAAAGTTGAATGGAATTAGTTGCTGCGGTTTTCAACTTTTCTGTAGGATTCAAAAGTCTTCTTTAATCCTGCTGCCAATTTTTCCTTTTCTGTTTCGTTAAGATCAGCTTCAGGATGAAGCATCACATAAGATTTAAGCGGCATCTCTCCGTTCTGCAATTCATCAGCAGCTTCATGTGCATGTTTTAAAATTCCTGATGAAACATTAAAATGCTTACGCCCATCGTTAACATGATTTACAACGAGCCATGAAAAAGGAGCCACACTTGAATACCAGGGCCATTTTGTTTCATTGCTGTGGCAATCAAGGCAAGCCCGCTTTGCAAGAGCATAAGTTTCCTGTGAATCCCAAGTAATTTCATGTATAACAGGAGGATTAGTTTTGTTTACTGGAATGAATTGAATTCCGATAAAAATTACTGCAATAATTGAAAGAATTTTTTTCACTACTCACCCCTAATCTTGATTTATTATTACTCCCGGTTCAACTTGCTTTATTTTGCTGATAAAATCAATATCGAGCGGCGCAGATTTCCTTGTTTGCGGATCAACCTTAACAATTACGCCTGAACCATCGGCAACAACTTCATTAGTAGCTGCGTTTTCAATGATATGTTCAAATCCGAATGAAGAATTTTTAATGAAAGAAATCCTGGAATATACATTTAATTCATCATCATACCTGGCATGAACACGATAATTAATTTCATTTCTTACAACAAAAAATAATTTGTCATCAGAGAACAAACCATCTTTTGGAATAAGCCCAAGTTTTTTAAAATAATCGAGCCGAGCATCTTCAAAAAAATTAATGTACACGGCGTTATTGCAAACGCCAAGCATATCAACTTCACTAAAACGGATTCTTACAGTAATCTTATGATTAAAATGTGAATTGGGCATGTAACTATTTATTAAATACTTTTTCAAAAACAGATTTTACTTTTTCAATCTCATCAAAACTTACATCAAGATGAGTGATTGCGCGGAGAGAGCCTATTCTTCCGGTTGAAACAAGAACTCCTTCGTTCCGGCATGCTTCAATTGCCTGTTCAACAGAAAGTTTTGCAGGTTTGAAGATTAATATATTTGAATCAACCCTATCTATTTCCATTCCTGGAATATTAGCAAGAACCTGGTAAAGTTCCTGTGCTTTCTTATGATCCTCTGCAAGACGTTCGATATTATTTTTCAGTGCGTACAAACCCGCAGCAGCAATTATTCCAATCTGCCTCATGCCGCCGCCCCATGCTTTTCTTACACGGAATGCTTCTTTAATAAATTCTTTTGTGCCGGCAATTATTGATCCAACAGGTGCTCCTAATCCTTTTGATAAACAGCATGAAACAGAATCAAAATGTGAAGCATACTCTTTTACAGAAATTCCGCTTGCAACAGAAGCATTCCAAATTCTTGCACCATCAAGATGATAAAAGAGATTATATTTTTTTGTAAGATTCTTTATAGCGATTATATTTTCAATCGGAATAACTGCGCCGCTTGCACGATTGTGGGTATTTTCAATTGCAATGCCTTTGCTTTTCGGCATATAGTAAGCACTTGCCGGATGAATAAACGGCTCTATCTGTTCCGGAGCAATTACTCCCCTCTTTCCTGAAACCGGCAACAACTGAATGCCGCTCAAAGCAGCAGGTGAACCTGATTCATAATTAAAAATGTGAGCATCTCTTTCACAAATTACTTCATCACCAGGATTGGTGTGCACGTTCAGACAAATTTGGTTGCCCATCACTCCGCTTGAAACAAACAACGCTGCTTCTTTACCAAGCAAATCGGCAGCATAAGATTCAAGTTCATTCACAGTTGGATCTTCACGGAAAACATCATCGCCAACTTCGGCTTCGTACATTGCTCTTCTCATTTCAGGAGAAGGTCGTGTTATTGTATCGCTTCTGAGATCAATAATTTTTTTCATAATCAGTTTAATTTTTTCCGGAATATTAATTTTAATTTTGAAAGAATAAAAATAAGAATCATCATTAATGAAATTACAGAACTAATAACCGGAATAACAAGCGGATATTTTGTGAAAAATGTTTCACCGTTTTGAATTATTACATCACCGGCTATAAAAGTTTTTTCAAACATTTCTGATTCAACTTCAGTAATCCCGAGTGGATTTATTATGCAGCTAATTCCGCCGTTAGCCGCACGTATAACCGATCTTCTGTTTTCAACTGCGCGGAGAACAGCAAATTCTTTATGCTGAAAAGGTCCGCTTAATTTTCCGTACCAGCTATCGTTCGTTACAACAGCAATTAATTCAGCGCCTCTATCAACAAATTCTGAAACATAGTATGGATAAATTGATTCATAACAAACCAATCCATTAATATGTAATGAATCATTTTTTTGAAGATTAGAAAAATGAGAAGTAGGAACAGAAAAATTCGAAGTATCGCGTCCAACATTCCAGCCGGATAATCCAACTCCCCATTTAATCAGGTTTCCTAAAAATGGTAGTGCATCAACAAAAGGAACGCGCTCACCAAACGGAACCAGTTTTGATTTTCCATATTTCTGAACTTCAACATTATCCGGTGAGAAAAGTAAAATTGCATTGTATGTTGCGTAATAATAATCGCCCGCTTCATTATATTTTGCATCTTCCGGTTTATTGCTATCATCGTAATAGTATCTTACATCCGGCATTCCGGTAAGAAGATATACATTATTCTGTTCAACAAAATCAAAAACTTTTTTTACTCTTTGGGGATAGGTTCCCCCCAATAAATAAACAGGAAAAGCTGTTTCGGGCCAGAATATAATTTCAGCACCTTTCTTTACTGCCTGCTCAGATAGATCTAAATGCAATTGTGCTATTTCATCTAAACCGCCGCCAGACCATTTATCCCACGGATCCAGGTTTGGCTGGATCAATCCAACTTTAATTTTATTTTCCGATAAATGAAAAGTTGAAAGCCTGTTTAATCCATAAATAATCGGAATCAAAAAAAGAATTAATGCTGCGGAAAAATTTAGAGCAAATCGTTTTTTATTTTCTTTTATGAATAGAAAAGATTTATAAAGAAAAATGTTGATGTAAAAAATTATGAGAGATAATCCTAACGTTCCAACTACATCTGCAATTTGAATAAATGACAGAAACTTTGTTAACCCATTCCCGAGAGAAAGCCAGGGGAAGCTTGCATCTGTTAACATGTAAGCATATTCATACGTAATCCAGAAAAATGGAAGTAAAAAAAGTGCGGCAGTTTTGTTAAAAATTTTTCTGCAGTAGAAATAAATTGTAGATGGAATGAGGAAGAATACAGGATTAACAAAAACAAGCAGTGCGCCGGAAATCATCAGGAAAGGATCAGCAGTGCTTTGCCAGCTTCCAACCCAGTACAAAGTAAGTAATCCAAACACAAATGCCATCAAATAAGTTGCACGATTAATACTGCCTAAACCTTCACGATTTTCAATTACAAACAGGTAAGGAATTAAGCCAATAAACAATGGCTGCGGCAATGGAAGCGGAGGAAATGAAATGCCAAGTAATATTCCGCCAAGGATTAACAGCAGTCTTTCTTTTTTTAATTTTTTCTTTTCATCTTCTGAAAGATGCAACCTGTATTTACGGCTGAAAATATTCACTGCTGTTTTTTCTTTTTAAGAAAATATCTGATAACTAAAACAAGAACTACAACACCTGTAACAATAATAACAATATTGCTGTATGTGCCGAGGTAATAATCAACAGTTTCTATATTATTTCCAAAAATCATTCCGAGATAAATAATGATTGCATTCCAGAACACTGCACTGATGAATGCAAGCAAAACTGTTTTATCTGCTTTTAATTCACTCAATCCGGCAAAAAAGGAAATTACCGATCTTGTACCCGGAAGAAAACGGTTAGCAAGGATTACAAAGTAGCCGTACTTCAAAAACCACTGCTCTGCTTTTTCAAGTGCCTCAAGTGAAATGAACTTTATCTTGCCTGCACGGATAACTTTTTTATCAAGCTGTGTTCCAATGTAGTAGAGAGTCATAAATCCGAGCACGCTGCCAATGCTTGTAATAATTAATGTTGGAAGAAAATGAATATTGATTTCAGGCTGGACTATTAACGATCCGGATATTACTACAACAAGATCACTCGGTGAGGGAGGAAATACATTTTCAATAAATGCAAAAAAGAAGAGAGTAACATAAATCCAGAATGGAGTGAGGTTTCCTATGTAGGAAAAAATGTTTTCTATCATAATTGCTTTTTATTAATTAACACTGTGGCAAAAGCAGAGATGCCTTCTTCCCTTCCTACAAACCCAAGCTTTTCCGTAGTAGTTGCCTTAATTGAAATGTTATCTTTTTCCGTTGAAAGAATGAATGAAATTTTTTCCTTCATTGCATTGATATATGGAGCAATTTTTGGCTTCTGCAAAGCTATAACTGCATCAAGATTTACAAGTTCATAATCTTTTTGTAAAACCAAATCATAAACTTTTTTTAACAGAACCGTGCTGTCTGCATCTTTAAATTTCTCATCCGTATCCGGAAAGTGAGAACCGATATCGCCCAACGCAAGAGCACCTAAAAGTGCATCGCTGATTGCGTGCAGAAGCACATCTGCATCAGAATGACCAAGCAAGCCTTTGGAATGTGGAATTTCAACGCCGCCTATAATAAGTTTTCTTCCTTCGGCAAATGCGTGAACATCAAAACCCAAACCTGTTCTGTAATTCATTAATGCCTTATTTCAAAATGTGAAAATTCATTTTTAGAATTGGACCATGTAATTACTGCTTTATTAACTGAAGCATGTGAAGGACCGGTTTTAATTTTCTTAAATAATTCTTCAATAGCCGCGCGGCTGCCTTCAACAACTGTTTGAACTTCACCGGTGTACAAATTTTTAGTGTAGCCGGTTAAGCCAAGCTGCTCAGCATTACGAAGAATAAAATACCGGAATCCAACTCCCTGAACGAGTCCATTTATATAAATTTCAGCACGTACTTTATAATCCATAAGTAATTTCTTTTTTATCGATTACTTCCGCTGCAACTAAACCGCAAAAGATTAATGCACAACCTATAAAACCAAAATTAGTAATTTTTTCTTGCAACATAAAAAAAGCAAATACTGCCGCAAAGATAGGTTCAAATGATAAAATAATTCCTGCTTTAGCCGGCGATACAACTTTTTGAAATTTTGTCTGCAATGTTGTTGTAAGTATTGTTGCAAGCAAAAATGTATAAACCAATGCCGTGATTACTGCTTCATTTAAAATTATTTTTGGAGATTCAATTTCTGTTAACGCAAAGAAAATCATGAATAATGCAGAACCAACTGCTGTAACAGCAAGCTGCATAAAAACAAGCGGAATGTAATTGAATTTTTTACTAACCAGGTCAAGATAAACAACATACCAGGCAAAGAAAAACGCACAAATAAATGTTAGAAAATCTCCTGTGTTAAAATTATCACCAAGTTCAGAAAATATTGTGAGGAAAGATGTTCCTTTACTTGAAAGAAAAACTAAGCCGATTAGAACTAAAATTATCCCGATTATGTTTCCTTTACCGGGCATTCGTTTTTCAATTATTAATTGAAACAACGGAACAAAAAGGATAAATGTGCCTGTGATAAAACCTGATTTGGTAGCTGAAGTAAATTTTAATCCGGCAGTTTGAGCAGCAAATCCTAAAAAATAAATTAACCCAAGAAACATGCCGCCAATCAAGGCTTTCCGCGGAGTGTTCTTTAATATTTTAAGGATGAAAGGAAGCACAAGAATTGAAGCCAGTGAAAATCGGAGTGTAATAAAAAGCATTGGAGAAATATTGGCAAGCGCATTTTTAATTATTGGAAAAGTTCCACCCCAAATTAAAGTTGTAAGAATAAGTGCGCCTTCACCAAGATATTTATATTTATTCATCGGGAGAAAATGAAATTGATGCAAACATAAATTTATTCCTCACCGCTGCTGTAACCAAAATTGCGGAGCATTTTTTCATCTGAACGCCATTTGCTCTTTACTTTTACACGAAGTTCAAGAAATACGGGACGCTGTAAAAAATCCTCAATAGCTTTGCGCGCATTCTCCCCCAGTTTTTTAATTGCTGATCCCTGCCTGCCGATTATTATTCCTTTTTGTGAATCTCGTTCAACAAAAATTTCTGCCTGAATAAAATCTTTACGGTCTTCCTGTTCTTTAAAATCAGCAATTGCAATTTCTACACTGTAAGGAATTTCTTCCTGGTATTGTTCAAGAATTTTTTCTCTTATGATTTCAGAAACAAAAAATCTTTCATTCTCATCCGCAACAATATCATCAGGATAATATTTTGGATGCGATGGAAGCAGTTCAACTATTGCGGGAACGATTTGCTGCGTGTTAAATCCCATTGATGCTGAAATTGGAATTATTCTTTTAAATAGCCCCTGCTGATCAAACTTATTAAAAACATTTTTGATTTTTGTTTCATCAGAGAGATCAATCTTATTTAAAAGAAGCAGAACAGGTTTTTTATTTCTTTGCAGGAATTCACTTACAAATTCATCCTGCAAAGTATTTGATCCATCGGGATCTGCGGCAATATCAATTAATAAAATTACAACATCAGCATCTTTAACAGATTGAGAAACATGATCCATCATTTTTTCCTGAAGCAGATAACCAGGTTTTAAAATTCCCGGTGTATCAAGAAAAATGATTTGATAATTTTCTTCGGATAAAATTCCAAGAATTCTTTTGCGTGTTGTCTGCGGTTTATTTGTTGTAATGGAAATCTTCTGCCCGAGCAGCAGATTCATAAGTGTGGATTTACCCGAATTTGGTTTACCAAGTATAGCCGCAAAACCAGCTTTAACAATTCCCGAATTTTTCTCCGTATCTTCATTCATAATTATTAATTCTTTCGAAATTAGTTTTCACCTTCAACAAAAACTGCAGTACCGCTTGCACTAACCATAAGCATATTTCCGCCGCCGCCGCCGATTGTTTCATAATCCAGATCAACACCAATAACAGCATTTGCGCCCAATGCAGTTGCTGCTTCAATCATTTCTCTCAGCGCAATATCTTTTGCTGATCTTAATTCTTTTTCATACGCAGCAGAACGCCCGCCAACTATATCTCTTATTCCGGCAAAAATATCTTTAAAAATATTTGCACCAAGAATTGCTTCGCCGCTTACTATTCCGTAGTATTTTGAGATTTTTTTCCCTTCAATTGTATTGGTGGTTAGAACAAGCATTTTTCCTCCTTATTTTAAGAATAACATTTTTCTTGTTGAATTAAACTGATTTGTCTGCAATCGGTAAAAATAAAATCCGCTGGCAAGATTATTTTTTGATGCATCAAAAACAAGTTGATAACTGCCGGGTAAAAGTTCTCCATTTACAAGTACAGCAACTTCACTTCCTGTAATATCATAAATTTTTAATGAACCAAATGTTTGCTGTGCAATATTGAATTTAATTATTGTTTCGGGATTAAAAGGATTTGGATAATTTTGTTCAAGTGAAAATTCCAGAGGAAGTAAATTCTCCTCAGCTATATCAGTTGTTTTATCTCCGCTGAATATTAATTTCCACTCATCCATTATTCCTGATTCATCAGCAACATAATCATTTATTGTGATTATCCATTTACCTTTAGCGTTGTAGCCATTGAAATAATTCAGATTTGTTGTATCAGGACGAAATTCTCCTATCAATGGATTGGAGAGATATGGTTCAAAATTTTCAAATGTTTCAAATGCTTCCTGATCTATAATAATATCCGGATCGTTAGCATTTCCAAATTCTGTTCCAAGCCCTGGTCTTGTAAATAATGGTGTGGCTGGTCTGAAAGGCGGAATAATCCTTAATGTAAGATCGCTAATTCTATTGTGCCGGAATTTTAATTTTATGTTTAAATCTTTGATGATGAAATCATCGGTAACTTCTATTGTATCCCTCATTACCGGAAAGATTTTTATTTCTTTTTGCGGGCTTGAAGAATAAGAATAACCATCTGCAAGAATAAATGCAGAGAATCCTTCTTCCGGAAAATATTTTTTGTTATGATTTTCAGACAGATCAACTGCAGTTATGCGGTATTCAAATTTATCTCCGGTGTTTAGCTGAGCCGCATCGATATTTATCTTTCCAGAATAAATACTGTCTTTAATTAATTCAAAGGATGATTTTAAAAGTTCTCCATCATTTATTTTGTACTCAACAAACAACGAATCAATTCCGATATTATCTGATGAAGATACATAGATTGTTAAAGGAAAATTATGTTTGTTCAAAATTGATTTTGAAAAATGATTTAAAGTAGGAAGTTGATTATCCGGACCGGCAAAGTATGAAAATGTTTCTGCAGGCGCGGAATCGGGATAATAAGTGTAATCACCAAGCGTATCGTAAATTGAAAAATAATACTCTACAATTGAATTAGAAGAAACAGGCGGGATATCAGATGAAAACTCTTCACCATCTGGTAACATCGGCTGTGAGATGAATTGGGCGTTATTTATCCTGTAAAACAATTTCAGTGAATCAGTAACTGCAATATTATTTTCATTGATTAATTGAATACTGATCGTCCGTGCTTCAAGACTTTCGGTATCACGTAAAGGAGCAAATACAAATTCTGCTGTTTGAAAGATTGAAAGTTCGGCAATATATTTTTTTGATGAGCCTGAAAAATTTGTAAGAACAGGTATAACAGCCAGGTAGTTTATATCTTTAATTTTTTGTTTGAGAAGATAATCCAAATTTGTTGAAGGTGATAAATCAAATGTAAGTTGGTCTGTTGTACCATTTTTATATGCTACTAATATTTTTATTGTATAATCTCCACCTGCATCGCCGTTAAATTTTATCTTTAAAAATTTATTTAAATCATTACCATTGAAGCAGAGAAAATTTCCAGATGGAGGATTTAATCCGCAGCCTTCATTTACAGAAGGAATAGATTTTTTCCCGCCGCAAAGAATTGATGCAGGATATTCCGTGGCTTCTTCATAAGTCTCAAATAATCCATCTGCTCTTTCACCAGTTGAAAAATTCCATGAATAATATTCAGCAAATCCGCTTTTAAAAGAAGAACTAAAGCTGCTTAATACTTCATTAAATGTATTATAAATCGGTTCATTTCCAATTGTTAATAGCCTCTCCCAAATCATACGGTTTGCATCAAGGCCATATTTTTCAGTAATGTAATGCAGCCACAAACAATCTTCATAGCCGCTTCCCTGATTGAATGATCTGTAAGGCTGCCTTAATTGCGATTCAGTTAAATAGTTGTAATAATCATTCACATAATCATAACCTATATCTTCCATCCATGTTGCATCCATTTCACTAAACCAGCCATCTTCCTCCCAATCATTATAAACTCTTTGAACAGCATGTTTAAATTCATGAATAGCAGTAGCCTTTGCTGCACCTTTCTGGTTGCCTTCAGGATCTGTATTCTCAGGAAAATCTAAAAAGTTACTGTGCATAACAATTCTCGTAAGTTTACCTGATACAATTTCGGTGTAACCGTAGAAGTCCATATTTTCAAAACCAATTTGATACCTGCCTTCACCAATCGGAGGCGGAAGGTATCCTAATGAATCAATTGTAAAATCCCAACTGTAATCAAAATAATCAGCAACCCATTCAACAAAATCAGGCACACTATTGCCGTTGGAATCTGCCGGAAAAACAGCGTCCGCGCCTTCTGTTGAATAGGTTAGTTCAAACTTTCCTGCTGGAGAGATATAAGTTTTTGTATCAGCAGTTTTATTGAAAGGTCTATTTAAATAACCTTCAATTGTTTTTACTGCATCTGAAGAAAGTAATGATTTACTGCGATGATATTCTTCCATCAATCCGGTTGCACATTTAAACGGATGCAGCATTGAATTTACATTATATTTAGTTTTTAGTTTTTGTTTATCAAAGATAAAATAAAATTTCTGAAGCAGTGCTTCTTCAGAATTCAATGAGTTATCTTTATCAATCATTTTAAATTGTTCCGGAACAGCAGCATACTTCTCCTGTGCGCTCATCATGGAGCAAATAAAAAACACTGCAAGCAATGCAGATAAAAACTTTTTATTCATAATTAAAAATTGATATTTAAAAAATGAAGCGGCTATCTTCTGATAACCGCTATAATTGATTTGTAATTTTATTAAAAATAGTGAATTAAAACAAAATGAATATCAGTTTGTTTTGCCAAACCAATGATTAGTATGTTTTTTATAATCAAAAAAGAAATACGCAGTTAGAATAATTGAAAAAGAAAGTATCGATCCAACTATTGAAATGTATTTACCGCTGAAGCCGAGAGAAATTTTGCTGCCAAATTCTGCCATGAAAGAAACTATTGTGTTCAAAATTGAAACTGAAGATGAGGACTCGGTATTAATTGTTGAGGAAATAAAAAATCCAATTATTATAAGCAATATTATTAAAAAGACTGAGCCGATTGAAAAGATGAAAACTCTTTGTTCATTTTTAGCTTTTCGCTGCTTCATTATTTTTGACATTAAGCGCGAAGTAAAATCGGGTGAAACTTCGGGGACATGTTCTTTTTTTAAATTGATATGTACAGCCTGAAGAGCAGCAAATCTTTTTTTGTCTTCTTCTGATGATTGAATCTGCTGCCGGATTTTTAATTTTTCTTCTTCACTTAATTCATTATCAATGTATTTATTTAATATTTCATCGCTTAATCTGTTCATAATAATTCCCTGGTTAAATTATTCTTTAAAATAATTTCCTTTAAAGAATTTCTGGATCGGTACAGCATTACCTTCACATTGGCAACGGAGATTTGCATAATCTCGCTAATCTCTTCACAACTCAATTGATTCATATAAAATAGATTAATAACCGCAGCATAATTTGCCGGAAGTTTTTCAATTAATCTTGATAATACTACGGATAATTCTTCCTGTTCAACATCTGCTGAATTATCCGAATAACTTAAATGTATCTGATCATCTATTGAAGCCATATCATTTTCAATTTTTCTTTTTTTAAGTGATAGCCTGGAAACTGCTGTGTTATAAGCTATTCTATAAAACCATGTTGAAAAGCTTGATTCAAATTTAAAATTTTCCAAACCATTATATGCTTTTAAAAAACAATCCTGCAAAACTTCTTCCGCATCAAAATCATTTTTCAACATTCTTTTTAAAAGAGAGAAAGCCTTATTCTTGTACCTGTCCACAAGTATTGCATAATCTGTTTGATTTCCTTTTTTAACAGATTCAATAATTTCCGCATCTGTAAGATTTCTCATTTCTAACTTAGACATGCATACTTCTTTCCAGGTTACATTGTTTTATAACAAGAACGAAGAATTAGCATAGAACATAGAGACATGTTTTTTTAAAATCAATTTGAATGTGTAACCAAAGCTGAATCTTCCCTGTCAAAAGTTACAGAAGGAAAAATAAAACGGAATATTAAAATCATAAGGAGAATATTTCATGAATAATGCTGCCGAAGTTTTCATACCAATTGTACTTTTTCTTGTAATCGGCCTTTCATTTGTTACGTATCTTTATTTCCGCTCAAAGGAAAGACAGATGCTTATTGAAAAAGGCCTGGACGCACAAAATATTAAAGAATTTTTTGAGCGAAAGAGGGATAAATTCATACTGCTTAAAATTGGTATTATCTCTGTTACATTTGGTTTGGGTTTGGGGATTGGATTAATATTACAGGATGTTACAAGTAAAGAGTATTGGGTTCCCTTTGCACTATTTGTTGTAACGGGGTTTGGCTTCGTTATTTCAAATCTGCTTGTTAATAAATATCAGAGCAATACAAAAGAAAATTGATTAAAATGGGCTGACCGAAAATAACCGGAAAGCCCATTAAATTAATTTAATCTTCCTGGGCTTCAAGCCATCGTTCTGCATCAATTGCAGCCATACATCCTGAACCGGCTGCTGTTACAGCCTGCCGATAAACTTTATCGGCAACATCACCTGCAGCAAATACACCTTCAATATTCGTATAAGTTGATCCCGGTTTTACTTTTAAATAACCGGTTTCATCCATATCTAAAATCCCTTTAAATAATTCTGTGTTTGGTTTATGTCCAATTGCAATGAATAAACCATCAGCATCAACTGTTGTTGAACTTAAATCATGAACATCTTTTAACACAACTCCTGTCATTACTTTTCTATTGTTCTCTTCTTTACCAAGAACTTCTTCCACAACTTTGTTGGTTAGGAATTTTATTTTAGGATTCTTCTTTGCTCTCTCCGTCATAATTTTTGAAGCACGGAATTCATCTCTTCTGTGAATAATTGTAACTTCAGAAGCAAAACGAGAAAGGTAATTAGCTTCTTCCATTGCAGTATCTCCGCCGCCAACAACAAGCACTTTTTGATTTTTAAAGAAGAATCCATCACATGTTGCACAGGCAGAAACACCGTACCCCATAAATTTCTTTTCTGATTCCAAACCAAGAAGTTTGGCCGAAGCTCCTGTTGAAACAATTACAGCATCTGCTGTATGAACATCATCATACGTTTTAAGTGTGAACGGACGCTTTGAAAAATCAACTTCTGTAATTTCTTTGTAGATTGATGTTGCTCCGAAACGATGAGCCTGTTTACGCATAATATCCATTAATTCCGGGCCTTGAATTCCATGTTCAAAACCGGGATAGTTTTCAACTTCAGTTGTAATTGTTAATTGTCCGCCGGGCTGCAATCCTTCAAAAATAACGGGAGAGAGATTTGCTCTTGCTGTATAAAGAGCTGCTGTAAATCCCGCCGGACCCGATCCGATTATAGCTACCCGATGGTGGTTTTCTGTTCTTTCTTCTGCCATTAGTTCTCCTGATTAGATCTGTATTTCAATTTTAATTTAGTGTTAGATACTTTTCACAACTTATGGTTTCAAAATAAATTCTGCGTTCCGCTTTAAGCCTTTAAGCTTTGTACGTTTTACCGGACTATTTTTAAACCTTGCGCTGAATTCTTCCTGTTGCATTTCTATTACTTCGGTTAGCGGAATTTCCTTCGTTCCCGATCCGGGAAAAAATTGTTGTTCAGCAGTTTGCTGTGAGAATTTATTATTCCACGGACAAACATCCTGGCAAATATCGCATCCATAAATCCAGTTTTCAAAATTTCTCTTAAATTTTTCCGGAATTTCATTTTTATTTTCTATGGTTTGATATGATATGCATTTATTTGAATCAACAACATAATCCTGAACGATTGCACCGGTTGGGCATGCTTCTATACAGGCAGTGCATGATCCGCAAAAATCCGGGATGGGAAACGAATAAGTAAATTCATAATTGCAAATAATGTTAGCAATAAAAAACCAGCTTCCGAAATTTCTATTAATTATATTGGAATGTTTTCCCTGCCAGCCCAAACCTGCACGCACAGCCCATGCTTTATCCATTACCGGACCGGTATCCACATACGTTTTAGCTTCAAATTCAGGATCAATTTTTTTTACTTCATCAACAATTTTATCAAGCTTTTTCCAGATTATAAGATGATAATCTGTTCCCCAGGCATAACGTGAGATTTTTCCTTTAGTTTTATCTCCGCTGAAATTTCCTGGTACATAATAATTCATTCCAAGTGAAATTACAGATTTTGCAGAAGGTAAGATTTCTTTTACATCTTTTCGTTTTTCAAAATTTCTCTGCATGTAATTCATATCTGCGTGAAAATTATTTGCAAGCCAGCTTTGAAGATTTTCAGCTTCTTTTTCAAGAACAGATGCTTCAGCAAACCCAACGAGTTCAAATCCAAG
This sequence comes from Ignavibacteriales bacterium, assembly GCA_044507695.1. Taxonomy (GTDB): domain Bacteria; phylum Bacteroidota; class Ignavibacteria; order Ignavibacteriales; family Ignavibacteriaceae; genus JBIQJD01. The sequence continues at coordinate 306,957 of JBIQJD010000002.1, read as the reverse complement.
TTCATTTGCTAATTTAATTATTGTATCATTATTCAGAACCATCATTTAAATCAAACTAAAATTTTGCTGTGTAACTTTAACAAAAACTTCTCCATTAATTATCTTCACATCATAAACCTTCAGCCTGCCGCAGCCTGATTTTGTTTTCCCGGTTTTTAAATCAAACATCCATCCATGAACAGGACAAACAACACATCCATCTTCAATAAATCCATCATAAATTAAAGCTGAGTGCTGATGTGGACAAATATTACTTACTGCATAAATCGTTTCATCAATTTTAAACAAAGCAATTTCTATTGTTTGTCCGGATTCACTATCAACTATGAATCTTTTGCCGCAAGCTTCTTTCAAATCATCGGTACGGCAAATTTTGCGGAATCCTTCCAAATCAAAGTGAGTTGAATTTTGCATCAATTTTGTATCCTTTATCTGCAGCAGTTATAGTTGCGTAAATTGTTTCCGCATCATGTTCAAATAATAATTTCCAATTTTCATCAACAGTTTTTTGTAGAATTCTTTTTTTCTCCTGTAATGTTACCAATGGCTGAAGATCATATCCCATTATATACGGAAGTGAAATGTGAGAAGTAGTTGGAAACAGATCACAGCAAAAAAGGAATGTATTTGATGCATCTGAAATTTTTACAAGCTGCTGTGCAAATGTGTGTCCATTAATTACAATGAATTCTATTTCATCATCAAATTTTTCTTCACCATCAATAAAATTTAAAATTCCGGCTTCATACAGCGGCATAAAATTTTCTTTTAAATAACTTCCCCTGTCTCTTTCTGTAGGATTCATTGCCCATGCAAAATTTTTTTTCTGCACATAATATTTAGCATTTGGAAAAGCCGGTACAATTTTCCCGTTATCATCAATTGTTGATCCGCCGGTATGATCAAAATGAAGATGAGTTAATATTACATCTGTTATTTCATCCGGTTTAATATTAAGTTTTTGAAGCTCTCCTGCCAGAGTAAACTCAGAATTTATATCGTAAATCTTTCTTGATTTTTCATTCCATTTATTTCCCAACCCTGTATCAACAAGAATTTTTCTGTTTCCGTTTGTAAGAAGTAAAGAACGCGCCGCCATTTTAATCCGGTTAAGTTCATCCGGCGGATTTGTTTTTTCCCAAAGCGGTTTTGGGATAATTCCAAACATTGCTCCGCCATCCAGTTTGAAAAATCCGGTATTTATTGTATAAAGCTGATACCTTCCGATTTTCATCATTTCCATATTCCTTAATTCTATTCAGGGAATTCCGGACTTTCTAGGGGATTTTTCCCTTCATTTCAGGTATTTCCCTATATCCTAAAAAAAATATAAATATTAAGTTGGTAACCGAAATTCAAAACGATTTAAAAATTAAGGAAGAAAAACCTAAGCTGAAAATTAAAGCGCGGGTAAAAATTCTTTCAATCGGAGAAAAAATTAATGCAGGTAGTAAGACCTTTCCCAAAAGAATTGTTAAAAAAAATGTTCCTAAAAGTTCTTTACGAAAATGACAAAACAGAAATTACAAACAGTGATGGTAACTTTATCAGCATAATTTGTACAATTTTAACAGAACAGTTTAATGTTTCTGAGCTAAACGAATATGAATTTAATGAGATAGTTAAAGCTGTAAATGAACTCGAAGCGGAAGGTCTGATAAAAAAGAGTGAAAATAAAGTTTCCGCAAAGGTGAAAGAATTAACAAACACCGGACGCGAGTACGTGGAAAACAAGCTTGAAAATTTTACTCTTCCGGCTTTGGAAATAGAAAATTTTCTGACAAGAGAAGATTTGAAAAATTGTTCTTTACAAGATTATATAAACGGTGATTATGAAACTGCAATTTTAAAAGCTTTCAGTCTGATCGAAGATGTTACTAAAAGCAGAATGATTAAACCCTCCAGATTTATTGAGCATGAACAGCTTTCACAAGCTTACATTTCTAAAGAAGGACTTTTCAGAGAAAAGGAAGATGAAGTTATTTTAAGCCTCGAATCAATTCAGCGGATTATGCTGGGCACTTTATACTGGTTTGGAAATCCGTCTGATGGTAAACGGAAAGTCTTTAATAATTCCCAGGCAGCGGCACAAGTTTTATTATTTGCTAATCTTCATCTTAATCTGATTTCAGGAGAAGGCTATAACAAAGCTGTAGTTCCTTCATTTGAGCCGTGAGAAGAATATTCTTTAAATCTGTTATCCACTATTCTGCAGATGATCCGCGCAGTTTCATCGTACGGAATTAAACTTGTATTTATTACAAGATGATAATATTGAGGATCATCAATTTTTTTGTGAAAATTCTTCTCAACAAAATTTCTTCTTGCTTCATCATCTTTCTTTATAAAATTTTCCGCTTCTTTTCTGTTCAGATTATAAACCTTTTCAATATGCTTCACCCTATCTTCATAATCAGCAATTAACCTGATATGGAAAGCATTGCGTAATTTTGCTGTTACAAAATTTGCACCCATTTCTACAATAATAACATTCCCTGTTCGTGCAAGTTTAAATATGGTTTGAGAAGTCTTACTCACCAATGACCAGCTTGCGGGCTGTCCTGTAAGTGTTTCAGAAATTAAAGAAGTAACTGCAGAGCTTGTACTTTCCTGGAAATATTTATCAAGGTAGGATGGAAGATGATGATCATCCAGCACTTTTTGTATAAGATTTTTATCAAAGATTGTCCATTCGGGAGAATCATTGATTTTCTTTTCACCAAGCAGTTCAACGAGCTTCTCACTAACTACATCTGCACCTGCGCCGGTTTCTCTTGAAATTGTTATACAAGGGAAATGCTCATATTGCCTGGTAACATCGTGAGACGAGTGTTCCTGGATATATCTTTTTGCTTTTTCAAATGATCCTAACACCAGCATAATTCTACCTCCTATTATCAAGGTTAGAATTAATATACCAAATAAAAATTTAAATTATTTTTTATTGATTAAAACTGTGTTTAATGAAGCTCAATAATCCGGATAGAAATAAATTAGAAACAGAGACTTTTCTCTTCCAATAACAAAAAAATTTCTGGAAAGAAATTTTATAGATAGCTTTTAATCAACCTGCTGAAGTGATGATAAGTTTTTGGATTTTACTTTAAAACAATAAAGGATATGTAACCATATCCTTTACTGCTCCCCTTCCCCTGATTTAAAAAATAATTATGCAGGAATACAACACTCTACGGGACAAACTGAAGCGCACTGCGGTTCATCATGAAAGCCTTCACACTGAGTACATTTATCCGGCACAATATAAAAGTAACTATTAGAATAAAAACCGGTTGCACCTGAAGGAGCTGCATCATTTTCGCCGTAGGTTTTACCATCTAATTCCCATTCGGTACCACCTTCATAAATTGCGCTGTTAGGGCACTCAGGTTCACAAGCGCCGCAATTGATGCATTCTTCAGTTATTCTGTAAGCCATTTTTTTCTCCCTGAAACTTCTAAATATTTAACAATTCTTTTCAGATAAAAGCGAAATCTATGCCAGCACAAAAATTGAATTTGTTTGGATTATTGTGATTCTAAAAGCTTTCATTTTTCATCTACGAGAAAATGAAAGTGTAAAATTTCTTAAATGAGATAGGCAGATGGATTGGAACTGATTTGGCTGGATAAAACAGAGGACAAATTGGATGTCCTCTCACAAAAAATTATCTGCCAATACTATCAAGATATTCTTTTCTGGCAAGAAGAACTTCTTCAGATTCAACATGTTTAGGATCGGGAATGCAGCAGTCAACCGGGCAAACAGCGGCACATTGCGGCTCATCGTGGAATCCTTTGCATTCGGTACATTTATCCGGTACAATGTAGAACAAATCATCAGCAAAAAAACCTTCAGCACCGGAAGGTGCGGGATCGTTCGGTCCATATTCTTTACCTGCTAATTCCCAATGAGCACCGCCTTCATAAATTGCAGTATTCGGGCATTCAGGTTCACATGCACCGCAATTAATACATTCTTCAGTAATCATTATAGCCATTTTAACTCTCCTAAAAATCGCATTTAAATATCTTGTAAAGGGAAAAAATAATTAAAAAACCCGTGCAATTTTAATAAAACAACAAATGAACATCAATTAAATTAGAGAGATATAATACTACCATCCGCCGCTTGCACCGCCGCCGCCAAAACCGCCGCCGCCGCCGCTGAAGCCGCCAAAACCACCGCCGCCTGAAAATCCGCCAAAGCCGCTTCCGCGGGAAGATCCTCCAAAACCTCCGGGGAAAAAAATAAATCCGCTTCTTCTGCCGTGCCTTCCGCCTCGCAAGAAGAAAAATATCAAAGCAATTATTATGAAAATAATTGAAGATATTCCTGTACCCTTTTTACGATCATTTTTTTTATCAGGTTTTGCAGTGTATTCACCGCCAATTGCAGCAATCATCGCATTAATTCCGGCAGTTATCCCGGCATAATATTCTTCATTCCTGAAATGAGGGACAATTTCATTTCTTATGATTGAACTTGCGAGAGCATCAGGCAGAACACCTTCCAGCCCATATCCAACTTCTATTCTCAATTTGCGATCATTCTTTGCAATCAGCAATAAAGCTCCGTTATCATGTTCCTTTGTTCCTATTTTATTTTTTTCTGCTGTTTCAATTGCGTAATACTCAATCGGATAATCATTTAGAGTAGGGATCATCAGCATTACAAGCTGATTTGAAGTTGTATCTTCGTAAGATTCCAAACGCCGGTTTAATGTGTTAAGTTCATTTGATGATAGAGTTGAAGTTAAATCAGTTGCGTATTTTTTCAGGACAGGAATTTCCGGCTGCGCAAATATTAAACCTGCACTGCCGGACTTAAATATTATTATGAAGGTTACGAACGTGAATAAAAATTTCATCTATTAAAATTCAACTTTAGGAGCAGTTTCAGAGCCGGGAGCGCTTCTGAAATATTCTTTCTCATTAAATCCAAACACACCGGCAAAAATAGAGTTCGGGAATCTTTTGATTGTTGTATTATACTCCTGCACGGTTGTATTAAATTTCCTTCTTTCAACAGAAATCCGGTTTTCTGTTCCTTCAAGCTGCGCCTGAAGCTGAAGAAAATTTTCATTTGCTTTTAGTTCGGGGTAATTTTCAACTGTTACCAGCAAGCGGGATAAGGCTCCGCCTAATTCACTTTGTGCCTGCTGGAATCTTTGGAATGCTGCCGGGTCATTCAAAACTTCCGGTGTAACATTCATCTGGCTTACTTTAGCACGCGCTTCTGTAACATCTGTTAAAACACCTCTTTCAAAATCCGCATAACCTTTTACTGTGTTTACAAGATTAGGAATTAAATCAGCTCTGCGCTGATACTGATTCTCAACCTGGCTCCAGCTTTGATTTACAGACTCATTAAGAGTAACCAGATTATTATAAGCGCCTATCCCCCAAAAAACTAATATGGCTATGATTATCAGGATTACACCGGCCACAGAACAGCCAACAATCATCCCTCTTTTCATCAGACCTCCTCGTTTATATTTTCAGGGATTTTACCCTTCTTTAGAATGTAAAATAAGTAGATATATAACAATTACAATTTATTATTTTTTTTACGAATATCCATTAATATTTTATCCAAAGGCGGCAGCGATTGCATTTTTATTTTGATTATGGTTTTAACCCGCCGTATTTGTGCTGAAGATAATCAAGTGCGTTGTTTGTAATTGCCAGGTTTTTTTCTTCAGCAAATTTTTGTGCATTGTTTATTCCACCAATGTAAAACCTTAACCACAAAAAATTTGCAGCAACTAACCCGTCAAATATTCTTTCTTCCGCAAATGAATTGATTGACAACCAGCCGGCAAATACATTCCACCCAAGAGAAAAAATTCCGTTTAAATAATTTCCGGTATAAATTTGTCCCGCTCCGGGAATAAAAACCGAAAGCAGTTTTGCCAATGTTGCAGAATAAAGTTGATCATTAATACTATCACAAAAATTTGTCAATTCGTGATTTTCAGAAACCTTACTAAATAAATCAGCGGCATTTACCCAATCATCTTCAAAAATATATGCCCAGCCTTTCCAGTAATTTAGTTCATCTTTTTTGCTAATGAATCTCTCATCCAGTAATAAACGGTCAATAATTTTGTGTGCCTGGCTGGATGTTCTTCTTAAAATGTTAACCCGGATTAATTCAATTTCTGCTTCATAAAATTCTTCATCAGTTCTGGAAAATATTCCAGCCATTGTAAAATTATGAACTGCATCATTTAACATTGCACCGGCTTTGTGTGCTTTCCCCATTAATAGACAAGATTGGAAAGAAAATTGGTTTGTTGAATCAAAAAAATTAAGCCGCTTAAGTTCTGTTACAGCATCAAAATATTCTCTCTTTTTAAATAACTCCTGCGCAAGATTGTATTGTGATTGAAGTTCATCCTGGCTTTTACATGCTGATGCAAGCGCAGCAATAAATATTATTATTAATAATTTTTTCATTTGCAGAAATTATATTCAGGCATAAAATAATTGTTCTGATTAAGAAATAAACGGAGCTCATTTTCAAAATTCATTTTTATACCTGCATTAAAAATCTTAGCTGATGCTGCAGAGCCATAAATATTTCCCGCATAAAAAATTGCTGCCGCTCCGCCAAACAGCCAGCCTCTGAAGTCATGATCATGATTAAAATTTGAATATGAAAGATATGCAAGAAGTCCTGTTGCAATAAAAGCAGTTATGCCATCACCGTATTGTTCCGTGTAAATTTTACCCGCACCCGGAATTATTGCCGATAAAATTGCCGCAGTTATTTCACTTTTATAACCGGGATTAATCTTCTTTTCATAAAAAGATTCAACAGCACGTTCCTCCGAAAATGTTTCCGAAAATTTTTGCCAATCAGGCAGTGCATCATCCGTAAAAAAATAACTGAACAAATATAATTTTTGAACGGCAGGATTTGCATCAGTTTTATTATTGTTCACTTTAATTCTAAATAGATTAAAATCATTCATTAGAAACAACGAATGATAAAATTCACTTTCTGCATTTGGTAAGATGGAATTAAAAATGTTAATTGATTTTTCATACTCGTCAAGGCGCTGATACGCCAATCCAATTTTAAATTTAATAGTATCATTTTGTATGGATTGAAGGATTGATTCATACTCTAATATTGAACGAAGATAATCTTTCTCACAAAATAGATGATCGGCAAATTTCTTTTTATTCTCTAAGGAATGAAGATTTAAATTCTGAGGGAAAGCTGAAGCAGTGAGAAACAGAAATAGCAAAATCTGATACGTTTTCATTTCAGAGTATAGAGAGAAGGAGGATCATAATATCTGCCTGAATCATCAATAAAATATTTTCCACTCCGGTTTACAAAATTCATATCACGTGTAAAACGGTCAGCAAACATCAAAACGCCCTGGAATAAATTTGTCTCTTCAACTGATTCAATAAAAAATTGTGAGCATGATGGATTGAAGGGACAATTATCACCATCAACATCAGAAAAAAATATTCTGTAAATATTAATGAATGATTTTGATAAAACTTCTCCGGCTGAATTGCCGGAGAATGAATAATCACGTCGTTTTTCCATCTTTTTATGCTGATATGAAATTTCTTTTGCTTTCCACTTTTCTGCAGATTGCGGAAAAACAATTTGAACTGTAGCGATAATAAAAATGATTAAAAATAATTTCATTATTTTGCATCAAGCAATGATCTTGCAATAACTAATTTTTGAATTTCAGAAGTACCTTCATATATCTCGGTAATTTTAGCATCACGCAAGTATCTTTCAACAAGATACTCCCGCACATACCCATATCCGCCATGAATTTGAATTGCATCAAGTGCACATTCAACTGCAATTTTTGAAGCGTAAAGTTTTGCCATTGCAGCTTCTCTGTGATATGGTTTACCCGCATCTTTTGCTGCGGCTGCCTGCAATGTAAGAAGTTTTGCGGCATCAACTTTTACTGCCATATCGGATATCTTGAATTGAATAGCCTGGAAATCTGCGATCTTCTGCCCGAATGCTTTTCTCTCCTGTGAATATTTAACAGACGCTTCCAGTGAAGCTTCTGCAATGCCGATTGCCTGCGCAGCAATTCCTATTCTCCCTCCATTTAAAGTATTCATCGCAAAATTAAAACCTTTGCCTTCTTCCCAAACAAGATTCTGAACCGGCACTTTACAATTTTCAAAAGTAAGGGAACAAGTATCTGAACTGCGTATACCAAGTTTATCTTCTTTCTTTCCGTGACCAAAGCCCGGAGTTCCCTTTTCAACAATGAATGTAGAAATTCCTTTATGTGCTTTTTCCTTATCAGTAGAAGCCATCACCAAAACATAATCGGCAGTTGAACCGTTTGTAATCCAGTTTTTTATGCCATTTAAAACATAATAATCGCTCTGTTTTTCAGCAGTAGTTTTTTGCTTCGTTGCATCACTTCCGGCTTCAGGTTCAGATAAAGCAAATGCGCCGAGCTTTTCTCCTTTAGCTAATGGAGTTAAATAATTTTCTTTTATAAAATCAGTACCATATTTTTCCAGACCAAAACAAACGAGTGAATTATTAACAGACATAATAACACCGCAACTTGCATCAGCTTTTGATATTTCAATTAAAGCAAGCACATAACAAATTGTATCGAGACCTGCGCCGCCGTAATCAGGCGAAACCATCATCCCCATAAAACCAAGTTCACCAAGTTTCTTAACAATTTCGTGAGGAAATTCCGCGTTAATATCACGTTCAATTGAGGAAGGTGCTATTTCATTTTGTGCAAATTCACGGGCAGTTTCTTTGATCATTAATTGATCTTCAGTGAATTCGAAATTCATGTGGTTCCTTTTCTTTGTGGATTATTGGATTTTTTAACCCTGCTTGAAAGTAATCCTTTTGAGATTACCAGCTTAAAATAACAGAATACTGCAATGTTTGCAATGATTTGAAATGATGTTCAGACACAACTTTTTGTGCATGTAAAATGAATTTATCACCTCACCAAAATTTCTTCCATTTTATCACCGGCATCAAATGTTTATATTTGCAGAATGCAAAATGAAATCTTAACACTACATGCAAAACCCGTACGGAAAACTACGCTGAAAGGATTAACTCTTGAAGAATTGCAGCAATTTTTTGAAGAGCAAGGCTATCCCGGATTCAGAGGTGAACAGGTTTTTAACTGGATGTATAATCATCTCGCGGTTGATTTTGATGAAATGCAGAATCTTCCCAAATCTCTGCGGAGCCAATTAAAAGATACTGCTGAAATTCAAACATTAAATTATGTTGATGATGAAGTTTCAATTCATACCGGAACTAAAAAATTTATTTTTGAAACGAAAGAACGGAACAAAATTGAATCAGTAATTATTCCGGAGGAGAAAAGAACAACGCTCTGCATTTCAACGCAGGTTGGCTGCCCATTGGATTGCCAGTTTTGTGCAACAGGATTAATGGGATATAAAAAAAATCTTTCACCCGGAGAAATTTTTGATCAATACATGCTGGCAGCAAAAGATTACGGAAAAGAAAAACTCACCAACATTGTTTATATGGGAATGGGCGAACCGCTGCTGAATTTTAAATCAACAGTACAATCTCTTAAAATTTTTTCAGAAGAATTAACAACAGGCATTAGTCTGAAAAAAATCACAGTATCAACAGCGGGTATTGCACCTAAAATAAAAGAGCTTGCTGATACCGGATTGAAAGTAAAATTAGCTTTATCGCTCCATTCCTGTTTTGAAGATATTCGAAGTAAAATAATGCCAATCAACAAAAAGTATTCATTAAAAGAAACGCTTGATGCCTGCAGGTATTACACAAAAAAAACAGATACACGAATTACTTTTGAATATGTTATGCTGAAAGATTTGAATGACAGAGATGAAGATATTGAAGCATTGGTAAAACTCTGCAATTCAATGCCATCAAAAATTAATGTAATTCCGTTCAATTCACTTGAGCATATGAATCCAACCGGATTTGCTGCAGAACTGAAGCCTACTCATAAAAAACGGATTGATCAGTTTGTGCAGAAATTACGGAACAGGAATATCACAGTTATGGTTCGTGAAACTCAGGGAGAAGATATTGCTGCAGCCTGCGGTCAGCTTGCTGTAAAATATTAATCATGAAAAAACTTACTCACGAAGAAATAACCAAACAGCGAAGTACATTAGAAACGCTTCATCTTGTTAAAAAGATGCCGGTATATGTAATACTTAACTCCATAAGGAGTAATTATAATGTTGGATCAATTTTCCGCACATCAGACGGTGCGATGATTGAAAAGCTTTTTCTCTGTGGATACACTCCTCATCCACCCAAAAAAGAGATTCTAAAAACTGCACTCGGCTCAACAGAAAGTGTGAATTGGGAATATGTAAAAGATCCTGTTGAAGTTGTAAAGAAATTAAAATCAGAAAATGTAAAAATATGTGCTCTTGAAATTACAAGTAAGAGCAAAAAATATTATGAAGTAAGAACCGATGATTTTCCTCTTTGCGTTATTGTGGGAAATGAAATTACAGGAGTTTCGCAGGAGTTGATTGATCTTTGCGATTTTTCAATTGAGATTCCACAGCATGGGATTAAACATTCACTTAATGTTGCTGTGGCTTATGGTGTTGCTCTTTTTGAATTGCGTAAAATTTTTGATGGAACAAAAGAATAATTAAATAGCAGTAAAAAATTCTTCTCCATTATCTTTTGTATGAATAGCAAGAAGATTTGCGCGCACCATTTTAACAAGTGTTCTTGATGCTCTTCTTTCAGAGATATTTATCCCGCGGCTTAATTCTTTAACAGAAATTGTTTCATTCTTATTTAGATAATCGAAAACAAATTTTTCATTATTGCCGAGAATGTATTTTTTCAACTCAAGATTATTAGCCTGTGCACGCATTATGCGCATCATTTCTTTACTGGCCTGCATGGATTTATCATTCACTCTTATGCAAACAACAGCATTATTAATATCAAATTCATTTTGATAATCCTGAAGCCGGTGCGGTTTTTTATCTGATTCAGGAATTTCAACAATAACAATTTCCTTCTCATCAATATTCATATAATGAAGATTTATCTCAAGCGGCGGTTCAATATAATTTTTTGCTGTATCAATAATTAATTCAGCTTCACCTTTTTCACTTTCAACTCCTATTATCTCCTTATTATCATCCACTCCAAACAAAATAAATCCGCCGCGTGAATTTGCAAATGCCATCATCTCACGCGCAATTTTATCCGGCTCAGAAAATTTTCTTTTAAATTCACAGTGAAAATTTTCACCTTCTTCAATTAAATCAAGTAAATCTCTTCTTCTCATTTTTTCTTCTCGGGGAATAACAAAATATCACCCAATCTTCCGCGTATTAATGATGAACGCCTGAGAACATATCTTGCGTTTGTATTTGGCTGAAATTTTAAAGGTGAAGGAATTACCGCTGCAAGTCTTGAGGCTTCATTTAAATTAAGATCAGAAGGCTCTTTATTGAAGTATAAATCGGCAGCTTCTTTTATTCCAAAAATTCCATCACCCCATTCAACTGCGTTTATATAATTTTCAAGAATTGATTTTTTAGATAATTCCTTTTCCATTCTGAATGAAATAATAAATTCTTTTGCTTTTCGAAGAAGATTTTTATTTGTAGTTAAGAATAAATTTTTTGCGGTTTGCATTGTAATTGTGCTGCCGCCTCTAACAGTTCTGCCGCGCCGTTTATTAATGCCGAGGGAAGTATTTAATTCCTTCCAGTCAATTCCTTTGTGTTTGAAAAAACTTCCATCCTCCATTGAAATAATTGCACGCAAAACATTTAGATGAACATCATCAATATCGCACCAGGACTGCTTTGGATAAAATAAAAGAAAATTCTCAATTGCCCGTTGTTCCATTAATGATGTGATTCTGTATGTATTATATTCTAAAACAGGAATTTGGAATGAAGGTATGCTGAAGTAAATAAGAAAAATTATGTAAAGGAAAAAGAAGGTAATCTTTTTCTTTTTTATGAAAGGAAGAATTTTTTCAAAGGCAGCAGCGATCTCCAATTTTGGAAATTGGGTGAAGTTAATTTCCATTTTCAATCATGTATAATAACTATTGGTTCAGATATTATTCCGGCACTGAACGTTTTGGCGGCAGAGAATCAATCTGCTGTTTTAAATCCTTTTGAAGAGAATCAGCAGAACTTTCCGGTTTTCTTTGTAAAGAATCAAGAATTGATTGATGCATCTGCTCAATAGAATCTGATACCGTATTCATTGAATCAAGACTATCACTCACAACTTGCTGATTAACCGGAGTTTGAACCGGCTGTACCGGAGTCTTTAATGAATCCTGAAGCAGCATAGAATTTTTTAAAGAATCTTCCGCAGCTTTTAATGCGGCAATTGAATCCCGAACAGCTTTCTGTTTAGTTTTGTAAAACTCGAGTTTTGGTTTTACAGAAGAAGCATATTCTGTTCCCGGATATTGTGATGCAAGCGAATCATACACAACCGCAGCTGAATCAAAAAGTGATAATTGATTTTCTAGTATCCATCCGGTTGCGTAAAGAGCTTTTGCAGCAAATCTTGAAGCGGGATAATTTTCATAAATTGAATTAAGCTTTTTCAAACTCTCGTTATATTTCTCATTGTTAATTAATTCTTCAGCTTCAACATACAAATCTTTAGCGGGATCAAATTCCAGATCAACAAGTGGTTTGCCAAGCTTTGCCGCGGCAGCATTAACAATTTGTTCATTCCTGTAATTTTCATATATAACGTTGTAAATACTATCTGCTTTAGCTTTTTCATTTATTGTTTCATAATAACTTCCCAAACCAAAAAGTACACGTGCATAATAAACAGAATCATCGTAATTAGTAATTATATCATTATAGTAATAAAAGGCTGAATCCGGCAGATCAAATTCAGTAAAAAATAAATTTGCAAGCTCAAATTCATTTTTAACTATCAAACTTTTTGCCGAATCAGCAGAAATTATCGGACGTACCGGTTTTTTCAATTGAAGTAATTTTTGCTGCTGCAATTGATTCTGATTTGAAGGCGGATTTCTTCTGTTTGTTCTGTTCGGATCATCTTCAGGTAAATCAGTAACTTCTGTAAGAGCTTCTAATTCAACCGCTGCTTCGGCGGAATCAAGCAAGTATTGAATAGAATCCTGTTCAAATATTTCAGGATTAATTATGTACTCAAGCTTCTTCTTATTATCATTTAATGAAGTTAACAGCGCAGTGTATTTTCTGAACTTCTGTGTTTTATTACTTGATGCCAGCAAAATTTCAACCGGAGCTGTGCCGGAAATATTTTTCTGATAATATGCTGCTGCGCTGTCAAAGTTCTTGTAATGATATTCGTACAATTCGGCAAGTTTAAATTTTGCAGTACCTGAATGCGGAGTTCCGGCATAAGTAGTATCAACATAAACCAGCAGATCAGTTGCTTCATCAAATCTCTCAAGTGAGATTAATGTAATCCCGGTTTCAACATCAATCTCAGCAAATGCTTCAGAAAATTTATTTTGTGATCCCATTGATTCAAGAATGTTCAGCGCTTCAGCGGGTTTGCCTGATTCTCTTAATGATTTTGCAAGTTCAATATTTGAACGGAGTTCAATTTCGTATGTTGGTGAGAAATTATTTACTTGTGAATATGCTTCAATCGCATTCGGAATATCATCTATTTCAGTATAAAGTTTACCAAGCTGATAATACAGTTCAGCGGTTATTTCATCATCATCATTTATTTCTAAAAATTGTTTGGTAACATTAATTGCTTCACCGTAATTCTCATATGAAATATGATATACTATTTCTTCAACGAAAGCATCTTTAATTATTTCTGTTTCGTCTTCAACTATTGCGGTATCACGAACAGCCCTTAAAGTAGCAAGTGCATTATCATATTCTTTCAGTTTCATTTGTGATTTGCCAATCCACAATCTTGTTTCAATTATCAAATCACTTTCAGGCTGTGTGGCAATAAGCTCCTGAAATTTTCTCAATCCCTTTAAATAATTTTTCTGGTAATAAAAAGATTTACCCAACATTAATAATGCATCATCAACATAAGCGGAGTTCGGGCTGAACTGAAGAATTTTAGAAGCTTTTTCAATCACCTTTGCAAGCAGTTGTCCGGCAGTTCCGGTTACCTGAAGATCGGTAGTAGCAAACAGTTCACGCTTTTGCGCATAAATATCTTTTTCAGCTTTTTCAAAAGCATCTTTAGTATTGAAATATAGATTAAAATATGTGGTGAAATTTTCCCAGACACCGCACCCTGAAAAGAATATTACAGGGATTAAAATTATTAAAAAGCAGTTACGAAATGATTTCATTGAAAAATTCATAAGAAAAGCTAAAAAAGATTGAAATAAACAAAAAGGTAAAATATTTTACAGAGCCCCGGCGCCGGATTCTTCAGTTCGGATCCTTATAACTTCCTCAATATTTGAAATGAAAATCTTGCCATCGCCAACCTGACCGGTTTTAGCTGTACGCAATATTGCATCTACAACTTTATCAAGCTGCTGATCTTCAACAACTACTTCAATCTTTATTTTAGGAATAAATTCAATTCTATACTCGCTGCCGCGGTAAGTTTCAGTATGCCCTTTCTGCCTTCCGTAACCGCGGATTTCTGTAATTGTTAATCCCCGTACGCCCTCTTCAACAAGAGCTTCTTTAACTTCATCAAGTTTGAACGGGCGGATTATTGCTTCAATTTTTTTCATTGACGCCTTTCAAATTATTGACATCATAATTTAAGACAGATAAATATTATCTGCCGTGGCAGTTTTTATATTTTATACCGCTGCCGCACGGGCATGGATCATTTCTGCCGATTTTTTCTTCTACCTGAACCGGCATGGGTTTGCCTGCGGTTTGATTTCCTCCGGCTGTTCTTGCAGTTGCGGAGTATGCAATCTGATCCGTGCTTTGTTTGCTTTCTTTTACACGTGAAGTAACAGGGCGTCTTCTTCGTTGAACTTCTTCGGGAGCCTGCGGCCAGAATTTAAAAGCAAAACTTACAACATCATTTCTTATCTGATCCAGAAGCTCAACAAATAATTTAAATGCTTCTGCTTTGTATTCAACAAGCGGATCTTTTTGTCCATAAGCACGCAATCCAATTCCTTCTTTAAGATCATCCATCTCACGGAGATGTTCCTTCCATTTCTGGTCAATCACAGAAAGCAGTGCATAACGCTCAAGCCTTGCCATCAGATCATGGCCAATCATTTCTTCTTTTTTATTGTAGAAGATTTTTGCGTCTTCAAGAATTTTTTCTTTTATACCATCCTTACCCAGGGATTCAAACTGTTCCGGCGGAATGTACGATTCAACCAGGAGATTATGCATTATTTCTTCTTTTAAACCAACTGCATCAACATTATCAAAATGTTTATCAACTACTTCTTCAATGTATTCTTCAAGCATTGATAGAATTTCACCTTTTAATCTGTCTCCCTGCAGTGCGCGTTTTCTTCTTGTGTATATAACTTCTCTCTGTGAGTTCATTGTGTCATCATATTCAAGAAGTCTTTTGCGGATTGCAAAATTATTCTCTTCAACTTTTTTCTGAGCACGTTCAACAGATTTTGTAATAAGCGGATGCTGAATTACTTCGCCTTCCTTAATTCCTATTCTTTCCATTACAGAAGAAATTCTATCGCTGCCAAAAAGCCGCATTAAATCATCTTCAAGTGAAAGGAAAAATTTAGTAGTGCCGGGATCTCCCTGCCTGCCTGAACGGCCTCTTAGCTGGCGGTCAATTCTTCTGGATTCATGGCGCTCAGTTCCTAAAATAAACAACCCGCCTTTTTCTTTAACGCCTGCACCAAGTTTAATATCGGTTCCGCGGCCTGCCATATTTGTTGCAATTGTAACTGCACCAATTTCACCGGCGTGTGCAACAACTTCAGCCTCACGCTGATGCTGTTTTGCATTAAGAACATTATGCGGAACGCCTTTTCTTTTTAGCATTCTGCTTATTGTCTCAGAGACCTCAACAGAAGTTGTACCAACGAGAACGGGTCTTCCCTGTTTACGGAGCTCTTCAATCTGTTCAATAACAGCGTTATATTTTTCACGCTTGGTTTTATAAACTGCATCATCCTGATCTTCTCTTATAACAGGTTTGTTCGTTGGAATAACAACAACTTCAAGTTTATAAATCTGGTAAAACTCACCTTCTTCAGTTTCCGCAGTTCCTGTCATCCCCGCAAGTTTGTTATACATTCTGAAATAATTCTGAAGTGTAATTGTTGCCAGTGTCTGGCTGTCTCTTTCAACTTTTACATTTTCTTTCGCTTCAATTGCCTGGTGTAGTCCATCAGAATAACGCCTTCCCGGCAAAACACGTCCGGTAAATTCATCAACTATTGCAATTTTGCCTTCCTCAGTTACAACATATTCAACATCTTTCTCAAATAAGGTATAAGCTTTTAAAAGCTGATGAATAGTATGAATGCGATCGCTTGCTTCAGAATATTTCTGGTACAATGCATCTTTGCGTTTTATTTTTTCAGCTTCATTTAAATCGGGATCATTTTCAAACTTGCTTATTTCCATTCCAAGATCAGGAAGGATAAAAAATTCTTTTTCAAAGCCGCTGCCTTTTGCAAGTTCCTCTCTTCCTTTTTCCGTTAAATCTATCGTGTTATTTTTTTCATCAATAACAAAATAAAGCTCATCATCAATGATGTGCATGTTCTTTCCTTTTTCACGGAGAAATTCCAGCTCAGTAGATTGCAGAAGCCTTTTATTGGAAGGTTCTGATAAAACTTTTGCAAGTTTGTTATGCTTTGGCAATCCACGGTACGCTCTTAAAAGTAAAATGCCGGCTTCTGTTTCATTCTTACCATCATTACTATTTAAAAGAGATTCGGCATCAGCAACAATTTTGGAAATAAACTGTGCCTGCATTCTGTAAAGCCGTTCAACACGGGGCTTCATCTCTCCGAATTTCTGATCATCAACCTCAACCGGACCTGAAATTATAAGTGGTGTTCTTGCTTCATCAATTAATACGGAATCAACTTCATCCACAATTGCGTAATTATGCCCGCGCTGAACCTGGTGTTCTTTATCAACAGCCATGTTGTCTCTCAGGTAATCAAAACCAAATTCATTATTCGTTCCATAAGTAATATCTGAATTGTATTGAATCTTTCTCTGATCCGGAGTCATAGTATTTAGAATAACACCAACAGTTAATCCATGGAATTTATAAATCTCTCCCATCCACTCAGAATCACGAAGCGCGAGATAATCGTTAACAGTAACGAGATGAACACCTCTTCCTGTAAGAGCATTTAAATAAACTGGTAATGTTGCAACAAGAGTTTTTCCTTCACCGGTTGCCATCTCTGCAATTTTTCCCTGGTGCAGAACTATTCCGCCCATTAACTGAACATCATAAGGAACCATATCCCATGTTATTTTATTTCCAGCAACTGTCCAGCTTTTTCCAACTAATCTTTTACATGTTGATTTAACAACTGCAAAAGCTTCAGGCAGCAATTCATCTAAAATCTCCTCATACTTATCGTTCAGATCTTCTTCAAGTTTATCAAGTTCATCATAAGCTGCCTGTCTGTCAAAATCTTCATCGGATTGAAGGCGGGATTTTAGTTCATCAATTTGCGCACGCAAATCTGCGGTATAATCCTGTATTCTTTGTTTAAATTCCTGAGTTTTAGCTCTTAATTCATCATCTGAAAGATCGTTTATTTTTTCATATTCTCTGTTAATTTCTTCAACTATCGGCCAAAGTTCTTTGATATCTTTCGTGTTTTTATCGCCAAAAATCTTCTTAATAATGTTTAACATTAATCATTCTCCGTGGGTATAAATTAGGTTCAAAATTACGTATAGGCGTTCTGAAATGCAATTTAAAGTATGTGCCATAACAAAGTATGAATTGCAATTCTGATTTTTTAATTATCTGTTCTTACGATTCATTTTTCTCCTGGTTTCAACTCAATCATAAAATTTTTTGTATAATACAAATCCAGAATGTTAAATGAGTAGAAAAATTATAAGTAAATCTAAATGAATGAAAAAGACTTAATCCGGTTCGGAAAGTATAACACCGTTCTGCCCTGTTAAGAAAATTTTTTGAGAGGGAGAGATTGTAAGATTTGTAAGGCCGGCAAATTGTCCGCTTGAAATATTTTTCCACGATTCCCCCGCATCTTCTGAAATAAGAATTTCACCCTTACTGCCGAGAATAATTCCGTTTGAGCTATCGAAGAAATAAATTTTAGATAATCCCGAAATTGTTCCTGATTTTATTAATTCCCAGGTTTCACCGCCATCATCTGAACGGAATATTTCACCGCCGCCTCCGGCTGTTAATCCGTTTTCTTCATCAAGAAAGAAAATGCTTCTTAAATATTTATCTGTAAACTTTTCAACTTTTTGCCAGGTGTTTCCTCTATCTGTAGTTTTAAGAACTATCCCGTTCCAGCCGGCAATAAAACCGTTATTTTGATCAGCAAAATTTATCTCATATAAAAGCTGCTGTGTTGATGAAACAATTCTTTGCCATGTTTTTCCGTAATCCTGGCTTTTTAAAATATTTCCGTTAGCTCCAGCAATAAATCCTGTTCCTGTATTTTTTAAAAAGTAGATATCAAAAAGTGATTCACCTGATGGAATATTTATCTTTTCAAATTCATTTAAGAAAGGATTATAAGAAAGAAGATTACCGCTGTCTCCTGCAATTAATATTACAGCAGGAGAAACTGCTTGAACGTCATAAAAATTAATCGATGATTTTTCATCAGCGGTATCAATTAAACTTATCCAGCTCGCACCGCCGTTGGTAGTTTTTAGGAATGTTCCATTTAAACCACATGCGAATGCAATTGAATCATCAGTAAAAGCAAGTGCATTTATCTGTGCTTTTGTTTCAGTTGCTGCAACATTCCATTTACCATTTAATATAGTATTGAGGTGTGCACTATAATTACTTATCTCACTACTTGAATTTTTCTTACCAGTATCTGAAGTATTTTGCCAGTAACCAGCTATAGCATCATAAATAAACAAAATTAATCCTGTAAACATTACAATAAAGAAAAAAGCAAAAATGTAAAACCGCAGCCCGGAAATTTTTGTACCGTTATACTGCGTACTTAATTTTGAATTAACGGGAGAAGTTTTGTTTTTTTGCCCGGCCTTTGTTCTTACTTTTGATTTTCTTTTCTCCAAAGGCGCTTCCAGAATTTCAATTAATCTTTCAACATCAGCAAGAAATTGTTCTGTTGATTGATACCTTTTCTTTGTTGATTTGTGCATTGCACTTGAAAGGACTTCATCTACTTCATTTCCAAGATTTCCAACCATTGTAGATAATCTGGGCGGATTCATTTTAAGGTGCGCTTCCATTATCTGGTAATCAGTTCCAATATCAAATGGATTTTTCCCGGAAAGCATTTCGTAAAATGTAATTCCGATTGAGTAAATATCACTTTGCTGAGTCGGCTCAAGCGCTTTTATTTGTTCTGGACTCATGTAAAGCACGGTTCCAAGCTTTGTTCCCATCCGGGTAATTCCCTTGGTATCAGAAAGTGATTTCGAGATTCCGAAATCCATTATCTTGGCTTCACCTTCAAGATTAAGAATTATGTTTGAAGGTTTAATATCTCTGTGTACAAATCCTTTGCTGTGTGCGTAGCCTGTGCCTCTAAGAATCTGTTGAAGAATTTTTAATGATTCAAGAAGATTTAATCTTCCTTTACGTTCAATTAATTGATCAAGCGTTTCACCTTCAACATATTCCATAACAATTCCAAGAAGATTATCTTCTTCTGTAAATCCATAAACAGGAACTATATTGGGATGATTAAGCTTTGCCTGGTTTTTTGCTTCACGTTTAAAACGTTCAACAAATTGCGGAGTATTGAGTGCCTGCGAGTTAAGAATTTTTAATGCAACGTATCTTTCAAGTTTAACATCAAAAGCCTTGTAAACAATCCCCATTCCGCCTTCACCGAGGACATCAATTATTTTGTAATGTCCAATTCTGCTGCCAATCATTATTTGTTCTTACAGATAATAACAAATGAATAATTATCAGGTGCGCCTCTTTGTTCAATTAACTCAGATAGTCCGGATGAAATCTTTACCGGTTCGGGCTGCTTGAGAAATTGTTCAAGTTCATTGTCATTCAAAACAGAAGTTACTCCATCGGTACAAACAAAAAAAGTAACATCATCATTATTGTTGAATCTGAGTTTGCTTAAATCAACTTCCAGGTTTGCAGAATCACCAAGCGCACGTATAATAATATTTTTATTAGGATGATTTTCTGCTTCTTTAAGTGTAAGGAATCCTTCATCAATTAGTTTTTGAACGAGGGAATGATCTTTAGTAAGCTGTTTTAATTTTCCGTTTCTGTAAAAATACATTCTTGAATCACCAACATGACCCCAGTAAACTTCATTCTCTTTTAAGAAAAGAACTTCAACAGTTGTTGCCATTCCTTTAAATTCAAAATTTGATTCAGCTTTTTCAAGAACAACACGGTTAGCTTCAAGAATAGCATTTTTTATTTTTTCAAGATAATCATTCTCGGAAGAATTGAGGAAGTTTTCATGAATAACCTCAACAGTAAGTTTTGAAGCAACATCACCAGCATTATTTCCGCCTAATCCATCACACACAATAACAAGTAATCCATTTTCATCCTGATATACACCTATAGAATCTTCATTTGTTTTTCTTTTCAATCCGATTTTTGAGAGGGATGAATATGAATATTTCATTCTTGAACAAAAATTTTGAGTTAGTTAAAGTTACAGTGATTTTTAAAACGTAATAAAGATAGTTACAAAAATATTTAAAATCCCGAATTAAATTTCTTGATGGATAATTTTTAAAAAAGAACAGGCTATAGAATTAGGGCTTTTAATTCTATAGCCTATGGGGTTTATAAAGGGGGGATTTAACTTAACTAACTACTTTCACCTGCAAATATAGGATATTAAAATTATCCTGACGTGAGTTGAGTCAAGCAGTTAGCTGTTATAAAGGGTAAAATATTTTACACTACCGGAAGAAAATTTTCTTAAATAAAAAAGATTAAACATTAAGATCTTTGCCGGTTCTTTTTTTGTAAACTTCAACAAGAGCAGCAAGCAGATCTTTGTTAAAAATTGGTCTTGGTAAAAATGCATCTACGCCCGCTTTAAATGCATTTTCTCTATCAGCCGGGAACACATGAGCAGAAAGGCAGATAATTGGTGCGGAAGCATAATTCTCAGTTGCTCTTAATTCTCTTGTTAAATCAAGCCCGTTCTTCCCGCTTCGCAAAGCGATATCAACAAGAAAAATATCGTAAGTATCATTCTTCAAACATTCATAAAAAGTTTCTTCGGAATCACAAATTGTTACGCTAAAATTCTTTTTAAGATAAGCTTTCAAAAGAATTTGATTTTCGTAATCATCTTCTATAATTAATAATTTTGGTTTATCGAATAATTTGTCCGATTCCATGTTCCTTCCCTTTTTGTATTAACGAATTCAGCACAACTGTAAAAGTTGTGCCCTCACCCTTTTTACTTTTTACCGTAATTTCACCGGAATTAAGTTCAATATATTTTTTGGTAAGTGAAAGACCTAAGCCGTTTCCTTCAAATTTTCTTGAGTAACCGGTTTCTTCCTGAGCAAATGCATCAAATATTCTCGGCAGAAATTCCTCCGAAACCCCAATTCCCGAATCAATTACATCAATCGAAATCTTTGAATAATCGTTTTCTTTTATTCTTATTGTAATACTTCCTTTTTCTGTGTACTTGATTGCATTATCAATCAGATTCTGAAACACCTGCGATAATGTATACTCATCTGCATTTACAAGAGGCTGCTCACATTCATTTTTTAAAATCATTACAAGATTTTTTTCCTGGGCAAGTGATTTAAAATCTTTCATTAATTTAGTAAGAAGTTTTTCCAGATTAACCTGTTCCATTTTTACAGGATAACGGCCGAACTGAACATCAGACATATTAAGAATGAGATCTATCGTTCTCATTAATCTTTTACCGCCGTTTTCAATTCCCTGGAAGATATTATCAAATTCATCTAAAATTCCCTGTTGTATTTCTTCTTTAAGAATTGCATTGTAATTAAGAATAACATTAAGCGGAGTGCGGATTTCGTGAGACATTTGTGCAAGGAAGAGCGATTTCATCCTTTCAGATTCTTCCGCTTTTTCTTTTGCGTGAATGAGTTCTGCTTCAATAATTTTTCTATCATTAATATCACTTATTATTCCGGAAATTCCTGCAACCTGGCCTATTTCATCCAAGGATAATCTAATATTTATCTCAATCCATCTTAATTCACCGGAATGTGTTGTTAAGCGAATTTCAAATCGTGAAAATTCTTTTTTTCTGTAAATGAGATTGATGAATTCATCCAAAGTAAATTTTTTATAATCATCAGGAATAAAATCAATCAGCTTTTTACCGAGTGTTTCTTCAATTGTGTAACCGCTAATTATTTTCCAATATGGATTAAGAAAAACAAATACACCGTTTTCATCTGTTTGAAAAATTACATCCCTTACATCTTCAAAAACTGTTCGGATTCTCCTTTCACTTTCTTCCAGTGCAATAAGAACTTGTTTGTAATCTGTAATATCAATAATAGCACCGATTGTGCCAATTATTTCTCCGCTTCCGTTTTTGTAAGGCGCGCCTTTAACTCTCACCCAAATGTATTCACCATTTTTCTTCCTCAGTTTAACTTCATACTCATCAGCAACATTTTGAAAGCGGCGTTTATTTCTGTTGATTGTTTCATCCCATTGATCTTTATCAAAAAATATTTCATATCCAACATGACCAATCAGCTCATCAGCAGTATAGCCTGTCATCTCAAGCAGACTATTATTTGCAAAAAGAATTATATCATCGAAATCCGTTATCAACAATCCCTCCGAAATACTTTCAACCACGCAGCGGTAAAGACCTTCAGTTTCAGCAAGTGCACGCCTTACTTCTTTTTCAGCGGCAATACTTTTTTGCTCGGCATGTTTTGTTCTGAGGATTGATTCTATTGCCGGAACAAGTTTTATCATATGATCTTTAATTACATAATCCCACGCACCGGCTCTTAAACATTCAACTGCAATCTCTTCATTTATAGATCCGGTTAGAAGGAGGAAAGGTGCATCAGGTTTTATTTTTTTTGCAAGCTCCAGCGCTTCCATTCCGTTAAAATTAAGAAGCTGATAATCGGAGATAATCAGATCGGGAGAGTAGTTTGTTAAACTTTGCAGAAATGATTCTTTATTATTTACACATAAGAATTTATAAGCATGTTTCAGATTGAAAAGTTCATGCTCAACTAATATAGAATCATGCAGATTATCCTCTAACAGAAGAATTTTTAATTCATTTTGAATCATCAAATAGATTTTTAATTAATTTGAGTGGAATCAACAGCAAATATGTATTAAATATAATTTTTAAAATCGAATAACGAAAGAATTTTATCATTTCATCTTTTCAGCAAAATTAAAATGCTCTGCTTGCAAGCGGAATTGTGAATGTAAATGTACTCCCTTTTTCAGGACTGCTTTGAACTTTAATTCTTCCGCCATTCTTTTCAACAAACTCCTTTGTAATTAATAATCCCATCCCTGTTCCGGGCTCATTCTCTGTGCCCGGCTGTGATTGTTTTGAATCAAGTTTAAAAAGATTTGAAAGAATCTCTTTGCTCATGCCAACACCGTTATCAATTACTGATACTTCAGCAAATCCGTTTGATTCATTTACACTTATAATTACTCTGCCGTTTCTTCTTGTAAATTTAATTGAGTTAGTTAAAAGATTTTGGATAATAGAATTCAACATATTGCTGTCTGCAAAAATCATTGGTTTTGTTTGATATTTTGTTTCAACGGATATTTTCTTCTTTGCAGCCGTTCCGCTTAACAAGCGTATGTTTTCTTCTATTGTAAAAGAAAGATTCAGTTCTTTGGGATTAAACTCGAATCCGCCGCTTCTGAAACGGGAAAACTCAAGCAGATTATGCATCAGATTATAAACATTGTTCATTGATTCATACAAAGAACTTATGTAATCTTTTCTTTCAGCTTCACTCAATTTATCATATTCTGTTTGCAGTATCTCGCTGAAACCAAGCAATGAATTAAAAGGACTTTTAAGATCGTGAGAAATTATTGAGAAGAATTTATCCTTTGTTTCATTTAAATCTTTAAGATACCTGTTATTGTTTTTCCGTTCTTCCTCAATTATTCGCCTTTCAATTGCAGTTGAAACCGGATAGGCAACTATCTCAATTAATTCTTTAATGTTTTCATCAGGAATTTCCGATTCATCAGCAGCTTTTATTATTAATACTCCGGTTAGTTTATCATTAATCTGCAGCGGAACCCCAAACCAATAAAACGGAATGTTGCATTTAACTGAATTATCGCTCCCCATTTTTTTTAATTCATCTTTATCGAATGAGTGCGTTATATTTTTTTCAGCGGTTGTTTTTACAAGCAGATCATCAAGTTCATTTTGCTGATGCAAATCAGATTCAACCTGAGCGTAAGGATATGAAATTTGTGCAGTTGATTTTTCATATAAGGCAGTAAGAAAATTTTTAAGCGGGAATATTGCGCGCAATGTTTTGTATAGAAGTGAAAACAACTGCTCGAGTGAATCAGTAATCTGTGCTGAGTATAAAATCTTTAAAGTTACCTGAAGAATCTTCTCTTTTTTCTTTACTTCTGATAAATCCTTTATCACCATTTGAACAGCAGCTTTGCCGTTAAATTCAATAAGAGAAGAATAAATTTCCGCATCTATTACTTCTCCATTTAAGCGCAGAATTTTTTCTTCAATGCTTTGGGGCTTTGAATTCAGTTTAAGTGAATTAATTCTATCCCTTTCAATATTTTGAAACGAAGGATGAATAAATTCATAAATTGAAGTTCCAATCAGATCAGATTTATCAGTTGTTCCAAACAATGCAGCAGCCGCAGAATTTAAATAAATGATTTCCAGATTGTCATGAATTATAACTGCATACGGTGAGTTTTCAACAAGAATTCTATAACGCTCTTCACTTTCCTGCAGATTTGATTCAATACGATGCTTGTACAATGCCATTTCAATAACGGCATAAAGCATTTTTTCATCAAACGGTTTAATCAAATATCCAAACGGTTCTGTTATCTTTGCATTTTCAATTGTTTCTTTATCAGCGTAAGCAGTACAAAAGATGATTGGTATATTTAAATCTTTTTTGATACTTGCTGCAGCTTGAATTCCGTTTATTCCTTTGCCGAGCATGATGTCCATAAGTATCAAATCAGGATGAAGTGCTTTGGCTTTTTTAACAGCCGCCTCACCATTGCGCGCAGAACCAGCTACACTATAATTTAATTTCTCCAGTGTCTTTTTAAGATCCAAGGCAACAATTGGTTCATCCTCAACAATCATTATCCTGATTTTTTCAGACATAGTCATTTAACTCAAGCAAAAATTTTACCTGATGAAATTAATCTATTTTTCTGTTTGTTGTAAAACATTTAGGAAGGACGCTGATGTGCGGGCAGAATAACAGAGAATGTAGTTCCTTTGCCGGGTTTACTTTTAACGCTGATTGTTCCGCCATTAATCTCCACAAATTCTTTAACGAGCAATAAACCAAGTCCGGTGCCGTATTCTTTTTCTGTTCCCGGTGTTGAATGCATATGTTCTTTGAAAATTTTATCCATCTGATCTTCGGCAATTCCAACTCCGGAATCTTCAACGCGCAGCTCAACTTGTGTTGCAACATTTCCTTCATAAATCAGACGTGTTTGAATTTTAATCTCACCGCCTTTATTTGTAAACTTTATTGCGTTTGATAAAAGATTTTGAATTACAGAATTCAGCATATCTTCATCTGCAAAAACTTCCGGAGCAGAATCGATTTCAATATTAAGTATCTGCTGCTTTTTAATTGCATTCCCCTTCAGCATATTAATATTACCGGCTATAACTTTTTTCAGACTCAGTTCAACCGGTTTAAAATCAAATTTGCCCATTTGAAAACGTGAAAACTGAAGCATGTTATTCGTCATCGAAAATAAATTTTTAGATGATTCATAAATAACATTCAGGTATTCTTTAATTTCATCGTTAGTAAGAGTTTCATATTCAGTTGTTAGAATTTCAGAAAAGCCGAGCAGTGAGTTAAAAGGGCTGCGCAAATCATGTGAGATCAGTGAAAACAATCTGTCTTTTGATTCGTTCAGTTCTTTTAATTTTGTTATTAATTCATCCCTTTCCTGTTCAACAATTTTTCTTTCAATTGCTCGTGAGATTGGATAAGAAATCACTTCAAGAATTTCTTTCTCCCTTTCTCCGTAAGTTGATTCGTTATGATAATCCTGCACAACCATTACGCCAATTGTATTCTCCTGAATCTTCAACGGAATTCCAAGCCAGATTTTTGTTGGTGTTCCCATCATTTCAGTTTCACCGGCAGCAACAAGTTCATTATCCTTCTGCTGATTAACCAGTGCAGATTCACCTGTGCGTAAAATATATTCTGTTAATCCTTTACCAAATCTTTTCGGCGGTGCTGATTCATCATATTGATCAATAAAGTAAGGAAATTTTATAAGATTGGTTTCTTTCTCATATAATGAAATGTAAAAATTATCAGCGGGCATTAATTTGGTGATTGCCTGGTGAATAAATTTAAATAATTCATCAAGATTAGTTTCAGAATTTGCAGCCTGTAAAATTTCAGAAATAACTAACTGGATTTTTTCATCGCGCCTGATTGTTGTTATATCATGCCCGATTGAAATTAAATATTTGGCTTTTTTATCTTCATCATATAAAATTGAGTTATGCCAGCTAATCAGTTTTTTTTCACCATTTGAAGTAAGGATTGTACTTTCAAAAATTTCATGCTGATCTGTTTCACTTGTAAAAAGGCTGCTGAGAAAACATTTCACCTCATCCCTGTTTTTTTCAGGAATGAAATTCTCAATCCAGTTTTTTCCAATAATACCCTGCCCCAAAATTGAATTGGCTTTTCTGTTAACAAAAATTAATTCAAAATTATCATCCAGCATTATGAAAAGAACTTCTGCCAGATCTAAAACAGAACTTAATTTATTTTTTTCTTCCTGAAGCTGGTTGAACAGATCATGCATTTGGGTCACATTTCTCAGCACACCAATGCAGCTGTCTTTTTTGCCATTCTCATCCAGTTTTGCAAAAGCAATATCTTCAACCCATTTTAATTTTCCGTCCTTGGTTTCTATAAGATATTTAGCTGAATAATCTTCAATTATTGAATTGGGTTTATCAGTATTTTCTTTAACAGCAAATTTTTTACTGGAGTCAACAATTTCTTTTATAATGCTCTGGAATCCGATTTCATTCAACTCATACATTGTATAGCCGGTTAAATCAACTACGGCGGAGTTCATGTAATCGTATTTCCTTGTAGAGCAATTCAAAAAGTAAATTACGCTTTCGGAATTGTCGAAGATAAGTTTGGAGTTATGTCCTTTTTGGTTGTACTGGTTCAAGTAGCTGCCGGGGATAACTGAGCCCATTATAGACAAATTGTTTTAGGATTAAAAATTAAATCTCAGAACAAAATAATATATAGCTGTGTGAGAAACAAAATAGTTTTTATCTATTTGCAATTATTTTTTAAGAATTTCAAACAGCTATAAGAAAAAGATGACCAGCCGGTATGAATTAATTTGACATTCGTCCGGTACACTCTTATTTTTATGTAGACTAAATCTAAATAATATGGACGGGATTTACTTAACAAATGAAAACAGCAGCAGATTTAAAATACGGGGAAAAAGTAACAATAGATGATATAGATTGCAGCCATCCTTCTTCAAGAAGAATTCTTGAAATTGGATTTACCCCGGGCCAGCAAATAGAACTTATGAACAAAACAGTTTTTAATGATCCGTTAGCATTTTCAATTAGAGGCACTTTAATTGCAATAAGGAAAAATGAAGCGGACTGTATAAAGGTTTCATGATCCAAACGGCTGTAGAGGCTTTGCCTCTGGTTACTTTAGTTGGACCTCCAAATTCCGGGAAGACTACTCTATTCAATTATTTAAGCGGAAAAAATTTTAAAACCGTAAACTATCCCGGAGCCACAGTAGAATATTCAATCAGTAAATTTCTTACCAGATTTAATATTAATGCAAATCTCTTAGATTCACCTGGCATTATCAGCCTCATTCCCTCTTCACCTGACGAACAAGTATCAATTGATGCGCTGTACTCACATCCAAATTTGGGTAAACCGGATATTGTTGTTGTTACTGTTGATGCAAGCCAGCTTTCACGCCATTTGTTATTAGCCAGACAAATTATCGATTCTGGTTTTAATGTAATAATTGCGTTAACAATGACTGATTTGCTGGCACGAAAAGGATTCAGAGTTTCGGAAGCAGCATTAAGTTTTGAGCTTGGCTGCCCGGTTGTTTCAGTTGATGGAAGAACCGGCAACGGTCATTCTGAACTGATTAAAGAAATAAATGAGAAGATTAAAAGGCGTTTTTCATTTGATAAAAATAAAATTACAAGATTCAGCAGTTCTGATAACGCTTCCCTTCTTTCCTACTATAAAGAAATAGAAAGAATTGAAAATAAGGTATTGCTCAAAACCAATGGTCATTCAGAATTAAAATCAAATGGGATAAATCTTGATGCGGCTAATGCTCAGCTTGTAATCTTATCAAATCCCGAAGTTAAAGAAAACTGTCATAAGATTGACGAAACAACAATTAAAATTGATAGAATTCTTCTTCATAGAATCTGGGGACTGGGTGTTTTCTTTCTGATAATGGCAGTTACATTTACATCGATTTTCTGGCTTGCAGAACCTTTAATGGCTCTGGTTGATGAAGCGTTTGGTGCTTTTTCAGAGTTTACTTTTAATGCTATTGGTAATAACTGGCTGGGAGATTTGATTGCAAACGGAATAATAAGTGGAACTGGTGCAGTTCTTGTTTTTGTTCCTCAGATAGTTATTCTTTTCTTAATACTTGGAGTTCTTGAAGATACCGGATACCTTGCACGCGGAGCTATGCTAATTGACAGGCCGCTATCCAAAATCGGGTTGAATGGTAAATCATTCGTTCCAATGTTATCTGGTTTTGCGTGTGCAATTCCAGCCATACTTGCAACGCGTACAATTCCAAATAAGCGTGAAAGATTTTTAACAATATTTATCATTCCATTGATGAGCTGCAGCGCCAGACTTCCTGTTTATGCGCTGTTAATTGCGTTTCTTTTACCGGGCGGAAAATCATGGCTTGGCGGACTTATGCTTGCCGGAATTTATATTTTTAGTATTTCAAGTTCTGTTATAGTTGCAGCTTTAATTAATAAATTTAATAACAGAGTTATAAAGGAAGTAGATAACTCTTCCTTCATACTTGAATTACCGGCATACAGAAAACCAAAACTGAGCACTGTTCTTAATAATACATATGTCAGCTCAAAAGTTTATCTGCAAAAAGCCGGACCAACAATTTTGTTCTTCTCTCTTGCTTTATGGTTTCTGACTTATTTCCCAAATACAAATCCGGAGATTAATACGGAAGGACTTACTCAGGAAGTTGTAATTCAAAAGCAGGCAGAAGAAAGATTAGCTACTTCTTATGCTTCTGAATTAGGAAAATTTATTGAGCCGGTTATGCTTCCTTTAGGAATGGATTGGAGAGTTGGTGTTTCCTTAATTGCAACATTTGCAGCAAGAGAAGTTTTTGTAAGTTCTTTGGCTTTAATCTTTAAAGTCACTAATGATTCGGATCCTATGCAGCAATCAATGATTGAAGCGATGCGAGGGGCAACTATTGAAAGTACAGGTGAAAAATTATTTACTCCGGCTACAATATTAGGATTGATAGTATTTTTTGTATTTGCACTTCAATGTATTTCTACAATTGCTGTTTCAAAAAAAGAAACAGGCGGATGGAGAATTCCGATGCTTCAGTTATTAATCTTTACATCCACTGCGTACATCTTTACGTTTATAGTTGTAAACGGATTACGTGCAATCGGGATTAATTAACTTGCCGGTTCTAAATAATATTGAAATTAGTCTGCCGCACCTATATCTTTAATAAATAAAATAATAAAAATTGATAGTAGAATTGAAAAATCAGCAAGCCGCCGAAATATTCAGAACATTTCTCAAAGCAGAAAAAAATAGGATAACTCCGGAGCGCTTTGAAGTAATGGATGCCGCATTGGAATATGATGGTCATTTTGGTGCAGATGAGCTTTACATTCTGATGAAGAATCAGCACTCACGCGTTTCAAGAGCAACGGTTTATAAAACTCTTGAACTGCTTGTTCAGTGCGATTTAATAAGCAAGCGCAATTTTGGCGATAATATGACACGCTATGAAAGCAGTTATAAACGGCAGAATCATGATCATCTTATCTGCATGGATTGTGGACGAATAGTTGAGTTTATAAATCGTAAAGTAAAAGAACTGCCGCTTGAAATTAGCGAAGAACTCGGATTTGAAGTAGAAAGTTACTCGTTCAATATTTTTGCCCGCTGCAAGAATGTTAAGACTTGTAAGTATTACAAACAAAATCATTAAACACGATGGTAATACAAAAATATCCCCTTACATGGAATAAAGAGAATTTTTCAATAAAGATATTCTGTTCAATCCCAAATATTGCTACAGGAATTTTAATTAAAGCTGATAATAATCTTTTTGTAGTTGATCCCGGTGACGGAATTTTACGTGATCTTAATAATGAAGTGGGGATGAAAAATCTTCTCAACATTTCAGATTTATTTATTACTCACGGTCATCATGATCATGTTGGCGGTGTTTGGTCTCTTCTTACATATTTAAGAGTGATGCGTAAAACCTCTCCCATTTCAATTCATTATCCCAAAGGCTGTGTTGAAATTGAGAGTATCTATCACGCTTTTAAAAAAGTATATTCAAAATCAATTTCTTATAAGATTGAATTGAAAGAAATAAGTGTTCATAAAACTTTTAAAAGTAAGAATATTTCAATCAGACCATTTCCTGTTATACATAAAGAATTTTTATCTGATGGCATTACAACACGCCAGGTGCCGGCTTTAGGTTATAAATTTAAATTTAACGGAATGAGTATTTGCTACGGCGGTGATACTGCTTATTGTATAGATCTGGTAAAGATGGCCAAAGATTCTGATCTTGCAATTATTGAAGCAGGCCATGCAGATGATGCACAGGATGATGATATGCACATGACAATGGAAGAAGCTAAATCCATTGGGGAAAGCGCAAAGCAATATTTCCTCGTTCACGTTCCGGAATAGGTTTATTTCTCCGGTAAGATTTTTATAAATTCAGGGATTAGTAATGAAAACGATTTTTCATTTCATTTTTATCTTCTGCTTCTTTTCAACTGCATTTATTTTCTCACAAACCCCTTCATTTGATTCTCTGAAATTCGAAAAGGAAAAACATCTTAAGAATATCCGGATGATTACGGAAGAAGGAGAGAACGCGGAGGCTTATCTTTCTTTTAAAGAAGATAAATTAATTTATCAATCAACTCATGGTGATTTGCAGTGTGATCAGATTTTTATTATGAACATTGACGGCACTGATAAAAAGATGGTTTCAACCGGAAGAGGCAGAACAACATGTGCATATTTTTTGCCGGGAGATTCAACAATAATTTATGCATCCACACATGAAGCTGATGCCAACTGCCCACCTCCGCCGGATAGAAGTAAAGGTTATGTTTGGAAACTATATGAGACGTTCGATATCTATTCTGCAAATGCAGATGGGACTAATATTATCAAATTAACGGATGCATACGGCTACGATGCTGAAGCAACTGTTTCTCCATTAGGTGATAAAATTATCTTCACTTCAACACGAGATGGTGATCCGGAATTATATATGATGGATATTGATGGATTAAATCAAACAAGACTTACATTTGAAAAAGGATATGATGGCGGTGCGTTTTTTTCTGCCGATGGTTCAAAAATTGTTTTTAGAGCAAGCCGCCCGGAAACAGAGAAAGAATTGGAAGATTATAATGATCTAGTACAAAACGGATTAGTCAGACCAACTGCGCTTGAGATTTATGTTATGGATGCTGACGGAAAAAACATTAAACAGGTTACAAATTTTGGTAAAGCAAGTTTTGCACCCTTCTTTCATCCTGATGGAAAACGGATTATCTTCTCATCAAATCTTAACAGTGAAACAGGAAGAGATTTTGATTTATACATAATAAATATTGATGGAACAGGATTAGAACAAATTACTTTCAATGATTCATTTGATGGTTTCCCGATGTTCACAAAAGACGGCAAACATCTGATCTTTGCATCAAACAGGTTTAACAAAAATCCAAATGATACAAATATCTTCTTAGCAGAATGGATTGATTAATGAAAAATATATTCATCATCATTGCAATATTATTAGCGGCTATTGGCTGCATGTTTGAAATTCAGAATGATCCTGAGATAACCGCTGAAGAATTACAAACACATATAAGCTATCTTGCTTCAGATGAATTACAGGGAAGATTTACAGGAACAGAACAATGCAGCACCGCCGCAGTTTATATTCAAACTGAATTTGAAACTTATGGATTAAAACCTCTGCCGGAATCAGATTTCATCATGCCATTTCCGTTTATTGCGGGATTGGAACTTGCAGAAAATAATTCACTCCAATTTAAAATTGAAAATAACATCCAGCCATCAAGATTAAATATTGATCATGTTACAATGCCTTTTTCCGGCAGCGGCAAAGCCGAAGGAAAACTAGTATTTGCAGGTTATGGAATTTCAGCGCCGAAATTGAATTACGATGATTATAAAGACATTGATGTAATGGGTAAAATTGTTGTTGTAATGAGATATTCACCTGAATATGATAACCCGCATTCACAATTTGAGGAGTACTCTTCTTACAGACACAAAGCTGCTGTTGCAAGAGATAAAGGTGCAGCAGGAATTATTTTTGTAAATGGTTTTCAGCCGAAGGATGATGAAGATAAATTAATTGAGTTGAAATATGACCGCGGCGGATCTATTACTGATTTCCCTGCTGTGCAAGTTAAAAGATATTTGATCGATGCATTGTTTGAAACTGAATACAAAAACTTTTCTGATCATCAATTAATGATGACAGAAGGAAAAAATCCCGCATCGTTTGAATTTAAAAATATATATGCAGTGATTGAAACGAATGTTAAAGAGATTGAAAAAGAAAGCTGGAATGTTGCCGGATGTATTGAAGGCTCTGATCCTGAATTAAAGAATGAGTACATAGTTATCGGTGCACATTTTGATCATCTGGGAATGGGAGAAGAAGGTTCGCTTTACCGGGGTAAAGAACCAATGATTCACAATGGTGCTGATGATAATGCCTCTGGCACTTCAGGTATTTTAGAACTTGCTGAAAAATTTGCTTCATTACAAATTAAACCAAAACGCAGTTTGATATTTGCAGCATTCAGCGGTGAAGAACTTGGCTTACTCGGCTCAAGTTATTTTGTTAATCATTCTCCAATTGAATTGAATAAAATCTCCGCGATGATTAATCTTGATATGATTGGAAGGCTGAATGATTCGAATGAACTGATTGTGTACGGAGCTGGCACATCACCTGTTTGGAAAGATCTTCTAAATGATAAAAATACAGCCGGATTTAAATTAGCATTTAATGATGACGGATATGGACCAAGTGATCATTCTTCTTTTTATATAAAAAATATTCCTGTTCTTTTCTTTTTTACAGGAACGCATGGAGATTATCACCGTCCTTCCGATGATGCAGATAAAATTAATTATAAAGGTGAACAAAAAATTCTGAATCTTGTATACAACACTGCTTTAGAAATTGCAAATGCTGAAAGCAAACCCGAATTTGTTAATGTACCAAGAAAAGAAGGAGCTTCTGTTGGCGGATGGAAAGTGTATGTTGGTACAATTCCGGATTATGCAAGTACATCAGAAGGATTTAAAATTTCCGGAGTAACCGATGGAAGCCCCGCTCAAAAAGCCGGGTTGCAGGGCGGCGATATAATGCTTTCATTCGGCGGTAAAACTATTTCCAATATTTATGATTATGTTTACGCACTAAAAGAGTTTGTTCCGGGTGATACAGTTGAAGTTGTTGTTTTAAGAAATAATGAAAAGTTAACTTTAAATGTTGAACTTGGCGCAAGATAACACAATCAAAAAATTAATATGAATAAGAAATATATTTTTCTTGCAGCCTTTATTATTACATTAATAATAGTTTTCATAACCTGGGATGATATAAATGTTGTTGAAGTTTCAGCGGAAAAGTTATCAGCAGATTACATTATCAACAAAGCTAAAGCAGATGAATTATACCTTGGTAAAAAGTTGCGTATTGATGGAGTTGTAAAAGCATACTACAAAATTTTAGGTGCGCGTCCTGTTCTAGAACTTGAAACCAACAGCGATCTGCCTGTATTCTTTTTCTTTCTTTCACAGGAAAATGAAACTTACGGATCGCAGCTTCAATCGGGCCAGCGTGTAGTAATAAAAGGTAAATGCGTTGGTGTTGATGAGTACTCCTTTGTTGATGGAGTAAAAATTGAAGTTGATGAATTTGAAGAACGTTAGCAGAAAGTTTAAATAATAAGAGGTTATTAAGAATGTTTTGGCATCAGACAGAAGTAAAATTTCCGCCAAAGAAAAAAGGGTTTCATTTAATTACGTATGATATATTAAATAGGGTTCCCGAGATAAAAAAAATATCTGTGGGATTTGCACACATCTTTATAAAACATACTTCGGCATCTTTAACAATTAATGAAAATGCTGATCCTGATGTACGCACCGATCTTGAGAAACACTTTAATACAATGGTTCCGGAAAATGCAAATTATTATGTGCACACATTAGAAGGTGCAGATGATATGCCGGCACATATTAAATCTTCAATATTAAGTACAAGTTTAACTGTTCCAATTACTAACGGTACATTAAATCTTGGTACCTGGCAGGGAATCTATCTCTGCGAACACAGAAAAAAAGTAGATGGCAGAACGATTGTTGTAACATTATTTGGTGAAGAGAAGTAATTAGTAATATAAGATTGCAAACCCTGCCTGACGGCACAAGCGGGTTACTAAATTACAAGATTACATCAGCCTATTACTCAATTCAAAAGTTTAGTAATAAAACTTCACTCCCACTCGCGCCATAAATCCGCTCATATCAAAACTTCTTTCAAATGTTCTTTTAAATGATTTACTTCTGTCTTCAACTTCATATTCCCAGCTTGGCTGAGATGAATGATACGTAAGTTCAAAAAAGAAATCTGTGAATCTTCCCCCTTCATATAAAATGCCTGAGCCAATCCGCCAGTTAAAATCAAAAGCAGCGTGAAGTTCACTTTCATCAGGATTTTGAAAATAGTTATAGTTGATAATTAATATCTCTGCACCAACACCGCCTGTAAAATATAGTTTTGTAAATGGAGCGAGCGGAAACTTTGCATACATTGTTGCCATCAAAGGAAAATCATGCAGGTTAGTCTCAGCTCTTAATTCATTTATTGAACCATCAACTATTCCATAATAATTATTAAAATCATTAACAAGATTCTTATCAACATAATTTTTATTAAACCAATCAACACTCCAGCCAAAGCCAAAATTATGATCCACTGCTCTTCCGCCTTCAAACCCAATTATAAATCCGCCGCTTGCTGCTGCGGGACCGAAGTAGCCGAGTTTTACCGATGCAATTCCTCTCTGTGCAAATAGGTTTGTTGAAATAATTACAAGCAATAACAATAAAATTTTTTTCATTTTAATCCTCAAGATGTAGATCAGGAGAAACACTCAATTCAAATGCCATTAATTAAGTTGAATTTTTTTTAATTAACAGCCTTGAAAAATGATTGGTGTAGCAGTGAATCTACAACAACGCAATTCACTGTACACTTTTGAAGAGTAAAATTTAATGCGCAGAATTGATTTGTTTAACCGTTATATCCCCATTTGCGTTTATTGGCTTCCACCTGTTCGGGTGTTGGTATTGGTTCATCAGGATCGCGCTTGGGGACAAATCTTTCTTTATTCACTATTCTTGCGTTAAGTTCTATATCATCTTTAAAAATATCAGGAACCATATCTTCTTCAAATATTGCTTCCCACGGGCATTCGGGTACACATGCATTGCAATCAATACATTCATCCGGATCAATCAACAACATATTTTTAGGTATAGTAGGATCATCACCGCTGTACTCATAAATGCAATCAACTGGGCAAACCTGTGTGCACGCAATATCTTTGCAATCCAGGCAGAGTTTGGTAATAACGTAAGCCATTTATTACTCCAAATATTTTATGATCGTGTATTAAATTAGCTTCCGGAAAAACTAAAAACCGGAAGCTTTAAAAGCATTTCAAAGTTATATTAAAATGTGTATCTAATCAACATCATTAAACAATAGTTGAATTACACAAAACTTTTTATTCAACTGTTACAACTGCAGTTGGTTCACTTTCATTCTGCAGCCTGTCCAGTGAAGTAACAACATATGTAAATGCATCATCATCAATTTTTACTGATCTGTCTCTGAAAGAATTTCTTCTTGTTCTTATTATATCCAGAATTTTTGCCGGGTTATTAATATTAACTTCTTCATCTGAATTAAACTTATAAATCACAAATTGTTTTACTTCATCATCATCATCTTCAAGTTCCCACTTTAACGTAATGCCAGATGAATCTTTTTCTCCCGTAAGATTAACCGGTGCAGGCGGCGGAACATTCTCCTTCCAGCTCATTAAAGGAACGAGAGCGGGATATTTGTAAATAGATGATTTTAATGTATCTGCAAATCCGCCAACATTATTTGAAACCGATTTCCCGCTGAAGAAAATTGAACCATGAACGTTTTCAGTTGCTCTGTTCATTCTTATCTGATTACCAATTTCAGATTTATCCTTCCACGATCTTCCAAAGAATCTGCTTGAGTATTGTCCGATATAAAGATGCCTGTCTTCAGTAACTGAAGCCCACCATGGAAGCAATGCTTTATAATCAGCAACATCTTTTCCAATTTCCCAGTAAAGCTGCGGTGTAATATAATCTACTGTTTTATCTTTTATCCACGTTAGCGGATCACAATACAAAATATCATAAGAACTAAAACCATTTGTTCCGGCGTAATGATTTTGCACAATTCCAAACGGGCTAATTCCAAATTTAACATACGGTTTAATTGCTTTTATAGAATCATAAACCTGCGCAACCATTGAGTTGATGTTATATCTTCTCCAGTCATCAATATCTGTATAGCCGTTATTATAGTGTGCAAAGGTAAGAGAATCTTCATTGCTTACATGGGGTGAATAGGGATAGAAATAATCATCAAAGTGAATTCCATCTACATCATATTTCCTTACAACTTCTGCAATTACTGAAGCAATAAAGTCCCTCACTGCAGGAATTCCGGGATCAAGCATTTTGTACTTGCCGAATGTTAAAATCCATTCGGGATGCTGAACCGAAACATGTTTTTCATCAATTTCATAATCACCAACATTTTTAACAGCACGGTAAGGGTTAAACCATGCATGAAGTTCCATGCCTCTTGCATGTGCTTCACTTACTGCAAATGCCAACGGATCAAAATAAGGATCAGGTGCTTTTCCCTGTTCACCGGTTAACCAGTAAGACCATGGTTCGAAAGATGATTCATAAAGAGCATCGCATTCAGTTCTTACCTGGAAAATTATAGCGTTCATTCCTGCTTCTTTATGTTTGTCAAACTGTTCAACAAGATCCGCAATTTGCTCACCCGGAGTTGCATACCGCGATGGCCAATCAATGTTTGCTACAGTTGCAATCCACGCACCGCGGAATTCTCGTTTTAAATTATTATCCTGCGGGTATGAAAAAGTGAAAATCATCAACACTGAAAACAGAGCTGCTCTTAATTTTTGCATTTGAACCCTTTATATTTGATGAGTAATTAGTTTACAAATTTTATTTTAAACACACTTCAAGATAAAAAAATATAAAAATAAAAGAATACTGATGAAGAAAGTCATATTTGTATGTCTCGGCAATATCTGCCGCTCACCTTCTGCTGAAGGAATTATGAAACGTATCGTTCAGGATAATGGTTTGGAAAATGAAATTTTTATTGATTCTGCCGGCACAATGGGATATCATACCGGTGAACGCGCTGATTCAAGAATGATTCATCACGCATTACGGCGCGGATATGATTTAACAAGCGTTGCAAGAAAATTTGATCCGCGTAAAGATTTTCAGGAATTTGATTATATAGTTGCAATGGATAACCAGAATTATAATGATTTACGCAGCTTCGATCCGCAGGGGAAATACCATCATAAAATTTACCGCATGGTTGAGTTCTGTAGAAATGTACAGGCAGAAGAAGTTCCTGATCCCTATTACGGCGGCTTTGATGGGTTTGAACTTGTTCTTGATATTTTAGAAGATGCATGTTATGGTTTATTAGGGAAAATAAAAGATGAACTTAACAATCAGCATTAAAAATAAAATTCAGGAATATATTGGTGAAAAAATAGTTTCTGCTGCTCCTGTTGGCGGCGGATGTATAAGTGATTCACAGATTGTTAAATGTGAATCCGGAGCTTCATACTTTTTAAAAGTAAATGAGTCTTCAGCCGGATTTTTTTTATGTGAAGCAAATGGTTTGAATGAGCTTAAAAAAGCCAATGCAGTTAGAGTTCCGGAAGTAATTTTAGCGGATAAAACTTTCATTCTGCTTGAACATATAAAATCAGCAAAGCCGGCAAAAAATTTTTTTGAAGAGTTTGGAGAAAAATTCGCTTCACTGCATAAATACACAGCAGATCAATTCGGATTTCTTGAGAATAATTTTATAGGATCAACGCCGCAGATAAATCTTCCGCTTTCTTCGGACTGGAAATCTTTTTACTGGGAAAACAGGATTCTCTATCAAATTAATTTATGTTCAGAAAATGGTTATGGTGAGAAAGAATTGTTAAATAAAATTTCACAGCTTGAAAAAAAACTTGATGAAATTCTTTCTGACAGTGAAAATATTCCTTCCCTGCTTCATGGCGATTTATGGAGCGGAAATTTTATAACCGATGAAAATGGAAATGCATGTATAATTGATCCGGCTGTTTATTATGGGAACCGTGAAGCTGATCTTGCAATGACAAAATTGTTTGGCGGGTTTGCTCCGGAATTCTACAAATCATATAATTCAGAATTTCCGCTGCCTGATGGATATTCTTACCGGGAAAATTTTTATAAACTTTATCATCTGTTAAATCATTTAAACTTATTTGGCAGAGGATATTATCCGCAGGTTATA
Organism: Ignavibacteriales bacterium; assembly: GCA_044507695.1. GTDB lineage: Bacteria > Bacteroidota > Ignavibacteria > Ignavibacteriales > Ignavibacteriaceae > JBIQJD01. The sequence continues at coordinate 267,559 of JBIQJD010000002.1, read as the reverse complement.
TCAGCAATTAATTATTACCTATAAAAAAAGAGATGACATTTTGGGTCAAACATCATCTCCCTTCACAAAATAGAAAACACAAAAATTATTTTATCTCAACAAGTTCAACATCAAAAATTAAGGTTGAGTTCGCCGGAATTGGACCATTAGGTCTTTCACCGTACGCAAGTACCGGCGGAATTATTAATTTTGCTTTGCCTCCTTCTTTCAGCAAAGCAATTCCTTCATCCCATCCCTTAATTACCATTCCTTTGCCGAGTGTAAATACGAAGGGTTCATCTCTATCAACCGAGCTGTCGAACTTCGTTCCATCCATTAAGTAACCACTGTAATTAACAGAAACTACATCACCGGGTTCGGGCTGATCGCCGCTTCCTTCTTCAAGAATAATATACTTCAATCCGCTTGATGTGGTTTTAGTTTTTGTTGTATCTGCATCCCAGATTTTAGCTTCCTGAATTTCTTTTGTGTCAACCAGTTCAATAACCACTTTTAAATTTGCATTTGGAGGAACCGGACCCATTCCCTGCTCACCATATGCAAGATAGGATGGAACAATGATTGTACGTTTGCCTCCCGTCTTCATTCCTTCAATGCCTTCATCCACTCCTCTTATAAACTGGCTTGAACCCAGTCTGAATTTTACAGGGCGGTTGTGCATTTTTGAACTGCCGAGACTGTTTTTAACATAAGCAGTATCGTTTGTCCAATCATCAAAAACATTTGATGAATCAGTAATGTACCATGCTGAAAAATGAATAGTAACAAGATCACCCGGCTTTGCCTGTGCACCTGTACCCAATGAATCATCAGCATATTGTAATCCGGAATCTAATCGAACAACATCAGGATCATCTCCGCAGCCGATTACAGAAGCTAATAGAATAAACAGAATTGAAAAATATTTCATAAATGTTCCTTAAAATTGATTCTAAAAATATATTTATTTTTGCTTTCATATAATAGATAAAAGAACAAGCATGATCATATTAAAACTACTGTTTCTGCTGAACATATTTATTTCCGGAATTTTACAGAATGATGAAAGGATAATTATTGATTCAGAATATACTTTTGAGGAAGCAGTTTCAGGAATTGATATTCCACAAAAAATCTTAAATGATCTTGTACTGATCGAGGTTGAATATTACTCATTTGATAAAAAGCTTCACCGCGGACAGTTATTAATCAATAAAAATTTAAAGGATGATATTGAAGAGATTTTTAAAATCATTAAAGAAATAAAATTTCCTGTTGAAAAAGTAATTCCTGTTTCTCATTACAGATGGAGTGATGAAAAATCGATGCTTGATAATAATACTTCAGCATTTAACTACAGAACTGTAAAAGGAACAAAGGTGCTGTCAGCCCATTCAACCGGAAGAGCGATTGATATTAATCCTAAACTTAATCCGCAGATAAAGAGAAATAAAGTTATTCCTGAAGGAGCAAAACATAATCCGGAAATTGATGGAACGATAACTTTAAATTCTTTTCTTACTAAGGAATTTATAAAACGAGGATGGCAGTGGGGCGGAACGTGGAGAAGTACAAAAGATTATCAGCATTTTGAAAAAAGAAATTAACCGGATGATTCTTATGAATAAATTTATTTTTCTGTCTTTTATTTTTTTCACATCAATAAATGCACAAACGGATGAGCATGTTATAACTTTTCTTGTTCATACTGCTTCACTTGATGATTCAATTCAAATTTATATTACCGGCAATAATGAGCAGCTCGGTAATTGGAACCCATCTTCCGTTCCGCTTGAAAAAATTAATGATACTACATGGCAAAAGATTTTTAAATTCAATCTCGCTGAAAAAATTGAATATAAATTTACACTTGGATCCTGGGGAAAAGAAGCTCTGAACGAGAATGGGACAACTCCTCCAAATAATTATTTAATTGTTACTTCAGATTCAACAATAAACCATTTTATTTATAAATGGAAAAATGAATCTGAAAATTTTATTGAAGGACAGATTACCGGAATTGTAAAATATCATCAAAACTTTAATGGTCAAGGAATTCTTCCGAGAGATATTATTGTTTGGCTACCTCCGGATTATTTTACAGATACTTTAAAACATTATCCTGTACTTTATGCACATGATGGGCAAAATTTATTTGATCCCGCAACATCATCATTTGGTGCTGATTGGCAAATTGATGAACGTGCTGATAGTCTCATTAAAAATGAAATTATTGAACCTATAATCGTTGTAGGAATTTATAATACAAAACAAAGAAGGCAGGAATATACTAATACCGGTTTGGGGCAAAAGTACATGAACTTTATTGTTCATGAATTGAAACCATTTATAGACAGCGTTTACAGAACAAAACCAGGAAGAGAAAATACTGCTGTAATGGGTTCATCTGCGGGAGGATTAATTTCATTCATGCTGCTTTGGGAACATCCCGGTATTTTCTCAAAAGCTGCCTGTCTCTCCCCTGCTTTTAAAATAGATGATATAAATTATCTGCCTTCGGTTGATTCATCTGATAAAAAATCTGTTAAGATTTATATTGATAACGGAGGTAAAGGAGTTGATGAAAAACTGCAGCCGGGAATTGATGAAATGCTTTCTCTTCTTCAGAAAAAAGGTTATGAATCAGGGAAAGATTTATTTTGGTTTAAAGATGAAAATGCAGAACATAATGAAAAGGCCTGGTCTAAAAGAATTGCCAGGCCTTTAAAATTTTTATTCGGGAAATAATTTCTGAAAATTATTTCATTAGTAACATCTTGCGTGATAAAATATTTCCATTTGCTTTCAACCGGTAAATATAAACTCCGCTTGAAAGATTTTGTCCTTCGAAATTCAATTCATAAGTTCCGGGTTGTTTCTGTTCATTAACTAAAACTGCAGTTTCAGTCCCTAATGCATCATAAACAATAATTTGTACGTGAGAAAATTCCCGCACAGAATACTTTATTTTAGTTGAAGGATTGAATGGATTCGGAAAATTCTGTTCAAGAACAAAATCAAGTGGCAACGGAGAATAATCCACATTAACTATTTCTGAATATTTAAATGTACCATCAAGATCAATCTGTTTAATTCTGTAGAATATTTTTTGATTACTGCTAAATGATGAAAGATCATCTGTAAAACTATAATATTTTTCTTCTGAAGATGTACCATTTCCTTCAACAAATCCAATTGTTCTCCATTCGTCATCTGCTTTTCTCTCAAGTTCAAATCCGTAATTGTTCGTTTCAGTAGCGGTAACCCAATTCAATTCAACTTTTGATTTGTTAAGTACCGCAGTAAAAGAGCTCAACTCAACCGGAACAACTCCGTTTTCATCCACAGTAATTGATGAAACAGCACTTTCATTATGAAGACGATCAACAGAAGTAACAACATAAGTTGCAGTTACGGTGCTTCCGGAAATAACATTGTTCTCAGTAAATGAAAACGTTCCGCTGTAATCTACTTTTCTTATATAGCGCGGATCATCAATGTTAACAGGTGTTTGATTATCAAATCTATAAATCACATAATAATATGCTGAATCTCCATCCGGTGCAGCAGATGGTTTCTGCCATGTTACAGTAACATTTGATGAACTAACAGAAGCATTTAAATTAGCAACCGGCTGAGGCGGCGTAATATCTTTCCAATCCATTACCGGAGGAAGTGCAGGATATTTATAAAAATCATTCCGGAGTGAATCCAGAAATCCTTTTGGATTTGAAAGCAATGTGTTAGTATTATAATGAACGCTTCCCTGGCAGTTAGGTGTAACCCGATTTAAACGAATTTGATTTGGCAGCTCAGAAGCTGTAAAATTTGAGGTGCCGTCATTAATTCTATAAACTGCATGTCCAACATACATGTGTCTTCCATTTGCTCCTGCAGAATCAGCCCACCACGGCATAAGTTTTCCGTAATCCTGTCCGCCGCCAAATTTCCAGTACAATTGAGGATTGATATAATCAATTGAGTGAGACTGAAGCCAGTGCATTGCATCAGTATAAATTGAATTGTAATTATCGTTGCCAACAATTCCAGGCGGATAACCTGGACGCCAGATTCCACGCGGACTTACTCCCCATTTAACCCAGGGTTTAATTGCCTGAATACTATCATTCACCTGTTTAATGAGAAGATTAATGTTATCTCTTCTCCAATCAGCTATATTTGTAAAGCCACGTGGATAAGCAGCAAATGTTGCTGCATCCTGTGTAGTTATTCCTTCACCATAAAAATAATCATCTATATGAATTCCATCTACATCATACCTGCTAACAATATCAACAAAGACGGAAGTAACATAATCTCTAACTTCCTGTAAACCCGGATTTAAGAATTTCAAATTGCCAACCTGTAATATCCATTCAGGATGTTTTTTAACAACATGATTTGATGAAAGAGGATAGCTGCCTACAACTCTTTCTGCGCGGTAAGGATTAAGCCATGCATGTAGTTCCATCCCGCGTTTATGTGCTTCATTAATTGCAAACTCAAGCGGATCGTAAAACGGATTTGGCGGAACACCTTGTGTACCAGTTAACCATCTTGACCAGGGTTCAATATCAGATTGATAAAGCGCATCGCACTCAGGTCTTACCTGGAACATAAAAGCATTTATGTTTAATGATTTAAATGCATCAAGAATACTTATTAAATCAGATCGTTGGGTTGCCGGATTATTACTCTTCGGCCAATCAATTCTTCCCACAGTAGCAATCCAAACAGCACGGAATTCTCTTTTGGGAGGAACAGATTGTGCAAATAATCCAACTGAAAAAACAATAACTAAAAACAGAAAGCGAAATTTAATCATGTAACTACTCCGGAGTTTTAGCTGAAATTTTTGTCTTATATCACAATTGAAAAATAGGAAAGTTAAGCCAAGCGGACAATTTTTGAATTATAAAAAATTATTTAATGATTAATTTGACAAATACCTTATCAATTTTTAATTTAAAATTAAATTTCTTTACTTATTAAGGCATTCTTACAAAGAAACCTTATTTACTTCCAATCAAACCACAAGTTTACCGGTTACTCTGTTCAATTACTACATAATCATTCATTAATTAAAGAGGTTAATTATGAAAAAAATTGAAGCGATTATTCGGCCGCACAAACTTGAATCTGTTCATGAGGCTCTTCAGGAAGCTGGTTATTCTGGCTTAACCGTAACAGAAGTTAAAGGTTACGGAAGACAGAAAGGACATACCGAAATTTACAGGGGATCCGAGTATAACATTGAGTTTGTTCCCAAATTAAAAATCGAGCTGATATGCAGTGATGAATCATTAACCAACGCTGTTGAATTAATCATTTCAAATTCACGAACCGGTGAAGTTGGAGACGGAAAAATCTTCATTCTCGATGTTCAGGTAGCAATTAGAATCCGTACCGAAGAATCCGGCAATTCTGCATTGTAAAAAAGGAGAAGTTATGAAAAAATTTTTTTTATCATCAATATTATTGATTGCTTTATTAAATCAACATGAACTAACTGCACAGGTTTCAATTGGTGCAGATATAATGAGCCGGTACATCTGGCGTGGAGTTGATTATGGAAATTCACCAAGCCTGCAGCCGCAGTTATCTTTTTCAGCCGGAGGATTTTCAATTGGCACATGGGGTGCTTACAGTTTTGCCGGAAGCGCTTCTTCATTTTCTGAGCATGATGTTTGGGTAAAGTATACTCATTCAATTTCTGCAGGAAATTTCTCAGTAATAGTTACAGATTATTATTATCCCGGAGATGGATTAAAATTTTTTAACTACAATGCAAATAATGGTGCACATGTTCTTGAAGCAGGATTTTCTTATTCCGCACCAGATATTTTTCCAATCACAATCTCTGCGTTTTATAATTTCCATAATGAACCTGATCATTCAGCATACGTTGAAACTTCCTACCTGATTAAAGCAGATGATGTTGATTTAAATTTGTTTGCAGGTTTCTCAACAGCAAAAAGTTTATGGTATGGCACTCATAATGCAGCTTTAATTAATGTTGGATTAACAGCTTCCAAATCTATTTCAATTACTGAATCATTTTCACTTCCGCTTACAGCATCATACATACTAAATCCGGAACTCGAATTAAGCTATCTCGTATTTGGAATTAAACTTTAACAAAAAATATCTGGAGAAAAATTTATGGAAAATTCACTCACTCAAACAGCAGCAGATGTATCAAATGTTGTTTTTACTATTAACAACTTATGGATGATGATTGCTGCCGGACTTGTGTTTATTATGCATCTCGGCTTTGCAACTCTTGAAGCCGGATTAACTCAATCTAAAAATACTGTAAATGTTTTATTTAAGAATTCTATCATCCCGGGAATTGGATTACTCACCTACGCCGCCATTGGTTTTAATTTGATGTATCCCGGCGCAGAGTTCAGCGGTGATTTTTTAGGTTTTGGCGGATTTGGAATCTGGACAAATGCTGACGGAATTACGAATCAATATAATCCCGGATTTACTTACTGGACGGATTTTCTTTTCCAGGGAATGTTTGCCGCAACTGCTGCTACAATAGTTTCCGGTGCTGTTGCGGAAAGAATAAAGCTTAGAAGCTTTCTGATCTTCTCAACAATATTTGTTTCATTATGTTATCCTATTGTAGGAATGTGGAAATGGGGAGGCGGATTTTTAAATTCATGGGGCTTTTATGATTTTGCAGGCTCAACAATCGTTCATTCAGTTGGCGGATGGGGCGCACTGGCGGGAGTCATAATTCTTGGTGCAAGAAAGGGAAAATTTGTTGATGGAAAAATTCACCCAATACCGGGACACAGCATGCCGCTTGCAACGATTGGAGTCTTTCTGCTCTGGCTCGGCTGGTTTGGTTTTAATGGTGGTTCAGTTCTTTCCGCAGATCCTGGCGCTGTTTCACTTGTGCTGGTAACAACTTCACTTGCTGCTTCTGCAGGCGCCGTTGGAGCAATGATAACTTCATGGGGTTTTCTAAAGAAGCCTGATATTTCAATGGTGCTTAATGGTATACTTGCAGGATTGGTTGCAATTACTGCCGGTGCTGATAAAATGCATCCGGTGGAATCATGTATGGTTGGATTAATAGGAGGCATCATCGTTGTTTTTTCTGTTGTTACTTTTGATAAATTAAAACTTGATGATCCGGTTGGTGCTTTATCTGTTCATCTTGTGTGCGGAATCTGGGGTACACTTGCAGTAGGAATTTTTGGTGATCTTGCAGGTCTTCATCAATTATTTATTCAATTTGTGGGAATTGTTATTGTTGGCGTATTCACCTTTGCATTTACAATCATTCTTTGGATTGCACTAAAAGATACAGTCGGAATTCGTGTTTCTGAACAGGAAGAAAAGGAAGGACTTGACTTAGGTGAACATGGAATGTCTGCATATCCCGAATTTGAAAAAGTTTCCGGCTTTTAGATATAGTACAAAAGCGGCGCTATTAATTGCGCCGCAAATATTATTATTCGTTCAACATCTTCCTGTAAAACTCATCTGCCTTATTTAAATTGCCGCGCAATGTGTACAGATGATAAAGATCAGAATAGCGTTTAAATACGGATGTTCTTTTCAGATAATCTTCTCTCGGTCCTTTAATCAATAATGAATCCAATTCACGTTCACTCACATTATGATCAAAAACTGATTCCATATCAAACCTCCCATTTCTATTGCATCAATAAAAAAACTCCTGTTCAAGGTTCAATGCAACTTTTTTGAATGGTTGGTTTGAAGTGATTTAAAACATAATAGCTGATTTTTAATAAGCAGATTGGAAAAGCTTTTAGGGATTTAATAAGTGGAAAGATTTTTCTGATTAGATTTCACCAATCAATTGAAAAAATTATTCTTCAGCAGGCAATGTTTTTTTTATTAACTCGAGTGCAGCTTTAGCAGCATTCTGCTCTGCGCTTTTTTTATTTTTTCCTTTACCAACACCATAATCTTTATCGCCAATAACTACCTTTATCGTGAAAATCCTGTTATGCTGAGGACCTTCTTCTTTAATTACAGTGTAGGTTGGATTATCGAGTTTATTTGCCTGTGAATATTCAAGAAGCTGGCTCTTGAAATTTTCATCAATTAAATATCCCCCCTGCTGAGTATTCGGATCAATAAGAATTTTTTGTATGAATTCTTTTGATGCTGTTAATCCGTTATCAAGATAAATTGCACCGATCAAGGCTTCCAGCGCATCTGAAAGAACTGTACGGGAGCCAGTTGCAAATGAGCTTGAAAGATTCTTACTTATCAATATAAAATTGATAAGATTAATTCTATCTGCTGCCTCAGCAAGTGCCGCCCTGTTTACAAGTTTAGCTCTTACCTTGGTAAGAAACCCTTCGTCCTTATCCGGGAAAGCATCAAAAAGATATTCTGCAACTACTAAACTCAAAACTGAATCACCGAGAAATTCCAGCCGCTCATTTGAAATATCGTAATCGCTGTTTTGTTCAAGAAAGGAGCGGTGCATTAATGCCTGAATGAAATAGGAACGGTTTTTAATGTGAAATCCTACAAGCTCTTCAAGTGCAGCAAATTTTTCAGGTGTAAGAAGACGTGAGATATATTTAGAACTTCTGTTTAACTCCCGCTGTTTTAATTTTTTTATAACCCACGAAATTAGAGAACCCAAAACTATCTATCCCTCAAATTTTTTAAATAATATTGATGCGTTGTGTCCGCCGAATCCAAATGTATTACTTATAGCATAATTAACCTGTATTGCAGTGGGTTTATTAGGAGAGTAATTTAAATCGCATTCCGGATCAGGCGTAGTATAATTTATTGTTGGTGGAATCATATCATTCTTAACTGCAAGTATTGTAGCAATAGCTTCAATTCCACCAGCAGCACCAAGTAAATGGCCTGTCATAGATTTTGTTGAACTAACTACAAGTTTATAAGCATGCTTACCAAAGACAGTTTTAATTGCAGCAGTTTCTGTTACATCATTGAATGGTGTTGAAGTGCCGTGAGCATTAATGTACTGCACTTCATCTTCAGAAATATTTGCATCACGTATTGCTTCTCTCATAGATCTTACTGCGCCTTCACCGCCGGGTGCCGGAGCCGTTATATGATGAGCATCGCCGGTTAAACCAACTCCGGCAATTTCACAATAAATTTTAGCTCCTCGTTTACGTGCATGTTCATATTCTTCAAGTATTAAAGTTGCAGCACCCTCTCCCATTACAAAACCATTACGCTCTTTATCAAACGGGCGTGAAGCCTCTTCATATCTGTCATTCCATGTTGAGAGTGCACGCATTGCGTTGAATCCGCCGATGGACATTTCTGTAATAGCCGCTTCTGAGCCGCCGCACATCATTAGATCAGCGCTGCCGCGTTGTATCAGCATAAATGCATCTGCAATTGCGTGAGATGATGTAGCACATGCAGATGTGGTTGCGTAATTCGGACCTTTCAATCCATACTTAATAGAAATCTGTCCCGCTGAGATATCTGAAATCATCATTGGTACAAAAAAAGGACTTATCAGCCGCGGATTTTTTGTTTCATAATAAAGCCAGTGCTGCTGCTGATTTGTAACCAATCCTCCAATACCACTGCCATAAATAACACCAAATCGTTCTTTATCAATGTTGTTAAGATTAAGCATTGCATCCTGATATGCCATTTCAGCAGTAACTAAAGCATACTGCGTAAAGGGGTCCATCCGCTTGATTGCTTTTTTATCAAGGTAATTTTCCGGAACAAAGTTTTTAACCTCTGCAGCAAATCTTGTATCAAAATTTGAAGCATCAAATTTAGTAATAGGAGCGACACCATTCTTACCATGAAGTAGTGAATCCCAGTATTCGTCTACACCGATTCCTATAGGAGTAATTGCTCCCATACCGGTTACAACTACTCTTCTTTTATTCATTACCACTCCTGTGATGATTTAACTTTGCCCGAAAGCAGAGGTGAGAAAAAAATAAGTCGAGAAATATTCCCGACTTAAATAATTATCCTAATTTTTCTTTCAGGTATTTGGTTGCATCCCCAACAGTTCCGATTTTTTCAGCATCTTCATCCGGAATAGATACATTAAAGGCGCTTTCAAAACCCATAACAAGTTCAACTATATCAAGTGAATCAGCTCCAAGATCATTTGTGAATGAAGCTTCAGGTGTAATTTGAGATTCTTCTACACCTAATTTATCAATAATAATTTCTTTTACTTTAGCTTCAACATCCATTTTATATACTCCTGAATTGTTTTTATTGTTTGATTATAAAAAATAAGAATTACATTGCCATTCCGCCATCAACGGAAATCACCTGACCAGTGATATAATCCGAATCAGATGATGCAAGGAACACAACCGCTTTAGAGACATCTTCAACAGAGCCGATTTTTTTAAGAGGCACCTGATTTAATATTGCCTCTTTTTGTTTTTCATTCAGTTTATCTGTCATATCGGTTGCAATAAAACCCGGAGCTATTGCATTTACGTTTATGTTTCTTGAAGCCAGTTCTTTTGCAGCAGATTTAGTAAATCCAATAACACCAGCTTTTGAAGCAACATAATTTGCCTGTCCCGGGTTACCTATTAAACCAACCACAGATGTAAAATTAATAATTTTACCTGAGCGCTGGTTCATCATCGGCTTGATGGCTGCTTTAGTATAATTGAAAACACTTTTAAGATTTGCAGCAATAACTTTATCAAAATCTTCTTCACTCATTCTTAGAAGAAGATTATCCTTTGTGATGCCTGCGTTATTCACTAAAATATCTAAACCGCCTAAATTTTCCAAAGCGAAATTAACAGTTCTTTCAGCTTCAGAATAAACAGAAGCATCTGCTTTTAATCCCAATACTTTTACACCAAATTGAGCGGCTTCTGCTTCAACCGCATTTGCTGCTTCCTCAGAACTTTGATATGTAAAAACAACATCACAACCATTCTTTGCAAATTCAAGAACTATTCCCCGTCCAATACCGCGGGAGCCGCCGGTTACAATACTTTTTTTATTCTTTAGTTTCATGCAACATCTTTTGATTTGATTGATTTCAGATATTCATCCCGATACTGCTCAGCTTCTGCATATCCATCTTCTCCAAGAAAATGAATTATCTCCTCCTTGCATGCATCAAATATTGAAATGTTTTGCTCCGGATTTTTATTGCAGTGATTCAGCCTGTTTATATGATCATCATCTATTGTTAATGCCCCTTCATAAACTGTAAGTGGAAACAATACGCAGTAAATTGGTTTATATTTCCATTTATGTTCGCCTTCTGCAATTGCAAGTTTTTGAAGCGAGCATAATCCATTCTTATCAAGAAATGCACATTTGCCATTGTACAGATCAGTTCCAACAGCTACTCCTGATTCAAAATCTTCGTCTTCTTCCGGAGCTTCAAACCATTTAGCTGTATCTGTTGTCTGAGATTCATCCATGTGAGGGAATAATTTTTCTTTAATTTCCAGAATAAGGTCATGTTCTTTTAAATCAGTATATACTCCGTAATGGCAGCATTCACCATTGCATTTGCAGCTAAAAGGAAACGTAAAAATAGCGGGATCTATTTTTATTCCCTTAACAATCTTTGAAAATTCTTCTGCCATTATAAATATTTCTCCACATCTGTAAATTTATCGATTGAATAACAAGGTACATCAGGGTTTATTCTTTTTACCAAACCCTGCAAAACTTTACCCGGACCAATTTCATAAAACTCATCAAAACCATCAGCAATCATATTGGTTATTGTTTCTTCCCATCTTACCGGAGAAGTTAACTGCTTGTACAACAGGTTTTTAATTTCATCTTTATTAGTTACAGATTTTGCTGTTACGTTAGCATACACAGGAAACTTTGCATCATAAAAATGGGTTTCATCTAATGCTGATTTTAATTCAAGCTGCGCTGATTCCATTAAAGGTGAATGGAATGCTCCGCTTACAACAAGTTCTTTAACAAGTTTTGCACCTTTGCTTTTACATAACTCCATTGCCTTTTTAACACTGCTTACAGAACCTGATACCACAATTTGTCCGGGTGAATTAAAATTAGCGCATTGTACAATTCCTTCTGCTGAAGCTTCTGCACAACATTCTTCAACCTGCTGCGGCTGAAGACCAATAACTGCTGCCATAGTACCTTGATTTTTAGTACCGGCCAGCTGCATTGCTTTACCACGTGCACGTACTAATTTTACTGCTTCATAAAATTGAATTGCCCCCGCAGATACAAGTGCGGAGTACTCACCCAATGAATGACCTGCTGCACCGTGCACATCCAAAGTTCTGATAATGCTTGCAAGAATTACACTGTGAAGAAAAATAGCAGGCTGCGTAAATTCGGTCTGCTTAAGCTGTTCTTCAGGTCCATTAAAAAGAATGTAGGAAAGATTTATACCAAGAGCATCATCGGCAGTAAGAATCATTTCCTTAGCTTCAACAGAATTGTCAAACAGATCCTTTGCCATTCCAACATATTGAGAACCTTGCCCTGGAAACAGAAAACCACGTTTAGCCAAAAAACAATCCTTTATAATTCCGGAAAATGTTTAAATAGATTTTTATTTTTCATAATCATTTAAGATTAAAATGCCCATCTAAGCCATACTGAACCCCACGTATATCCAGCACCGAAAGCTGCAAGTATCAGGTTATCACCTTTTTTAATTTTTCCATTACGATAATATTCAACAAGACACAGCGGAATTGTTGCAGCAGTAGTATTTCCGTATCTATCAATATTGATCATCACTTTATCCTTGCTTAACCCCATGCGTTCAGCAGTAGCATCAATTATTCTTAAATTAGCCTGATGCGGAACAAGATAAGCAACATCATCAGCAGATAAATTATTCTTTTCCATTATCTCGTAGGAAACATCTGCCATTCCCTTAACAGCCACTTTGAATACCGCTTTTCCATCCTGATAGAGATAATGCATTTTTTTATCAATGGTTTCATGAGTTGGAGGATTTAAACTTCCGCCTGCTTTCATGTTTAAAGTATCTTTACCTGAACCATCAACTTTTAAAATTGAATCCTGCAAACCGATAGATTTATCTACCGTTGGTTCTAGAAGTACCGCAGCGCCCGCATCTCCAAATAATATACAGTTATTCCGGTCAGTGTAATCAACTATTGCGCTCATTTTATCTGCGCCGATAACCATCACTTTTTTGTAATTACCGCTTTCCACTAATGATGCACCGGTTTGAAATGCAAATAAAAATCCCGAACATGCTGCTGAAAGATCAAAACCCCACGCATTTTTTGCACCAATTTTTTCCTGCACAAGGCATGCAGTTGCGGGAAAGAACATATCAGGTGTAACTGTTGCAACAATAATTACATCAATTTCTTCCGGAGAAATGTTGTGAGTTTTCAGAAGATCCTTTGCGGCATTAGCAGCAAGATCGCTTGTTGCGCCATGTTCAAGCAATCTTCTTTCTCTTATTCCCGTTCTTGTTCTTATCCACTCATCAGAAGTATCAACTATTTTTTCAAAGAATGCATTATCCATTACCTTATCGGGAACATACATTCCCAATGCGGTAACAGCTGCATTGTATTTTCTGTTGTTTGTCATTACCAATTTATTTTTAAGTTAAAGATGAATAATTTTTTATTGAGTTTTCAATTTTGGTTATAAGATTTTTTTCGTACATCTCATATGCACGAAGAACCATATTTTTTATTGCCTTTGGTGTACTGGAACCGTGACCAATAATACTAATTCCATTTACACCAAGCAAGGGAACGCCGCCGTGTTCCTGGTAATCAAAATCTTTGAGCATATCTTTCAATGCTCCTTTTAATAATCCGATTTTTAATTTATTGAAAAATCCACGTGAAGCATAATCTTTAAATTTGTATTTCAAAAGTGAAAGAACGCCTTCACCAAATTTTATTAAAATATTTCCAATGAAACCATCACATACAACAACGTTTGCTGTACCTTTAAGAATATCTCTTCCTTCAACATTACCGATAAAATTTAAATTAGTTTTTTTAAGAAGTTCAAATGCAGCAAGTGAAACTTCATTGCCTTTTGATTCTTCTTCACCAACACTAAGCAAACCAATTTTAGGATTATTTATTCCATAAATTTCCTGAGCATAAATTGATCCAATCACTGCATACTCTAAGAGATGTTTTGGTTTTGAATCAACGCTTGCGCCAACATCAAAAAGAATACATACGCCAGATTCATTAGGCATAACCGCACCAATTGTGGGTCTTCCAACTCCGGGAATTCTGCCAATGATTAATGTGGAAGCAGCCATCATTGCACCGGTGTTACCAGCGCTTACAAAAGCATCTGCTTTTTTTTCTTTTACAAGATTAGCACCAACCACTATTGATGAATTGCGTTTGGTTTTAAGAGAAACAGTTGGGCTGTCACTCATTTCAATCACTTCATCCGCGTGAATGATATGAGATTCATTGAAGGAAAGATTACTTGATGAAATTACATTTTTTATTTCAGAAGATTTACCAACCAGGTACAATTCAAATTTACCATTTTCATTGTAAGCCTGAACAGCACCCAGCACTGCATTCTGAGGGGCGAAATCGCCCCCCATTGCATCTACAACTATTCTACACTTTTTTTGATTCCGCTCCGGTTGAGCGTTAATAGAGTTGCCAGGTTCAGAAATGTTCATTAAATGGGCTAATGATTAGCTTTTAGGAATAAACATTGAACGTTCATTATAATAACCGCAGGAAGGGCATGCACGATGTGTAAGTTTCATCTCTCCGCAGTTTGAGCATGTACCTAACGCAGGAGCTGAAGCTTTATAATGTGTTCTTCTTTTATCTCTGCGGCTCTTTGACCACTTTCTTTTAGGATTTGGCATTTTTTATTTCCGTTTTAATTGTTGCTTAATTTTATTTTTAATTCCATCAGCGGAAGCCATCTCGCGTCAATTTCCTTTTCACCGCAATTGCATTCTGTTTCGTTTAAATTCTTTCCGCATTCCGGGCAAAGTCCGCGGCAATCTTCCATACATAATTTTTTCATAGGAATTGCGAGTACTGCGTAATCTCTTAAATCCTGTGTTAAATCAATCTTATCTGTTTCAAGCGGAAGATATTTGATATTAAATCCTTCATCATCATCTTCCGGTTTTTTGCCAAATAAATAAACCATCTGATATTTACCGGATAACATAGTTTTATAATTTACAGTACACCTGTCACAATCAAATTCCGCGTTAAGTTTAATCTCAGCATTCAAAATTATCTGATTGTGAGATTTCATTATCTCAGCTTCCAGTTTAAAATTATCAAAGAATGGTTCTGTCAATCCTATTGTGCCCACCGGTTCATCAAAACTAAAATTATGAACACCGTCACTCAGATTGGAAATCTTAATAATCATCGCTTTTACCGTAAAATGGGGGCAAAAAACGACCCAAAATATAGAGATACTTAGCCTGATAGTCAACTTTTCAGGCTTTAATATCATCATTTAATAGGATTGCTGATTGCCGGGATTTGTGAATTAGTTATTTACTTTTAAAAATAGAATCTATCGTTTATATATCATAATTTGAAACTCAATTTTATAACAAAATTTCTGTTATTAGTTCCAATCATTTTATGCTTATAATAAAAAATTTAAGGAAAGAATTTAAAAATGTTGTTGCAGTTGATAATCTTTCCTTCTCAATTGAAAAAGGAAAAATATTTGGATTGCTCGGACCAAATGGTGCAGGCAAAACAACAACTATCAGAGTTATTCTAAATATTATTAAACCATCTTCAGGTGAAGTAACTTTTAATGGCGAAGTAATTGATAAAAAATATTATGATATTATCGGTTATCTGCCGGAAGAACGAGGCTTGTACAGAAATCAAAGAGTGATTGATGTAATTCTTTACTTTGCAAGTTTGAAAAATTTGTCGCGCCATGAAGCTTTAACAAAAGCAAATTACTGGCTTGATAGGATGGGGATGCAAAAATACAGCAGCAAGAGAGTGCGTGAGCTTTCAAAAGGCAGCCAGCAGAAAGTTCAATTTATTACTGCTGTGCTGCACAATCCTGAATTGCTTATTCTTGATGAACCGTTTACCGGGTTTGATCCCATAAATCAGCAGTTGATAAAAGAAGTAATTCTTTCATTTGCAAGAGAAGGCAGGATAATTATACTCTCAACGCATCAAATGGAAACAGCGGAAAAATTATGTTCTGATATTCTTCTTATAAATGAAGGAAAAGGAGTTTGCAGCGGTTCCCTTTCTTCAATTAAAAAAAGATTTGCAGCTAACAATGTTAAAATTGAATTCGAGGGAGATGCATCTTTCATTTCATCCTTACCAATGATTGAAAGCATTGATTTTTATAACAACTGCGCAGAAGTGCAACTTGCGGAAAACTATCAGCCAAATTTGTTTTTAAAATCCTTAATTGAAAAAATTACGATCAAACATTTCTCAATTATTGAACCTACTCTAAACAAAATTTTTATTGATGTGATAAAAGAAAATCATACGAATAAATGAAAAAAATATTTGCTGTTGCACGCTGGGAATTTGTTGAGAAGATAAAAACGAGAACATTTTTGATCTCGCTGATTATTTCGCCGCTGATAATTATTTTGTTCACTATCGGCGGACAATTAATTTCCTCACAGGAAAATGATTACACAAAAACTATCGGAGTAATAGATACTTCAGGAATTTATTTTTTCCCTTTAAAGACAAAAACAGAACAGTATACAATAGATAACCAGCAGCCGGCTTATATGGTTGTTAATCTTGCTAAAAAAAATCAGCCGATTGATAAATTGTTAGCCGCTTCCGATTCACTTATTATACGTGGTGTGATAAACGGAGTTTTGCATATAAAAAATTCCGGAACAGATTCTGTTTCAGCAGAATTCAGAAGCAAGGCTGCAGCAAATTTTAAAGATGTAAGAAGATTGGAACAGGCATATAATGAAATAACAACAATCATTGCACTTGAGCGGGCAGGAATAAATCCTGAATTGATTAATAAAATAACATCAGCTTCAAATATTGTACAGGTGCAAATATCAGAAGCCGGTGAAGAAAAGAAAACCGATTTCATCACCACATTTTTCTCTTCAATAATTTTTATTTTGATGCTGATGACACTCGTAATCTCATCCGGCGGAATGCTGATAAGAAGTTTGGTTGAAGAAAAATCAAATAAACTTATTGATATAATAATTTCAAGCTGCACACCGGATGAACTGCTTGCAGGAAAAATATTTGGATTAAGTTTGCTCGGCTTCGTTCAAATATTAATCTGGGCTGTAATTGGAATCTTACTTACAAATTCTGCTCTCATATCCGCTGATATTTTCAGTAATATTTTTATGATACTTATCTTCTTTGTTCTTGGTTTTATTTTTTATACTTCATTGTTCGTAGGAATTGGTTCAATTGTTTCAACAGAACAGGAGGCGCAGCAGATTACAGGATATTTAAGTA
This sequence comes from Ignavibacteriales bacterium, assembly GCA_044507695.1. Lineage (GTDB taxonomy): Bacteria > Bacteroidota > Ignavibacteria > Ignavibacteriales > Ignavibacteriaceae > JBIQJD01. Next base: position 250,133 of record JBIQJD010000002.1, on the reverse strand, counting down.
TGATACTTGTATTGCCGGTTATTCTTGCCATACCTGCAATTGAAAATCCTGATACTATGATTGTAAAAATTTTATCTTACTTTCCGTTAACGCTTCCAACAATTATGATGCTCAGGCTGAACCTTGGTATAATACCATCAACTGAAATCGCTCTTTCAATTATTCTGATGCTTCTTTCTATTTATCTCACAATTTTTATTTCAGCAAGAATTTTTAGAATTGGAATTCTTTCACACGGCAAAATGCCTTCTCTAAAAGAATTAATAAAATGGATAAAAGAGTGAAGTGCAAAAATTCATCTTCGTTCATTTCATATTTTGAAATTTAAATAGCACTTCTAATATTTAATAAGTGATAATAAACGAATAGTTGAGAATGATATATCTTGCTTCGGCTGCCGCTGCAATTATTCCCATGTTACTTTACCTGGTTTTTATCTGGAAACTTGACAGGTATGAGCGGGAACCATTCGGATTTGTTTTTAAGAATTATCTTTGGGGAGCTTTTGGAGCAATTTTTTTAACACTCGTATTTGGATTTTTCTTCAGTGCCTTTGCTTCAGTCTTCATTCCTGGCAAAAATGCATTCAGCCATTTTGAAACTATAATTGCTGCTCCTGTAGTTGAAGAATTAATGAAAGGCGTTTTTTTATTCATCACAATAAACAACAGAAAATTTGATAATTTAACTGATGGGCTTGTTTATGGCGGTGCAATCGGGCTCGGATTTGGAATGACAGAGAATTTTCTTTACTTCATTACTTACGGCAGCAATTTAAATGATTGGATTACATTGGTTATTATGCGCACATTATTTTCTGCGGCAATGCATTGCGTTTCAACTGCTTCGTTCGGTGCGTTCCTAAGCTATACAAAGTATTTAAGCGGAGCAAAAAAAATTTTTACGATTATTGCAGGATTTGCAGTGGCAATTTTAATTCACTTTACATGGAATCTTTCCGTTAGTCTTGATTCATCTGGTTTGATTGGTGTAATTTCTCTGTTAGTAATTTTTACAGTATTTGGGATAATGTTTTTAATATCTGTTTTTAATGAAAAGAAAATTATTTACCGTGAACTTCTTGAAGAAGTCAATTCAGGTTTAATTCCGGCAGATCATTTAAAGATGATTCATTCATCTCATAATAAACTTAAATTGATTCCGCCGGTGAGTGATCAGCGTGATTATCAATCAGCAGCAATAAAACTTGCATTCAGAAAATATCAATTAAGGAATTCAATTAATTCAGACAGATATTATTATGAAGAAGATATTAAGTATTACAGAAATTTTATCAGGGAACTTTTAACGCAAAGTACGGGCAATGAATAAGGCTAATTCATCACTTTATATTCTCTGCCGTTTCCCGGTTTTTAATCCGGAGAAAGCACCGTCTTTTGAAAATTTTTCTGCGGAAGATTCAGTACTGCTTTATTCTACACTTTTGCTTAATAATAAAGAGATTGCAGAAAGTTCTGAGAGTTTCACTAACTATTATTTTTGTCTTGATGAAAACGATCGTGAATTTTTACCGGATGAGTTAAATAATTCCGGCAGCATAATCTGGAAAAGTACTGATGATCTGCCTGAATTTATTATGAAAATGAGTGAAAGAATTTTCTCAAGATTTCATAACAACATTATTATTACATCAGATTCTATCGGTACTTCATCAACTGATCTTAAAAAGATATTTAACTTATTAGCAATTGAAGATGATGCACTTATTCTTGCAAAAACTTTTAACAACAAAATTTCTTCAATTGGTTTTAACAGGATTGATCAATACTTTATTGAGAATGTGAACTGGCATAAGCTTGATTATGATTCAACTTTAAATGCTGCTTGCAGACAGGATGCAAATCTTACAGTTGTTAATTACTCTGCAATGATACAAGATAATACAGAATTCAAAAAATTATATCATGATCTTTCTAAAAAAGAGAGCCTTGCTTACTGCAGCCCCAAAATGCATGAACGCTTCACACACCTTTTTATTGAATACAAGGATCTCCTGAAATGAAAGCTGTTGGAATTTTCGGGGGAACTTTTGATCCCATTCACATCGGGCATTTAATTACTGCACAAGTTGTAAAAGAAATAAGAGGTTTGGAAAAAATAATTTTTATCCCTGCCTTCGTTTCACCACATAAAACTGATAAGCAGCACACTTCTCCACTGCATAGATTAGAAATGCTTAAGTTTGCAATTTTAAATAACCGATCATTTGAATATTCAGAATTTGAAATTGAAAAACAGGAAGTTTCTTATTCGATTGATACAATCAAAATGTTAAAGAAAAAATACTCTTCAATTGAATTGATAATTGGCTATGATAATCTTCTCGTTTTTGATTCGTGGAAAGATCCCGATGAAATAGTTAATCTTGTTAAACTTGTAGTGTTAAAAAGAGAAACGGAAAATTCCGGAACAAGAAATAAATATTTTGATCACGCAGTTTTTGTACAGACTCCATTAATTGAAATTAGTTCAACACAGATTCGTGAAAGAGTAAGAAATAATAAGCCAATTGATTTTTTTGTGCCGGAAAAAGTAAAAGAATATATTTATAAAAATAATCTTTATAAGGAATAATTATTTGAAAATTCTTGTAACAGGTGGAGCAGGATTTATTGCTTCACATATTGCAGATGCTTTTATACATGAAGGACATCAGGTATTTATACTGGATAATTTATCATCAGGGTTCAAAGAAAATATTAGTTTCAAAGCAAAATTTATTAATGCAGATATAAGAGATAAATCTTTATCTGATTTATTTAATGAAGAAAAATTTGATGTAGTAAATCATCATGCTGCGCAGATGGATGTAAGAAGATCAGTAAAAGATCCGGCGTTTGATGCTGATACAAACATTATCGGCACAATAAATCTGCTGCAGAATTGTATAAGAACAGGTGTAAAGAAATTCATGTTTGCCTCAACCGGCGGCGCTGTTTACGGGGAACAAAATTATTTCCCTGCTGATGAAAATCATCCGGCTTCTCCCCTATCACCTTACGGTATTTCAAAATTATCTGTTGAAAAGTATCTTTATTTTTATTCTGTTCAATATAATTTGAACTACACAATTTTACGTTATGCAAATATTTACGGCCCGCGCCAGAATCCGCATGGTGAAGCAGGAGTTGTTGCAATTTTTACAATGAAACTTTTAAATGATGAACAGCCCATAATAAATGGAAGCGGAAAACAAACTCGTGATTATGTTTTTGTTGATGATGTGGTTAAAGCAAATCTGCTTACGTTAAATGATACATCAAATGAAGTTTATAATATTGGCACTGGAAAAGAAACAGATGTTAATGAACTTTTTAATAAGCTGAATAAAATCACGAAAAAAAATAAAGAAGAAATTCACGGACCTGCAGCGCCCGGTGAACAAATGCGGAGCGTAATTACATCAGATAAGATTTATAAAAAATTCAATTGGAGACCCGATACACTTCTTGAGGATGGCTTGGTTAAAACAGTAGAATTCTTCAAGAATAAACTAAACCGCAGCGAATAATTATTTAACAATTTAATGAAAATTAATCTTAACACTTCCAACAAACGGGAAACAGCACGTGCAATATCAATTGTTGAAGAAAACAATTCCCGCTCCGCTGAATTAATGAAAAATCTTTTCAGCAAGGTTGGGAGTGCATACCGCGTTGGAATTACAGGTCCTCCCGGTGCCGGTAAAAGTACTGTTACAAATCAGTTAACAAAATACCTGCGCAGCCAGAACAAAACTGTTGGCATAATTGCAGTTGATCCAACCTCACCGTTTACCGGCGGTGCTCTGCTCGGTGATCGTGTGAGAATGAGCGAGATTGGAAATGATCCCGGTGTTTTCATAAGAAGCATGGCAACACGCGGAAGCCTTGGCGGCTTGAGTAAAAAAGCAATTGAAGCAGGAGATGTTCTTGATGCCGCAGGCTATGATTTTGTGATTCTTGAAACTGTTGGAGTTGGTCAATCAGAGCTGGATATTGCAAATGCAGCAGATACAACTATGGTAATTCTTGTTCCTGAATCAGGTGATGCAGTGCAGGCAATGAAAGCCGGATTAATGGAAATTGCTGATATCTTTGTTCTTAATAAGACTGATCGTCCCGGCTCTGAGCAGGCATTTGCAGCACTAAAAACTATCCTGATGATGAAAGCACACGATGAAAATTCATGGATGCCCGGAATAATTAAAACTGTTGCCAGTGAAAATAAAGGCATTGCTGAAGTTTATGATGAAATTATCAGGCATAAAAGTTTTCTTGAACAAAAAAATCTTTTTTTACATAACCGTGAAGTCCGGACACGAACAAGAATAAAACAGATTGTTGAAGAAAAATTAAAAGCAGAATTGTGGAATGATTCACGGGAAAAATCATTAAATTCATCATTAGAAAAAGTTGTACTCGGCAATTTATCTCCTTACCATTTAGCAGAAGAAATTTTAAATAGTTTCAGATCCCATTAAGGGAATTTGCTCCAGAAATTTTAATTCAAAATCACACTGCCAAAAGCGGTTTGTGTTTAATATTCAACAAACAGTTGAGATGAAAGGAAAATTTATGGAAGTCCTTGCCGGCTCATTTAATACTGAGTTAAGTGAAAATCAATTAATAATAAAAGATACTATCCGTGATTTTGCTGAGAATAACATCCGCCCGGTTGTAATGCATTATGATGAATCACAGGAATTTCCTTCCGATGTTATCAAGCAGCTTGGTGAACTTGGTTTTCTCGGAATTCTTGTTCCTGAAGAATTAGGCGGAGCCGCTCTCGGTTATCTCGATTTTGTAATAATAATTGAAGAGCTTGCTAAAGTTGATCCTTCCATTGCTCTATCTGTTGCAGCTCATAATGGATTATGCACAAATCATATTTTAACTTTTGCTGATAATAATTTAAAACAAAAATATATTCCGGATCTTGCAGCAGGAAATAAAATTGGAATGTGGGCTTTAACAGAATCTTCATCCGGAAGTGATGCTGCCGGAATGAGCACATCTGCAATAAAAAAAGACGGCAATTATATTGTTAACGGAAGCAAAACTTTCATTACTCACGGCACTGTTGGTGAAACTGCAGTAATTCTTGCAGTAACAGATAAGAATAAAAATAAAAAAGGAATTTCTGCATTTGTTGCTGAAGCGTCCATGCATGGATTTCTAAAAGGAAAGAAAGAAAATAAACTCGGAATGCGTGCAAGTGATACAACACAAATTGCATTTGAAAATCTTACAATTCCGGAGGAAAATCTTTTAGGAAAAGAAGGAGAAGGTTTTGTGCAGGCAATGAAAATTCTTGAAGGTGGAAGAATATCTATTGCGGCATTAAGTTTAGGATTAGCTCAGGGTGCGCTCACTGCTTCAATAAATTATTCTAAAGAAAGAAAAGCATTCGGAAAATCAATAGCGGAATATCAGGGGATACAATTTAAACTTGCCCAAATGCAAACAGAGATTGAAGCAGCAAGGCTTCTTACATATCGTGCAGCTTCATTAAAAGATAAAGGAGAAACTGTTACAAGAGAAGCAGCAATTGCTAAACTTTTTGCAAGTGAGATTGCAGAAAAAGCTGCCAGTGAGGCTGTGCAGATTTTCGGCGGTTACGGTTTTATTAAAGATTATCCCGTTGAAAAATTTTACCGTGATGTAAAACTTTGTACAATAGGTGAAGGTACATCGGAAATTCAGCGAATAGTAATTGCAAGAGAAGTACTGAAAAATTTATAGTATAAAATCATTTTATTAATTCATCAAATCATTTTATGAAAAAAATTGGCAGCCAGATTAAAGAAGATGAAATTTATATACGCAGAGAGGATTATTACAAATCCCTGCTAAGAAAATTATCCGCGGAAAAAGAAAAGGTTAAACTCGGCGGCGGAAAGAAAGCAATTGAAAAACATAAAGCAAAAGGAAAATTAACAGCGCGTGAACGGATTGGACTTTTAGTTGATGATAAAAAAGAATTTTTTGAACTGAGCACTTTCGCTGCTTACGGAATGTATGAAGAATATGGCGGAGCACCTTCATCCGGTACTATTTACGGCATTGGTAAAATTCACGGAAGATATCATGTGATAGTTGCAAACGATGCAACAGTTAAAGCTGGTGCGTGGTTTCCTGTTACGGCAAAAAAAAATCTGCGCGCTCAAGAAATTGCAATGGAGAACCGGCTGCCCATCGTTTATCTTGTTGATAGCGCCGGAGTTTTTCTTCCTTTACAGGATGAAATTTTTCCTGATAAAGAACACTTCGGAAGAATCTTCAGAAACAATGCAATAATCTCTTCAATGGGAATTCCGCAAATTGCTGCTATAATGGGGCCTTGCGTTGCAGGCGGAGCATACCTTCCAATTATGAGTGATGAGGCTTTAATTGTTGAAGGAGAAGGTTCGGTTTTTCTCGCTGGTTCACATCTTGTTAAAGCTGCTATAGGAGAAGTAATTGATAATGAAACACTCGGCGGTGCAAAGGTTCAATCAAATATTTCCGGAGTAACAGATTATATAATGAAGAATGATGAAGAATGTATCAAGCAGATAAGAAATCTTACTGAAAAAACAGGAGCTTCACAAAAAGCTAATTTCAATCGTAGTGAAAGTTTTCTTCCACTATTTTCATCTAAAGAAATTTATGGTTTGCTTCCTGAAGATCCCATAAAACCATATGATATGTATGAAGTTATTGCACGGATAGTTGATAAATCAGAGATTGATGAATACAAAGCAGGATACGGTAAAACTATCATTACTGCGTATGCAAGAATTGATGGATGGGCTGTTGGAATAGTTGCAAATCAACGAAGCATAATTAAAACAGAAACCGGTGAAATGCAGGTTGGCGGAGTAATCTATTCAGACAGTGCTGATAAGGCTGCAAGGTTTATTATGAACTGCAACCAGAAAAAAATTCCTCTCATCTTTCTTCAGGATGTTACAGGCTTTATGGTTGGCAGCCGTGCCGAACATAACGGTATAATAAAAGACGGCGCTAAAATGGTTAATGCTGTTGCTAACTCAGTTGTTCCAAAAATTACGATTATTGTAGGAAACAGTTTTGGTGCGGGCAATTACGCAATGTGCGGCAAAGCTTATGATCCAAGATTTATTTTTGCATATCCAAATTCTAAAATTGCCGTGATGGGCGGAAGCCAGGCAAGCAGCGTTTTGCTTGATATAAAATTAAAACAGATTGAAAAAGAAGGCAATACTTTTACTGATGCAGAAAAACAAAAACTGCTCGATGATATCTTACGGAGTTATGAAGAAAAAAGTAATCCGCTATATGCTGCGGCAAGATTATGGATAGATGAAATTATTGATCCTGCATTAACCCGTGAATACATTTCAATGGCAATTTGTGCTGCAGATAATAATCCTGATTTACCAAAATTTAACGTGGGAGTTATACAAACATAAAGTTTTATCTCTTCAAACCTCTCAAAAAAAAAGAACAACTTAATTAAATGAGATTGATATTAAACCTAAAATCTAAATCCGGTAATAATTGTTTGAAATTTCTTATGGTTAGTATAAAAATACTTTTAGACTCTATCCGGTAAATTATTCGATACTCATCTACAAATACTTCCCTAATATCGTTCTGTTGTGTTTCAGGAATCCTTCTCCCCTTTCCGGACTTTTTAAGAGTGATTCAATCTTTTTAAATATTTTCCCGATTGTTTTTTATTCTGCATCTTCATTTTCATCTGCAATATAATGATAGATCCCTTCCAGCCTTTCAACAGCTAATTGAGACCAAAATATTTTCATACTTAAAATCTCTTAGCAAATGTTTTCTTCACATTTATATGAGATAGTATCTTCCCTTTTTTTAATTTGATCTTCAGCTAATTTTTTATCCTCCGGAATAACTCAAAAGCTTCCGGTAGCAACTTCTCCTGCACGTTTATAATTAATTATAATTATTCCCCGCGGAGATATCTGACTCTCTGTTACTTCAAATGCTGCGGGAATTGTGCCATCAGCAAATAATTTTTTACCGCTGCCGAGTGTTACAGGATATATCTTCAGCCACAATTCATCTACCAGATCATGTTTAAATAATGTTTGGAGAAGATTTGAACTTCCATAAACATGAAGATCAGGTCCCTGCTGCTGCTTTAGTTCTGAGATTTGTTTTACAACATCTCCATTTAAAAATACTGTTGGCTGCCACTCATGAGATGTAAGTGTATTCGATGCAACATATTTTTTTATAGTATTTACTTCAGGCCAGATATCAGCATGTTTAGGCCAATACGGCGCCCAAATATCAAAAGTTTTTCGTCCAAGCAAGAGTTCAAACGGTACACTCATTTGTTTTTGCATTACCCCATTAATTACAGCATCAGAATATGGGAATGTCCATCCGCCGTAAGTAAAGCCGCCGCTTTTATCTTCATCAGGACCTCCGGGACCTTGTATTACTCCATCGAGTGAAACAAATTCAAGCGCAATAATTTTTCTCATAACATTCTCCTTTATAAATTATTTATCCTATCTGAACATATAGCTGGATTATCCAATGATCAATGGATAAGTGCGGCAAAAGTAAGGGTGAATTCCGGCAGAATTTGTTTATGTAAAACTGGAATGAAGAATTTCAATCTGCAATATATTTTTGATCTGGATGTTTTAAATTCAATTAATACTTTTTTAGATAATAGCTAAAAAATCCATCAAACATACCATCCCAAATAGTTAAAGTATCTGAATCAATCTTTACAAAGACAGAATCAAATTCAAAAGAGTAATTAAATGTGTTTATATTTTTGAATGTGATTTTCTTATTCCAGTTATTTTCATAATCTGCCTCATCATATTTTGCAGTAACTTTAATCGAGTCATTCCTGAAAAGAATGAAGTTTCTGTTATATTGAAAAGAAATAATTAAAGACGTTCCCGGTTCGGGAACAATAACATGCGGAGCAAATCCGCCTTCTGTTTTTATCCACTGCCATTCTCCGTTTAATCCGTCATTTGAACTTTGAACTATATCATCGGTACATGATAAACTGCTGATTAATAAAATTAAGATGCAAGCAGAAACGAAGATTTTAATTTTTAACAGAAGTTTTGTTTTCATGCCCCTTACTTCAAATGTTAATGTATAGTAAAAAAACAATTTAAAGGAATCAATGTAAATTAACTGCTTTTCTATTTCATTTAATCTTGTTTATTTTTTTAATCATGAAAACAATTTGTTTCTTCATTTTATTTACAACAATATTTCATGCACAGCAAAGCAAACTCTCAAAAGGAGTAAATTATATTACAGAATTTATTGCTTCGTCATATTTCCAGGAACTAAAAAATTCTATGAATGATATTGCGTTAACAGATTCAATCTTTGTACGTGCAATAGATTTTTATAGTGGAGACATTAATGAAGCGCTGCTTGCTCTTACCTTTGCATCAGTTCCTTACAAAAAAGTACCAATTCAAATTCCATTAATTAAAAGTATTATCCGCTACCCGTTAACTTCACATAGTGATTCTCTTTTTTATAAAAAGAATGAACAGCTTCCATCGCAGCTTTACTTTGATTCACCCCAAAACAAGTATGGTGATAAGGATAAACTCGCTCATTTTTTTGGAAGCGCATATATTGCACATGCATCAAACATTTTTGATTTGGGAGACTTAATTGGTTATTTTGTGGAAGTTTTTGAGGAGAATTTTAAAGTTCAATCCTCGGTTGATTTGCGGGATATTGAAACAAATAAATTAGGAAATATCTTCGGGGATACTTTAAAAAAGAACAGAAACATTCTCCCTTCACAAATTCTTATAATGCCTGCTTTAAAACATTTTAGATATTGTTTATGAATTCAATTTTAATAATAGATGATGAACGGGAAATCTGCGAAAGTATAAAGATGATACTTGAGTATGAAAATTATCCCGTTGATTACTCAACCAGTGCTGCAGAAGGATTGGAGAAATTATCATCAGCATCATTCAGCGCACTGCTGCTTGATATTCAAATGCCGGAGATGAACGGATTTGAAGTTCTTAAACGCGCAAAAGAAAAAAATCCTGATCTGTGCGTAATAATTATCTCAGCGCATGGCAGTGTTGAGAATGCAATTAAAGCAACAAAACTTGGTGCATTTGATTTTATTGAAAAACCGATTGATCGTGATAAACTTTTAATTAGTGTGCGCAACGCTGTTGAACAATCAAGCCTGCTTCAGGAAAATAAAGAAATTAAAAAAACATATATTGGTGATGGAACAATTCTGGGCAAAAGCCAGGCTATAAAAAATATTCTTGATATAATTGATAAAGTTGCACCGCTTGATACACGTGTTTTAATCACTGGTGAAAATGGCACAGGCAAAGAACTAGTTGCACGTGCAATTCATGCAAAGAGCAGCAGAAAAGATAAAGCATTTGTTGAAGTTAACTGTGCTGCCATTCCGAATGAACTCATTGAATCAGAATTATTCGGACATGAGAAAGGATCGTTCACCGGAGCCTTTCAGCAAAGAATAGGAAGATTTGAACTTGCTAATAAAGGGACAATTTTTCTTGATGAAGTTGGAGATATGAGTCTTCAGGCGCAGGCAAAAGTTCTCCGGGCAATTGAAGATGGTAAAATCGAAAGAGTTGGAGGCGTAAAAAAAATTGAAGTAGATGTTAGAATAGTTGCAGCTACAAATAAAAATTTGATTGAAGAGATAGAGAAAGGAAATTTCCGCGAGGATCTTTATCATCGTCTTAATGTCTTCCCTATTCATGTTCCGCCGCTTAAAGATAGAATTGAAGATATTCCTATTCTAATTCAAAAATTTGCTGATGAAATTGCGGTAAAGTATAAGAAGCCTGCTGTGTTTTTTGAAGAAGATGCAATCAAATATTTACAAACTTTTCCCTGGACAGGCAATGTGCGTGAATTAAAAAATGTTGTTGAGCGGATAATGATTATCGTTAACAAAAAAAATATTCAAAGAAAAGATATTGAAGGAATTTTCAGTCCGGGAAAATCTTCGATGAGTGATATTCTGCAGGAGAGTAATTCTTTTCAGGAATTTAAAGAAAAAGCAGAGCGCGCATTTATCATTAAACAGCTTGAAGCCAATAATTGGAACATCAGCAAAACTGCTGAAGTGCTTGATATTCAAAGAAGCCATCTTTATAATAAAATAAAGAAGTATGAAATTGAATCACCTAAAGATAAAAAGGACGAATAGATATGGCAGATAATATTTTCCTTAAGATTGTTAAAAAAGAAATTCCAGCAGACATCGTTTATGAAGGTGAAAATGTTATTGCTTTCAGAGATATAAATCCAAAGGCGCCAACACATATACTTATTATTCCAAGAATTGAAATTCCAAAAGTTACAGATATAAACGGGGAAGAACATTCTCAGATTCTTTCAGAAATGTTTGATGCAGCAAATCAAATTGCAAAGAATGAAGGAATTGATAAGGATGGTTTCAGACTTGTTATTAATTGCGGAGATAACGGCGGGCAGGAAGTTTATCATCTTCACATGCATCTTCTTGGCGGAAGAAAAATGAATTGGCCTCCGGGTTGAGCCGGGAACTTTTAATTAACCTCCGGAGTTTTCTGGAACTTCAGTTAAATCCGGAGGTTGAAAAAATTTAGAGTGAAAAAAGCCTCAACTATTTCAAAAGCATCAGCTTCTTTGTTTGGTTAAACTCACCAGCTTCAAGTCTGTAATAATAAATACCGCTTGCAAGATTAGATGCATCAAATGATAATTTATAATTACCGGGAGATTTAACTTCATTCACCAATTCAGATACTTCCCTTCCAAGTGCATCAAATATTTTTAATGAAACATGTTCAATTGATGGAATATAATATTCAATTGTTGTTGAAGGATTGAATGGATTTGGATAATTATCATACAATACAAAATTAATTGGGGCAATTTCATTCTCATCAATTGCGGTTGGATTATTTGGAACATACTTTATCATTTTTTCCCATGTATCTGTAGTAAAATGGGCAACCTCTTCAAAATTAGATCCGCCCAAAGGTTTAATGATCACAATATCCCCTTCCTGAACTTCACCTTTAGCAAATGATGTAACTTCTTCAATACTGTTTTGATGAGTAACAATTGCAGAATTTAATCCGGAAGGCGGAATTGTTCCCAGCGCAGCAAGTTTGTTATCTGTATACTGAGAATCAACACCCATCCAGATAAAAGTTTGTTTAAAACCGCTGAATACCCAGCGTGCTGTAAATTTTGTTCTGCACATAGGGCTTGCGATGGCTGTATCATGTGGAATCCCGAGCAGCTTCATCATATGCCAGAGGAAATCACATTGCAGTTTTCCTTCAACACTAAGATTTCTTTGTTTATCACAATTTGCAAGATCAGCCTGATAACCTGCACTGTCTATTTGTGTATGATCAGTAATTCCATGCCTCATTAACAGAATGTAACCGCCGGATTTCAGATTTTCATAAACCTGTTTGTAATCAACATTAAATCTTTGGTATTCATAAGCGCCGATATCAACTGAATCATTTGATTTTCGTGGATAACCGAGAAGATCAGACTGTTCAATATTCAGCCATGAAGTTCCTTTATTTATAAGTGATGAATTGCCTGAAATCTGCAATCCATCATCCGGAGTTCCAAAATAATCATCTTCACCCATGGGATTATCCGGCTGAACAAATCCAGGATCAGTTGAAGTTATATTTGTTCCAATAAATCCGCCTTCAATGTTTGATGAAATAAATTGTCTTGCTACTGAAGAATTAGCCGGCATTCCTTCAAGATAAATTTGCGCTGAACCTGAAGCAGTATTATTATAAAAAATGGAATTTGAAACTCTTCCGGAATATAAAGTTAAACCTCCGCCATTTCCGCCGGAATTATTTTTGTAAAATGTTGCATTCACGATTTCGGGATAACTTTTACTATCATAATAAGCACCGGCACCTGAAGATGATCCACTACTCAAATTATTCTGTGTAAAAACACAGTTTGCCACATATGCATTAGCAGCGTTTATAGCATAAATGCCAGCACCTTTGGTTTCAGCTTTATTTGAAAAGAAATATGAATTAACAACCTTTGGAACAACCGGTGCTTCAAGATTATCATTTCCTAAAAAAGTAATTGCACCGCCGGTTTTAGAATTGTTATTTATAAAACTTGAAAATTTAATTCGTAATTCTCCTCCATTTGCATAAATCCCGCCGCCGCTTTCTAAGGATGAATTATTCCTGAAAATACAATTGCGTATTCTTAATTTGCTTCCTGAAATGTATAATCCTCCTCCTCTTGAACCTGAAAAAGTTGAACTTGAATTTGCATTTCCGCCTTCAATTATTAATCCGTTTATTTCGGTTGTTGTATCCACCGGCCCGAGAGTAGTAATAACATGATAACTATTATCAGATCTTGCTGCTTCATCATGAGAAATATTATCATTATCATTTATTAAAAGATCACCACTTAAAATAGTTTTGTTATTCTCCCAATCGCGCCAATGCTTCTTCCAGAATTCACTTGGAATGGATGATTCAAAACTCTGGAATTTTTCGTTCCCCTGGTAACCGCCCATAATTACAACACCGCCTTTTAATGCAAAACTTGCGTTCCTATCGCCTTTGGTTATTCCTTTCCCCTGATCAGGATAATAAATACCGCGGGCAACAAAAATTGTATCATTTGCCAGCGCAACATTAAGAGCATCCTGCAGGTTTGTAAAAGCGTTTTCCCAATCGGAACCGTTCTGGAAACCTGTTGCATCCCATTTTACATAATGAAAACGGTGTGCAAAAGAATTTCCTGCTAAAAAAATTATTGCTGTAATTACATACAATCCGCGCATAAAAATATGATAACTACCACTTCTCATAGTTTAAGATCCTTTATTTATACTTTTAGAATGATTTGGCTCTGAAAATATAATTTCACAAATTGTTTATTAGTGTAGTTCGTATCACCATATGATTGAAGGCCAAAAATATGTGAGCATACTGCATGATATCTAAAATTTTAAAATGAAATGATTATCTTTAACAATATCATATTGTATTAAATTTATTATGATTTTTGACAGCAGCAGCGGCAGGCGTCCGGAAATTATTTATCCATGCGAGTGGGTGTATAAAGTAATCGGGAGAAGTGTGGAAAAAATTCTTGCAGCAATTGATACAGCAGCGCACGGTCTGGATTATTCCGTTTCTCCTTCCAACGTAAGCAGAAATGATAAATACTTCAGCATAAATTTTAAGATTGAAGTTCCAAACGAAACAACACGGGATGTAATCTATTCATCTCTTGTTAATAATGAAGATGTTAGTTTGGTTTTGTAAATATTTTAGTGATTGGTTATAAATAAAAAGCTGCCCGTTAAACAGGCAGCTTTTATGTTATTGATTAAGCAAGAACGTAGATAAGATATCCGATTGCCAGCGGAATAAGAAGCCATATTAATCCTTCAATAACATCTTTAATTCCGCCTTTGTGTTCATTTTTATTTTTATCAGACATGTTAATTCCTTTTCCTATTTTTCTTTTTTAGAAACAGAGAACACCTTTACTATACAGTAAATTGTTAGCCACAATATCACACCCCAACTAAGGATCATAAAGATCCAGCCGCTGATTTTCATTGGTTCTCCTTGAGATAAATTAAATTATAATAGTTGTGAAGTGTGGCGGAAGCGGAATATTAGAATACTCAATTAATTGAATTAGCTTTCTGATTCGAACTCATCAGATTCCTGCGATTTCTTTTTTACTTTATAGAATCTGAATATGCCGTACAGAATGAGAACAATCCCCAAACCTATTCTCTGCAGTTCACTGAAATTCAATACTTGTTTTTGAATGAGCATAAAAATGCCGAGCAGCGTATAAACTGCTGCCATAACGATTCCAAATATGTTTAATACTTTATTTCCGGATTTCATTCTACAGAGATTAAGGATTTATTCCGCTATCCCTCACACAATTTGATGATATGAAATTTGCGGTGGACTTCTGGGAATTATTTTTTTTAAGTAAGGATCTTTCCTGCCGGAAATATCATTTGTGTATTCGTAGCAAGAATATTCATGCTGGTTTGAATCTTCTTCACTGTTAGATATAATTTCATTTGAAAAAAAGTTAAGCGAATTACCTTCAATTATTTTATTGGCTTCATTAGCTTGAGGTAAAAATGCAATTGAAGAAATTAATCGGGTGGTCTCAATAAGATGAGTATCAGCAGTTAATGAGCCGGGTTTTTTCTCTTCAAACCGGCAGGTTAATATGTTTGCGATAATACCGAGCTGCCATGTCAGAATAAAAACTGCAAACGCAATTCTGAATTTTTTACTCTTTAAATATTTCTCGTTAAGCAGCGTTGGATTCATAAAAAATCTTTAATTAACTTTTTCAAACTAATTTAAATAATAATTGATTGCAAACGCATTTAATAATGCTTAAAACAAATGATTATTCAACTCCAAATATTTTTTTAAATTCCTCATTATTCATAGAATCAATTCTCTGTTGTTTTTCATCTGCTTCATTAATTTTCATAATCTCTTTTGAAAATTCTTCACTGCTTATTACTGTGCAGGAACATACTCTTGAGAAATCAGCAAGGTTAGTATCAGATGTAACAACAATAATATTTTTTCTGTTTGATATTTGTTCAATCTGCTTCTTTATTCGCTCATCAGCGGTTTTATTTTCAGAATATTGAATTTTGATAGAATCAGTATTTATAACTTCACCGGGAAACCCATCAAAATGGAGAAAGACTTTATGCTTCTTATTGCGGAAAAAATTATCGAGCTTAAATGCAAGCCGTTCACGGGAATGTTGTCTACTCTTCTTTTGAATACGGCTTAATGATTTTATTTTGCCGATCAAATTATTTCCATCTATCAAATAAGTAATCATTTCAAATCAGCTCGCCTATTTTTTGCCGCTGTAAAACTCATCGCGTTTTGTAATTTTTAAATCCTGAAGCTGCGGAGCTTTAACTCTTATTTCAAGTCTGTAACCTCTGAACAAACCTGTAGGAACCCAGGAAAAATTCATTATCCAGCAGTGAAGATCGCGTGATATTCTTACTTGCGGAGCGGAAAATTCTTTATTCCTTATATCATAACTTCCGCTGAAAGAAAATTTCCATGCCGGTGTAAGATTAAAATCAACGCTTCCGCTGACATTTGAAAAAATATTTTTTCGGAAAGGATTTGATTGATCAAGCCTGAAATTATAATTCAAAGATAAACTCCACGGAATTGAAAAATCGGCTTCCTTCTCTTCGTACAACCCTTTATAAACGGCATTGTTATCCCTGTTAAGTTGAAACTCATTCTCTTCCTGCTGCATTGTTTGACTTGATGCAGATGCAAGCCTTTCACCTGATAACATTGTTGAAATTGAAAAATCAATGTTAGTTAGTCTCAATAATCCTTTACCGCGGTCAATCAGCAATTGATTTATTCTTTCACCTTCAGCGTTATAATCATACAATGAGAAACCTGAGCCGCCGGTTAAATTCAGCCAATCACTTATTTGTGTTCTGTAATTCAATCTGAGATCAGAAAATTTATATTGCGGTGCAGTAAAATCATAACTAATTGCAGCATCGAGGTTAAGCAGTTGAATTTTATTTTCTTTTGAGGTTGTATCGGTTGGATCAACCTGAGTTTTCATCTCAAAAATATTTCCAATAGAAAATGAAATTGCCTGGGATTCATAAGCCGGTATTCCGCCAAATATTTCCTTCTGAAATGGATCATACTCAACCCGGTTACTGTTTGAATCAATATATGATTCATAATATCCCCAGAAAGATTTTGAAAAATCAGGAGTGTAGTTGTAGGAAATTCTTGGTGTTACTGTGTGGCGGATTGAACTTATTCCAAGTGCATTTGGATTGAATATTCCGAAAAATCTCGTTTGTGCCGAAGCGCCAACTGAAAAAGTTCTGATTAAATTTATCTGATGTACATCTCTTGAAATCAAAGTATCATTTCCTGATTCAGGATTTACTGCAGATTCAAAAACAGTTTTTTTGTTGTACCATTTTTCCTTGTAATCAATATTGGGAGTTACGCTTATGTAGCCAATTTTTGGTGATGCATTAATATTAATATTATGCTGAATGCCGCCTCGGATTTTCAAATCACCTGCAGTTTTATTACGCGTATTCTGTAATTGGCTTGTAAGCCGGTAGCCAATCATTTCAAACCATTTTAAATTTGTTGCAGATGTTGTTTCAGATCTGAAAGGATATTTCTGGGACATACTGAAATTTGCACTCGGCAGAATTTCTGAAATGTTTCCCGTCTGAAGATTCTGCCTTCTGCTGTAACTTAAAGATAAACTGTTCCCTGATTCATCCCATGATTTAAATAAAGTTGCGGATGAATAAATATCCTGCATTAAATTTTGAGAAAGATCAGAAACGTTGCTGCGGTAAAAATCTCTGCCAGAAGCAAATTCCAGGTTAGCATCAAAACGTAAAGTTGGATCAATATTCTGATTATGATTCCATCTTATTCTCCATTGAATATTTTCAGTAAAATCCGGGTCAACACTTTCATTATTTTTTCTATAAGAATAACCGCCTTCCAGATTTCCATTATAACTATAGCGTTTTGCATATCTGAAACGGCTGCCTAAATTATAACTGCCGCGTGTAAAATAATCAGCGGTAATGTTCCAATCCATATAATCACTTATTGCCCAAAAATAACCAAAGCGGGAAAAATAATAACCAAGTGAAGCATCCTGTCCGAATGCAGGTGGAAGAATTCCGGATCGTCTTCCAGCTTCAATTGGAAAAACTCCAAACGGCAGCGGAACAGGAAAAGGTACGCCGCCAAAATAAAGCCAGATCCATTTCGCAATTATCTGCTGCTTGTGAATCACCTTCATTTCCGGTGAATAGAAATGATAATGCGGAATTGAATCATCACAGGTTGTGAATACGCCGTCTTCAATGAAATAAGTTTCCGGATCAACTTTATTAATTTTTGCGCCGGTGTAGTAAGCGCCTTCGGTTTCTGTGCCAGCAGATGTGATTAATCCACGTGAAGTTTTAAAATTATATTTCATCCTCATTCCTTCATAAACTTCTCCTTTCTCAGTGAGAACAGGAGTTCCGGTTAACTTGCCGGAATCAGAAGGAACTCCAACTGCTGTTATATCGCTTGTTTCAAAATCAACAAAGATGTTTGAACTTTTTAAATTTGTTTGTTTGTATTCAAGTTCACCGTTTCCATATACGTGCATTTCTTTTTTATCAAGCAAAAATATTATTGAATCAGTTGCACTTGCAAAGATGGTTGTATCAACATCATATCTCCTTGCAGAACTTGTATCAGGCAATTGAAGTGAATCAATTGGAGCAATAACAGGAGTATTAAGAGTATCAATATTCTGTGTATAAGAAAAATGGGGTAAGATCAATATGAAAAGAATAAGGAAGGATAATTCATTTCCCTTCAGTTTTATTTTCTTATAAGAAGAAGAAAAATTTCCGGCAGTATTTTTTTCTTTTGGATACAAAAAATATTTAATAATTCTTTTTTGAATTTCCTGATCTAATATTTATAAAATACCAAAGCTGAAGCTCCCTGGATTCCTGCATCATTTTTTAATTTAGCGGGAAGAATTTTCACCCGTGCTTTTAACGGAGTAAGCACTCGATCAACAGTTGTGCGGCTTATTGCATTAAGAAGCGGAGTGCCAAATCCCGCAACGCCGCCACCAATTATAAACGTTCCGATATCAAGCAGATTACTTACAGATGCAAGATTTGAACCAATGAAACTTCCTAATCCATTTACAACTGAGAGAGCGAATTCATCCCCCTGGTCCGCTGCTTCATCAATTATCTTTGGAGTAAGCAAGGAAAGGTTTCCGTTAATTAATTCAAATATTTTTGAATCGGGATGATTTTCAAGATCAGATTTCACTCTGCGGATCAGGTAATTATTCCCGGCATATGTTTCAATACACCCATATGAGCCGCAGTTGCAGCGTTCACCGTTATAGTTTATTGTCATATGTCCTATTTCTCCGGCAGCACCAAATTCTCCTCTGTACAATTTTTTATCAATTATAATTCCGCCGCCAACTCCTGTTCCCAACGTAACCATAACAAATGATTTATAATTTTTACCGGTGCCAAAAATCATCTCACCAATTGCTGCTGCGTTAGCATCATTCTCTACAAATACATTCATCTTAAATTCTTTTTCAATAATTCTGCCGAGATTTATTTTTCCCCAGCCGGGTAAGTTTGGCGGATTTTCAACTATTCCTTTTTTTGTTGAAACAACACCGGGCGATCCGATTCCTATTCCTTTAATTTCCAGTTTATTATTATTAAGAATCTGATGAATTCCTCTTTTTATCTGAGATACAACTGCTTCCGGTCCTTCAGCTGCAAGAGTTTCAATTGAACTTTTTTTTACGATTTTACCTTCAGCGGAAACAATACCTAATTTTATGCTTGTTCCCCCTAGATCAACTCCAACTGCATATTTTTTTGATTTTCCCATTAAGCAGATCTTCCTACTGTAGAGTTAATAAATGTTTCACCGAAATTTAACATTTAACGCACTCTTATAGAAATAAACACTCAACTATTTGAGAAAGGGCAAGCCGTTTGGTGAGTATTGAGTACTGAGAATTGAATAATTAGTACGTTTGTTAATTCGTAAAATCAAAACTCACAATCTTCAATTCATTTGGATAGGTGATATTGCCCAGTGTGGTTTTAACTGTTGGGCGTGCAAATAAGGCAAGCTTTGCTCCGGAACTGTTGTATCCGCCTATACTCAATGCAAGATTTATTAATGATTCATATCCCCTGTCTTTAAAGAAATCAAGTAGATCAACATTTATTGTTATTGGGATAGCTGTAATTTCACCTGTACCGGGCACAGTTACTGCACTTCCAATATTTCCCGAGATAGTTTCTTTATCATCGATTTCAAGCCGCCACGGAAATGATTCAATAGTTGCGTTTGTTCTTGCATATCCGCCTGTACCATCATTTGGATTTTTAGCTTCAACATTTAAAGTAAAAGATACGGGCAATTTTCCCTCTGCAAATGCTGATGAGATTTTAAGAATCTCTACTGCCGAAAAATCCTGCACCCTTGATTTGTTTGAAACTGAAACACCGCTTATTAAAAAATTATTTACATCACCAAGTTTAAATTTTAGCCTGGAAATATTTACAATTGTTTCATAAACACTGCAGCTAATTCCGCTTAATGCAAATGATATTAAAACGAGGAGTAAATAACTTCTTTTCATAAAAACCTCTGAGCAATTTTTAAATTAATTGATGCCGGTTTCTTCAATTTTTTTAATAATAATTTCAGCAACACGAAGTGCGCGTAATCCATCATAACCAGAAACAACCGGTTTAGTATTATCCAAAACTGAATTTACAAAAAGCTGAAGTTCATACTGCAATGCGTTTACATCTTTTATTTCAGGCTGTTCATAAACGATTCTTTTTTTCTTTTCGCCAACTCCGATTTCACCATATGAAAGAAAAGCTGATCCGGGATTTTCATCATTTGAAAGCAGGCGGTAAACCTCTGATACACCGGTGATAAAATCAAGTGAGATATAATTATCACGCTGAAAGATTCTCATTTTTCTCATCTTCTTCTGTGATATTCTGCTTGCAGTAACGTTTGCCACCGCACCATTTTCAAATTGAATTCTTGCGTTTGCAATATCAAGTGAATTTGAAACTACTGCAACACCGTTCGCATCAACCTGTTTTACTTCACTCTTTACAAGACTAAGAATAATATCAATATCATGAATCATTAAATCTAATACAACTGCAACATCTGTTCCGCGCGGATTAAATTGTGCAAGCCTGTCTGTTTGAATAAACATCGGTTTGAGAATATATTTTTCAAGCGAGATTAATGCAGGATTAAATCTCTCAATGTGTCCAACCTGCAAATTCAGATTTTTTTTATCTGCAAGTTCAACAAGTTTTTCTGCTTCATCAATTGAAGCAGTAATTGGTTTTTCAATAAATATATGCCGGCCAAGCTCCAAACATTTTTTCCCGATTTCAAAATGAGCAGTTGTTGTTGCAGCTATTGAAACTGCATCAACACTGTTAATTAATTCTTCAATTGAATTAAATGCTTTTGTATTAAATTCATCTGCAGCAGAGTTTGCTTGTTCAGGATTTTTATCATACACTCCAATCAGTTCACAGTTTTCTATTTGATTAAACATTTTTGCATGAAGCTTACCGAGATGCCCTGTGCCAATTACACCAACTTTTAAATTATTCATTATTGCCTGCTGGAAATTCTTTTAAATCCAATAATTCTATCGTACCCGCCATAATCAGGATCATTATAATAAACAAAGATGTAATAATCATTATTTGTTTCCCAGAAATTTCCTTCAAGTGCAATCCAGTTTTCATTATTAATGCTTCCATTTATTACATCGGCAGTAACATATTGATAATCATACACTCCGCGTTTTAATGTTATTGTCTTCGTATATAACCCGGCGGAGTTTTCCATTTTATATTCCGGCAATAACTTCCAGTTGTTAAATGATCCCACAAGAAAAATATCTCCCATAATTTCAGGCGGCGGACGAAGTTTAAATTGAACATTAAGATATGTTGCATAATCATTTCTATAATTCATGAAGATTGAGCTGCCGTTATTATCCCTTCCACCTGGCTGGAAAAATCTGCTTATTTCAATTCCATCAACCCGGGCGTTTACATCCTTACCAATAAAAACATTGTGATTGCGTAAATCAGTCTGACGGTATTCATTTCCGGGACGAACATCCCGTGCCGTTAAAGAAAATTTGTTTGATCCGTTCCAATAAAATTGGCGTGTGTTTGTATTAAATGTTTTATCAATGATAAAAGGATAATCAATTTTTTGATTTTCAATTATCTCTGTTTCAGATACAAACGAGGGATACATATTTTCGGGAAGATCAAATGATGCAGTTATTTCATATGCTCTACCAAGTTCAAGCGGATAGTATGTTTTATCTTCAAGCAAAACATTTTTTAGTTTTACATCCAGTTCGATTTCAGGATAAACAACAAAAAATTTTCCCTCTGCAAATATTCTTGAAGTATCGTGTGCATCTGTAATAAAGAATTTCCATTTGCCGGAAAAAGGAAATGAAACAAAGCCTTCATTATCAGGGAAAGCTCCGCGGAAATGATAATCAGCATCTTCAACAGTTGAAGGCAGTTTCCGCAGATCAAGATCATAAGCAATATTCTGCCCGTGATTTTGAAGGAACATGTTATCGTAAGGATTCCACTGCTTATCACAATACCTAAAAACGATGCTTAAGTTTGGTGCAAATTCTGATTGCACATCAAAACTAATTTTTAATCTTTCACCTTCAGTAACAACAGGAAGCAAGGCTGCGCTTGTTGTAAATGTTTTAAGACTTTTAATCACAACCTGAGGAAATAAATTTGAAATTAAGAGCAGCGTTAAAAGGAAAAACAAAAATTTAAACAAATTCAGCCCTTTAAAAGTTAAAGATTTCTGCACACTTAATTGATTGGTGAGGAATAAAAATTCTTACAACTTCCTTCTCCCTTTCAGATTCAAGCAGAATACCCTCATCAAATGCGCCGATGAGCCTTCCCGTTTTAAATACAATTTCATAGATGGGAGTGTTGGAGTGAGGATCAGTTTGCAGGCCGTAGTTTTCAAACATTGTAACGTTTAAAGTTCTTCCTGTATATTGTTTCCAATCAAACTTCATTAATATTCCTCTGGTTGTAAAAGAGAATTTAATTCCATGATGAATTGTGAACTATCATCACACAAATAATACTTTTTTAGGAACTGTGATGCAACAGAGATTTCTCCCGCATTTAAATAGTTTATATATACAGATGCAATTGCTCCTTTTATATTTTGTGTTGAATTGCAATTATTGATGTTTGATGAAAAATACTCATCAAGAAAATTCAGGATTATATCATTTTCATTCAGATAAATTTCATACACTTCATCATTTACAGGAAACAAAACACCGTCTTCATATTTGCTGCAAACTGCCGGCAGAAATAGGAAATCCTCTGAACTATATTTTTCAAAAAGAGGATTTCCTGTTACAACAATCATGCTGCCGATTTCTTCAGAGAATAAAATAAGAGGCTGATAAAATCCCGAGTTGATTGAATCAGCGATGTAGAATGAATCAACTGTGTTGCAGAAATAAAGTTTGTAAACAGGTTTGTTATTTACAGATGATGAATCCTGAATAAGTAATTCATTTATTCCATCATCATCAAAATCAACCGGAGAAATTTGCGGATTACTGAAATTCCTTGTAAAAATAATCTTACCGGAATTGTTTTTTATTATGAGACTGGAATTTTCAACAGCAGCACTGAATAAATCAAAATTAATTTCCTGTGAATGTAAAAATGCTGAATAAAAAAGCAATTGCAGAAGTATTTTCTTCATATTTAATTTTTCAGCAGACTGATAAATAAAAATATATTTTCATTTCATTTACTCAATTTTAATTTTAGTATGCGGCTATAGAGAAGAAATGACAATATATTTATCTGAACAATCCTGCGTGATTATAAATTTTTAATCTCCTGGCTTAGCTTTGTTATTGCTTCTTTAGCATCACCAAAATACATTAAAGTATTCGGGTAGTAAAACAATTCATTTTCAATGCCGGCATAACCCGAACTTAAAGAGCGCTTATTAATTACAACAGTTTTAGCGTAATCAACATTAAGAATAGGCATCCCGTAGATAGGGCTGTTCTGATCATGCCGTGCTGCAGGATTTACAACATCATTTGCCCCAATAATCAGTACAAGATCAGTATTGCTGAAATCATCATTTATATCTTCAAGAGCAAAAAGTTTATCATACGGCACATTTGCTTCTGCAAGCAGAACATTCATATGGCCAGGCATTCTTCCTGCAACAGGATGAATTGCAAATCTTACATTTACTCCTTTCTTTTCAAGAACATTCATTAAATCTCTGACTGCATGTTGTGCCTGAGCAACAGCCATACCATAGCCAGGTACAATAATAACACTGCTCACTGCCTCAAATATCATTGCAAGCTCCTCAGCATCAACAGATTTAACATCCCCTTTTGGCTGCCCGTCAGAAGCTTCCGCTGCAGCAGTTCCTGCTGATGCCCAGCCGCCGAGCAACACATTCATCAGTGAGCGGTTCATGCCGCGGCACATAATTAAAGTTAAAATAATTCCGGATGCACCAACCAATGCGCCAGCAATTATAAGTTCATTGTTATTGAGAACAAATCCGGTTGTAGATGCTGCAATTCCGGAGTAGGAATTAAGCAATGAAATTGCAACGGGCATATCTGCGCCGCCAATAGGAAGAACAAGCAGTACACCAAGTACAAGTGAAACTGCAGTAATCAAAACAACAAGTTCTGTAGAATCAGGATAGATTATTATGTAAATTCCGGCAGCAATTACCGCTAATAGAAGAAGTGCATTCAATGGATGCTGGCCGGGATATTTAACAACCTTTCCAGTAACAATTCCCTGAAGTTTACCGAATGCAATTAAAGATCCGGTGAAAGTTACACTGCCAATTAACAAACTTAAAATTATTGCAATGCCTGTGTTTACCGGAATGGATGGCTCAATCTTTAAATATTCAGCAAGTGCAACAAGCAATGAAGCGCCGCCGCCAAAACCATTCAGCAATCCAACCATTTGAGGCATTCCGGTCATCTTAACTTTAAGAGCCATTATGGTTCCAATTATAGAACCAATAATTACACCGATTATTATCCATTCAAATGTTAAAACGTGCTGATCAAAAAGAGTTATAATAATTGCCAGAGCCATACCGATTGCGGCAAGCATATTTCCCTGCCTTGCGGTTTTGGGTGAGCCTAATTTTTTAATTCCGAAAATGAAACAGATTGAGGAAATGAGATAGGTGATTTCAATTATTAACTGCATATTTCATCTCATCTCTTTTTGAACATTTTTAACATTCTATCGGTAACCAGGAATCCTCCAACGACATTTATCATTGCAAAAATTATGGCAACCAATCCGAGAATTGTGCTAATTGTAAACTCTTCCATTCCTGCGCTGAGCAAAGCTCCAATTATTGTAATTCCTGAAATTGCATTTGAGCCTGACATAAGCGGTGTATGAAGAGTTGGAGGAACCTTTGTAATCAATTCAAATCCTACAAAGATTGCCAAAACAAAAATGTAAATTAACATTAAGAAACTCATATCCATAGTTTTTTCCCTTAGTGATTATAAATAATCCATAAAATTTTAAAGTTATTTATTCAGCAAATCTTTAACTCTGCTGTTGATAACTTCTCCATTATAGGTAATTAAACAGCCTTTTAGAATTTCATCATTAAGATTGAAATTGAATTTTCCTTCTTTACTGAAGTGCTGTATCAGATTTAAAATATTTTTAGAATACATTTCACTTGCATGATATGGTACAAGACTCGGCAGATTCGGTTCACCAATAATTGTTACGCCATACTTGTTTATTGTTTTTCCTTTTTCGCTCACTTCACAGTTTCCGCCAAACTCAACAGCCATATCAAGTACAACGCTTCCGGGTCTCATATTTTTTACCATCTCTTCTGTAACAAGAACCGGAGCTTTTTTACCGGGCACGAGTGCAGTTGTAATAACAATATCTGCTTCAGTAATATGTTTGAAAATTAATTCTTTCTGCTTCCGTAAAAATTCTTCAGAAGCTTCTTTAGCATAACCACCGGCATCCTGCATGTTTTCATCAGTTTCAACTTCTATAAACTTGCCGCCAAGGCTTTGAACTTCTTCTTTAACAGCCGGGCGGATATCTGATACTTCAACAACAGCGCCGAGGCGTTTGGCAGTGCCAAGCGCCTGCAGGCCGGCAACACCCGCGCCCATTATAACAACTTTTGCCGGTGATATTGTGCCTGCAGCAGTCATCATTAATGGAAATATTTTACCAAGATGATTTGCGCACATTAATACACTTTTGTAACCCGCAATATTTGCCTGTGAACTAAGTGCATCCATTTTTTGTGCAAGTGTAGTACGTGGAATCATATCCATTGAAATTACATTTATGCCTGCAGCAGCGGCTTCCTTTGCTGCTTCAGGATAATTTAATGGATAGAGAAAAGATATTAACAATGAATTTTTGTTGTAAGTTTTTAATTCCTCAGAAGAAGGACGCTGAACTTTTGCAATTATATCCGCAGATTTGTACAGCTCAGAAATTCCCGCAACCTTAGCTCCGGCTTCGTTGTACTTCTCATCTGGATAGCTTGCATTTAGTCCGGCACCTTTTTCAATTATAACTTCAAATCCTGCTTTTATTAATTTTGCGGCTGTATCAGGAGTGATTGATACTCGGTTTTCCCCTTCAAGGATTTCTTTAGGAACAGCTATTAACACTAATGCTCTCCTCCAATATTTTCTTAAATTAGTCTTCAAAACTATAAATGATTTACAACTAAAACAAAAAGTCAGATTCAACATTTACAGTTTTACACAGCCGGTTTTAAATATTAACAGAAATTATTTATTCATAGGTTCAAAGAAAAAATCAATTAATATATGAATCAGCGTAAAGTAAGAGTATTACAAATTGAAAAAGAGATTGAGAAATTATCATCATTTCTTGAGAAACTTAAAACACTAAGTTTAAGGGTTTCAACTTTAAGGTTAATTCTTTTTTTAACCGGAATTACAGTTTTCCTAATATTATTCTTTTTTGTTTCTGAATCATATGCTTACCTGTCCGCTGCAGCCTTTGCTACTGCGTTTGGAATTACAGTTATGAATCATAATAAAATTGATTTTGAAATAAGAAGAACACTTGCAATTATAAAATTCAAAAAGCAGAATATTGCTCGCATTAACATTAACTGGGCGGAACTGCCGTATGAAACAGAAACTGAACTTATTAATCAGCATCCATTTGAATCCGATTTAAATATTTCCGGAAAACACTCACTTCATCATTTGATAAATATTAGTACTTCAGTGGAAGGTGCAGAACTGCTGCGTAAATGGCTTACAGTAACTGAACCTGATTTTGATGAAACAATGCAACGACAAATCCTTGTAAAGGAATTAGTGCCGCTTGTACGCTTCAGAGAAAAACTTTATTCGAATGGATCAATTACCTCCAAGTACAAAACTCACACTAAAAATTTGTATGAAGCGTTGAAGCCCAAAGGTGAACTAAAAAAATTAAAAACAGTTTTGTTTTCCCTTGCTGCAGTAATATTATTAAATATAATTCTTTTTCTATGGTTCTTGTTTGAAGGAATAACCGCATATTTCACTATTGGATTGCTTGTTCAATTAGCGATTTATTGGTTTAACTCAAAACATATTTCCAGCCTGTTTGATAATGCAATTGATATAAAGGATGAACTAGGCAAGTTTAGCAGGGTGCTGGATTTTCTTGAATCATACAACTACAAAGAAAATTCTGAGTTGAAAAATTTCTGTGAACCATTCCTAAAAAATGATTTTAAACCATCCGGTAAATTAAAACAAATTAACCGGGTGATACTTGCGGCAAGTATGCAGAAAAATCCACTCACTGAATTAATTTTTAATTTGGTTTTTCCGTGGGATTATTTTTTTGCTTACAAACTTGAAAAACTAAAACTTGCAATTTCAGAAAACCTATCTGTTTGGCTTAGTACATGGCATCAACTGGAAGCATTAAACTCACTCGCTAATCTTGCATATATAAATCCGGATTATATTTTCCCGGATCTATTTGGGAATAATCAGGATGATAAAATTATTTTCAAGGCTGCAGAAGCCGGGCATCCTTTAATTCATTTTGAAAATAATGTTGCAAACAATTTTGAGTTTAGCGGGATTGGTGAAACAGTGATTATTACCGGCTCAAACATGTCCGGTAAAAGTACATTTCTAAAAACAATTGGATTGAATTTAGCGCTTGCTTATGCGGGCGGGCCTGTTTATGCAAAAAGTTTCAGCACTCAAATCTTTAGAATTTTTACATGCATTAATATCAGTGATTCTGTGAATGATGGTATCTCATATTTTTATGCAGAAGTAAAACGCCTTAAAAAATTATTAATTGAACTTCAAGCTGAAAATCAGATGCCGGTTTTTTATTTGATTGATGAAATCTTTCGCGGGACAAATAATCTTGAAAGATTAATCGGCAGCAAATCTTACATAAAAAAACTTGCCGGCTCACACAGCATTGGATTCATTTCAACACATGATTTGGAACTTGTAAAACTTGAAGAAGAAATTAAAAACATAAGCAATTATCATTTTAAAGAAGAAATTGTGGATAAGAAAATGAAGTTTGATTATAAAATTAGAAAAGGGCCGTGCCCAACCACCAACGCATTAAAAATAATGGAACTTGAAGGCTTGCCTGTTGAACGTTAGATATCATGCTGCAATTTTTCTTCATCGTGTTTTTGTTTAGCTGATTTGATTCTTTCCGGCGCACCAGTATCCAGATGATAACGCATAAATTTGCTTTTAGGTCTTATTCCGGAGCCAAATCTTTCAGCATAAACCTGAGTAAACTCGGCACCTAAAAAAAGTATCTGTGCGGAATAATAAATCCACAAAAGTAAAATAACGAGTGATCCGGCAGCACCGTAGGTAGAGCCTAAAGTACTTGTACCGATGTACAAGCCTATCAGGTATTTGCCCAGCACAAACAGAATTGAAGTAACGAGTGCACCAACCCAAACATCACTCCATCTTAAATGAACATCCGGCAGAATTCTATAGATCATTGCAAAGAGGAGATAGATTATTCCTAAAGAAATTATCACATTTAGAAATTCAAGTATCCAGATTGGAAAGCCTGCAAAACTTTCCGTTATGTAGCTGCTTAACGCAGAAAGCAACGCTGAAATAATCAATGAAACAAGCAGCAGAAAACCTGTACCAATTACTATTGTGAATGACATGAGCCTGTCTCTTATCAATCCTTTAATAAGATTTCTGCCAGGTTTTGGTTTTACTTTCCAGATCATGTTCAATGAATCCTGAAGCTCAACAAACACAATTGTTGATCCGATAAAAGAAGTAACAAAACTTATTGTTAAAGCGATGATGCCGCTTTCAGTATCTTTTGTATTTTTTAACGCAGTTTGAATTACCTCGGCTCCCTCTCTTCCGATAAGCGATTGTATTTGTGTTACGATTTCACCGCGTGCTGCTTCTTCCCCAAAAATGAATCCCGCTACAGATATTGCAATAACCAATAGCGGAGCGATTGAAAACATTGTATAAAATGAAAGTGCGGCACCAAGTTTCGGAGCTTTATCATCAGACCACTGTTCAAAAACTTCTACGGTGAATTTCCAGATTTCTTTTAAATTAAATTTCACAGCAGCTATCCTGTTAATAGTGAACAATTAAAAGATAAGGAATTGTAAAAAGTATTTACGAGAGGAGGCGCAAAGAAAATCTAAAAAAATAATGCATTTAATTTTTATTTAAATGATCATAAATCATTCTTGATACTTCTGCTTCTGTTTCAACGCCTTTTGCTGAATCTTTAAGATTTTTTGCAAGCAGAACAATTACATACTTTCTTCCATCAGGCAGATAGACAATTCCTGAATCATGCTGAATGCCTGTAATGCTTCCGGTTTTATGTGCAGCTTTTACATCATCGGGTAGTTTAGCCGGAATAATCCTGTTGAATTTTTGATCAAGAAGAATTTCAATCATTTCATCACATAATTTTTCAGATAAGATAGTTTTATTGGCAATTGCTTCAAAGATGACCATTAAATCAAATGCAGTTGTAGTATTGTTTAATCCGGCTTCAAACGCCTTAATATCTTCAACACCGCGCAGAACCTTTATATCATCAGCGCCAAGTTCTTTCATGGTTTTCATAACGTTTTGAGCGCCGCAGATTTCAATTAATATATTTGTGGCAAGATTGCTGCTTACAGTAATCATCTCATAAACAAGCTCACGGATTGTTTTTTTCTTACCGATAAATGAATATAATTTTTCACCGCTGTCTTCATTCAAATCCATTGAATAATGTGAGCTGTCAACAATGCTAATGAAATCATTCTTAACCAGGACAGAATCATCCAAATTAATTTTACCTGCTTCAGCCATTTTGAATATTTCAATCATCACCGGAGTTTTCATTGTGCTGGCTGCGTGAAAGTTCTCCTTCTCATTAATAAAGATCGTTTCTCCGCTTTGAAGATCTTTAAATGCAAGAGCAAACGTTCCTTCCGTTTCGCTAAATTTTTTTATTATTTCATTTTTAAGTTCAGATAAATCTTGTGCTATCATAATGCTCCATGCAGCTAAAAAAAAGAAGATGAATTTTTTCATTTGAAACATTCTCGATTAATTCCTGGAAAATTTACAACAGATATTAACTTCAAACAACTGTTTAATGTATTATAATTTTTCAGTAATTTCACTCCGCATTTTTTCAAAGGCTTTAAAATGAAAAAATTATTCACAGGAATAACTTTAGCTGTGTTAATGTTAATTTCCATTCCTGCAAATGCGCAAACAGGCAAACATGTTTGGAAATCGTTGATAGTAAATGAGGATAAAAAAATCTGGTATGATGAATCTTCAATTACAGACATAAAAGGAAATGCGTTCGATGTTTACCTTCTTCAGATGTATGTACCTCCCCTGAGAATGAACGGAATTAAAGGAGAGATATACAGATCAAAAACTTTATACACCGTAAATCTTGATCTTGTCAAGTATGGAATAAAGGAAGTTGTGTACTATAATTCAGAGAATGCCGAGATCTATAAGCATGATTATGGAATCACAGACTATGAGGATAATTTAAAGTACACTTATCCTGTACTTGAAAATTCTCCTATTCATCTTGTAATAAAAGAAATCTATAAGAATAAAGGAACAACTACAGAGTAAGCATGGAAGAGTTTTACGAAAAATTCATTGAAGTCAGAGATTCTGAAATTCACGGTAAGGGAGTATTTACTAATATTGATATCCCCGCCGGTGCAAAAATTATGATCATCAGAGGAGAAGTAATTTCGGGAGATGAATGTCTGCGCAGAGAAGATGAAGGTAATGTTTACATTTTCGATAACGGAGATAATTACATCGATGTTTCGGGAACAGAAAAAATTAAATATATAAATCATAATTGTGAATGCAACTGCGAAGTTGAAGATAATGATTCGGAATCATTACAATTAATTGCTGCAGTAGATATTAAAGCAGGAGAAGAGTTAACGATTGATTACGGATATGATGAAATTTATGAAGAATGCAAATGCCGAAGCTGCGCAGAGTATGCTGAGAATTAAATGTAAATCATTCCCGGCTGTATAACCGGGAATGATACTCTGTTAAAATTAATTTTTACTATGTTCAGCCACTTCTTTCAAAATTGCCTTTAACAGTTCATAAAACCTTTCCACTGTTTCAATATTAATTTTTTCATCTGGTGAATGCGCACCTGTTATTGTTGGACCGAATGAAATCATATCAAGCCCGGGATTTTTTTCTCCAAGAATACCGCATTCTAAACCCGCGTGAATAGCTTTTATAGCAGGTTCTTTTTTGAAAAGATTAGTAAATGCTTTTTTAGAAGTTTTAAGAATTTGTGAATTCATATCAGGTTTCCATCCCGGATATGCATCCTTTGTTTTTGATTGTGCTCCGGCAAGTGTAAATAAAGCCTGAATTGAGTGCACCATATATTGTTTGGCGCTGTCAATCGAGCTGCGCTGGCTCGTACCGATATTTAAAGAATCATCTTTTGTTACAATTGTTGCAAGATTGGTTGATGTTTCAACAAGATCAGGAATATCCTGGCTCATATTAATTATTCCATGAGGAAGAGCAAGAATTGTATTAATAATTTTTTGAGTAAATACTTTTGAAAAAACTTTTTGAGAAGAAGTATCAATTTTTTTAAATGTTATTTTTAAACCGTCATCAGCAGTTTTAAATTCGTCCTGAACTTTCTTCTCAAACTCAGAAATAATTTTTTTAGCATTGTTTTCATCTGCCGGATTAAGATGAATTACAGCTTCACATTCTCTTGGAATTGCATTCCGCTTACTTCCGCCTTCTATTTTTGAAATTGAATAATCAATCGGCTCCAATGCTTTTAAAGTTCTTGCAAGAATTTTAATTCCATTGGCTCGGCCTGTGTGAATTTCCAATCCGGAGTGGCCGCCTTTTAATCCTGTTACCATTAATTCGTATGAGCCATAATCTGATTGTAAATTTTCCCATTCAATATTAAATGATCCGGTTGTGTCAATTCCGCCTGAGCAGCCAACATAAAATGACCCATCTTCTTCCGAATCGAGATTCAATAAAATTTTTCCGTTTACAAATCCGGGTTCAAGATTATTAGCACCTGTAAGCCCTGTTTCTTCATCTACTGTTAAAAGAATTTCAAGCGGACCGTGAACTGCTTCATTATCAATTGCAGCTGCAATAGCAGCGGCAACACCAATTCCGTTATCGCTGCCCAGCGTTGTTCCATCTGCAGTAAGCCATCCGTTTTCTCTTTTTAATTTAATAGGATCATTATCAAAATCGTGTTCTGTACCTTTGTTTTTTTCACAAACCATATCAACATGTCCCTGCAATACAACTATAGGTGCTTTCTCAAAACCTGCAGTAGCCGGTACGGTAACAAGTAAATTTCCTGCTTTATCTTCTTTAAAAGAAAAATTTAATTTTTTGAAAAGATCTTTTAGATAAGCACGGATTTTTTCTTCCTTTTTTGAAGGACGCGGAACCTGGGATATTCCGTAAAATTGCTCCCAAACTAATTCGGGCTTCAAACCTTTTATTGCCTCATCAGACATTTCATTCCTCCTTTTTTTATTCAGTTAGAACAAATATAGTAAAATAGCAGAAAGACTTTTAGAAAGACGGGAATAAATTATAATCAAAAAGTATTAACGAATGGGAAGAGGGATATGATCAGGCTAATTTCAAACTAGTCATTCCAGCTTCCAAATTTACCAAGCTGATAATCTTTATAAGATTGAACAATCTCTTCTTCGCTGTTCATAACGAATGGACCATGTGCAACTATTCGTTCGTTGAGTTTTGGTGCATGACCAAAGATCAAATAACTTTTCTCGTTTGATATGATTTCAACAGAATTTCCTTCTTCAGTAAATTCAGCAAGATGAAATGCAGAAACTATCGTTTCGTTCACAGTTAAACTTCCTCTCACCACATAAAAGAAAACCACATGATGTTCAGGCACAGTTAAGGCTAAGCCGCTGTCTTCAGTGAATTCAATTATTGATAAAAATACATTTGATACTGATTTGATTGCACCTTCTGTATTATCCAAACTACCGGATATTAATTTAATCTTCACTTTATCGTCATCCCTTTTCAGTATAGGAATATCCTCTTCCTGAAGTCCTTTATAAAACGGGTTATCCATTTTATTTTTTGCAGGTAAATTTAACCAAAGCTGAAGAATCTCAAGGTCACCGCCGTTTCGTTTAAATTCATCGGAAGAAACCTCTGCGTGAATTAATCCCTTTCCTGCAGTCATCCACTGAATTCCACCGGCAGTAATTACACTTTTATTACCGCTTGAATCTTTGTGCATTATATCGCCATCGAGGATGAACGTAACGGTTTCCATTCCTCTGTGCGGATGCGGTCCGAAGGGAAGTCCGTTATTATTGGAAGGATAAGTCTGAGGACCGTGATGATTAAGAAAAATAAAGGGATTCATATCTTCCATAGAAATCGAATTAGTTGGCAGCGCTCGGAATGTTACAAGATCATCAATTGGTGCACTTACAGCTTTATGTGATGCTTTAATTTTTTTCATCAATTTATTTTTCTTTTTCTATGAAGCTAGTAATTAATATGGAATCTTTAATATCCAAAAACAGAAACTATACTTCCGCGCTTTCTTTTTGTTTAGCAGCCATGCGGGCGTTTTTCTTATCCATCTCTGTTAAATATCTTTTTCTAATGCGGATATTTTCCGGAGTAACTTCTACAAATTCATCATCGGTAATCCATTCAATCGCCTGTTCAAGAGTAAGGATTGTAGCAGGTTCAAGCCTGATTGCCTCATCTGCGCCGGAGGCTCTCATGTTTGTAAGCTGTTTTGTTTTGGTTACATTCACACGCATATCATTCTCTCTGGAGTTTTCCCCAACAACCATTCCTTCATAAACCTTTGTCCCGGGTTCAATAAAAAAGATTGATCGTTCCTGAAGTTTATACATTGCATATGCAGAAGCAGCACCTGTTTCCATTGCAACCAGCGCTCCCTTGCTTCGGTGGGAAATTTCTCCTTTATATGGTTCATACCCATGAAAATTGTGATGTAATATTCCGGTTCCCTTGGTATCTGTCATAAATTCGGATCGGTATCCAATCAAACCTCTGGCAGGAATTAAAAATTCTACTCGTGTATTTTCATTAAAGGTGATCATGTTTTTCATCTCACCTTTTCTTTTTCCAAGTTTTTCAATTACAATACCAACATGTTCTTCCGGTACATCAATTATAACATGTTCAATCGGCTCACATAAAACATCATCAATTTTTTTCATTATAACTTCTGGCTTGCTTAACTGAAGTTCATATCCTTCACGGCGCATATTTTCAATTAAAATTGCCAGATGTAATTCTCCTCTTCCGCTTACTTTAAAAACATCAGGTGAGTCAGTCATTTCAACCCTAAGACTTACGTTCGATTTTAATTCCCTTGATAGCCGTTCACTAATGTTTCTTGTTGTAACATATTTTCCTTCCTGTCCGGCAAACGGCGAATTATTTACCATGAAGTTCATTGTAATTGTTGGTTCGTCAATCGCAACAAACGGCAGCGGTTCAGGTTTTTTAGGATCAGCGATTGTATCACCAATATCAACATCTTCAAGCCCGGCAACAGCGCCAATATCACCGGCAGTTAATTCATTTACTTCAACTCGTTTTATATTTTCAAAAGTGTAAAGCCGGCTTATTTTGGCATTAATTTTTTGTTCTTCCTTTGTAATTAAAACTATGTTATCACCAACTTTTACATTTCCGTTGTGGATTCTGCCGATTCCTATTCTTCCAAGATAATCATTATAATCAATTGCTGAGATTAACATCTGGAAAGGCTCATCTAAAAAAGCTGCCGGCGGCGGCACATGCTTTATTATTACATCCATTAATGGCTGAAGAGTTGTGCTTTCATCTTCCAGATTAATTTTAGCATATCCCTCTTTTGCAACTGCGTACACATACGGAAAATCAAGCTGTTCATCAGATGCACCAAGTGAAACGAAGAGATCAAATATTTCATTCAGTACTTCATTCGGTCTTGCATCCTTCCGATCAATCTTATTAATTACAACAATTGGTTTTAAACCCAAATCCAGTGATTTTTTCAATACAAATTTTGTTTGCGGTAAAGGGCCTTCAGCAGCATCAACAAGCAAAAGAACGCCATCAACCATTTTTAATGTGCGTTCAACTTCACCGCCAAAATCGGCATGTCCCGGAGTATCAACTATGTTAATTTTAATATCTTTATAATGAATGGAACAGTTTTTTGCAAGTATGGTTATGCCTCTCTCCTTCTCAATAGCATTAGAATCCATAATCCTTTTTTCAACCTGCTGGTTTTCTCTCCATGCACCGGTTTGCTTCAGCATGTAATCAACTAATGTTGTCTTGCCGTGATCAACATGTGCAATAATCGCGATATTCCTGATATCATTTCTATAAGTACTCACTAATATTCCTTTTTAAAATTGAGGGCTCAAAAATAGAGATTAAACACTGGATATACAATGCAGTAAAAAGGTGTATTTGATAAAATGGAATTCTTTAAGTTCATCGATTTGTTGATTTTAGGAATAATCCGGTTCTAAATAAATGTTTCATACAATATTTTTTTTATTAAGATACTGGTTTTCTTCTAATGCGAGAAAATTAGATAAAAATATTTGTTTTTATTTTCCATAGGGGCAGAATATCCAATAAATTCAATTACTAATACAAGAAGAAATGGTCAGAATGCAATTGATTATTACAATTCAAATTTTTCGGAACTTACATCTTATATAGAAGATGAAACTGGAGTAATAAAATCATTTTAATTATATCAGAATTTTCCAAATCCCTTCAACCACGTTACAAATATAAAATACCTGAAAATGGTCTGTTAACATTATC
This sequence comes from Ignavibacteriales bacterium, assembly GCA_044507695.1. GTDB lineage: Bacteria > Bacteroidota > Ignavibacteria > Ignavibacteriales > Ignavibacteriaceae > JBIQJD01. The sequence goes on along the minus strand of JBIQJD010000002.1, from coordinate 213,909 downwards.
CATTCATGATATTCTGGGAAGAGAAATAATTACACTGGTTCAGTAGGAAAAATCAGCAGGAATATATGAAATTAAATTTGATGGAAGAAATTTTTCAAGAGGAATTTATTTCTATTCCTTAGAAACAAAAAACTTTATGAAAACAAAAAAACTGCTGTTGATAAAATAATCTTTTTAAAATTCTTAAGTAATAACCTGTGTATTTAGTGCAATCTCTTCAAGTACTGAAGAAACTTTTAAACATTCCGTAAGTTCTCCCGTGTATACAATTGATTTACCTTTCACATGAACCTCAAATGCATAATCACGTGCCTGTTCATAACTGCACCCTGTTGCTTTAATAAGCTGAAAGATTACTTCATCAAATGTGTGCCAGTCATCATTATACAAAATAACTTTGCTGAGCAATCCGATTGTTTCCTGCTCATCAACTAAAATATCTATTTGAGGGTTTACTACTTGTTCTTTTTCCATAGATGAAAATCTAAAAAAAACTTTAAAAACAATAAAGACAATGTTTAACGTCCAACATGCAGATCAACGCCTAATAACATTAAACTATAGTGATACATCCCATTTTACGTTGTTTGATTTTAGCCGACTGTATGTTTATATTTTTTAACGCTGTTTAAATTATAAAAGGAGGATAAATGAACATAGCAGTTTGTGTTAGCCATGTTCCGGATACTGCTACAAAAATAAAAATAGCTTCAGATGAAAAAACTATCGATCAATCAGGGGTTACATACATAATAAATCCCTATGATGAATTTGCCGTTGAAGAAGCGTTAAAAACTAAGGAAAAAACTGGCGGAGAGGTTACAGTAATAAGTCTGGGGAATGACAATAACAAAGAAACAATTAGAAAAGCGCTTGCAATGGGTGCTGATAAAGGCATTCTTTTAAAAACTGATTCACAACCTGATTCACTTGCGCTTGCAAAAGCTCTGGCAGAAGAAATAAAATCAGGCGGTTATGAATTGGTTTTCTTCGGCAAACAATCAGTTGATTTTGATAATTCCATAACAGGACAATTAACAGCAGCATTTTTGGATTATAATTGTGTAACAGTTGTTGTGGATTTTAAACTTGAAGGGAATAAAATAATTGCTGAAAGAGAAATTGAAGGTGGAAGAGAAGTAGTTGAAACAGAGCTTCCGGCTGTAATTACAGCACAGAAAGGATTAAATGATCCAAGATATGCTTCTTTAAAGGGGATAATGGCTGCAAAGAAAAAAGTAATTGAGGAAAAACCTGCAGCACTGGGTGAGAATTATACTGAAATAATAAAGTTAAAAACTCCACCCGCTAAACAGCCCGGCAGAATTCTTGGAACTGATAGTTCCGCTGTTCCGGAGCTTGTAAGATTATTAAGAGAAGAAGCAAAGGTTATATAAAAGGAATTTATTAATGGCAAAAAAAATATTAGCAGTTCTTGAACAAAGAGAAGGTAAACTTAAAAGATCAGCGTTTGAAGTAGTTTCAATCGCATCTAAAATTGCATCTGAACTTCAGGCTGAAACCCATGCAGTAGTTGTTGGGAATATTGTTGAAAATCTGAATGACATTGGAAAGTATGGAATTTCTAAAATCACTCATATAAAAAATTCAGAGTTAGATAAATATTCAACAACAGCTTATTCTGATTTAATATCTGATTTTGCAAAAGAAACAGATGCTGAATATCTGCTACTCTCTAATACTTCATTGGGTAAAGATCTTGCACCTCACCTTGCTGCAAGATTAAATGCAGGTATCATTATGGATATAGTTGAACTAAATACTTCCTCTGGAGAATTAACCGCTACGCGTCCTGTTTTTGCTGGTAAAGCACTTCAGGAAATAAAATTTAAGAGTGAGAAAAAAGTTTTAACTATTCGTCCGAATGTTTTCAAACCGCATGAATCAGAAAATGCAGCATTACCCGAAGTTGAAGTAAGAGAAGTAAGTTCACCGAATTTAAAATCTAAGGTTACGGAGTATAAAAAATCTGAAGGCAAACTTGATGTAGCCGAAGCAGATATAATTGTTTCCGGAGGAAGAGGATTGAAAGAGCCGCAGAATTTTAAATTAATTGAAGATCTTGCAGAAGTACTTGGCGCCGCTGTTGGTGCATCACGTGCCGTAGTTGATGCAGGATGGAGACCTCACAGAGAACAAGTAGGACAAACGGGAAAAACTGTTTCTCCATCTTTATACATTGCATGCGGAATTTCTGGTGCAATTCAGCATCTGGCCGGAATGTCTTCATCAAAATATATTGTTGCAATAAATAAAGATAAAGATGCACCAATTTTTAATGTTGCAGATTATGGCATAGCCGGAGATGTGTTTGAAATTATACCGGCATTGACTGAAGAGATCAGGAAAGCTAAATTGTAATATTGCGTTAGGAGATAACGTTGCAAAAAATTCAATGTGAAATACTAGGTTTATCATCAAGCCCCTCCACCGGCGGGGCTTATGCTATACTTCTTAAAGAAGTAAATGGAAACAGAAGGCTTCCGATTATTATCGGTGCATTTGAAGCTCAGGCAATTGCTCTTGAAATAGAAGGCATAAAACCGCCAAGACCATTAACTCATGATCTTCTTAAACAGGTGATTGATAATCTTGGTGCAGTTGTGCTTGAAGTATTGATTGATGAATTGCGTGAAAATACTTTTTATGCAAAAATAATTATTGAAGTTGCCGCACTTACAAATGAAATAGATGCCAGGCCAAGTGATGCAATTGCACTTGCAGTAAGAACTCAATCACCAATTTATGTTGCAGAAAGTGTGATGGAAACCGCTGCGTTTTTACCTTCTGAAGAAACAGAACATGAAACTTCAACTGAAGAATCACAGCCTGAGCCAATGCCAAGAACAAAGGAAGCAAAACTGGCAGCTCTTCAAAATAAATTAAGAGAAGCAATTGATGCTGAAGAGTATGAAAGAGCAGCTAAACTTCGTGATGATATAAAAAAGCTTACAAGTAATAATTAGGGAAAGAGTATTCTAAGAATATTCTTTTCCATTTTATTTAATTAAAGATTCTCTTCCCGATATTACATTCAAGACACTTATCACGCGAGCAATAATTTCTGAACAGTTCAATCATTCCCTGGTAAAATACACTTCTTTTCCATGCATCATGGAGACAAAGAGTTGATGAAACTTCATTAACAAGATTGTTTTCACTTTTTTGAAGATAATTTAAAAATAATTTTACAACCTGCTGTCCTTCAGCTTTTTTGTTAAATATTTCAAAATAAATTGCAGCTGCCGGTAAAATAACATTAACAAGAATTTCATCTGCCCTTGATACACCAATAAAATATTTTATCTCCTGTCCTGCCGCCTGATCAAATACATAATGCTTTGACCAGTAACCTTCACCTTTTACTATTAAAAGATTTCTTAACTCGGTTGTGAGTTTGTTAAGATTTATCTTACCATCAAACAAAGAAATAATTCTGTTCAAAAGATTTCTCGTTAAGATACGGTGAAGAATAACAACACCGCCTGCAAGTCTAACAGTTGGAAAATTCTGCGGTCTTAATTTGAAGAAATGCCATTGAGATGAATGATAGGTTACACCATCATAGAAAGGCTTTATTTCATTCCACAAAACGGAAATTTTTTTAAGATACTCTGCTGTATCATGGTCAGCGGGAGCTGCGTTTTCAGGGATTAATCCGCTGACATGAAATAACACAGCTTCCATTCTTTGCTGAAATTTTTCCTGCTTTAAAAAAGATCTTAAAAATGAAATCTGCACTGATTGTGCAAGCCGCTGCATTATTTCCTTATTCTTTGAGTATCCTAAAGCTTCAAAAATTAATTCATAAAAAAGTTGTTCCCACGCTTCGGTGTCAGCTAATTCTTCTGAGGTAAAAATCTTGTTGTGAAATTTTTCATCCAGTTCATATTTAATAACTGGTTCTTTGATGTTTAGTTCTTTTAAATAAATTATTTCCTTCAGGCGTTCTAAAATTTTTTCTGATTTCTTTCTGAATCTTGATAATCCAAGCTCATACAGATAATTTAATTTTTCCTGTTCTGTAACAAGTTCATTTATTTCATTGCACGGCATTTTATTTATTCTGTTTTTCCTCTCGGAAATAATTGCCTCCTGAATTGCAGCCTGGATATTTTTATCAATGCAATCTTCAATTAATATACTTTGAACTTTTCGTCCATCCTGTGTAAACACGTAAGGAAGATTGCTGTCATTCTTCAAAGCAAGATGAAGAATAACTTTATTATATCTTTTATTCAGATAATGCCCGTGAGTTTTCCAATCAGAATAAAAGTTGTCAATTTCGATATCCCCAAAGTAGGTGATGTTGCCTATTTTGATGCGGGCGTTTTTGAAATCAGGTCCGCCGAGTTCTTTGTTTTCCATACCAACATCAATCACCGTAATCTTCTGTTCATCCTTTGTAGTCAGCTCTTTTGTGAACTCCTGATTTTTCCAGATTTCACACAAAAATTTTTCATGAACTTTTGCGTTTTTGTCCATACTATTCCCCTTCTTTTAAAATGACAGAGCAGGATGGTATTGATTTTTTCATTCCTGTTCTGTAAAAAATTTCTAGCAGATTTTCTTTATCCTTTAATTCGATGTTTTTAAATTCATATTCGCCTGCATGAATTTGATAAAACATATCATGCTTTTTCTTATTTAAGAATAAGTAGAGATCAACTCTATTATTAAGAGCGGGAAGTTTAACTTTTAAAGAAATGAATTTTTCTTTTGTACGAATTTCATTTCTAAAATTTTTAAACTTAACAATCGGAAGTGAAGGATCAGTTTTGAGAGATGAAATATTGAAAATTTCGGGAAACAAATTTCTGGATTGCTCTTCCATCACTCCCCTTTTTGTGCGCCATTTTTTTGTTATGCTTTGAGCATGCATTCTTTACTCTCTTTACAAGAGGTTTTATAATACACATTGAAATTACAAAGATTAAAAGTAATAGTAAATTCAGTAATATTTTTTATTGATAAATTTTTTGTGCAGTGTTGTTTAATTCAACAATTTCATGCAATGCTGCATCGGCAAAATCGTTTCCGGAGGATTTGTATATAATTCCTCGGCTAACATTTACAACAAAATCTGTTCTTCTGTTTTGTTTGAAAGTGTTGAGCACTTCTTCAAAACTACCTCCCTGCGCACCTACTCCCGGAAGTAAAACAGGAAGTTCATTCATCAATAAAATATTCTCCTGCAGCTCAGTTATATTTGTTGCACCAAAAACAACTCCGCAGTTTTTCTTTTCATTCCATTCATTAATTTTTCTTAAAACTCGCTGAAACAAATACGAACCATCTTCCAGTTTAAGCTTTTCAAAATCAGATGCGCCCGGATTTGAAGTTAATGCAAGGATAAAATTTAATTTATCGGGATTTTCAAGAAATGGCTTAACGGAATCTTCACCCATATAGGGATTAATTGTTGACGCATCACATCTGAAATGATTAAAGATTGAACGAGAATACATTTTTGATGTATTACCAATATCTCCTCGTTTTGCATCACCGATTATCAGTATATCTTCCGGAATTAGTGAGATGGTTTTTTCCAATGTTTCAAATCCGTAAGCACCGGCTTCCTCATAAAACGCAAAATTTATTTTGAAAGCAGCAGCATGTTCTGCAGTTGCGTTTATGATTGCTTCATTAAAACTTAAAACAGGATTTGAATTATATTTTAAATGTGAAGGAATTTTATTGATATCTGTATCAAGTCCTACACATATAAATTTATTTTGTGAATTTTTCCTTTTTAATTTTTCCAGTGCATTCATATTATTTAAAATTTTTGTACATCATTGATTCAACAGGTTTTTCTGTGCGCTCATTATACTTTGCACTTGATTTAAGATTATACGGCGTTTCGATCTCACCATTAATCTGAAAGTAAATGATTTGTCCAATTGGCATTCCCTTGTAAATTCTTACAGGCTGCTTAACTGAAATTTCCAGCGTCCATGTGTTACAAAATCCCGCATCACCCTTACCTGCGGTTGAATGGATATCTATTCCCAATCTGCCCACACTTGATTTGCCTTCGAGAAAAGGAACGTAATTATGAGTTTCAGTATATTCTTCAGTTACTCCCAAATATAGTTTTGATGGAAGAAGAATGAATCCTTCATCAGGAATTTCAAAAGCCTGAGTTTTATTATGAGCTTTTGCATCGAGAATATCGGTATCATAAACAGACAGCCATTTGCCGAGATGAACATCATAACTGTTTGTTCCGAGGTTTTCTCTTTTAAAAGGATCAATAACAATGTTTCCTTTTTTAATTTCCTCAAGAATTTTTTTATCGGATAAGATCATTATTCTCCCGTTAATTTTATGATTTAATTTTCTAATATCTTAATTGAAATTAAGTGTAATTTTTTCTTGTGCGGTAAACATTTGCAACAATACCAAGCATGAACATATTTACAAGTAATGAAGTTCCTCCGTAACTAACAAACGGAAGCGGAATACCAATAACCGGCATAATTCCCACAGCCATTCCCACATTAATTACAAGATGAACAAAATAGACTGCAAGTATACCAATTACAGTTAAGCTTAAAAATTCATCTTTTGTTTGAGATGCAATTTTTAAAATCCTCATGAAAAGAAACAGGAACAACAGCAGGGTTGCTGCGCTTCCTATAAAACCAAACTCTTCACCTATAACGCAATAAATAAAATCAGTCCATTGTTCAGGTATAAATTGAAGCTGTGTTTGATTTCCGTGAAGAAAACCTTTACCGAATAATCCGCCGGAACCAATTGCCACCTTAGCCTGGATTGCATTATATCCTGCTCCAAGCGGATCAGCCATTGGATCAATAAAAGATTGTATTCTTTTCTGCTGATGAGGACTTAATGCTTTGTAAACATAATCTGCAAAAAATCCTGCACCTAAATTAAGAGCAAGAATTGATCCGCTGAAAAAAATATCTTTTCTGAAAAATATTAATCCTATTCCTACAAAAACCAAGGCAACAATAAAATAAAATGTACCAAACAAACTTGATATTGCAACAAGCGGCGGAGAGAGAACAACAAACAATCCGAACAGGCTTATACCTTTCCAGAAAATTAAAGTTAAAATTAATCCAAAGAATACAAATGAGGTTCCCATATCAGGTTCAAGAAGGATGAGAGCAACAGGAACAAATCCGATTGCAAGAGCAATCACTATATCTTTAAATGATTCAATGTTTGTATTCTTTCTGCTTAGGAATGCTGCAAGAGAAAGTATAGTACCGATTTTAGCAAGTTCTGAGGGTTGAAAGCCAAGCGGACCAAAATCAAGCCAGCTTTTTGCACCTCCAACTTTTTTACCCGCAACAAGCACTACAATTAATAACAGAAGTGAAAGGAGGTAAGCGGGCACAGCAATAAATCTAAATGAATTAGTTGGGATGGAATATGTAACAAAGAAAACTATTACAGCTATTATTCCAAAAATTAATTGTCTTTCAAAATTTCCACTTGCAGTTGGATGATTAACAGTAGAACTGTAAATAGCAGTTAATCCAATTATGATTAATATAAATACCGGCAAAAAAATTCCCGGATCAAATTTATCTTTTAGCTTATAATCAATCTGCAAATTTTGCCCCTATTAAAGTTTGATCAAACTGCGGAAGAGTTTGCTGTTTTTCTTTTAATTTATTTTTAAGCAGATAAGCTTCAAACATTTTTTGTGCAATTGGCGCAGCATGAGTTCCGCCAAATCCAACATTCTCAACAACAACAGCAACAGCAATCTGGGGATCATCAAATGGTGCAAAACCTATAAATAAAGCATGATCTTTACCATGCGGATTTTGAGCTGTACCGGTTTTACCTGCAATATTAAATTCTTTCATCCGAATGCGTGTTGCGGTTCCTGCACCCTGAACAACAAGAAACATTCCTTTTTTTGCAATCTCAAATGCTTCTTTTTTTATTCCTGTATCAATCTCAGGAAATTTTAAAGGGATCATTGGTTTGGTTTGATCTTCTTTATATCCCTTAACCAAATGGGGTGTGAATGATTTACCATCATTTGCAACCAACGCAACATATTGAGCAAGCTGAAGCGGTGTAACATTCACTTCGCCCTGCCCTATACCAAGACTTGCCATAATACTTCTCGGCCAGTTCGGTCCATAACGTTTTTCATAATATTCATTATCAGGAATTAATCCTTTAACCTCTTCACCTATATCAATATTAACCGGTTTATTAAATCCTAACCGTTCGGCATAATCGTGCCATTTATCAAGTCCAATTTTATAAATAAGATTATAAAAGAAAGTGTTGCAGGATTTTTCAATTGCGTGCACAACATTAATTGAACCATGGGCACCGCCGTGGCATTTAAAAAATCGTCCAAATGTAAATCCGCCGCCGCAGTAAATTGTTGTTTCTTCAGTAATTACTCCCATATCAAGTGCAGCAATTGCGGCCATAATTTTAAATGTTGAACCAGGCGGTTTTGGAGAAGAAGTTGCTCTGTTGAATGAAGGACGATCGGGATCATTATAAAGTTTGGCAAGATAATCACGTGAAGTAACATAAGAAAATTGATTAAGATCGTACTGGGGGAAACTTCCGATTGCAAGAATCTCACCTGTCTTCGGATCAATTGCAACAGCAGCACCGCTCCTGCCTTCAAATTCTTTTTCAATTACGCGTTGAACATCTGCATCAATTGAAAGGACTAGATCATATCCTTTGTGTGAACTTACATCCCGTGCACCATCTTTAAATTTGCCAATTTCTTTTTGTTTTGAATCAACAAGAATGTAATTATAACCTTTCTCACCTCTTAATAATTTTTCATAGGTTTTTTCAATTCCGTTGTAGCCAACATAATCACCGGGATTATAATAATCATTTTCTTCTTTTAGCTGCCTGGGAGAAATTTCCTTTGTGTAACCAAAATTCTGAGAAGCCATTACTCCTGCAGGATAGCCGCGCTGCATTTCAACTATATAATCAACTCCGGGAAGATGCTCTGAATTTTCTTCAAGCCATGATACTACTTTAAATTCTATTCCTCTTCTAATTCTTATAGGAATAAATTTTGAATAAACTCTGTTATTGTAAAGTATCTTATCAATATATCCAGAATCAACATCAAGAACTGTTTCAAGAATACGATTCAGCTTCCTATCATAATATGCCGGAGTGATGCGTAAAGTATAAGCCGGAATATTACTTACCAGCACTTCACCGTTTCTGTCAAGAAATACTCCACGCAATGGAATTTGCTCGATAGCTTTGATTGAGTTGTTAGCAGATTTTTCATCATATAATTCCTGTTGAATAATCTGCATTTGGAAAAGACGGAAAACAAGGAGGGAGAATAATCCTACTATTACTATGTTAATGATTGATTTTCTTTGTACCGAAGCAAAACTATCTGCTTTCAAATCAAATACCTTTTAGGATAAAAGATTATTACAAATATACTCACAACAGCCGTGTACAAACCAGGCATTATTCCCTGCTCAAAAAACAGCAGAAGAATGTTTGTGCTGAATTCTGCGGTTGAAAAGAATGAATATACAATTGAATCAACGATGCCGCAGAGAAATACAACTAAAGCAAATGTATATGATTTAAAATAAGTCTCTTGCTTGTTTTCATTTGAAAAATATCCTGCTGTAAATCCTGCAAGTGTTTTTGCAAGCATTGCACTGCCAAATAAACTACCGGTTATTAAATCAAAAAGAAATCCATAAACAAAGCCCAGGACTGTTCCGTAAATCTGCCCGTATTTAATTGAATAAAATACAAGAAGGATCAAAATTAAATCAGGAACTACACCATTTATAGAAATAAAAGGAATAATTGTTGTCTGCAAAACAAGCAAAGGCAAAAACAGCAGTAAGGAAAATAAATATTGAGCACGCATTATCGGTTGTAAAAATTTAATTCAAGATTATTCTTCTGCCTGCTTTGAACCACTTTTAGAACGAATACATATTCTGCCTTAACAAAATCTACAAATGGCTTAATCTTAACTTCATTAAAAATTCCTGTTTCAACCTTGCTCAATCCGGTTACAACACCCACCGGAAGTGGAATAGAAACAATTGAGCTCAATTCAGAAGTAATGATTCTGTCTCCGGGTTCTATATCATAAGTTTTTGGAACATCTACAATAACTAAATCATCTCCGGTCCATTTCATTATTCCATCTACACGGCTACGTTCATCTTTCACTGTAAGTTTGAGATCACGGTTTTTTAATGTTCTTGCAATTGAAAAATCATCGGAAGTGGAGTGGATAATTCCGACAAGTCCCTGATCATTTATTACAGGCATTCCAGGCTGAACACCATCATTACTGCCAATGTTTAATGTTATTGTACTTTGTGAAGCTGTTAATGATTTAGAAACGATCTGAGCAGCGGCTAATGGATAATCCATTGTATCCCTTAATGCAAGCAAGCCTTTAAGTTCTGTGTTTACAATTCCATGTTCTCTTAATTTATTTACCTGGAGCATAAGTTCAGCATTTATCCGGCGCAATCTTTCGTTCTCAGCTTTAACTCCGGTTAAATTAAAAACATCTGAAACAATGGAAGTAATTACTGCAAAACTTCCGAATGCCGCAGCTTTAACTTTTTTTACTTCTTCTTTTTGATTTAATGACAGAGCGATAAGACTTATGATAAGCAGTATTACAAGTACAATATATTCTTTAAAACTTTCCCAGATATTTGAAAACAATCTACTCACCGGAGATAAATTTTTTTAATCATTATGCCATCAGACTGGCGGCTGAATTTAATAAGAAGAAAGGAAACGAAAAAATTTAAATTAATATCTTCTGTTACGAATCAGCACTTTAGAAAAATGATTCAGGTTATCAATTACTTTGCCTGCGCCTCTTACAACTGCAGTTAAAGGATCTTCTGCAACATGCACAGGAAGATTTGTTTCCATCCTGATTCTTTCATCAAGACCTTTAAGCAGCGCACCTCCGCCGGTAATCATAACACCCCTGTCAAGAATATCAGCAGATAATTCAGGTGGTGTGCGTTCAAGTGATTGCCTGACAGCATCTACTATCTGAACAACGGATTCATTAAGTGCTTCTCTTATTTCAACGGAACTTACTTCAGTTGTTTTGGGAATACCGCCAACAAGATCTCTTCCTTTAACCTGTATTGTAATTTCTTCACGCAGCGGAACCGCTGAACCTACTTCACATTTTATTGCTTCAGCCGTCCTTTCACCAATTAAGATATTATGATTCTTTTTAAAGAATTGCATAATAGCATAGTTCATTTCATCTCCCGCAATTCTTATTGATTCCTCATTCACTATACCGGATAAAGCAATAACGGCAATTTCCGTTGTACCGCCGCCGATATCAATTATCATATTTCCTACAGCAGCTTCAACATCAATTCCAATTCCAATAGCGGCAGCCATTGGTTCAGCAATTAAGTGAACTTCTTTTGCACCGGCATGTTCTGCGCTGTCTCTAACTGCTCTTTTTTCAACTTCTGTTACACCGCTGGGAACAGCAACCACAACTCTTCTGCTTGCAAATGCATTGCCTCTTACTTTTTTAATGAAAGCACGAATCATACCTTCAGCAATTTCAAAATCTGCAATTACACCATCACGCATTGGGCGGGTAACCCTTATCTCTTTATGCTCTCTTCCCTGCATTTCTTTTGCTTTATTACCCAGCGCGATAATTCTTTTTGTATTCCTGTCAAATGCAACGATTGATGGTTCATTTAAAACTATTCCTTTTCCTTTCACATAAATCAGCGTGTTTGCAGTACCCAAATCCATTGCAATATCTGCTGAGAAAAAATCAAATACTCCCATAAAAAAATCCTTTAGTGTTTAAAATGTCTGACACCGGTAAAAACCATTGATATATTATTTTTATTAGCAGCTTCTATAACTTCATCATCTCTAACGGAACCGCCAGGCTGAATAACGGAAGTTGCGCCGCAATTAATTATTTCAAGCAAACCATCTGCAAAAGGAAAGAATGCATCTGATGCTGCAACAGAGCCCTTCAAATTCAAGCCATGTTCTTTTGCTTTCATCTTTGCGATTTTAACTGAATCAATTCTTGACATTTGACCAGCACCAACACCCAGAGTAGTTTTATCTTTAACAAAAACAATTGCATTTGATTTGGTATGTTTGGCTACAGTCCATGCAAAGCGTAAATCTTCCATCTCTTTCTGATCAGGAGTTTTTTGGGTAACAAATTTAATATTATCTTCATCCAGAATCAGCCTATCGGCATCCTGCGCTATAATTCCACCCGGAATATTCCGAACCGATCTGAACTCCTGAATCGGTTTTAATTGTTTCAGCAGCCTTCTGTCTTTTTTCCTGCTCAGGATTCTAATTGCTTCTTCAGTGTAAGAAGGTGCACAAATTACTTCAAGAAAAATTTCATTTAATTTAGAAGCAAGTTTTTCATCAACTTCAGAAGTAAAAGCAACTATTCCGCCAAATGCAGAAACAGGATCACACTTCAATGCCTTTGTATAGGCATCCAAAGAATCATAACCGGTTGCAGCTCCTGCAGGATTATTATGCTTTATTATTGCACATGAATCATCACCAAGATCTTCAACAAGTTCTACTGCTGCAATCAAATCAAGAATGTTATTATAAGATAATTCTTTCCCATGAAAAACATCAAAGTATGTAAGAAAATCACCAAACAGCGCCGCGCTCTGATGCGGATTTTCTCCGTAACGCAATGTTTTTTCAAGCTTGAAATTTATTCTTATATACTGCGGCTGAATAGAAAATCTTTTCTCAAGAAAATTTGAGATGTAAGTATCATAATTCGCAGTATGCGAGAAAGCTTCAACTGCAAGTTCCTGCCTGACTTCTTCAGTTATATTTCCGCTGCTTAGTTTTTCAATAAAAGAATCATACTGTGCAGGATTTGTAAGAATAGAAACATGCTTATAATTTTTTGCGGATGCCCTGATAAGACTCGGTCCGCCGATATCTATATTTTCAATTATTGTTTCGAGAGTTGCATCAGGTTTGGAAGCTGTTTGAACGAAGGGATAAAGATTTACACAAACTATATCAATCGGCTGAATATCATTTTCTTTTGCTTGATTAATATCTTCTTCATTATTCCTTCGGAATAAAATTCCGCCAAAAATTTTTGGATGAAGAGTTTTAACTCTTCCATCAAAAATTTCAGGGAAACCCGTTAAACTGCTGATCTCTGTAACATCAATTCCTGATGAGGCAAGTAGTTTGGCTGTATTCCCGGTAGCAATAATTTCATAGCCAAGCTTAACAAGCTGCGAGGCAAATTCTGTAATTTTAGATTTATCAGAAACACTAACTAATGCTAATTTTTTCAAGATCAATTTTCCGTTTTATTAGATTAATAAATCAACACGCGTTGATTTTCAATATGAATTTTTTTCTCAGCAAATTTTCTTAATACATGCGGAAGCAGCAGATGCTCTATCTTCAAAACACGTTCTGCAATTTCATCTGCTGATTTTACATCTGAAATATCAACACATCTCTGATCAATTATTAAACCTGTATCAAAGTTTTCATCAACAAAGTGAACTGTAGCACCAGATACTTTAGCTGATGATTTAAACACAGCATCATGAACTTTCATTCCGTACATGCCTTTACCACCGAACGATGGCAGAAGTGCGGGATGGATATTTATAATTCTGTTTCTGTATTCGAATAAAAATTCACCGGGAATAAGTTTTAAAAATCCGGCAAGCACAATTAATTCAATTTTAATTTCAGACAATATTCCGGCAAGTTCTGAATAAGAAATAGATCCGGGTTTTGAGCCAATATTGTAGGTTGGAATGGAATGACTTCTTGCAATTTCAAAAGCCGCACAATCAATTTTATCGCTTATTACCGCTTCAACTTTTATGATGTCTTTTGTTTCTTGGGAATTTAATATTGCCAGGAGATTCGAACCTCTGCCCGAGACGAATACAGCTATTTTCAATCAAAACTCTGTATTAAATGTTTTTCGAAATTACCCAAATAGTAAAAAATTGTCAATTAAACTAACGCACGTACTAAAAAATTAACATCTTTTTTTCAAGCGCTTCTATCATATGCTCAAGCTTCTTCTGATAATCATACCCTTCAAATTCACCGGCAGAAACCAGATACTTTTTTGCATCAGATAATTTTTCAATTACAGCAGATGCACGAGCAGCATTATAATATGAAAAGGGATCAATCCAATCTTCACCTGCAGAAGAAAGTTTAACCGCGTTTAAAGCATAATCAATTGATTCGTCAAATCTATCCAGACAGTATGCTGCTTCGCTCAAGTAAAAATAAATCTCAGCTTTTAGTTTTTCAGTCTTCAGATTGCTTAACAGCCGGGCAAGTGAATCGAGGGCAGCATCAAATTTTCCTGCGTGAATTAAATTTGAATGCTTAATCAATTCAATTTCATTCCTGTCCATTGTTCTGTTTGCATAAATAGTAGATTTCCGGAAAGCAAAAACATCATCTTCCAGATCTTTATTTCCGTTCGATGCAAGTTCAAAATGTGTTTTTGCCGAATCGCGATTGCCTGATGCTTCAAATGAAATTGCAAGCCGGTATGATGCAATACCGGTGTAATCATTATCTACTGCCGATGAAAGAAATTCAAGATAATATTTCTGAGCAGTTTCAAATTCATTTTTCCTGAAATAAATATCACCAAGCAAAAAATTTGAGAATGAAATCAATTGTAAAAATTTATCTTCTTCATTATCAATTAATTTTAAAAGAATTTTTTCTGCTTCATCTAAATTTCGTTGTTTAATATTTACAACTGCTTTTGAATAACTGAAGAGAAGATTCTCAGGATATTTTTTTGTAAGATTTTTCAGATATGATTCAGCTAATTCGTAATCGAGCAACGCTTCAGAAGCAATTTGAGATAAATAATACTGTGCTTCGGTTTTAGCAAATCTTCCATGCTCTGCAGTAATTTTAATGAACTGCAAACCTTTCCTTTCTTCACCGGAAATTCCTGCAAGATTTAAAGCCCATTTAAATCCTGATGGAATATTTGCAACTGCAAAATTGTATAAACCCAATCCCAGGTAAGCATCATAAAATGTTGAATCTGTTTCAATGCAGTCGGAGAGATAAGATTCGGATTTTTTAGCAGCCCAAACGGCGGAAAGGTAATCTCCCGCAGTTGTAAACGCAATTGTACGATAGTTGTAATTTGATCCAATGAGGTAAAGCAGTTGAGCATTTTCATTATCATCAGATAAAAGTTTATCTGCTTTATCCAGAGTTTCATCAGAATATTTTCTGAACGTTTTTAAATCAATTTCAGATTTGCTGCTTAAAAAATACCAGAAATAAACACTTGAAAGATAATGATATCCTTGAGGGCTATCGGGATGATTTTCAATTATCGTGAGAAAGGTTTTTTCTGCTTTATCCCATCTGAAATTATAACAATGCTCCAAACCGGTGAGCACCAATTTCTCAATATCTTTTTGTGCAAAAGAAATGGATGAGAAGATTATAACGATAATTGCACAAAGCAATATCTTAAAATTATTTTTAAGGAAAGAAGACAGAAAGCTATTCATTAACAACAGATTGTTTTCCTTCAGCATAGTTAAGCGAAGCTTTAACAAATTCTCTGAATAAAGGATGAGCCTTTGTAGCGCGTGATTTTAATTCCGGATGGAATTGGCAGCCAAGGAACCAGGGATGATCTTTATATTCAACTATCTCAACAAGTTCTCTATCGGGAGACAAACCGCTGAAAATCAATCCATGCTCTGCAAGTATAGCTCTGAATTTGTTATTTACCTCGAACCTGTGGCGGTGCCGCTCTGAAATAAATTCTGATTTATAAGCCTGCATTGCCAGAGTACCTTCCTGAATAGTACAGGGATAAGCACCAAGCCGCATTGTTGCGCCCATATTTTTAACGTTTTTCTGTTCGGGCATTAAATCGATGACACTGAATTTATTCTTCTTAAATTCAGAACTGTTGCTTTTGGTTATACCACAAACATTCCGGGCAAATTCAATAACTGCACATTGCAAGCCAAGACAAATTCCAAAGAAAGGAATTTTATTTTCACGAGCATATCTTACTGCATTTATTTTTCCTTCAATTCCCCTTTCACCAAATCCACCAGGAACCAGAATTCCGTTCACCCCTTCCAGTAATTTTTCCACCGGTTCATCTTCCAATTGTTCAGCGTTAATTGAACGGACAACTACCTTTGCATTATTTTCAGCACCGGCGTGAATAAATGATTCCATTATGCTTTTGTATGCATCCATATGGTCAACATATTTTCCGCATAAAGCAATTTCTACTGTGTGTGCAGGTTTTTTAACTACTTCAACAAACTCGCTCCATTCTTCAAGTTTAATTTTTCTTTCGGGAAGATGAAGACGTTTTAAAACAATTAAATCCAATTTTTCTTTATTAAGAACTATGGGAACTTCATAAATTGATGAACAATCATACGCAGAAATAACAGCACGGGAATCAACATTGCAGAACAAAGCAATTTTATCCCGGAATTCCTTCTGTAATTTTTTTTCTGATCTGCATATTAAAACATCCGGCTGAATACCAAGTTCTAATAAATTCTTTACACTATGCTGAGTAGGTTTTGTTTTTACTTCTCCGGCTGAAGCTATATACGGCACAAGAGTAACGTGAATGCTCATCGTATTTTTCCTGCCGAATTGAAGCATTAACTGGCGCATTGCTTCCATGAATGGCAGACTTTCAATATCACCAACGGTTCCGCCTATTTCTGTAATTATTATGTCGTACTCATTTAATTCACTTAGCTTCACCATTCTATGTTTAATTTCATCAGTAATATGAGGAATTACCTGAACAGTTGCTCCTAAGTAATCACCGCGTCTTTCTTTTGAAATAACATCAAAATACACCTGTCCGGTAGTTGTGTTATTTGCACGGGTCATGTTAACATCAAGAAAGCGCTCATAATGGCCAAGGTCAAGATCAGTTTCTGCACCATCATCTGTTACATACACTTCACCATGCTGGAACGGATTCATCGTTCCGGGATCTACATTAATGTATGGATCAAATTTCTGGATGGTAACTCTGTAACCGCGCTGCTTGAGTAAAAGTCCGAGAGAGGAGGCAGTAATTCCTTTCCCTAATGAGGAAACAACACCACCTGTAACAAATATAAACTTAACTTTATTTCTTGACATGAAAAATTTTTTGCTTTCAAATATAGAAGTAGAGTGAATGAAAAACAAAAAAAATCGTGCAGGTTTAATCAAATCTGCACGATTCTTTTTAGTGCAAAAAAACAAATGTTTTAAATTTTAAAAGAATGCTGATTAATTAAGAAAATTTTCTTTTATCCAATCTGTTGTTACAGATTTTGGCCTTACCAGTGGATTCATCATCCCCCTGTTTACAACTGCCTGTGCGGTTAAACCAAGGCATCTTGAAACAGCAAACATTACAGTATAGTAAGAAAATTCTTTTATTCCGTAATGATGCAAAAGAGAGCCGGAGGCTGCATCCACATTCGGCCAGGGATTTTTAATCTTTTCTATTTTTTTCAATTCTTCGGGAACAACTTCATACAATCTTGTAACAGTTAAAAAGACCGGATCATTAGGAAAATGCTTCTTTCCAAAATCTAACATTGCTTCAAAACGTGGATCAGTTACACGCAAGACCGCATGACCATAACCTGGAATTACTTTTCCTGCTGCAAGTGTTTCTTTAATAAACTCGATTAGCTGATCCCTGGTAGGAGTTCCGTTATATTTTTCCATTAATTCAAGTACCCATTTAAGGCTTTCCTGATTTGCAAGTCCGTGAAGCGGTCCGGCTAAACCATCAAGGCCTGCTGAAAGAGAATAATATAAATCAGATAATGCTGAGTTAACAGTAAGTGTGGTAAATGCACTTACATTTCCTCCTTCATGATCACAGTGAGCAACAAGATAAATTTTCATCAGGTCATAAAATTCTTTGTTGTCACCAAGTCCCAGCATATGGACATAATCACCTGCTAAATCCATATCTTCAACAGGTTCAATGCGCTTACCTTTTTTGAATTTAAGTCTGTAAATCCATGCTGCAATGCCTGGCATTTTAGCAACTATATTTAATGCATCTTCGAGTGTTGCAGACCAGTAATCTTCTTTCCGCATTCCTTTATCGTATTCTTTAGAGAATACAGATTCTCTTTGCATAACGAGAATAGCAGTATTCAGCATTGCCATTGGATGAGAATCTTCCGGCATACAATTAAGTACATCCCACACATACGAAGGAACCTTTTTTCTTCTTTTAATCTCATCGCTGAAATTTTTTAATTCATTTTCGGCAGGAAGACTACCGGTTAAAAGAAGAAAGTAAATTTCTTCAGGGGATAAATGAATTACATCTTTAAGCAGTTTTCCGCGGATGATCAATCCCTGATCCTGTGGAACTCTTGATGTATCACATATTAGTGATCTTACTCCCCGCATTCCGCCATAAGCCTGGCTTATTGTTACTTCTGAAATAACCTTATCTGATGATTTTTCAATAATTTGTTTAGCCTCACTTCTCCAGTTAGTTATTCTCTCAGATAAAATATCGTGGATATTAGACATTCCGAATCCTCTGTTCTCTTTAGGTGGAGGTAAAAATATTTTAGCCTGCAAATTAGGCTATTTTTCTCACTTCTTCAATAATTAGCAAATAGGATATTGAGTAATAATACAGTTAAAATTTATACAAGGATGGTTTTTGCTGTTTCTTTAAGATAAAAAATTGAAATGGTGGATTGAGGATTAAAAGTTGAACTTCAGTATAGTTTTTAATCTTATAGAAAGAAAATCCTTTAAAATAAAAACGCCGGATGAATCCGGCGCAAGAAAAATCATCTTAAAAAAATTTTAATTAAGAATTATTTTAATACCATCATCTTTTTGGTTTGTACAAGATTATCCATTTTCAACTGGTAATAATATACTCCGCTTGCAAGTGAAGCGCCAGAATTATTAACAGCATTAAATTCTTTCTCATAAATGCCGGGAGAAAGCTCTTCATTTATTAAAGTAGATACTTCATTTCCCAGAACATCATAAATTTTAAGCAGGATTTTCTGTGTTCCGTTAGTTGATGCCGGAACAGTAAACCTTATTTTTGTTGATGGATTAAATGGATTAGGATAATTCTGAGCCAGATCAAAACTGAATGGCACTTCATGATCATCAACAGATGAAACTGTGTTCAGCCAGTCTGTTAAAATCTGCATTATCTGATCACGTGATTTATCCGATTCCGGATTACTTATACTTTCAAAACCAAAGCCGAGTAAAATAATTTTTGCTCCGGAAGGTTTTTCAATCCAGCCGCCGGCTCCTTCGGTAGTATTTTCCTTGTATGAAAATGAAAGATTAAAGTTGCCTAAAGAACTTATTATATCAGGACTAGTTTCATTTTGAGCTCCTTCTGATCCCCAAATAGAAAAATAAGGAATTTGATTCCCGATTACATCGGAAGGTATTCCATACACATTTCTATAAGCAAAAATATTACCTGATTTTACCCAATCAACTTCTAATTCATCAGCAAGGAATGATTCATAATTCTTTTCCAGGTATTCGGGGAGATTTTGTCCGCTCAGAAGCAGATGTCCCCCGGAATTAATGAATGATGTCAAAGAATCAATTTCAGCAGCAGTAAACATTGAATCCAAAGTTTTCCCGCTAAAGTAAACAACTAATTTTCTATCGGATAACAACTCAGCAATATTTTTATTTTCAACTTCCTCAATTGTGTAACCCAGGGCAGTTAGCACTGTATCATAATAACCAAACAAATTATTCTGGCTGGTTTTGGAAACCACAAGTGCTTCGGGTATACCAAAAGTAATTTTTATACTATCAGAATAATCATTCCCTTCACTTTCAACTCTATATTTCAGGTATAACATTTTACTTACAAATTCAGGCTTTATTCTAAATGCTGTAGTTACTGAAGCATCTTTTAAGCTGTTTGCATTAACAGAAACTGAATATTCCGGTGCTAATAGTTCAATTTCAGGATCATCAAAACTAAAACTGAATTTTGTTTCAAGAGAATTTACAGATTCAATATTTCTAAATTTCAATTCCAGATCGCCAATTTCACCCTGCTCTACTCTGCCATTGCCTGCTATATTTTCTTTAACACTAACCTGATCAATAACGACAAAAGGAACTGTGCCAACATCAAGTGTAGCTACCATGTAAGGATCCTGGCGATGGATATTTCTAACAGATACAAATGTATTTTCATTGCTGTATGATGTGCTTTTAGGTTTAGATAAAAAATCAAAGGTTGTATTTTTACTTGTACCGGGGAATGGATCACCGGCATCACCTCTGTTCTGGCCAAGATTCAGATTTCTAAGTCCATCAGCCTGTTCAACATCAATCAGAGGATGATCTTCATTTGTATTTGTACTAAGATTATCATCAATATGATATATTAAAAGACCGGGAATATAAATATGTGAATCA
Organism: Ignavibacteriales bacterium; assembly: GCA_044507695.1. Classification (GTDB taxonomy): domain Bacteria; phylum Bacteroidota; class Ignavibacteria; order Ignavibacteriales; family Ignavibacteriaceae; genus JBIQJD01. Next base: position 193,377 of record JBIQJD010000002.1, on the reverse strand, counting down.
AATCCGATCCAATCCCTATGTTCAACTAAAAAATATTCATTGGAGTTTGGCTGATCCTTTTTCCACAATTTATATATAACCTGGTTCTCTTCTACATTTGGTATTTCAAGATCTCTCAATTGTGAAGTTACAGTTATTGGAACCACCCAGCCCAATTCCTGTTTAGCCCAGGCACTGAGATGAACCGGTGTTTCGGGAGTTGCTCCATTTCCTCCGTATGATCCACCTGCCATTAAACACCAGTTACCCAAACCTTCACTGCTGTTATCAGTATCATACAAATCAGGCAAACCAAATATATGTCCAAACTCATGAGCAAAAACTCCGATAGATTTTATTGGTCCATTGAAATTGCTTGATCCTTCAAGTTCAGATTGTATGGCATAATCTCCATCGATTAATACATATTTACCGGAAACCGGGTCTATATCGTTTGTAGTATAAGGTTTGTTTCCATTAACCATTCTGAAATTCCAGCGGTGAGACCAAATATTGTTCCCGCCGGAAGCAGCATCGCTTCCGGAATGCACAACTGCAATAAAACCGATACGTGGATTTCCACTGCCATCATAGTATTGTATATAATCAGCAAAATTCATTGTGCTGTCGGCAGCTTTCACAAGTTCAAGTGTGAACCGCGGACCGCCGCTTGTACCCAATCCATTATTATCTCCAACATACTCAGACATTTTTCTTGGCATGTTAAACCAGCCGGCACATGAACCGGTAAAATAGAGTTGACCGTATGATGTTTCCCAAAAATAATCTGTTACTGTACCGGTAGGATTCGGTCCATCAAAAAGATGTTTTTGAAACGCTTCAGCGGAATAAATAGGCGTTGCATCACTGTATCTTCCAAGAAGTGTAATTGCATGAACAGTATCTGCGGCCAAAGCAATTTTTGGTGAAACACCTTTTGAGAGCATCTGCGCATGATGCTTTCGCTCAGCAAATTTATTAGCAAAGTATCCTTCTTTATACTCTGAAGCGATTCTTTTTTTCAATTGCTTAAAATTTTCCGGAGCTTTAACTGAAGATTTAGGCGGGACAATAGCAAAAGAAGCGGCACAAAAAGCCACCCATACAGCGAGATGTATAAATCTATTCATATTCTTTCTTGATTGTTTTGGTGCGCAAGATATATTTATTATTTTTTTAAAGCAACATAGAAGATACTTAAACAAAAGAATTTATTTTTACTATTACCATCGTCATATCATCATGCTGGCGGGCTTTGCCAATGAATTGTTTAACTTCTGCTGTAATAGTTGTAAGAAGCTCTGATGAAGACATACTTGCTGAGTTTATTACGATTTCTGTTAACCTTTTCTCACCAAATTCACCGCGGCTGCTGTTCATTGCCTCTGTAAATCCATCTGTATAAAAAATAAAAACATCTCCGGCAGAAAATTTTACTTCACATTCCTGTATTGTTTTGTTAAAAATACTTCCCCTTTCCAAACCAAGTGCTAAACCAGTCGGATTAAGTAATTCTATTTCTGCAGATTGTTTTCTTACAATAACCGGATTATGCCCTGCACGCGCAAGCTTTAATGCATTTTTTTCTATATCAAAAATCCCATAAATCATACTTATGAATGTTCCGCGCTCCACATTTTCATAAAACAATTCGTTCATATTAGATAGAACTGCAGCCGGAGAATCAGAGGAGCGTGATAATGCCTTTAAAAATCCTTTAGTTAATGTCATATAAAATGCAGCTTCTGTTCCCTTTCCGGAAACATCACCAATTATAATCCCTAATCTGTTCTTATCAAGTTTAACAAAATCATAGTAATCACCTCCAACCTCATGAGCGGGAATACATTGTGAAGCAATATCCAATCCGGAAAAATCAGGAGTTGATTTAGGTAAGAAACTCATTTGAACATCACGTGCAATTTCTAATTCACGCTGAAGCCGCTGCCTTTCAGTTATGTTTTTTGCAAACGCGGGAGTAATACTATCATACTCTGAAATCTTATCTGCTGTGAAAATTGCAATTGCCCCGGCAATTATGCTCAACAGAAGAAGCACAAAAAGGAAATAGCCATCCTGCATGAAGGAAGGATTTCCCGTTGTAAAAAAAGTAAACCCGGAATAAAAGGTATCGAAAGTTATCATCGTGAAAAGAATAGTAAGCACATCGGTTCTTATAAAAACATAAACAAATGCCGCACCGATAAAAAATTCAAAAAGAAAACTGAGATATACAGGCTGCATATCCCCGATATTTCCTATTCCCCAAATCAATGCACATATCAGAATTAATATAGGAGAAGATACAAACCTGCGTTTTAATCCTGAAACAATAAAAATAAAAAACACTCCAGCCAGGAAAATAGCAGAGTAAATATTATTGATTAATAAACTAAGAGCAGGACTAACAGAACTAAGGTGTTTCAGTAAATCGTCTTCCGGGTAATAAACAATTGGTGCAAAAGAATTTATCAATGCGGTAAGAAAAAGCATAATTATTGAAATCAAAAACCCGAAACTGATACCTTTAATAACTGCTTTACCTGTAAGTGAGTGGAAAATGTAGCCTTTGGTAGCCAGGTCCAAAGTAATAAATTTTGATTTCCAAACTTCACGTGTTATCGTTTCGCTCGCTCCCCACACAAGTACAATCGCCGCACCAAACATCAACGGACCAATTAGAAGTGGTATGAGAGATTCCCATCCCAAATCTGTATTAAGGTTCATATAGATTTCAATGCCGGAACAAACTGCAACAATTGATCCAAGTATAAGCGCAATTCTAAAACCTATCTCATAAGCTTTGATTCTTCTGTAAGCAATAATTGCAAGAAGAATAAATATAAAAATGTAGAAAACTACTTTTGATATAATTTTAAATATTTCATTCTGCTCTGAATCAATTCTTACATCCGATTCATAACTCATATCAAACGAACTGATTATATTTCCGGCAGTTGAAATTTTAACAACTTTATTTGTTCCTTCCACTCCCGTTTCTGATTCCCAGAAGAACTCATAATCGGTTCTGTTTTTCTGCTCAATCCTATTTTCATTTTTAAATTCATAACCATTACCGCCGAAACCGGGTGTGTTCGTTTGTTGTTCTTTCGTTAATCGGGATGAGCCTGTGTCTGCTTGTGCTGATATTTTCAATCCGGCATATCTGGCTGCAAAATCTTCCGCAAGCTTTTTTGCTTCATCAGAAGTGATATATGGTAGGAATGTTGAATCATCAATCCGGCGATAAAGATATAATAATCTTCCTTCCCCGTTGAACCGTAATTTCAATTCACTGGAAAAACTTACATTTATTTCCTGATTGTTATTGTTTGTTGAAACATTAACGCCAGGTTCATTAAATGGCTTCCAGTTAACTTCCCAGAAGTAAGCATCCAATGAATCACGGAAAAATGCGTTTGATTTTTTTATCCCTAGTTTCCGCTGAACTGCTTCAATTAATTTTTCATCAGAAGAAAGATTTGCATTGATTGGTGAATTTACATTTTCAAAATTTATCTCACGTGCTAACACTGCAGCTTTCTGTTCAATCTCATCCTGATTTAATTGAAGTTTTATTCCGCCTGATTGATGTATATCAACATAAAACTGATTGAAGAGTAAAATTGCTGCAATGATTGAAATAATAAGAACAGCGAATAATCTAAATTTATTTTTTAACATAATAATTATGCCAGATTAGACGGAGAAATAAATTCCTTGCAGAACAAATTAAATTAAATGCAATCGCATTGCAACAATTAAATATTACAATATGAATCGCTTAATTATATTTTTAACCTTTCATCACATATAGACAAGTTCGTTTTAACTAATTTCATTATTAAAAAATGGATGGTATATATAATTTCATTACTGCTAATTGTACTTTGTTTTCTTCCGCTCACTTTATCTGCACAAGCCGGTTCAATCAACGAAGGAAATCTGAATGATGATCCTGTATTTAAAGTTGATACTAATGAAAAATACGAGGAATATCTAAAATCAGAAGGTAAAATCATTAAGAAAATTAGTATCAGGATTTTAGATGTTTCCGGCCCTTCGGTGGATGAACAAAACGGAAGTGATACTTCATGGCTTGGGCAAATAGGAAATGCTCTGCATTTTGAAACAAGAGAATGGGTTGTAAGAAACGCACTGCTTTTCAGCGAAGGTGATGCTATTGATGCCGTAGAATTAAGTGAAAGTGAGCGTCTGTTACGAAGCGCCGGCTATTTTCTCGATGCCCGGATAACTATCGAAAGTAAAGAAGAAGACAGTGCCGTAGTTGTCGTTACCACAAAAGATATGTGGACTCTCACCTTTCTTATCTCGTACGATACAAAAAACAAAAATTCATATTTTGGATTCCGTGATGATAATATTATTGGTTTAGGCCATAAACTTGATGCAGCCTTAACTCATGATGAAGATAAATCAATCGGTTTGGGCGGCACATTAAGGTACTACGCAATGAATATTGCCGGATCATATATTAATGCAGGAACTGAGCTGGAGGCAAACAGAAATTTTACAAGCAAAATGCTAAACTTTTCCAGACCGTTTGTTACAAATTTATTAGAAGCAGCGGGTGGATTCAGTTTTAAATGGGAGAACGGATACTTCAATTATTTTGATAATAATGGAAATTTCATCTCGCTTCCATACAAATTTAATATGCAGGATTTTTGGCTGGGGAAATCTTACACGCCATTTTTCGGATCAAAACTCTTTAAAAAAAATACAAGAATAGTTACATCAGCAAGAGTATCAAGATTAAATCATTCTGAACGTCCGCTGGTTACCGAATATCAAAACAGGATTTTTCAAAACAAAACCCTTTATCTTTTAAGTGCGGGAATTATTAATCAAAGATTTTACAAAGAACATTACTTAAGCGGATTTGGTATTACTGAAGATGTTCCTACCGGCGGATATATTTCTGTTACCGGCGGAATTGAAGAACGTGAATTTAGTAAAAGGTGGTATTCAGGGTTTGAAGCAGTTTATTCAAGAAGAGTGGAGAATGCTGGCTATTTCTCTGCATCTTTTATGTTCGGCGGATATAAAGATCAAAATAAATGGCTGCAGAATGTGTACAACTTTAATCTGCTTTATCATTCACCTTTAATTACTAAAGGGAACTGGAAATTGAGATTTCTGTTTGATAACAATTATTTGTACGGATTCAACTTATTTGAAGGTGAGCAAGTTTATCTGGATTCTCAGAATGGATTGAGAGGATTTAACCGGTTTGCATTATTCGGTACAAAAAAAATTACTGCAAATGCAGAAGCATTAATATTCAGTCCTTTTGCTCCGCTTGGCTTTGTTATTGGCGGAATTTTGTTCGCAGATTTTGGTGTTATTGGAGACAGGAAAAATAATTTAACAAGCAGTAAATTATACCAGGGATACGGTGCAGGCATCAGGTTTAATAATGAATCAATTGCGCGCGCCAATTTTGAAGTATCACTGGTTTACAATCCATTTACTCCCGTAAGCAGCAGTGCTGATTTAAAAATTATATTCACAGGAAAATTAATTTTTGGTTCAAGAATCATTTCTTTTGACCGTCCTGCTGTAATAACAATTAACGGAAGAAAATAATGGGATTTCTCAACTCAATTAAAGATAAAACTGTTTCATTCATTGCAGAGAAAGTATTAAAAAGCAAATTTGAAAGGTATGGAACTATGCTTGATTTTAAAATTAATTCTGAAGAAAAAAATATATATCTTAAAATAAATCTTAAAGGTGAAGCAGAGCCGCTTGAAATAAGAGTAAAGGAATATTCTTTAATTACGGAAGAAGATGAAAACTATCTTCTGATTGGAAGTCTTAATATTTCTAAAGAATGGATTGATTTACTAGCGGATGATTTTTTGAAAGGACAAAAATTTAAACTTCCTAAAGGAGTCGTATCAACTCTTGGGAAAATGGTACTTTGATTTACGCGGGACTCCCGGAGAAGCCCCGCATAAAAATCAGCTATGCCTTGAATCTCTCAAACTCTTAACATTATCATGAACAGATTTGATTCCATCATACTGTCGTGATACAATTGATTTAACATCGGCTGGCAAATCTTCATTTAGTGCTTCAGAAAATTCTTTTACAGCAGCATCTTCACCTCTTTCACATTCATTTAAAATTGCTTCGGCATCTTTATTAGCAACTGCAGATTTAATATCCATCCATCCTCTGTGCAATGCACCAGTAATGCTGCCTGATTGATCAGCATCTCCACCCATTTGTCTTACTAATTTTTTTAATTCATCAATATATTCTGTCCGCTGATGCGAAAACTGTCTGAATAAAGATTTTAAATCATTTTCTTCAACTCCATCAGCGGCAGTTTTAAATCCTTTTTCACCATCTTTTAATGTTTCAATCAAATCATTCAATCTGCTGAATACTTTTTCATTGTTTACAGCCATGTCATCTCCTTTTTTAAAAAAAATACCGGCACAAAAGCCGGTACATCATTCAAATTAAAATATTTTATTCTGCTTCCTGATTGATACCATTTTCAGCTATTTCAGTTAGCAGCTTATCAGTTTTCTTTTCTTCATTCAATGTTTCTTCCAGAAGATCGGCAGCTTTGTTATGGCCAAGATTCCTGGCAAAAGTTACAAGTGTGCCGTAACTGGCAATTTCATAATGTTCAACTTTTTGTGCTGCAGAAATTATTCCGGCATCTCTTACCGGATCATCCGAAGTTTCTTCCATTATTTCATTTCCCTCTTCTATCAAGCCTTTCATTGCATGGCAGGTTTTACCTTTGGCAGCCTGGTCAATCTCCTGAAAAACTTTTTCAAGCCGTTCAATTTGCCTTTGCGTCTCTTCCGCATGAGTTTCAAGAGCGTCTCTTAGTTCCTCTGTCTTCGCTTTCTTTGCCATTTTAGGAAGTGCTCTCAGAAGCTGATTCTCTGCATTGTACATATCCTTAAGTTCGTTAAGAAAAAGATCATCAAGTGTTTTAACTTTTGCGGTAGCCATATTTTTCCTCCAATTTGTATATTCATATTTCGTTTGCAATATAAAATTTAGCTATAGTTATTTTAATGATGCTTAACACAAAAAGCTGAACGAATTTTAACTCATCATAGTCCGGTGATTTATATTTGGCATCAATGTGACTTGAAGTTTCAGATTTTATTAACTAATTATTCCTAACCAAAATTCAAATTTTTTTTAGAAGTTTATTGAAACTGATTTTAATATTAATTACTGCTATAATCTTTCTGCCTGCGGAAAATTCAACTGCACAGGATACAACAATAAGTTTAGCCTTTAAAAACAACAAACCTCAGAGAAAAACAAACTATTTCTACCAGCCTGATTTATCCTACCAGCTCTGGCAGCAATTCAATCTTATAAAAGAAGCAAATGCCGGAAATGCAAATGCACAGCATGAGCTTGGAATAAGATATTTTTTAGGAGATGGCATGAAAGCCGATACGCTGAAAGGTGCATACTGGATAAAAAAAGCTGCCGATCAAAAACTTACAGCTGCGGCTTTTAATTACGGAATCCTTTTGATAAACGGCTGGGGTGTTGAATGGAATCCTTTTGCCGCGTTCAGATATTTTTTGCAGGCTGCTAAGGATGGTATGCCGCAGGCTCAGCATTTAATTGGAATTTTATATACGGATAATTTACTTGTTAAACGGGATTGGAATACAGCTTATGCATGGATAAAAAAATCCTATGATCAGGGATTTACGCCGGCAAAAACTACACTTGAAAGAATTGCAGATAAGGTGGACGCTTCAAAGATCGATACAAACATTACAAAGAATGTGATTGATTCATCCGGCTCTTCAAACGCAAGTAATACTGAAGAATCATTATCCTCTCTTGGATTGGTGTTCATTGATTTTGATTCAATTTCTGATTCAACTCGTGAGATAGGAATTAATGATTTGCTTGAAGACCTAACTCTGCTTGAAGATGAAAGCATCAATAAAATGATTTATAAAAAAACGGGTGAAACCGATTCAGTTCTCAATATTGAATCACTTGATAATTCACTTCTGCTTCGGCTTGCTGAAAACGGAAGTCCCGAGGCTCTTTCATTACTTGGCAAATTTTATGAAGAAGGAAAATTTTATAAAAAAAATCTGATCACATCTGCAGCATATTATTTGCGCGCAATAAGGTTTGATTCACCACGCGCTCCAGCTCTGCTTTATGAAATGCTTCGTTCAAATAACATTTCAGATGAATTAAAAAAACGGGTTGATACTGGTGATGCAGAAGCAATGTTTGTCTGGCATGGGCTTAACTCACTTGGGTTTGATAACAGTATAACGGCCGGTGATGCACTAAATCTTCTTCAGAAATCTTCATCGCTGAATTATCTTCCTGCATTAGTTGAACTTGGATTAATGTTTTACACAGGAAAAATTCAACCTGAAGATCAACAGAAAGGATTAACTCTCTGGAAGGAAGCTGAAAGATTAGGCAGCAGGGAAGCTTCCGTAAGAATAGAAACATCAATAATTTTTTCATTTAAAAATAATTACCAAACACAATCTGCTTTTGCTGCGCTGCAGCAGGCGGAAAAGGATGGTTCCCTGCTTGCTCAGGTTTCACTTGCGCATTGTTATGAAAGAGGTACGGGAACAAACAGAAATCTTGCAGAAGCAGTTAGATATTACAGGCTGGCAGCGCGGAGAGGCAGCCAGTACGCTTACAAGGAACTTCAAAGATTATATGATTCTCTTCGTCCGGATGATCAAATGTTTATCATCAATTAAGGAAGTGAGATACCTCTTGCTAATGATACAGTTCCTCCAACAAATCCTTCCACGGAATCTGAAAGAAGAACAGAATTATCCGCCAGAATTTTCAAATATCCTTTTCCGGATGTGTTAACTAGAGTAATTTTTATATAGGTTTCATCTCCGGAATTTCCTTTTTGAGTCCATGTATAACTCCATCCGGAATTAACATTTGCTGCTGTTAATGTATCACCGGCATGATTTAAATATTTTACTTCACTTATTGCCGCACCGTTGGAGGTTATTTCATATTTTACATCATAACTTTTTTGCTCACCGCCAACAGGATCAGAATCGGAACTACAGCCGTAAATAAAAATTAAAAACACAGCGGCAGCAGATAAAAATGCCTTCATACTTTTCCTCTTTTTTTAGTTACTTGAAAGTAAATTTAAAAGTTTTTGATCAGTTCAAAAAATATAGAGTAATTTTTTTCTAAATTAACGTATACCATAATTAATATTTATAAGATGATCTATTCAAAACTTCCGAAAACCGGTAACAGTATTTTTACTGTTATGACTAAACTCGCTCTTGAAAATAATGCAATAAATCTTTCACAAGGTTTCCCTGATTTTAATCCTCCCGCCGAACTGATTGAATTAGTTAAAGAATATATTGTACGTGGATTTAATCAATATGCACCAATGCCGGGGATTCCAAAACTCAGAGAAAAAATTTCAGAAAAGATTGAAAAATTATATCGTAAAAAATACAATCCTGAAATAGAAATAACCATTACTGCGGGAGCTACTGAAGCAGTTTACACTGCAATAACAGCAATAGTTAACAATGGTGATGAAGTAATTTTATTTGAACCTGCTTATGATTCCTATGCACCAACAGTGGAAGTAAATGGCGGCATTTCTGTGTTTGTACCTCTGCGGCAAAATGATTTTTCTCTGGATCATGAAAAAATTAAAAATGCAATTACTCCAAAAACAAAAGCTATTATTCTCAATTCACCACATAATCCAACCGGCAGTGTAATAAATCATGCGGATATAAAATTTTTTGAAGAGATTACCCGCAATTCAGAAATAATAATCATCAGTGATGAAGTTTATGAACACATTGTTTTTAACGGTAAGAAACATATCAGCATTTCTGAATCAGAAGAATTATCCGGAAGAAGTTTCGTGATTAGTTCATTCGGTAAAACTTACCATTCAACCGGATGGAAGCTCGGTTACTGTGCCGGACCTGAAAAACTAATGAACGAGTTCAGAAAGATTCATCAGTTTATAGTTTTCTCTACCAACACACCGGTTCAATATGCATACGCTGATTTTATGGAGAATGAAAATCGTTATCTTAGTCTTGGAAAATTTTATCAGCAGAAAAGAGATTTATTTCTAAATCATTTATCTTCTTCAGCTTTTAAATTTATTCCTGCAGATGGAACTTACTTTCAACTGTTTGATTATTCAGAAATTTCAAATTTAACTGATAAGGAATTTGCTTCATATCTTACCCAAAAATATAAAGTTGCAACAATCCCTCTTTCACCATTTTATTCCGGTAATTATAATGGCAGAGTGATCAGGATATGTTTTGCAAAGAACGATGAAGTTTTAATTGAAGCAGCAAACAGGTTAAATAATATTCCCCGGAAAAAAGGTTTAACAACTGCATGAATTCAGCGAGACGATTTTACGGTAATTACACAAAGGATTTTAATTTCAAAGATGTTGAGCAGTTGTTCAAGCAAGATATGCCCGGCACTTATGATTTTTATGTTAAGAGAATGAAAATGCCTCCCGGTGGCAGGCACACTTTCAAAGGTAAGCTGCTTTTTCTAAGAAATCTTTTTCTGGAATTTTTAATGCAGCTTTCTCCACCAAGAAGAATTGTATACACTGCTGCGCTTATTATTTTCATTCTGAGCTTCATTAATAATGATTGGCAATGGGCAGTTTTTTCATTCATTCTTGTAAACTTACTAATTGCTTTTGAACTTGCGGATAAACTAACCGCGCGCGGTGAACTTGAAGTTGCCCGTGATATTCAGGCTGGAATGATGCCTCAGCAGCCGCCTGTTCATCAGCATTTTGAAATATGTGGATATTCGGAAAGCGCACAAGAAGTTGGCGGCGATTATTTTGATTTCATTCATGATGAATCTGATCATCAGAAATTGTACCTGGTTATTGGTGATATTTCAGGTAAAGGCATGGCTGCTGCACTGCACATGGTACAGGTTAGAACGCTTATTCATAACCTGATAATTAACCATTCCTCACCCCAAAAAATCCTTGTTGAACTGAACAGGCATCTTAAAAAATTTTTCCATGCAGGTACATTTTTTACAGTCAGCATGGCTGAAATTAATTCAGATAAAAATTTAAATTTTTGCAGAGCCGGTCATCTTCCCCTGCTTCATTACTCACGTAAAAAAGAAAAATGTTATACAATTATTCCGCGGGGCATTGGAATTGGTTTGGTCAATCATAATTTATTTAATAACACACTTGAACAGGTTTCAATGAGTACGCAGTCCGGAGATATTTTAATCTTTTATACGGATGGAATTGTTGAAACTATGAACGAATATATGCGTGAGTTTGGTGAAGAAAGACTAAAACATGTTATTGAATCTAATGCATATAAAACTGCTGATGGAATTAAAGAAGCAATAATCCATGCAGTAAAATCTTTTTCCGGCTCCGCACCTAAACATGATGATCTCACCTTTATAATTATGAAAGTAAAATAATTAATTTCACTTTCTTATATCTTCAAAAATCTCCTTAATCAATTTTTAAATTACTTTTAATCTGTATTTATAAAACATATTTTTGTTAATAAAATTATTCCGGCGATTGATGGAGAATTCACGAAAGAAAAAAATAATTATTATAGGACCTGCATACCCGTATAGAGGCGGCCCGTCAACATTCGTTTCTTATATTTATAAAAATATTTGTGATGAATTTGAAGTAAAAATTTTTAACTATAAATTATTATATCCATCCTTCCTCTTCCCCGGAACAACACAGTATGATAAAAGCCAAAGCAAAAAATTTATCGTGCCTAGCAAACGGATTATCAATTCAATAAATCCGTTTAACTGGATTTCTGCCGCAGTAAAGATTAATAATGCAAATGCGGATCTGGTAATATTCGATTGGTGGCATCCGTTTTTTGGACCATGCCATTTCTCGATTTCTAAATTGATTAAAAAAAAATATGGGAATAAAATTTTGTTCATAACAGAAAATTTTATCTCACATGAACAAAATAAAGTTGATAAGATATTAACAAGATTAGGTTTGAAAAACGCAGGATGCTTTTTAGCTTTATCTAAAACAGTGGGAGATCAACTTCGAATAAATTTTCCTCATAAAATAATTTACCGCTCTGAACTTCCTTCATTTGATCTTTATTCACAATCGGAAAATTTTGACAGGAAAACTGAAAGAACAGAATTGAATTATTCTGATGAAGATAAAGTTCTCCTGTTCTTTGGCTATGTAAGAAAATATAAAGGTCTTGATGTTTTGCTTGAGGCTTTTCCGCAAATCCTGAGAAGGATTCCTGAAGTAAAATTATTAATAGTTGGGGAATTTTATGAAAATGTTTCCAGCTACACACAAATAATTAATCGACTTGGCATTGAAGAGAAAGTGAAATTAATAAATGAATTTGTGCCAAATGAAAAAGTTGGGAAATATTTTACAGCAAGTGATCTTTCTGTACTTCCATACCGAAGCGCAACTCAAAGCGCGGTTTTGAACGTATCTTACAGTTTTAACAAACCTGTGCTTGTAACAAACGTTGGCGGCCTGGGCGAGTTTGTAAAAAATAATGAAACAGGTTTAATTGTTGAACCTGAGAATCCGGATGCATTAGCAGAAGGTGTGGTTAAATTTTTTGAGTTGAAAAATCAGATAGATTTTGAAAATAATATTGAAAAGTTTAAAAACAGAAAAGGGTTTAACAATCTGGCTGAAATTTTTAACCTGATAATTGAAGGAAATTAAAAAATTATTTCCTATCCAGTTTAAGAACTATCTTCTTATCTTCCTTACCTTCAACAAGATTTTTTAATGATGATGGGGATTTAAAGATATCTCTTAGATGATCCCGCGGAACATCTCCAAGACTTATATTATCATGAGAATGTTGATTTATCTGTTTACTCTGCAAAAATTTCCCGAATGAACTATTGGAAGCATCCCGCGGCTGCTGCCCGCTTCTGTTAACAAAATTGGTTCTTGCAGCACTTGATGATGCGCCTTTATAATTAATTTTCATGATTTGCTTATAATCAAAATCTTTGTCTTCAGAAAGATCATGCCTTATGATCTGAATATCATCATGAACTTGATTTTGTTTCATCACCCTTTCGCTTTCTGCGGGATGACCTGAAGATACTTCACTCCTTGGCTGCTGAGTTTTTAGGATTGTGTTCTTCTCAGTATTTTTTCTCAACGGATCAGCAGATTTCTTTGGCTGAGCGGCAGGTTTACTTACCGGAACTTCCGTTCTAACGGAGAAAATTGCATCAGCAAACACCTTATCATTTTGGTTTTTAGCTTCAGAAGCCTGAAGATCAACGTTGTAAATTTCAGCAAAGTTTGGAAGATTTTTGTACCTGTTTAAAGTTGTTAAGCCAACCTGCTGAATTCTGAAACGCAAATCAAAATTTAATGAACGGGAATATTCCTCCAGTTCCTTCACTGCAAAAACCGGATCAAAATAGATAAGCTCTGTAACGCTGTTTATATTTATAAAGAATCCATACTTGGATAAGAAAATTTCAAAATCTGGAATGTTTGTAAGAAGTCTGTAAACAATCAGGTTTTTGGGATTGAATTCATTAACAAATCTGCATACTTCACCATAACTGATTTTATGGGGAATTTTTTCCGGATCATCTTTATAGATGATTTTAAAATTATTCTCAAGATCGAAAATATTCTGAGAGTAAATCAGTATATCGTTATGCTTTATGTCTAAAGTTTCCAGCAGCATTTATTATTCGGGAGTAGTTTTATTTTTTGCATTGCAAAATAATGTCTTTGAGATTGTTTAACAAGGCTGGAATAAAATCAGTATTTTTAATTTTAATTAGAATACAAATCAAAATTATTCATTAAAAATTTGATTTTTAATTTCAGCAAACCTTTTCTAATTTGAATAAGTAAAATCAACAACTTCAGTGCAGCAATGAGGAATATTCTTTTAATTGAAGATGATGATAAAGTTATTCAGCAGGTAACTGCTGCATTTAACCAGGATGATTATAATCTGCTGATTGCTGAAACAGGTATGAAGGGCTACCAGCTTGCATTAAAAAATCTGCCTGATCTCGTTATCTGCAGTTATGAAATGTTTGAATCGTTTGAAAATGATATGCTGCATAAACTCCGCGATGACAGCGTTTTTACAAGCACACCGTTTATCTTCCTTGATGAGAAAAAATTAGGCAGAAAAGAAAAAAAAGGATTAAACCTCGGCTTCGATTATTTCATAATGAAACCTTTCTCCTCTTCAGAATTGCAAAAAATCGCAAAGCTTGCACTAGAAAAATCGGATGCAGTAGCACAGAAATCTGAAAAAAAATTAAGCGAATTACGCGGCAGCCTTTCGTTTGCCTTGCCTCATGAATTTTTCACTCCGCTGAATGGAATACTTGGTTTCACAGATATACTTATAAATGATTTGGGAAGTTTATCAAAAAATGAAGTGCGCCAGATGCTTCAGTATATACATAAAGATGCGCTCCGGTTGAAAAAACTAACAGAGAATTTTCTTGCATTTGCCCAGCTTGAAGTTATAAGTAAAGATCCGGAAAAAATTGCGGCTCTTACCAATACCTATTATTTGAATGCAAAAGAGATTGTTAAAAGCACTGCAGTATCTATGGCGCGTGATGCTGGCAGAGAGGATGATCTTATTCTCGAACTTGAAGATGGAGCTGTAAGAATTAGCGAAGGTTATCTTAATAAAGTTATGGCTGAATTGATCAGCAACGCATTTAAGTTTTCTGAAAAAGATACTCCGGTAATTGTTAGTCTTTATTCAAATGATACTTCTGTCATGCTTACAATTGCTGATTCAGGACGCGGAATGACTCCAAAACAAATTGCCTCGGTTGGTGCTTATATGCAGTTTGATAGAATGCAGCAGGAACAGCAGGGTTCAGGATTAGGATTAATTATTGCAAAAAAAATTACAGAGCTTCACGGCGGAGAATTTAAAATTGAAAGTACACCCGGAGAAGGTACGAAGGTTCATTTAATATTTGATAATTAGTACACAAGGAGTAGAATAATGCCACAGTTTAATCTGGATAGAATTCAGAACATCATTAATAAAATGGGATATGATGCATGGCTCTTTTATGATTTCAGAAACAGTAATGATCTTGCTGTCAACATTCTTCAAATTCCAAAAGATAGATATTTGACAAGAAGATTTTTTTACTTCGTTCCTAAACAAGGTGAACCTGTTAAAATAGTTATGGGAGTTGAAGCCGGACATCTTGACCATCTTCCGGGGAAAAAACTTGTTTATTCAAATCATTCTTCATTAACAAATCATCTGAAATCTGTTCTTGAAAATGTAAAAACAATTGCAATGGAATATTCACCCATGAATGCAATTCCTTACGTATCAAAAGTTGATGCAGGAACAATTGAAGTAATAAAATCTTTGGGAATAGAAATTAAAAGCAGTGGCGATTTGATTTCAATGTTTGATGCAGTCTGGACTGAAGAACAATACCAGGAAAATATTCCCGTTGCAGATGCATTAACAGAAATTGTAAAAAAAGCGTACGGGTTTATAAAACTAAAAACCCTGGCAAATGAACCGGTTGATGAGTTTGATGTACAGCAGTTTATAATGAACGAATTTGCCGAAAGAAATTATTTTACAGATCATCCGCCGATTGTTGGAGTGAATGAGAACAGTGCTAATCCGCATTATACTCCAACTCCGGAAAATAAAAAGCCGATCAAAAAAGGTGATTTTGTCTTGATAGATCTTTGGGCAAGGGTAAATAAAGATAATGCAGTTTGGGCAGATATTACATGGAATGGCTTTATGGGTGAAATTATCCCTGAGAAGCACACAAAAATTTTTAACATAGTTGCAGAAGCACGGGATGCAGCTTACAATCTTATAGTGGAAAGATTTAATGCCGGCAAAGAAATACGTGGTTATGAGGTTGATGATGCAGCACGGGAAGTGATAAATAATGCAGGCTACGGAGAATTTTTCATTCACCGGACAGGCCATTCAATTACAACATCACTTCACGGCAGCGGCGCACACATGGACGATTATGAAACAAAGGACGAACGTTTGATTTTACCTTCAACTTCATTTTCAATTGAACCGGGAATTTATCTGCCTGGTGATTTTGGAGTTAGAAGTGAGATAGATGTTTACATCACTCCTGATGGAAAAGTTACAACTACAGGCGGAGAAAGACAAAAAGAATTGATTGCAATATTGAAATAAAAAAACCTCCGGTTAAAAAGCCGGAGGTTCAAATTATACTTTTGAAGTGCAAAAATTTACTTCTTATAAGTTTCCATTATATATTCTGCAACAGCGCGAGCTTCGTTCGGTTTTAAACCGGGATTAGGCATTGGCGGATATGCAGGATCAATCTTTTCCGGATTCAAAATAAATCCAACCAAATCATTCATCTTTCCCTCATATTTTGGAAGTGTTTCTTTGTATGGGGGACCTACAAGTTTCTGATCAAACCTATGACAGGTTGAACAGCGCACCTGGAAAATTTCTTCACCGCTCACTTCTTCTACTGTGCCTGCTCCTTTAATCTCTGCAAGATATTGTTCAAACTTTGCACTTAAGATTGCTGATTGTTCCCTCGTTGAGTTACTCATTGCAAGCTGATCCTGAACAACGAGTGCAAGAAGTGCAAACAAAATTACAAAAAATACATGTCCGCTGTATTTTATATGTCCTTCTTTTATCATTGCATAAAGGAAATGATATGCAGCAAAAATTAGAATAAGTGATAACACCGCATACCCAAATACTGAGCCTGATAAAGCATTCTGCGGAAGAGTAACAATATTTATTACAAGGAATAGCGGCTGTAAAAATGCTGCTGCAAAAGTAATCCGCAGTGCTGTTCTTTTAACAAAGGCGTGATATTCTCCATCAAGAGTTTTACCTCCTTCCCAATAAAAGAAAGCAAATAATATTGCTCCACCGGTAATGGCAAAGGCTGTTATGAGGAAATGAATAAATCTTGCAAGTACTGCTAAAGAAAATAAAGAATACAAACCACTAACAGATTCCCATCTATCTGATAAAATAGCCAGGGAAAATCCTGTAACAAAAATCCACAATCCGAGGAAGAGAAAAACTATACCGTATACTGCGGATTTACTGCTAAGCTTGTGTGAACCTTCTCTGTATTTTTTTATTTCGTTATGAACTTCATGATCTTCGGGTTTATAATCTTTGATTGATTCAAAAACTTCATGAAGTGAAAATGAGTACCGGTATGTGTAAACTAAAATTAATCCAATAGCAATAAGGAAAAATGATGCTGCCAATAAACTTACGGTTGCTGCACCTGTTGAATGCAGTAATTGGGCAAAGATTAAAATAGCAGTTAACACCGGAACTATTCCCAAAATAATTCCAACGCTTTTATTTATTGTAAGAGTTTCAATTAAATCTCTTGAGAACCTGATATATTGAGGATTGCTTTCGTTTATTCCTCTGGTTCTGTAATACAATGAAATTGCGGTGCTGCCAAAGACTATGCTGATGAAAGGGATAAATAGAAACATCACCAATATAAGCATGTAATGAAGTAATTGAATATGCTCTGAAGATTGAGGCAGTACAAGATTATCGAGAAACTCCATTTAAATACTCACTTTTTCAAATTATAATGTTATGATAAGTTTATCTATAGAAACAAGAATTACTACTATTATTGCAAATATATTAATCTCTCTGAATGCAAATCTGAAATAACTTTTTTCTGCAGTATCACGTAATAGTTTTGATGAATTCCACGCAAGCCAGATACCCGATAGTAGCAGGCCAATATTAACAAATGGTGATTCAATAATTCCGAAAAACGGAATTAGAAACCCGGTAACAATTGTTGCTATAATCCACATAAAAGTTATGCGTGACAGTTGATCATATGAGAACACCTGTGTAAGAGTTGGGAATCCTGCCTGCTCATAATCTTTTGCAAGTACAAGCAGTAAAAGCCAGAAATGCGGAATCTGCCAGATGAAAAAGAAGAAAGCAATAATAAGAATTTGAGGATCGAAAATTGATCCGCCTGCAGAAACCCAGCCAACAGCCGGTGGTATTGCTCCTACCAATGAACCTGGAATAATTGCAAGAGCGTTCTTCTTCTTAAGCGGAGTATAAATTGCGTTATACCATATCAGATTTAATAAACCAAGTGCAAGTGCAAGCATTCCACCACTGAACAATAAAATTAATGATCCGATTGTTAATAAAAATACAGCTATTGCGAGTGCATTTTCCGGTGAAATTCTGCCGGATGGTATCGGACGATTTTTAGTTCTGCTCATCATTGCGTCAGTTGCACGTTCCTGATAATGGTTTATTGCAGCGGATCCGCAGGCAAGCAGTAATATTCCAATAGATGGAAGAATTACTCCGGTATCAATTCCATCGGCTGCAGCAATGTACCCGAGAAACATCGTTAAAGTAACAAATATTGTTATCCGGATCTTTGTTAATTCATTTAATATTTTTAGAAAATTTTTCAATTACCTTATCTTATATTAATTAGTTGTTGTATCCTCTGCTGTACCTGTACTTTCAGTTGTTGTGGTTTTAGCATCTTGATTTTCATTTGCCTCTGTACTTTCTTTTGGTACGGCTTCAGCAAGCCATTTATCAAAATCATTCTGCGGCATTACAACAATTCTTGTGTACATATATGAATGATTTAATCCACAGTACTCCGCACAGGCAATATCAAATGAACCGATCTCTTCAGGTTCAAACCATACTTTATTTACGCGGTTTGCATAAACATCTTTTTTAATTCTGAAAGCCGGGATAAACAGTGCATGGTTTACATCAAGAGATTTAAGATTTAGCTGAACAGGACTTTTATGCGGAACATAAAGAGTATCTGTTTGCACACCGTTTTTATAATGAAATTTAAATTGCCACATTTGAGCGGTTACATCTATTTGATAAGCATTTTCAGGAATTGTAGACATTTGTTTGTAACCAACCCATCCAAACCAAAACATAAATAAAACAAGAATTGTAGGGATCACCGTCCATGTTATCTCAAGCGGTACATTCCCGTGAATGTTCACAGCTTTGGGATTTCTTTTCTTATTATACTTAAAAACAAAGAAAATCATCAAAAAGGTTACTAATACCAGGAAGAACACTGATATCGCAGTTATAAAAAAGAATGCCGAATCTACAGATTCAACAAAATTTGATGCTCCTGAAAACATAAATTATTTACCTTACATAAAAGAATAATCTGAGAATAATAATACGATTGAAATAAGAAAGAACAGAAATGCAACAAACACAAATACTTTAAACACCTTCTGTTCAACCCTAAGATGCATAAAAATCGTAAGCACCAGATAGGTTTTTACCGAAGCAATAAGCAAAGCGGTAGCAACCGTAAGAGAGCCAAAATTAATTCCGGCTACAGCAACTGTTACTCCGGTTAATATCATTAAAGCAAGCCAAACTAAGATGTATATACTATAACTATGAGCGTGCGGCCCATGCTCACTGTGTTTACTCATATTCTTCCTTTAAAAATTTTAGAACTATGTAATCAGATAAAATAAGGGGAACAGGAAAATCCAGATGATATCAACAAGGTGCCAGTATAATCCTGCAGCTTCCAGTTTAACATAACTATCTGAATTAACGATTCCTTTTGCCGTAAACCTTGTCATCACACCAATTAAAACCATACCGATTATTACGTGCAAACCATGGAGTCCCGTCATCACATAATACAATCCAAAGAATAAAATCTGTCCGGAAGACTGCGCTAACAATTCTTCAGAACCGGGATAAATTCCATGATGAAATTTTGTAGTCCATTCAAAATATTTATTCACCATAAATCCAAGGGCGAGAACTATGGTTACAATCTGAAAAAATATTGAAAGCTTTTTGCTGTTTCGCTGAATAGCAGTGATAGACAACGCCATTGTTAAACTGCTTGTAAGCAGAATAGCAGTGTTAAAAGTTCCAATCATTGTATTCAATTCTTTAGCCGCGAGATGAAAATCTTCCTGGTTCATAAAGCGGTAAACGGCATAAAGAAAAAACAAACCGCCGAACAAGATCAACTCGGTAAACAGGAACAGCCACATTCCCATTCTTCCGCCAATATCATCTCTATGAACATGCGCATGTGCATGTTCGTGCACGTGTACGCTCACTTAACCTCCTGTTGTTCTACTTCAACATCTTCATTTTTACTATACTCGTATGGGCCTTCGGTAATAGTTGGAATTTCTGAAAAATTTTCAAGAGTTGGCGGTGTTTCAATTGTCCATTCAAGAGTATTTCCGCCCCATATGTTTTTTTCAGTAACTAGCTTACCTTTTTTCATAGATCTGATAAGATTTGCAAACATGATGATTAAACCTGTTATCAGAATCCATGAACCAATTGTTGATGTTAAATGATAAGGCCAGAATTCAGGCAGATAATCGTAGTATCTTCTCGGCATTCCCAGCCAGCCCATAATGAACATAGGAAAATACAAGGTATTAAAGCCAATGAATGCAAACCAAAAAGCTACTTTTGCAGTTTTTTTATTATACATTCTGCCAAACATTTTAGGCAACCAGTAATGAAGCGCCGCAAAAATACCAAAACCTGTTCCACCAAACATTACGTAATGAAAATGTGCAACAATAAATGATGTATCATGAATTTGCATATTTACTGCAAGGGCACCCTGCATCAATCCTGTAAGCCCGCCAATACTGAACAAAAAGATGAATGCAAGTGCGAAGTAAAGAGGCGGCTCCAGTTCAATGGAACCTTTGTACAATGTTGCCACCCAGTTGAAAACTTTTATAGCACTCGGAATTGCAACAAGGAATGTAAGCAGTGAAAACACAAACTGTCCTGTATCGCTCATTCCAGCAGTGAACATGTGGTGAGCCCATACAAGAGAACCAAATAATGCAATTCCTAAACTTGAAAAAGCAATAAACTTATATCCAAAAATTGTTCTGTTCGCAAAGGTTGGGATTATCTCTGAAATCATTCCCATTGCAGGAAGAATCATTATATAAACTGCCGGATGTGAATAAATCCAGAACAGATGCTGATAGAGAACAGGATCACCACCAAGAGCAGGATCAAATAATCCAACTCCGAAAAATCTTTCAATTGCAACGAGTAATAATGTAATACCAATAATAGGTGTTGCTAAAACCTGAACCCATGCAGTTGCATAAAGAGACCATGAAAACAGCGGCATTTTGAACCAGCCCATTCCAGGTGCTCTTAATCTATGTACAGTTGTTATAAAGTTTAACCCGGTAAGGATTGAAGAAAATCCCAATATAAATGCTGCAAAAACCGTAAAGATTACATTTGTTCCAGTTCTTACACTGTAAGGAATATAAAATGTCCATCCAGTATCAACAGGACCACCCGGCAGCAAGATTGAAATTATTGCCATAAGTCCACCTAGAACAAAAAGCCACCATGACATTAAATTCAATCGTGGGAAGGAAACATCTTTTGCACCGAGCAAGATGGGCAAAAAGAAATTCCCAAATACTGCAGGCAGCCCGGGAATTACAAACAGGAAAATCATAATTACACCGTGAAGTGTAAAAAGGGAATTATATGTTTGCGGATCAACAATAGTTTTGCCCGGAGCAATTAATTCCAATCTTATAAGAAATCCGAGTACAACTCCCACGGAAAAGAAGCTGATCAAAGAAATCAGGTACAAAATTCCAATTCTCTTATGATCAGTGGAGAAGATCCAGGATTTAAGCCCTGTACCTTTGCCTTTATACTCTAAATAATTAGGTTCACTGCCATTAGCATGAACCGCTGCCACACCATTTGCCATTATCTCTACCTCTTGTTTCTATCTTTCTTAGGTTTTGCCTTAAGAAATACTATAAAAATTGCTGCAAGAATTAAAATTCCTGCGCCGAAAATTCTTGTAAAATTTAGTACGTAAGTTTTTCCCTCAGGATCATAACTGAAACAAAACTGAAGCACTCTTGCAACGGTTGGAATTGTTTTACCTTCGGAGGTCTCATGGATTGCCATTTTAAAATCAAACGGAAGAACATGATAACCGCCCTGCTGGGTAAATGAAGGGAAAAGGTAGCGTGAAATCATTCCATCACTGTTAACAAAAATTAGTGCACCTGAATGTAGAAATTCTGTTCCTTCTCTTTTAAAGTAGAATCCTGCTGCATCTGCGAGCTGTTTAATACTTGCGCTGTCACCGGTTAAAAATCTCCATGAAGCCGGAGGAAAATTCCTTCTTATCATCTTCATGTAATTTCTTTTTTTATCAGCAGCAAGTTCCGGTTTTTCAGTTTCATCCATACTAACTGTAACAATATTATAATCCTCACCGGCAATTAAATCTGTTTGATCAACCATTTCAGCCATGCTCGTCATAAGCGGGCTGCAGATTCCCGGGCATTCATAATAAACAAAAGCAAGAACAGTTGGTTTTGTAAAAAGATCTTTTAGAACAACCTCTTTACCATTCTCATCATTAAATTTAAGATTGAGCGGTATTTTAGCACCTAATTGTTCATCAATCCCAATTTCAATTTTTTTATCCGCAGCAAATAAGCTGAAAGAAATAAGCAGCAGTAATACCACAAACAATTTTGTTTTTATTGAACTATACATATCAACCTCGAAATTTTAGAGATACCTGCTTAAATAGTTTTGCAGAGTACTCCATTCATTAGAACTTAACTTATACACGTTTCCGTTAAAACCATTTTCAACCAAATTTCCGGCAACATTCTTAATAAATGCCTGCAAATTTCCTTTCCATGAATTATCTCTGCTAAGCATTGTTAAAGCATGAGCTTTGTTAGCAGCAACCTGATTAAAAATTCGTGCACCTTCAGAATTTGAATCACCTGCAATTTTTCCTAATGCCTCAACAATTTTCTGAACATCATCAATATTTTCTTTTGAGATAATCTCAATTGCTGCCGCAACAGGAATTTGAGCCGGAACTTCCTTTCCTTTAGAAAGCTGGTAAGTTTGATCAAGTGTTACAAGCTCATCTTCGGAATCAACCGGGGCGATAGGAATAAATGATTGTCTGATATAATGCGCAAGTCCAATTTTTTCTGCAGGCAAAAGATAATCATACGAAACCATAGCAGAGCCTGGTATTCCCTCTTCAAGTGTTCTATAGATTTGGGAAATTTTTGGGCCATTCTTCCAGCCATCAGGATTTGTAAAATTTCTTGGAGAAGGATTTAACCCTGCAGCTCCGGGACCATCTCCCTTTCCTTCTGAGCCATGGCATGATTGGCAGACAGTATTATAAACTTCTTTTCCCTGATTTAACAACTCTGGTGTAGACTGACTTACTGTCATAATATCAACCGGAGGAACAACTCTTGGTTCAACAATCTTCAAATCTTCTGCAACTGTTGAATCGGGAATTGCTGCAGGCACCCTGGTTCTGGCAGATTGATTGAGATTGCTGATGTAAATCAATCCGATTATTAAGCCTACAACGAGAACATAAGGATAAGCGAGAGCGAGAATTTTTACAGGCTGTGCCTTAAGCTCATCCAGTTTTTTTCTATAATATTGTTCGAGATTTGGCATTATTAATAATATTTAAACGTTAATATTTATTTATCAATATTTAATGTGGTTGAATCGAGTTCAATTTCAACCATACACAAAAACTAAATCAATTCTTTACTGAACCAGCTTCGGGTTCTGCTGAGTGAAGCTGGAATGCTAATCCTCTTTCAAGTTTAGGATCACCAACAGGAATCAAATTATATTTCTTTGCCATTGAATTAAAAACAATCATAATTAAGCCAACGGCAAATAATGGGAATACAAGATCAATCCAGCTAAATGTGTAGCCGCCATGTTCTTTTGTATAGTTAGGCATAATCAACCAGTATAGATCAAGATAGTGGGCAGCCAAAATCCATATTGACATAAATTTCAATCTTCCCGGGTCTGTCTTTGATGGATAAGAAAGCAGCGCGCCAAAAGGAACTATAAAATGAACTATCATGAGTGCAGTTGAGATATAAATCCATGCACCTTCCCAGCGTGTCATAAACCAGAAAGTTTCTTCCGGCAAATCTCCGTACCAAATGAGCATGTACTGCGAGAATGCTATATAACCCCAGAATACAGTGAATGCAAAAAGCAGCGTTCCAAGACTGTAATAATGATCGTTTTGAATTCCGGTATGCAGATATTTTCTTTTATTCAGCAAGACTGCGATGTATGTTACAGCAGCTAAAGCCGCCCAGACAGCACCTGAAAAGAAGTAAACGCCAAATATAGTTGAGAACCAGTGCGGCTCAAGACTCATCATCCAATCAATTGCTGCCATTGTAATTGTAATTGCAAATATCGGCATGAATGCGCCGGAAAAAGTTATATTCCGTTTAGTTAAAAATTGATCTTGTGTTGTATCCTGTTTAACAGAATTTCTTGTGAAGACAAAATAGAATAAACTCCAGATTACAAAAATCCCGATTACACGAATTATAAAGAATGTTGTATTCAGATAAGGAGATTTTCCCTGAAGAATTTTATCTCCGGCAACTACATCTTCATGTGCCCAATGAAAAAGATCATGCATATTAATCAGCAGCGGAACTGCCAAAATTAAAAGCAGCGGAATTGTTGCAGAGAGAAATTCAATTATCCTTCTGAAAGGGACACTCCAATCAGCATTAACAATATATTCAAGTGCTATAAGGAATAGAGAACCAATTCCTATACTTAGAATGAACATAAACGATACGAGATAGGAATTTGTTGCTCTTGTTGAATCGGTTACAAATCCGAGTATTCCTAAAATTAAGCCTGCTGCCAGCAGAATGCCGCCAATCTTTACAATACTTGCAGGTAAATCTTTTTTAGTATAGCCCATAATTTCATTTGATTTTCTATTTGCCATTTTCAGCTGCCCCCTTTCCATTTTCATTTCCCTGGGAATTTTCAGCAATTATTTTCTTAGCAGTTGATAAATCATTTTCCTGAGCATTCTTGGCTCTCTGCAGTACCCTTATATAATTTACAATTGCCCATCTCTCCTCACGTGTAATCTGGGAAGCATAAGAAGGCATTATATTTTGTCCGTTCGTTATTATATGATAAATCATTCCATCCTGCATTTCACGTACTCTTGCAGAATGAAGAGTTGGCGGATTTGGAAATTGTCCGCGTAGTCTGCTGTCTCCATCTGCATGATCACCATGACATGGACTGCAGTATGTTAAAAATTTTCTCTTACCGAGTTCTACATTTTCTTTTGTTGGCAGTATAGGATTTATCAAAACCTCAGCAGGTATTGGCTGTCCCATATACGGATAAGGAATATATCCGCGGGCTACAGTTCCTTTTACGGGCATTCTCATTCCGTACTCATCAGTAAAATATTCACTTTTTTCCTGTGCTACTGTTTTATCCTGCCATTCCATCCAGTTATATGGATCTAAATAAACTAAGATATTTAATGTTACGTATGTAAGAATAGAAACCACAATTGCGGTAGCCGCCAGAAAGCCGATAAACTTAGGTTCAAATATTACAAACTTAATTTCTTCAGGATGATAAATTAATTCAACTCGTGAAGCATTAAGTGATTTGAGATACTCAACAACTTTATCTTCTGCAAATAAAGGATCGGATGCTTCAATCACTATACCGTATTTATCAGAAGAAACATTTTTCATATAATTAGTATCATGCAGCGGATGGCTGTTTCTCGGCAGATAAAAGAAAACGGCAATCATACCAATTACAGTAGATAATGCACCAAGCAGCACTGTTACTTCAAATGTAATTGGAATGAATGCAGGTAGTGCAAAAAATGGTTTACCGCCAATTACCATCGGGTAATCAACAGATAAAGTCCACCACATAAAAAGCAGTATAAAAGCTGCTCCGGAAAATCCAAAGAATAATGTTACAAAGCCAAGTTTTGTTGGCTTTAATCTCATTGCCTTATCCATACCATGGAGCGGATAAGGAGTGTGAACATCAAAATTTGTATAACCATCACCTGATACTTTATCAGCCGCATGCATTATTGCATCGGGAGTATCAAATAAGGCAGCCGCACCGTATAATTTTCTTTCGTTATTCATGATGTGCAGCTCCATGATGAGATGGCTGAGCGCCTTCAACAACAGCTTTAACTTCTGAAATAGAAACCACTGGAAGTGTCCTTGTAAAAATTATAGTTAAAGTGAAAAACAAACCGAAGCTTCCTAACAGAACTCCAAAATCTGTTAAAGTAGGAACAAACATTCCCCAGCTTGAAGGGAGAAAATCTCTGTGAAGAGAAGTTACGATAATTACAAATCTCTCAAACCACATTCCTACATTAACCAGAATAACAATTATAAGCATTGCCGGTATGCTCGTTCTTATTTTCTTAAACCAGAATAGTTGAGGGAATATCACATTACAGCTTACCATAATCCAGTAAGCCCAAGCATACGGCCCGAATGCCCTGTTAAGGAATAAAAACATTTCTACTTCTACACCGCTGTACCATGCAATAAAAAATTCCATTCCGTAAGCGTAGCCAACCATCATACCAGTTGCAAGGATAACCTTGTTCATCTTTTCAAGATGATTCATTGTAATTATATGTTCAAGGTTGTGAATTTTTCTCACAAAAATTAATACTGTAGATACCATTGCAAATCCTGAGAAGATAGCACCGGCAACAAAGTACGGCGGGAAAATGGTAGTGTGCCATCCGGGTAATACGGAAACAGCAAAATCAAAACTTACTATTGTATGAACTGAAAGCACCAGTGGTGTTGAAAGTCCTGCCAGAATCATATACGCTTTTTCATAATTCTGCCAGTGCCTGTTTGAGAATCTCCAACCTAAACTAAAGATTGAATAAATTATTTTCTTAACTTTTGAAGTTGCGCGGTCTCTTAAAGTTGCAAAATCGGGGATCAATCCAACATACCAGAAAACTAATGAAACAGTAAAGTACGTTGATACTGCAAAAACATCCCATACAAGCGGCGATAGAAAATTAACCCATAAGCCATGCTGATTTGGATAAGGGAACAGATAACCGGCAAGCCACGGGCGGCCTGTATGAATGATCGGAAAGATTGCCGCAGTCATCACTGCAAAAATTGTCATCGCTTCTGCAAATCTTGCAATACCTGTTCTCCATCTTTGTCTTAACAAAAACAGAATAGCAGAGATAAGGGTACCTGCATGTCCAATACCAATCCAGAAAACGAAATTGGTGATATCAAAAGCCCATGCAACCGGCTGATTGTTGCCCCACATTCCTATTCCGTAAAAAACTGTAAGACCAATAAAAAACAAACCAAGCAGGAGGCATGTTCCGGCAATTCCAAGCGCTATATAATATTTTTTATTAGGAGATTCATCCATCGGCCGGGCAATAAGAATATCAATCTCCCTTAATGGCGGATTGCCCTCAACTAATGGCGGTTCAACTCTATAATCAAGACTCACTATGCTTCCTCCGTATGAGTATTTCTTAGTTTAGCAAGATAGGTTACATTCGGACGGACATTTAGTTCTTCAAGTACATGGTAACCTAATGCGTGATCTCTTAATTTTGCTACTTCAGATTCTCTTTCATTAACATCACCAAAAACAATTGCGTTTGTTGGGCAGGCATCCTGGCAAGCTGTTGTTACGTTTGAACCTTTTGGCAGCCTGTTCTCCTGTGCAGCTTTTTGTTTTTCATCTGAAATTCGCTGGATACAGAACGTACATTTTTCCATTACACCGCGTGAACGTACTGTTACTTCAGGATTGTAAATCAAGCTGAATAATTCACTTTCCTGGTATCCATCGTTAAATTCATTTCTGAAGTTGAAATAATTAAATCTTCTGACTTTATAAGGACAGTTGTTTGAACAATATCTTGTACCAACACATCTGTTATAAACCATCTGGTTAAGTCCATCAGGGCTGTGAGTTGTTGCAACAACCGGACAAACATTTTCACAAGGTGCGTGATCGCAGTGCTGGCAGAGCATTATCTGTGTATGAACTTTAGGATCATCCTGTTCACCTGAATAATATCGGTCCACTCTTATCCAGTGTAATTCTCTTCCATCATGAACAGATTCTTTTCCTACCATAGGAATATTATTTTCCGAAACGCACGCAACAACACATTCTCCGCAGCCAATACATTTATTCTGGTCAACTACCATTCCCCATTTTAATCCGGGATATTTCCAATCAGGGTAAAATGTTTCCTGGGCATGTTCTTTTCCTTCATGTAAAAAGTGAGGATTTTTCTGATACCCGGCTACTGTTCCTTCCTGAATAATCTCTCTTTTAACAGCAGCATCCTTTTCACGTTCTCTATCAAATATATGATGCTCTTGTGTTGTAACAACTCTGTAAGTTCCGCCTGTTTTACTTGCAGATGCTCCTGTGAACAACCATGGAGATAAACCATCTGATTTGGACATCAGCAGGTTTGCGTTAAAGCCAACACCGGTTCCAATTGTGCCTGCTTTTGTTCTTCCGTAACCAAGTTCAATTGTGATTGTTTTCTCTGCACATCCCGGCTGAATAAAAACCGGCAGTTCAAGAGTTCTATTTCCAACTTTAATCTGGATGAGATCATCATAATCAACTCCAAGCTCTTTTGCAGCAGCAGGTGAAATTGCTGCATAATTATCCCATGTTACTTTTGTAACAGGATGTGGAAGTTCCTGCAGCCAACCATTGTTTGCATACCTCCCATCGCCAAGATTAGGATGTTCTTTAAGAATTAAGGCGTAACCGGAAATTTCAGTATTGAAATTAATTCCATTCAATACTGATGAATTAAAACTTCCCAAAGATTGTGCGGGTTCATTTGTAAGTACTATTCCATCATGTAAAGCACCGTTCCAGAATTGCTGAAATGATAAAGGAGAATTAACAGCTGGATAAATTTCATTTTCATAAAATTTCATCATGTAATCATGATACAGAGAATCAGAATATGCATCCGGTTTTGCAAGTGCCCAAACATATAGTACAGCTTCTTTCTGCCTTGTATTTAAAACGGGATAAATTACCGGCTGCTGAACTGAAATAAATCCTGTTCTAATTTTAGCATCACCCCATGATTCAAGAGCATGATTTATAGGAAGTATGTAATGAGCATATTGTGAAGTTTCATTCTCAATCTCGGTTAAGCAAATTACGTTAGCAGCTTTCTTAATTGCTTCCTCATAACCATAATCTTTTGGAAGATGATAAACCGGGTTTGAATCAAGATGAATAACTGCTCCAATATTTCCGTTATTCATTGCTGATACTAAACGATCCCAGTCATCATGAGAAGAAAGAGGAACAACCGAATAAGCAGCGCTGTCTGTTCTATACATTGCTGTATTTCCAAGCGCTTCATTCAAAACATTAACCGCAATGTGAACATTTTCCGGAAGAGCATCTCCGGCATGAATTATTGAAGCACCGCGGTTAGCAAGTAAATCATCTACAAGAAATTTTATTCTTTGTTTTGAAATGCCGTATTTATCTGCAACAGAATCAATTGAGAAATTTCCCGTTCCATAGTTGCCTGCACCTCTTCTGCCCACTTCATTAAGAAGAGCCATTACAAATTCGAATTGAGCATCCGGGCGGAGACGAAGCCTGTAATCAGCATTCATTCCTGTTACAGACATATTTCCTTCAACGGCATAAAGCCTGTTAAAGTTTTTCAGATCATTAATATTCCTGCCTTCAGCAAACAAGCGAGCATTTTCAGATTTATTCTCACCGCAGCCAAGAAAATCAGATTCAAGAGCCACTATTACTTTTGCTTCATTCCATTTGATTAAAGGAAAGCTTCCTGAACCATATGTTTTTTGCCAGGCAGAATTTCTAATTGAATCATTTACAAGCTCATACGTATATAATTTTGTAGTTGGATATTTAGCAGTAAAATCATCAATAACTTTTTTGGCAAGTGGAGAAATTATCTTATGAGAAACAATTGCAATTTCTCTTCCGCCAACCTTGCTAAGTTCATTTATTATTTCTGAATCAGCGTCAATCCAATCATATTCTGTAAAGTTTCCTCTTCCATCACCTTTTAAGGGAGATTTTAATCTTTCAGGATCGTAAAGATTTAAAATACTTGCCTGAATTTTTGAATCTACTTTTCCTTTTGAAACAGGATGATCAGGATTGCCATCAATTTTAATCGGCCTGCCTTCTCTTGTTTTAACAAGAACGCCTGCGCCATTAATTGTAGATGAATAATAAGTTGGATGCCCGATTCTGATTTCTTCCGGTTTATGATTGTAAGGAATTATTTCTCCTTTATCACGATAATTACATCCGGCACCGGCAAGAGCAGCCGAAGCTCCAATTAAAGCTAAAAATTTTCTTCTCGAAATTCCGGACAATGAAGTTCCGGGACCGTCTGCTACGCCCTTTTTAAATTCATGATGACTTTCTTCAATGAGTTCGGAATCATTATATAATTGTTTAAAACTTCGCCAGTAATTCACATCGGGCTTCTGGTTTATTTGATTTTTCAAGCCGTCTTTTGTATCAGGCATTCCTATCACCTATTTTTGTTCTGTTTACTGCAAGTGGGTTTAACTGTACTTTAATCTTACCGTTTTTAACATCAAATTTATTTTTCGATGTTGAGTTTGATTTGAAAAGACTAAAAGGGAATGAATTGAAAATTGTGACTCCCAATAAACCAACACCTAACGATGCAAAAAATTTTTTTCTGTCTAATTTTTTCTTAACCGGGATAATTTCGTTCATAAATTCTCCTGTCAACGATGACAAGCCCAGCAGTTCTCAGGGCCTTTGTTAATATTCTTTAATTCTGGAAGTCTGTCATGAGCATTTCTGTGGCAGTCAAGGCAGGCAGCCATCGTAAATGAATTCATCTGCCCTATTTGTTCCATCTGCCTTACTTCACCATGGCAATGTGCACAATCAATTCCTCTGCTTACATGAACACTATGATCAAAGTAGGCAAAATCAGGAACTCTGTGAATTCTTTTCCACGGAATAGGCTTACCTTCTTCATAATATTGCGTAAGCTTTATAATATCAGGTCTGTCTTTTCGTGCAACACGATGGCAGTTCATACAGGTTTCGGCAGAAGGAATTGTTGCATGCCTTCCTTTCTCAACTTCTGTATGGCAGTACTGGCAATCGATCTGCATATCACCTGCATGCAGTTTGTGCGAGAAATTTATTGGCTGATCCGGGGTGTAACCAACGCTATCTCTTTCTGCGCGGCTGGCAAAATATGTTAGGGTGAATGAAGCAAGTACAACGAAAATGGTGATTGGCAAGCGAATCCGAAGTATATAATCCAGCACAGATTTTTTCATCATTAACCTTTTGAGTTGTCCGCTAAGACGGAAAATGATAAATTAGTGTCCCCCAAAACGATAATAGCATAGTGGGAGATAATCTATCGTTTTAATTAAACTTTACTTATTTGATTGTTGAGTAAAAGATGCGGTTACAAAACCACAAAAATTATCCCGAGTTCTAAGCAATCGAGATTTATATTTCAGTCGCCAAAATTAAAAAAAGAAAACAAATAAACAAAAACCGGACAATAAAATCTTGTTTAATAAATCAACAAACGGAAAAGAATTTTAAAAATTTTATTAATTCTGTTTCTTTAGCGCTTTTTTCAAAACAGTGGCAGGATGTAAAACCTCAACATCCACATTAAAACGCTTTGCACCATACCTTATCTGCTGGATGCATCCGGGATTTCCTGTAACAACTACTCTTGCCTGTGTTTTACGGATGTTGTTCATTTTTCTTTCCAGAATTTTCATCGAATCTTCATATCTAACGATATTATAAATTCCGGCACTTCCGCAGCACCACATTGATTCTTCCAACGGCTTCAATTGCATTCCGGGTACAGTATTAAGCACCTCTCGGGGCTGAGTTATAATTTTCTGAGTGTGTGCAAGATGGCAGGCATCATGATATGTTGCGGATTCATTAAATACATCTAATGGTATTTCAGGTTTTTGTTCAGAAATAAACTCAGTTATATCTTTTATCTTGGCAGAAAATTCTTTTGCTCTTTCGGCATATTCAGGATCATCAGCAAGAACATGTCCGTATTCTTTCATAAACGCTCCGCAGCCTGCTGAATTTGAAACGAGAAAATCAAATTCTTTTCTTGTAAAGATATCAAGATTTTTTCTTGCAAGATTTTTTGCAGTTTCAAAATCACCATTATGTGCATGAAGCGATCCGCAGCATTCCTGATCTTTGGGAGAGTAAATCTCACAGCCGCAGGATTTGAGAACATCAACCGTATCTTTATTAATATCTGCAAACATTACGTTCATCAAACAGCCGGTTAGAAATGCTGTTTTGTATTTTACTTCACCATCGGGGAGAATTACTTCATCAATCATCTCATCACTGAATTTTTTAGAAACCTGCGGAGATAATTTATCAAGTTCAGCAAGTTTTTTAGAAAACAATTTAAATAAGCCCGAAGCATGAAGCAGTTTTTGTATTCCGGAATTTTGATAAAAATACAATAAGTGAGCGGTAAATTTTAATTTCTTTTTAGATGCTAAAACTTTCTTCATTAATATTTTTGAAAGAAACCTTCTTGTAAAAGAATAATGACCGGCATGTGCAACTTCAACCCGTGCCGCTTCAACCATTGAACCATATTTAACTCCCGCCGGACAAGCAGTTTCACAAGCCTGGCAATCAAGGCAGAAACTCATTTCATTTGCAAAGGCAGGAGTAATTTCCATTTCACCTCTTGCAACAGATTTTATCATTCGTATTCTGCCGCGCGGTGAAGAAGTTTCCAGTTTTGTTAGCTCGTAAGTTGGGCAGGTTGCGAGGCACATTCCACAATGAATGCATTGTGAAAGTACATCATCATCCGGCAAAACTCCGAGTAATCTGCTATTAGGTTTTATTTCAGACATATAAAATTTTTTAAGCAGGTAAGAATTATAATTTCATTGATTCAATTTCTTCTCTTTTACGCGGCAGTGAACCTTCACATCTCGGGCTTATTGAAAAGATTTTTCCGGGATTTAAAATATTATTCGGATCCATAACTGATTTTATTTTCATCATCATATCAACCCCGGGAATTCCAGCTACCTGTTCAAGAAATTGTTTTTTAGCCAAACCTGTTCCATGTTCACCTGTAATTGTTCCGCCTAATTTTATTGCTTCATTAAAGATAAAATCGAAAGCACGGTGAGCACGTACAATTTCTACATTATCACGTTCATCTGTTAAACATGTTGGGTGAAGATTTCCATCTCCGGCATGTCCAAAATTTCCAAAAACAACATCAAAATTTTTAGAAGCTTCGGTTACTTTTTCAATCATTACCGGAAGTTCACTGCGCGGAACGGTTACATCTTCCAGAATTGTTGTAGGTCTTCTCCTGGCAAGCGCACTAAATGCACTTCTTCTCGCTGATTTAAGCACAAGTGCTTCTTCCGGACTTTCAGCAATTCGTATAAATGAAGCATTATTTTTCTTTAAAATATTTTTTAGTACTTCTGCATCTTCAAAAACGCTGCTGCCTCTGCCATCGACTTCAATTAATAATATTGCTTCACTGCTTCTTGGCAGACCAACCTTTGTAAAATCTTCAACGCAATTGATAGTTGTGTTGTCAAGAAATTCCATCATACAAGGAGTAATATGAGCAGCAATTATATCAGAAACAGATTTAGCGCTGTCAATTAATTTATTAAAATAAGCAAGCAAGGTAACAGAACTCGTTGGCTTCGGAATAAGCTTCAATAAAATTTTTGTAATAATGCCAATTGTACCTTCACTACCTACAATAAAATCTCTCAGATTATATCCGGCAACATCTTTAAAATTTTTGCCCCCGGTTTTAAGTAGTTCACCTGTTGGAAGAACTACTTCTGTTCCCAAAACATAATTTTTGGTTACGCCATATTTTAAACCGCGCAAGCCGCCAGCATTATTTGCAACGTTTCCACCCAATGTGCATACATTCATACTTCCGGGATCAGGGGGATAAAATAATCCAAGCTTTTCAACTTCTGCCTGAAACTTTGCTGTAACAACTCCCGGCTGTACCGTTGCTGTAAGATTGTGAGTATCTATCTCAAGAATTTTATTCCATCTTGTCATTACGATTACAACGCAATTTTCAACGGGAATTGAACCGCCGCTTAAACCGGTGCCCGCACCTCTTGGAACAACGTTAAAACGCTCAGAGTTTGCAAGTTTTACAATTTCAGAAATTTGCTCATCACTTTCCGGGAATACAACTACTTCGGGAAGCTGCTGAAAAATTGGTGTGCCATCATATGAGTAGCAAAGCCTGTCTTCGTATGAATCGGTAAAGTTTTGTGAACCTACAATTGATTTAATTTTTTGTTTTACAAGATCATTCATAATTATCAAAGTTTGTTAAACAAACTTAATGATATTAATAATCATTATTAAGGGAAAGAATTTTTATTATTTAAAAAGATAGGATCAAACAAATCTTTTTAAAACTTCTCTTACAATTAATGCAGCGGCAATTCCAAGCAGAAGGTATAAAACCAGGTTTTTAATAGATGCAGCGGTAATCGTTATTGTTGATAGAAAGCCGCGCCAGCCGCACTCTTTACAGCGGTAAGTTTTAAAATAAGAAAAGTGATTTAATATGAATTCATGCCATCCCCTGTTTCTTGAACGGCGGAGAGTATTTAATTTTTTACATGAAGGGCAATCCGAGAAAATCGGATTTCTTCTGAAGAGTATATGTGATTTCATAAATCAAAAATAATTTTGAGTGCTATTACAATCAATAAAACAGAAAAGATTTTTTTCACTGTAGGAATTGAGGAATTCATAACAAACTTCACTCCGTTTATTGCCCCGAATGCTGAACCTAAACCAAGCGGGATTCCTGCTAACAAATAAACATAACCAATCTGCCCCGGAATTGAATTCCCGTTCGGCGTCATCAATGAATAAGATACGGTGCTTGTAAGAGTTGTTAAAACTGTAACCATTGATGAAGTGCCGATTGCTTTTTTAAAATCAAGAAGGAAAAGATATGCCAATGCAGGCACGAATAAAATTCCCCCGCCAATTCCGGCAAAACCTGTAAGCAAGCCAATTCCCAATCCAAATAAAATTAAAAAGAAATTGTGCAATGGGTTTTTCAGAATAGAAAAAGAATTGTTTGTTTCAAAAATGATTTTTGCAGCAGCAAATAAAAATATAATTCCAAAAATTATTTGAAGTGTATGATGCGGAATATTTACCGCAATCAGCGGTGCAAAAAACGCTGATACAATACTTCCGGCGCCAAGCAGCAGTGCACGATTAATATCAATATTTTTTGAATGAAAATGTTCGCGTGCTGAACTTATAGTACCAATAGTTGAAGAAAACACAGAAGTAGCTATCACAATGTAGGTTAGATGATCGGAATTGATTCCCGTATATGGAAGTGTAAAATAAAGAAGCGGAACAAAGATTATTCCGCCTCCAATGCCTAGCATTCCGATTAATATACCTGTTGAATAGCCGACAACAAGAAATAAAATTATAAGTAGTATCAGATTCACTTACTGCTCAATAAGCTTCCGTATATTTCAGAATTTTTCAACACGTTCAGAGCAGTCTGGAACTGAACATCATATTTTAATAATTCTTTTATTTTCCCTTCAGAACCTAAATAACGAAGAGCAAGTTCTCCTTTTAATTCTCTGATTATTTCATCCTTATAAACCTTCATTTCGCTTACAGCAAGATTTTCAAACTCTGATTTTATTTTTGATAACTCTGCAGTTAAACTCTCTTCAAGGTGTTTTGTCTTTACATCTGCAAGAAGTTTTTCAACCTGCTTTGATGCTTCAGATTCATATATAAAGTTCTGAGATTTTAAATAGGATTTGAAATCAGAAAAGATTTTCTCATCGGAAGGGAGCGCAGTAAAATCAGTATAATTACCATTGTAGTAATAATAATCTGCAAATCTGAAGAATAAACCTTTTGCCAGAAGATCGCGGGTAAGTTCACCTTCAACTTCAAAATTTACAACTGTATCCGGAGTAATTCCTCCGGCGCTATAAACAGTTCGGTGGTTATCTGTAAAATAAGATTGTTCAATAATTGAATCTGCATCTGCAATTACATTATTAGCTTCTGAATAATCAATTTTTTGAATACATCTTCCGCTCGGTGTGTAATATTTTGCGGTTGTTATCTTTAAAGAAGTATTAAAACTTAACGGGGTAATCGTTTGCACTAATCCTTTACCAAAAGATTTTGTACCGAGTATAACTGCTCTATCATGATCCTGCAGCGCACCGGCAACAATCTCAGAAGCAGAAGCTGTACCGCTATTTACAAGTACAACAATTTTTGAATCAACCATTGGCTCATGAGTTGAGTAATATTTTTTTTCTGTTGCAGGGTTTCTTCCTTTTGTTGTAACTATGAGCTGATCTTTAGCTAAAAATTTATCACAAATATCAACTGCAACATCTAAAAGTCCGCCGGGGTTTCCGCGCAGATCAAGAACTATTGATTCTATTTCTTTTTGTGATTTTAAATCTTTCAGCGCACGTTTGATTTCATCGCCGGCAGAGCGGCTGAAATTAGATAATTTAATATAAGCGTTGTTTGATTCTTCAGGATAAAAACCGTAATAGGTAACATTTTTAACAATTACTTCCTCCCTTATTAAATCAAAATGGACAGTATCTTTATCATCATTTCTTACAACCTTTAATTCTACAGCAGTACCAGGACTTCCTTTTACGAGTTTTGACATTTCATCAATATTAGCAGGAGAAAGAATCTTACCGCCCGCTTCAATAATTACATCGCCAACACGTATTCCCTGTCTCTGTGCAGAATACCCTTCAAGCACTTCAACAACGGTAATTTTATCATTTCTAATACCGATTGTTATACCGATACCGCCGTATTTACCGTTTGTAATTAAATCAATTTCATCGCGTTTATTTTCATCAATAAAAATTGTATAGGGATCAAGAGAGCCAAGCATTCCGCGGATACCTGCACGCATGAACTGCTCGGGATCAACATCATCTACATAATTGAATGAAATTTCTTTATAAACCTTGCTGAAAAGATCTATGTTCTTTGTTATTTCAAAATAAAGATCTTCTTTACCCGGGAAAAAACCTGATAAAAGTAAAATTAAAACTGCAATTACAGCAATATGTTTTACTTTCCTGGAACTCATAACTACTCCTCTTTCTCAAATAATTCTAAATGTTCAATAATTTTTTTATGAATGTCATCTACGGGTAAAGTACCATCTATTATTCGGAATCTTTTTTCGGTATGTGCAAGCATCAGATAACCTTCCCGTACTCTTTTGAAAAAGTTACAATCTGATACTTCAATTCTATCCAACTCGCTCTTTGATTTATTCTTTTTTCTTTGTTCTGCAATCTCAACAGGAATATCAATGTAGAAAGTTAAGTCTGGGATTGTTTCTCCGATTGCAAGACTATTAATATGTTTAACAGCTTCAAGTGAAATACCTCTACCAAAGCCCTGGTATGCGGTTGTTGAATCTGAAAACCTATCCGAAATTACATAAATTCCTTCATTAAGGTAAGGTCTAATTTTTTGACTTACAAGTTGTGCCCTGCTTGCTGAGAAGAGAAAAATTTCGGTTTCAATAAACATCTGGTTGTTTTTTTTATCGAGCAGAATTTTTCTAACCTGTTCAGAAATTTCTGTTCCTCCGGGCTCGCGTATAACTTCAACTTTTTTGTTTTGTTTAACGAGATATTTTTTAAGTAGTTCCACCTGCGTAGACTTTCCGCAGAAATCAATTCCTTCAAAACTAATAAACATAATTTCCCTATAGTTGAATCAAGATGGATTGAGAAAAAGAGAATCAATTAAATTTTTTTATCACGTACCTTAATCTTTCCGGTTTGGTAAAAAGAAGAGAAGTGTTTTCAGGTATTTCTGTTCTTGGTTTAATGCTGCCTAGAGTATCAAGTACAATATCACGGTAATGTGTATAAGCCCTCAGCATTTTAGAATCTACCTTGCCAAGAATATCAATTCCTCCTCTAATTCCAACAGAAATTTTATTTGGCAGAAGAACAACTTCCCGGTCTGCCGGAACATCCAGCACTTCAACCGGAATATCCGGAACTTCCTTATCAACAATTTTTTGTACATCAATTGTAATTGAAACAGAACTGTTACTATAACTCATGCCCTGCAGTTCTTTTACCTGCACAACATCATTAATTTTTTCATCAATATTTTCTAATTCAATTTTTTCTGTTGGAACAGAATACATAGTATTAATTATTGATGCCGGACCGTAAACAATCGTTGAATCAGGTGAAATATTAATTTTAGTTGCAAGTCCATAACCCGGCTTAAATTTCAAATCCAGATCAGGAACAATTGCTACTTTTTTACTTGCTATTTTTTCAACAAAAAAAGATAAAGTATCAGGTGAAATATCAATTACTTCAACATCAGATGAAAGCCATTGATTCTCAATCAGAAAGTTAAAAAGGTTAACAAATTTTCTGCCGCTTTCATTTCCAGCCGGAACAATATATTCATTTTCAGAGCTGAGATTTACTGCAATAAGTTTCCAGCCTTTGCCTTTTAATTTCACTGAAATTGTTTTAGGTATTTCGGTGCCGGTTGTATATCCTTCAGCAAAATCCACAAGCTTTACCGGAATATCAAATGTTGCGTAATAATCGTTTGAAAGTGAAATAGAAACCCACAAAACAAAGGAGAAAAGCAGTGAGATTATTATGATATGCAGGTTTTTCTTCATAGTGCAAATATAAAGGAAATTGAAAATAAAAAAACCCGGAAGAGTAGTTACTGTTTATATAACAGATTAATTTTTAGATTAGAAAATTTTGTTCTGATTATGAACGAAGCTTACTGAAATGATCTAATAATTCCTGCCGGTTTGCTCTTGAAATTTCTCTTCCCTGAATTGGAAATCCTTTTGTACTTCTTGCAAGTCTTCTTAACAGATGAACATTAAGTGAAAGCAGATATTCATCATTTAAAGTTTGAGGATCAATTTCTTCCTCTGGAGCAGTAACTTCTTTTTTCTCTTCATCCGGTTTTGAAACTCCTAATGCCTCACGTCTTAACCTTGAAATCGTATCATTTGCCGAATCAAAGAGCGAACCTGATTCTGGTTTAACTTTAATTTTCCCGGGAGCAGATTTTTTTTGAATAGCCTTTTTTTCAGTTTGTTCCGGTTCTTCCTTTTCAATCTCTTCTTTTATTTTGCTGATATTCTCTGTGAGTTTCTCAGTTTCAGGCAATGAAATTTTTTCCGGAACAGGTTTTCCCGATTCTTCCTGTTTTACTTCTATAATAATTTTTTCAGAAGCTGATTTCTCTTTCGATTGATTGAGTTCAGGAAGGATGATTGAAATTTGTTCATCTGGCTGAGGAATAACGTGAACAGAAATTAATTCTCCAACTCTTTGTGCAGCAGCGGCACCTGCATCTACTGCCGATTTAACTGCAGCAACATCACCAATTACTTTAACTGTTATCATTGCGGGATCAACTCTTTCTTTACCCGCAAAAGAAACATTAGCAGCTTTAAGCATAGCATCAGCGGCTTCAATTGCTCCAATCAAGCCGCGGGTTTCAACAAGCCCAAGCGCTTTTGCCATTTTTATTTTCTCTTAGGAAGTATTGCTTCAACTTCTGCGTGAGGACGAGGAATAACATGAACGGAAACTAACTCACCGACTCTTTGCGCTGCGGCAGCTCCGGCATCTGTAGCAGCTTTAACTGCTCCCACATCACCGCGAACCATAACTGTAACATATCCACCGCCGATTGTTTCTTTGCCAAGTAATTCTACTTTTGCAGCTTTAACCATGGCATCGGCAGCTTCGATAGCACCTACAAGCCCCTTTGTTTCTATCATTCCAAGTGCGTCAAGAGTCATTTGGTTGCTCCCATTATGTGTTTTTATAATGTTCGAAAATAGTTTTTAAGGTTATAAATGTCAATCAAACGATTTCTATAAATTATTTGCTGCTTAAATATTCCTGAAGCATAATTGCAGCCGCATTCATATCAATCAGGCTTTTATCCCTGCGTTTGGATTTTTTAGTTACACTTTGATTCACCTGATCTTTGGCCAGTGACGATGAATATCTTTCATCCCAAAGAATTATTTCAATCTTAAAAGTCGTTTCAAGTTTCTGCCTGAATTTTTCCCATTCATCATTAAAATAATTTACTTCACCGCTTTCTTTTAATGGATGACCGAGGAGAATTTTAACCACACCATGCTCCGTAATTATCTGCCGGAGATTCTCCCATACTTTTTTATCATTTAAAATAGTTTTGAAAGGATAACCAAACGTAAATAACGGATCACTTAGCGCAAGGCCTATTCTTTTTAGTCCAAAATCTATTGATAAAATTCTGGTAAGATTTTGATCATTCATCAGGCGCTTTCAAATCTTTCAACTGAATAAACGCCTTTCAATCTTTTTAATCTTTCTATTATTCTTGAAAGATGTTCCAGATTATGAACGTATAATGTAATGCTTCCTTCAAACATGGAATCATTAGTATTGATATTGATTGATTTGATATTCGTATTCTGGTAAGAAACTATTGCATGAGAAAGTTCGTTCAATATTCCGGGAGAATCCTCACCCATAACCGTTAACCCTGCAACAAATAAGTTATCTTCACTCTGCGGCCATTGAACGGGAATTAGTTTGCTTGCATCCTTCTCTGAAATACGTATTAAATTGTTGCACGTCTTTCGGTGAATTTTTATTCCTTCACCAACAGTAATGTAGCCAATCACCGGATCACCAGGGATTGGATTACAGCACCGGGCGTAAGAATACATAATACCGGAATTTTTCCCATCAACTAATATTCCGCCAATATCATCCCGCGCTGTATCAGCAAAGCTGTCAAATTCAAGAACAGTAACTTTTTCCCGCTTCTCTTTTTCATGCGTTGCTGTTAATACTTCATCAATATTAATTTTTCCTGCAGCAATTGCTTTAAAGAATTGTTTCGGGCTTTCAAACTTCAAACTTATTGTAAGGCGTGAAAGATCTGCTGAATTAAAAGATAATTTCAATTTCTTAATTTTCTTTTCCCAGATTTCTTTTCCGGCATTTATAACATCTTCTTCTTCCTTATTAATCCATTTACGGATTGCAGATTTTGCTTTATGAGTTGTTACAAATTTTATCCAGTTTTTATTTGGATGCTGATTTTTTGAAGTAATAATTTCAACCTGATCACCGCTGTGCAACACTGTATCAAGTGGAACAATTTTGCCGTTTACTTTTGCGCCAATACAATGGTAGCCAACCTTGCTGTGGATTTCAAAAGCAAAATCAACAGGAGTTGAGTTAACTGGCAGACGCCTTAAATCACCTTTGGGGGTAAAAACATAAATTTCATCCTGGTAGAGATTTAATTTAAAACTTTCAAGAAGATCTTTTCTTGCTTCATCCTTTGAAGCATTTTCAAAAATATCACGAATCCAGTTCACCCAGTTTTCAAGATCTTTATCAGATGCGGTTTTATTTTCTTTATACCGCCAATGAGCAGCAACTCCTTTTTCAGCAACCTCGTGCATTTTAGTTGTTCGTATCTGAACCTCAACAAGCCTGCCATCAGGGCCAACTACTGTTGTGTGAATAGATTGATAATTATTTGTCTTAGGAATAGAAATGTAATCTTTAAATCGATCAGGAACAGGCAGATAAATTTGATTCACTATTCCGAGAGTTGTGTAACAATCATTATTATTTTCTGTATCAAGAATAATCCTGATTGCAAACAGATCATAGATTTCTTCAAACGGCTTATTGCGGCGGACCATTTTTCTATAAATGCTGTAAAGATGTTTAGGCCTTCCGCTAATATCAAATTTTAAATTATACTCTTTGAGCTTTTCAATAATCGGCTCACTGAATTTTTTAATATAAGATTCACGCTCGCGCCGTTTACTTTTAATGTTGCGGGCAATTTCTTCATATGCTTCTTTGTTCAGTGCTTTAAATGCTAAATCTTCCAGTTCCCATTTTACTCTTCCCAATCCAAAGCGGTTTGCAAATGGTGCATAGATTTCAAGAGTTTCCTGTGCAATTCTCCGCTGTTTCTCCGGATTAACATATTCAAGCGTGCGCATGTTATGCAGGCGGTCAGCAAATTTCACAAGTATTACGCGCACATCCTTAACCATTGAAAGAAGAAGCTTTCTGTAATTTTCAGCCTGAGTTATTTCCTGGCCTTTAAAAATGCCGCTTATCTTAGTAACGCCATCAACAATCTCTGCAACTTCTTTGCCGAATTCCTTTGCAAGCATATCAAGATTAAATTCTGTATCCTCAACAACATCATGAAGAAGTGTGCTGACAACAGTAATATCATCAAGCGGAATTTCGCGCGCCACAATCAATGCAACTTCATAGGGATGCGTAAAATATGGCTCACCTGATGCACGCAAATCATTTTTATGCGCTTCAAGCCCGAATTCAAACGCTTTCGTTATCAATGCTTCGTTAACAACTGGAAGATGTTTTCTGCACGCCTCCAGTAGTTCATCAAGCATTATTTTATGTTTGGGGTCTGTAATACTCATCGTTCAGTTTATCATTACGGATTCTAATTTAATCTATTTCGGGAAATAGAAAAAGTCAGCAAAATTAATTGGATTACAATTCAAACAGTTTTATCTATTTGCAAGCGGTAAGTTCCTGGCGCAGAGTTCTTACGCGGTTCAAACGATCACCAAGCATTTCTTTTACGTAATCATCAATATCATTTATTGCAAGTATTTCATCACATAACTTCATTGCCTTTTTATATTCTCCCAGTTTAACATAGAACTGTGCAATTAGATGCTTTAGAAAAATTTCATTGTAGTGATTATTATCAACCGGGTATGAATTTAAAATTTCAATATATATATCTATTGCTTTGTAAAGATCAACCTCCTGCATTGCACGCGCATAGCCCCATTTAAAAAACCGGCTGCCGGAAAATTCCTGTAGAGTTTGTTCAGAAATTTTAATCGCCTTTTGCGGATAACCTGCATCAATATAAATCCATTGTAAAGAATATATTCCAAGAAAATAATTGTACCTCGAACGCGATATTGATTTTTCCAACAATTTGATACCAGCTTCCCTGTTATCATCAATAAAAGGAAGCCAGTGAAGAAACTCTGTTTTTCGGCTTTTCCAATATTGATAAGTTCCTATTGCAGTGTAAGCTTCGTAAAAATCAGGATTAATTTTCAGGCATTTTTCAAAATCAGAAATCGCGCTTAGTCCATCTGATAATGCCGATAACCAATTTCCATTTAAAGCCTGATAGTATGCATAATAACCTTTTGCAAGTGCAAGAAAATAATTGTACCAAATATTATCCGGATTTTTTTCAAGAAGTTTTTCAGATTGTAATATTGCAGATTTCAAGTAATCATTTATTAAATCAAAATCATATTCTTCTGCTTTATCATATGATTCGGCAATAAGAGCAGCGGCAAGATAAATTTTTCCGGCGGGCAGTTTTGGATAATCATCATTTAAATTATGAAAAGTTATTTTAGCTGACTCAAAATCCTGCAGCACAAGCTGCTTTATTCCTGAGCGCAGAAGACTGTCTACTTTATCATCAGGAAATTTTTGCGCTGAAAGATTAAATGAAAAAAGCAGAAGCAGAAAAATTATTTTTGAAAGATCAGAGTGTGCCAAATGTTCTGTCCCCGGCATCTCCCAGTCCAGGAAGTATATAGCCTTTTTCATTTAATTCACGATCAAGTGCCGCAGCAAAGATTTTTACTTCCGGATGATTTTGTTCAAGTTTTGAAATTCCTTCCGGTGCAGCAACAAGGCATGCAAAATTTATATTTACCGCTCCTCTTTTTTTCAAATAGTTTATCGCTTCACACGCGCTGCCGCCGGTTGCAAGCATTGGATCAAGAAGAACCACAATTGCGCTTTCAATATTTTTTGGAACTTTGTAATAATACTCAATCGGTTGAAGCGTCTCTTCATTTCTTTGCAAACCAATATGCCCAACCTTCGCTTCAGGAATAATTTCAAGAAAACCGTTCACCATCCCAAGTCCCGCACGTAAAACAGGAACAAGCGCAATATCATGAGCTAAAAAGTATCCGGTTGTATTTTCAAGAGGAGTTGAAATTTCTTTTTCAGATAATCCAAAATTTTTGCTTATCTGAACAGCAATTATGTTTGAAATTCTTTGAACAGCAGCCCGGAATTTTTCAGGATTAGTTTCAACATTTCTCAGGATTGTAACATCTCGTTTAATAAGCGGATGTTCGATCAATATAAAATT
This sequence comes from Ignavibacteriales bacterium, assembly GCA_044507695.1. Taxonomy (GTDB): domain Bacteria; phylum Bacteroidota; class Ignavibacteria; order Ignavibacteriales; family Ignavibacteriaceae; genus JBIQJD01. The sequence continues at coordinate 149,011 of JBIQJD010000002.1, read as the reverse complement.
TTTGTGTGAAACGCTCATTACTGCTCCATTAATAATTTTTATTTAGCTGCTTTTCTGCCGAGTACAGATAATAAATTTTTCATTGGTGAAAGAGGCGGTGTGTAATTATAATTTACTCCTGCAAGAAAATCTACAGGCTGCTTTAATTTAATTAATGCTGAACAGATATCCCCGTAACCAGAAGTTTCTTTTCCGCCAAAAAATGATGCACCTAAAATTCGCCGGCTTCTTTTTTCAAAAATTATTTTACCAAAAGTTTTTTCACTGTTCGGCATTACATCCGGCAGATTGTTTGCATAATCATAAACTGAATCATAAAGCATATTATTTTCTTTTGCTGCTTCTGAAGTAATTCCGGCAGAGACAAAATATTTATCAAAAATTTTTACAGAAGAATTTTTTACAACGGGTTCAACCGTTGTATTTCCGCCGGCAGCATTTTCACCAGCAGCATGCCCGTACGAATGAGCGATAGATGCAAATGGCAGATAATCATATTGATTTGTTACCGCGTTAATTACTTCAATACAATCGCCCGCAGCAAAAATATTTTGATCTGATGTTTTTAACTTTCTGTCAACAATTATTCCTCCGTGTTTACCTGTTTTTAATTTTGCCTGAACAGCTAAAGAAGAATCAGGTTTAAAACCAGCAGATGTAATGATCAAATCAAAATCAAGAATGCGGCTGTCAATATTCAGCGCCGAAACTCTATCATCATCATAAATAACCTTCAGCTTTTTAAATCCGCCGTAATAAGAAATATTTTTTTCTTTAATCTGATCAAGTATCAGGTAACGCATTTCAGGTTCAGCCTGCGGCATAGGAAGATTTTCTTTTTCAAGAATAGTTAAATCATATCCGTTTTGATGAAGTGCATCGGCTGTTTCTAATCCTATATATCCAGCACCTAATATTCCGATTTTCTTTACTCTATTTTTAGATAGAAAATTCCTGATAAATATTAAATCTTTTACAGAAGTTAAATTAAAAACATTTTTAAGAGTTGGAGGAAGGAAAGGAATTTTAACAGGAACAGAACCGGCAGCAATTATTAATTTATCATATTCAAATTTATTTTTTTCATTCGTATCAAGATTTGTTACAACTATTGATTTTTCTTTTGTAAGAATTTCATCAACATGATGATTAATAAATATATCTGCTCCTTTTTCTTCTTTAAATTTTTCCGGAGTGAAAAAAATCAGCTTAGCGTGATCTTTTATATCACCTGAAAGCACGTACGGAATTTCACATGTTCCTGTTGATATGAATTCACCTGCTTCAAATATAATTACCCGGGCTGAAGGATTAACTCTTTTTGCTTTTGCAGCAGCAGCGGCTCCTGCAGCGTTTCCGCCAATAATTAATATTTTTAGATCCTTCAGCATTTAATAATACTTTGAAAGTGGAACGGCGATCATTTATTTATTACAACTGTAATAAATTCTTAATAAAGAAAGAAGAATTGCTCGGTTAAAATTTTCTTTACTTGTTCTTAAAACTTAAAGTAAATGGAACTCCGTTAAATCCGAAATGCTTCCTGATCAATCTTTCCAAAAATCTTTTATAATGTTCCGGGATTTGTTTTGGGAAATTAGTGAAGAATAAAAATATCGGATAATGATCACCAACCTGGGTAATGTATTTTATCTTTACTTCCTTTCCTGTTGGAGTAGATGGCGGGGGATTTTTATCAATTTCAGCGAGCATTATTTCATTCAATTCACTGGTTGGTATTTTTTTCTTACGTTCCGTTTCAATATTAATCGCAAGATCAATCAGTTTGTATATTCTCTGTTTTGTTAATGCAGAAACAAAAATAACAGGAAGATAATCCAATGTTCCAAGTTTTTCACGAATTGCATCTTCAAACTGTTTAGCAGTGTTAGTTTCTTTTTCAATCAAATCCCATTTATTAACGGCAATAATAATTCCCTTTCTTCGGCGTACAGCTTCATCAATTATTTTCTGATCCTGTTTCTCCAAACCAAGCTGTGCATCAAGCATAATTACAGCAACATCGCATTCACCAACAGCCTTCAAAGTCCGTATAGTTGAAAAGAATTCGATGCTCTCGTCAATTCTTTTTCTCTTACGCAATCCTGCTGTATCAACAAGCACTATTTCCTGTCCGTAATATTTTAAAATAGAATTGATACTATCCCGTGTTGTACCGGGAATATCTGTAACAATGCTTCTATCATAACCAAGCAAAGAATTTGTTAAAGATGATTTGCCAACATTGGGTTTGCCAACTATCGCAATTTTAAGCCGGGGATCATTTCGTTCATCATCGGATAATTCAGGAAATCCTGCGGTAACATCATCAAGAAGATCACCGATTTTTCTTCCGGCTATTGCAGAAATATCATACAGCTTTTCAACACCAAGAGAATAAAATTCTGTAGCCGCTGCTTCGTACTGTTCTGAATCCACCTTATTTACCAGCAGGAAATAATCTTTATTTGCTGCACGAAGCATATTTGCAATCTCACGATCCATCGGATTCAAACCGGTTCTTGCATCAACCACAAATAAAATTGAATCTGCTTCTTCAATTGCAATTTCAACCTGCTCTCTTATTGCAGTTTCAAACAGATCAGTTGAATTTGGAACATAGCCGCCGGTATCAATCAGGTTAAAATACTTTCCCGCCCATTCAACTTCCCCATAATTTCTATCTCTTGTAACACCGCTTACATCATGCACAATTGCATTTCGTTTTCCTACAAGTCTGTTAAACAAAGTAGATTTGCCTACATTAGGTCTGCCAACAATTACAACCAGCGGTGTATTCATAAATTTTTTTTATCAAGATTTTAATTTAATTGAACGCAAAATTACAAATTTATTTTGAAAGGTATTGAGCCGAATTAAGGAGGAGATTTTCCACTAAGAATTTCAATTATGATTACTTGAGTTAAGAATAATCAGAGTTAGAGGAAATGAAGATTAATCATCATCCAATAATTAAATTAAAAATTAAATTGAATATTTACAGTTGGTATTAACTCGTAATGATCAGCAAAATTTAAATTGTCCATTCTTATCTTCATTGCAAGATCTTTATTATAACTGATTGTTGACCAAACCGCATCAAGTGCACTTAAAAAATGATTTAAATAAATTCCTATTACAGCTTTTGCTGCAATGTTGTAATAATCATTTGCTTTGCCTCGCTCACCTGAATAGTATTTAAAGTTATGAGACAGTATATGATAATCTGTTTCTGAAAGATATGCATCATCCCATCCGTGGCTGTATTGAGGGTATTTTCCAATCAATTCATAATACTGCTGATGCCCGTACGGCGGCAAATGATGTGAATAACCAAATCCAATACTCGATTCAAGACGGTTTAGCTCAGTCCAGTTTACGGAACCATCAGAATTAAAAACTGCATAATTATCTGGATTAAAATTTGGATCATAAATTACCGAACCTGGATTCTGCAGGTTATCAATTGTCCATTGTGCATATCGTTTAACGCTCCAGTGTTCATCTGCAAATTTCTGAAATTTTTCTGTTTGTGTATCACCTTTTCCATCATAAGTCAAAGCAACTGTAATTACTGCAGCTTCTACAGCAGCAAATATTACAGCCTTGAGGTAATCGCCTGCGTATAATTCACCGGCACCTGGAATAATTAAGGACATAAGCCCCCCAAGCATCGGGGATTTTTTATCTGATGAAGGAAAAGACAAACTTACATTTTTGCCTGAATATTCTTTTGAAATTTGATGTGAATCGAAATTCAGATTACCGGTTAATTGAATTTCATTTCTTGTTTGAGCAGAGATAGAAATTGAAAAAATTAAAATTAAAGAACAGCTTATTACAATCTTTCCTTTTATCATTTATAAACCTCAAAATTTTAGACGAAGGAAAAAGCCTTCCGATTATAATCACTAATTATTCAGCTTGATTTAAATATCAAATCCAAAAAGAATTCCACCATAGAAACGCCATTCTTTTCCGTAAGTTATCACTTCGTTTCTTACTTCGCGTTCAACTTTATCAAATCCGTAAGATGCATTTAAGAAAATTTGAGTTGGAAACAAATAATAAGAATTCATTGAAATACGTAATTCCGCACCGGCGCCTTTTTTGAAATCAGAAAGTTTAACATTGTTTCCCTGCCATGCATTTCCGAAATCTCCATAAACCGAAAAGAAGATTTTATCAAGATATAAATGCCCTAAGCGTGCATCAATGTTTCTGAACAGAGGGAAACGATATGTTAAATTAATCCATGCAATTTCATTTCCGCTTATTGCATAAAAAGGATAAGCCTTCATTCCTATTAATCCACCAAGATAAAAATCGAAGAAATCCGGAACCTGCGGACCTAAAATTGATCCTGCACGAACTTGTGCACTTATTGTATGCCGCGGAAAAGTTGGTATGTGAAGTTTTGAATTCAATTCAATTCTGTGAAAATTAAAATCTTTATACTGTGGTTTTAAAATTCCATCTTCAACCACATACTCACCATCTTCATTAAATTTATTTGATTCGTAATTATAAGTAAGTTCAACTTGTGCGCCGATAGGATTAATTTCAGAATCAACATAAGGAACAAGAGCATCAAGTGTATACTTTAATTGAAAATTTCTGCCGATTAAATAAGTATCGTTCGTTGTGGGATAAAGCTGATTTATATTCGGAACAATAAAACTTCCAAGTGCTGCTGAGTAACGGCTGAATATAAATCTGAATTCGAGATTCTGATTGCGCGAAAAAATTCTGTGTTTGGCAACAACATCAACTTCAAATAAATTATAAGTAACGTCTGTTTTTACACTATCAGAAGCACGCGGCGGAGTAAATGTTGAATCAACATCAAATAAAATATCAACATCTGCTTCCCTGCTGATGTTATAAACTTCAAGCGATATTTCAGGTTTTATTCCAAGATCAAACAGAAGCGGTAGTTTGTTGCGGTATTCAAAAATAAAAAATAGATCACGCTCAAGTTTGGCATTGATTGAACCGCCGGCAAAAAATGCATAACGGTTTAGCATATCACTTGAAGTTACATACAATCCGGGTTTAAGTTTTTCGAGGAATGAATTTGAAGTGTTATAATTATCAAATCTTAAAAGTGGAAAGAAAGTAAGTTTTGAAAAAGCACCAGAGTATTTTTCTTTTTGAAATCCGGTTAAATCTCTGTCATCAAAATTTTTAAGTTTTTCAAATTCAGCTTCGCTTATATCTCCTTTTGAATTTAATTTACCAAGCGGAGGGTTTTTCAGCCAAACATAATTTTTTCCATCAAGAACTTTTTTCTGTTCTTCAAAAGGTATATGAAAAATTTTATAACCACCTGATGTATAACCGGCATACAAAATATCACCATTTGGAGAAACAGAAGGCATGAATGCACCGCCTGCTGTATTGGTAAGCTGTGTTTTTTCTTTTGTCTTAAGATTAAATCTGTAAAGATTAAAAATCCCTGTTTCATCTGATGCAAAAACAAGATTACCATCTTTATCAAACGATGGATTGCGTTCATCGTAGGAAGTTTTATAAACTTCGGTGTGTGTGCCGCCAACAATACTTACTTTAGCAATATCTCTTGAGTGATGATAAGAATAATCAAAAATGATTTCAGAATCATCCGGAGAGAAAATTGGATTGTAAACCTGTTCACCATTTTGAAAAAAAGTTAGCTGCTTAAAATTTTTTCCATCAATATTAACTATACCAATATTGGTTGTGCCATCTTTCTGAAACAGGAAAACAATTTTACTTCCATCATGTGAAACTGCCGGTTGATTTGCACGGAGATTATGTGTTAATCTCGTTTCCTCATTTTCATCAATATCATACACATAAAGATCATGCACATTATACCAGCTTGGATTATCATCTTCAATTTTAGCATATACAATTTTATTTTGCCCTGGAATCCAACCAATAGTAGAACGGACATTTGATACAAGTTTTTTTTCTTTGCCGGTTGTCAAATCATAGAGATAAATTCCGGCAGGACCAAAATAATCCGATGATTTATTTGAAACGTAAACAAACTTTGAACCATCAGCTGAATAAGTTGGATAAAAATTTCCAAAACCCTCCGCAGCAAGAATTTTACCTTCAACTCTGTTTGAAAGAACATCCTTCATTCGTTCTTTATAATCAGCAGTAATCTGTTCTTTCCACTCGTTGTAAATTTCATCACCATCTTTACCAAGCACATCTTTAAAGGCTGCATCAATTGTAAAATTTTTCCATTTACCAAGTGCTGCACTTATTTCGCGTAGTTTATCCTCCCCATATTTTTGCGCAATGTAACGTGTAAGTGCAAATCCTGCATTGTATGCTGATTCATTACCAAGGCTTGTTTTTCCAAACACACCCATTTCGTTCCATGTAAGCATGTTACCATCAAGCGCATATGAACGGAGAATCATATCACGATGCGTATCCCATCGGTCATAATCAAATTCCGGACGCATGTATTGTGCAGTTCCTTCTGCAAACCATGCCGGCATATTAATAGTTGCTAAAGGATAGGATACAATGAAGTTCGGAAATCCATATAGAATATCCGGTCTTCTTTCATCTTCATAATTCAATACCTGGAGAAAAACCGCTGGAATTGTGCGCACAGCTTTCATTGATGATTGAATCTGCACGAGGTGTGTAAATTCGTGAGAGATAACATTCCGCAGCCAGTTATGCGTGCCCCGTAAATCGAAATCAAGCGCGCTTGTCCAAATCTCTATTTTGTTATCAAAGAAATATGTAGCACCGTTTGAATAATCATCTATATCTTTAACAACATAATGTACAGTTTCCGGTTCATATTCATAAAGTGAAGTGATTGGTCCCCAAACTTCATCTGCAATTTTTGCAATCACTTGCGCGGTCCGTTCGGCGCCTTCGTGATAATGTACTTCAATGTGTTTGCCTTTAATTGTATACCAATCAAGTTCCGGATGGAACTCTGTGAATTGCGCATTTACAGTAAGCGGGAAAAACAATACCAAAAAAATCAGGACGTATTTTATTTTCATTTTGTATAAAAGTAGTAAGAGAAAGAAATTATCTTAAATAAACAAAGCACGCTGATGACACAGATTTGACAGATGTTCCCGGGTGGAAACAAAAGGTCAGCGCCATTCGTGTGCTATTTAATTACTGCAATTTTTATAATGCTGTTTTCAGTTTTTCCTTCTGAAGATGATGCTTCAATTCTTGCAATGTAAACACCGCTTTGAATTTCGCTAACATTCCAGATTGTTTCATTATCAAATCCGCCGCGCGCATCATCATTTAGTTCCGCAACAAAATCACCGGCAAGATCAAAAATCTTAATATTAATTTTTGAGTCATCTGAAACATAATAGCGGATAGCTGTTTCACTTCCATAAACCGGATTTGGATAATTGTAGACTTTATCAGCCGGAAAAAATTCAGTTATTGTATTTGCGCCCGAAGCACCTGCAGCAAAAGCTGAATTGCTCTTTGATCCGAGTTCTTCTGCCCAGTACAATTTTCCTTCATCAGAACCGATTGACCAGACATATAAATTATTTTTAACATCAACGGCAGCAAGGGCAGTTTTACCATTGTAATTAAACAGCACAGGAGAAGCAGCTAATTCAGCACCTGTTGATAACGGAAATCCATTTATAATTTTTCCCGTGCCGCCATCTATTGCAAAAATTCTACCATCCTTAGTAGCAGCTATTATTTCTGCTTTGCTGTCTCCCTCAAAGTCAGCAGAAAGCGGAGTTCCAATAAATCCTATTGCATTAGGATCAGTAAATGAAAAATTTTCTGCTGCCGCACCTTCAAGATTCACAACAATAATTTCATTTCCGCTTTTAAAAAGAATATAATTCTCACCATCATTTTTCACATCAGCAATGGCAAAAGATGAAGCATCACTTCCCTGCAGATTTATCCTGCTGAAACTTGTTGAGCTGTTCACAACATAAATTGAGTTGTTGGTAAAAATGACCGGAATATTTTTACCGTTTTTATTTTTTGTTACTGATAAAGTAAAAATATTTTCCAGCACATCTGCCATTCCGCTGCTGTTGAAATACAATTGCAAACCATTTGTATCAAACAGTCCGTTCAAAGTTGTAAACGCCGCATAATCACTGCCTGCAGCTATGTTTAAAACGGCACCGGAGGAATCAGTTGTAAAAGTGCCGAATAGTTCAGGATTTTGTGCAGGAAAATTCTGAAGTGAATAAACAAGAACTCTGCCCCGGGATGTACCGATTAAAACATCTTCAAAACCCTGCTCATTCGTTCTTACCAAAGGTGCGGCAGTTGCATTTTCTCCGGCAGGCAAATTTAATGTAAAAATATTTTGCAGATCAGAAGCGTTAACAATATTTAATTGATTTTCAAAAACACCGAATAAAAATGAATTACCGTTTTTGTTTAGCACCGCTGGTTTAAAATTTGAAAAAGTTTGATTTAACTCAGTAACAGAATGTTCATCAACTAAAAGTAAACCGGAATCATCAAGTACACTGAATTTTAAATCTGATAAATGAGAGAGAGATTTGATTGATTTGGCTTCACCAAGATTATGTACCAGCAGCGGTTTAATAACAGAATCACCAAACGTAACCGTAAAGTTCATTCTTGTGGATATTTCAGAAAAATCCTTTATAGTGATTAAACTGTTTGCACCGGAATTTGAGTTTGTATTGGGACGTGTATCTTTTGAAAATCTGTTCTTATAAAGTTTAGCTCCATTGCCAGCAAACCAGAAATCATCTTCTGTGCCTTCAGCAATTACTTCATCACCAAATATATTAAAAAATCTTTCACCAATATCCTGAACACCATCTGCCTCTTCTACATCAACGCCGCGTTTATTTTTATCAGCATTAATTTTATTCTTAGCAAGATTTACATCAATAACACTTTCATCAATATGCCAGATTACAATTCCGTTCCCGGGAATTGCCCAATCAAATTCATCAACATCAATTACAACGCCGTCAACGGAATCAACTGCAAAACTATAATAGCCGGTTGTATCTTTTAAGAAAGATTTAGTCAGCGTATCTCCGTTCAAAACATAGGTTAATTTCGAACCATCATTCTGAACATCACGAAGCCTGTTTTCAATAAGAAAATATTCAGATGAATTAATCGGTATTTTCAAGATCACTGTATCTGAAGCCGAAGCTGTGAGATGATTAACCAATGAAACATTTTTATCTTCGCCGGAAAGAGTGACAGGTTCTGCCCAGCCAAGATAAATTTTTTCCCATGCAGAAGGTTCGGGAGGGAAAACTCCATTATAAGCAAAAATTGATTGACCATCCATCAAACCAAATCTGCCGATTGCGCTCAAACCAGTTTCAGTATCAAATAGATCAGGCAATCCGAGATGGCTTGCAACACTAGCAGCTAAAAGCCCGTTGATTGTGATTTCAAATAAAACATCACCAACGATAGAAGATAACTCTCTGCTTTCTGTTTCGGGAATGATCATGCTGTTGGTAATGTTAAATCCGTTTGAAAGCTGAAAGCCGTTAAAGCTTTCACCATAAATATTTTTAAGAGTTTTCAGGCCAAGGTATACTGAAGGAAGATCACGCTCATTACCCAAACTTCCGGGAAGCGAAATATCTCTTCCAACTCCGGCATGAAAAATTGTAAAGACATCATATTCCCCAAAACTAAAATCAGGATATTTTGAATCTGCAATTTGCCATACTTCTTTTGTAAATTCTGCAAGTGGTGTAAAGTCATCTGAATTATTTGCCGGAGCATAATTTCTCATTGTTTGAGAAACTGAAAAAGTATCAGGTAAAATATGATACTGAATATTCAATTTACCGTGAGAAACTTTTTTAAAATAATTTTTTACGAATTCAAGGTGAGATTCAAAATACGCTTTATCATGGGGAAGCGGATCAAGAATTGTATTACCGTAATCCTTTGAATAAATTGTGCCAAACTTGCCATTGCCAAAAGTTGAAGCATCTCTATCCTCCTGGAAATTAACCATTACTGCAAGAATTTTTAAAGTATCTTCCGCAGTAATTTTTTTTGGTTTATCAGAAGGTGAAGAATTTAATTTGCCGATAAATGTTTGGGCAGATGAACTGCCCAAATAAAATATCAGCAGGAAAAGAGAAATATATTTAAACATAAAAGATTAGATTCCTCGTGGTAACCCTTTTGTGCTTTCCGGTACGGCTCCCCATCCAATTAGCACTGTAAATCTCAGAGTATCAGAAAGCGGATGATTCTCACCGCCTTTGAATACGGAGGTTGTTATATAACTGAAATCAAATCCGTAAATATCATATCTTATACCTGCACCAAAGGTAACAAACTTTCTATTTCCATAAGAAGGATCTTCATAAAAGAATCCGGTTCTTAATGCAAACAAGAAATCTCCCGGTGTACCGTACCAATATTCAAGCCCCATAGATGTAACAATATCTCTCAACTCTTCACTGATTGGTTTATCACCCCATGCAGCAAAAATTGCCTGGTACCATTCTTTGGAAGTGGAAGGAATTTTTGTTGTATCACCATTAGCATCAACATTAATTATTTCTTCCGTTTTGCTTACAAGTAATTTGCTGAAATCAAGAGTATAAATTAATGAGTTAAAATCATCATCAAGAATTTTGTAAGCAAAACCTAAACGGAAATTTGTTGGGATAGGATCAGCTTGTGCCTGATCAATGTAGTAAATTTTAGGGCCAAGGTTACTCAGATTCATTCCGATGCTAAAGCGATTGCCGATATCTTCATCTAATAACGGAAGAACTAATTTTTCAGGTCTCCACATTGCTGCAATATCAAAACTGATAGAAGTTGCTACACCTTTGCCCTGCTCTTCAGCAGTTGGTTTATCTGAAAGTCTGCTGTGAATTAATCTGAAGTTAAATCCTAATCCCCAATCAGGATGAACTTTTGTTGCATAACCCAATGTCAGGGCAGCATCAAAAGATCTGAATGTTCCTATAATTTCAGGGGAATCCGGACCTGTACGTGCAAATTCACCGAAGTTCATATAGGTAATACTTGCTGTAACACTCCCATCAATATCTTCAATATATTGCCTGTAAGTCAGGTAATCATAAAACAGATCGAGCTGAAACTGGGGCAGCCAGTTACTATGAGTTATACTCAATTCTGTTCCTGATTGAAACGCAATACCGGCAGGGTTCCAGAAAATAGCAGCAGAATTATCTGCCAGACCTGTACCTGATTCACCAATACCGCCCGCTCTTGAATCCGGTGCAAGAAGCAGAAAAGGAACTGCTGCTTCCCCCTGCGCATAAATTGTTTTCTGACCTGCAATAAACATTAAACCGATTACCGCAAGCAGAATTATACTTTTTCCCGCAGAGACTTTAGATTCAGAAAAACGGGACATCGCTTTAATTAACATTACTATCCTCCAAGTAAATATGTTTTCCAATTCTTAATTTTTTTCAGAACCGTTAAAATAAGAAAATTACTTTTTAATTCGAGTTAAAAATTAGTACTATTTAACTACAGCAAGTTTTCCAAGCACTGAATTACTGAAGGAACCATCTGCTGTTTTAACAATTATCTTATATAAATAAGTACCATTTGCAACAAAATTACCATCCTCATCACGCCCATCCCAATCAATCTTTACAAATTTTTCATTGAGATTATAATTTTCAATTTCTCTTATCAATCTACCCGCAATGGTATAAACTTTCACTTTTACGTTAATCGGAGAATTTATATTCTGCTGAAATGTAAAAGTGGTATTTGTTGTAAACGGATTGGGATAATTATAAACATCGCGGATTACAAGTTCATCACCATCAACTACACTGAAGTATGCCGTTTCTGTAGAATAATTATTAAATACATCCCACGCTTTTAATGTAAGTTTGTATTCACCCTGATCAATATTATTGAAACGATAATTTATTTCTCCTGATTTTCCTCCACTGTCAAGATCGCCGGTAAAATAATTTGTAAAATCAATCGGGTCATTCTCATTATCATTTAAAATCCCTTCAAGTTTATGCCCAACGCCGGTTCCGGTTGTGTTGAGTCCTGTTTCATCATAGAGTTTTGCAATTAAACTTGAATTAGGATTTATCAGGTAAGAATCACTAAAAGTGATATCATCAAAATAGATATCGATAACCGGACCTTGCCCATCATTTACTGCAGTTGTATCTGTTCCGCCAATTATAATATTGGAAGTATAACCAACACCATCCACTCCATTTCCGTAAAAGTAAACTACTATTTTACCGTTTTTATTTTCGTAAGAAATATCTTTTGGAACTACAAAATCCGCAGAAAATTCTCCGTTATTAATAGAAATTCTACCACGGAAAATCACTCCACCTTGTTGAATCATGTTGTAATTTATTTCAGACAAACGAACGCTTCTTTCGGAATCAAATACGGTAAGAATTGCTTCTCCGTTAAAATCACTCCAAAGATTTCCATTTTCATCAAGCACATGCCCTTTAATGTGTGCGTTGCTTAATGCTTTAAGCGGAATATTTTCCAGAATTAATTGGTGCGAATCTTTTCCTGCTACTTTACCCGTGGAAAAAGACATTCCATTAACGGAATCAATTACCGCGTTGTACTGCGGAACATTAATCCGCAAAAGCGGATCACCAAAGATGTAATACTTTTGATCATTGATTGAAAAGAATGTCTGCTTGGTTAAAAAATTTACATATCCAACAGGATAAGTTAAGTTAAGTGTATCCCGCTGAGTAAACAATCTTCTAAAGAATTCATACATTATCTGATGATTTTGTAAAGAATAAACCGCACGCGCTGAACTGAATGCTCCAATAGCTCCTGCATCTTCCATCAGTAATAACGCTTCCGCAGAACTTTGATAGCCGGGAATATCAAAATAGGCAAAATCACACGTGGCTGCTGTTAAGAAGAAATAGTTTTCATTTCTTAATTGAGGAACAGTTACACTTTTTTCAAAAACCGCTTCATGTGCCCACAATTCAGGAGAACCGTGTCCTATATAATTTATTATCACTGTTCCATCATTTATAGATTTGATTAGTTCTGCAGCGGCAGCCGGTTTTCTTCTGCCGGCACTTGTTAACTGCACAGGAAATGCTGCCAGATAAACTTTTTTAAAATCAAATGAAGCTGGAAGAATTGTTGAAGCCAGTCTTTCATTAGGAGCAGTATGTTCTGACCCATTATCACCTTTAGATGTATATCCATCATCGGAGACAAGAGTAATTAAATTTTTCCATGTACCAATTTCATTATTTTGTTCATATCGGATTATTTTTGAAACGATTGAATTTGCTTCTGCAGCAGATTTAACCGTGATTCTGCCTGTGCATAAATCAACCTTCATAGTATCATCTCCGCTTATCCGCATAAAGTAATCATCAGTAGAATAAGAAGAAGTTGATATGCTTACTTCAATAAGATCTTGAGTAGATTCCCATGGCGGAAGAAAATTGTCATGTGCACCTTCAATATCTTTATAATCATAGGTTCCGGCACCAAAGAGTAAAACATACGCAGGTCTGATTTGCCAATTATCGTAAGCATATTTCAAAAAATCCCGTATAGCAGTAATATCCTTTAATCCGCCGCCGAACTCATTAAAAATTTGTTCAACATCAACAACCATTGAAGTGTATTTTATTAAAGCTTCACTCTCACGATAGATTTTAAGCCGGTTTGCTGCTTCAATAAAATTTTTATGTGTAATAATTATATACTCTGCACCTTGTTCAATTCCATGAAGGTTTGAATTTGGTATTACAACAGGATTTACAGGTGATTTGAAATTATCATTACCAACAGCTATATATTTTGAAATTTTTGTCAGATTTTCTGTGGTTCTAAATCTGAACTCACTGCCGCTTTGCATAACCGGATTTGTTACAAATTTTACATTTGCATAATCAGAAACATCATAGACTCTTATATTGGAATTAGAAAATCCGTTAAGTCTGTATTCAATTATTCCATTTACACGATCAGAAAAAAACATCAGGAAATCATTGACTGCTGAGAGGGATTTCTGGTAAGAAATTTCTATATAATCAATATAACCTTTAGATGTAACTGTTGTCGGTGTGAAGTTAAATCTTAATACACTTCTGTTTTCCGGTAGTGATTGATTGAAAGAAGCATTTACAAAATATTCGGTTCCGTGTGTATAATCTGCAGAACCATATCCCGGGATACTGCCGTTAAAAATTGAATTACCGTTTTCGGCTATTCCAAGTCCTATTGTTTCAGATGATGCATTAATAAATCTTATTCTATAATTAACAGGAAAATCCGGCAATCTTCCATGGAGCATATTTGTGTAAGTACGTGTTCTTATTGAAGATGTAAAATCATCTCCAAAGAACGATCTTCCCGATTTAAGCATATTAATTTTTTCATCTTCAATATCAACGAAGGCCGGAGATGAAGTTTGGATCTGCAAAGGCTCATCATTCAAGCCGGATTTTTCAGCCATCCGTTTACCATTAGCTCCGCCGGAAGTAATCCAGAAATAATTTTCTTTTGAGTAAAGATTAAAAAATCTTTTAATAGAATTTGATGATGAATCAAAATCACGGAAGTGAATTCCTCTCCCGTAAAACAAAATATAATCTCCTTCATCAAATTTGCCGTCTTCTTCACCAACAACTGTAATTGCGTTTTCAACAAGATCCTGCGGGCGCGGAAGTGTATAATTCTCCGGCAGCATTTTACCGCCATTGTTGTATATTTTTATCGTCCTGGGATCAACAGTTGCAGCATCAATTCCAAATTGTGAAAGCATTGATCGGGTAATTCTATACATTCCTTCTTCAGGTGCTTCAAAACGAACCCACTTACCTTCAGCCAGAACACTGTTGATAATATTTATTTTTCTCAGTTCCGGCTTTTTAACTTCGGCCCAATTTTTTGCAACATCAAAATTGATAACTGTATTTGAAGCGAGTTTATCATTATAGCCTGAATAAATTTTTTGAGGCTGTGCAAAATTAACGCGGAAGACTATTCTATTATAAAGTTTAATTTTTCCAGATGCCGGGTCAAACTGAACCGGATTAACAATTATGCTTTGCACGGGTAGATCACGTACTAATCCAAATTCACCAAAAGTTACAAGTTCTCTTTCTTTCTTTTCATAATAAGATGATGAAATTTCATAAACGGGTTTTTCGATCTCTTCTTCTTTAATAAATTTTGGATTTGGTATAACCTTGCCGTTCAATTCTTTATAAGAAGAATTAAGTACACTGATTGTGTTTCCAAATTCAGATGGAACACCAACATTGACTATTTGAAATGGAATGGCAGGCTTCCCCCAATCATATTGATCATGAACACTGCCGGATAGCAATTCAATTTTATAAAATTTTTCTTTGCCGGAATTAATAGAGATTAACGATGTATCTGAATACTCGGGCAAATATTCAATTAAGATAGAATTTCTATCAGATGAAATAATATTAATTGATTGGGTGTAGCTTCTTTGCTGAGATAAAGCAGAGGAGATTATAACAGAAATAAAAAATATTATGAGGTAAAAAGAGTTTTTGCTTATCATTTTTTTATTTAATAGATAAAAAGTTACAGAAGAAAATCCGTATAAAGCCCGCTTGTGTTATTATCTTCCATAACATTAAGAATTACAGTAGCAAAAATCTCTTATAACCCTCCGAAAAAGTTGAATTAAATTTAGTCAAGTTGAAATGTTAATGTCAAGTCAATAAAATCAGATAAGTTAGCAGGATTGCGGATTCACAATTTATATCATAAACCTAATGCTTCTTTGTTATTCCTCATAGCATCCAGGCAAAATTGAATATGTTCATCAAGTGAAATTCCCAGTTCGGCAGCACCGTTTTGTATATCTTCCCTGCTTACTGATTTTGCAAATGCTTTATCTTTTAATTTTTTCTTTACAGATTTTACTTCCACTTCATCAATAGTTTTATTTGGACGAACGTAAGAAACTGCCGTGATGAATCCGGCTAGTTCATCACAGGCAAATAATGTTTTTTGAAGCAAGGTTTGGCGTGGTACACCGGAATAATTTGCGTGAGACAAAATTGCATTTCTGAATTCATCATCAAATCCTCGTTCCTTTAGAATTACAGAACCTTTAAATGGGTGTTCCTGTTCGGTTGGATACATTTCATAATCAAAATCGTGAAGCAGTGCAACGTTTCCCCAAAACTCTTCATCTTCGTTAAACTTTTTTGCGTACGCGCGTACGCAGGTTTCAACAGCATAAGCATGTTTTCGCAGGCTGTCTGATTTTGTGTATTCATGCAAAAGAGAAAGACAATATGATCTATCGTGAGCTTGATCCATTTAAACTCCTTTTTAAAAAGATGTTCTAAGATTAACAACTTTCTTCTGATATTCTTTGCTGTGAGTATTTGCCGTTTTCAATCTTGAAGACGGGCAATATTTTTCAATTGAACATTTTTCACAGCGTGGTCTTCTTGCAATACAAATTTTTCTACCGTGAGAAGCAAGATAATGAGATGCGTTCACCCATTCTTCCTTATTTAGCAGTGACTTCAATCTTTCTTCAATTTTCTCCGGATCATTTGATTCAATAAAACCAAGAAGATTTGATAATCTTTTAACATGCGTATCAACTGCAATGGCTGGAATTCCGAACGCATTACCCGCAACAACTGATGCAGTTTTTCTTCCAACTCCAGGAAGTGAATTTAATTTTTCAAAATCCGCCGGAACTATCCCGTTATATTCTTCTAATAATTTAGTGCAGCATAATTTTATGCTTTTAGCTTTCTGCCTGAAAAATCCTGTTGAGTAAATATCTTTTTCAAGTTCCTTTATTGGTACATTTATAAAATCCTGGGGTGATTTATATTTCTTAAATAACGTTTTTGTTACAATGTTAACTCGTTCATCTGTACATTGAGCGGAGAGAATTGTTGCAATTAAAAGCTGAAAGGGATTCTCAAAATTTAAAGCACATTTTACATCAGGATATTCTTGCTTCAATACAGAAAAAATTTTCTCTGCACGTATCTTAATTATATCATTTCCCTGATGCTGATTTAATTTCATCTTTATTGAATTTTGGATGTTTGATTGTTAATCTCTCAACAGGTTTGTTATTTATTATGTGGTTTTGGATTATTTCTTCAACATCATTAATTGTAATCCCGCCGTACCAGATTTGCTCGGGATAGACAACAATACTCGGTCCGAATTCACATGCATCAAGGCAGCCGCAGGAATTTGCACGAACAGAACTTTTCAATCCTAATTCAGCGATACGTTTTTTAAATTGAGCTCGTATTTCCACACTGCCTTTAGCTGAGCAGCATCCGCGCGGATCTTCCGGCGGTCTTACATTTTCACAAATAAATATGTGTTTCTCAAATCTTTTCATTCTGAATAAAAAATAAAAGCGAACAACGTCCGCTTATTTGAAGAAAAAAATTTAAAATTTTAGATGCGCGTACGGGATTCCAGTGATCCCGCCCTGCAAAAAAATTCCAAAACTTTGTAGCGCGTACGGGATTCCTCCGAAGGAGTCCCTTTGGGAGAACCCATGAT
>JBIQJD010000002.1:83794-131361 GCA_044507695.1 Ignavibacteriales bacterium | reverse complement strand
AAAAAACTCCAAATCTTTGTAGCGCGTACGGGATTCCTCCGAAGGAGTCCCTTTGGGAGAACCCGTGATCTCCGCCCTGCAAAAAAACTCCAAATCTTTGTAGCGCGTACGGGATTCGAACCCGTGATCTCCGCCTTGAGAGGGCGGCGTCCTAAGCCACTAGACGAACGCGCCTGTGTAATTCACATTTCAAAAATATGAAGTTATTTTTTGAAGAACAATTTTGTGGATTGATTAAATAATGCCTGATTTCTTAAGATAAATAAATCCTTCAATAGATTTGAAAAACTTTTCTCTCTGGATCGCTTCTGTTCTGGTTCTAAACACTTCATAATAATGTATTACATACGGTAAATGTCCTTTTGTATATCTAACTTTCCCGCTATTATGGGTTGCTAGTCTTGAATCTAAATTTTGAGTTGAACCATAATAGTACGAATTATCTTTAAGACTTTTCAGAATGTAAGCATAAAACATTTTTGAAGGGAGATGTAAAAAACTTTGTAGCGCGTACGGGATTCCTCCGAAGGAGTCCCTTTGGGAGAACCCGTGATCTCCGCCTTGAGAGGGCGGCGTCCTAAGTCACTAGACGAACGCGCCTGTGTAATCAATTTAGCAATTCAAAATGAATAATTAACAATGAAAAAGGTAAAAAAAAGAACAATCAACTTAAATTACTGATGTTAATTGTTCATTTTCCATTGTTAATTATTTTAGTTGCCTCACTAGGGCTCGAACCTAGACTCTTCAGAGCCAGAATCTGACGTGTTGCCAATTACACCATGAGGCAGTGATGCAAAATTAAATATGATAATACTTATTTCAAAATTACTATAGCAATCTAAAAGTGATATTAAAATTATATGCAATAGGTTTTAAATTGGATTAACCATAAAACAATATCTCTACCAGATTTGCTTCTTTTTATTTTAACAGAAGAAGCTTAATTTAAATTTACAATTAAAAATATCTGAAGATGAATAAATTATTTTTTGCTGTTCTGTTACTTTTTACACATGAAGTTTTTCCGCAGCAGTACAAATTTATTTACTCATTCGGGGAATTTGAAAGCGCTGCTGCTTTTATTATTAATCCATCTGGAATAATGTACATTACAGATGGCGGCACAAACGAAGTTTATAGTTACGATACTACAGGAACACTTTTAAAAGAAACCGGAGGTTATGGCTGGGAGGAAGATACTTTTGATGATCCGGTTGATATTTCAGCTTCTTCATTAAATGTTTATGTGTGCGATAAAAATAATCACCGGATTCAGAGATACGATAAAGACCTGAATTATATTTCACAGCTAAGCACAAGAAATGATAATAATTCCGATATGCAATTTGGTTATCCATTAAGCTGTACAGCTTCACCGCAGGGAGATTTGTACATTCTGGATTCAGAAAATAAAAGGATTCTTAAATTTGATGTGTTTGGTAAATTCATTCAGAATTTTGGTGGATATGATGCCGGTGAATTTGCATTGCAGGATCCCATAAAACTTGCTGTTTCACCAATTGGATATGTTTATGTACTTGATAATTCCGGCTTCATAATTTTTGATCAATATGGAAATGGTGCTGCAAAAATAAACCTTGATGAAAGCATAATTAACTTCAATATTATTTTTAATCACTTAACATTCAATTCGATTACTGCAGTTTATCATTTAATGCTAAACTCTGCTGATAAATTACATAATAAATTATTATTAACAGGATGGGATGAAATTCCGCCGGTTCAATCTTCTCTTATTTTTAATAACAAACTTTATCTGTTAACAGAAAAAGATATACTGGTTTTTGAAAAAACAGGGATGAATTAATTTTAAATAAAATAATGGCACTAAATCATCCGCTTTTCAGGACACTGATTTTTATTCTTTTATTAATCTGGATTGCCGGATTTTCTTCACTTCCCATATTTCCTAATAATGTATTATCGGCTAAATCATTTTTTATTATCCATCAAATGTATTCTAATGTGTGCCACCAATTGCCGGAGAGAAGTATCGAGTTCAGTGGCTGGCTATTTTTAGTTTGTGCAAGATGCACAGGAATTTATTTTGGAGCCGCGGCTGCATCTTTCTTTTCTTTAATAATTAATAAAAGAATTTATATTTCAAGAAAACTGATAATCATAGCTTTATTGCCGATGCTGGTTGATGTAATTCTTTACCAAATTAAAGTTTATCAATATTCGAAAACAACAGCGTTTATTAGCGGAATATTTTCAGGTTCAGCCGTATTTCTATATATTTTATTCCTGCTTGAAAATTTTTTAGATGAACTGAAACTGAAAACAAAGCATGAATCAAAATAAATTTCTACCCGTTCTGGTATGCGGATTTGGGGCAGCGGTTTTATCTACAATTCCCGGTTTAAAAAGTGCATCATGCTGCTTATTTGTTCCGCTTGCCGCAGCATTGTCTCTCGTACTTCATCAAAAAATGAATAAGCCGGAAGAACCTTATAAAACAGGCATTGCACTGCTGTTCGGATTTTTAACCGGAATAGTAATAGCACTCTTTTCAACTGTGTTTGAAACTATAATAACTTTGATTACACACACTAATGAATTTGTTGAAGCACTGCCGCAAACGGAAGCTGCAATGAGAGATCTTAATCTTGGTCCCATTTTTGATCAATCCGTTGAAATACTTAAAGCTCTTGCTAACGAGATCCGAACAAACGGATTTTCACTCTTTTACACCGTTGGAATGCTCTTCAGCAACATCATTATCAATTCAATATTTGGAATGATTGGCGGAATGCTGGGCTTACTTTACGTAAATAAAAATATGGGGCGATAGTGATTACCGCATTAATATTTTTTGCACACTTCATTTTTGCTCTTGTAATTTTTACAAAGAAATGGCAGGAAGATAATTTAACTTCCGCGTTTTTAAATATTGGTTTGATAGGAATTTTATTTGCAGTCGGCTGGTCTATTGCCGGAATGCTTGCCAATGCAATTATGGATCAGAGGGGATTTGGAATTTATTTTGACCGCGATACTTTTTCACTTACAATTTTAAGCATAGCGGAATATTTTTTTTATAAAATGTATTACAAAGATTCGACTACTGAAGCCGGTAAGGAAATACAATAACTGCAGTCTGCTCAACCTGCTTTTGATTTGGAGATAACGGTTCAAACCGCCACTGGCGCAAAGAATTTATTGCTGCATTCTCCAATCTTGTATCTGCTTTCTGAAGCGGGAAGATGGTTCCAACAGTGCCGTCCGGACGAATAGTAAATCTCAATCTTATATCAATTTCTTTTTCAACACCTTCCGGATAAGAAGGAAGCGGATAATTATAAATTTTTCTTGTACCTTTACCGCCCCAATCAATATCAAATCCAAAACTGCCTTCACCCTGGGATTTATTTCCCTGTCCTTCGGATGAAATATTTGATTTTGCAGTTTCCTTAGTTTCTGTTTTAGAAACAACTGATTTTTCTTTACTCTTATCAGCAGGAGTAATTACATTTTCTTCACTAGTTGATTTTGCTTTCGGTAATTCAACTTCTTTTACTTCTTCTGTTTTTGAGGGAGTTACATTTTCTTCTTCGGGTTTTGAAAGCTCTTCAACTTTTTCAATCATTGTTCCTTCGGCACCTGATGAACCGGTTTCTCCTGAAACTCCGAACGACAATTCAACATATTCTTTTACCGGATAATCAATCGTAAACTTTACCAGCAGCATAAGCAGAAGCAGTAATAGATGAATCAATACCGAAATGGAAAAAGATAACTGTCTGATATTATGATATGTTAATTTACCGTTAAACATATTCATACTTAAATTTGTTCTCTTTCAGTTTCGATAGTAAACTTCTCAATTCCTACTGCCTTAGCGGCATCAATAACTTTTATCACCAATTCAACAGCAACAGTTTTATCAGCTCTTATAACAAGATTATCTTCAACGCCGCCGGCTTTAATCTGTTCAAGCCTTGCAGGAAGCTGCTCAACGCTTACTTCTTCATCTCCGGCATAAATTGCACCGGCAGAAGTTAGAGTAACAATTAATCTTGATGGAGTAGTTTGTTCGTTTGTTTTGGAACCGGGCAGTTTAACTTTTACTCCGGTTTGAATAACAAACTGTGATGTTAAAAGAAAAAATATTAGCAGCAGCATCACAATATCTGTAAGTGAAGCAAAATTAAAAATGCTTAATGGCTGATTTGATGTTTCAAATTTCATATTGAATCCTAAATATCAATTTCGAGTTCTTCTTCTGATTCCACAGAACCTGCTGAGGTATCCTGAATAATATCTATAACATCATTTGCAACTGTTTCAATATCTCCAATTAATCTTTTAACATAACTTAAAAAGTAATTGTAAAAAGCAAGCGCAGGAATACCTACAATCAACCCGAATGCGGTTGTAACAAGTGCTTCCCATATACCGCCTGCAAGATCACTTGGATTTGCGGCACCCTGTAAATCTTCAATTGTAATGAATGCTGAGATCATTCCTGTTACTGTACCTAAAAACCCAAGCAGCGGAGCTATCCCTGAGATACTGGCAAGCAGAGATAATCCTTTTTCAAGTTTTGAAATTTCCTGCCTCCCTGCATTTTCAATTGCTTCTTTTACACGTTCATGACCAAGGCGGTATTTTTTTAATCCTTTGCGTACAATATTTGCAACAGGAGATTTTTCCTCCATACAATAACTTATAGCACCCGAAATATCTCTTTTCTTTATGTAGCCTCTTATTCTAACCATGAAAGCAGGAATGTTGATTTTTGATCTTCTTAAAACAATAAACCTATCTATTATAATTGCAACACCAATTATAGAACAAGCAAGAATAGGCCACATTAAAATGCCGCCTTTTATGAATATTGAAAATAGCTCCATATTATTCCTTTATGAATAGTTTCAATTTGTTAAATATTTTTCTGCTTCTGATTGAGATTTTAGTTTTATAATTTTTACCCTGTACCATGTTTTGCCCGATACCACAACAGTTTCAACTGCGGCATTTAACCCTCTCTTTATAAGTTTTTCAGCTTCACCGGCAGCTTTTGAACGGGTTCTCCATGCACTAACCTGAACAGAAAAAGTTTCACCTTCTTTAAATAAATTATCCTTTATCTTTTCAGATTGTACGCCTGATTGATAAACAATCTCACCTGAACTATTCTTACTTATTACAGTTTTAGCAACGTTGTTTTCTGTTTCAATAGATTTTTGTTGAACCACTTCTCCTGTTTTGGTGTAGGGAAATGTAACCGGAATATCATAAGTACGTTCAATTATATTAAGTGCAACTGATTGTTTAACCTCTACAGGCTTACTGTTTTTTTTCTTCAGCAAGCCACCGTCCCGCAGATAAATAAATAAAGCAGCGCCAACAAATACAATTACAAACAGAGCAATAAAAAATACAGGAGTCGATTTTCTTCCTGAGTAATAATTCCTATCAATAGAAGTATGTGAAGAAAAAGTTTTTTCTTTTTGTTCCTCCGGTTCGGGATGAATAAAAGTTTCTTGCTTCTGTTCTTCCTGCCTTATTGTATAATCAAGCTGCTGCTGTTCTTCTTCCGTAAGTTCATGCTCATAGGTTTTTCTTTTATTCTTTACTTCAACAAATTCGTTTTTGCTTTGTAACGGTTCATCATACCTGCTGAAAATATCTGT
This sequence comes from Ignavibacteriales bacterium, assembly GCA_044507695.1. Classification (GTDB taxonomy): domain Bacteria; phylum Bacteroidota; class Ignavibacteria; order Ignavibacteriales; family Ignavibacteriaceae; genus JBIQJD01. The sequence goes on along the minus strand of JBIQJD010000002.1, from coordinate 125,698 downwards.
TCTTGTTGAAGCATTAATTCTTCTATTTGATTCATCTTCCGACGGTACACCAAAATTCCAGGTAAGATCTTCTTCTGATCTGGTTATGTAACCGCCTTTTGGCTTTTGATGTTCACTTGTAAAAGAATTAACCCTTTTAAAATTTTTCAGGTTTTCAACATTTGGCTTTTTAGTTTCATCTTCCCGCTGCGGAGTAGTTGTTCTTTCTTCATCATCAGGCTCATCAATTATTCCAAAATCCCATGTAATATTCTTTTGCTCATCTTCTCTTTCAACATCAAGAATTGATTCTTCCTCTATCTGTTTTGAAATATCTTCACCAAAATCCCACGGAATATTTTCAGCTATACTGCTTTGAATATCTGCATCAGGTTTATTGGATGCTTCATTCCATGAGAATTCAAACTGGTGTGTTTTTAAAACATCCGCACTAATTAGAATGTACTCATTTCCTTTAGTATAATTTTTAATAAGCCCGGCATGTTCAATCAGGTTCTCTACTTTTGATTCAATTAATCTTCTTAATTCATTACCCGTTGGCTGAAGAAAAAATTCAGATTCCCTTACCCCGCGTAATGGAATTACCGGTTTACCAAAACTCAAACTGAAATGAGAATCAATGGGATTGTATTCTATCGGTTTTGAAACAGGAATATTAAAAATTAATGATTCATCTGAATCAGCAGCTGTGTTTTCATGCGGAGTGTAAACAATCAGATCTGGAAAAAGAGATTCACTTTCCTGTTGTTCACCTGCTGATTTTATCTTTCCTTTTCTTAACTGAAAGAAGCCAAAATTTTTAATATTAATTGCTTCACCAGGACTTAACTGCGAGCCGATATGCTGCAGGAAAATTTCAAAAAATATTTTAGCTTCTGAATCCGGTACGCCGGCTTTCTTTGCTAATTTTCTTATGAGCTCAACCTTTGTCATAAAATCACAAAACCATTATTAATATTTATTCATAAATTCTACCATTTATAATTAATGCCTGCAACAATATCAAGCGGCGTTTCTTTATAGCCAAACCATCTGTAGTTTTCATTACCAAGCAAGTTTGAAAAATCAAAAGTTAAATTAAGATTATCAGCAACTTTATATGCAAAGCTTAATCCTAAATCAATATATGAATTTGTTTCTTTTGTGTTGCTTATATCAGCATAAGTTTTGGAATTGTATTCTAATCTTGCACGTGCATTTAGACCAAAATTAAAATCATAACCATAAACAAGCGTCCCTTTCACCACGGGATGATACGGAAGAAAATTTCCTTCACTGTTTGTTGTACTGTTGAATATTACATTGCCATAAAAAATTCCAAATGGACCGGGATGGAATAACAAATTCAAAAATCCGGTAAAGCTTTTTGCATTTTCAGTTGCAAGATTAAATTTTCCTGTGTTCGTAGTATCAGTATAATACGGCATATTTTCAGAAGAAGAATATTCAACTCCGCCGTCTATCTCAAAATATTTATCGTACTCATATTTTATTGATGCTTTAAGCAAGCCTTGCTTTTCAATAAAGATATTCACTGCATCCTGTACATTAAAATAGGGATTTTCTTTTATGAAATTTCCTGCAGTATAAAATTCTGCCTGCGGAGTAAATTGCCCGTACAACGCAAGATTTTTATCCAGCTTTAATGCAATAGAAGCATAAGGAGAAAAGAAATTATTTGAACTTACATGTGCGTAATTAAAACCAAAGAATGCTTTAAGAACTTCGGAGAATACTAAACCAATTGTCGGGCGGAAAGCAATAAATCCAAATCTTCCATCAACAGTATCTGTTTGAACAGACTGACTTTTATAATTTACATTTGCAGTTAAATTAAAATTTGCAAGTTCCAGTTTTGCAAAACCGTTTATATTTAAAAGATTTTCATCAAACGTTTCATCCTGCACAGTTGATATTTCATCCGAGACTTCAGCACCAAAAATAAAAATATCACTCAGAAGGTTGTTCATTTTTAATCCAAAACTTCCATTATGGTAAGTTCTTTTTTCTGCCGGATCAGGAGACGCATAAAATTTGTAAGATGAAAAATCATATCCGCCAAAAAATTTAAACTGAGTTCCCGGTAAAAAAGATGCTTCATTATCAATAAATAAAGAAAGATCGGCAGAACCGCCCGCAGTAAATTTTCCGCTGTTATCAACGTGCTCTCGTTTATTTAATGTGTAGCCGCGTGCGTTGATAATACCGCTGTTAAAAGGATATGCATAACGCAGCCGAGCATGCGGAAGGGTATAAACTCCAACTCCGGCTTTAAGATCACCTTTCAAAAAGTTAAGGGTATCGAAAAGATTTATTTCATCTTTTACCGGATTTGAAAGATCTCTAACTTCAAGTTCTTCCGGAGAGAATGCTGGTTTTAAAAATCCTTCAGATACTGTTGAAACAACTTCCGGTTTTATTTTTTGCGCACTTTGAACATTAACTACATCTGTTCCGGTAATAACAAAATCAGGAAGTTCAACTGTTGGTGTTGGATTATCCTGTGCAAATAATCTACCGGCTGATGCAGAAAAGAATATCACTCCGATTATTAAAATTACTGATATAAAATTTTTATGCTTCATTAATTCTTTTGTCTTTTTAATCATTGTAAGGCTCTCAATTTGCTCTGAGCTTCCTGCCCGAAAATATCACCTTTATGTTTTGCAAGAACTGTTCTGTACATTTCTTTTGCTTTATCAAAATCTTCTAATTGAGAATATGCATCACCCATTTTTATAAACGCACGGGCAAGCCATTCATCGTATGCGGGATAGATAGTTCTTACCCTAACAAAAGCTGTAATAGCTTCTGTATATTTTCCCTGCTCAAATTGTGAAAGCCCATAATAATATTGTGCTTTTGCACCTAGATCATCTGTACGGTTTTGAGCAAGCGTTCTGAACTGTTCATCAGCCCGATCGTATCGTTTTGCTGCAAGTTCAATCATCCCGATTTCAAATCGTGATTTATCTCCAAACAAAGTATTGCCGTAATAAATTACTACTTCATCAAACACTTCATATGCGTTTTGAAAATCTCCCTTGTTAAGAAGAGTTGTTCCTTTCATAAAAAGAAGTTCTGCTGCACGCGGGGAATGTGAAACTCTGTCTATCGCTCTATTTAAAATTGATAATGCTGCATCATGATTCTGTAAAGAGGAATAAATATTAGCCATTTCAATTGCTGCACCGGCGGAGGATTCTGTTCCGGGATAATTTTCAAACACTCTGTTAAAATTGAAGATAGCTTCCTCATTCTGCCCGAGATTATTAGCACTTTTCCCGATCCAGAAATATGCATCAGCTACCAGTTCACTTTTTGGATATTGTGATACAAACTGCTGATAACTTGTTTTAGCTTTTTCGTATTCACCCTGGCTGTAATAAATTTCTCCCTTTTTAAATAAAATCTGATCTGAAAAACTTAACGAAGGATTGCGGGAGACAAAATTATCAATTAATGAGATTGCCTGTTCAATTCTGCCAAGAGCAACATAGCTGTACTGAATTCCGTTGATTGCATCATATACATAATTTGAACGGGGAAATTCATCAATTACTTTCTGATAATTAACAATTGCTGAATCATACTTTTCAAGGTTGAAATATGCATCACCAATTGAATATTGAATAACAGGTTTGATTGAAGTATTTGGATATTTTATAAGCACATTTCTGTATTTTGAAATTGCTTCTGAATAATTTCCCTGCTGAAATTCTATCCATCCAACAATGTATAACGATCTGTCGGCATACTCAGAATTAGGATACTTTGCCTGAAGTTCTGCAAATTCTTTTAAAGCTTCTGATGAATTGCCTGCTTTGTACAATGCCTGTGCATATTGATAATGTGCATACGGAGTATTGATGCCGCTTCTTCCGCCGCTGAATAAATCCCGGTAAACCTTGCTTGCTGCTGCAAAATTTTTGGTTCCGTAATAACTATCAGCTAATCTTAAGCGTGCATCTGTTATTTTTTGATCACGAGGAAATCTTTTTACAAACTCATTAAACTGTAGTGCGGCATTATCAAAATCTCTCAAATTAAAATATGAGTATGCTTTACCATAGAGTGCAGCATTTCCTACTTCCGGATCACCAAGATCAATCTGGTTATATCTTTCTAAAGCTGCTTTATATTTTCCCTGGGCAAAATAACTTTCAGCCAGATAGAAGTTTATTTTATCTTTTTCAAATGAAGGCTCATTTGATTCAACTTCAATTAATTTTGAAACAGTTTCTTCATAATTATTTAGAAAGAAACTTGCAGCACCCGCTCCTAATAATGCACGGTTTCTCAGATCATTAGTTATAACTCTAATATTTAATGCTGATTCAAAATCATTTTTTGCCTGCTGAAATTTTTTCTCATTTAAATCAATCTCACCAAGCAATGTATATGCTCTTGCTCTAATTCCTGCATCATTTGAGTTTATTGCCTCGTTAAGAGATATACGTGCCTGTTTTAAATCTTTTATATCAAAATTAAGTGCGCCTTTCTGATACTGAATTCCGCTTATCAAATTAGAGTTTGGAAATTTTTCAGCAAATTGATCATAAATCCGGAATGCTTCTTTCTCATTGCCGTCATAACGTTTTGCTTCTGCTTTCCAGTAAAAAGATTTAACGGCTATGCTGTCAGTTCCTTCGGACAGCGCATCAAAATATTCATAAGCTTCATCATAATTTTTTTGCTGGAAATAAGACCATGCTAATCCATACATAACATCGCGTTCAACATTTGAGCCGGGAAAACTTTGCAAAATTTCGTGGTAAGTTTTTTCGGCATTTTCATATTCCTGTGCACGGTAGTATGAATTTGCAAGCAGATACAAACTTTCTGAGTAAAGATTTTGCGGCAAATCTGAAATGATTGGGCTGTTCAGCTCCAATATTGATGATTGATAATCTTTCAATTTAAAATAGCAGATGCCTATTCTTATCTGTGCAGATGGAGCAAGAGGACTGTTTTTATGATAAGATAAAAGCTGATCATAATATTTTACAGCGCTTTCATAATCACCAATTTTTTCATAAACATTTGCAAGCGTAAAAATTGAATAATCAAGATATTTATTATTTCGTCTTTTGTTTACAGCTTCTTCAAGAAAATTAATTGCTTCTTCAAATTTTTCTTCAATTGTAAATGATTCACCGATCCAGTACAAAGCAGAACCCGTGTGATCGCTGTTTGGATATTCATCAAGAAGCTGCATAAAATTTACGCGGCTATTAAAATATTGTTTCCCTTCAAAATAAATTAAGCCTAATTTGTACAGCGATCTGTCTCTGAAATTTGACCAGTGAAAATTATTTACAAGAAATTCAAATCCTACAGCAGCAGCATCTTTATGACCAAGATTTAAAAGTGCATCCGCGGAATAATATTTTGCTGTTGAATAAAGTTCATCCTTTAAATCATATCCTTCGAAGAACTCCTCAAACAATCGGTTTGCTTCAATATATTCTTTTGCATTATAACTGCTCATTGCAGCATAATATTTATCAGAAATATCCTGAGCAAAAACCTGAACATAAATTGCAGCAACAAATAGTATAAATAGAATTATTTTTTTCATTTCAATAAGAGATTAAATCAATTAAAACGAGACCAATTATTCCGCCGGTTAAACTGGTTATCAAATTTACTGTATCATTTGTCATCCAGAATTTACCTTTTGTTTTTTCTGTAGAGATACCGCAATGAATTTTCCGTTCGGTTAACTTTCTGCATTTTAAACAAGTGTATTGCACCTGAAGTGATGCACCAAGTACACTATCAATTATACTGGCTGCAAATCCTGCTAGTAAAATTAAGAAAATAATAATTAATGAATTTGTTTGAATCCAGAACATTGCACTAAGTGCAATAACTAATGCACCACATAAAGCAGCAAATAATCCGTTAATTGATACAGCACCTGATCTTCCCTGTTCAACTTCTTTTAAATTCAGAATGTTATAAGTTTTTACAGGATTTATAGTTCCGAGTTCAGTAGCCCATGTATCTGCGCAAACAGATGCGATTGATGAGACGTATGCATAATAAAAAAGTTCAGATGGATAAAAGAAATTTATTATCACCAGCAATGCAGCAAATCCGCCGTTTGCAAGCACCTGTTTATAATCCCTTTGACCTGACTTATCAAAAAAAGTATCCATCAGTGGATTTCTTTTTCCCCTGAATTTTGAGAGTAAACTTGAAAGGAAGAAAAATGTAAACATCGGGATTGTCCATTTCCACTGACCAAATCCAAAAATAAAAAGAGCCATAACCGAAGCAGCAAAAACTCCGCTTAAGGTTAGAAATTTTAACTTTAGGGATATAACGGCAACAAGTAATGAAAGAATTGCGGCTGTAAAAAAATCAGGAGTTATAGTATTATTTGCAATGATTACATTAATTGAATTACAGATCGCAGGGAATTTATCCAATTAACTTCCTTTATTGGTTAAAACTGCACAACTTCTTCAGCTAAAACTCTCAGCATAAAATTGAGCAAATATAGTTTTTTAATTAACTTAAAGTCAAGGTAAATAATGAAATATGGAAAGTACTTAAAGAAGGTTCTGAAAATCGGGCAGGTCTGAAATTATTAACGAGCATTGATTTTTTGTTTATAAGATTCTAATACCATCATACCAAATTTTGAAGCAGATTTGGCAGGAAGTAAATCCAGATTTGATATAATTTTTTCAATTTCACTAATTCCTGCTTTCTGCCTGCAGGCACCATTAATGTGAGAAAAAAGCTGCGAATCAAATTTCAAAACAGATAAGATTGAAACGATACACAATTCCCGTTCTTTTAAAGAAAGATTTTTGCGGCTGAGAACTTTACCATAACCTTCCGAAATAAACCATTCAGCCATTTCCGGAGAAAAAGAATTTATGTTGGATTTTAATTTTTCAAATTTATTCCCGTAAATTTTTTTACAGGTTTTTGCTCCGGCTGAGTAAACATCAGATATCGGTTTGTTTTTACTTATAAATTCAGGAAAGTTTTCTTTAAATATTTTAAGTGAATTTAACGCAGAAGGAAATCCCGCAAACAGATAAGTCTGAAGCAAAGCTTCATAAATTTTTTCTGTTCTTATTTTTCTCAGAGCAGATTCTTTCATCAGCAATTTCAAAAAATCATATTTTCTCATTACCGCAGCCGCGCTGATTAATGAGAGCAGCTCAATCGTGTTAAGATTTTTAATTTGTTCTGATTTTTTATTCATACCTTTAAAACAAAAAGAGGCTGTTCAATTTACAGCCTCTTTAATATCTCCATTTAAGTTGAAATTATTTTAATAAAGTTAGTTCGTATTCAACTAATTTTTTATATGTTGCATCTGATTTTGCCTGATTAAACATTTCAACTGCTTTTGCATTATCACCTTTATTTTTGTATGCAACGCCCATATAGTAGTATGGTCCGCCCTTGCTTATTCCTGAACGATATTTAAGTGCATTCTCAGCAGCTTCAATTGATTTATCATATTCACCGTTTTCAGAATAAACTTTTGCAAGTGATAAATAAGCAGCATCATAATTATTATTTTCAACTGCTTTTTTCAGGTTAGCAATTGCTTTTTCGGTATTACCATCAGACATTGCTTCTGAACCAAGTTTTGTATAAGCTAATGATAAATTTTTCTTAACAGCATTTTTAGTTTTATTATCATCGGCTATCTCAAGTACTTTTTCAAAATTATCAATTGCTTTTTGATAATCACCTTTGGTAAAGAAAACTCCGCCCAAAGCATTATAACCAGCTTCAAAATCAGGCTTCATTTTGATCACTTCTTCAAAAGCTGCCTGTGCGTCATCATTCTTACCGGATTTTTTTAATGCAATACCTTTCTGATAATATATTCTGTAATCTTTCTCAATTTTCAAGGCATTATCATAATTCTCAACTGCACCGTTGTAATTACCGGCTTTCAACATATCATTTCCTGCGTTGTACAATTTACCGGCTTCGGGATTCATATCCTGCGCAAATGAGATGTTGAAGGCCAGGAACAAAACAAGCAGAGCAGTTGATAAGCTAAATGTTTTTTTCATTAGTATCACCTGTTAATTATGGTTGGATAAAAATTTTGTGCGGAAGACGGGACTTGAACCCGTACGCCAATTAAGGCACTACCCCCTCAAGATAGCGTGTATACCAATTTCACCACTTCCGCAAAATTATGGTGAAAAAATATATCTGTTATGCTACAAATGCAACCCTGATTAACTTCTGTTTAAAAAATAATTTCATTTTTGGTAATTTATTTTTCGTTTTCCACGCTCTCTCATTAAAATATTTCTAATTTCCTGTCTGAACTTTTTCTCAAACAATATCAATTTGGCGCGCTGTTCATCGCTTAAAATATCTGTTAGTGAGCTTAAAAATTTTGTACGTTCATCAGAAATTTTTTGCTCAAGCTTCATATGTTCATTTATCAGTGTTTTTAACTGTGCTTTATCGCCGTCATTGTTCAGGATTTCCTCAATTAGCGTTTCTTTAACATCCATCTCATCATTTAGTTCCATCATTTTTTTTCTGTGTGTGTTCCGGCGCGAAAAAAATTTTAGGGTTGTGGTCTCATCGAGATTCAAAGTTTCAATCAGCTTTATCTTTTCAAGCTCCTGAAGTTTTTTATTTAGCATTGGCCTTTCAAATTTATCGGGCCTTTCCTGCGGAAGAATATACGTTACAAAAGCAGCAAGAAATAATATTATGAATAATGTTTTCTTCATATGACCTTCCTCAAAAAAGTTCTTTATTAATTACCTGTTTATAAATTAAATCAGCCTCTTCATCACTTATTTCCGTAAATAAATCAAGATATGAAGAGTATGATGAATAAAGCACGAGTGAATCCAGGCTTTGAGCAGAAATATTCAATTCATCAATAAAAATATCTTCAACGTATTCCGAATATGTATCTTCATTTTCGGCTTCAAACAAAGTATAATCCGGATAATTTTTTATTAAAGAATCAATTTCTGTTTCACTGAATGTTAATGAATCGCCGTTTTGAATTTCCGAAATTTCAGTTGTTGTAATTGTAAAGAACAAAATAACTGCTGCGGCTAATGCTGCACCTAAAGCAAGTCCGGGAATCAATTTTAATTTGCGCTGCTTTTCCTGATTAATTCTGAATCTCGGCAGAATTGATGCAAAATAAGTTTCATCTGTTATGAAGTTTTTTATCTTTTTAATTTCACCGGAAAGAGTGAGATATTTTTCAAGCTGTTTTCTTAATTCTTCTGAATCAGAGAGTTCCTGTTCAAACTCAATTTTTTCAGAATTGTTCATCCTGCCTTCAGTATACTGTATAATTTTTTCTGTGATCTTTAAATTATTTTTATTCATCGCTCATCAGCTCCAAAATTTTATTTACTGCGTGAAAATAATTTGCCTTCAATCCGCCAACACTTTTGCCTGTAATTTCTGCAATTTCTTCATAAGAAAGTTCATCAAAATTTCTTAAGATAAATATTTCCCGCTGCTTTGGCGGAAGTTTTAATAATGATTTATTAATTCTATCCAGTATTTCTTTATCTTCAATATTTTTAACAATATCTGAAACATCTTTAATTACATCAGCATTTGATTCATCAATTGAAAAGAACTTTTTTACTTTAACTCTCCGCAAATGATTGATACTTCGTGTTGAAGTAATCTTATAAATCCATGTATATAAAGATGATTTAAATTGAAAACTTTTTAATTTATTATACATTACTATTAATACTTCCTGAACTATCTCATCAGCATCAAGATGATTGCCGGTCATTCTTCTTGCATGCCAGTATATTTTCTGCTGATATTTAAGAGCAAGCTTGTTAAATGCTGCTTCACTGCCGTTAACAAACTGCCTTACTAATTCATTGTCATTAGTAGTTTCAGTCATACTGCCGGTAATAATTCATTGGTTTGACACATCCTGTTAAGTGCGGGTTTAAAAATATTCATTAAAGAAAATTTCCCTTCATCATCTTCATCTTTAAACCCAACTTAGTTTACCAATGTCAAAAGAGCAAAAGTTAAATCAGAATTGTTCAATAATTATAAAGGGATCTAAAATGAAAAGAATCATTCTTGCACCTGCAGCAGTTTTGTTCGTGGTTCTCATTCTCACAGCATCTTCAACCGCACAGGTTGATAAGCAAAAATTGAGAAACAGAATTCATGATAAATTAAATTTAACTGAAGAACAGGAAATTCAAATTCAGAAGTTAAGATCTGCACATCAAAAAAAGATGATTGAATTAAAGGCCGAACTGGAAAAAGCAGAAGTAGATGCGAAAGATTTAAGAAGCAAATCAGGAATTACCCGTGAAGAAGTATTGAATAATATTGAACGTATCAATAAAATAAAAAATGAAATTGCGCTCGCATCCGGCAATCATAGGATGGATATTTATGAAATACTTACGCCCGGGCAGAGAGAAATATGGCAAAAGTTCAGGGTTCAGAAATTAGATGACAGCGGCAGAAAAGGTAATCGGCCATTCATAAAAAAACAAATGAGAATAAACCGGCAAAGAATCTGGTAGGCAGCCCGGGTTTGTTTTCAAAAGAGATGCATGTGCATCTCTTTTTTTTTTGCATTTTCTTTTTCAGGATAATTAATGAATAATTTAAAATCGTTATATTTGTTCGCTCAATTTTTACAAACAATAAAAATCATCAATTCTATGGGAAGAATATTCGAGAAACGTAAACACAGAATGTTTGCAAGATTTGCAAAAATGTCCCAGGCATTCAACCGTATAAGAAAAGAAATTGAAATAGCGGTTAAAGCTGGCGGCAGCGATCCGAAAGGAAACAGTAGGCTTCGTATTGCTATTCAAAATGCTAAAAGCGTTAATATGCCCAAGGATCGTGTTGAAGCTGCAATTAAGCGGGCATCATCGAAGGATACATCAGATTACCAGGAAATTACTTACGAAGGCTACGCTCCGCACGGTGTGGCTGTAATGGTGGAAACTGCAACTGATAATCCAAACAGAACTGTTGCAAATGTTCGTCATCTCTTCAGAAAATATGATGGAAACCTGGGCAACTCAGGCAGCATCTCTTTTATGTTTGATCATAAAGCACTGATTAAAATTGAAAGATCAAAAATTACTGATACTGATGCACTTGAACTTGAACTTATTGATTTTGGTTTGGAAGAAATGATTGTTGAAGATGATTTCATATTCATCTACACTGCATTTGAAGATTTTGGAACAATGCAAAAAGCTTTGGATGATAAAGGTATAGAAATTAATAGTTCTGAATTTCAGTACATCCCAAATAACTATAAAGAACTTAATGAAGAAGAATTGAAGCAGGTTACCGATCTTATAGATGCTTTGGAAGAAGATGAGGACGTTCAGTCTGTTTATCATAACGCAATAAGCGCATCATAACCAAACTGTTTTTTAAAAAAGTTATCTTTGGTGAAAGACAACTTTTTTATTGCTATTTATCTCTCCGATAAGTAGTTTAAGAACAAATACCTGTTATTCCCCAAAAATTATTTCATAGAAATTCCTGTTGTGCTTCTCCCTTTTTTTCCTGCACGCTTGTTTTAATTAATTCATTATTAACAAATCGGAGAGTTAAAATGAAAATTCAGAGAATGCATTTGGTTAAAGGAGATTCAAAAACAGTTGCATATTGTGATGTCCAAACTGACGATAAAATAGTTATCAAAGGTTTTAAATTAATTAATGGCACAAAGGGATTATTCTTATCTGCTCCAAACGAAAAAGGAAAAGATGGTAAATATTATGACTCAGTTATTCTTCCGAAGGAGCTAAGAGATAATCTTGAAAAAATGGCAATTGAAGAATACAACAACGCTTAATTTATTTTGGATTTGTTGGACGCAAATCAATCTCGCTCATTAACGCTCTTACAGGCAATTTAATAACAGCAAGCACTGCTTCGGCAACATCTTCAGGCTGTAAGATTTTATCAGGATTGGGGTGTGAGCTTCCGCCAAAATTAAACTCAGTATTAACAGAGCCGGGGCAGATTGCAACCGTTCGGATATTATACTGCCGCACTTCAAGCATCAGTGAACGTGTTAATCCAAGCACTGCGTGCTTTGTGGAGCTGTACATCGTTCCGCCAACAAATGAATTTTTTCCTGCAAGCGAAGCAATGTTGATAATGGAGCCTGATTTTCTTTTTATCATCCCTGGCAGTACGGCTTTTGAAAAATTAAAGATGCCGTATACGTTTGTTTCAATCTGCCTTTTAAAATCAGTGAGTTCTGCATCAACAAGATTTTTAAATATTCCAATCCCTGCATTATTAATTAAGTGATCGATTTTTCCGAATTTATTTTCAATTTGTGAAACCGATTTATCAGCAAATTCAGGATCAGCAACATCACCAATAAAATAATCTGATTCAGATCCGGCATCAGTTAATTTTTTCTGTGCAGATTTTAATGCTTCCTTATCTCTGCCAAAGAGCATAACGTTGTGGCCAGCCTCTGCAAGTTTTATTGCAATGGCTAAACCAATTCCTCTGCTTGAGCCGGTAACAATTGAAATTTGTTTATCTGCCATTTTAATTCCTTTTATATTTTGATTTAATAAAGGTATGATTTAAGGACGGTTAATACGGTCTGAAATCTGCCTGAACCTCATAATCAAATCATAAAATTCTATTTACAAATCACCGGTTATCGGTTTTAAAACAATTTCTTCTGTAACCATATTTCCTTTTTGAAGATAAATCCATACCAATACTCTGGCAATATCTTCAGGACTCATCATTCGTTCAGATTTTTCTTTCCTAATATCCATACTCCACATTGCGGTTTCTGTTGCGCCGGGAATAACATTTACAACTTTAATATTTTTATCGCGCAGCTCTTCACGAAGAACATTTGTGTAACCGAGTAATCCCATTTTGGAAGCTGTGTAAGCGCTGCTGTTTGCAAAAGTACTTTTTGCTGCTGATGATAAAATATTTATTATCGTTCCTCCTCCGTTTTCAATCATATGAGGAAGAACGTATTTAATTGCATAGATTGATCCAAGCAGATTTGTATTTATTATATCTTTTATTTCAGGAACAGAGTTTTCCTCCGCTGATTTGAAGGAAGTAATTCCGGCATTATTCACAAGGCAACTTATGTTACTTTCTGCAGAAATTTTTTTTACAGTTTGATCAACATTTGCTGAAGATGCAACATTGCAGGGATGAATCTCAACGCTGAGTTTTTCTTCTTTCAATTCTCTGTTGAGCCGTTCAAGTTCTGTTACTCTTCTGGCTGATACATAAACCTTTGTACCAACACGTGCAAATTCCTTTGCAGCAGCTTTACCAATTCCAGAGCTTGCACCGGTAATCCAGATTCCATCTGATTTTTTTTTAGCCATTTAGATTTTTACTCGAGATTAAATTTAAAAACTCTGCTCTCGTTCTTGGATCTTCCTGAAAGACTCCATGAACAGCGCTTGTTGTTGCGGATGAATTTTGTTTTTCAACACCCCGCATCATCATACACATATGATAAGCCTCAGATACAACTGCAACACCTTTCGGCTGAAGATACTTTTCAATAGTATCTGCAATTTCCTGAGTCATTCTTTCCTGCACCTGCAGCCTTCTGGAATAAACTTCAACCAATCTCGGAATTTTGCTTAAGCCGATAATTTTTCCATCTGGAATGTATGCAACATGAACCTTGCCATAAAAAGGAAGCATATGATGTTCACACAAACTATAGAAATCAATATTTTTTACAAGCACCATCTCATCATATTTTTCATGGAAGACTGCGTTGTTCATTACTTCTTCAATTTTCTTACCGTAACCGGAAGTTAAAAACTCATAAGATTCTGCTACACGGTGAGGGGTATTAATTAATCCTTCTCTTGCTGGATTCTCTCCTATGTTTTTTAATAATTCAGTTATCAATTTCTGAACTTCTGAATGGTTCAATTTATTCTCCTCGATATTCAAAATAATTATTTTCTGTTTCATACAGTTTTACAGAATACAGCTTGCCCGATGGCAGCTTATCCTCAAGCTGATGCCAGATTGCTTTTGTAATATTTTCACCGGATGGTAAAATTCCTTTCATAAAATCTGTATCAATATTAAGGTTTTTATGATCAACTTTTTGTAGTACATGTTCGTGAATAATTTTTTTCAAAACATGCAGATCAATAACATATCCGATTTTTGGATCGGCATTTCCGGCAACAACAACTTCAAGCACATAATTATGCCCGTGCCAGTTTGGATTGCTGCACTTTCCATATAATTTAAAGTTTTCTTCATCGCTTAAATCAGGATTGAATAATCGATGTGCAGCGCTGAATCTTTCTCTTCTGGTAACGTATAACATTTTAAATCTTTAGTTAAAGAATGAATTTACTATGATCCGTTTTGAAGTGCTTCCATAACTTCTTTATTGTGGTTATCTACTTTAACCCTGGTGAATAATTTTTTAACCCTGCCATCTTTATCAATAATATAAGTTGTGCGCACAACTCCCATGTATTTTCTGCCATACATACTTTTCTGCTGCCAAACACCGTACTTCTCACAAACTTCTTTCGATTCATCACTTAATAAATTAAACGGCAGATTATACTTCTCAGCAAATTTCTTATGAGATTCTACTGAATCAGGACTTACGCCGAGAATAACAGCATCAATATTTTCAAACTTAGGAAAATCATCCCTGAATGCGCATGCTTCAGCAGTGCAGCCTGATGTATCATCTTTCGGATAAAAATAAAGTACGATGTTTTTTCCTTCAAAATCTTTTAATGATATAGTTTCTCCATCCTGATTTTTCAATTTAAAATCGGGCGCATTCTTTCCTTCTTCAATCATTTTGTTCTCCGGTAAGTTTTATTGAAAATTAGATAATAATGGAGGCTTATTCAAGTTGAGTTGATAGACGGATTTTAAAAGGAATGAATTGATTCAGTTAATTTACTACCTGTTGTGATGTTGATATCATCCGGATGAGATGCACCAATAAAGCTCATAAGCTAAAAAAATATTTCTTAAAATTTTTAAAGATGAAATTTTAGTTTCTTTTAAAGATTAAAATTTCTGAACTACTTCAGCAAACCGATTTTTCCGGTCCATTCTTTAAATCCCTGTTCAAGCTGTTCAAAGGAATTTATTGCAAACAGCACAGGCTGAAGATGCCAAACATCATATTCCTGGTGAATTAAATCTTCAACCACAAAATCTTTTACTTCAACATCATCAGAAAGTGCATGTTGAACTTCACCAAGTGAAGAAACAATTCCGGCACCGTAAATTCGTATTCCTTCCATTTGTCTTATTAAACCAAACTCAACCGTAAACCAATGAAATGTTTCCAGATATTTCCGGTTAATACCCTTGGCATTTAATGCGGCTTCACCAAACATCTGGTAAAAGGATGCAAAATTCGGATTGGTAAGCATTGGCATATGACCAAACATATCATGAAACAAATCTGGTGCGGGTGTGTAATCAAGTTCCTCTTCACCTCTTATATAATCGGTTGAAGGAAAAACTTTTCTGCGGAGCATTTCAAAAAAATTCTGTTCATGAATTAGTCCCGGCACGCGTGCAACACGCCAGCCTGTGGTTCTTTTAAATATAGTACTTAAATCTTTTAGCGCAGGAATTTTATCCGGAGTGAACTTTAATTTTTTTACGCCTTCCAAATATTCATCGCATACAGCGCCGGGCAAAAATTTCATCTGTCTCTCAAATAATCTTTTCCAGCGGTTATGCTCTTCCTCTGTGTAAGCGGGATAAATTATTTGCTGATCTTCAGGAACGGAACCATTCAATTTTTGAGGAATGCATCGCGGATCAATCCCCTCACTTGCAGCTTTTTCATAAGCAGATAAAACCTGAGATTCATCTTTTGAACTTTTCATTGGTTTTCTCCTTTAATTTTAATTAACAGCTTTTGGCTGCATTAAAATTTAACGTTGGGTTGGAGAAAACTTAGTGAGATCGGTCTAAATAAACAAACAACAAAAACGGGATGTGAGGAAAATCCTGCCCTTGATATTACTGAATAATATTCACTTCCTCTTCAAGCATAATTCCAAATTTTTCAAATACGGAATTTTTAATCTGACGGGCAAGATCCAAAATATTTTTTCCGGACGCATTACCGTAATTAACAAGTACAAGAGACTGCTTAACATGAGACCCGGCATCACCAATCCGTTTGCCTTTCCATCCAGCTTTTTCAATTAGCCAGCCAGCCGCAACTTTTACCTGTTTTCCGTTTTGCGGATAACCAACAACATCATCATACTTATTTTTCAGTTCAAAATATTTCTCTTCAGTTAAAACAGGATTTTTAAAAAAGCTTCCGGCATTTCCTATTTCAGCAGGATCAGGAAGTTTGCTTTTGCGGATTGCAATTACAACATCACTTACGTCTTTAATTGTGATATTCTCTTTTTTAAATTTTTCAAGTTCGGTTTTAATCGCACCGTATTCCAGAATTAATTCGGGCTGCTTACTAAGTACAAGTGTAATTGAAGTGATTACAAATTTGTCTTTTAATTCTTTTTTAAAGATGCTCGTACGGTAACCAAATTTACAGTCTTCATTGAAATAAGTTTCAGTTTCTCCGCTTATAAGATTTATCCCGCGCAGGCTGTAAAAAACATTTTTCAATTCCTGCCCGTATGCCCCAATATTCTGCATTGGAGCAGCTCCGGCAGTGCCGGGAATAAGTGAGAGATTTTCAATTCCTCCAAAATTTCTTTTAATACAGAAAAGAACAAGTTCGTGCCAAATTACACCCGCACCCGCTTCAATAAATACATGTGAATCCGTTTCTTTAATAATCTTAATTCCCGGGATTGAATTCTTAATAACAACGCCATCAAAATCTTTTATGAATAAAACATTACTGCCACCGCCTAAAATTATTTTTTCTTGATCTTTCAATTCTTCAGAAAATAAAACTTCACGTAATTCTTCTTCATTAAAAATTTCAATGAACACTTTGGCTTTTACATCAATGCCGAATGTATTATATGGTTTGAGTGAATAATTTTCTTTTATCTGCATAATTCCATTATTTTTTTTCCGGAATAAAAATAATCATATTTAAAGAGAACGAATAATTTAATCTCATTGCCGGAATAACTTTTTGTTCTTTTACTACTTGCCGCCTGATATTGCTTTTATTAAAAGGTGAAGCTATTTTCACAGCCAAGTTTTAACGGAGAGATAGTGCCGATTTTAAAACCATTCAAAACTGTTCCTGAACTTTTTAAATTTCTCACAGAAGATTTTGGAAAAGATAATCCAAAATTTGTGATGAGCAGAAAGGTAAGTAATAGATATACAGGAATAGCTTATTCTGAATTTAAAGAAGAAACTGAATTATTTGCCAACGGGCTTGCCTCACTTGGTATAAAGCGGGATGATAAGATTGCTATAATTGCCGAGAACAGACCTGAATGGATCTATTCCGATATGGCAATTCTCGGGCTTGGTGCAGTTGATGTTCCTGTTTATCCTTCTCTTACAGCAAACTCAATTGAATTTATTTTAAATAATTCTGAATCAAAAGCTGTAATTATTTCAAATAAACTTCAGTTAAATAAAATTTTGAAGATCAGGGAAAACTGCCCCAGACTTCAGTTCATAATTTTAATGAACGAAAAGGATGTAATTGAAGGAACGAAAGGTCTGCATACGTTTAAAGAAATTCAGGAAATGGGAAAAACTTTCCGTACAAATCATCCTTCATATTTTAATGATGAACTGAGCAAAGTAAATGAAAACAATTTATGCACAATTATTTATACCTCAGGCACTACCGGTGAACCCAAAGGCGTTATGCTGACACATAAAAATATTTTAAGCAATGTTCACGCGGCACTGGATGCTTTCCCGATTAATCAGCATGATACATTTTTATCATTCCTTCCGCTCTGCCACATTTTTGAAAGAATGGCGGGATACTATACATGTCTTTCAGCAGGCGGTTCTATTTTTTTTGCTGACAGTATTGATACGGTTGCTCAAAATCTGATTGAAGCCAAACCAACTTTGTTAACAACTGTTCCCAGACTCTTTGAAAAAATTTACTCCCGCGTAATTAAAAATGTTGAGAGCCAGCCGCAATCAAAACAAAAAATTTTTCATTGGGCAGTTGCAGCCGGCAAAGAATATGCTCAGGCAAAAAAATCCGGCAAGCTTAATTTTGCTCTATCAGCCAAATATAAGATTGCAGATAAACTTGTTCTTAGCAAGATCAGAGAAAAAACTGGAGGAAGGTTAAGATTTTTTATTTCCGGCGGTGCGGCTTTATCAAAAGATCTTGGTGAATTTTTTGAAGCATTGAGGATAATTATTCTTGAAGGATATGGATTAACAGAGTCTTCCCCGGTAATTGCAGTAAACCGTATTGATGATTTTAAATTCGGAACAGTTGGCAAACCTTTGCCCGGAGTTGATATAAAAATTGCACCGGATGGAGAAATACTTGCACGCGGACCAAACATTATGCAGGGCTATTATAAAAATCCAAAAGAAACAAATGAAGTTTTAAAAGATGGTTGGCTTCATACCGGAGACATCGGGCATTTTGATTCAGATGGATTTTTAATTATTACAGATAGAAAAAAACATTTGTTTAAAACTTCAACAGGTAAATATATTGCTCCAACTCCCATAGAAAATTTATTCCTTGCGAGTAAATACATAGATCAGTTTGTACTTATAGGAGATAGAAGAACTTATCTCAGCGCACTAATCGTTCCGGATTATGAAGCAATAAAAGAATATGCTGATGCGAGAAATATTTCATACAACACTGTAGAAGATCTTGCAAAGAAACAGGAAGTATATGAATTAATTGAAACTGAAATGTCCCGTTTTCAGAAAAAGCTTGCTAATTATGAAAGGATAAGAAAGTTTACATTGCTTGCAAAGCCTCTTACACTTGAAGCAGGAGAAATAACTCCAAGCTTAAAAGTTAAAAGAAAATTTGTTGAAGAACGCTACTCAAATTTGATTGAAGAAATGTATTCCGGCTCTGATAAATAATTTCAATTTTTAGTTAATCTTCACAAGGAACTGATTAAAAATTTTTATTGTTTCTGTCCGTGAATTCTTTCACATATTCGTTAATTCACAAATTTTTCGATTCGTAAATTCAATTGTTGTTAAGTACTTCCAGTATACTCTTATGAATCTTTCCATTTGAAGCTAAAATTCTTTTAGAAAAAATATCAATTTTATTTCCAAAGAAATCAGTTACCATTCCGCCAGCTTCTTCAACCAAAAGAATACCGGCACAAATATCCCAGGGATTAAGAAACAATTCCCAGAAGCCATCAAAAACACCTTTGGCAACATAACAAAGATCAATTGCTGCAGAGCCTAATCTTCTAATTCCTCTTGCTGATTTTGTTAACGCCACAAATTTCTCCAGAGCATTTTCAGGATTGGAAGCAATGTTGTACGGAAATCCCGTTACCAAAACTCCTCTTCTCAAATTTTCATTACTGCTTACCGAAATTTTATTCCCATTTGCAAATGAACCGCTTCCCTTCTCGCATGAATAAACAATATCCTGCATTACATCATAAATTACTCCAATAATGGTTTCACCATTTTTCTGAACACCGATTGATACAGAAAAAATCGGAAGACCGTGAGCAAAGTTTGTTGTTCCGTCAATCGGATCAATCACCCATCTGAACTCTGAACCGGTTTTTGTTTCTCCGCTTTCTTCTGCAAGAATTTCGTGTGAAGGATATTTCTTCCTGATATTTTCAAGAATGATTTTTTCAGAAGCTTTATCAACTTCTGTTACAAGATCAGTCTCATTGCTCTTGAAATTTATTTCTACCTCTGTCCGGAATTTATTTCTTATAAGTTCACCGGCTTCTTTTGCTGCTTCAATTACATCATAAATCATAATTCAACCTGAATTTTTTGTTTCAAATATAATTAAATCATTCCTTTAATTTGATTTAAGATCAGAATTTGATACATAATTCTGTTCCTTGAATGACCCTGCTATATTTGGTATATTCGTGCATCAATTAATCTAGTTAAGGAGTACGATTGAAGAGACAAGATGAGTTAGAGGAAATGGCTGCAAATGCTTCCATAGTTGATAACATTCCGGAAGTGCTGCCTATCCTGCCATTAAGAGATATAGTAATTTTTCCCTACATGATTTTCCCTGTTCTTGTTGGCCGTGAGCAATCTATTAAAGCCGCTAATTACGCACTTGATAAGACAAAATATATTTTCCTTTCAGCACAAAAAAAATCTAACATAGAAGATCCGAAGAAAGAAGATATTTATCCTGCCGGAACTGTTGCAAAGATCGTTCAGATATTAAAACTTCCTAATGGATTGATGAAAATTTTGGTTGATGGTTTACTGCAGGGAAAAATTGTAGAGTTCACAAACCGGAAAGAATTTTTTGAAGGTAAAATTGAAGTAGTTGTACCTGAGCTTGAAAATGATCATGAGATGAATGCAATGGTAAGGCAGATGTCTCAGTTGTTTAAAGATTATGTTAAGATCAGCCGCAATATTCCAAATGAAGCCTTATCAGCATTTGAAAATATTGAAGAGCCGGATAGAAAATTATTCTATGTAGCTGCAAATATTAATCAACTGATTGAAGTTAAACAGAATATACTTGAAAAATTTACAATTAAAGAACAATACTATGAAGTTATAAAGATTTTAAATTCTGAAATTGATATTCTGAAAATTGAAAAAGAAATAGATAACAAAGTTCAGGAAAATATTGCAAAAACCCAGCGCAAATTTATAATACAGGAACAGATTAAAATTTTGCAGGATGAACTTGGCGATGATGATGACAGCGCACCGGAGTATGCAAAGATACGTGAACAGATAAAAAAAGCTAAGATGCCTAAAGAGGCCGAAACTAAGGCTCTTGAAGAACTGAATAAGTTGAAGAAAACTCCTCCAATGTCTCCAGAATCTACAGTTATAAGAAACTATCTTGAATGGCTTGTTGAAGTTCCATGGTCTAAAAAAACAAAAGACAATCTTGATATTAAGCACGTAAAGAGATGCTTGGATGAAGATCATTTTGGACTTGAAAAACCAAAGGAAAGAATAATTGAACATATCGCTGTCCTGAATCTTGTTAAACAAATGAAGGGACAGATACTTTGCTTTGTAGGCCCTCCCGGCGTTGGTAAAACATCCCTCGGTAAATCAATTGCACGTGCATTAGGAAGAAAATTTGTAAGAATTAGTCTCGGCGGAGTTAGAGATGAAGCTGAGATAAGAGGACACCGCAGAACATACATTGGTTCTATGCCGGGAAAAATCATTCAATCAATGCGTAAAGCGGGATCAATAAATCCTGTTATGCTGCTTGATGAGATTGATAAAATGAGCATGGATTTCCGCGGTGATCCTTCATCAGCAATGCTCGAAGTTCTGGATCCTGAACAGAACAACACATTTAATGATCATTACCTTGAAGTTGATTACGATCTTTCACAGGTAATGTTTATTACTACTGCAAATGTTAGATATAATATTCCTCTTCCGCTTCAGGATAGAATGGAAATAATTGATCTTCCCGGATATCTTGAATACGATAAAATTGAAATTGCAAAACGGCATATTCTTCCCAAACAGCTTCAGGCTCATGGTCTTACCGATAAGAACATTGAGTTTAAAGATGATGCCCTAAAAAAAGTTATTTCAGAATATACACGTGAAGCCGGAGTAAGAAATCTTGAACGTGAATTAGCAGCAATCTGCAGAAAGCTTGCACGTGATATTGTTTTAAAGGAATCGTCTAACGGTAAAACAAAGAAGATTACAAAGTTTGTAGTTGATGAAAATAAAGTTGAAGAGTATTTGAAGATTCCTCGTTACAGGCATCAGCAGCACAGTAAAGAAATGCGGATTGGAAGCGTTACAGGTTTGGCATGGACAAGCGTTGGCGGTGAAATTCTAACTGTTGATGTAACAATAATGAATGGTTCTGAAAGATTAACTTTAACCGGACAGCTTGGTGAAGTTATGAAAGAATCAGCACAGGCTGCGTTAAGTTATATCAGGTCAAACGCAAAAAGTTTAAACTTAAATCCGGATTTCTTTAAAGGAAAAGAAGTTCACATTCATCTCCCCGAAGGTGCAATTCCTAAAGACGGTCCTTCTGCGGGAATTACAATGGCAATGGCGCTGCTTTCAGCGGTAAGCGGAAAGCCTGCTTCAAATCAGGTTGCAATGACAGGTGAAATTACATTGCGCGGTAACGTGCTTCCAATTGGCGGATTAAATGAAAAGCTTCTTGCTGCAAAAAGAACGGGAATAGATACTGTATTAATTCCAAAAGATAACGAAATAGATTTGAAGGAAATTCAGGATAAAGTAAAAGATGGTTTAAAAATTATTCCCATTGAGAGAATTGAAGATGCTATTCCTTACGTTTTCCCTGAATTAAAAAATAAAGTTAAACAAATAAAGAAGAAGAGGACCGCTTCAGGAAAGAAAAAATAATTATGGGTGAATCAATAAAAATTAAGAAGAATCTTTCTCTTGAAGAAACTTACGATTCTCTTATTCCGCAGATTAAATCTTTACTCTCCAAAGATGATGAGTTGATAACATCATTATCAAACTTTACTGCAGCGCTTAAACAAGGCTTTAATAAAATTAGCTGGGTTGGTTTTTATTTATTTGATGGTGAAAAACTTTACCTTGGTCCCTTCCAGGGAAAAGTTGCATGCACTAAAATTGAAATTGGTGAAGGCGTTTGCGGAACAGCAGCACTTGTTGAAGAAACTGTTATTGTACCTGATGTGAATGAATTTCCCGGGCATATTGTTTGCGATGCTGATGCAAGATCTGAAATTGTTGTTCCTGTAATTAAAGATAAAAGATTACTCGGCGTACTTGATCTTGACAGCACATCATTGAATGCTTTTGATGAAAGAGACCAGGTTTATCTTGAGGAACTTTGCAATTTCCTTGCAGAAGAAATTTTTTAGTTTACATTTCTTTTTAAAATAAACTCAATTGAAATGGCATTTATAGTAACAGCCAGAAAATGGCGCCCGCAAAAATACAGCGATGTTGTTGGGCAGGAACATATTACTGCAACTTTAAAGAACGCAATTAAAAATAACCGGATTGCTCATGCATATCTTTTTACCGGGCCGCGCGGAGTTGGCAAAACTACAACAGCAAGAATTTTTGCTAAATCATTAAACTGCCTAAATCCGGTTGATGCGGAACCCTGCAATGAATGTGAAATGTGCAAATCAATTTTATCAACTCAATCCCTTGATATAATTGAAATTGACGGTGCATCCAACCGCGGAATTGATGAGATACGTACACTGCGGGAATCAGTTAAGTATGCCCCATCAATAGGTAAATATAAAGTTTACATTATTGATGAAGTGCACATGCTTACAAAGGAATCATTTAATGCATTCCTTAAAACACTTGAAGAACCGCCGTCACACACAATTTTTATTTTTGCTACTACAGATGTACATAAAGTTCCGCCTACAATAATTTCAAGATGCCAGCGTTTTGATTTCAGAAGAATCCAGCTTGATACAATAAAATCAACTTTGGCGCGGATTGCGGAAAGTGAAAAGATTGAGATTGATGATAAAACATTAACCATTATTGCAAAAAAAGCAGATGGTGCTTTGCGTGATGCAGAAAGTTTTTTTGATCAGGTTGTTTCTTTTTGTGGAAACACTGCTGATGGAGAGATAAGTAAAATTGACGCTGCTACCGTTTCTCAAATGCTGAATCTTATTGATGATGAAATGTATTTCAGAATTTCTGATGCAGTTTTAATCAAAGATTTTAAAACCGTATTCGAAGTAACAAACATCATATATGAAAATGGCTGGGACTTTATTGATTTTACTGCCGGATTGATTGAACATTTCAGAAATATAATGACAGTAATTCTCTCAGGAAAAACTGATCTTGTTGAAACTGCAGATGTTTACCGCACAAGATATCTTAATTATATAGATCGCTTTTCTGAAGGTGATATTTTGCGGCTACTCAATTTTCTTAACAAAACACAACAGGAATTAAGATACTCTCAAAATCACCGGCTAAAAATTGAAATAGCTCTTAGTCATTTAATCGGTCTGGAGAAATCATCAACTTTGAGCAGCATATTATCTCAGCTTGAAAGTTCACCAGGTTCTGTTCCCGGTAATCTCAAATCAAATCCGGTTCAATATTCAAATAAGAATATTCCTGTAGCTGCAGTTAAAGAAAAAGTAAAACCTGATTTCACATCTTCAAAAGCTTCTGCAATTACAAATAATTTTCAGCAAAATATAGAAGCAGCGGCAGCAGATTTTAGTTTTGATTCTATTATAAAAAAATGGGAATCATTTGCCGAAGCTGTAAGCAATGAAAAAAGCCTAATTCTCGGTCCCTTCATTAAAAGCGTAAAAGTTTTAAGCCTCGAAGGAAATAAATTAAACATTGCAAGTCCTTATGAACATGGCAAAGAACTTCTCAACCAGCAGAATGAATATATCACCAAAAAAGCAATGGATTTTTTTGGTAAAAAATTAATTTTTGAATTAACTGAAGCCGGAACTTTTGAAAAGCAGCAGGAAAATTCCGTTGAAAGTACAAACGAAGAAAAACCGGTTAAACAAAAAAAAGAAAATTCAAATGATCCATTTGAAAATTTTATAATAAATGAAATGGGCGGAGAAGAATTTTAAATTCTCAAATATCCTTCCAAGCATTTCACATTTTGATTAAAAAAAATTATAAAAATTCCTTCGTTGATACTCTGTGATTTATTATTCCATTCTTTCTACAAAGATTATAATGCGCAATTCCGAAAATTCGCTAATTTTCTCAGGTCATAAACTTTTCCTTTAAAAAATTTGACCAATTATGTTGCGTATTCCAGTTAAAAATTATTACTACCATTTATTTCATTCAAGATTTGGAACGGGAGCGTAGCGGGAGTGGATTTATTTACGAGTCCCGCCTCAAGCGGGACGAAGAAGTACAAAAGATTAAAAAAGATTGCGTTTATTTTTTTGCCACCCATTTTGTTGATGTTCCAGCATTTTTCACATCTCTTTGTCACTCTTTGCATTTTTGAAAATTCCATTTTTAAAGTTATTTTTGCAGACTATGTTCAAAAGTTTAATTGTTGCAATTGATGGCCCGGCAGGTTCCGGAAAAAGCACTTCCTCCAAACTTGTCGCCCAAAAATTGGGATATCTATACATCGATACGGGAGCCATGTACCGCGCAATTACTCTTTTGGCAATGAGAAAAAACATATTGAATGATCAGGATGCGGTTGCAAAACTTGCAGAAGATTCTGATATAGAATTGAACTTCTCCGGAGGAATTACAAGAGTTAAAATAAATGGTGAAGATGTAACAGAAGAAATTCGTTCACCGGAAGTAAGCATTAATGTAAGTGATGTAAGTAAAATTGAAGGCGTGAGAAAAGCTCTGGTTAAAAAGCAGAGACAGCTCAGCCGCGCTGAAAATGGTGTTGTAATCGAAGGAAGAGATATCACCACAGTTGTTTTTCCCGATGCCGATGTTAAAATTTTTTTAACCGCTTCAGTTGAGCAGCGGGCAATGAGAAGAGCAAAAGAAATGATGGAAAGCGGTACCGAAGTTTCAATTGAAGAAATTAAAGAAGCTATTTTAAAAAGAGATCTTAAAGATTCAACCCGTGAGATCAGCCCCTTAACCAAAGCTCCGGATGCAATTGAAGTTGATACATCTGTTGTTTCAATTGATGAACAGGTTGAAATTATTCTGAACAGAGTTCGTGAAGTTGCCGAACAAAAAGGAATAAAGATTTCTAAAGATTTTTAAAGTCATCATAATAAATTATGTTCCATTAAATTTTCTGGAATTATTGCTCTGGATGACTTGGGCAGTAGTGACAGAGAAAAATTGTCCAGGAGGATAAATGTCCGATCAAACAAAAGAATCGATGAAGCAGACAGTGACTGTGGAAGATTACGAAAAAGCTAAAAAGAATTTTAACAATGAAGAATATTCACAGGAAGAATTCCTAGCTTTAGCGAAACTTTATTCCGATTCGTTCAGAGATGTGAAAGAGGGAGAATTAATTAAAGGAAAAATCGTCAGGGTTCAGGGCGATAATGTTATTCTTGATGTTGGCTTTAAATCCGAGGGTTCCATTCCTAAAAATGAATTTCACGAAGGTGAAGAAATTAAAGTAGGAAAGGAAGTTGAAGTAGTTCTTGAAAGCGTTGAAGATCAGGATGGCAATCTTGTTCTCAGTAAATCAAGAGCAGATTTCCTTAGAATCTGGAGCAAGGTAGTTAGGGCTCACGAAACCGGTGAAATCATTCAGGGAAAAATTCTTAAAAGAATTAAAGGCGGAATGGTTGTTGATCTTATGGGAATGGAAGCATTTCTTCCGGGCTCACAAATTGATATCCGCCCCATCCGTGATTTTGATGCCTTCGTTGGGCAGACAATGGATTTCAAAGTAGTTAAAGTAAATATACCTACAGAAAACGTTGTGGTATCTCACAAAGTTCTCGTTGAAGAAGAAATTGCTGATCAGAGGCATGCTATCCTCAACAGTCTTGAAAAAGGCCAGATACTTGAAGGAACAGTTAAAGCAATTACAGATTTTGGTGTGTTCGTAGATCTCGGCGGTGTTGATGGTCTTGTTCACATTACAGATCTTAGCTGGGGCAGAATAAATCATCCAAATGAAGTAGTTAAACTTGATCAAACAATTAAAGTTGTTGTTACTGATTTTGATGAAGAAAAGAAAAGAATTTCTCTCAGCTTGAAAAAACTCTTACCCCATCCATGGGAAGATATTGAAAGCAAGTATAAAATTGGTGATAAAGTATCAGGCCGTGTTGTTTCATTAACTGATTATGGTGCTTTCATCGAAATAGAAAAAGGAATTGAAGGTTTAATTCATAATTCTGAAATGAGCTGGACTCAGCATATTAAACATCCTTCCCAGGTTGTTGCAATGGGCCAGGTTGTTGAAGCTGCAATTCTCAGCCTTGATAAAGAAGAAAAGAAAATTTCACTTGGAATTAAACAGCTTGAGCCGGATCCGTGGGAATCACTCATGGCTAAATATCCTGTTGGTTCAAGGCATTCCGGAATTGCACGCAATCTTACAAACTTCGGCGTATTTGTTGAACTTGAACCAGGAGTTGACGGACTTGTTCATATTTCTGATTTATCGTGGACAAAGAAAATCCGCCACCCCGGCGAAGTTGTTAAGAAAGGTGAAAAGCTTGATGTAATTGTTCTTGGTGTTGATGTTGAACAGAGAAAGATTTCTCTCGGACATAAACAAATTGAAGATAATCCATGGAATCATTTTGAAAAACTTTACACTGTTGGTACTATAACAGAAGGTAAGGTTGTTAGAATAATTGAGAAAGGATTAATTGCAGAACTACCTGAGAAAGTTGATGGATTTGTGCCTGCTACCCAGTTGGCGCCTGCAAAAATCAAGAACATTGCAAATCATTTTCCTGTTGATGATGTAATACCGCTTAAGGTAATTGAGTTTGATAAAGAAAATAAGAAGATCGTTTTAAGTGCTATTGCTGTATTGAAAGAGCGTTCTGAAGAAGAGATAAGATCATATCTTGATAATCACAAACTCGATCGTGTTACAGTACAGGAAATTTTGAGTGTGGATACAGGTTCAATTGATCCGGCTGATTTCCCGATATTTGAAGTACCGGAAGAATCCGGCCCCGGTTCAACTGAGAAAAAATAATTTACCTGCGCAAAAGTTAAGATGAGTTAAAGCGGGTTTTACAGCCCGCTTTTTTTATTCATGCAAAAACAAAAAAATTTTATATAATTTTGATAAAAAATTGCGTTGGAATAAATCAGGGTAATCCTTTATCTCTTAATTTCAATTCTGTCTTAATTACCTTATTTTTGTGGTTTCAATTTGAATTTATTTATAGGATATCTGCACAATCTTTTTCATTGAATTTTAGATTTTTCAGCAAAGGATCAACAGAATTAAAAATATGCCCGGTAAAGTTGCCTTACATACATTAGGATGCAAACTTAATTTTTCAGAGACATCAACTATCGGAAAACAATTCCTTAATAAAGGATATGAGATAATTGATTTCAAAGAAAAAGCTGATATATATTTATTCAACACTTGTTCTGTAACTGAAAATGCAGAGAAGGAATGCCGCCAGCTTGTCCGCAGAGCTTTGCGCGCAAATCCTGATGCTTTCATAATTGTAACCGGCTGCTATGCACAGCTTCGCCCTGAAGAAATTTCTGCAATTGATGGGGTTGATGTTGTACTTGGAAGTAAAGAAAAATTCAAACTGTTTTCATTGCTTGATAGTTTTGATAAAAAAGACGTTTCCTGTATTTACGTTTCACCAACTGATCAGCTAAATGAATTTGGTACAGCACATTCATCAGATGCAGATTCAAGAACACGCGCTTATTTTAAAATTCAGGATGGATGCGATTACAAATGTTCATTCTGCACAATTCCCCGCGCACGCGGCAGCAGCAGAAGTATGGAAAGCAGTGCAGTTATAGAGGAGTTTCAAAAATTAATTTCTAATGGTTACAAAGAAATTATTCTTACCGGTGTAAACGTTGGAGATTATGGTAAAGCAATCAACTCTAATCTTTACCAGATTCTTTTAAGAATGATTGATGTACCCGGTGATTTCAGAATCCGCATCAGTTCAATTGAACCAAATCTTTTAACAGATGAAATAATCCATCTTACGGCAGCAAGTGAAAAAATGTGCAAACATTTTCATATTCCTTTGCAGAGCGGGAGTTCAAAAATTTTAAAACTGATGCGGAGAAGATATAAAGCTGAAGATTACCTGAACTTGATATTCAAAGCAAAAGAAAAAATCCCCGATCTTGGAATTGGTGTTGATGTTATAACCGGATTTCCCGGTGAAAATGATGAAGATTTCTTAACAACTTATAATTTTATTAAAGAACTTCCTGCATCATATCTCCATGTGTTTACTTATTCTGAAAGACCTGATACTCACGCACTTTCTTTACCGGGAGTAGTTGATTTTCATGAGCGGAAAAGAAGAACACAAATGCTGAGAATTTTAAGTGAGAAAAAGAAATTCAAATTCTATTCTGAGATGAAGGGAAAAGTTCTGGATGTATTATTTGAATCGCACAATGATAATGGCTTGATGAAAGGATTCTCTTCAAATTATGTTCGCGTTGCACACAGTTTTAATCCTGAATTAGTAAATACAATTTCCCGGTTTGAAGTAAAACATCCGCAGGCTGAATATTGTACGGGTAATATTTTAGATACAAAAAATTCAATTGATTTGATTGCCTGTTAATATTAAAATTGAAATTAAAAACCATGAAAAAAATCCTCCTTCTGATTGTCATTTCTTTTACAGCGGCATACTCACAGGAAAATTCAACCAAAAATATTCTTGTACTTGAAAATGAAATCCGCAATTCAGCCATTAATCAAAACGAATTGAAATTTAATCTTCAAACAGATGTAAAAAAGAAAAACGCAGGGTTGGCAATTCTATACTCTCTACTTCTGCCCGGCATGGGTGAACTTTATGCAGAATCATACTCAAACGGAAAATATTTTACAATTGCAGAAGCAGCCTTGTGGGGAATGTATCTTGGAATTAATTCTTATGGTAACTGGCAGAAAGATCGTTACATCTCGTTTGCGGCATCTAACGGCGGGGTAAATACTGATGGAAAGAATGATAAATATTTTGCAACGATAAGTGAGTATTTGGATATTGATCAATATAACAACACAAAAGCTCTTGAACGCCGCTTTGATGAAATGTATAACTCCACTGCATACAATTGGAAGTGGACTGATGAAGATAGAAAACGGTACAGAAACATGTGGGTTTCCAGCGAACAGGCTTTTAATAATTTAAGATTTGTTGCAGGCGCACTCGTACTTAACAGAATTGTGAGTATTATAAATGCTGTTAGATTGGTTTCCGCATATAATAAAAAAGCACAGCAGGAAGTAAGCTGGAATGTATCTGTAGGTGTGTCAAATCAAACTACGCTCCCGCCCCATTTAATGGTGAATTTTCAATCAACATTTTAAATATTCTTTTAATAAGAATAAATATTTCTTCAGAATTTTAGAATTTATTCTTGTTCCTAAATCCTGCATTTCATTTTACTTTAATTTTTGTATTTTGTAATGAAAGGAGAAATGAAATGAACGAACAATTAAAATTGGATCCTGAACTTGTATGTGATCAGTGCGGCAGGTACGGTGCATTTGATCTAGGTGAACAGCATCTCTGTACAGAATGCTATCTGGAATACGGCTCATGCTGCATGGAATTTGGCGGAAATGATCTTTGGAAAAAATGTGAAACAGAAACAAATAATCACTCAAAGAAATAAATTATTGAAACAAATATTTCTGTTTAAGTTTTGAAAGAACAAATTTAGTTCCACATTATTGAATTATTACCGGTAAAAGCGAATAACCACTTGCCGGGTATCTTGCCTTTACAGGAATCTTGTTATCCGGCAATTTAATTTGAGATGTTTTTTTCAGAAGTTCCTCAAGTACCACACGCATTTCAAGCCTTGCTAACGGGGCTCCCGGGCAAACATGAATTCCAGCACCATAAAGAAGATTCTTCGATTGATCACGATCAAGTTGAAAAGTAAAAGGATCTTCGAATGCTTCTTCATCACGATTAGCAGAAACCCAATTTAACGATATGCGCTCACCAGCTTCAAGTTTTTTTCCGCCAATTTCCACAGGGCATTTTGTAATTCTTCGGCTTGCAACCAAAGGCCCATGGATTCGCAAAATTTCATCGATAGCTTTAGGTAATAACGCAGGATCAGATCTAAGCATCTGCTGCAAATCATCATGTTCAGCAAGATAGTGAATCAAAATACCTATTGATGATGCAATGGAACCAATTTCTCCAACTGTCCATGTCCGGAGTATACTTGCAACTTCTTCATTGCTTAATTTTCTTCCCATCACTTCTTCATTCATAAGAGAAGATGTAACATCTTGTATTTCATTGTTTTCTATTCGGACATCAATCATATCATCAACAATAGCTTCAAACTCTCTTGCAATTTCAGACATAGCTTTACGATCCTGTGCAAGAGTAGCTTCATAATTTCTGCGGGTCCAATCAGCAAGAGTTTCATGGAGATTTTTTGGCCAGCCAAGAAACGCACACTGAACTCTTACTGCAAAAGGCAATGCAAAATCGTTCATCATTTCAAGTTCTTTTTGGTTTAAAGCAAACTGCAAAAGTTCAGTTACAATCTCACGGCACATTGGTTCAAACGCTGCCATCTTTTCAGGTTCAAAATATTTATTGATTATCCGGCGGTAAATTGTATGCTCAGGAGGATCCATTCCGGCAGGAACAGAAAGATGCTGTGATACCGCATTGCTAAATGTATCATGATCCAGAATTATGCGAAGAACATCTTTATGGCTGAACACAGACCACTGCATAAACTCACTGAAAGCAACCGGACAGTTTTTCCGCATTTTATCATAAGCAGAAAGCTGATCATTTAATACTTCCCCGGCCCGCGGATTCCAATCAGGTTTTCTAATTTTATTTTCCATCAGTAATTTCCTTCTACTGATATATTTTCGTTCATATTCATAGACTTTGATTCATTAAATTTAAATAAAAATTAATTTTAAAAGGTGTCAAAATGAAATTAATAGTTTAATTAATTGGAAATGGGAATTTGGCAAGTTATTTAAGGAATGTTTGAAGAAAATTATGAATTAAAATACATTGGTAATGATTGAATAAGATGAAGATGCTGAATAGAGAAAATATTTAAGAAATGGAAGAGAGATAAAACTAATTTTTTTTGAGACAAAGTCCTTAAACAAAAAAACTTTCCCGTGGAAAGTTTAAGTGCGGGGCCGACGAGACTTCCCGACAAAATCTCGTTGGTTCTTAAAATCAGATTTTGTCGGGACGACCTCCTGCGTATCCTCAAATTTTCAAAAGACTTTTATTTTATCCATCAGGCGTTAAACAAAAAAACTTTCCCGTTGGAAAGTTTAAGTGCGGGGCCGACGAGACTTCCCGACAAAATCTCGTTGGTTCTTAAAATCAGATTTTGTCGGGACGACCTCCTGCGTGATCAATTAAGTCCTCTATAAACTTTCGACTTTTCTTTCTTTTAATTTCTTTTTCTCTTTTCAAGGCTTCGTTTTTTGTATCGAAGGTTTCAAAGTATACTAAGGTCCATGGTGTTCCCTTGCTTGTAAATTTACCCCAACCCATGTTATGGCGTTCCAGACGCCATTCAAGATTTTCCGTTATTCCGATATAATATTTATTTATTGAGGGAGAGTATAGGATATAGGTGAAAAACATAAAACTATACCAAATAGTTTTACTTCTTTGAAAACTTCTGAGCTAAATTATTTCATTGCGGGGCCGACGAGACTTCCCGACAAAATCTCGTTGGTTCTTAAAATCAGATTTTGTCGGGACGACCTCCTGCGTATCCTCAAATTTTCAAAAGACTTTTATTTTATCCATCAGGCGTTAAACAAAAAAACTTTCCCGTTGGAAAGTTTAAGTGCGGGGCCGACGAGACTCGAACTCGCGACCTCCTGCGTGACAGGCAGTTTAAAGGGTTATTTTTTGCGTTTATTGCTTGAATTTGCGGTTTTTTTTGTTCTATCTGGCACTGCTTTACCAGATTTCGAGTCCCTTTTCGAGTCCCCAAGATCATATACTTTTACTGCATCCATCTCCTTCCCTATTTCCTTGATCTCATGCTGTACATAATATTTTCTGAGTGTCTTCGGATCTGTGTCTGTTACTGCTGATAATTTGTCAATCGGAATCTTCCTGGCCATTTTACTAAGAAAAGTTTTGCGCGTTCTGTGAATACCATAGTGCTGTTCAAGCTTAAGATCTTTTTGTGTGCGGTACCAGAATTTTATTGAATCAGTGCTGCTATATGGAAATACTTTACCTGTTTTTTGTATGCCATATTCTTTCAGCAGTGTTAACACTTCTTCGGTGAGAGGAAACTGAAAGATGTTCCCGTTTATCTTCACGTTTTTAAGATTAATAAATCCTTCCCCCCAATTAATATCTTCCCACTTGAATTCCAATGCCGTTGATATTCTTACGCCGGTGTTTAGTATAAATGCAACAAAATAATATTGATCTCTGGATAACCGTTTATCGCTGGAGGTAATCTTCTTCTTCAATTCGTTTAATATATCAGTGAGATCTTCATCAAGAATAGGTTTGGGCGGCTTCTGTTTTTCTGGTACAACTTTGATAATATTTTGTTCTGCATATTTAAGTTCCGGAATATCTTCATCCGGCTGAAGAAAATAATTCCATAAAGATCTCAAGTGGCGTGTCCAGATTGATCTGCTGTTCTGTGATTTATTGGAAACATATTTGATGAATGCTGCATAATCTTTTCTATCAATTATGTTTACTTCCTTATCCCCTACTGCTTCAATGAAATGATCCACTGCAAGTTTGTAGATCTCTTGTGTTTTCGGACGGAGTTCCCGGGAAGAAAAAAATAACTCCAATCCTTCTGAAAGTTTAATGCTGCCTGTTACTTTAAAGTTAAGTTTATCTTTGAGATAATTTAACTGGAATTTTTTCAGCTTATCTTTTGCCAGGGCTTTAAGCTGTTGTGTTGCTTTTAACCCGGTGGATTTTTTCCTGGTATATTTTTTTACACGATCATAATAAAAGATTGTCCAGTACCCTTTGTGTTCTTTTAAAACCATTATTTCCTCTTGATTGCAAAGCCGGTTAACTCAACTCCGGGGATATATATTCCATATCGTTCTCGATAGGTAAAATTGGTTTTTAGATTTGTTATGGCATCTCCCCCCATTCGTTTGACAGTTTGAAATAGTTCTTCAACTACTTCTTCAGTATTGATCTTTTCAATGAGATAATATTTATTCACAGAAAACATGAGATATGTTGAGTCTGTTTCCCATGAGAATTTTCCATTCTCATGCATGTTGGTTGGCAACTCAGTTTCGGTTACTGATGCGAATAAGGAGGCACTAATCAAACCGATTGATTCATAATCACCATTGTAGGAATCCGGAGTAATTAAGAAATTCTGCTTAGAATACTTTGAAAAATCAAATGCTGTAACAACCATGGCCTTATCAACTTTTAAAGTTGTACAGGTGGCGAACAGTAAACTCAGGAATAACAAAAATAATTTTTTCATGGTTAGATCTATATAAATTTTACAAAATCTTTTTCTTTTACAATTAAAATATTTGATTTTTTTTCTTCGTTGTATTTTAATGCTTTAGTAATTTTTGTCCCGAATTTTCCATATTTATAGAATTCACTTCCGAGCGATCCGACTACTAAATAATTAAGATCCATAACACAACTCTTTGCAACAACCCCATGTTTTTTTATTACAATATTTTCAAGAGTTTGTCTTTCACCGAATAGAAATTCTCCGGTAAATAAAAATTGATTTTCAGGAAAGATTATCTGCGGGAAAGAGGTGAAGATTCCATCTACTACTGGATCTTTATCAACAGAATCTGCAATGCTTTCAAGGAACAACATTAATTCAAATCGTTCACTTTCATCAACTGTTCCATCTTTGATTATCTCCCTAAACAAATCCTTGAATTGACGAAGTGGAAAATCAGCAAGATATGGTCCGTTCCTATATAACCATGATTCCATTAATTCTATTTCTGCATCATCTATTTTTTTATCAAAGAGTATTGTGCTTGCAATTCCTCTCAGCTCATGAATGCAGCGATCAATTTGCTGATTGAAGTTCCACATAAAAAGTTTGTCCTTTGTAGGCATAGCTATGTACTCCGAATTAAAATTATTTTAATCTTTTTTTCTGGTTTGATCTCTACCTTTCCATCCGCTCTCACAATTTTCCGGATGATCACTTTGTGTTTCTTCATCTTACTTCCTGATATCTGCATATAATTTTTTGAAGATTGCTGCAGGATGCCGGGCCGGAAAAGAGTTCTCAATTAACCGGTCCAGCAGGTATTCAATTTTTCTTGCATCATACAGTTCAATGCCGTAGCTCCACCGGTGCAGAAGCGGATTATATGAGCCGCGTACATAATGACCGAATTCCGGATTTTCATGTTGAGGATTTGCATATTCTGAATAGACATTTATCCAGGGAGTATCCATCCGGATTCCGAAATAAATATCCCTGCTGTTTAAGTTGGTCCGGAACAAATGCTGCTCATTATATTTAACTGCTGAGTCCAGGAGAACTGCAGTGAGATCATCAATTGATTCTTTTGCCGTGGTTGCTTTGATCTTGTGATAAAGGTGATAACAAACTAACCTGATATCTCTGCCGGGCAATTGTTTCCTTCTTTCGTTATGCCATTCACAGCTGCAGGTAAGCTGGTAAAGATTCATTCTAAAATCTTTGTACCAGTAGATCTTATTAGTGTACTTCGGAAACTGCGGAACATTGTGCACATAGTATCCGTACGGAATACGATCCGGAAGTAAATTATCTTTCTGTAATTTGCGGAGGTCAGATAATTCAATAATATCCTCAGACTGCTGCTGAGTCTTTATTATTGTATACATCAACCCTTCTTAAGTAGTTAGGTAGTAGAAATTATTTTTTCTTTTTGATTAAAACAATTTTGTAGATCTGTTCAAGATCTTTACCCATGAGGACGATAGGCATTTCTGCGGCGTTATAGCTTGCGAGTGCAACCGAATCTTTAATATTACTTTGACCTAAAATTTTTATTGCTCCTTTTGTCTTATCCCACCGGACTGCAACAAGATCTCCCGGGTGAAGCTTTGCTTTTATTGAACACAAAACTTTATCACCGGGCTGAAGAAACGGAGTCATTGAATATCCATATTCATCATCAATCTTAAGCCAGAAGTGTGTACGCGGATCATAATCTATTCTTTCATATTCCGGCCAGGCGCTTCTATCATAAACTTCATGCCTGCCTGCCGGTACGTTGCCAAGTAAGGGATACTCGATGAACGGTGTTTTCTTAATTGTCTCTGCTTCTTCTATTGTTACGTACTGAAGCTCCTTCCCTTTTATCTGAGCAACATCCACCGGCTGCTTTCCACCAGTTAAAAGCCAGTTGATATCACAGCCGAGTTCATTTAAGCGAGTGAGCTTTTCAGCACCGAGTAAGCTTTTACCATCTAAGTATGGATATGCGTCTTGTCTATTTTTGAAACCCATCTGGCGCGAAAACTCAGCGACCGAAGAAAAATTCGAGTCTATGAATTCTTTCAAACGCTTTGAGATAGCTGCCTTTTTATCCATAGTAGAAAATTTTTTAACCTATATATTGACAACAGTAGAAAATTTTATTACGTTCGTATTAGCCATTACAAAAGTTTGAATTGTAACAAAATTTATGAAGAAGACATTTTATCAGATGGAACTACCGAGTAATATATACCATTCCTGTATGCAAGTGATTCTTCATGTGATCTCTCATTTATCTCAACTGCATCTGAAATTTTACCAAGGATTTTCCAATGATCATTCTTAAGAAACATTTCAGCAAACTTAACGGCATGAGCAGAATTAATAGATTTCACCCATGTATCAATGATGGTTTCATCAATCCTGTTATGATAAACAGATCCATCTGCCGGAACAGCACTGAACCGGACAAAGAAAATTCGCATCCCTGGCCCCTAAGTAGTTAGTAATAAGATGAACAAGTGTAACAAAATAAAAAATCTAAAAGGTAAAGTAAAATGGAAAATAAACAGGGAAATCAGGAACTCGTTTGGGTGAGATTCCAGATTCCGAAAGAGATACACCGCATAATTAAAAGTACTGCAGCGCTTAGTGATGTAAATCTTGATACCAGGCTGCAGGCACTTCTGATAAAAGGCGTTGAAGCCGAAAATAAAAAGTAAAGGAACGGCCATGAACGAACAATTAACCGCTGAAGGTAAATACCCGGAAGAAGAAAGAAAGCTTCTTCTGAGTGATGTGAATTTTGAGAACATTAAAAAATTCTCTGATGCACTTGGTGTAACTCCAACTGCTTTTCTTAATGACATACTTGGCTATATGGAATTTGACTGTTTCAACGCCGGTAAAATACAATCCCCTGAATCAAAGAAGTTTTGAAAGAGATGCGGCAATGAGCTATTCAATTAAAAATAATCCGGATAAAGAAACCGCACAGCAAAGGATTAAGAGAATAATCCTTACGTACGGAAAGGAATATGATTTTCACGAGAGTGATGTAGCCTGGGCAATAGGGCTTTCACCTCAGGCGCTGAATTACCAGTTGAACAACGCAGTGAAATTTGATACCAAACTTGAAGAAGCCATTGATGATTTCTTCCGGAAGAAAGGTATTCCAACTAATGATGGAGAAGAATGTGAAATGCTGAATGATTTATTTCTCGAGTTTAACTCGATGCAGGCACAACAGGTATCAATCCTTTCAAACCAAATCCGCAAATCTATAAAAGATAAAATGCTGCATGACCAGGAAAGAGCAGATCTTAAGCTGAAGGTTAAGCAGATGCGGATAAACTTTAATAGTGCACTGGATGAACTTGAAAAAATAATTGACCATGGAAAAGCTGACTGAAGATCAATTCAATGAATTGACAAAAATATTTGAGAAGCAGATTAAGCACATAAGCAGGCTAAGTGCTGAACGTGATCTCTATTCAATGAGCCAGGCAGCTTTCAGGCTTGGAATTGGTGTTGAAACTTTTGAACGGGAATACCTGATACCCGGAAAGATAAAAGGGCTTATTAAAAACGGCAGGTTATTCATACCGAGAAGTGAAGTTGAAAGATGTGTACGGCAGGAAGAAATGATAGTCTTTTCCGGCGATGCGGATTCTTATTACAGGTATAAGAAACTTCTTAAAAATGTTGATTAGCATGGAAAAAAAAGAGCACAACGAAGCCGGAATTATTACAGAGCTGCAGGAGATAATGCAGAACAGTATTACTCTTGAAATAACTTCACACGGCCAGCGTTTTAAAGTAGCAGAAGCAGTTAACCGAATGCTGAGATTATTAAAGCAGAAAGGAAAACTGCAAAAAGATTTTGTTGATGAATTAGAGTTTTTCACTAAAACATATTTCGCGGATTAGTGTCCGGGCTTATTTAACTAATTAATTTATTTGAGGGAACGATGATAACAAAAATTATCAG
The DNA here is from genome assembly GCA_044507695.1 of Ignavibacteriales bacterium. Taxonomy (GTDB): domain Bacteria; phylum Bacteroidota; class Ignavibacteria; order Ignavibacteriales; family Ignavibacteriaceae; genus JBIQJD01. The sequence continues at coordinate 87,480 of JBIQJD010000002.1, read as the reverse complement.
CCGCATACACACGGCAAGTATCACTAAACTATACATCCGGGTTTTCGATCAGAAAAGAAAATACTGGAGATTGTACAAGCTGCTTTCCGCACTCCGCAAATCCTACATATCAGAAAAGCAAAGAAGAATTGAAGCTGAAAGGCAGTCCAGGGAAAAGTACCTGCAGGGCTGGAATGAACGTGAAGAACTGGCACGCAGGGAGAAGCTTTATAAATCAAAAATTTTTATCGGCCCTAAACAAACCATTAACAACATTAACCAACTGCATACAAGATGATGGAAACAATTTTTGAAGCGGCAAAAACAGTTCTGGCAGTTATTGGATTGATAGCTGTTGGGTTCATGTGTTACATAATTTTTTCTGAATGGCCGGACAACAGGGAGAATAAAAGCTGATGAAGAAACCGGCTTTAACCATATCAAGAGAAGAATTAACAGATCTCCGGAAGCGAGCTGATGTACTTGTTAAAAAATCCGGAAACAAAATTAATCAGACATCCCGCCATGCGTTAAAGAACCTGGCTTTCTATTGTGATTCGCTTGAAGCAATGATGCTGAGAGGCAACATAGATCAGCTGCAGGTAAATGCTGAGGGAAAATTTGAAGTAATAAAGGAAGCTGTTGGAAACACCGGCGCAGAAGAAGTTCATAAAACTATTTAACGCAGTGGATTATAGTAAAAACAACATAGAGAAGTTTAGAGATTTTTGTACGATGAGCGCCTACTCAATAGCATTGCCTTTCTACACTGAATCAGCTAAAGAAAAATTAGAACCGGTATTCCGGAAATACAAAAAAGATGATCTTCAAAGATTTGATCAGATGTTTTCAATAATGGTAGATGAATTGGAAACCTCGCATTATGATTTTCTTGGTGAAATATACATGCTGCTGGAAATGGGAAATGCACGCACCGGCCAGTTCTTCACACCTTATCATCTATCATTAGCAATTGCAATGATGAACCTGGGTGATGTTAAATCTCAGCTTCAGGATAAAGAATTCATCACCATTGCTGAACCTGCCTGCGGATCCGGCGGAATGATAATAGCTGTACGCGAAGTTTTATTAAACCAGGGCTGCAATCCCTCAACAGATATTTATGTGGAAATGACTGATGTTGATGAACTCTGCTTTATGATGAGCTATATACAGATAGCATTGTACGGAATAGCTGCCAGGGTAATTCATGGTAACAGCCTTTCAATGGAGATCTACCGGGAAATGTTCACACCGGTTTACTTCCTAAACAATTTTCACTTTAAAAGAGTTTTGGCCGGTCTGGTTTCCAAACCTGAACATGAGAGCCTTCAGGATGAAACGGAAGAAGTACCGGACCGGCCTGCGATTGTTCAAGAAAATTTAATCAATGATTCAGAGGATCCGGCGGACGGACAGTTGAATCTATTTCAATAACAAAAACGGAGAGTTAAATGGCTCAGATAAAACCAAAACCGGTGAAGCGGGGGAAGAAGAAGGAAACTCCGAAGCAGGAATCGGATAACTTCCTTAATGCTCCAATTGAATTGTTAGTTCTTTCAGAAACTGATCTGCAGGCACGCAGGCGAAAACACTTGAATACAGATAACCTGAAAGAATTAACTGAATCAGTTAAGAGTGTTGGTATAATAAATCCGATAACCGTACGGCGGATTCACAACAAGTTTGAGATTATTTCCGGAGAGCGGAGATATAAGGCAGCTAAAAAAGCCGGCCTGAAAAGTGTACCGGTAATCATTCGTGATGTAACTGATGAACAGATCCTTGAAGTGCAGGTGATTGAAAACATCCAGCGCGAAGATGTTCACCCGATGGATGAAGCTTTCGGATACCAGGAGCTGTTGAAATCAGGCAGGTATAACGAGCAAAAAGTAGCTGAGAGATTCGGCAAATCTTTATCCTATGTACACAAACGCCTTAGACTCAACAATCTGATTCCGGATGTTCAAAAAGCTTTTTATGATGGAGAAATCTTCTACGTAGTTGCCCTGGAATTTTCCCGCCTGGCAGATGATCAGCAAAAAGATATGTGGAAGTGGTGGAACAATGCAAACGAGTGGCAGAAAAACTTATCATCACTTAAGGATAAAATTCAGCGAAATTATTACCTGCTTTTGAAGGATGCACCATTCAACAAGCGGGATAAAAACCTGCACCCGGAAGCCGGAAGCTGTAATGATTGTCCTTTCAGATCAGGCTTTAACAAATCTCTTTTTGATGATATCACTAATGATACCTGCATGAAGCCGGATTGCTACAGAGAAAAAACCAGGCTGCACATTGAAAAGAAAACAGCAGAGGCTAAAGAGGCAGGCAAAGATCTTATCCAGGTTTCAACACAATGGTATAAAGATAAGAGCTTTCCGGAGGGCGCTGTTCTCGGGAATCAGTATGAAGTTTATGATCCGGAAGATGAAAATCATAAGGAAGAAGATTTTGTTGATGCTGTCATTGTTCATACATCAAGCTATGAAGGTGATCAGCTTGGGAAAATAGTTAAAATAAAAATGAAATCTGATGAGTATGAAGATGAGGAGGAGAATATTTCCGAAGAAGAAAAGCTGAAGCTTCAGAAAAAGAGAGAGCAAGATGAATTTAACAAGAAAGTGGAAATTGAAGTTAACCGGAGAATAATATCTTCTGTACTGCTTCAGCTTAAAGCGGAAGATGTGAGTGAACAGTTTATAAGCTACTTATCCTTCCTAATTAATGAGTCCATTTTCAATGACTATGATGAAGAGGATGCTCTGGAATATTTTGGAATAACGGGTGAAATTTTTGAAAAAGAATTTAGTGGTAAAATACAGAAATACTTCTCCTCATTAAATCATTTAAAGAAATATGAATTCATAACGGTAATGATTCTTGATAGAGCAGGGTTATTAAATCACTGGAATCCTGGTACAGAAAAAAATCCAATAGTAATTGATTACTGCAACCAGTACGGCATCAACATTAAGGAACTCCGTAAACAGGTCAGGAAGGAATTGAAAACTGCTGCTAAGAACTCACCGGATACAGCTCAATCCGAGGAAGAAACTTACCAGCAGGATAAAGCACTTCAAGAAATTACCGAGGAAGAATAATGCACAGAATATTTCGTGAACTGGAAGCTATAATTCAACAGGAAATTGAAGTGGTTTCCGCAAAGAATAAACGAACAGTAATTAAGAACAGTGATATTGCTGCCGATAAGATCATCCTGCATTTAATGGATAAGAATCTTCTTAAAACAAGATCCGTTATAAAGTACTGCAAAGCTGATGGAGAAGATGGAAGGTAAAAAATCATACTATGCAATAATACCGGCTGATGTAAGGTACAATAAAAATGTACCTGCAAATGCAAAACTATTGTATGCAGAAATATCAGCCTTATGCAATCAGCAAGGTTACTGCTGGGCCACCAATCAATACTTTGCTGAATTGTATGAGGTTAGCAAAAGCACTGTTTCGCTGTGGATAAAAGCGCTCGAATCTGAGGGATTTCTTAAAGTAGATCCCGGCAAAGCTGAAGGTTATGCCAGGAAAATTTATCTGCAGTTCAAAAATCCTGTACCTGAATTGGAATTTGCTGAAGATACCCCCTCTTTAGAAAAATCTAAAGAGGGTCTTCGGGAAAATCAAAATAGCTCTTTAGAAAAATCTAAAGAGGGTCTTCGGGAAAATCAAAATAGCTCTTTAGAA
>JBIQJD010000002.1:0-83694 GCA_044507695.1 Ignavibacteriales bacterium | reverse complement strand
CTCTTTAGAAAAATCTAAAGAGGGTCTTCGGGAAAATCAAAATAGCTCTTTAGAAAATTCTAAAGACATTAATATTAAAAATAATATTACAGTGAATAATACAAGTAGCAGTGGAGCACCACCGCCGCCCGCAGATACCCTGGAGCAGGTAAAACAGTTTTACAGGCATTATTTCAACAAACCTAATCCGCATGAGATTGCAGAGATCCGTCCGGTTTTGAAAAAAATTGATGAAGCTGAAGGTATAGAGGCTCATAAGCGGCTGGAGCTTGTTAAACGGGCATTTGAACGATGCGTACAGGAAGGTCCAAAAAAATGTACAACGTTTGAATTGCTTCGCCGGATTGATTGGAAGATCCAGGATTATCACACAGAAAAAGCGAAAGAAGAAGCTGCCAGGAAAAAGCGGGAAACGATTTCCCCACCGGTACATACCCGCAGTTATAATCCGGATAAGGATGGCAGCCTGTTTCAAAGCTTCAAAATGTTTGATGATAAAGCTGAGCATGAAAATGCTGAAGGTAAATCGCAGCGCCGGAAAAATATTGAACGTGAATTCAATGAAGAATTGAAAAAGCAAGCGGCAAGATGAACTACATCTTAACAGATATTGAAACCGCGATTGAGACAGTTAGAAAACTTATGAAAGTAAACCGGGCACATAGTGAATCATTCAAAATCGTTCTGGAAGAATTGTGGTTTCAGCATAACAGGGTATCAAAAGAATTAAAGAGTAAGAGGAAGTAATGTTTAGCTATAAAGCTTTATCACTAAAACAACCGTGGGGAAACTTCATCCGTGAAGGATTAAAAACTATTGAAACCAGGAAGTGGAATACTGAGTTCCGTGGAGATTTAGTTATATGTGCTTCAAAATCAATTGATGTACATGCATTGAAATTTTTTAAAGAAGATTTATTCAACCACTTCAATCATGAAATAAAAGCGGATCCGGTTGGAGTGACATTATGCCTTGCTGAATTGTACGACTGTAGAAAAATGAAACTGGAAGATGAAGAAGCAGCAATGTGTGAAGTGTACATGAGAGCACACAGTTTCTTATTAAGAAATATCCGGAAGCTAAAGCCTTATCCGGTTAAAGGTGAATTGGGAATATTCGATTTAAGGATCCCTATCAACATCAATGAATTAATGATAGGAGATAACAATGAGCAAAACAAAATACTGGAGCAACTGTAAGTACTGTACCCGGGAGATCGTTTGGTTTAATGTAAAGGGTAACTGGATTGCAGTAGATCGTGAATCAATTCCAATAGAGGAAAGAAGAAGTTTAATGATGGGAATACCGAAAGAGTGTATCAGATATAGTGCTCTTGATATGAGGAAGCATAGCTGCCCTGGTGCACCTAAAAAGAAAGTGGATAAAAATCCTTATCTGTTTGTGAGGTATTGATGGATAAGTTCTCTTTCAAAAAACTTGGTGATACAATTGAGCGTGCAAATATAACAGCTCTTAATCGTGCAGCCAGATCTGCATTAAGCAGAACTATAAGATTTATCAGGCAGAAGTATAACATCAAAGCTAAAGAACTCAATCAACAGACAAGAATAATAAGAGCAACAAAGAGTAAACCGTATGTTCAACTGGTAATAAATAACCGGCCAATTGGATTGTATGAATTCGGCGCCAGGCAATCAAAGAGTAAAGGTGTTTCTGCGGCTGTACAAAAAGGTAAAAGAAAAGTTTATCAATCGAAGGATAAAAAGCGTAAAGCATTCATTGCAACTATGCCTTCAGGTCATACTGCAGTTATGATCAGAGCAGGTGAACAAAGATTACCAATTAAAGAATTATACGGCCCGAGTGCTCAGCAGCTTTTATACCCAAAAGATGAACCACGTAAACCAATTGATGAATTAGAGAAAGAATTTAAAGCACAATATGAAAAGAATCTTCAACATGAACTTAAATACCGAATGGGGCTTGTATAGCAATGGGTCCTTCCTGGATTATAAAATTACGGGTACGACTCGACCGCAAAATCTGTCAACTTTTGAAGTTCAAAATTTGCAGTTCTATTCTTTTTAAAATTTAACCTGGAATAAAAATGAAGGAAATCAAAAACCGGATAAAGGCTCAGAAGCTTGTAAAATGGCGGGAATGTACATGGCTGCAGAATGATAATCTTAAAGAATTATCTCCGGAGAATTTTGAAAAATTAAAGAACTCACTTTCTAACAATAATTTTATTCAGCCGTTTAATATATGGGTGGATGGTAAAAACAAAATGTGGATACTGGATGGACATCACCGGCAGAAAGCAATGCAGGAGCTGGAAGCCGAGGGTGTTAAGATTCCTGTTAAACTGCCTGCAGTAATTATTGACTGCAAGAATAAAAAGGAAGCCGCAAAGCTTGTTCTGTTGTACAGCAGCAAGTACGCCGATATGACAGAACACGGACTGAAAGAATTTCTTGAATTGAATTCCCTGGTATTGGAAGACATTGAAGCGGAAACAGATTTCTCCGGGTTAGACTTAGAGCTGCTCAAAATTAATCCGGATGATGATTTTAAGGAAAGCAAAGATCTGAACATTGTTGAGACCGCTAAAAACATGAGTGACGTGTACATAATAATTGGTGAATACAGGATCCTGCTGGAAAGAGATATTTATCTGAATTGGATTGATGATCTCAAAGGTAAAGTTGGTTTTGATAAATCAAGTGTTGCTAAAGAAATTAAAAAGAGGTTAAGAATAAATTGATCAAACTTGTTGAAATAAATAAACTGAAGCCGAGTACATACAATCCGCGGAAAGCTGATAAGCAGCGGCTGCAGCTGATAGAATTATCACTCAGGAAGCTTGGTTTCCTTCTGCCGATTTATGCAGATGAAAACGGAGAAATCATCTCCGGGCACCAGCGGCATTATGTTGCAAAGCGGATGGGACTGAAGCTTCTGCCGGTACAGTATCTACCGGTGATGGATCTGGAAAAAAGAAAAGCGCTCAACATATTATTCAACCGTGCAACAAATGATTTTCACAGGGATGATACTTCTAAAACTGTAACAGAAAAGCTTTCTCAAAAAAATGTTGAAGATCTTGCAATCAATCTTGAAGACAAAAAGAATTTTCCCTGCCTTAACCCGGTTGAAGTTCAGATTAAATCATTGACTGATGCAAACCAGGGACGCTGGAACAGGTACGCGCGGAATGTTGCTGCATCTCTTTATAAATATAAAATCATTATGCCGGTTGTTTGTACTTCCGATCTTAAAGTAGTAAACGGAATTGGCCGTGTTCAATTACTTGCAGAAAAGAAAGTACAAACTGTACCGGTAATTATTCTTTCTGATGGTGAAGCTGCTTTTGCTGAATCAATGCTCAATTACCTTACTATGGATTTTGATATCCACAATAAGTATGAAGATCTTCTCAGGTACAATTCTTTCCGCAGGGCGTACACGAACCGGCCGGGACTTGGCGTTGGTTTCTATGTTGCCGGGTTCGGATATCAAACAACAAAATCATTTAACTTCAGCCAGCCGGCTACGGTTAAGAAATGGAAGATCTACTACGGGACAAAGGTTCTGGATTTTGGAGCCGGACATCTTACCGATACAAAAATTTTAAGAAGCATTGGCGTTGATGTTACTCCATTTGAACCATATAGAATTAAAGCCGGGACAAATGAGATTGATATCGAAGAAAGCAAGAAACTCTCATTGGAATTTCTTCACCGAGTTAGAAATAAATTTGAGTGGAACAGCATTTTCATTTCTTCTGTTTTAAACTCTGTACCTTTTCTGCAGGACCGCATTCATTTGGTTCATCTGCTTGCCGCATGCTGTACCGAAAAAACAAGAGTGTTCATCTGGGCGATGAATGTAAATCATAAGTGCCATCAAAGCATTGAAAGAGATTTTCTTAACGCTTCTGAATCCAAACAGATCCGCTTCAGACTGGATTATGAACCTGGAATTATTCTCGGCGGATTCAGTGATAAACCAAAAGTGCAGAAGTATCACACAACGGATGAAATAAAAGAATTGTTTGGTTATGGATTTGAGAATATTGGAGTTAAACCTGCAGGTGACAGCATTGCCGGGCTTGCCGCTACTCCGGTTATCAACAGGGATGCACTAAGAAAAGCAATTGAATTCGAGTTTGATCTCCCCTACCCTGATGGTTCAAGAATGGGATTAGTTGATAAAGCTATTGATGCATTTGAAAAACGGCTGGGGTATACCTTATGATGATTATACTGCTGGACCTGAACTATACACTCGTTGCGAATTCGGAGCAGAAAATTTCTCCCTTTACAAATCAGATACTGAATGAAACTTATAGACATGATTTGATTGAGAAGATCCAGGGAAATATTATAATACTGATTACAGCTCGTCCTAAGATTCACCAGGAACAAACACTCAACAGTATTTACGGAAAAACCGGTTGGCTGCCAACAAATTTTTATTTCAATTATACAAAGTTACCGCCGCCGCAGTTCAAACAGCTTATTCTTAAAAAATACATACTTGAAAAATATCCACTGAAAGATCTGCTGGCCGTGGAAAGCAATCCGCGTACAAGAAATATGTACCGGACTCATTCCATACCTGCATGGAGCTATCAAGAATTTATTAATCTGAAGGAAGATACATGGAACAAATACAGGACAAAGTAATACCGAAAGAAAAGTGGGAGTTTGACGGCGAAGTTACTTCTGCTTTTGATGACATGCTGCAGAGATCCATTCCACAATATGATATTATGCGGATGGCTGTTACTGATCTTGCATGTAAATACGTTCAGTACAAAACGGATATTGTTGATCTTGGCGCATCCAGGGGCAATGCCGTTGAACCGCTTGTAAAAAAGTTTGGTGCTCATAACAGGTTTGTCCTGGTGGAAAAATCCGAACCGATGCTTGAAGTATGCCGGCAGAAGTTCCAGGGATACATCAACACCGGCATTGTAAATATTCATCCGATGGATCTCCGGAAAGATTTTCCGCATTGTGAAGCTTCAGTAATTCTTTCAGTGCTTACACTCATGTTCATCCCGATAAACTACAGGCAGAACGTTTTAGAGAAATGTTACAACTCATTAACTCCCGGCGGTGCTTTAATACTTGTTGAAAAAGTAATAGGTAACACGGCCAGGATTGATGAAATGATGATTGATATATACCACCGGAAAAAAGAAAACAGCGGATACTCCCCGGAAAGTATTGAAAGAAAATCATTGAGCCTTGAAGGTGTGCTGGTCCCGCTGACTACAAAGTGGAATGAAATGCTTTTGCATGAAGCAGGCTTTAAGTATGTGGATTGCTTCTGGCGCTGGATGAATTTCGCAGGATGGATAGCAATAAAATGAAACAGATGAAACTCTATTTGGGTAGTGAGTTGATAATTTCCAGAAGTTCCTGCCTATCAATGGGCATACTCAGGTAATGAAAGTTTGGTAAATAATTTTCTTCAAGAAAGGATTTGTAGCTCAATGAACATATTACAATTACAGGTGCATCTGAGATGGATTTGAAGAAATTATTTTTACTAACAATGCTGTGGGATATTATTAATATATCATCCGGTTCAGGATGCCAGACCGAGAGATTAGATGAAAGCTGTGTACAGGGAAGATTAGCATGCTTAAGAATATTTTTAATATCCAACTCAAGAACTTTACTTGTGCAAAGAACGTATATCATTTACACCCCCGTATAGATGGGGCGAAAATACTTTTTAGAAATATCAATAGCAATAAAAATTTATGAAACTAACTAACTGCAAAGCCTGCGGCAAAGAGATCTGGTTCTTAAAAACTAAGAACCGGAAGTACATTCCTGTTAACGGTGAATCTCTTTCCCTTACAGAAAAGAATGATCTGGTTAATGATCTGCAGAGATTGTTTGATCCGGAGAAACATGTATCTCATTTTGCCGATTGCCCGGCTGCAAAACAATTCCGGAATAAAGAATATAAAAATGTTAATCATTGAACCGGGAATCTTGCAATAAAAACAAATGCCCAATGAACAACAGCAGAAATACGCAAACTCAAAGCAGGTTGCTGCATTCCTTAAAGTTACTGAGACTGATGTTAAACGTTTTGTACGTGCGGGAATGCCTAAAGAGGGACACAATAAATTCAACGCGATTGAATGCGTGCATTGGTACATCCAAAAATTAAGAGATGAAATGGAGTACGGAACCGTTAAAGATATGGCGCTGATGATAAACAAAACCGAGAGGTACGTGAATAAACTTGTTGCTGAAAAGAACTTTCCCAGGGAAGGCCACGGCAGGTACAACCGGCTGAATTTTCTTCATGCGTACCTGAACTATAAGGATGAATTGATTAAAGAAGCAAAAGCCGGCGGTGAAAACAGCACTGAAGCAAAAGCAAGATTGAGCACCATAACGGCGGATCTCCGGGAGCTGGAGAAACTTGAGAAGCTGAAGGAACTCATTCCCAAAAAATTATTTCTTGATCTTCTGCTCGATCTGTTCGCGCGCTTCGGCAATACAATTGATTCATTCCCGGGAAAGAAGATAAATAAAGTATATGCCTGTAAAACAAAACCAGAAATGCTGAAGGTGCTCAAAGATGCCGCGCGGGAGATGCGTGAAGTTTTATCAACAAAAGAGATTGAGGAAACTCTTAAATGAAAATCTTTATCATCACTGATAAAACAAACAGGCTGTACCGCAGACTTAATACAACTGCGGTTTGTCATTCAAAATTAGTAAGGGATGTTATTTATGAGCACCGGCCTGATTATGTTTTTGTTGATGTAAAAAGTGATGTAACCGGTGACCTGGATGATATACTGTTTCACCTGAATAAAGACATAACAATTAAATCAATTGAATTCTTTAATAAAAAGAGGTAAACTGACTTGAACAATTCCATTCCACCGTTCAATTCGATTTCTCAACAATTAAACCGGGAGTAGTTATGAATATTAAAAAATTCATCGAAGCATCTGATAAGTTTCCTAAATCCCGTGAACTGCTGATCTCAACAGGAATGGTTAAAGATGGCTGTGAAAGAGATCTTTATGATTTTTTTGATGAACAGGGAATTCATATTGAATCAAGGTGGCTGCCGGGAGATGAATTTGTTTATGCCGGTGAGGAGTTTGAAGCGGATGAAGATGAAGATGATTTCTCCTTCACGAAATCATTTTATGAAGCCGCAATCTATCTTGAAGGCAATGAAGCATCAGAGGAAAAATTTATTTCATCACCATGTAAAACCCGGGCTGAAGCTGAAACGGAAGTTTATCTAAGAGCATTTGAAATTCTTGAAAGTAAATTGAACTAAGATCTTTTGAAACTAACTAACTACTCTGACATAAATAATTGCCTCATACCTGCGGACATTCTGCAGGCATCCCTGGCTGAGATCTTTGCAAAAGTACAGGAGCAGCTTAAACCTCCGCCTAATCTTTCAATATCTCAGTGGGCTGAAAAGTACAGGTATTTATCACCGGAAGATTCAGACAAGCCCGGGCCGTACAGCCATGATGGTTTTGAATATCTCAAAGATTTTGAAGATGCATTCCTCGATCCGAACATACGCAGGATGAGTGTTATAAAATCCGGGCAGACAGGTTTTACAAATGCGGTCATTAACATAATTGATTACCTGATTGACTGCGATCCCTGCCCTATTATTGTTGCTTATCCAACTGAAAGCAACGGAATTAAATTTGCCAAAAGAAAACTTGAACCAAATTTCCGCGATACTAAACAGCTCCGCGGAAAAGTATCTGATAAAAAAAATAAAGATGGTTCAAACTCAACTCTGGAGAAAACATTTCCCGGCGGATTTATTTCCATCATAGGTTTAGCAACTCCAAACACGCTGGCTCAGCAATCCGGAAAAGTTCTTATCATCGATGATAAAAGCCGCGTGCGGTTAGTTGCCGGTGAAGAAGGTGATACAATTGCAATTCTTGAAAAACGTGTTACCGGTTTTCTTGACAGCAAAATAATTTCAATATCAACTCCAACTAAATCCGGTGAATGCAGGATCTCCGAAGACTATGCAAAATCTGATCAGCGGCGGAGATATGTTCCCTGCCCTAACTGCAATCACTTCCAGGTTCTTTCATTCTGGAATTTAAAAGGATGGCGGCTTGATAAAGGTGTTTATGATCCTGATCTAACTTACTACGAGTGTGAAAAATGCAAAGCGCACATTGATGAAAAAGATAAATACAAAATGCTGCCTTCGGGAATATGGACCAGAACAAATCCTAAAGTAACTGAGCACGCGGGCTGGCATATTGATGAGATGTATTCAACACTCCGTACCTGGCGCGATATGGTGATCAGCTGGATTGATAAAAAAGATAAACCAACTACCAGGCAGACTTTCTTTAACCTGGAACTTGGACTGGCTTATGAAGATGAAGTTGTTCACGTATCTGATAATGTTTTAATGGCAAGGAAAGAAGAATACACCGCTGAAAAAATTCCTGCCGGCGCACTGCTTCTTGTTGGTTCAGCGGATGTTCAGAATGACCGTGTTGAAGTTGCGGTTAAAGGATTTGGATTAGAGGAAGAAAGCTGGCTTGTTGGAGTTGAAAAGTTTTACGGCGAACCGCAGACACTTTACAAAGAAGATCCTCAAAACATCTGGTATAAAGTTGAACAGTTTCTTGATACAAAGTTTGAGCATGAAACAGGAATAATGATGAGGATATCAGCTGCAGGAATTGATCTTGGTTACGCAACCAGGTACGTGCAGTATTTTATTAAAAAGATGGAGCGGAAAGGGAAGCGGTGGATCTTCGCTTTGAAAGGTGATGAAGGAAAAGTGGCCGCTCCGTTGCTTGCCCGGCCAACCGGAAAGAAAAAAGGAATTAAGCAGCACATGGTGGGAACCGATACTGCAAAGAAAATTATTTTCTCGAGGCTGGCAATTGAAGAGTACGGTCCCGGATACATGCACTTTCCGGATAAGATTTACTGGAAGATGGATATAAGCGATGATGAAGAATACTTCAAGCAGCTTACATCTGAAAAGCAGGTGCCGGTATATCATAAAGGCATTGTAGTTAAACGGAAGTGGGAAAAGATCCGCGCACGCAATGAAGCTCTTGATCTTGAAGTGTACGCGCTTGCAGCACTCGATTATTGTGATATCAAAGACTGGAAGGGACTGGCAGAAAGCTTTAAACAGAAAGTTGAAGCACAGGAGAAAAAACCGGAAGCAGCTGCCGCAAAGAACCAGAATGATATTGATCTCCGGAAACGCCGGGCAAATTTAATTAAAGCCAAAAGAAGAACCAGAAATTTTGTAACGGATTATTGAGGTTTACAAAATTACAAGATTAAAAAATTATTGCAGGTTTATTAAACAATTACGAAAAAAAATAATATTAAGATGAATGCTTCTGAAGTGGAAATGGCTGTTGTAAATTATTTTGGATCAAGACAACATTTAATTGTCCCCAATGTCAGCTGGGGATTTGGGCTTAACTATGAAGCCGATTTAGTTGTAGTAACAAAAGCAGGTTACGCAAAAGAAATAGAAATAAAAGTTAGCAGAGCAGATCTATTAAAGGATAAAGAAAAAAAACACAATCATGATTGCAGCAAGTTTAAAGAACTATATTTTGCAATACCGGAGAAATTGTTAAAGGATAAAGAACACATACCGGAACGCGCTGGTATTATTGTGTGCAGTATAGTTGATTATTCATATAGTGGAATTCATTATAAAGCAATTATTGAAAGACCGGCAAAATTAACTGACGCTGCTAAACTATCACTTCAGGAAAAATTTGAATTGGCCAGATTGGGAACTTTAAGAATATGGAATTTAAAAAAGAGATTTCTAAAATTGAGGCATAGTGAAACTAAATAATCATGCAATCTTGTAATCTTTAATTTTGCAATTTTAAAAAATGGAATCCAAACTCCGCGTTGAATTTGATATCATAAAGAGCCGGCAGATCCGCAAGCTGGCCATGGATCTTGGTATATCTCCAACGGAGTTTGTTAATAAGATTTGGGAAACCCTGGATTTTGAAGTGAAGGAAGAAATTGAAAAAACTAAAATTATATTAAACAAAAACCGGCTGAAGGTAAAGCACTCCCCGGGAAAGAATTTTGTTACGGATTATTGAGGGTTAAGATCTTGAAATTAAAAGTTATTTTAATATATCTTTTTTCTTAAGAATCTCAATATAGCTTTCACCGCTTATTGAACAATCCACTAACTGAAGAAATTCATTATTACTAAGCTTTAACTGTTTACTCATTAAACTGAGTAAAGCTTGATGAATAGTTTTATAATTGCTGCCCTTTGAAATTTTTGTAAATATTGCCGTCTTTTTTTGATTATAAACCAGAGTATAAAAATAATGGTCGTTATCCTCTTCAACAAAACCTTTTTTACAAAGTGCTTGGCGTATCTCCGATCTTTCTTTTTGGGCCATTAAATAATTTTTATTAAAAATTCTCGAAGTTTCAATGCATCTTCGGTTAATTCTTCTGGGGAATAATTTTTATAATGCTCGTAAACATACTTAGATTCATTATAGAGATTTCTCTCTGCCTCGATGAGTGTTGGACCAATTCCTGATAATGACCAGGTTGGATGGGTAAGAATTATATTAATACCATCCGAATATATTTCAAATTCTTCACCCTTAATTTTATGCTTTTTTATCACTTCATCATTTTGTGATACTTCAAGATAAATTATATCTGTTGAATTGTTCGAAATTTTAACAGGAATATTTTTAGGTAAAATGATCAATTCTGAATCAGATATTGTTCTTTCTAAAGTTGCTATTTCATAATCAAACATAAAGACTCCTATAACTATAATTAGTCATTTTCTTCAGGATTTGGATCTTCTCCTTTTTGCCTTGCATCAATTATAGCTGCTTTATTAAGCAGCCACTTACCTATTGTAACGGCGCTACGTGCACTTAAAAATATTGAACACTGGACTTCTCTTGTATAGTCCCCTCTTGTAATATTTCTACCTTTGGAAGGGTCTACAATTTTCTGGCCAGGCTCAACAGGGATATCCGTGCTATGTGGAAGTGAAACGTATTCCAAGTAAAAATGGACTGTTATTCCACTATTATCCGGAGTAGGTCCACCGTATGCTCCATTTACTGGAACTGTCTTAGCATCTTTGTTTTTTTCATAAACAAAAGATATTTCTTTTCTTTCTTCAGCCATAATATTAAAATCTTCTAATTTTTAATTATAATAGTTATTCATAATCACAGATTGGAATTCCCCAATATCTCTAATTGGAATTTTAGAAGCCTCAAAAATGAGGCATTTTGTATGCTGAAAGGCATTATAATAAGGCTGTTTGCTCAGATTTTAAAAGCGGATGAAATTTAATCAATTAAGTTTATTATAGTCAAGTATAAAATGATTAACCACATGAGGTTATCTCAAAACAACTCTTCCGGACCCTGTTTAAGTTCCAGCTTCACCCACCATGCTGCCAACAATAACTTGACCCAGCCTTTGCATTTCTTTTACACTGAGTTCCTTTTTTCGTAGTTGCCTGGCATCTGCCACTTGTAACGGTAGTTTTCTTTACCGTTTGCTTGGTGTCAGTATTATTTTTTTTAACTTCTGAAGTTTTACTTGTTACAGTTGCAGGCTTACATCTGCTACATGCAGTATAGCCTTCCGCAATTGCGTCATTTAGATTTTTTTCAACACTACTCTTTTTTAAATAACTACAACTGGATTTGTGATATTTTGCCCCGGATTTTGTTACATATACTGTCTGTGCAATAGTTACTGTTGCCAGTGATACAAGAAAGAAAATTAAAAAGCATCGTTTCATGAAACCTCCTTTTTTATCTAAACATGAACCTTATTCTACATAAGATAAACTATCAATATTTCTCACATTAAACCTTATTATCGGTGAGTCTATTTTTTATGACATTCTAAGCTACAAAAGAAGCAACCATCAACATTTGCGTAATATGTTTTAGCTTCTTTAATAGCTTCTTTACAGTTGTTGAAGTAACCCAAGTATTTTCTGTTCTTTACCTCCGGTAAAAAAATACAACCTTCAGTATGTACCTCATGTTCTCCAGTTGGTTGTGCGTTTTCATTTAAATAATAGTGTTTCATATTCTAACCTTTCAATAAGTGATGTACTAACTAATTCCCCCAATGCCATTTAATGGCATAAAACTCCATTTGAAAAAAATTTGATTTTAAACAAGTTGCTCTCAGTAATTGAGGGACAACTTGAATCTGCTTTCACAAAAACTTACTGCTGGTGACTCATGGGAATGGAATGAATCGTTCTCCGGATATTCCCCTGATACACATACCGCTAATTGTTTCCTCCGCCTCGGAACTAATGAGCCTATTGTAATCAAAGGTGTTAAGGATGGGGAAACGTTCAAGTTTACGCGCAAGCCCGCTGAAACTTCAAGTGTACCCCACGGCGAATATACTTTTTTTTATGAATTATCGAAAGAAAATTTTTCTCTCAGTACAGATCCCGAAAAAATCACCATAAACAAAAATCTCCGGCTTGCATCCACAGATCCTCGTACGCAGGATGAAATTGATCTTGAAAATGCTAAAGCTGCATACTCCCGCCTGATTGCCCGGGAAACAGATGAAGTTGATTTTAACGGCAAGCGGCTTAAGTACACGGACCGGATGATCCTCAAAAAAATTATTGATCAGCTCGAGCGGAAGCTTGGAATTAAGAAGCGCGTGCCGCGGATACTGGAGGAATATTAATGGCAGGCTTCTTAAAAAATATTTTTAACCCGCCGAAGATCCAGCCAAGACGCCGCCCGCTGAATGCACGCGCCAGCTATGGCGCTGCAGTCCGCATAGGCAGAAGCCCTCAGAAGATTGGCATCCGTTCACAAGCTCTTGGAACTCCCGCGCTTTCAAAAAGAAAATTTGATATGGCGGTTACTAATGACAGGCTGTTTGCTTCATGGAGTGCCGAGAATCAGAACATCACCTGGGATCTTCGCCAGGGCTTATCATATCTACGTGCACGCAGCCGTGATGCAGTGCTTAATGATCCTTACATTAAAAAATTCATTAAAACTCTCATCAAGTACGTTGTTGGCCCGCGCGGATTTACACACGTTAACAAAGCATTTGAGTACAAGAAAGATGAATCCGGTGAATGGGATATTGTTTATGATCAGCTCGCTAACCTGATCATACAGGATGCATGGTGGCTTTGGAATAAAAAACCGTACTGCACAATTACCGGTGATCTCACACTCCGCCAGTTGTGCAAATTAATTATACGCACAGTTCCAACTGATGGTGAAATCTTCCTGCGTAAAGTTCTCCGGCCAACAAAAGAAAATCCTTTCGGTTTTACACTGCAAGTAATTGAAGGCGCGTACTGTGATGAATCGCTGAATAAAGTTTTATCGAAAGACAGATTCATCACCCTCGGTATTGAGCATGATCAGAACCGCAGAGTAACGGGATATTATTTCCGGAAAGTGGATCCCGGGAAAGAAATTTTTTATCCGGGCGTGGTTTCAAAAGAGTATGTACGGATTGATGCAAGCCAGATCATTCACATTTTTGTTAAAGAATTCCCGGGCCAGTTACGCGGCATTCCCTGGATCACTCCTGTTGGAACACGCACTCACATCTTAAAAGGATATGAAGAAGCACATCTTCATGCTGCAAGATCAGCCGCGCGCAAGGTTGCTGTTATTGAACCAAAGGATGCTGAAGAACCTGAACTTAATAAAGATTCAGTGGGCGGCACTGAAGACAGTGATGGAAATATAGTTAAGAACATCCAGCCCGGAGAAACGTTTGTTGTTCCGTACGGATACACGTTCAAAGATTATGATCCTGCATTCCCGCAGGGTGAAGCCGGTCCGTTCACAAAATTAATTCTCCAGGGAATTTCCGCCGGACTCGATGTTGATTATCCAACCCTCGCAAGCGATCCATCCGGAGTGAATTTTTCTTCCGCACAGTTTGCCGCGATTGATTCAAGAATAGGATACGCGGATATACAGGAAGATCTAATTGATAACTTCTTAAAACCGGTTCACACCGCATGGCTTGAAATGGCAATGCTGAGCGGATATATAAAGCTGCCGATGAGCAAGTTTGAAAAATTTGATTACCCGGCATTTCACGGCTTCGTTGCTCCGAATGCAAATCACTACAAAGATATCAAAGGGAAGATCCTGGCCAACCAGTTCAACATTGATTCACTTGAAGAAATTCTTGCTGCAAAAGGTGTGGATCTGTTTGAGCATTTGAAGCAGCTGAAGCGGGAAAGGAAGATGATTGAAAAAGCCGGATTAGCTCCCGCGGCTCCGCTGAAAGATAATTCCACAACCGGCAATGTAGAAAGTGATAACGCTGAAGCAAAAGATAATGCTGATGGTAATGAGCGGATAAATATAAATGAATTACTCAGAAGCGACCAGGGAGAAATTGTGGACCTCATTCTTGAAGCCTTTGAAAATAAAAACGGCAACGGTAAACACAAAAAAAATTAAGAGGATAAAATGCCCTTATCTAAAAATGAACTTGAACAATTAAAAACCAGGGGATTGATTTTCCGTGCATCCGCTGTTGATAAAAGTATAATCAACAAAGATGAAAGATCAATCCGAACTGTTATTGCTACCGAAACTCCATCCATTGTTATTGATTGGGATGAATGGGAAATAGTAAGGGAAATTCTTCTTTGCGATTCTGATTCTGTAATTCTTCCTGAAGAAAGAGAAGTTCCGCTTTTAAATTCACACCGCAGCGGAGATGCCGAGCATGTTATTGGTTCAATCCGTGAGTTGAATGTTGAGAACAAAGAAGTTGTTGGCCGTTCATTCTTTTCATCCGTTGAAACGGAGATCTGGACTAAGGTTGAAGAAGGCCATATCCGCAATACTTCAGCCGGTTATGAAGTTTTCCGGGAGTTCACTGTTCGCATTCCGGCAGGCGGATCAACATTTGTGAAAGGCGTTGAGTACAGAAACGATTATCCGGATAAATACACGCTTGTTATCCGGACCAAGTGGAAACTTAGAGAAGGATCTGCTGTTGCCCTGGGAGCTGATGAAAATTCAAACTTCAGGAATTCTTCACAGAATCAATTCCAGGAAAGCAATTCATACACAGAAATTCTAAGTGCAATTAAAGCTGAGCGTGAAAAAATAGAAAACTTATTAAATCATAAATCTTCATTTAAATCAAAGGAGGCAAACGTGCCTGAAGAAAAACCCAAATCTCAGGAAGAGATCCTGAAAGAGGAAAGAGAGAGACAGGCGGAAATCAGAAAAACCGGGAAAAGGTTCGTGGGCAGAATAAATGATATAGATAAGCTTATTGATGACGCTATTGATAAGGGCTACACAGTAGAAAGATTCAATGGTGAAATTGTAAGCCGTTTAAGTTCCGGTGAAGAGTTCTCAACTCCGGTTACTGATCTTGAACTCGATGGAAAGGATAAGAAAAGATACAGCATCTGGAACCTGGTACGTGCACACATGGAAGGCAAGAAAGATATTGCCGGACTTGAAAGAGAAGCCTCTGATGCAATTGCCGAAAAACTTGGAAGACAGCCGCGTGAAAATGCTTACTTTGTTGAGTACGGCCATTTGAGAAATGCCATGGTAAGCAAGCGTGCTGAAATTACTGTTGGCGCCGGTACTGCTGATGCTTTAGTAGCAACGGAACTTAAAGCCGAGTATTTTCTCGATCTTCTTTACAACGAAATAATAATCGGAAATAAAATCACTCCGCAGATAATTTACGGCGCTGTTGGTGATCTTGAATTCCCGAGAAAAACTTCCAGTTCAACTGCTTATTATGTTGGTGAATCTGAAGCTGCTGCAGAATCCGATATCAACTTCGGGAAGATCAAATTAACACCAAGAACAATTTCTGCGCTGGTCCGCTACTCCAGGAAAACTGCACAGCAGACTACTCCGGCAATGGAAGGAATTGTTTTGCAGGATATTCTAACGCAGCTCTCACAGAAAGCAAACTACGGTTATATAAACGGCCAGGGTACAAACGAACCATCAGGACTGCTTAACTGGGATGGTGTTCAGTTGTTTGATGGTACCGGTTTCAATTATGATAAAGCACTTGACATGCTTGCAGTTCTGGAAGATGCTAATGTGAGATCAACAAACTTGTTCTGGCTTGCTAAGCCTGCCGTTCGTTCATCCGGAAGAAAAAAGAAGATTGAAACAGGACAGGTTGACAGGCTCGTGATGAATAATAAAATGCTTGATTATGATTTTCTCACAACCGGAATAATGCCTGACAATACACTTGCTCTGTTCGATCCATCTGATTTCATCATTGTTAACTGGGGTATTCTTGAAATTCAGGTTAACAGATGGAATGATGACGGCGGTGTTAAAGTAATCCCGTTCTGGGATCATGACTTTGCAAGCCGCAGACCGGTTGCAACAGTTAAAACTTCGGCTTTATCGTTCAGTTAAACCTCACCCCAGCCCTCTCCTTACTAAGGAGAGGGTGAAGGGATGGATTTTAGTTCAGTAAATAATTTTTCAACAACTAATTAACGGAGTTCATTCATGGCAGAAAAAAGAAAAACCATCAAAGTAAAATTCGTTAAGAGTTTTATGTATGGTGGAAAAGCCCGCTCTCCAAAGGACACTCAGAAAGAACCGTACGAGGGTCCGGCGGATGATATGAGATTCCTTATCTCTAACGGTCAAGCTGTGGAGGTCAAGGATGAAAAGAAATAATTTTTTAATAACCTTTTTACTTGCTGTATTTCTCGCTGCATTCCTGGTACCGGAGACACTTCCCCAGGGATTTGATGTTGATGCTAAAGTTGAGCACATCCCCGGCGGAAAGATCATCAAGTTTTCCGGAACAGTGGATACAACTGAATCTTACACCAGCAATGTTTTTTATCTATCTGATGTTGATGATGATTTCACCAACAGTCCGCCATCCTTCGGTGCATTGTTAACCGGAACGGATACTACAACTCGAAAGATCAGCGCGTACCTGGTTGCAAGCAATTTTGTTGATGGCACATTCAGCAATAAAGATACTTTACTTACTGCTGATAGTGCTGATACTGAAATCAATAAAACATTTGATCTGAACGGCAATGAAAAAAAATTTTATTTATGGAAGCTGAAGGTAACAGGCGCAACCGGCAATGATAACACGGACTTTGATTTCCGGCTTGTCTTTACCAACAAGGATGCAAACAAGGAGGATGATTAAGTGACGTTTGATGTTGATTCACTGCTCAGTTCAGGATTAGAACAGGATGCGGTAATTACAACCGCATCCGGAACTAAAAAAATAAAAACAATTTTTGATAATGAATTTGCCGCAAAGATGTTTCCCAACTTTGAATTCGAGGGCAATAACCCCGTTGCTGCCTGCAGAACATCTGATGTTGAAGATGCATTGCAGGATGATCCCTTTGAAACAGAAGGGCTGCAATTGAAGGTTAGAGGGATTCATCCGGATGGCCAGGGATTGACAATATTTGAACTGGTTTACGCATGAGCGGGATAGTAGTAGAAGATAAACGTGAAGCATTTGTTCTTTTTTTTATTGAGAAACTTAAATCGATTAAAAAATCTGCTGATGCCGATTACAAATCAGAGATAAAGGCTGATGAAGTAATTCACTGGGGCAATGATGTTGTACCGGATGTTGACGGCGCGCAGCGGATATTCCTGAAGGATACAGATGTTGACTTCATTCCGGAAAAAGAAAATCACGAGCAGGAATTAATTCTGGAAATAAATCTTGCAATCAGAAGATCAACAAAAGAACTGGCATGGCGCGATCTTGTACGGCTGATTCGCGATATCTTCCTGATGATAGGCAAGAACAGAATTGAGTTTGCTAATGATCCTTACGGAGTTCTGTTTGAAGCTGAAACGGTACTTGATTTTAATATAGGTGATGAACAAAAAACTAAAAGCGGCAATGCCGCAATAATTATAAGAGCAAATTATATAAATGCAAAGTGGAACTACATCATACAGTAATTTGAAAAAGCACGGCTTCAGAGGAAACCTTGCCTGGGTGCATAATGAAGAAGGATCCGGCGCTAAGTTCTGGAACTGCTCTGTTTATTACCCCGATGATCCTTACAACATCAAGACTAACTCAGGAGTAACTGTTGATCCCGGAGTTGATCTTGGCCATGCACCTGAATACCTGATCAGGAACGTGTTCAACTATTACAACAACGCCGGCCATCTTGGAATAAGAGGAATGGCCAGGCTGATGAATGCTGTTGGTAAACGCCGCGAAGAAGCTGTTCAGTGGATGAAATCCAATATTCACATGTTCGAAGGAATTTTTAAGGTTGATGATAAAGATGCAATGTACGTGATGGATATGTACACGGCTCCGGCATACTGGCTGCCGCTCACAAAGCACATGCCGCGGCTTGCTGCTATCAAAGAAGATTACATGGCTTCTGCAGTTCACACTGCCCTGCTGAGCATGAGCTATAACCGCGGAGCCATAACAACAGTTAACCTGGCTAAAAGTTTTGTTGATGTTGGAGATTTCGGCGGGCTGGCTTTTGCAATAAAGATGGTTAAACAGGCAACGCAATCATTAAGAGATAGAAGAAAACGTGAAGCAAATCTGATTATTGATGCTATTCAGTTCAAAGAAAATTTTGAAATGACGGTGAAGGAATTGAATCCTATGCCGTTAACTGCAATACCTTTGATGGAGAGAGAGGTATTGCTGATGGAGTATGTACCGGTACCGCCTAAACCGGGCATAACGCACATCTAACTCTCCGATAAATAGCCGGAAGGTTTCCCGGAAGCTTCCTTCCGGCTTTAATTAAAAACAGGAGTAAATATGATCTTAACATTTTTTGTACTGGTTCTGCTGCAGGTAGTTGGTGCACCGGATATTGTTTCCCTGTTCACTCCCCTGGTTGTTATGCTTGTTACTGAATTATTAAAGTGGGCAATACCGAAGCTGCAGGGATGGATTGTAGTAACATTTATTGTTCCGCTGTTTTCAATTCTTGTAACGTGGGTAACTACTCTTATTGCAAATCCGGAAATGACATTCTGGATACAGGTTGTTTACGGTTTGCTTGCCGTAGTTATAAATGAACTGTACCGCCAGTTAAAGCAGCGGTTCAGCAATTCAACGAGTGTAACAAAATTTTAATGAAGAAAGCGATACTGATATGCTGCATCCTCATTGCCGGGTGCAGCTCTCAAAAAGATATTGTCCGGGAAAAGATTGTTGAAATAAAAGTACCGGTGCCGGCCATAGCTGAACAGCTTGAAATAAAACCTGTTCAGATCCCGAAGGCTGCTTATGATAAATTTCTCGATTCGCTAACTGAAGATTCTTACTTCGAAGGAATAAAAGAAACTGATGAGCTGAAGGTAAAAGTACGGTTCTATCCAAAAAGAAAATTATCTGAAGACAGTTCCGGAGTTTCAAACAGCCGGCTTGAAGTTGAGATACTGGACAGCATTAAATATGATTTTAAGGATGTAGATACAACTCACCAGGTTTTGCAGCGGACACCGGTTACTGAATACCTGGTTTACTTCATAATAATACTCGCTCTGATCGGCGGAATAATTGTTTTTCTGAAATTTAAAAAGTAGTCCGGAGTAAAATGAAATCTATCATCAAAGAAATTGAAAGCGCGGTGATTCTGCTTTTTGTTAACACCGGAATTGTTGCCGCGGTTAAAACAATACCGCTTGAAATGATCCTTACAAACCTGGTTCTGTTTGCTACGCTTGTTTATACGGTTATAAAAATAATAACAGCAATTAAACAGTTGAGAGAGAAAAAAAGTTTAAACGGAGGTAATAATGGGTAGAGCTACACCCGGCTTATACAGAGTTTTATTAACCCCGCTTGGCGAACTTGCTAACGTGGATGCAACAAGCGAAGGGCTTGTATCCCTCGGCTTACGTGCACAGGGCACCTTCAAGTGGGGCCCGTATCTGCAGGCACAGGAAGCAATGGGCGGACCATTACGCAACATGATCTTGTTTGAATTTGAAGGCGAATGTTTTCAATCAACAGCCAGGGATTTCCAGTGGATGCTGAACTTTGCGCAGAACGGCTGTGATATTCAGGTTGTTGCTAATCCGCAAAACTCAACGGCGGATTCCGGCGGCTTATTTAATTTCACCGGTGATTACGCAACCAATCCATATTTCAAATACACATTGCGCCATGATAAACGCAGTTTAATGGTGCAGTTTAAGCGCGCAATGCCGTATGATCAGGCGGTTGCTTTTATTGATGCGGCAGATGCGGCAGGATCAATAACTCCCGCAATTAAAGATAATCCCGTATCAGGCGGCAATGAGCGCGGGCAATTATTTGCAAATCAATTTTCACCGTTTTTTGTTTCGGCTCAGGCTCCATCCGGAACCGATCTTTTCACCGTCGTAGATATCTGGGAACGTGAGTTAAGCTTTGAAAGCATCGGTGAATATTCACCTGCTACACAAATCTTTTACCCGGATTTTGTAAAAGTTTACCTGTACTTAAAGAGCCGCAACGCAACCCAAACAAAGGTGCTTGAACTGCTTAACAAAGCAGTATCACCATCTGTAAAGTGCGTTGAAAAACAGGGCACAAGCTACACTGAAACATACAACTTTGCGGCCAACACATTACTGCACCAGGAAAAATTTGAAGTAAGCGATACCGATAGGTATGTTGAAAGTGAATACACGCGTAACCTTACCCCGGGACAGATAAGTTTTGCTTATGGTACGGGCAATGGCGGTGATGGTGTTGATGATGGTGAAGAAGGATTTGATGAAGCCGAAGCCCGTAAAGGCGCGACTGTAACAGTAACCGCTTAAATTCTAATGCAGGGAGATGTATAATCTCCCTGCACATTAACCAAGGAAAACAAATGCTGAAAGCTGATAAAGCAGTTGAAGGCACACGTTTAATTGAGCGCAGCACCGGCGGCAGCGGAATTACCGCATCATTGGTGGGCGGACAAACAAAAATTGGAACCGCCGTTCTGGAATCTGATACCGGTTACAATATTGATATAACCGCAGAACGCACGGCGCAAGGCACGTTCCGCCTTACCGGTGATAAAGAAATCTTTAACGCTACCAACCGGCTTGCACCGATTAAAAATCCCGTTGAGCAGATTGAAGAACAGCACAGTGACAGCACATTGGCTTACTCAATCCAGGATTTAAATACTTATTCACCAATTCAATCAGGATCCTTGTTAATACTTTGATGACACCGGTATCATATAACCTTGAATATTATCTCGGCACGCAGTTCGTGCATTCGTTCGGCTGGGGATCCGGCAGCAAAGATGATTATGAGCTGAACGATCTCTCTGGGCACAACGCTTCAATGAAGATCAGGCCGCAGGATTATTCAAAGGCTGTAATTGAGCTTTCAACTGCAAACGGAAAAATTACCTGGAATGCGGAAACAAAATTGTTCACTGCTGATGCCGGAATTCCAGACTGGAGCTTCAATCACGCGCGTTATGAAATTGATGTATGGAGCAATGAGAATGATAATCAAACTCTTTTTACCGGCGAAATAAGAATAAGAGGAGAAATAAATACATGAGCGAACTTGTACTGGTGGAGAAAAAAATTCCTGTAGTGGTTACTGTTGGCATTCAGGGGCCGGCTGGACCGGCAACAAGCAGCCTGGAAAAAACAGCCGGTGAAATACTCGGCGCGCACAGAGCATTGATAATTGATTATGATGATAAAGCGTACTATGCAAGTAATGATAATCCCGGGCACGTGCACAAAGTTATCGGTATATCAACAAACGCTGCTGAACTGGATGAGGCAATCAATATAATTACAACCGGTGAACTTGAAGATGTATCATTCAACTTCCAGGAAAACAAGCCAATTTATGTTGGAGTGGATGGAGCTTTAACACAATCAGTACCTGAAGACGGCTTCATGCAGCAGATTGCGACCGCAATAACGGCAACTAAAATTTTTGTTCAATTAAAACAAGTAATACAGTTAACATAGAAAGGAATTATTATGGCCTGGAAATTCATAAGACTTATTCAAGGTGTGCTAACAGAAACCGAAGCAAAAACTTCTTCAGCCGGCGCCGAAGATTCGGGAGTGATTCCTGCATTGGATGCAACCGGGCGTTTGGATATGACATTCATGCCGGTGGGAGTTCAGCAGGAAAGAAAAATACTGCAGGCATCTGAAGCATTATCCGCCGGTGATTTTGTAAATATTTATGATGCATCCGGAACAATTAAATGCCGGAAGGCTGATGCCGCAACTAATAAACGCGCTGATGGGTTTGTTACTGCCGCAGTTAATCAGAATGAAAATGCTACAATATTTCTTGAAGGTACAAACACGCAGCTCTCCGGATTAACCGGCGGTAAAACTTATTTCTTATCTCATACAGTTCCAGGCGGAGTAACCGATACGCCTACTTCAACAGCCGGCCATGTTGTTCAGAAGATCGGAAGATCTTTATCAGATACAGAAATAAGTTTTGAACCAGGTGAACCGATAACATTAGCGTAAGGCCAGCATGATTCTCATTCTAAAAGATGGACAGATAACCGGGAATAAATACGATGACGTACGTTCGCTGCTGAAGGTAAAAGATGAAATTTCATTTTTTGATATCTCTTTAGAAAAAAGTTATGAAGCCGGATTCTTCAACCTGTTCAACCCGGGACATCTTGGTGAAGATCTTGGCGAAAAGCTGGACAGAATTTTATTTGATATTTATAACCCTGAAGATGCAGTTCCGGTACACACTCATGATAATGCATCCATCTTAAATAATACTGAAGAAAGTTTTACCACAGTTCTGAAAGAAAAGTTAGAAGAAATAAATATCGATTTTATTCTCAGCCACCTGTATGGTTATTACAATATTTATAATCCATTATATCAATAAAGGTGAAAAATGAAAAAAGTAATTCTATTAAAAACCGATGGAAACGTACTTGCCTATGATACTATCCAGGCAGCGGTAACGGCGGGGGCCAGCGGTGACTGCGTTGTGGTTTATCCGGGCACTTATGATCAGGGCAGCAGCTCGCTGATAATTAAAGATGGTGTTGACATCGAGTGCATCGGAAAGGTGACAATATCATCCTCGAATACTACTGCTACAATAGTGGATAACAATGTTGCCGCAGTTATGAGTTTGAAAGGATTTCCAACCATCACGAACTCAAATGGTTTGGATAAAAGAATTGTGCTTGCAAATGCGGGAAGTAAGATTAATGATTTTTGGTGGTGTGCAAAGTTTAATTGTTTCATTTACATAAATGGTAGTAGTACACAAGTTACAGGCATTAATTATTTCATAAACACTTTGGGTGAAGTACCAACTTTTAATTGGAATGCTGACGACGAGGTCCTTGAGCTAAATTTTACAGATCCAATTTTAAAGCAATATAAATACTTTATTGAGAATCCTGTGGTAAAGGATGTTAATGAGGCCGTCTTAATATTTGAGTTTAATTGGTATAACGAGAGAAAAATCGTTATTCGTCCTACTCCATATCTTTCATCTGAAGTTGCTATGGATTCTCCTGTGGCAGCTGTAACAATAACCGTTTATCCATAAAAATAATTTTTAATGTTTGATGGGCTCCCAAAATCGGAGAGATTTTGTATCCAACCGTTTAAGGTTGGCAGTAACTTAACATGATAAAATTTTATATGCAACAAAAAAATATTCTCTCAATAATTTTTATGCTTCTTCTATGCTTCAATCTGCCTGCGCAGGATTCCACCGCGGTGAATAAGCGCTACGATTTGAAACAGGCGCGCCTGCAGCAGCAATATGATGCGCGCGTGCAGGAGCTGCTTAAAACTGATCCGCTTCTTAATCAATTGAAAGGTGCAAGCCAGCAGGTTGAGATTGAGAGAGCTGAGGCATTGAAGAACCTGGATTCTTTAAAAATAAAGTAGGGAATTCAAAGTGAATTCCCTACAGCTAACTACCGAGGGGTTGATTGTCCAGAGTGGGGGTATTAGACAATCAATAGTAGTCATCAAAGATAAGGAACAGATTTAATACGGCGCAAAAAAAACTGGAAAAAAATTTTATGAATCATTCACAAAAAATATTCACATTCATAAACAAGAACGGTGAAGAAGTACAATTTGCCGCGAAGCGTTATTCATTCAATCTGGAAAAGAAATTTCTTGAATTAATTGGCAAACCCGCGTGGGATGCATACCAGAAAACCGGCGCGGTGCAAGTTGAAATTACTCCCGCCAAATGCAAAAAAGATTTCCCCCATCTCCTAACTCCCCTCTCCTCTTTAAGGCAGGGTGAGGCTGCGTTTACCGATATTGACTTCAACGAGACCGATATCTCAGAACTGGCAGCAGTGTACTTTTTTTTTATCACATTCAGACAGAATGTTTTTACCAATCATCAATTACAATTAAACGAAACCCATGCTTTGAACCTGGCGCAATTAGCGAAGATTTCAAATTTGATACCGCAAGATGTTTGGGAGAAAATGAACTTAATGAACACACGATCTTCATAGCCGCTGGTGAGGATCCGCAGTTGTTTGATTACCTAAATAATAATTATTGCGGATGCCGTTTCTATGGCTTCATGGCTCACAAACTAACCGCCCGCATCCGCGAACAAGAGCACGCGGAATACATTAAACGCAAAACCAAAAGAGGCTGAACGTGGCAAAACAAAATGATATAATACTTAAACTGATGGTTGAAGGCGGGCAGGCTTTTGCCGTGCTGGATAACGGTGAAAAGAAATTGTTGAATCTGGAGAGGAGCGCTGACCGTACAAACTTAAACATGAAGAACATGTTAAGTTCACTCAGTCTGGTTTTTGGCGGAGCTGCTACTTTAAGATTTTTTAAAGAATCAGTTGATGCGTATGCCGCTGCTGAAGCTGCACTTAAAAAAATTGAAGCTGCTGTGGAATCAACTGGAGGTGCAGCCGGACTAACCACAGATGAACTTTCCAAAATGGCTGCCGCGCTGCAGAAGATTACAACCTTTGATGATGATGATATTCTTGCAAATGTAACCGCACAGCTTTTAACCTTCGTAAATATTACAGGTGATAATTTCAAGCGCGCTCAAATGGCAATCCTTGATGTTGCAACTGTTCTGGCCGGTGATAAGCAGATAAATTTAAAAGAAACCGCACTGCAGGTTGGCAAGGCACTGAATGATCCTATCAAAGGAATTACCGCTTTAAGCCGAACAGGTATTCAATTCACCGATCAGCAGCGCGAGATGATCAGGCAGCTTGTTGAAAGCAACAGGATGTTTGAAGCGCAAAAAATTATTCTTGATGAACTTTCGAAACAGTTCGGCGGCCAGGCACAGGCGGCTGCAAATACTTTTTCCGGAAGGATAGTTCAATTAAGAAACCGTGTTGGAGATCTCCAGGAAGAACTAGGTAAAAATCTTGTTCCTGCGATTGATGTTGTAGTGGATAAAGTTTCAGCATTTGTTACACGGGTTGAAAATGCAGGCGGTGTATTTAAAGGCTTTGCAGTTGCATCTAAAATTGTTGGTTCAGGATTAATTGTAATCCTTACTGCACTTCAGCATATCGGTTCTTTGATCGGCACAGTAGGAGCAGGCTTATTCTCTCTCTTTACAGGTGATTATACCGGTGCGGCAAACATTTACGTGATGGGTTTTAATAACATCATTGATAATGTCAAAGCGGGCTTCAGTTCAATAATTGATATATGGAACACTGCTGAAAAGAAGATCGGCGAAGGCTCACAAAATATTGCCGGATCACTTAACAAATCCACCGGTGGAAGGATTGAAAACGCAGGGAATAAAGTTAATAACCTCATTAAAAGCAGCAGTGCACTTCTTAAGGATCTGGAAGCAATTGATGCTAAACTTAAAGATATAAATATCAACGAGAGAGATAGAAATGAACTGCTTAAGAAACGATTACAAATTACAAATCAACTCCGTTTAAGTTCAGAAGAATTGAAGATCATTCAGGATCAGCTAAGACTGGATATTGGAATGGCTGATATGATGAATGGCCCGCTTCAAAACCAGGATGTAGTTCTGCCAAATGTTAACATCAAACCGCAGGCATCGCAATTAACAACCCAACGCCTGCAGGAGTTACAACAGGAAGCAGAACTTATTAATGAATTAAAAGAAATGTACTCAGAGTTCGGTCATACCATTTCAGATGCATTTGCAAACGGCATTGCAATGGGAAGAAGTTTTAATGAGATCCTCAAACAAATTTATCAGTCACTATTAGCTGCATTTTTGAGAGCAGTACTTTTCAAGAGTGCAATGTCAATCTTTGGTGATTTTTCAGGCGGTGCGGCTGCTGCTTCAATCGCTTCCCCTTCCCTGCCCGGTTTGGGTAAAACAAGCCTTTCACTTTTAAGTGATCCGGGTTCAGGTGTTCCGGCTGTGATGCAGAAGCTGGAAAGGAATGCAGCATTAAGCAGGCCGGTTGAAGTTAAGATCAAACTTGAAGGCTCAGAATTAACCGGTGATGGAATGAGCCTGAGATCTGTCATTAAATCTGTTGAAGAACATATAGCTGTAAATTTATGATTCTTGAATCCGTAACAGGAAAATTTAAAATAGTTTTCCCGGTACTTAATATTCCTACCGGGCAATACAAAGTTACGCTGTGGGTAACTACTACCGGTTCAGGAAGTTTTGTTGAGTATGATGCAAGAGATTTGGGAATCTGGATAGCAGAACATCCTAAAATAAAATGGCTGTTTGATGACCGGGAATTCTTCCTGCTTCATGGAAATTTGAGATTGATTTTCGGAGACCAGGAAAAGAACCTGCACAGAATGATAACACACAACAATCTTACCTGCAGTGTGGATTTTGAATATAAAAAAACAGGTTCCGGATTCGTTAAAGAATTCAACGGCTTTATCAATTACCAGGACAGAAGGCACAGGAAGTATAAAAAATTTGTTGAAGTATCTTTTCTTCCCCGCTCCAAAGTATTAAATGAAACAGCAACTTTTATAGATAGTGCATTCAATAATGTGTTAGGCTATGGTTTCAGTCCTGATAATCCTGCAAACTACCATCCGGTTAAAGTGAAGGATTTTATTACAGATCTGTACAAAATAATTAATCCGAACATCACTGTTGATTTTTTCCAGAACTGGAATTTCAAAACACATCATGTTGATTCTCCGGAATACACCTTTGATGATCTTTACATGTTTTATGAACTTGCATTTATAAACATTCATACATCTGCAGAGCCGGCAGAGCCGAACATCTATAACACTTATATGAAGGTTCTGAAGGCGCTTGCGAAAATACTCGGCTGCTTTACCGGTTTAATATCTGAAGACCGCGCTTACTTTGGAATGTTCATGAGCTTTGTGAATGACAGTTCAGAATATGTTGAAGTTTCGGATTTTGAGATAGATGATTTCAGCGAATCAACTCCGGAAAGACAAATTAAGTACGGCTATTTATCAGGCCCGCGCTCCGATTGGTGGGGAAACAGGCTGCCAACGTTCGGATATCCTACCGGATTAAAAGAAGATGAAATTGAACTGAATGTAATTAATCCGGGATTCATCTTGAATTACAACGGTACTTATGTTTCTGTCCAATATGTAAAATCTCCTGGAATTGATTACTGTGATCCTAAAGAGCACATCACCAAGTACTGGGCTTCGTATTACATGCGCCCGGAGATTGTTCACCGTGATCAGATATCATTCAGAAAAATAGATTTTGATGTTACAAACAAAATAGCATTTGATGGAACGGTTTATCTCTGGCTGGAACTTGAAAAGGATTATGGAAACAGAATTACTACAGCAAAAGTTCTCCCGATCGGAACAGCTCCCACAGCTGAGGATCCCGGGGATGATAAAATTATTTTTGATAGGATGCTGCAGGCAGAAGATGTTGATATAGTTGATAAAGATGATGTTGTAATTGCTGAAGGTACAAACAACACCGTGTATGTTACCGGTAAGAAAATGTTTTTGCGGTTCAAAAATACTTATGGAAGCACGAGTCCAACCGCTATTGAATATGATGGAACTGTAATAAACATCCCGGCAAATCAGCTTGATATCTGGTACACGATTGAGCAGGCTGCAGTATATGCCGCTGTGTTAAAAAATAATTTACCGCCTGAGTTTGATTATCCAAACGCTGATGATTCACAAGCTGATTGGTTTAGAGTTATCTTAACTCCTATACGCCCGCAAAAAGAACCTGATGATTATGTGAGGATCCTGCTGCCGAGACTGGATTCCGGGAAGAAGCCATACCTGCTGTACGTGTTCCTGAAATCAAAAGATGCAACATTATTTCCATCAATTAAGATTTACGCAAAGTAAGAAGGAACAACAATGAAAATTAAACAACGAGTGTTGCTTAATAAAATAGAATCCTTGCATAACAAACTTCTTAACACCACCATATTATCAGACAAAGAAGAATCAGAGTTTCAAAAGCGTTATGCGGATTATCATAATTGGATAAACATAAAAATATTACAGCTTGAGAAAAAGAAAAGCAGCGAGCAAAAATAATTGATATGGGAAACAAGATCGGAAATTTTATAGATGCCGGAAGCATTCTTACAGAAAGCAATGTTTACTACTTCCAGGAATTAACAACGCCGGCAACAGTAACCATCGGAGTTATCCCGGAGAAGCATCTTCTTAAATCAATAATTATAGCATTCACGGAACGCGCCGGTGATGACGTAGCTTTTGATATTGTTAATGATGCGGATGAAACAGTACTTCCAACCGGGTTAATAATAAATCCAACAAGGCAGCAGGTTGTAACAATTAACCTGAACAAACTGATTTTAACTGATACCGAACTGTTTTTAAAGTTCTCCGGAGAGAGCAATAAAGACATTGAAGGGTATGCAATAAAAGAATTAATAAGACTGGTAGGTGAAAATGAATAAAACACTATTTTTATTTCTGATATTGATCATCACGGCAGCCGCACAGCAGAGGCCGCTTAACACAATTTCAAATGATGGAACGGCATTCAACTACTGGGCAATCGGGGATGAAGGACATTTTGCGGCGCGGATTAATTACAGCTATAAAGATTCCCTGGTTCAAGGGAGTTTTTTGTATTATGATTCAAGCAAGACATTCAAGGTACTTAAGCCTGATAGTGCCGCGCTGATCGGCTTTGATGGGAATTCAAAACCGGTATTGTTCCACCTTGATCTGGATTCACTGCAGCTGATAATAGATGCGGATATTGCCGGAACGCTGGATTCACTCGGATTAAGAATTGGAGTGGTGGAAGTTGATGCGGGAAAAAATACAGATTCGCTTGTCATCCACCGGGGGGAACTCAATCTGCTGAGTGACAGTATGTTTATCAAACTTACCAGGGCGGAGTTTACAGACTTTGAAAAGAAGATGAATGATACGGCCGCTTACTTCTTCACTCAAATTTCTGCTAATGCAAATGAAATAGGCTTGCGTGCTTACTCCACAACAACGGATTCATTCCGGACAAGAATAGGAAATGCAGAAATAAATATTTCTACAAACGCAAATGATATTGGTGAACTTGAAAATGAAATTTCATTAAAAGCTGATATCACTCAGATAGATTCTCTGCGGGACCGGATGAACAACGCTGAGGCAAGCATCATTTTAAACGCTAATGATATCGATGGACTGGAAAGCTCGATCGTTCTTAAAGCGAACACTACTTCCGTTGATTCATTAAAAGGAAGAATGACAACTGCTGAAGGTACAATCTCAACTCACACAAGTCAGATAGGCAGTCTCACATCTACAACAACATCATTGAGTGCAAGTATTACAAACCTGGATGATAGATTAACAACCGCGGAAGCCGGAGTAATTGCAAACGCGGATAACATAGATGGAATAAGTTCAAGCCTGTTACTGTACGCAAAGAAAGATTCAGTGATGAGTTACGTGGAAATTACTCCTGATTTGATCACAATAAACGGAGATGTAACATTTGCAAGTGGTTATGATCCGAGCGAAAAGGAAGATTCTGCCGGAGTTGTTACAATTATTGATGGAAGAATTACTGCAGAATATGTTGAAGCCCTGGGAATAACTGCAAACTTGTTTCAGACAGGATTTGCAACGGTTGTAACAAATGCCAAAACAATTCCGGTAGCTCCTGATAGTTTAGAGGAACTGGATGTAATGGATGCTTCTGAACTCCCTGCCTCGGGTACGGTTTATATTGAAACTGCTACCGGATTGCAAGCCGTTACTTATACTTCCAAAGTAGGCAATGTGCTATTTGGTGTAAAAACAACAGGAACGGCTATTGATGCAGCTTCAGGAGATTTGATTTCCTATTATTCCCTTTACTCATCTTTAAGCGCAGGAGAATTAAAAGTACTTGGCGGAACAATTAAGGGAGCTACGATAATAAGTTCAAGTTCAGGATTCACTACTCAGATAAGTTCAGGGCAAATTTCATTTTCACATCCGGATGGATCGAGCGCAACATTAAGATATGAACCGGACCTAAGTGGATTCACCGGCCTGGCATTAACCGGCAATCAATATATTTCAGGGCATCTTAATGTCCAGGGAAGAATTAGATCCTTTAGTGATGAAGCATACGGTTCGGGGTGGAATGGTTCAACAGAAGTTCCAACAAAGAACGCTGTATATGATGGATTACAGCCGAAGAATATCGGCACAGCAAGCCGGATACTTGTATCAGACGGCAGCGGCAATATTGTTGCAAGCTCAACCGCTTCATCAAAGCTTAATGATCTTTCTTCATTTTTCACTACCTCAGGCTTTTCGATAATAACCGGCAGTGATGGATTTCCCTACTACTTTGATGGAACAGACTGGGTGGCATTCTAATGAGTACACCGCAGCATGCAGTACAATCCGGTTTAATTGCATTTCTGTTATCCTGGCTGTTCGGATTCAATCAATTCTTTACAGGTTTACACGTTGCATTTGCAATGCAGCTCGGCGCCTTTCCGGATCTTGGCCGGCTGCTTCAAAAAAAACTGGATGACTGGAACTACTTTTATGAATGGTCACATAAATTAACCTGGTTAAATATTTTAATTCCGTACTGGAATATTCACATAACAGAAGATCTTTTTATGCATGAAAAGGAAACCGGGAAGTGGAAGCCGTGGGTATTGCCGCTCGAGCTGATCTGCTGGACGGTGGAATCAGCTGCTGTATTTTGGTTAATTTACTTCTAAAATCGAGTCCAAACTCGAGTCCCCACCTAAAATAAAGCACAAAATTTTTAAAATAAAAAACGCTTATAAGTATTTAGTTTATAAGCGTTTAAGAGAAGCGGGGCCGACGAGACTCGAACTCGCGACCTCCTGCGTGACAGGCAGGCGTTCTAACCAGCTGAACTACGACCCCGTGACTTTTTAAGAACTTTTTTTGATAAAAAAAGGTCATGAAATATATAGCAAGACCAATCGAAAATCAAATTGGTAAAACAAAATTTTGACTAAAATTTTACTCGCCGAATGAAATTCCTACCGCTTTAGCAGCCACAACGGCTTGTGTATCCGGCTTTACCAGTTTTTGTCTTGATATTGCATCTTCAATTTTTACGTTTTTAATTTCATTTCCTTTCAGTGCAACCATCCTGCCGAATTTACGCTGCGCTGCAAGTTCAATTGCAAAGGCGCCAAATTTTGTTGAGAGAATCCGATCAAAAGCTGTTGGACTGCCGCCGCGCTGTAAATGGCCAAGAACGGTAACCCGGGTTTCTCTTCCTGTATTTTCCTGGATTTTATCCGCAACAACTTCACCAATTCCGCCAAGCTGAACGGGATCATGACGTTTTATATCTTCACCTTTAACAATCATTTTGCCGTCTCTGGGTTTTGCGCCTTCGGCTACACAAACAAGACTGAATTTCTTTCCCATTAATTCCCGTTTAAGAATTTTATCATAAACTCTTTCCCACGAAAAAGGAATTTCCGGAATCAGAATTATATCCGCCCCGCCGGCAAGCCCGCCATTCAATGCAATCCATCCTGCGTATCTTCCCATAACTTCTACAACAATCACGCGGTGATGCGATGAAGCGGTTGTATGAAGCCTGTCAAGTGCTTCAGATACGACTGCAACTGCAGAATCATGACCAAAGGTGAGA
The DNA here is from genome assembly GCA_044507695.1 of Ignavibacteriales bacterium. Taxonomy (GTDB): domain Bacteria; phylum Bacteroidota; class Ignavibacteria; order Ignavibacteriales; family Ignavibacteriaceae; genus JBIQJD01. The sequence continues at coordinate 51,584 of JBIQJD010000002.1, read as the reverse complement.
TCGGTTGCTTCAAGATCGTTGTCAATTGTTTTGGGAACACCAATCATGTTCATTCCCATTTCACCTAATTTTTTGCAGATGTGCATTGTGCCGTCTCCCCCAATTGCAATCAATGCATCAAGATTCCAGGCCTGGTAATTTTTTAAAGCCGCGCTTGCTTTGTTTACGATTTCTATTTTTCCATCTTTTGAAACAGGCCAGTGAAAGGGATCTCCTTTATTTGAAGAGCCAAGTATTGTACCGCCTCTGTCAAGTATGCCTGAAACGTCACTATTCGATAATTCTTTTGCTCTTCCTTCTACAAGACCTTCAAAGCCATCAATTATCCCAAGGACTGACATGCCATAATCCTGTGCAGGCTTTGTTACTCCTCTAATTACTGCATTTAATCCGGGGCAGTCTCCACCGCCGGTTAATATTCCGATTCTTCTTACTTTTGATTTTGCCATTTTATTTACCGATAACTGAATTTAATTTATTTATTGATTTGAAATGTAGTTTAACAAATTTTTTTAATTCCTCTTCACCAAATTCACTTTTAATTTTTGCTGCGGTTTGTAATACCGCTTCAGATGCTCCTTTGGGAATTATAAATTTTAATTTTCTTGATTCATCATCAAACCACTTGTTCATTCTGTCTCTAGCAATAATTGATGCAGCCGCAACTGCAGTATATCTTTCTGCTTTTGTGAACTGATGAAGTTTTATTTGCTTACCTCTTTCCTGAAGTTTATTCAGGATTAAACTTTCATCTCCAAATTTATCACTGATTACTTCCGCTGCTGATTTTTTTTCAAGAATATTTTCAATTACCCGGGCATGTCCCCAGGCAAGCAGCATATTTAAATTTTTAAATTCAGTGTAAAGTTGATTATATCTTTCAGGATTAATTACAACAATATTAAAACCATCACCTGCAATCAATTTTATTTTTTTTGCTAGATCAGCAATCTGGTTATGTGGAATTTCCTTACTATCTCGTACGCCAATGCTTCTTAATTTTTGAATTTCATTTTTTCCGGCGTAAACTCCTGCAATTACAAGCGGGCCAAAAAAATCTCCTTTACCTGATTCATCAGTGCCAATGTATGATTCCGGTTCATCAATCTCAGTGTTGTTTTGTGTAAAAGGAATCCCATGAATTAGCTCATTAACTTCATGATAGAGTGCTGATTCAGTATTTCCCTGCAAGATAGTTTTTATTCCTTTTTTACCGAAATAAGTTAAAACCTTAATGCTGTGTTTTGAATCATTAACTGTGAATTCAAAATTGTAAGTTTTTTTAATTATTGCCGAAACATTATAATTCTTTTCAGCCAGCTTATCTGAATAAATATTTATTATTTCTTCTGCGGAACTTTCAAGTTTATTCACGTTCACAGCATTTTTTTGAAGTGCAAAGATACTTAATTAATAAAAAGATTTAAAAGTGAAAACTTATCATAAATCAGTTATTTAAGTTTGCTGACAATAAAAAAATTCATTATTGCATATTCTATTATTTAGTGAATCAAATTATACTCCGGAACAAATGAAGGCTACCGCACATTAAACAGATGAAGTTTTTTTAGATTGATTATATAGTAAGTTCAGATTAGTTTAAATCATTCTTAATTTGAGGTTAATATGAATATGAAAAATTTAACCGGATTGTTGATAGTGTTTTGCATTTTATTTGCGGGCACAAATCTGATGGCGCAAAAACAGGATAGCAGAACATCTTCTGATATTGATAAAGTTGTGATTAAACTTCAGCAGAAAGTTTTATTATCAAGTGATCAAACATCAAAAGTACGCACAATAATTAATAATTATATCCAGGGAGATCAATCTGCTGAGGAACTTGCAGATGCACAGAAAAAAATTGAAAACCTTCTTGATGAAAAACAGAAAGAAAAATATAACATCATAAAAGAAGATTGGTGGAAAGGCGTTAAAAAAGTTTCTAAAGCTGATTAGAACAAATGAAATAGTTCAGAATCATAAAACTCATCCACACGGATGAGTTTTTTATTTTAAATCCTATTTAAAAGGAAAAAATACCGGAATTAAAAATGTTGCCATCAGCCAGAATAAAATATTAAGCGGAGTTCCAACTTTCAGGAAATCAGAATATTTATACCTGCCGGGATTATAAACAAGCAGGTGAGTCTGGTATCCCATTGGCGTCATAAAAGCAAGTGATGCTGCAAAAGCAACCGCCACAAGAAACGGCATTACTGCAACACCAAGCGTATTAGCGGTTACAATTGCAATCGGTGTTACAAGCGCGGCAGTTGCATTATTAGACATCGCTTCTGTTAAAACAAGAGTTAAAAGGTAAAGCGCCGATAAGATTGCAGTTGGTCCGTATTCTCCCACAATTCCCATCATTGAATCAGCAATTAGTTTTGCAGCTCCTGTTTTTTCTAGAGCAACACCAAGGGAAAGGGATCCGGCAAGAAGCATTACTATTTTCCAATCAATTGCTTTATAAGCCTGCTCAAGGCTGATGCATCCTGTAAATATTAAAAGAATGCTTCCAATAACTGCGCTGATAACAATCGGGAAAATCCCTACTGTGGCTGTAATTACCACACCGGTTATTATAGTAAGAGCAAAAAATATTTTTACTCTTCTGAAAGTTGGCGGTTCAACTTCTGAAATAACAACGAATGCATCACTTTCTCTTATTCGTTCATAATTTAGTTTGTTTGTTTGTATCAGCAGCGTATCTCCCGCAACAAGTTTTGTAGTAGAAATATTTTCCTGCATTACTCTGCCGCGGTGGCGTATTGCAAGCGCCGTTGCTCCAAACCTGAATCTGAATCCGATTTGTTTTAATGTTTTTCCTACAAGAAAAGAATTAGGTGCAATTACTGCTTCAAGAAGTATTTCATTTTCAGAAACTAAATCTTCATCTTTCCATTTTAATCCCGGTTTTAAAAGAATTCCGGTTCTCTCCTGGAGTTCCTTTATCTTCTCAATATTACATTTAATTCTTAATAAATCTTTTTCAAGAAGAACAGTTGTTGGTGAAGGAAGAAAAATTTTTCTATCACCTCTTATAATTTCAAGAATATCAATTCCAAGTTCTTTAACAAGCGGTGAGTTTCTAATTTCTTTATTAATGGAAGCACTTTTTTCGGTTAATATTATTTCGGTAAGATATTCTCCCAGCCCGAACGAATTTGTAAGATCCTGCGAAGCTTTTCTGCTGGGAAGAAGAGGAATTCCAACGAATATCATGTACAAAATTCCAGCTGCCAAAAATAGAACACCAAGTTCTGTAAATTCAAACATACTGATACGATCAGAACCAAGCTGAACAGAAATTGAGCTGACAACAATATTAGTTGAAGTACCAATCAGTGTACAGATACCCCCGAATATTGAAGCGAAAGATAGCGGAATTAAAATTTTTGATGAGCTCAATTCCGTTTCCCGTGATACCTGCAGCAAAATTGGAAGGAATATTGCAACAACCGGTGTGTTATTTATAAATGCTGAGATTGAAGCTACAATCAACATTGTTGCAGTTACAGCAATCCAAAAATTCCATTTATACAATCTTGTTACAATCCTGCCAATATAACTTACCAGCCCGGTTCTGAATAAACCAGAACTTAATATGAACATAGCCGCAACAGTTATTGTAGCCTCATTGCTGAAGCCTCTCAGTCCTTCCTCCGCGGTTAGCACCCCGGTTAACAATAGAACTACCAAAGCTGATAAAGCAACCAGATCAACCGGAAGTTTTTCCGTGATAAATAAAATTACTGCACCAAGCAAAACCAGCAGAACAATTATTATTTCAAAAGTCATATATACTTTGGCAGGAAATTATGGACTGATAAAATAAAATAATTAATCTTTTAATTTGTGTTCTGCAATTTAAAATAAGAAGAAATGTTCATCTTTCCGCGGTATCAGTTTTGAAGCTGATAACAAACTCTGTTAATCCTTCCCTGTTTAATGAAATATTTCCGCCGAGCTGCTCGGTTAATGTGGATACGAGTCTCAATCCGAGTGTATTGCATTCCGTAAAATTAATTTCCGATGGGAAACCAACACCATTATCAATTACTTTTAAAAAGTAAATCTTATTCTCTTCATTCAGTATAACATTTATCTCCCCTTTTTTGCTGCCCGGGAAAGCATGTTTAAGTGAATTACTCACAAGTTCGTTAACTATTAAGCCGCAGATTATTGCCGTATCAATTTCAAAAAATATTCCGCCAGCATCTATTTTCAATTTAATTTTTGATTCACTAATATTATATGAGGAAAACAAATCATGACACAGAGATTGGAGATAATTTCCAAAATCAATTTTGTTAAGATCTTTTGATTGATAAAGTCTTTCATGAATCAAAGCCATTGTTTTTACTCTGTTGCGGCTTTCCCTGAAAACCTCAAGAGCTTTCTCATCATCAACATAATTTGATTGAAGATTAAGCAGGCTTGATATTACCTGCAGATTATTTTTTACTCTGTGATGAATTTCCTGCAGCAGAATTACTTTTTCCTGAAGTGATTGGCTGATTTGCTTCTCCGCAATTTTACGCTGCAAATTTTCCTGTTTAAGTTCTTCATTCAATTTTACAAGCTCGGCAGTTCTTTCAGTTACTCTTTCTTCAAGTTCATTTTTTGCCTTCTGCAGTGCTTCAGATGCAAGTTTTCTCTGGGTTGTGTTGCGCAGTATTGCTAAACCGCCGATTACATTCTTATCAGAATCAAGTATTGGTGAATAATTTGCTTCATAATAAAATTCTGAATCAGAATTATCAAATTTTATCTGTCTGTCTGTTGAAGCTATAAAATGACCATTTAATGTTTCATAGAAAAATTTATCCTCACCAATTTCTTTTAGTGTAGGAAAAGTTTCAAAAACATTTTTGCCAATTACATCTGCGGCAGAAATTCCGGTGAGAATTTCCATTCCCGGATTCCAAACAGTAAAATTGCATTTATCATCAAAGGCAAGAATTCCATCCACAGTGCTGTTGAGAAGTCTTTCTTTAAAATGCATTTCATGCCTGATAATCTTCTCAACTTTTTTTCTTTCTTCAATTTCTTTTCTTAAAAGAAAAAAAATGAAAAGAAAAATAGTAGATGTTAATACTGTGCCAACCAATATTGAAAATGAAGTATTTCTGTTATTTGCAATTACTCGTGCATCCCATTCAACAAGATATTTAAATTGTTCATTCTGAAGTGTATTTGTTAAACGGTGAATTCTTCTCTGGTATTCATGAATTTTGATATGATCTGTTTCAAACCAGACATAATCATTTGAAAGTAATGCAAGGTTTTGCAGATTTGTTCTTTCACGGATTAATATTTCAAGTTCATCAATCCCGGAATTTGATAAACCATATTTCGATCCTGATTCTTTCAATTCAAACACAATCTGTTCAAGCCGCTTTGCCTTCTTAAAATATTCATCACGTTTTGATGAATCGGTAACTTTCAAAAACTGGCTTCTTGCTTCATCGGCATCTAACTGGGTTAAAATCAGTTCCTGCAGCAATTCAACATTTTTGAAAATATTTTTTCTCAAAAGTTCAACCGAGTATACTTCATCATTTGTACGGTATGAAACTAATCCTGCACCGATAATTACTACCAGTACGAAGACAAGTGAAAGATTCAGAAGATTGGTACCTTTTAAAAAACCGATTTTCTTTACAAATAGCATAAATACCGTAGTTAGTTAAAGTGGGATAAAGTTATTGATTCCGGTTATATATAGAAATATGACTAATGTGCGGTGTGATGCTGTTCAATCAGGATGAAATAATTATTGATATTTTGTTAAAAACAATTTCGGAAAAAATACAGAGGCAAAGAATGGAACTCCCGCATGATATGACTTCCCTTTCAGAAGTAATGAATAATCAGAAGAAGAAAGGTTTTACAGAAGATTTTGAATACAAGGATAATAAATTTTTTGTTAAAGAAAAGAATAAAGAATATGAACCTGAAGAATTAACAATTGTTCAGGTGTTTAGATTTGAAGGAATCTCCGATCCTGCATACATGGAAGTACTTTATTCGGTAGAAGCAGATGATGGAACAAAAGGAACATTCGTTGATGCATTTGGTGCTTATGGTGCACAGGATGCTCAGGGTTTTGCTTCCAGTTTAAAAAGAATGAGAATGGTTGAGAATCACAGCAAGGATTAACTTGCTGCTGATTCCGTTGGTTCTTTCTCTGAAAATCTCTGCCGCAATTGTACCGGTTCTCTGTTCTTTCTGGCTTTTGATTTGAGATTCAAAAATTCAACAAACACTGAGAACGACATTGCAAAATAGATATATCCTTTTGGAATATGTTTATCAAATCCTTCCGCAATAAGTGAAACGCCGATTAAAAGAAGAAAACTTAATGCAAGCATTTTTATTGTTGGATGTGTTTCCACAAAATTGCTTATCGTTTTTGAAAATAACATCATGAAACCTACAGCAATAATAACCGCAATAATCATTATTACAATTTCATCAGCCATTCCTATTGCAGTAATTACAGAATCCAAAGAGAAGACGATATCTAATAAAAGAATTTGTGTTATTACTCCGGTAAACGATGGCGGAACCTTTGCAGAAGCATGTCCTTCTTCACCTTCCAGCTTATCATGAATTTCATGAGTACTTTTACCTAAAAGAAATAAACCGCCGGCAATAAGAATTAAATCCCTGCCTGAAATTTCCGCGGAAAGAATACTGAACAGCGGTGCTGTTAATTGCATAATCCATGTTAATGAAAATAACAGTGCAATCCTTACAAGCATTGCAAGTGATAAGCCAATCAATCTTGCTTTATTCTGTTCTTCGGCTTTTAATTTACCGGTGAGGATTGATATAAAAATTATGTTGTCTATACCAAGAACAATCTCAAGTACCGTTAAAGTCAGAAGTGCAATTAATGCCTGTGGATCGGTTATCCATTCCAAGTTATACTCCATTTATAAATTCTGAATATTAAAAAATAATATTTCTGCAAAAGAATTCTCAATACATCTTTTTGAGAATTTTGATCAGCCCGTTTGTTCAGTGAATATTTTTATACTAAGTTATGCGGCAGAATCAATTACGGCTGATATTTTTGCATATTTTTTTTGCCTGGTTGAATATAGTAAAAGCTAAATTGATTAAAATTGATTCTGAGGGTTTATTCAATTCAGATAAGAACTTAGATTTAACTTACCAAACTGCTTCATAAACAAAAATTATAACAGTAAGGAGATTAGGTATGAAATCAAAACTAAACGGGTTTCTGCTGCTCCTGCCTGCTTTATTAATACTTTGTTTTAGTAAGCAGGCGCTGCCGCAGGGCGTAACAACTGCAACAATAAATGGAACAGTATATGATATTGCAGGTAATCCTTTACCAGCAGCAACAATTCTGGCAACACATTCCCCTTCCGGCACCCAGTATGGAACAACTTCAAGAGATGATGGAAAATTTAATTTAATAGGATTGAGAGTTGGCGGACCTTACCAAATTACGGCGTCGTATGTTGGATATTCAAGCCAAACAAGATCAGGAATATGGCTTCAATTGGGTGAGCTGCTGGAAATCAATTTTACTTTAGCAGAAAAAGCTGTTGAACTTGGTGATGTTACTGTTTATGGTGAACGATCCGCAATTATTAACTCAAGCAGAACAGGAGCCGCACTTAATGTTACTTTAAGAGATATTGAATCAATCCCAACAATCAACAGAAGGTTCCAGGATTTCTCAAAACTCTCACCGCAATTTTCCGGTGCTGAAGCAGGAAACTTTTCCGGAAGCGGATCAATTGCAGCCGGCAGAAACAACCGATATAACAACATTCAGATTGATGGAACGCAGTACAATGATTTATTTGGATTAGGAGCTTCGGGAACCCCGGGTGGACAAACAAACACAACTCCAATTTCTCTTGATGCAATCCAGGAATTCCAGGTTGTAATTGCACCATATGATGTGCGCCTTGGAAGTTTTACAGGCGGCGGAATAAATGCAATCACAAGAAGCGGCTCAAATTTATTTACTGGTTCTGTTTATGGTTATTTAAGAAATGAAAATTTTGTAGGAGATGCCGGATTCAAAACAGATGATCCTTCTACTGCAGTAAATGAAATTGAGTTTGCTGAATTCTCCGAATATCAAGCCGGATTAAGAATCGGCGGACCTATCTTAAAAGATAATTTATTCTTCTTTGTTAATGGTGAAATTACAACAAGAGATCAGCCGTTTTCAAATATCTCATTAACCCAGGGGCCTACAAACGCTGATTCATTAGCACGTGCTTTTGAATCAATCTTAAGAAATCAATATGGCTATGATCCGGGAACATACCAGACATTTACAGCAGAACAGCCGAGCGATAAATTCTTTGGCAGAATTGATTGGAACATTGCAAGAAATCATAAACTAACTTTAAGGCATAATTATGTTGATGCTTTCAGGGATATTATCGGTAACAGGGATGCAAATAACAGACTGAGTTTTTCAAGTTATAATTATAGAATCAAAAGCAAAACCAATTCAACTGTGGCGCTGCTTAACAGCACATTCGGAAATAATTTTTCAAATGAATTAATTGTGGGTTATACTTCAATCCGTGATAGAAGAGCAGGAACAAGTGCGATTGCTCCTGAAATTCAAATCAATCAAACAGGATTAAGATTAACTGCCGGGCCTGATCAATTTTCATCAGCGAATGAATTGGATCAGGATATACTTGAGATTACTGATAATTTCAGTTACCTCACAGGTAATCATATTTTCACATTCGGAACACACAATGAATTTTTCTCATTCAGAAATTTATTCCTCCGAGCTTTTTACGGATTTTATCAATTCGCAAATCTTGATGATTTTGCCGCGGGAACACCATCAGCATATCAAAGAACAATTAGCAGAACAAATGATTCCCGCCCATCGGCACAGTTTGATGTTAACCAATTTGGATTTTATGCACAAGATGAATGGACTGTCATTCCAAATTTTAAATTGAACATCGGGCTTCGGATTGATATTCCTGTTTTTCCTGAATCACCCGCAAGAAATGACTCAGTCCCAAAATATTTTCCCGGTCATTCAACAGATAACATACCAAGCGGCAATTTGTTGTTTTCACCGCGCCTTGGTTTTAACTGGGATGTTAACGGAGACCGCACATTTCAGCTAAGAGGTGGAATAGGAGTTTTTACAGGAAGGATACCTTATGTATGGATGTCTAACAATTACGGAAACACCGGCACATTAACTGCTGAAGTTACTCAGGCAAGCGGTCAAACAGTCAATTTCACATTAGATCCGGACAAGCTTCCGGGTGTGGGATCACCGGGAACCGGAACACCAAATCTCCGCTCTGAAATAAATCTTGTTGATCCTGATTTTAAAATGCCGCAGATATTCAGATTTAATGTTGGTGCAGACAGACAGCTTCCTTTTGGCTTTATTGGAACACTTGAGTTTCTTTATTCCAAAACTTTGAATGATTTAATCTATGAAAAAGTAAATTTGAGTCCGGCAGTTTCAACTGATCCGATTGATGGAAGACCAATTTTTGGAGGAACTAATTCCGGTAATAATAATTTTACAAATGTACTGCTGCTAAAAAATACAAGTGAAGGATATCAGTATAACATCAGTGTTCAGTTACAGCGTAATGTTATGGAAGGACTTTCAACAAATTTTGGTTATACTTACGGTTCTGCAAAAGATCAGAACAGTGTCCTTTCATCCCAGGCAAATTCACAAATGCGGTTTAATCCAATTTCCGGAAATCCGAACGATCCTGAATTATCCATTTCAACTTTTGAAATTAAGCATCGTGTATTCATTGCACTAACATATGTAAAAGAATTTTTTAAGAATTCCCCAACCTCCATTTCACTTTATTATAATGGACAATCAGGATTACCATTCTCATTCATCTATTTTGGTGATGTGAATAATGATGGTTTTGATCAGAATGATTTGTTCTACATTCCAGGAGATAACAGTGAAATTTTACTTGGAAGAATTAACAACGGACAGTTTGAACCAGATCAAACAATGTACGATGAGCTTAACGCTTTTATTGAGAACGATGATTACTTAAAAGAGAACCGTGGTAAAATTGCAGAAAGAAACGGCGCAAGAAATCCATGGAGAAATACTCTTGATATAAAAATAACTCAGGATATTGGTCTCTTTGGTTACGGCAGATTTCAGTTATCACTTGATATATTGAATTTCCTTAACCTGCTGAACAGCGATTGGGGCTGGGATGAAGGAGTCTTTAGTACATATACAATTGCTTCATTCCAGGGAAGACTTGCCGATGGCAGACCTGTTTATTCATTCAGTAAACCAGCTAATAATACGCCGTTCTCTGCGGATGATGTTAATTCAAGATGGGCAATGCAATTAGGTTTGCGTTTCACTTTTTGATCACATATAAAATAATTAAGCCGCTCTTTTATGAGCGGCTTTTTGTATTTAAAAAAATATCCGCCTTCTCTTTTGAATATTCCAGAATCTTTTTGCCTATCTGATCACTGATGTTCCGAATGAAATTACTTCAAGTTTTACTTTTGCAAGTCCTTTCCCAATCATATCAAGTTCTTTTGCCGCACCGTAGGAAAGATCAATAATCCTGTTTTTGAATTCAGGTTTTCTGTCATTTACTCTAACAACTACAGATTTTTCGTTATTAAGATTAGTAACCTTTATTAAGGTATTAAAAGGATAGCTGCCATGTGCTGCAGTTAAATCGTTCATATCAAAGATTTCACCGTTTGCAGTTTTTCTTCCGTTAAATTTTTTCCCATAATATGAAGCAGTGCCAACTATTGTTTCAAGTGCTTCGGATGAATTATTAGTTAAATTAATTTCCTCTTTATTCTCTGTAACGTTTTCAATTTTTCTTTCTGATTTTATTTCCTTTTCCTTTGAAGTAAATCTGACAGCGCCTATACAGCTCTGCAGAAACGTGCAGATAAAAATTATAAGCAGGATAAAATATTTTTTTAAATCATTCATTAATATGAATTGCGGTTAATAATGAAGCACATGCGGTAATAGCTGTTTCTGACCGTAATCTTGATTCTGTAAGTTTAAATTGTTTAGCATTTTTCAGCTTCTCAAGCTCCTCCGAAGTTAATCCGCCTTCAGGACCAAAAACGAAATAATAATTTTTATTCTCATCAATCTTAAATTCATATAATGATTTTTCAGCATTCTGTTCAAGTAATACTATTTCACCATCACAAGCGGCAATTTTATCAATAGATTTCACATAATTTAAAGATGGGAGAAAACTTCTCAGCGATTGTTTCATTGCAGCAATTGCAATTTTTTGCCAGCGTTCAGGCTTCTCTCCTTTCTTATATGATCTTTGCGATTCAAAAATTATAAAGTTGGTTATTCCAAGTTCAACACATTTCTCAATTGCAAATTCAAATCTTTCCGGGCTTTTAATTTTAGGTATACAAAAAAATATCCTGCTGAATTTGTTTTGATATTCAAATGTATTATTAATCTGAGCCGTTAATGCACTCTTTTCTATTCTTGAAATTCTGCAATTGAATATTTTTCCTTCACCGCAGGTAATAAAAATTTCATCATCCTCTTTGTGCCGCATAACTTTTACTGCGTGAAAAAAATCATCAGCGGCAAGAATTATTTCATTCTCTTTTTTGTTGGATGATTCTGTATAATAAAGTTCAATGTTTGATAAAATCATTTTCTTATTTTAAAAAGAAACTCCGATATCAAAAATAAATTCCGGATTTCCATATTCATCAGAAGCATATTCTAATCTTACTGAATTATAAGGAAGAATAAGAAAAGTTAATCCTGCCCCAAATCCGGTATTAAATTTTTTAATTGAAATAGGTTCACCTTTCAATCTAACCGTTCCAGTATCTGCAAATAGCTGGGTATATAATGCAATGCGGTACCTGAGAAGCTGCTTTGGCAAAAGCGGAACCCAATCAAAACTGATGTTTAGATCTTTTATAATTGGATGAAAAAATTCAACTGAACCAATGTACGATTCATTCCCTTCTTCCTGAACATTGAAGTAGCCTCTTATCCGTTCAGCGTAACCGAGAAATGAATAATCATAAAAAGGAATTTTTTTGCCGAGACCAAACCTTCCCGCAACTCGCCATTTAGCATATAAATCTCCAATCAGATTCCGGTATTCTCTAAAATCCAAATTTAAAATTGAATAGTTGATATCATTTATCCCCCAGCCTTTATACTGAATACTTGTTTGAAACATGATTCCGTTCTTCGGAAATTGAATGAGATCACGTGTATCGTATGTGTAATTTATTCCTGCTGATGGAAATCTGTCAATCCTGTTATTGCCAGCAGCAATTTCAGGAACAAACGCTGGTGTTTCAACATAATTATAATTAAAGTTCATACTCAGCCAGTGAAATAATCCAAATCTTTTGCCAATCAGAATTTGTGCTAAGATGAATTTCTGATCAAATTCAGAGCCGTATAGTTTTTCAGCGGTAAAACTTCTGTTGCCGGCGTTTTGATAACTTGCTTCGGCTTCAAAAAATATTTTGCTGCCTTTTGTAATTGTTGGTTTGTAATAGCTGAGACTAAATGATGGATCATAACCAAACGCAGCGCGGGTTTGAATTGTTTCGTTTCTTCCTCTGAAATTTTTTATAACTACATAAAATCCATATGAAATTTTATTCCAGTCTTTATCGGTAAGCTCTGCAAATGGAATTGGATAAATGTACCAGCTTTCTTCAACATGAATTAAAATTATTTTTAGTTCTTCTTCAAAAGGAATTAACTCAACCTTAGTAAAGATGCCAAGACTGAAAATTCTTTCCTGGTTATATTCTAAAAGTTCGTAGGAAACTGTATCTCCAATTTGAAAAGTAAGCTCGCGGAGGATAATATCTTCTTCTGTAATATCATTTCCTTCAACTAGAATAGAATCAACTATGAATGGAAATTTTATTGCAGCGGTTATGGAATCTGACTGCTGTGCCGGAGTTTTGCCGCAGAAAAATATTATCAAAAAAAATATTGGAAAGGAATAGTTTATAGAATTTATTCCGCTGAGAATTTTTACTAAATCTATCTGCAAAGATTATACTCAATTGCTATACAGGAATTCTGTATCACATCAATACCCGCATCAATTGCAGGCTGAACTGCTTCATCATTACTTATTCCGGATTGAAGCCATAGTGCTTTTGGCTTTTTCAGCAACACATCGTCCATAATTTCAGGTATAGCACTTGATCTGCGGAATACATTCACGATATCTATTTCATGCTCTATTTCCTGCAAAGATTGATAGACTCTAATTCCAAAAACATCTTTAACTACAGGATGAACACCAACAACATCATATCCCCTGTTCTTAAGAAAAAGTGCAATGTTTCCGCTGTCTCTTCCCGGCTTAGATGAAATCCCAATTACTGCAATTGTTTTTGATTGCTTTAATATTTCACATGTGGTCCGCATAGATTGAATATACTAAATAGAAATTTCTTCTGCATAATCCTGGATTGGATTGCATGAACAGATAAGATTGCGGTCACCATAAGCGCTGTTAATTCTTCCAACACCTGGCCAGAATTTATTTTTTCTTACCCACTCAACCGGGTATGCAGCTTTCTCACGTGAATATGGGTGCGTCCATTTATCAGATGAAACCACTTCAATTGTATGCGGCGCATTTTTAAATACATTATCAACTTTATCAGCCTTGCCTTCCTCAATTTCTCTTATCTCTTCACGTATTGAAAGGAGTGCGCTGCAGAATTTATCCATTTCATATTTTGATTCACTTTCAGTCGGTTCAACCATCAGAGTTCCCGCAACAGGAAATGAGACAGTTGGGGCATGATATCCGTAATCCATTAATCTTTTTGCAATATCTTCAACTTCTATATTTGCGGATTGCTTGAACGATCTCATATCAAAAATCAATTCATGTGCTACTCTTCCGTTTTCTGCTGAGTAAAGAACAGGAAAAGTATTTTCCAGTTTTGCTTTAATATAATTTGCATTAAGTATTGCAATTTTAGAAGCTTCAGTTAAACCTTCTCCTCCCATCATTTTTATGTAAGCGTAAGATATTATAAGAATATCAGCACTTCCCCATGGTGCAGATGAAACTGCCGTAATTCCATTTTTATGTTTTAAATCTACAATAGAATGATTGGGAAGGAACTCAACAAGATGTTTTGCAACACCAATAGGCCCCATTCCTGGTCCGCCTCCGCCGTGAGGTATACAGAACGTTTTATGAAGATTTATATGGCAAACATCCGCACCAATTGAAGCAGGACTTGTAAGTCCAACCTGTGCATTCATGTTTGCACCATCCATATAAACCTGTCCGCCGTTCTCATGAATAATGCTGCACATTTCTTTAATCTTGATTTCAAAAACTCCGTGCGTTGAAGGATAAGTTACCATCAGTGCAGCAAGATTATCTTTATGTTCTTCAGCTTTTGCTTTTAAATCTTCGATTGAAATATTTCCGTGTTTATCAGTTGCAATTACAACCACCTTCATACCAGCCATTACTGCGCTTGCCGGATTTGTTCCATGTGCGGATGAAGGAATAAGTACAATATTTCTGTTTGCTTGTCCCCTGCTTCTGTGATATTCACGAATTACAAGTAATCCGGTGTACTCACCCTGCGCACCTGAATTTGGCTGAAGTGAAAACGCAGCAAATCCTGTAATCTCACACAGATCTTTTTCAAGTGAATTAAAAATTTCTTTATATCCTTCTGTCTGATCTTCAGGGGCAAAAGGATGAAGCTTAGCAAATTCCGGAAAAGTTATTCCAATCATTTCAGAAGTTGCATTCAATTTCATTGTGCATGAACCAAGCGGAATCATTGAATGAACTAGTGAAAGATCTTTATTCTCAAGATATTTAAGATAACGGAGCATCTCTGTTTCTGAGTGATAGGAATTAAAAACAGGATGGGTAAGGTATTCAGAAGTTCTTGCAAGATTATCTGAAAAATTCACATCACTGCTTTTAACAGCTTCTTTTATTTCATCTTCAGAAATTTCTTTACCTGCTGCTTCTGCAAATACAGAAATAATCTCAACAATGTTATGAAAGTTTGTTGGTTCATTTAAAGAAATGCCGATTGTTTGATCATCAATATATCTGAAATTCATTTCATGTTTTTCTGCAGATGATCTGATCTTATTTATCAATCCTTTTTCTTTTCCGGAGAGAGAAATCTTCAGAGTATCAAAATAATTTTCATTAAACTGTTCGTACCCAAGTTTTTTAAGAACTTTATCGAGAGCTTTTGTAAGAATATGAATCCTGGATGAAATTGCCTTAAGCCCTTTCGGACCATGATACACAGCATACATTGCAGCAATTACCGCAAGCAAAACCTGCGCAGTACAAATATTACTTGTTGCTTTTTCACGTCTTATATGCTGCTCCCGTGTTTGAAGCGCCATTCTAAATGCTGTTTTTCCCTGTGCATCAATTGAAGCGCCAATGATTCTTCCCGGAATTACTCTTTTAAATTCTTCTTTAGTTGAAAAGAAAGCTGCGTGCGGTCCGCCAAATCCCATTGGAACGCCAAACCGCTGAGAACTTCCAACAACTGCATCAGCACCAAATTCTCCCGGGGGAGTTAGCAATGTTAAGCTCAGCAAATCAGCAGCAACAACCTTAAAAATATTTTTACTGACTGCTGATTCAAATAAATTTCTGTAATCATACACTTCGCCAAAGCCGGATGGATATTGAACGAACAATCCAAAATATTCATCAGTTAATTCAATTGATTTATGATCACCGATTACAAGCTCAATGCCAACCGGATTAGCACGTGTTTTTAAAACATCAATAGTTTGCGGAAAACATTCTTCCGAAACAAAAAATTTAAATGCGTTTTTATTATTTCTTTGAGAAAAGAACATCAGCATTGCTTCAGCAGCAGCCGTGCCTTCATCTAAAAGAGAAGCATTTGCAATTGGCAATCCGGTTAAATCAATAATCACAGTTTGAAAATTCATTAAAGCTTCAAGTCTTCCCTGGGCAATTTCTGCCTGGTATGGAGTGTATTGAGTGTACCAGCCGGGATTCTCAAGCACATTTCTCTGAATAACTGCCGGGGTAAATGTGTTGTAATATCCCATTCCTATGTAAGATTTATAAACTTTATTCTTCTTTGCAATCTTCTTCAGCATTTCAAGAAATCTGTATTCTTCTAGTGCGTCATCAAGTTTTAGTTTATCTTTTAATCTTATCTGTTCGGGAACAGTTTCATCAATCAGTTGATCAACTGATTCCACGCCGATAACTTCGAGCATTTTCTTTATCTCATCCTGGTTAGGACCAATGTGGCGATTAACAAATTTATCCGGATGTTCTAGGATATTCATTAATGATTCTCTTTCTTTCCTTTTTTAGTTAATAATTTTTAATTACCAAATATTATTTCTGCTGATTTTGAATAACAAAGTCTTTAACGATTTCACTTGTATCCATTGCAATTACAAGCTCTTCATTAGTGGGAATTCTCATCACCTTAACTTTTGATGAAGAAGTTGAAATAATTACTTCACGATTTTTATTTCTTTCATCATCAATCTCAATTCCGAGGAATTCAAGATCTTTGCAAACTTCCTTTCTAACTTCGGCGGAGTTTTCACCAATACCGCCTGTAAATATGAAAGCATCAAGCCCTCCCATTGCAGCAGCATAAGCTCCAAGATATTTTCTTATTCTGTAACAGAAAATTTCAAAGGCATAACGTGCACGTTTATTATCTTCTTTCATTGCTGAAATTATCTCACGCATATCACTGCTTTCACCGCTTATGCCGATTAAACCGCTGTGTTTATTTAAAAGTGTGCCCGCTTCACTTAATGATAATCCTTCCTTTCCCATTATATAAAGAATTAAAGAAGGATCGAGATCACCGCTTCGGGTTCCCATTAACAGGCCTTCAAGCGGAGTAAATCCCATTGTTGTATCAACAGATCTTCCGCCATCAACTGCCGCCATGCTGCAGCCGTTACCCAAATGAGCTGTTACTAATTTCAATTCACTAATATCTTTTCCTAACAGTTCTGCAGCACGCTGGGATACAAACAAATGTGATGTTCCGTGGAAACCATATTTTCTTATTTTATGTTTTTTATAAAGTTCGTAAGGAATTCCGTACAAAAATGCTTTGGGCGGCATGTTCAAATGGAATGCTGTATCGAACACTCCGCATTGCGGTGTGCCGGGTAAAATTCTTCTGCAGGCCTGGATTCCTTTTATATTAGGCGGGTTGTGCAGCGGTGCAAGTTCAATATTATCCTGTAAAACATTTATTACTTCATCTGTAATCAATACAGAACCGGAGAATGATTCACCGCCGTGAACCACGCGATGCCCGACTGCTTCTATATCAGATTTATCTTCAATTACACCATGATTGCGGCTTAACATTACACCAAGTACATATTCAATTGCAATTGTATGGTCTAATATCTCGCCTGCAATTTTAATTTCATCGCCATCGTATCGTCTGTGTGTAAGAACAGCGCCGCTCATGCCGATACGTTCGATCATGCCCTTAGCGAGTGCTGTTTTTTCATCCGTATCAATAAATTGATATTTAATTGATGAACTGCCGCAATTAAGTACTAATACCTTCATTTCTTATTTCTTCCCCTGTTATCTTTTTAATTTTTGAAATTAATTATTAAATCTCTCAATAAATTATTCTTCCGTTTTCATCGTACTTGTAAAAACCTTCACCGGTTTTTTTACCGAGTTTTTTCTCACGGACAAGTTTACGAAGTACCGGACAAGCACGGTAACGCGGCTCGCCTAAAGTTTTCCACAATGTTTCCATCCATGCCAGTACTTCATCAAGCCCCATCATATCAGCCATTTCAAGCGGACCATTTGGAAAATTGTAACCAAGTTTCATTGCTGTATCAATATCTTTTGCCGTTGCCACACCTTCCATCAAAATATACATTGCCTCATTTAACAACGGAACGATAGCACGCGTTGTTACAAATCCCGGATATTCATAGACTTCAACTGCTGTTTTTCCAATCCGTGCAGCAAAGTCTTTTATCTTTTCAACAGTTTCATTTGAAGTATGAAGACATTTAACCAATTCTACCAGAGGAACTTTTGGAACCGGGTTAAGAAAATGCATGCCGATAACTTTATCAGGACGATTAGTTATTTCAGCAATCTTTGTTAAGCTTAATGTGGATGTATTTGATACAAGAATTGTATTTGGTTTTGCACGGGCATCAAGTTCAAGAAAGATATTTTTCTTCAGATCAAAATCTTCATCAACCGCTTCAATGATGAGATCACTTTGTTTCAGATTATCCATTGTTACTTCCCATCTTATACGGCTGAGAACAGATTTTTTTTCTGATTCCGTCATTGCCCATCTTTTTATCTCGCGGTCAATAGAATCAGATAAACTTGTTCTTGATCTTTCAAGATGAAAGTTATCTTTTTCAACAATCATTACTTCAATTCCGGCTGAAGCTATGGTTTGCGCAATTCCCTGCCCCATAACTCCTGCACCTATGATAGCAACTTTATTTATTATATCTTTTTCTTTAACAGCTTTTGTGCCGTGTAATAAATCTTCAAGTTTTAATTTTTCTTCTTGCATTTTTTCCCCTATAAATTTTTATCTGTTATTTTTTTTCGGGAGATATCCCTTAACTTCAGAATATCATCGTGATTTAAAGCTACAGATAGACTGATTTTTTTATCATTTCTGTCTATGTCCATATTTTGAATTATTTTATCCAAAACCGGATTTGATGATGAAAGCAGATTCATTGCAATTGCACTTCTTATAGTTGTACTTAATAACAATGCATCTCCGGATGATTTGCATCCGGCAATAGAAACAATTTTTACGCCATCAGAAAATTCCGCAGAAAGTGAAATATTATCAATTGTTGAAATTATTTTTTTTACTTCTGAGTTTTTTCCGCTTCCGGTTATCATTTTTAATAATGATGCTGCATAACTCCCGTTTCCTGCTGCAAACCAGTAATGATTTTTATTCCTGATACTGCTGATGACTTCTAAAAATCTTTTATTCTGCTTTAATGTTTCTGCTTCACCATTAATCAGTTCGGTAAGGTAATCCTTACTTTTTACAATTAATAAAATTTTCGCTTCCGGGAAATAAAATTTTGCCGGTGATTTATCTTTAAATGTATAGACAATCTTATCCCCGATTTTTTCTGATGAGAATTTCTTTTCATCTTCAAAATATTTTTTAACTCCTTCTGCATCATCATTAAAGATGATTGCAGCAACACCATTGCCGTTCCATGAATTAGAAGTGAAAACTTCTGAAACTCCTTTTTCTAATCCCGCACCTGTAATTTTTTCAAACTGTAAGAGCCAATCATCTCTCTTATCATTAAACTGATCTGCAAAATTTTTCCAGTGAGTAGTATTTCTGAGTTCATCAAGATTTGTATAAAGCAGAAAATCTGTTTCTGCCGGAAGATAATTAAAAACCTTCCATTGGCTTTGTTTAATAGGCTCCGGCGGCGCTTCACCGCAGCTAATCATTAAAAAAGAAAATAAAAATAATGGTATTAAATATCTCATTTAAAAATCTTTACGCTTAAACATAATTGTGCTTAGATACATCATCACCGCAAGAAAAAGAAAAGATGAAATAACCGGCTGATAATTCTCAATCCCTTTTCCCATCGTCAAATCCTGCGTAATCTTTCCCATCAGTTCAGAAGTTTTTGGGATAATATAATATAAACCTTTAATAACAGATTTGATAAAATCACTTTCTATTAAAACATTCAGCCTGTCTTTAGCAAGCTGAAGCAGCGGACTAACAATTAAGAATATTAAATATGCAACCATCATTCCGGGAGTAGAACTTTTTGTTAATATTCCAAACCAGACTATCAGTCCGTACAAAATTGCAAAAGTGAAAGTGATAATTATTATTAAAGAAAGAAAAGAAAAATCCCAATAGGAAAATTTAATTGATATAACAAGCCAGACTCCGGTAATTAAAAACCCGATATTAATAAAAACAACAAGCAAGCCGCCGAAATACTTTCCCCAAATCAATTGGGTGCGTGAAACAGGTTTTGACAGAAGAAGATCAATATTTCCTTTTTCAAGCATAACCGGAACAAAGCTTGCGCTTGCAAAAATTGCAAGCAGAAGACATAATGCTGAGAGAGGAGAGATAATCATTAATTCCAATGAACCAACAATCTCTTTTAAAATTACATCCTTGCCTTCAGTTGTAAATCCGGAAATCACTGATTCAGTTTCTATCACACTAAAAATTGCTGCTGATAACAATACAACAATTACTGAAATTCCCATGAAAAAAATGAAAACTTTTCTTGCCATTGCTTCACGCAATGTAAACCATGTCATCAGCCAGATATTTTTCAAAGCGGATTGGTTTTTTTGCATCAGATTTTTTCCTTCCCGGAAATTTCAGCTGATTCAGATTCACGGATAAGATTAATGAACATTTCTTCAAGAGTTGTTTTCTGCGGAAGGATTTCCTTTATAAGTACTCCGTTTTGCCTCAGCTGATCAATTACAGAATTTAATTCACCAACGCTTTTAACTTTAACTGAGTAACTGTTTTCTGAAAGTTTTGTAAGCAGAATTCCATCATGAAGCCGGAAGGCTGATAAATCGATTTCACCGGCAGCGGAAATTTTATACTCTTCAGCTTTCTCGGTAAGTTCACGAACCGTTCCTTCCCGCAGCAGTTTTCCTTTGTTCAGAATTCCAACTCTGTCAGTAATTAATTCAACTTCTGATAATAAATGGCTGTTAAGAAAAATTGTTTTATTTTTTTCTTTAAGCTGAAGCAGAATATCTCTAATCTCTTTTCTTCCAATCGGATCAACGCCATCAGTAGGTTCATCAAGAAAAATTAACTCGGGATCATTTATCATTGCCTGCGCAAGTCCTAATCGCTGCATCATTCCTTTTGAATATGCTTTTATTTTTGTCTTCTTCCATTTTCTTAACTGCATCAGTTCAAGCAGTTCATCAATCTTTCTTGAAAGTTCAATGCCGTCAATCCCGCTCAATCTTCCGTAAAAATTAAGAACTTCTCCGCCTGTTAGATAAGAAGGATATTTATGATTTTCAGGCAAATATCCAACTCTGGATTTTATCAAATAATTATCCGGTTCTTCATTTAAAATTTTTGCATTTCCTGCAGTGGGAAAATTAATGCCGAGAAGAAGTTTTACAAGTGTGGTTTTCCCCGCGCCGTTAGGACCTAATAACCCAAAAATTGTTCCATGTGATACGCTCAGATTTAAATCAATCAATGCCTCAACTTTTTTCTTGCCAAACGAACTTGTATAAACCTTTGTTAGGCCTGATGTTTCAATTACATTCATTTTATTTTAAAAATGTTAAAAACAAATATAATGAAATTAGTTTGATTCAGGTAAGTAATAAAAATTAACAATATGTTAATCCCTATCGGGGATTTATATTAACTCCGGGTTTTTATCTTTTTCAACTTTACATTATTGTTTACTTTTGGATAACTTAATTTTCAAATGATGACTGCACAGGAAGCTTTATTTAAATACTTCGGTTATGAATCTTTCCGCCCGGGCCAGCAGGAAATTATTGAACATATAATTGCCGGTGAAAATGTTCTTGCTGTTCTTCCAACCGGAGCGGGAAAATCTCTCTGTTACCAGATTCCGGCTTTGGTTTCGGATAATTTCTCAATCGTTATTTCTCCTCTTATCTCTTTAATGAAAGATCAGGTTGATGCACTTAATAAACAGGAAGTTCCTGCGGCATTCATCAACAGCACAATGAGCTTTATTGAAGTTGAACAGGTTCTTCAGGACATAGCTTACGGAAAAATTAAATTGCTTTATGCTGCGCCTGAACGGCTTGAGAATGTTTCATTTGCTGAACGAATAAAAAAATTAAATCCATCCTACCTTTTTATTGATGAAGCACATTGCATAAGTGAATGGGGACATAATTTTCGTCCAAGCTACAGAAAGATAAAAGAGTTTTTAATTTTCACCGGCTTAGAAAAAACTTCTGCGTTTACCGCAACTGCAACTCCCGAAGTTGTAACCGATATAATCAAACAGCTTGAATTAAAAGATCCTAAAATTTTTGTTAAAGGGTTTGAAAGAGAAAATCTTCATCTGAACGTTATTCTTACAAAAAGAAAAAGAGAAGCAGCGTTTGATTTGATTTCAAGAATAGGAACTCCTGCAATAATTTATACTGCCTCAAGAAAGAAAGCCGAAGAGGTTTCTGAATTTCTTAATATGAATAAAATCAGTTGTTCATATTATCATGCGGGAATGCTGCCGGAGATAAGAAAGAAAATTCAGGAAGAGTTTATTAGTGACAAAATTCCCGTTATTGCCGCTACCAATGCGTTTGGAATGGGGATTGATAAAAGCAATATCAGGCTTATAATTCACTACAATACTCCGGGCTCATTAGAAAATTATTACCAGGAGATTGGTCGCGCCGGCAGGGATGGAAAACCATCCCAAACATTTTTGCTTCATGAAGATAATGATATAAACATACAGAATTATTTTCTCTCACAATCTCATCCGGATAAAGAACTTGTTCAGCAGGTGTATTCTGCAATCTGTGATTACGGCAAGGTAGCGGAAGGAAATTTTTCTGCGGCTGAAATTCCAATAAATCAAGAATACATTTCAGCCTATGTAAAAAGAGAATTAAGCCGCGGTCTGCTTTACTCATCAATTAAAATTCTTGAACAGGCTGGCTACATCAGGTACTTATCCGAATATGAAAAGAAAGCTTCTATCAGGTTTTTGTTGGATAAAGACAAGCTGCGTGATTTTGTAAAACAAACATCTGTTGAAAAATTAAAAGAAGTAATTCTTATGCTTCTGCGTGAACATGGAAGCGGAATATTTAGCAGAGAGATAAAAATTCCATTTAATGCACTTGAAAGCCAAACAGGATACGAAGAATATGAGCTTGATGAAATTTTAATAACGCTTGATAATCTTGGAATTGCTTCTTATAACAAGGTAAACGCAAAAGATAATATTGTACTAACAGCGCCTCGTACAGCGGCTGAAAGACTTAGACTCGATTATAAAAAAATAAATGAACACTATCTTCATCTACAGAAAAAGATTGATACGATGGTTGAATTTGTGTATTCCGGCGAATGCCGCTTTAAATTCATATTAAAATATTTTGGTGAAGATGTAACCGGCTACAAATGCGGAAGATGCGATAAATGTACTGCCTCAGATCATATTCCTGAATCAACAGCGGAATATTTGAAGGAGATAATTCTCCGGGCATTATATGAAGCAAATAATTCTTTAAATGAAACAACTCTGTTCAGAATTTTGAGAGGAACGGGTAAAAGAGATTCCTATAAAGAACATGAAGTGTTTGGAATGTGCGCAAGATATGAAACAGGTGAATTGCAGTTTGCACTGCGTGAATTACTTGCAGAAGGTTTTGTTACCCGCAAAAAAAATTACCGCACACTTGAAATTCTACAGACCGGAATTGATTATCTTGAAAAGAACAAACTTGTTTCTTCTCCTGTAAGCGCAGTTACTGATTATGAAGAAAATTTAAATTTGTATAATCAGCTTAGAATTGTACGCAGCAAAGCTGAGAAAAAATTTATGCAGAGCGGTTATATAATTTGTCCTGATGAAGTTTTAAGAAATATTGCACTTCAAAAACCAAAAGATGCACAGGAGTTACTATCGGTTAATGGCTTTACACAAAGAATGTACAATAAAATTGGAGAGGATATTCTGAAAGTAATAAGTGGATTTACTTCGGCAGACAGAGAAAAGAAAAATCAAAAGGAAGCATTAACTCTTCCGCAGAATTTAAATGAAACTTATAATCTGCTGCTGAAAGAATATTCATTAAGGGATATTGCTAATCTGAGAAAGCTTTCCGAATCAATAATCTCAATGCAGATAGAAACAATAATAGAATATTATCCTGATGTTAAAGTTGATCATCTTTTTCCGGTTGATGAATATTCAAACATTATGAAGGAAATTGAAAAAGGTTATGATGATCTGAAAGAACTTAAGGAAAGAATAAAAACGGAAGTAGGTTACCCGTTATTGAGAATTGCCGCAGCAAAAGAAAAGTTCAGCCGTTCTTTTCGGCGTTCCGCTTCAAATCTTCAGCGTACCTGATTGCTTTATCAAAAAAACTTTCCCACCGCAGCGGATCTTCATTTAAATAATCAATACTCTTTCTATACTGCTCACTTGTGATATTATACCTGCGGAATACTTCTTCATTAATCTGAAAAATATTTTTTGTAGTATCTGCAGTTGTATCCTGCGCAATAATAATATCTGTATAAACTTTAACTAATGTATCTTCCGGAATTTCAGGTCCTTTATCGCATCCTGCAAATATAATTATAATAAATAAAAGCGGCGTAAAATTTTTTATCATTAAAATCTTAAAAGATATTTTAATCCAGCAGCAAAGATTATTTCATCTTCCTGCTTGCTTCAAAAAGTATTTTCTTTTCTTTTTCTGTAAGATTCTGATAGCCTGACTGGCTTATCTTATCGAGAATTTCATCAATCTGCTGCTGGGTAATTTTTTCTTCCTCATCTTCAATCTCATAATACTTTGCATCTTCAATATCAGGACGTGTTTTCTTTTTAAACTTTTCACTCATTGCACCAAAAGGATTAAACGGAGTAGAAGTACGGTAAGATGATCTTCTGAAAACGCTTCTTATTTCTGAATTTGATCTGGGATCAAACCAAACATAAAGAAATCCTGCAAGCGCTCCGCCAAGATGAGCGAGAAAAGCTATATTAGATTCACCGCCGCTGAAGAACATCAACTGCATTAAAACAAGAAATCCGATAAAGTATTTTGCTTTTACAGGAATAAGGAAATAGAGAAAAATGTATCGGTTTGGAAACATCATTGCAAAAGCGATAAGCACACCGTAAATAGCTCCGGAAGCGCCTACGGTTGGACCAATTCTATTTGTTAATAAAGGAGAGATGAATAACTGTGTAAGCCCCGCAGCAACACCGCAGAGCAGATAAAAATATAAAAACTTTTTTGATCCCCAGAGATTTTCAATTTCCATTCCGAACATCCATAATGCAAACATGTTAAAGAGAATATGCCCGAAACTGCCATGAAGAAACTGGTAAGATATAAGCTGCCATGGATAGAAAGACATTGTAATAAATTTGCCAAACTCATTTAATCCGGCAATTCCCTGAATTGGAATAAGAGCAAAATACTTGGTTATTATTTCATTTAAAGTAGAACCGTTTGCCGTTATTCCGCTTCCCATTGATTGAAGCAAAAAAATTACTCCGTTAATTATCAGCAGGTTTTTTATTACAGGCGGAAAGAAACTAAATCCTCCAAATCCGCCCGGACGATAATAATTACTCAAAATATTTCCTTGGTATTACAGAAAATTCTTCTAATAAATTTAGAGAAAGCACAGACTAAAATCTGTGCTTAAAAAAATTAATTTATGCGTTGGTTAATGCAGCAACACCGGGAAGTGTTTTTCCTTCCAGGAATTCAAGTGAAGCGCCGCCGCCTGTTGAAACGTGAGAGACTTTTTCTTCCAATCCGGCTTTACTTATTGCTGCAGCAGAATCTCCTCCGCCGATAATTGTTACAGCACCTTTTTCAGTTGCTTCTGCCAGAGCTTCTGCAATTGCAAATGTTCCGTTAGCAAAATTATCAAACTCAAAAACACCCATCGGTCCGTTCCATACAATTGTTTTTGCATTAAGGAGCTTTTGTTTGAACAATTTAATTGTTTCAGGACCTATATCCAATCCCAACTTATCTGAAGGAATATTATCAACATTATAAACATCGGATGGTGAATCATTGTTAAATTCTGCTGCAGCCTTAACATCAACCGGAAGAAGGAAATCAATATCAGAATCTTTTACTTTCTGAAGTACTTCTTTTGCAAGATCAAGTTTTTCTTCTTCAAGAAGTGATTTGCCTATTTCTTTTCCCTGCGCCTTGAAGAACGTAAATGCCATTCCGCCGCCAACAATTAATGTATCAACTTTATCAAGCAGATTTGTAATTACATCAATCTTACCTGAAATTTTTGCGCCGCCAAGAACTGCAACGTACGGTCTTTCAGGATTTGCAATAGCACTGCCCAGATAATCAAGTTCTTTTTGCATAAGATATCCGGCTGCGCATTTATCAATAAATTTTGTTACACCTTCTGTTGATGCATGTGCGCGGTGTGCACTTCCAAAAGCATCATTAATATAAACATCTCCAAGCTCTGCAAGTTTTTTTGCAAAATCACTATCATTCTTTTCTTCTTCTGTATGGAATCTTAAATTTTCAAGAAGTACAACATCTCCGCTCTTCATGTTATTTACTAATGATTTAACTTCATCACCAATGCAATCGGGTGCAAGTTTAACTTCTTTATTCAGAAGCTGGCCGAGCCGTTCAGCAGCAGGTTTAAGGCTGTACTTTTCAACCGGCTTTCCTTTCGGTCTTCCGAGATGACTCATTAAAATTGCTTTACCGCCTTCTTTAATTATTTTTTTAATTGTAGGAAGTGAAGCAGATATTCTGTTATCATCTGTTATGTTCTGGTTTTCATCAAGTGGAACGTTGAAGTCAACCCGTACCAATACTTTTTTATCTTTAAGATCTGCATTATCTATTGATAGCTTTCCCATTTTAATTTTTCCCTTTAGTTAAAAGCTGTAATTAATGAATCACAAAATTCAGTTACAATGAAGAAACAATTGCTATAAAACAAGAAACGAAGCCGGAGCTTCGTTTCTTTTTAACTCAGTTTATTGCTTAGCAATTTTCAGGAGCAGGTCAACCACTCTGCAGGAGTAACCCCATTCATTATCATACCATGAAACAATTTTAAAGAATCTTTTTTCATCTTTAAAATTATTTTGTAGAGTTGCTTTTGAATCATAAATAGAAGAACGTTCATCGTGAATAAAATCCGTTGAAACAACTTCTTCATCAGTGTAGCCTAAAATTCCTTTCAGGTATGTTTCAGAAGCTTTCTTTAATAATGAATCAATTTCTGCGATTGAAGTATCTTTCTTTGAACGGAAAGTTAAATCAACAACAGAAACATCTGCGGTTGGAACACGGAAAGACATACCGGTTAATTTTCCTTTAACTTCTGGAAGAACTTCACCAACAGCTTTTGCTGCACCGGTTGAAGAAGGAATAATATTTATTGCGGCAGCTCTTCCGCCTCTCCAGTCTTTTTTAGAAGGACCATCAACTGTTTTTTGCGTTGCAGTATAAGCATGAATTGTAGTCATCAAACCTGTTTCAATTCCTATTCCTTCTTTAAGCAATACATGAACAACAGGTGCAAGACAGTTTGTTGTACATGATGCATTTGATATAACATCATGTTTTGCAGGATCGTATTCATTATCATTTACGCCAAGCACAACAGTTTTAACATCGCCTTTACCCGGTGCAGAAATAATCACTTTTTTTGCGCCTGCTGCCAGGTGTCCTTTTGCTTTTTCTGCATCTGTAAATAATCCTGTTGATTCAATTACATAATCAACACCGAGTTCTTTCCATGGAAGCTGGGAAGGTTCTTTTGTTGCCTGAATACAGCGTACTTTATTACCGTTAACTACTATTACATCATCTTCGGTAAGACTTGAATCGCTTTTTTCAGTTGCAAGTTCTCCATTAAACTTCCCATGAACAGAATCGTACTTTAACTGATAAGCAAAATATTTCGCATCAGTACTTATATCAACTACTGCAACTACGTCTATTTCTTTACCGAGTAACCCGCGGCTTGCGATTGAATTAAATACTAATCTACCTATTCTGCCAAATCCATTTATACCTACTTTTATAGCCATACACGAACTCCTTTAAATAAAAGTTATTTTAGTGCCGTCTACAAAATTACTTAATGAGCGTTATAATATCAATTTTATGTGAGTTGAATGAAATGCTTTTTACCTTACTGCAGCAAAAAATGTTAGATTAATTTTTTGCAGGGAAAAGAAATGCAGTAATCTTTTTTAATTTTTCAGATTGAACTGAGATTATAAAAATTTTTTAGTGAGTTAGATGGAAAATTGTTCAGTAAAAATAAAAAACCCCGGCTCAATTAAGAACCGGGGTTTATTTTGTTAATGGATGAATTTATTTAGTCAGAGTCATCTTCCTCGTTATGTTTACTGATTGTCCCTGCAGTTTATAGAAGTAAACTCCGCTTGAAAGACTGCTCGCATCAAACTTGAATGAGTATTTGCCAGGAGCAAGTTCTTCATTTACAAGCTGAGCAACTTCCTGACCGAGCATATCAAATACTTTCAGTGAGATCACTTCTTTATTTGCAACTGAGAATTCAATTACAGTAGAAGGATTGAACGGATTGGGATAATTCTGTGAAAGATCAAATTTATCCGGTATAGAACCATCATTATCTGTAGAGGTAGCGCCTTCTGTAAAGAAGCCGATGTTCTTCACTTCAAAGTTGAAGCTTGAACTGCCCGGATTATTTGTTGAGCTGAATATGAATCCAACTGCTCTAATTGCACTTGCATCAAACTGAACTTCATTTCCAAAGAGTTGTTTGAAATCGCGGAAGTTCAATACATATTCTTTATCCATCTCAGTTAAACTGATATTCTTAGCGAAGTAATTATAATTGGTAACATTTGTCATATCCAGAATTACAGTTACAACGCCTTTACCTTTTGCTTCAAATCTCAACTGTCCATAGCTTCTCAAATCATAAGCAGAGCCATTTGTTGTAAGTGCACGTACTACAGTTACCCAGTCATTTAATTGTCCGGCAACGTATGCACCGCCTGAAAGCATTATTGTACCTTCAGGATATGCTGCAAGATTCTGCTGTACATAACCTGCTGTGTTGAATTCGGATACCCTGGAATTTGCACCGGTGATATAAGTATAAGCACCGCCGCTTACAAATACTTCATCTTTGAATCCTGAATTCTGGCTTAATTCAACCTGCGCATCTGCAATTATACCAAGTTCTAATACAGCTTCTGATTCACCTGAAGGAACTGTATAAGCTGTACTTGTCTCAATCAGATCATCACCCTGTGAGTATCTCAAGAATGAAGTAAGTTCAATTGATTTGGAAACATCAGAGTTATTTACCAATGTTAAATGAACTTTTCCATCGTGTGTATATCTTGTACTCTTAATGAATACATCTGGAATATTCTGATTTGTATTCATGAATGCAACGTTTCCTTTAACCTGCAGGTTAGCAAGAATATCCTTCACAAGTTCAACAGCACCATCATACGAGCTTGCCCATGCCTGGAAGTTGTAAACACTTGAAGCTCCCTGCGGTGCTTTGTATTCACCCCAGGTCCATTTATTTTCAACTGCAAAGCCTGCCGATGTTTCATATACACTGAATGAGATAGCATAGTCTGTAATTCTTCCGCTTGTCTTTCTGAGTTTTGCAGCGTAGAATTCATGACCATCAATATTGATTAATTTTATCTCTTCAATTGCAGAACCTGCAAGACGATCACATACAACCTTTGTATGATCATAAATATTTGGTGCTAATGTAATGGTTGAGAAAATACCTGCTACTCTTCTGTCACCTTCAGCAAGTTTCAGTTGATAATCAACCGCATAGCTTGATACAGCATTTGAAATTCCAAGTATATCAAATGGTGTGGTTTCAACTGCTACTGATTTATGCGGACCTTCAGCCGGTACAAGCTCAGGAAGTGTGAAACGTGAATTTATTGTTCCGGCTCCGGTTTTTGCTAACACCGGAGTTGTAAGTCCGTTTCTTATTTTCCATTCGCGTCTTAACAGAAGTTCAGCCATATCACCTCTTGATTCAACTCCGCTTCCGCCGCCGCTGCTTGTTGTATCGCAGAAGTTCAAATCCTCTGCACATGCAGTATACCAAACATCATCTGATTTTCCTGTTAAGCATGCTCTATTAAGATATTCTGATTCATGGCTGCAAACTTCAACTTTTACAGTAACGTATCCGCCTTCACCTTTATCAAGTGTACCAAGATCAAACGTAACAACGTTATCTTTTACCGTACCGCCGTTTGAAGCGCTGACAAAGGTTACTCCGGCAGGTAGTGTATCTACTATTACTGCATTGTAGAGAGGAGCATCGCCGTCATTCTTATAAGTAATTTTATAGGTTGTTGTTTTTCCGGTATCGGGCATTGCAATTAAACCATCATCTTTTGCAATGAAAGGAACCGGGCATCCTGTTGGAGGTGGAGGCGGTGGTGTTGCTCCTTTGCATACACCAACCTTTGTGCTGTGTGCAGTTGCTGCTGCTACATTTCCTAATCCAAATGGAATACAATCTGTTTTGCCTGTAGTATCATTTATAATTATTATGTTCTCTGTGGTAAATCTATATTCGGCATTATTATCAACCAGATGAAATACCAGATAATAAGTTCCTGCGGCTACACTATCAAAGGAATAAGTTCCGGTTGTATCGCTCAATGCATAAGCCTGCCATACATTTTCACAGTTATAAAGTTCAACTGTTACGTATGGTAAACCGCTTTCATCTGCATCTTCTTCACCGTTTTTATTTTCATCTATAAAGATTCTGTCAGATATAGATACATAAACCGGATCAGGAACTTCTGTCTCGTACATCCCTGCATCTATTGTTGTTATGTTTTCATTTTCTCCCAAAGCAAACGGATCAACCCTGCCGTGAATTGCATCAGGATCAGAATCAATTTTACTATCTCCGCCAACATTTTTTGGTGAAAAACTAAAACCATCAGGCAGAACAAATTCAACTCCGTAGGTTCCGGCAGCTAAATTTTCAAACTTATAATTTCCACCTGCACCTGTTTCGGTTGATGCAAGAACTTCAAAACTGCTGTTAATAAGTTTTACTGTAACACCTTCAATTCCGGGCTCTGAATCATCTTTAAGACCATCTTTATTTAGATCATTCCAGACAAGATCACCAATTGAGCTGTTTAAAACAGGCGGAACAATTCCGTTAGAAATACCTGCAAACCAGGTTAAATCATTCTCACCTGATTCAAGAGTAGTACAGATTGTTCTTCCGGTTGAATCATTTAATACTTCAACATCTGAATCAATTGCATCGTTATCGCCTGCATCTTTTACAGTGAATTCAAAATCTTTATTACCATCAATAAGATAAAACCTAACGTAGTAATCTCCCGGTGTTAAATTCTCAAATACATATGCACCGGCAGAATCTGTAAATGCCCATCCCTTCCAAATGTTATTGCAATCGTATAACTCTGCTGTAACCCATTGAACACCAGGCTCGCCGGCTTCTCTTATTCCATTTTGATTCAGATCATTCCAGACGATGCCGCCTAATGATGCTGGTTTATCAGGTTCTCCGGTAGTAATACTGTTTACTTTTCCGTTGTTTAAAACAGTTGTTAGTACCTGACCGGACTGATTTGCAATTTCACATTCTGCTCCAACAAAATCTAAATTGCTGCTTCCCGATTTATAAGTAAAATTCAGATCGATCAGTTTGCCGCTGCCAAAATTAAGCGGAGTTAAGCTGTACCATCCAATTGTTACAACTCCGTTTATTCCGGTAACAAGTACTGAAGGATCAGGGAAGTTTGATGCATCAACAAATGTCAGTACATCCGGATCGTAATTAATTTTTAAGCTGATTGCGGAAACATTTGTTACTCCTTCCGCATTTATGCTTACGGTTAACGGACTGTTTTCAGCCGATGGCGTAACTTCAGGAATACTCAGTGTTACTTGAGCGGATGTTAAGCCTGCCAGCAAAACAACCGAAGCAAACAACAATAGAAGTTTTTTCATTCTCTTTCCTCTTTTGGTTAAAAATCTGAAGCACAAAGCCAACTTATATGCCACAGGGAAAGATTGCTTTATTGAGGAATTTCGAGGTTTTTTAGATGAGATAAATTTCTTTTTGTATCAGAATAAGATTTTTTTCTACTTAATTGACACAAAAAAGAATGTTTTTATAAGAAGTGTTTTAAAGATAGAATTGATCAGAAATAATTAACTATCCTCTTTTGATTTAAGCTTTTTTCCATTTACGAATGTTTCTTCACGGGAAATATTTCCCAGAGAATCATAGATAACCCAAATGCCTGTTCTTTTACCGTGCAGGAATTCCCCTTTCTCTTTTAATTTTCCATTTTGATGATACCAGGTCCAGGTTGATTCAGGCAGATCTTTTTTAAATATTCCTTCAGATTCTAATTGTCCGCCGGGATAGTAGTAACTCCATTTACCTTCATTCAAATTATCTTTCATTGTGCCAATCATTTCGATCTCGCCGTTGGAAAAGTAAACTTTAAACTCACCCTCCTTTTTACCATTAACCACTTCGTACTCAATAATTCGTTCGAGCACTTTATCTTTTATTACTCCATTATATGGCTTCCCGGTTTCGCTCACACAGATTACGCCATCTATAACAATCAATTCTCCAATCGGCTTCTTGGTTTCACACGCCTGGATCAGGATAATTATAAAAGACAAAAAGACAGAAGCAGTAAGAAATCTGTAATTGAAAAGCATTTATTATTCCGAAATGAATTAATCCAAACATATACAATTATTAATTATAATGGTTATCCATGTGCACATTTTAAAAAATTAATTCTCTTTTAAGAGAATGCATATCCCTGTTCTCTCAACGCTGAAAAGAAAATAAGCGGTTTTTTGAATGTATCCCTAAAAAATTTCTGGTACGCTTTTCGTTTCTGGTAGTGAGCAATTAATAAAATTGTACGCGAACTAAATACTTGAGGATACAATATGAAGGTAAAAACACCGCTCACAATGATTTTGATAATCATGTTTGCAGTTGTAACTGTTTTTGCCCAGAGGGGAAGAATAGTTACCGAAGCTTTGACACCGCACAAAATTAATAGTCTGGGATTAACAACAAACACTTCATCGGGATTAAATGTTGTGCCCAATGAAACCTATGTTTACTTATCCGCAGAAAATATCGGCAATTCAGATGAAATAATCTCTGCTAATTTTGAATTTATCTCAAAGCCATCGGGTTCAAACGCTGTTTTTGAAGATGTGAATAATCAATTATGGAAACAATTCAAGCCGGATGTAAAGGGTGCGTATGTTGTTAAACTTACTATTACAACACAGAGCGGTTCTCATGATACAACTGCAGACTACTACTCTGCTGATTTTGTAGGTGTTGGAAATTTTGAAGGTGTTGCAGCCGAGTATCCGAATTGTATGACATGCCATCAAAGTTCACCTTTATTCACAGATATATTTGACAGATGGTCTAAATCCGGACATGCAAATGCACTTAAAAATGAGATAAGCAGTGATGATTCACATTTTTCAGATAGATGTTTGAAATGCCATACCACAGGTTATATACCCAATGCCAACAATAACGGATTCGATGACCTTGCATCTGAATTAGGCTGGAACTTAGGAACACCAAACTCAAAGAAATTTGATTCATTAAAAACAGAATATCCAAAACTGGTAGGATTAGCTTCCGTAGGATGTGAAAGCTGCCATGGTCCCGGAAGTGAACATGCTTTGGCAGGCGGCGGTCCAAGGAAAGAAGAAATTGCAATTTCTGTTAAAGCCGGTACCTGCGGCCAATGCCATGATGAACCATGGAGACATAATAAATATGCTCAGTATGAAAATTCACTTCATGCTGAAGCTGTATGGAGTAGTTCATTTGCACAGGGCGCTTCTTCACAAAATAATTCTCTAGCAAACTGTATAAGATGCCATGATGCAAACGGATTCATTAATTTCACAAAAGGAAAAACTACAAACACAACCGGAATGACTGTTGCTTCTCATGAAGCAATAACCTGCGTTGCATGCCATGATCCTCACGGAAATGATAATATTGCTCAGCTTCGTTATTCTCCCGCGGGCTCTGATACTCTCGCTAACGGATTCAGATATAATGAGAATTATAATTTAGGCACCGGTGAACTTTGCTTCAACTGCCATAAAGCCAGGGCAAACAATATTACATTAACGGCTGCACTTCCTACAAGTTCACACTGGGGAACACATCACTCGGTCCAGGCAGATGTACTGCTGGGAGAGAATGCAGCTGAGTTTGATTCACCTTATTTAACAAGCCCGCACAAATGGGCAGTTGAAAATTCCTGCGTTGGCTGCCATATGAGTGCAACTGTTGATACCAGCGATCATGCTAACAGGGATAAGGTTGGCGGACATTCATGGTCACTTCATAATGAAGAAACCGGTTTTGATCATACTGCAAGCTGCCAGACTTGTCATGGTGAAAAACAAACCTTCGATGATTTTGCTGCCAAGGTTGATTATGACGGCGATTCAAAAGTTGAAAGTATACAGGATGAAATTAAAGGTTTATTGTTAAACCTGAGCATGGCACTTCCGCCGAAAGGACAGGAAGCAATTGATTATAAATTATTCTCAGGAGATAAAGATAGTCTGAATTATACAAAGGCTTACTTCAACTATCAGTTGATTGCTTATGATGGAAGCTACGGAATGCACAACACAGTGTTTGCAATTGATGTTTTAAGAAAATCAACTGCTGCTATTGGTGGTTTTGTTTCAAGCGTAGAACTTGAAGAGAATCCAGATTATTCTCCGGATGGTTTTGCATTGATGCAGAATTATCCAAATCCATTTAACCCAGCCACAACTATACAATATTCAATTCCGTTTGAAAGCAAGGTTAAAGTTAATATTTATAGTATTACCGGTGAGCTGGTTAGAGAACTTGTAAACACAACTCAATCTGCCGGATCATACAACATCAGGTTTGATTTATCCGGCGCTGAAAGAACTTTATCATCCGGCATCTACCTGTACTCAATAGAAGCTGCATCTTTAAACGGAAATAAGGTATTCAGACAGACTAAAAAAATGATCTTAATGAAGTAATTTTCAGAGGAGAGTTCACCATGGAAAATCCAGGTGGACTTTCCTATTTTTTGATAAACCCTAAGGAGGAATAATGCTTAGTAGAATTTTAATTGCTTCACTATTTATTTTCTCACCGCTTCTTGCTGCACAGCAGGTCAATCAGCATAATGGTACTTCAAAATTCATTGGTGCAGAAGCATGCGGTACCTGCCATAAAACTGAAAAACAAGGCTCTCAGTTAAGCATCTGGAAAGAATCAAAACACGCAAAAGCATTTGAAACATTAAAGACAGATAAGGCAAATCAGATTGCTGCTGAACTGGGACACAAAACTTCCGCAGCAGAAACCGAAGCTTGCCTTGCATGCCATGCAAGCGGCTATAATGTTGATGCAAAATTCAGAGAAGCTAAATTTAAAATTGAAGACGGTGTACAATGCGAAACATGCCACGGCGCTGGTTCTGAATACAAAAGTCTGAAGGTTATGAAAGACCGCGCTGCTGCAATTGAAAAGGGATTGATATATCATGAGAAAACAGAAAATCTCTGTATAAGCTGCCATAATCCTGAAAGTCCTACTCACACAGGATTTGATTTTGCATCATCATGGGAAAAAATAAAACATCCGGTACCGGGCAAGGATAAGAATTAGTCTCGAACATTAATAAATCAAAATGAAAACAACTACTTTATTCATTCTGCTTTTGATTTCAACTCCTCTGCTTTCTCAAAATATAAATGGCAGAATTTCATCATCCCTTTATATGTTTGAAAGATTTGATACAGTTGATGTTTCTAATGATTACATGAGAACATTCCAGCTTCTTAATCTTAATATAAATGAAGGCAGCTTTTCTCTTAAATCTTATATAAATCTTGAAAATGATTTTACAAATGATATAGCAGGTGATCCTCATGTAAGATTTTATAATCTTTACCTTGAACGAAGAAACCTGTTTGATCTTTTTACAATAAGATTCGGAAGGCAGCCTCTATTTACAAGTGTTGCGGGCGGATTGTTTGACGGCGTAAACCTGGATGTTAAATATTCTGATTTCAAATTAACCGGTTATTACGGCGGGAATGTTCCGGCTTATCAGAAACTTAAACTGACTGAAAATTTTGATGATAATTATATTCTTGGCGGAAAGTTTACAACAACTGCAGTTGAGAATCTTCAGTTCTCACTCGGTTACATAAAAAAGAATTTTCTGCGTGAAGAATACCTTGCTTCAAGACTCGATGAAAATCTTAACCCGATAAATTTTTTGATAAGCAACAATTCAACACAATATGAGTTTATCTCCGCAGATGCTTCATATCAATTGGAGCATCTGCTTTCTGCTGATGCTGGATTTGAGTATGATCTTAATTTTGATCAGCCTTCCAAATATGAATTTCTCTTTTCATATAACCAGGTAAAAGATCTTAATCTTGAATTCTATTACAACTACAGGGAACCAAAAATAAGATACAACTCAATCTTCTCTGTTTTTGATTACGGTAATACACAGGAAATTGAATTAGGCGGAAGTTATAAAATTGAAAACTGCATTACTGTTTCAGGAAGATTCGGCAATATCAATTACAGGGATGATGAATCATCCTGCCGCATTACTGTTGGTGCTTCTTCTGATTTTGGTAATATCTCCTACAGAAAAAATCTTGGTTATGCCGGAGAGCTTGATGCAGTTTCTTTTTACTCAGCTTATACTTTTCTTGAAGGATTATTTACTCCTTCGATAGGTTTATCACTTACTAATTATAAACTTTCTGAGGATTCAGAAAAGAACAATCTCACTACATTGCTGGCAGGCTTAAATTTCCGTCCGTGGCGGGAATTATCCTTTGATGTTCAGGGACAGTATATGGATAACAAAATCTATAAAAATGATTACAGGTTTTTCTTCAGGATTAATTACTGGTTCAACACTAACTTAAATCTGATGTAGATATGAAATTAAAAAACATCTACCTTTTTCTTCTTTCAGTCTTTACACTGCTGATTTTAATTGCTGCATTTAGTGAAGACAGTTCCGGTGAAGATGAAGTTAAAGGGAATGATCAAATAATAAAATTCTCCCATTCATTTCATGCTGATTTAGCGGGCTGCGAAGACTGCCATTCAAAAGCAGCAGAAAGTACTTCACTTAAAGACAGACTGATGCCCGATCATGAAAACTGCGGCACCTGCCATGATGTTGAGGATTCGGAACAGTGCGGAACCTGCCACTATGAAGATAAATTTGAGCCGCTTGTTCAAAATACATCTGCAGCAGAAAAGTTATTGTTCAATCATAGTTTTCATATTAAAGATCAAAACCTTGAATGTTCATCCTGCCACAAAGGAATTAACGAAGTTGATTATGCTTTTCAGGCAGCACAGCCCAAACCCGCAATGACTGATTGTCTCACATGCCATAATAATGTAACAGTTGCATCAAATGCCTGTGAATCATGTCATCTTCAAACAGGAAATCTTATTCCGGTTTCCCACCAGGATGTTTCGTTCATTAAGAATCATAAATTTAAAGCTAATGATGTTGCTGCGGATTGCATAATGTGCCATGATAACATCACCAATTCCTGTGAAGACTGCCATGCTGCATCCGGAATAACATCTGCAAATACTGCCGATGATTTCTTCCAGCCTTATGCACCAAATTCATTTGTTGACGGAGCGAAGAGACAAAAGGTTAACAGAGTTCATGAATTGAATTACAGATTTCTTCACGGCATTGATGCAAAATCAAAAAGAACAGAATGTGAAAGCTGTCATCAGGTTGAAACTTTTTGCTCAACCTGCCATCAGGGAGATGAAGCTGATTACGGCTTAAGCGGCATTACTCCTGCTTCACACTTAAAACCCGGTTTCTTTACAATCGGAGCTGGAACGGGCGGCGGTGAACACGCAATACTTGCTAAACGTGATATTGAAAGCTGCGCTTCGTGCCATGATACTCAGGGCGCAGATCCAACCTGCATCACCTGTCATCTAGACAGTGATGGAATAAAAGGTACAAATCCTAAAACTCATCCGCGGAATTTTATGAGTGATGTTAAAGGTGATTGGCATGACAGCCAGGGTTCAATTTGTTTTAACTGCCATAACGGTACTCCGGGTTTTACTCCTGCAGGTACAGGCTTCTGCGGTTATTGTCATGGTTCAAAGTAGATTAATACGGATTATGAAAATGAAATATTACTTCTATATTGTTTTTCCTTTACTAATATCGTTACTGATCTTTGCAGGATGCAGTGAACTTGAACCAGGTATTTCACAGCCTCAGGCTTTATCCGTGCATAAACCGGGCATACTAACTCCGGGGCATGCAAACTTTCACGGTACATTGGTTAAAGAAAATGGCTGGAGTATGAAGGAATGCCAGTCATGTCATGCGGCAGATTTCAGCGGCGGCGTTGCCGGTGCAACCTGTTTGAATTGCCATTCAGGTGATCGTGGTCCGGAATCATGCAATACATGTCATGGTTCATTTTCTAATCCTTCAAGAATAGCACCTCCGAGAGATCTTGAAGATAATTTCTTAACTGATTCACTTGGCGTAGGCTTTCATACAAAACACCTATATGAAAATTCTTTAGGCAGTTCAGCACGCTGCGGCAGCTGCCATCAATACCCCGGATCAGGTATTTATGCCGAAGGACATCTTGGAACAGATAACAGAGCAGAAGTAATTCTTAAAGGAATTGCAACTGCATTCGGCGCTGATGATGCAGTTTATAATCCTGAAGATGGATCATGTTCAAATACTTACTGCCACGGTAATTTTGAATTTCTTAGAGATTCAGCTAAAGCTGAAAACAGGTTTGCTTACACGGCTGATAGAATGACAGGAATTAAAAATACAGTTAAATGGAATCAGTTAACTGGTAATGAAACCCAATGCGGCACATGCCATGGCTTACCGCCGGCTGGTCATATTCAGGTTCCGCTTTCATCATGTTATACATGCCATCCCGGTGTTGTTGATGAACAGGGAAATATTCTTGATAAATCTCTGCACATTAATGGCATGATAAACGCAAGAAATTAAACTTAATGATTCTTTCCAGCCCCCAAATGGTGCTTCAATTTTTTGAGCACCATTTTTTTTGTTCATAAATTTTTTTGATAGTTTTTGAAAAATCAAAATCATAAATTCTTTCCTTAAATTCACTTCACTTAAGAATAAATGAAATTGGAATCCGGGCTTAAGAGATTCCCTTTCAGGTATCTCATCTTTACATTTTTAACGTGTACAGAATTTTTCTGTACCTTTTAAATTATTCTGAGCGTGCAGCTTTTCAAATTGATTCTGAAGAAATTGAAACCGGATCAGGAACAGTTTATAGAATTATCCGGGCTGAGAGCAGTATTGTAAGTATTCAGTACTAAGTATTATGAATTGACGAATCAGTGAGTTTGCGGATTAGCGGATTGATGAATATAAATTTCGAAATTTATTAATTGTGATTTTTAAAATTCTTCTTCATTTACCAAAAATTCAGAAACATCTGCTGTACCATTTTTAAGCTGCAGCGAAGAGATGTTCTTTTTAAACGAATCGTAATATTCTCTATCATCAATTAATTTTTTTAAGATGAATGGAAGTTTGTTAATCTCCGGCTCATAAATGCCGAGATGATTTTCAATTAAAAATTCAATGTTTCCTTTTTCCTGTTCCCATATATAATCATTTACAACAGGCACTTTATTCATCATTAATATTTCCATCATTGTTGAAGCGCCGCATTT
This sequence comes from Ignavibacteriales bacterium, assembly GCA_044507695.1. Classification (GTDB taxonomy): domain Bacteria; phylum Bacteroidota; class Ignavibacteria; order Ignavibacteriales; family Ignavibacteriaceae; genus JBIQJD01. The sequence goes on along the minus strand of JBIQJD010000002.1, from coordinate 11,885 downwards.
TGTAATTAAAATATCTGAAGCATTCAGCAGTTCATAAACAAAATCTACAAATCCAAAAATCATCATATCTTTAACATTATATTTCCTCCTTAACCGCTGTGCAGCTTCAAACAGCGGTTTGTTTCTGCCGCATACAATTACAATGAAAGCATCTGTTTTTTCCTTAAGTATTTCTTCAATGATTTTTTCACCATGCGGAATTCCATCTCCTCCGCCCATTACCAACAGTATTTTTTTATTTTGCGGCAGTCCCAGTTCATCTTTAATCTTTGGAATTTTTTCATCAGCTATTTTCACAGAAAATTTCTCATCAAGCACAAACGGGAAAACATGTACCCGGCTCTCAGGTCTTATCTGCTGCACATGCCTGCTGAGCCGTTCACTAAATAAAATATAATTCTGTCCGCTTCGTAAAAACCATAAAGGATGTGCTGTGTAAGGATCAGTAACTGCTGTGTAAATTTTTGTGCGCAATTTATATTTTTTAACTGCATCATAAACAGGTTTAATAAGAAAGAAGTGCAGCACAATTATTTTCTCTGGATTATCTTTCACAAGCACTTCATGTATATATTTCTTACAAAATAATGAAACAATAAATGCAGTTATGTATGCCGCCGGCGGAAATTTATTTACAGCATATAGCGTTTCATAAAACCATGCTGCTTTGTACTGAAGTTTCCTGTAACCATCTTCAATTATATATCTGAAAAACCGGGGAGTCTTCTCAAAGCCGTCAATCAAAACGGGTTCTGCTTTTTCAGAATATTTTTTTAAAATATAATTTTTTAATGAACGCGCAGGCGCAAGGTGTCCCCCGCCGGTTTTCAAATAAAAGAAATAATATTTCTGTTTCTTGTTCATAACTTACCGGAGCACCGGAGATTCATCAGGTGTAAGCCTGCCGGTTTTTAAAACTTCAATTATTCTGGATGTGCCGAGTTTTCTTGCTTTTAAAAATCCTGCCCATGCCATTTCTGCAAGCACTCCCCTGTTAATTAAATCAAACAGCCATTGATCTGTATAATCCGGATTTTCCTGCATCAATCCTGCGTGTATTTCCATCAGCCATTTTTTATTAAAGCTTTCCTGAGAACCGATTGAAGGCGTCATTATTACCGGAATTCCCAGCGCTGTATAAAATGATAGTTCACTTGGTTTCGTCCATAAAATATCAGTGTTACGAAGCGCCTCATTAAAATTACTAAAATATTCATGAAGGTTTGCAGAGTAGATTAAATTTATGTTTGCACATTCACCGCAGATTTCCTGAACTGCGTTAACAAAATAATCATGTACATTTTTTTTGCTGCCTGCGGCAATATTTATTTTAACTTTTCCGTTCTTCAATTTGTTTTTTAAACTTGATATAATTTTAATACCAATTTCTTTTTGTGCACCTGCACCGCCAATGCAGTATGTAATTGTAATTTTACGGTCAGCTTTTTCATTCACATTTTCTTCACCAAGAAAATGATTGATGCTCTGTTCATGCCGCAGATGAAATTTATTTTCCGGATCAAGAATTTTTAATCTTGTTCTTAAATCATTTTTTAAAATATTTAAAGAAGCTCCGCCTGTTAATTCATCAGGCAGCGGAAAACCGGTAAGATAAATTTTATCATCCGGCACTCCGTACATTTTTAATCTCCGCACCGCGCTGATGCATGGTGCAAAATATTTTATTCTGCTTTTTGCAGGCTCTTTAGGAACCCAAACCCTGTTCATATCTGTATCACAAATGATGCAGTAGATATCTTCTATGCCTGCTTCATCAGCCGCAATTGCAGGTGCATAAAATGATGTAACCAAAGGCAGATTTTTTTCTTTAACCTTCTCAATCATTCCGGAACACAAACCTTTTTTAATGCTGGATTCAAGAAGATTAACCTGGAAAGTTACCCCGGTTAAATTTCTTTCAGGGTATGTTGATGGAATGTGAAGAAATTTATCAAGCAGCGTAAATAATGAACTGCCTATAAGCGGAATACTTTTTGCACGCGATAAAAATTCATAAGCACCAAGCACTCTGCGCCATAATTTTCTCTCATATTGGGCAGATGTTTCATTCGATCCGGCGGTAATAATGCCTCCCTCTGCAATCTTACGTAGTGGAAATACTGCCCGCTGATGTCCGTAACCCATATCAGCAGTTACAATCCACGCTTTTAATTCTTTATGCTGCTGAGAATAATTCAAAGGCGCCTGGTGTTAAATGATTAATTACTTGGTTAAATAATATCTGCAAAGATAAAATTTTTATTGCAATGTGCAGGATTCTATTTTTATGATGCGGAGTTTCGATAGATTAACTAAAATTTTCTTAAACAAAAAAAATTATTTATTAGTGAATCATATCATTTGAGTTTTAAATATCAATCTATAACTTGATGCTGAAACTAAATCACCGTATCTGCAGACACGATGTTCATGAGTAAGAGAAGCTAACCAGGATGATTATTTCGCAGATGCGGTGATTCTTTTTTAAAGATGTGATTAAAATTGATCCAGTAATTTTACTGCGGTCTTTTTATCCTTCGGTATTACAATTACAAACTCGGTTCCGGCCGTTTCACCCAGTTCTATTTTGCCGTTAAGCTGATCAACAAGACTTGTAACAAGCTGTAAACCTAATGTAGCCGCTTCCCTGAAATTAAAATTTTCCGGCAGCCCGCTTCCATTATCTTTTATTAATAATGTATATGATCTTTTATTTTCCTTCATCTCAATTTTTATTTCCGCTCTCTTACCTGTCTGCTGATAATTCCTGAAAGCATACTTAAGTGAATTAGAAGTAAGTTCATTTATAATTAACCCGAGCGGCACTGCAGTTTCTACGTTCATATATATATCAGAAATTTCTATTAATGGAATGATGGGAGTACCACCAACAGCATATGATGTAAACAAACTGTTTGTCAGATCATTTACATATTCACCAAAATTGATTTCGAGAAAATTTCTTGAACGGTAAAGCTTTTCATGAATTAATGCCATTGATTTTATTCTTCTCTGGCTCTCATTAAAAAGTTCAAGTGATTCGGGATCCTTAACAGTTTTTGATTGCAGGCTGAGCAGACTTGAAATAACCTGCAGATTATTTTTAACACGGTGATGTACTTCTCTTAAAAGCACTTCTTTCTGTTTAATTGAAAGTTCAAGATCAGTCTCAAATTTCTTTCTCTCAATTGATGTTGCAATTATGTTGGCAATTGCTGTTAGGAATTGAATATCATCATTTCCGAATTTTCTTAAATCAGTTGAATGAGCGCTGAGCACGCCGTAAGGATTACCTTTGCCGTGAATAATTACGCTGATTCCCGATGCAATATTTTTATCATACAGCAGAACATGTTTTGTAAATCTTTTTTCTTTTTGCATATCCTCAACAACAACAGGTTCACCGGTAAGAAAGGTATATCCGGCCTGAGAATTATTTCCTGCACGGAATTTAATATTGCCCACCAGGCCTTTTTGCCAGCCGGCGCCTGCTTTCAATAAAAACATTTCTTCTGCAGGGATGTATTCAAGCACAGAGATATAATTGCATACAAGAAAATTATGTACAAGGTCAATAACCTCTTTCATTAGTTCGGAAGGCATTGTTCCTTCAAGTGCTTTTTTGCCGAGCTCTGCAATTGCTTTCTGCTGTTCAATTTTAAAGTTGATAACCTCCTCAGCATTTTTTGCTGCTGTAATATCAATCAATACTCCGCGCCTGCCAATAATCTGGTTTGATTCATCAAGGATAGCAGAAGAAAATAATTCCGTCCATATCATCGTTCCGTCTTTTGCATAAAACCTGTACTGCTCTGCAGTGGTTTTTCTTGATGCAATAATCCGTTCAGCATTCTTCACGGCTTTTTGCCTGTCCTCCGGATGCATAGCTTCAAACCATAAAGTAGATTTTCCCAGCCAGTCCTTAACCGGGTATCCAAACATCGTTTCAGCATAAACACTCACAAACCTGATATCCTGGCTTTCTGTGCCGGGCAATCCCCGCATCTCCCAAACGATACCCGGAATGTTATCAACTAAATTTTTAAAAGCTATCTTATCTTTTTCAATCTGCATCAGCAGTTGATCTTTTTCTTCGGCAAGATTTTTTTGATAAATGAAATTTCCTATCTGCCTCCCAAACATATTGAACATCATTTCGGTTTCACTATCCGGAGCAGTATCAGATAATGAAAAAAAGACCATCACTCCATAAAAATTTGAATCATGATAAACCGGAAATGCTGCCGCACTTTTTAAATTTGTTATCTGCAGAAATTGTTTATTAATAAATAAATCGGATGATGAAAGATTTGCGTTCCATATCAGCTTATTTTTCTTCCATACAATGCCGGGCAATCCTTCACCTTTCTTAAATGAATGTCTGCCTCTTATCTCTATATATTTTTCTTCGGTTATAATTTTTGATGACCAGTGTGAAGTGAGAAGAAGTTTCTCATTCTGTTCATCATACTTCCAGTATTCTCCAACATCGCATCCCAAACCTGTGCATATTGAATCTATAATTTTTGGAATTGCTTCTTCAATTGTTGATGATTCCGCCGCAATCTTTACAACAGCGTATTGAGTGCTTAATCTCTGTTCAAATTTCTTTTCCTCGGTTATATCATCAATCAGCATCAGTACGGCATTGCCCTCACCAAAAGTAAGATTCTTTACAGAAATTTTAGCGTATAAAGTTGAATGATCTTTTTTAACGTACTGCCGTGCAGATATAAGAAAGGAATGAGTATCGGTAATGAAGTTTGATTTTACCCGCTCAATATCTTCAAGCTTCATCCTTAAGAATTCTTCTTTAGAGAAGCCATATAATTTAAGCGCTTCATCATTAACCGCAATAAACTTAAGTGAAGCAGCATCATAAACAACTGCAGGCTGCGGTATCTCACTGAAGATTTCTTCAAATGTTTGTGCTTTCAGTTCCAATTTTGCTCCCTCAGAAAAGCTGCTTTATTAATGGTGTTATTCAGGTACCGGTTCGGATTGTTGAATATGATGGTACTTAATTATTTCTTGTTGAATTTTTTTGAACTGAAAAATCTTATTAAAAATTATCTAAGAGCACGATGATATTTTATGTTTCAGTTTAGCTTAATTTATTTTGAATGTAAAGCTAATTCTATTGATGAAAGAAGTTCATCTTCGCCGTAAGGCTTAACAATGTATCCATTCAAACCTGCGTTATAAGCGTTCAACAATGTTTCATCATCGTTTAATGCGGTGAGATAAATAATCGGTATCGGGAATTTCCTGTTAATTTTTTCAGCAGCCTGAATCCCGTTCAATCTTCCTTCTAACATTACATCCATAAGTATCAGATCGGGCTGCTTAATATAAGCCAGATTCACCGCTTCCTCACCTGTACGCGCAACACCGGCAACACTATAGCCGTTTTCAACAAGTAAGCTGCGGATATTCAGAGAAATGATGCCCTCATCCTCGGCAACGAGTATATCAGCTTTTGGTTTTTGATTTTCTTTGTTCAAATGAGACATGGTTTAATAAAACAACTCTCATAAAGATATGTTCTAAAGCATCGAAGGTCTGTGACACCGTTTGCATGAATTAATAATTTTTTGAATCAGCGGATTGTATTTTGAATTTGCAGATTTGCAAACCTACCTGCCAATAAAAATTGAATATTAAACAACCATTTTGGCAGTCGAATTCAGGACTGAAGTCTCTTATTACTTGCAGAAAACCCCCGCCATAAATGGCGGGGTTATTAAAAACATTAAAAACATTTTAAACATCAAAGGGACTTGTTCCCCTCTCGAGCCTGCCTGCCGATAGGAAGGTTGCCGTATTCCCGGATTCCCAAAGCCCGTTAGGGCTGACATATTTATAGAATAAATTTCCCCCCATACATTCAAACCCCGTAGGGGTGATATATGGATTTTCCAAATTGGTATATTGGCTGCTGCCTCACTCTTTACGATCACTACATCAAGCAAAAAGTAACAACTTTTTTCAGGACGGGACACAAGACACTTATTACTCAATACTCATCATTATGTACTGTGATTGCTGTCATCATCTGCAAAACTTAATGTTTGCATATTCACATTGTAATTATGAGCCTGTCTGCTGACTACGTTGAACAAAGACCTGTCTGTTGAAATCTGAATGTTAGAAGTAAAACCAATACGCAACAGATGCGCGGCTTATTCCAGGCTATACACAAAGCCTGAACCTGTACAAAGGTTGATCATAATTAACTATTTACAAAACATTGGAAGGTAGGAAAAATGGAAAACAAAGTTGAGTTTCTAAAATATGTTCCCATTTTCTCAGAGCTGGATGAATCGGCGCTCGAAAGAATTGCTAAGACCGGAATTCAAAAAAATTATAAAAGAGATTCTGTAATTTTATTTGAACATGAAGCCGGATCAGCATTATTTATTATCATCAGCGGGAAGGTTAAAGTATCCCGCTTCAGCGATGACGGAAAAGAAGTTATTATTTCCATTCTTGGCGAGTCAGATATTTTTGGTGAGATGTCATTATTAGACGGACAGGCAAGATCGGCACATGTTACTGCGATGGAAAATTCCAATATCTTTATTTTCAAACGTGAAGATTTTCTTGATCTGCTCCGCTCCAATCCGGAAGTTGCAATTGCTCTTCTGCAGGAATTAACAAGAAGACTCCGCGCGGCTGATATAAAAATCAAATCGCTCTCTCTTAAAGATGCAGAAGGAAAAGTTGCAACAGTACTGCTCCAGCTTGCTGATGAAATCGGCAGAATTAAACAAGGCACTGTAGAAATCGAAAAACTTCCCTTCCAGCATGATCTTGCTAATCTTGCCGGCACATCGCGTGAGACAATCTCAAGGACACTGCATTCATTTGCAAAGAAAGGTCTTGTTGAGCTTGAAGGATCACGTTTAAGAATAGTTGATTACGAAGCATTCAAAGAAGCATTTCTATAATATTTTATTATTGTTCGAATAACCTCTCTACACTGCGGCAGGAAATATTTTTCTGCCGCAGTTTTTTTTTGCATTTACTGGCATCAAAAGAAATGTGATAAAAAAATTAACGTAATGAAGCGTTACATTTTGCTATGCATTTAGAATGGAAAATGCAGGTATTCTATTACATTTAGAATTCATTTTCCATAGCGGAATGAAGTTAATTTTTAATATTTATTTCGCAGCCTTTTCCAAAGGAATCCCTTCGGGAGTTTTTTTGGTTACTTTTTGATCAAGCAAAAAGTAACAAACACTTTGATGATTTAGCGGATTTGCGAACCTACCTGCCAATGAAAATTGAACATTAAACAACCATTTTGGCAGTCGAATTCAGGACTGAAGTCTCTTATTGCTTGCAGAAAAACCCCGCCATAAATGGCGGGGTTATTAAAAACATTAAAAACATTTTAAACATCAAAGGGGCTTGTTCCCCTCTTGAGCCTGCCTGGCGGCAGGCAGGAGGGGAGGAAGGGGTGTGTCCGGAATTCTTTCATCAGTATTATCTGCATTCCGATAATTGATGAATGTACAATTACTCCACCATTCCTCCATTATACCATTCCATCTACTCCAATACTCCAAATTCCATCTCCCGCACGTTCACTACTTCACCAGATTCATCATCCTCGTTTCAACATAATTATCCGCTGAAAGTTTGTATATATATATTCCGCTTGCATAAGCCGATGCATTAAACCCAATCTCATACTCACCCTGCGGCTTAGGCTCGTTCATCAGCTCTGCTAACCTGTTGCCGAGAATATCATAAACCACAAGCGTAATGTTTCCTTTTATTCCTGCCGGTATATTGAACCTGATTTTTGTAGATGGATTAAACGGGTTTGGATAATTCTGATACAATGAAAATTCATTTAAATTATTCTCATCATCCACATAGGTTAGTTCTGATTCTGTAATTAATATTTCTATATCAGGTGAATAAACAGTATCAATGCCATCTGTTGCGGCCAAATGAAATATAAAACTCCTGCCTGCATCTTCTACGGATGGAATTAACATGAACATTCCTGTTAATGAATCAAGATTAACCTTCCCTTCCAGGCTGCCGCCGTTTTTTATCAGCTTTAATTTTACATCATCACCATCTTCATCCACAGTTGTGAATTTAAATTTCAACGTATCAGCAGTAGTTATAATTGTATCCTGCAAAACCTGTTTAATAACCGGACGTGAATTCTTTTTCTGCACAGCAACCATTCCATCTCCTGATAATACCGAATCCCTGCCGTCAGATACCATTACCTTCACCATAAAACTTTTTCCGCCGTCACTAACTGCAGGCACAACTATAAGCTCACCTGAATCCTGATTAATTTTAATACTTCCTTTTAAAGAGGGCGCAACACTTTTCAGGTAATATTTTAGTTCATCACCATCAGCATCTTCTGCTGAATAAACAAATCTTAGCGTATCAAGCGGAAAAACATTCACTGTACTTAATGCAGTTTTAAATACAGGCGGAGAATTTTTCCTGATCCCATTAACCTTAATTTTTACTGTATAATATACCGTATCCTTTCCATCACTTAATCCAATTACAACAGAAAATGTTTTACCTGAATCTGCACTGATTGGAGTGAAAGCGAATTTTCCCGATGTACTATTTACTGCCGCTACGCCATTGAATGAAGGTGTTATTGAGTGAAGCATAAACACAACCGGATCGCCATCTGAATCTATTCCGCTGTATGTAAATAACAGGCTGTCTCCCACAGTAACAGACGTATCTCTCATTACTGTAACAAACGAGGGGAGATTGTTCTTTTTAACTCCGTTTACTTTAATCTTTACAGCATCAGAATATACTGTATCTTTTCCATCACTTAATCCAATTACAACAGAAAATGTTTTACCTGAATCAGCAATGAACGGAGTGAAGCTGAATTTTCCGGATGAACTGTTTACTGCTGCTCTGCCATTGAATGAAGGTGTTATTGAGTGAAGCATAAACTCAACCGCATCGCCATCTGCATCTGTTCCGCTGTAAGTAAATAACAAGCTGTCTCCCACAGTAACAGATGTATCATTCATTACTGTAACAAATGCCGGCGGATTGTTCTTCGGCTTAGCTTTAACTTTAATTTTAACCGCAGATGAAAAAGCAGTATCGGTTCCGTCATTCGCGCTTACTATAACAGAAAATATTTTCTCTGTATCTTCAGTTGATGGTATGAAACTGAACAATCCTGTATTCTCATCTATTGAAATTATGCCTGCTGCATGAGGTGTTATTTCATGTACAAAATATTCGATCTCATCCTGGTCAGCATCTTCAGCATGATAGTAAATTTTAAGGGTATCCCCTTCTGTAATAACAGTATCTCCTGATTCATTTGTAAACATTGGGGGATTATTCTTCTCAGGTGTATTTACCCTTATAATTGCTTCCGTTATTATTGTATCAATTCCATCCGAAGCAAAAACTGCAGCAGTAAAATTAATTGCACTATCCGCATCAGCGGGAATAAATTTTAACAAACCGGATTGATTATTTATACCTATCTCACCGGAAGGTAAAGGAGTAAATGAATGAAGTCCATATGTAATTAAATCATTATCGCTATCAATTGCTGTATAGTTGAATAGCAGGGAATCACCCGCAGTGATTGCTGTATCCTTCAGCGCTGCTGTAAAAACGGGCTTGTTATTTATCTTCGGAATTCCATTCACCCTGATATTTGCCGCTGGTGAATAGACAGTATCCTTTCCATCATTCACCTTAACAATTACAGAAAATGTTTTCCCGCTATCTGCTTCATTTGGAGTAAAAGAAAATAAACCACCCATTGATAAAGTAAGTGAACCGTAGACAGCAGGAGTAATTGAATGCAGATAAAACTGAAGCGTATCATTATCAGCATCTGAAGCAGCATACGTAAATGAAATACTTTCACCAATAGTTATTTCACTATGCGGAAGAACTGAAGTAAACACCGGCTTGTTATTAATCTTTTGTATTCCCTTTACCGTAATGAAAGCCGGCTGTGAATAAACCGCTGCAGCCCAGTCTGAAACTTCAATTACTACCGTAAAAGTTTTACCTGTATCTTCAACAGAAGGAATAAAACTGAATCTTCCCGTTGTACTGTTTATTATCATCTCACCCTTAGGTGCAGGCTGCACCGAATAAAGAGCAAAACCCGGTGTGTCATCATCAGTATCGATTGCCGAGTAATCAAATTTAAGCGTATCACCAATTGTAACCTGCACTGCCGTAAGCATAGTCTTGAACTCAGGTGCGTGATTAATTTTTGGTATCCCGTTCACCTTAATATTTGCAGCAGAAGAATAAGTATCCTTCTCACCATCACTTGCTTTAATTATTATAGAAAAAGTTTTTCCTGTATCAGCATCGGATGGAATAAATATTAATTCACCGCTTGAACTATTTAAATGAATCAATCCGTTTACTGAGGGAGTAACAGAATAAACAGAGTAACTTACCTGATCATTATCCTGGTCTGATGCAGTATAAGTAAACTGCAAAGTATCACCCACGGTGATCTCATTATTATTCAATGCAGAAACAAAAACAGGTGCATGGTTAATCTTTTGAATTGTAACAGAAGTGCCCGTTGTAACCGGCGCTGATCTGTTATCTGTTACACTAACAATCACATTAAAAATTTTCCCGCCGTCTGCCAGGGATGGAATTAACACAACTTTCCCTGTTTGATCAATAGTAAGTTTTCCCTGAAATTCCGGCTCAGCAGTGACGGAATATATTAACTGATCATTATTAACATCAGAAGCTGAATAAGTAAATTTAAGAGTATCTTTAGTTGTAATTATCTGTGCTGCTAATTGAGAAGTAAAAACAGGAGCTTCATTTAGTATGACTGAGTGGAAGGAAGGATTTGTTATATCTGCAAATCCGGTGCGGGCAATAATTGTATTTACACTCCCTGAAAAGTCCCATTTCAGATCAGGCACACCGGCAAATGATTTGTTATTCTTCAGGCGGAAGCTGCCGATTCTTTTTTTAGTTTGATTTATGAGATCCGTACTCTGCGCACCTGAAACAAATGCTGCTTCAGTTATTCCGTCATAATTATAAATACCGGTAACGAATATTGGAAGATTTTTAAGATCGGATGAATTAGGCACATACTGAAAAGTTAAAGTACCGCCGTTGATTGATGCTGCATCTACACTTAAAGCTGCCTGGTAAGCCTGCAGTTCAAAATCAGTTCCGCTGCTTTTAACAGATACATCAAATTCATATTCCTGGTCAGAAATTTTCTTAACATTTTCCACCATCATCTGGTACTGCTGAGCCTGTGCAGCGGTAAAAGCCAATATTACAAAGAAAAAAACAAACAGAACCCAATATTTCATCAATTCCCTCAGAATTAAATTTAGAACCCAAAACTAATTCCGGGGAAAAACATTAACTATCAGGGGAAATCTGATTTTTACCTTCTTTTCCCTTAAAAGGTACTACGAAATTTCCTAGTCCCCTGAAAATAATTCGCGGAGAATGGATTTGCGAATTAATGGATTGACGGATCTGCTAACCACCTACCTGCGGCATCAAAAGAAATGCGTAAAAAAATTAACGTAATGAAGCGTTACATTTTGCTAAGCATTTGGAATGGAAAATGCAGGTATTCTATTACATTCAGAATTCATTTTCCATAGCGGAATGAAGTTAATTTTTTGCATTTATTAGGCAGTCGAATTCAGGACTGAAGTCTATTATTGCTTGCAGAAAACCCCCGCCATAAATGGCGGGGTTATTAAAAACATTAAAAACATTTTAAACATCAAAGGGACTTGTTCCCCTCTCGAGCCTGCCCGCCGATAGGCAGGTGAAGAAAATTAACGTAATGAAGCGTTACATTTTGCTAAGCATTTGGAATGGAAAATGCA
>JBIQJD010000025.1:0-30889 GCA_044507695.1 Ignavibacteriales bacterium | reverse complement strand
GGATGCTTATATACTACCAAAACATTTTCTGGACCAGCTAGATTTGCATTGGTCTGAGCATCTGCAAAATTGCAACAGAGTAAAAAAAGAAACGAAACAAAAAAGAAAGATTTCATAATATCTCCTGTTATTTAATGATAGTTAGCTTTTTAACAGCAGAGAATCCGCTGCTTGTAGAAAGCCGGTAAAAGTATATACCTGAACTTAATTCATCTCCTTTCATTTCAATGGTATAAAACCCCGGCTGTTTTTTTTCATTGACTAATTCTTCAATCTTTCTTCCGGTTACATCAAATAACGAAATATTGACAATCGTTTCTTCTGGTATTATATAGTTTATTTTTGTTTCTGGATTAAATGGATTTGGGTAATTCTGATCTAGTTTATATTCAACCGGAATTTTTTGCTCATCTTTTATGCCAACTACAATATCTCCTTTACCTTCAACTGTAATAGTATCGGGGGAACTCGATCCATTATGTGTTATTATTATATAGCCGGATTGAACGGAAGTATCCGAAGGAGTAAACATAATTGTTAAATGAGTTACTTCTGATTTTGGAAGGATAAATGTGTCGGGCGAAAAAGTAAAATTTTGGTTAGAAGATATAATTTCCGTAACCTCTAAGCTACCGCTGCCGGTATTTGAAATTAAAATGCTGTCTGTTTTAGTTGTTCCAATTTCTACTTTCCCAAAATTAATAGTGTTTTCAGAGACAGTAAATACAGGAGCTGTAACATAGGTTGTATCTTCATATTTTAAAATTAACCCAAGAGAACCTGCAGCATAACCTAGATAATCAAAAGGAGCTGAAAAACTGTTAAAGCTTGAGGGCACTTCATTAGTGATGTCAATAAAACTCAATCCTCCATCTTCTGTAATATAATTGTGACTTCCATTTATGATCCAACGCAATTGATTGGGAAAAAAATGAAAGCTAAAAGCTCCAATAATTTCTGGTAATTCATTCCAGCTTAAGCCAGAATCAGTTGTTTTAAGGAGCGAAGAATTAAGAGTTCTTTTGACAATCCAGCCTGTATCTATATTTCCGAAATAAACATCATCGCTCAGCCAAATATCTGTATTAGTTTGCTGAACCCAGGTATTACCGCCATCAGTAGTTTTGTATGGGCGTGTTCCAGATGCCCAACCATTCAAAGAATCGGCAAAATGGATGCCGGTAAAAAATCCAAAAGACGTTGTAAACTGTTCAAACCAGTTTTCACCTCTATCAGTAGTTTTATAAATTATTTTACTACGTATAGCCCATCCTGTTGTTTCATTTACAAAAAATATTCTTCCTGCACCGCCTTGTCCTCCATTTGGTATATACCATGTTTCTCCTCCATCAGTTGTTTTATAAATTACATTGCTTCCAATAAAACCCGTAAGGCTGTCAAGAAATAGAATATCTTGACCAGAAGGACCAGGTATTCCTTCCCAATTTATTCCTCCATCAGTAGTTTTATATAAACCTTGAAATACAGATAAAACTCCGCTTATTGCAAATCCTTTTTCTTCATTTATAAAAAATACATCAGCAAAGTTGTCGTTTATAATTAACCTTTGCCAGTTTTCATAACCGTTCTCTGTTTTATAAATTCTCAATCCTGTTCCTGCGCTGTAACCTATATTTTCTTCTTTGAAGAACTGCAATTCCCATTCGCCCGCTGCCTGTATCCCTGTCCATTCCTGTCCTCTGTTTGTTGTCTTTCTTGCAATCGTATTATACATTACTGCATAGCCTGTATCCCTGTTTACATATTTAATATCATTTACAGGCTCAAAGGTTAATGGTCCGCCGTTTATCCAGGTATAGCCGCCGTCGCTGCTATATAGGTTTTTTCCTCTGTAGCTTGTTCCGCCATAGCCTGCCGCCGCTATATGCAGGCTGTCTATTATATCAATTATGTATAATGACTTATCATCTCCTGCTTGTATTATTTCCCAATGCTCTCCGCCGTCTATGGTTCTTAATACTTTTCCATCTGCGGCTATAAAGCCGTAGCTCTCAGTTAAGAATTCAACTGCCCATAGAACTCCTGTATAACGGATATTTACTGTTTGCCAGCTTTCTCCCGCATCCGTTGTCTTAAGAAGAGCAGTTGCTCCGCAAGCCCACCCAAGAGTATCATTTACTATCTCTAAGCCCCATAGGTCAAATTCACTTCCAAGTCCGCTTTCTATCTGTTGAAATGTTTCTCCACCATCAGTAGAGCGTAGGATCAGTCCGTCATATCCGCTTGCTATTACTACTTGCCCATTATAGCTTCTTATCTTTAATATTGGCAGTGTTGTGTTGGTTTCTATAGTTTTCCAAGTTTCTCCGCCATTTGTTGTTTTTATAAGAGCGCCTAAATCTCCAACAGCCCAGCCGGTATCAGGATTAACAAAATGAATACCTATATAATCTACTCTTGGCACTTTTGGGTTTAGCTCTGTCCAAACTCCGGTTCCACCTTTATGGGGGAATAAGCTTGCTTTTACTTCATTAAGGTCTTTGCCGGCGTATTTTTCTTTATAGGTTTGCATTCCTGCTCCGGATTGATCATTTTTTAATTCTATACGTCTGTAATTAGTTGTCCGTGTTGTATCTGAATTTTGAGCGGTAATGTTATTTGTAAAGGTTAAAAAAGATACAAGAAGAAAAATAAATAGTTTCATATTTTACTTGGGTTGGGTTTTTAATTTGTTTCACTTATACATATAAATGGAAATTGCAATTAATTATTATAAAATACTATACTCTATAAAAATCTTAAAAAATAATAAGGCATATAATTTTGTAATTATTATTCCTGACATTCAAAATTTCTCAATCTTTATAGCTTATAAGTAACAGACTCTATTTTCCATTAAACTCCACTTAATTTTTCTTATATTTAAAGCTCTTTTTTAAAAACGGAAGAATATTTAATGATCAGCACGAGCAATATAAGCTTAAGATACGGCAAACGTGTTTTATTTGAGGAAGTTAACCTGAAATTCACTCCCGGCAATTGCTACGGAATAATAGGGGCAAACGGAGCGGGAAAATCTACATTTCTAAAAATATTATCAGGTGAGATTGATCCAACTTCCGGTGAAGTTATAATTACTCCCGGCCAGCGGATGACAGTGCTTAAACAAAATCAGTTTGAATATGATGAGTATGAAGTTTTAAAGACAGTTATATTGGGGCATAAAACTCTTTACAATATTATGGAAGAGAAGGATGTATTGTACGCAAAACCTGATTTTAATGATGAAGACGGAATAAGAGCTTCGGAACTGGAAGGTGAATTTGCAGAGCTTAACGGCTGGGAAGCTGAATCTGAAGCTGCATCGTTGCTTGTTGGTTTGGGTGTAAAAGATGAACTTCATAATAAAAAAATGTCTGAACTTTTGGGTACTGAAAAAGTGAAGGTGCTTCTTGCGCAGGCATTATTCGGCAATCCCGATATTCTTCTTCTTGATGAACCTACAAACCATCTTGATATTCAATCAATAAACTGGCTCGAAGAATTTTTAATAAACTTTAAAAATACAGTGATTGTTGTTTCGCATGACAGACACTTCTTGAATAATGTTTGCACTCATATTGCAGATATTGATTACGGCAAGATCCGGATTTACACAGGCAATTATGATTTCTGGCTTGAGTCAAGCCAGCTTGCATTGCAGCAGGCAAAAGATGCAAATAAAAAAACCGAAG
Source organism: Ignavibacteriales bacterium (assembly GCA_044507695.1). Classification (GTDB taxonomy): domain Bacteria; phylum Bacteroidota; class Ignavibacteria; order Ignavibacteriales; family Ignavibacteriaceae; genus JBIQJD01. Next base: position 27,194 of record JBIQJD010000025.1, on the reverse strand, counting down.
CAAAGATAAAAGAGCTTCAGGAATTTATTGCACGGTTCAGCGCAAATGCTTCAAAATCAAAACAGGCAACTTCACGTAAAAAACTTTTGGAAAAATTAACGCTTGAAGATATTAAACCATCTTCAAGAAGACTGCCTTACATTCATTTTAAACCTGAAAGAGAATTGGGAAATAACGTTCTTACCGTTAAAGATATTTCAAAAGGAATTGATGGTGAAACGGTTCTTGCAAATCTCAATTTTACAGTTAATAATGGGGATAAGATTGCATTTGTTGGAACGCATGATATTTCCAAAACTACTTTGTTTAAAATCTTAATGAATGAAATAAAACCCGATGCAGGCATGTTTGAATGGGGAGTAACAACTTCGCAGGCATATTTTCCAAAAGAAAATTCCGCTTACTTTAACAGTGATTTAAATCTGATTGACTGGCTCCGGCAGTATTCAAAAGAAAAGGATGAAACATTCATCCGCGGTTACCTTGGCAGAATGCTTTTTTCCGGTGAAGAATCTTTAAAGAAGGCAAATGTACTTTCAGGCGGAGAAAAAGTAAGATGCATGATTGCAAGAATGATGCTGAGCGGCGCTAATGTGCTTCTGCTTGATGAACCAACAAATCATCTTGATCTTGAATCAATAACCGCATTGAATAATGCTTTAATTAATTTCAGCGGATCAGTTCTTTTCGTTTCTCATGATCATCAGTTCATTCAAACAATTGCAAACAGAATTATTGAAATTACACCATACGGAATTATAGATAAGGTTATTACTTTTGATGAATACATCGCTGATCCTGAAATTCAAAAACTGCGTGAACAGCTGCATGAAGATGTAATAATATAATTCTTAAGAATTTAAACGGAGAAAAATTTAATGGGATTAAGTATTGGGATAGTTGGATTGCCGAACGTTGGCAAATCAACATTGTTTAACGCGCTTACAAAAGCACAAAATGCCGAAGCTGCTAATTATCCCTTCTGCACAATTGAGCCGAACAAAGCAATAGTTCCTGTGCCTGATAAAAGACTTGATGAACTTGCTAAGCTTGTTAATCCGCAGCGCATAGTTAATTCCACTGTTGATTTTGTTGATATTGCCGGACTTGTAAAAGGCGCAAGCAAAGGTGAAGGTCTTGGCAATCAGTTTCTTACTAACATTAGAGAAACAGAAGCAATACTGCAGGTTGTAAGATGTTTTGATAATCCGGATGTTGTTCACGTAGACGGCAGTGTTGATCCGCTCCGCGATATTGAAGTTATTGAAACAGAATTAATTTTAGCGGATGTTCAAACAATTGAAAAGAAAATTGAACGGCTTCAGAAGCTGGTTAAAGCTGATAAAAATGCTAAAGTTCTGATTGATGATGCACAGCAGTTACTTAATTTTATGAATGAAGGACGCACTGCATTAGCCTATCCTGAAAAAGATAAAGATACAATCAAACAGCTTTTTAATGAATTGAGATTGATGACGGCAAAAGATATTATATACTGCGCAAACGTTGATGAAGATGGTCTTGGCAGTGATAATGAATATGTACAAAAGTTAAAAGCATTTGCTGAATCAAGAAATGCCGATTGGGTAAAAATATCTGCTAAAGTAGAAGAAGAACTTGTTGGACTTGAAGATGAAGAACGTGCTGAATTCCTAAACTCATACGGTGTAACAGAAAGCGGCTTGGAAAAAATAATCCGCACGGGATTTCATACACTCGGACTTGCAAGCTATTTCACTGCAGGAGAAAAAGAAGTCCGTGCATGGACGATTCACCAGGGATGGAAGGCTCCGCAGGCTGCAGGTGTAATTCACACTGATTTTGAAAAAGGATTTATCCGCGCAGAAGTTATTGCTTATGAAGATTACATAAAATATAAATCAGAAGCCGCGTGCAAAGCAGCAGGAGTTATGCGTGTAGAAGGAAAAGAATATATTGTACAGGATGGAGATGTAATGCATTTTCTGTTTAATGTTTGATTGTGGTTACTTGATACTGGATGCTGTTAATCAACCACCAGGGAAAAAGCTTCTTATATATGATTCTGAAAATCCGGAGGTTTTCCTTTCTCCAAACCTATCAAGTCGTTATTGCAGATCTAACTAAAAAATTTAAAAAATAGTGTTTTACAACCCGGTTATCTCTATCATGCCTAAAGGGATTTAGGTTCGAGTTGGTTAATTCATTTCTATAAAAATTTCAACTAACAAATTTCGTTTCTTATGAAAGATTTTTCATCCAGCCAATAAAAAATCCTTGATTTTATGATATCCAAGTGATATCATTCTGATAGTAACTTTAAAGAGGTTCAACATGATAACTGTTACAGAAAAAAATGCTTCAAAAATTAATGGCTTCATCGCCGTGTTGTTCTATCTAGTTCTTGTTGCACTTGAGGTTTTCTTAATATACACAGCGGCTGATGAAAGAAACGTAACATATCTTTACTTAATTATTCCGTTATTCCTCCTGCTTCTTGTGATGCTAAACGGATTCATAGTTGTGCAGCCGAATGATTCATGTGTACTTGTATTCTTTGGAAAGTATGTGGGAACTGTACGGGATTCCGGGTTCTGGTTTGTTAATATCCTTACCACCAAAAAGAAGGTTACACTGAGGATACGAAACTTTAACAGTGAAAAATTAAAAGTGAATGATCTTCACGGAAATCCGATTGAAATTGCTGCAGTAATTGTTTGGCGTGTTACAGATTCTGCAAGAGCAGTTTTTGATGTTGATCATTATGAAAGATTTGTTGCAATCCAAAGTGAAACTGCAATCAGATCACTTGCATCTGATTATCCTTATGATGGAGAAGAAGATAAAGCAACATTAAGAGGAAGTCCGCAAGAGATTGCAGAAAATTTGCAAAAGCAGGTTCAATCAAGATTAGAAATTGCCGGAGTTGAAGTTACAGAAGCACGTATTAGCCATCTTGCTTATGCACAGGAAATTGCGCAGGCAATGTTAAGAAGGCAGCAGGCTCAGGCAATTGTTGCAGCCCGCCAGAAAATTGTTGAAGGTGCCGTTGGAATGGTTGAAAGTGCACTTACTGCTTTAAGCGAACAAAATATTGTTCAGCTTGATGAAGAGAAAAAAGCAACAATGGTAAATAATCTTATGGTTGCGCTTGTTTCTGAACGTGAAGCACAGCCTGTAATTAACACAGGAACTTTATATCAATAGATGAAGATGAATTTAGCTTCTCTTGCAGGAAAAGAAATTTTGTTCGTTCAGCCTTCTTTATTTAAGAATCAATATCAGTTATTGCTTGATGAAGAAGTTATTGGAACAATGGCTCAGCCGCGTGCATTCAGCCGTAATGCGGTAATTAATCTTTTTGAGAAAGAATGGGAATTTAAACGGACAAGTTTCTGGAAAAGTGAATATGGAATTTTTCCTTACGGTTATGAACTTCCTGTTGCTGTATTTAAAAGAAAACTTTCCGGCTGCATTATTGAACTGGATAAAGGAATTTCATTTGAAATGAAAGTGAATCTGTGGAAAAGAACAACCGAAATAATTTCAATGAATGACAGAGTAATAATTACGGGCAAGAAGAAAGCTGGAATAAAAGCAAAAATTATTTTAACTGTAAATTATGCCGATAGTATTTTGGCAGAAAATCCCTGGCTGCTGATGCTGCCGGGATTCCTTGCAATAAACAGCAGAAGATCAGCAGCTTACAGCGGTTAATTTTATGGCAGAGAAAAAGAAATTTCTTTTAAGAATAGATGCAAACCTTTATGCCGCTCTTGAAAAATGGGCGGCAGATGATTTGAGAAGTATAAACTCACAGATAGAATATCTTCTTGCAAATTCAGTTAAGAATGCCGGCAGAAAAGTGCAGGAAAATAACGGAACGAACAAGACCCAAGATAATAAGGAAGAGTAATGCAATCTTATCCCGGTAAAGGTTTTGAATTCTGGAGTAATGGAGTTTTGGAGTAATTTGATTTTTATGAATCAACTTGATCTTAATAAATTAAAAATGATACTTCCTTCTTCACCGGGCATAATGGGTAAAGAAGAATACTTTAACGCTGCGGTATTAATTCCATTCATTAAAGTGAATGATGAATATCATCTCCTGTTTGAAAAACGCGCAGCAAAAATAAGGCAGGGAAGTGAAATCTGTTTCCCCGGCGGTGAGTTTGAAAAAGATTCTGATGTGGATTATCAGCAGACTGCCCTGCGTGAAACATCTGAAGAACTTGGCATAAGTAGTAATCAAATCAAAATTATCGGCAGACTTGATGTGCTTGTTGGTCCGATGGGAGTTACTGTTGATCCGTTTATTGGCGAGATTATTATTTCATCATTAAATGATATTTCAATTGATGAGAATGAAGTTGAAAAAATTTTTACTGTTCCGGTAAATCATTTCATTCATAATGAACCTGAAATTTATCATCTTCGGATGGAACTTCATCCATCGATAAAAGAAAAAGATGGAAGTATAAAGGAAATATTCCCAACAAAATCACTCGGACTGCCGGAGCGTTACTGGAAATCATGGCACATGCCGGAAAGAGAAATTTATGTATACAAAACAGAGGAAGGAACAATCTGGGGAATTACTGCAATTATTATAAGGGAAGTGGTTACTAAATTAAAACTGATAATATAGAATTGAAATCCTACAACCCTCAAAACAATTTAATTGTATTATAAAAATCATTTCAATAATTTCATAAAAAATTTTTCCAGAAAGTTTCAGGAGAATGATATTGAAGAGAAAAATCTTACTTCCTCTTTCCATCCTTTTTCTGGCGGCTCAACTTTTCCCTCAAACAAATCCAATTGCAGTTAAAGGTGCACTAATTTATCCTATTTCCGGCGAGCCGATTAATAATGGTGTTTTGATTGTTCAGGATAAAAAAATTGTTTCTGTTGGTAAAGCAGATGAAATTGAAATTCCTAATAGTGCAGAAGTTATTGATGCTTCGGGAAAAGTAATTCTGCCAGGGTTAATTGATACACATTCGCACATTGGTGAAGGCTCCGGCGGCGATGCTTCATCTCCAACAAATCCTGAAGTACGCATTCTTGATGCAATTGATCCGATGAGCGATTCTTTTAAGAAAGCTCTTGCCGGTGGAATTACAACAGTAAATGTAATGCCCGGCAGCGGACATTTAATGAGCGGACAGACAGTCTATCTTAAACTGCGCAAAGCAAAAATTATTAACGAGATGCTTTTCTGTGGTGATATTCAGAATGGAATTTGCGGTGGAATGAAAATGGCAAACGGTACTAATTCAATAAGAAATAATCCGCCGTTTCCCGGTACGCGTGCAAAATCTGTTGCTATAATCAGACAGCTTTTTATAAAAGCTCAGGAATACAAAAAGAAAATTGAAGAAGCTGCAGGTGATGAATCAAAAATGCCAAAGCGCGATCTTGAAATGGAAGCACTCGTTCAGGTGCTTAACGGTGAACGAATTGTTCATCATCATACTCACCGTGCTGATGATATAATGACGGTACTGAGATTGGCGGATGAATTTGGTTTTAAAGTAGTTCTTCATCATGTTACAGAAGGATGGAAAGTTGCTGATGAAATTGCCAAAGCAGGCGTTCCCTGTTCAATAATAATGATTGATTCTCCCGGCGGAAAATATGAAGCAATTAATCTTGCTTACAAAACCGGATCAGTTCTTGAAAAAGCGGGCATAGATGTGGCATATCATACAGATGACGGAATTACCGATTCAAGATTTTTTATACGCAGCGCGGCATTTGGTGTAAGAGCAGGAATGAGCAGGGAAAAAGCTCTTGAAGCAATTACCCTTGCCGGTGCAAGAATGCTCGGACTCGATGATCGTATTGGCTCTCTTGAAAAAGGCAAGGATGCAGATTTCATTATTCTTTCAGGCGATCCTTTCAGTGTTTATACAAAGGTTGAACAAACATGGATCGAAGGTGAGAAAGTATTTGATCGTTCTAATCCGGAAGATAAAAAATTTGCAACCGGAGGTTATGAAGTTTTTCGCGGAGATCTTCAACATGCTGATATTTGCGGAGGTTTAGAATGAAAATGAAATTTGTAGTTCAATTGAAGAAAAATATCTTTTCTAAAAAAGATAAATTGTCATTTCAACCCAAAAGAAAAATTTTATTCTCTACCGCAGCCAAAACAGCAATAATATTTTTCTTTACAGGATTCATATCCTTACACCACGCACAAACAGCAATTAAAGCAGATACAGTTTTTACAATGACTGGGAAAAAAATTGTAAACGGTGTTGTTCTTATTAAAGGAAAAAAAATTGAAGCAGTTGGATCTGCAGGTGAAATTCAGATTCCTGAAGGGTACACAATTCACCAAGCGAAGGTTGTAACTCCCGGTTTAATAGATGCGCATACAGTTGTGGGTTTATCAGGCATTTATAATTATTCGCATGATCAGGATCAGCTTGAAAAATCGGATCCAATCCAGCCGGAACTGCGTGCGTTTGATGCTTATAACATGAGAGAAAAATTAATTGATTATCTTCTGAGTCTTGGTGTAACAACAATGAATACCGGGCACGGACCCGGAGCGCTTGCAAGCGGGCAGACGATGGTTGTTAAAACTTATGGTGAAACCCTGCATGATGTAATTCTTGATTCTGTTGCAATGGTGGCTTTTACTCTTGGCAATGAAGTTAGTTATTACTTTAAAAAACCTGGAACACGTGCTAAGGGTGTTGCAATGCTTCGGCAGGAATTATTGAAAGCCCGGGATTATCTTAGAAAGAACGGAAGTAATAAAGAGAATGATAAAGATGATAAGAATCCTTCCCGCGATCTCAAACTTGAAACGCTTGCAAATATTCTTGAAGGAAAAGTACCTGCTTTATTTACGGTAAATGAAGCACCGGATATTATGAGTGCAATAAGGCTTCAGCAGGAATTTGGATTTAAACTTATTCTTGATGGTGCTGCTGAATCTTATCTTCTGATAGATGAAATAAAAAAAGCAGGGGTACCCGTAATTCTTCATCCATCAATGGTTAGAAATTACGGTGAAACAAAAAATGTTTCTGTAGAAACTGCTTCTGTTCTTAACAAGGAGGGAATACTGTTTGCAATTCAATCAGGTTATGAAGGATATGTTCCTAAAACAAGAATAATTTTGTTTGAAGCAGCTATTGCTAATGCAAACGGACTTTCAATTGAAGAAGCTCTTGCATCAATCACAATAAATGCAGCAAAAATTTTAGATGTTGATGACAGGATCGGTTCAATCGAAGCGGGTAAAGATGCTGATCTTGTTTTATTTGACGGTAATCCGTTTGAATATACTACACACGTTTGTAAGGTATTTGTGAACGGGCAGCTTGTCAAGAATGAATGTTTTTAATTTTTAGAAAATGAAATTACCAAATGTGCCTTTTACTAATTGCAAATAATGCATCAGAAAATTATAAATTAATAATTGCGGCAAACCGGGATGAGTTTTATGATCGTCCCGCTTTGCCTGCGCATTTCCGGAATGATAACCCAAAATTACTTGCAGGTAAAGATTTAAAAGCCGGAGGTACCTGGCTTGGAATTACAAAACAGGGAAGATTTGCTGCACTTACTAATTACCGGGATCTGAGAAACATAAAACCTGATGCACCATCAAGAGGTGATTTAACAACAGATTTTTTGAAGGGAAGCAAATCACCGCTTGCTTACATTGAAGAAATAAAAAATAAAGCGAATCAATATAACGGATTCAACCTTGTTACAGGTGTTCTGAATGAATTGTATTATTTTTCAAATCAATCAAACGAAATAAAAAAAATTGAAAATGGAATAAGCGGATTAAGCAACGGATTGCTCGATACTCCCTGGCCAAAAGTTCAAAAGGTGAAACAAAAAATGAAGGAGATGATTGATACGGGTTCTGTTTCAGAAAAAAATTTATTCAACCTGCTTTATGATTTTGAAACATGGGAAAATGATCTGCTCCCTGATACCGGAGTTGGAATTGAACTTGAAAAACTCCTTTCTTCTGTTTTCATAAAATCTGAAAACTATGGAACACGCTGTTCAACTGTAATTACAGTTGATAAGCTGAACAAAGTTAGATTTACAGAAAAGACTTATCTTCCTGAAAAAAACGAATTCAGTGAAGTTAATTTTGAATTTACAATTGAAACATGATTGAAGGAGATACTTATGCCAGATGAAGTTATACACGATGAAACTAACCAAAAATTTTATATAAAACATCCGGATGATGAATCTTATCTTAAATACAATTTAGAAAATAATGATACAATTGATTTTCTTTCCACATTTGTTCCGCACAAATACCGCAATAATGGGCTTGCATCCAAAATTGTAATTGAAGGATTGAATTACGCACGAAACCGTAATCTTAAAGTGATTCCCACCTGCAGTTTTACGAGAGATTTAATAGCCAGTAATGATGAATTTAAAGATCTGCTCAAATAAGTCTTTTGTGTGATGCAGAACTAATTGATCACATCTCGGCTAATAACTGCGTTATTTTTATTGCTATTAACTTTAAATAAAAATATTTTATCGCCGATCAGTTGACCAATGACCGCTTAGTTGTGTACGATAACTGCTCTGATTATTTAAGAGGTGATGCAGTTGTTTACGGACTTCAAAAAGATTTTAGTCATTTCCGATCTTCACATGACAAGCGGAAAAAATCCGCTTACCGGTGTTTGGGCTGCAACAGAAGATTTCTTTTGGGATAAAGAATTCCGCCTTTTCCTTGAAAATTACCAGCATGATTCACCTTCATTATTAATTATAAACGGAGACTTGCTCGATTTTATGCAGGTGCTCGTCTTTCCTGACGAAACTGAAAAAAAGGAATACGGAATTACAGATTCGGAAATAAATTTTACATACGGCTTGCGTTCATCGGAAGCCGCATCTGTTTTTCAGATTGATAAAGTAGTGGAGGGGCATCATGAATTTTATAGAGCTTTAGCTGAATTTATTAGCCGGGGAAATTATGTTAAAATTCTAAAAGGAAATCATGATATTCAGATATTCTGGAATAAAGTTCAGGAAAGAATAATATACAACATTCAGCAGTTTGCAGTTGATGATAAAAAAGATTTGATAAAAAATAATATTGAATTTCCTGCATGGTTCTATTACTTGCCAGGTAAAATTTATGTTGAGCACGGAAATCAATATGAGTACACAACATCATTCAGAAATTTTCTTTATCCTTCCCTTCCTTATGATTATGAAGGTGTAAGCAACCAGGTTGAACTTGATCTTTCAAGTTTTTTAGTAAGATATTTTTCAAACCGTATGGAAGCAGTCAATCCGCTTTCCGATAATATTCGTCCGTTATCAAAGTATCTTGGTGAATTCTGGAGAAACTATCCTTATATTTTTATTACATCAATCGGTACCGCATTCCGCTATGTGCTGAAGGCTTTCAATAAAGCTAAAGCTATAAGCAAAATGAAAAACAAATCAACAGAGATAGATGAGAAGAACAAAGAACTTATAAAGGAAGAAGCTTGCAGAGTTTATCCCGATGATGATGAGAAGAGAGAATGGTTTTTGAAAAATCTTTTCAAGATTGATGGAATGAAAGCTGAACCAATTCTCTCATCCGGTGCATTCAGGTTTTTGTGGAACATGCTTAAGCCGCCGTTAAAAGGCTTGCTGTGGGTTTTGCCATTCTATCTTTTAATGATCCTGCCTGATTTAACATTACCACTTCAGCAGAAAGTTAATGCAATGGGAGATTCTTTCTGGAAATCAATTCTCAATCTTATCTTCACTCTGAAGATTCCTTCAATCCTCATAATATTTATTCTAGCAGTTTTATTAATCAGTATTAGAACATGGATTAGAAAAAAGAAATCAAAAAAAAATATACCAGAAGCAGAAGAAGTTCATATTGCAATAAGAGAGAACGCACGGAAGATTGCAGAATATTTAAATGTTAAATATGTAGTATTTGGCCACACTCATTATGCAGATATTCACAAGCTTTCAGAAAGTGCTTTCTATTTTAACACCGGAACGTGGATGGGAATATTTTCTGAACAGGAAGAACTATACCGCAATGTAAAGCAGTTTACTTTCTTTCTTTATGAAAATGATGATGCAAGACTTCTTTACTGGAATGTTGAACGTAATTGCGCTGAACCCGTAATCGTAGTTGATACTGAAACTCCGCTTACACAGGACGAAGACAGTATTATTAAAATTCTTTTATCATTCTTTAAAAGATAATTGACCGGGTTTGATAGATTAGAATAATTATTGAGGAACGATGATGAAAATATTTTTTCTTCTTGCGGCAATTATCTGTTTATCAGGCTGCGTTAATTTTAAAGAAATAGGAAGTGATCTGGGTGAAGGATTATCCGGATCGCTTGAAGGAAAGGATTCACTTTTTGCATCAATTGGCGGAAACATTACAAAAGGTGCCGCAGACTCTGTTATAAATGAGAGAATAAGCAGAAATATTTCTTTAATGCTTGATAGCGTTGTAACAAATTTTTCCGCTGTATCCAAGCGTGAACTATCATTCTTAATTGATTCACTTCTTGGTGAATACGTTGCATTAAGGCTTCAGAATGCAGGCAGATCATTTGAACAGGAACTTGCAAATCTGCCGGATGATCTTCTCGGCGCAAGAACTTCTTTGCTTGTTAGAAATCTGCGTGATGATCTGATTGGTGATACTACTGCACTGCGTCTTGCAGTGTTAAGAAATGAGTTACTCGGCGCTCAAACATCAGGATTGGTTGACAGCCTTATTGCATCTGCGTTGAGCACGGTTCTTTTTAAGTACCAGGACAGCAGAACAATGCTGAGAGAAGATCTGAATTTTGTGCAGAGAAATGCCACATCAATTTTAATTACAGCGGGAATTGTAATTGCAGCTTTAATAATTATTGCCGGAATCATCTTCTTTAAAAAAAGAAAACTTGAAAAAGTAACAGAAGTTTTATCAATGCAGATTCACAACATACCCGATCAAAAATTATATGATGAATTAACATCCCGCATTCAGCAAAAAGCAAAAGAGAATAAGGTGGAGCCGCAGCTCAGGGAAATTCTTGCTGAGCAGGGAATTCTGGGAAAGGAAAGCTGGAATTCCAAAAGTGAAAGTGATTTAATGTTTACGTGAAAGGATAATCCTATGAAATCTATACAGAATACAATAGAGCAGAATAGGCTGGAAGTTTTTCTGAATCTGCTTGCAATATTGTTTTTGCTGGCTGCACTGGCGTATTTGTTTTTGTTGATGAACTCATTTTTTATTATAAACTCACCAGTAATGTTTTTTATACTCGCTCTCATGTGCTTCATTGCCGCGTCTGATGTAAAACGATTTCATGTGATTATCAAAGTTGTTATAACGGCACTTGTTATTTCTGTGGCTGCAATTGGTTTGATGTTGCTGATAGGCTATACTGAAGGCGCTGTAACAATTATAAATCCGTTTAACTCATCTCCGCTTTTTACTTTTTCTATGAATAATTTTCTTTTGGGATCATTGATTGCTGAGGCAGTTATTCTTGTATTGCTCACATGGTTTTATATAACTGCAGAAAGAGCAATGTACGGTTTAAACTATTTAACTCCAATGGAATTCAGATCACTCACCGCGCTTGCTGATGCACTGATTTACGGTAAGGATGAAAAAGTTCAGCCGGAGGAAATAGCAAGAAATGTTGATAAATATCTTAACAGTTTTAAAGCAAGACAAAAGTGGATTTTCAAATTAGATTTAATTGGAATGCAGATTTATCCTCTGCTTAATTTAAGGCCACCTCTTTCTTATCAATCTTCCGAAAAAAGAAAAAAATTTCTTGAAAAAAAATTTTACAAAGATGTTTCAATCGTTCCGGCTTTCTGGCGTACAATTGTTAAAGTAATGATACGCGTTGCAAAGCAAATGTCTTATCTGGGTTATTACAATGATGAAAGAGTTGCAGAATCAATTGGATATATTCCTTTCAGTAAAAGAAGCGATACAAAAAATAAATTGTATGAACACCCGCCGGGACAAAGAAGAGATCTTAAAGTTCTTACATCCCCGGATTTTAATGGAGTTGAACAAATAAGCGGTGATGTAATAATTATTGGTTCGGGTGCTGCGGGATCAATTCTTGCAAATAAGCTTGCTGCACAGGGAAGAGAAATAATAATGATTGAAAGAGGAGAACATACTGATCCATCAGGGATGACAGAAAATGAAATTGAAATGCTTTCAAAACTTTACTCAGACGGTGCGCTGCAATTGAGCCGTGATTTTCAATTCCAGGTATTGCAGGGAAGTTGTGTTGGAGGTACAACAGTGATAAATAATGCCGTTTGTTTTGATCTTCCCGCAGATGTTTTTGAAAGATGGAATGACCCGCAGCTTTATGATTCGGGACTTGATAAAGAAAAATTATTCGGAGAGAGCGGATCGTTTTCACGCATCAGAACTTTACTTGATATAAAAAATCAAAAACATAATAATCTGAATAAAGGCGCAAAACCATTTGAAGATGGAATAAAGAAATTAGCTCTGAATTATCCGCCGAATATTTTTAATACTGTAGATGCAAATATATTGCTCGATTGTTATGGCTGCGGCTACTGCAACATTGGCTGCAGGTACGGTAAAAAACTTTCTATGCTTGATTCAGTTCTGCCGATGATTCAGGAAAAATATCCCGGCGCATTAAAAATTATTGCAGGCTGTGAAGCAAATAAAATTAAAGTATCAGGCAGTAAGGTAAAAAGTGTTGAATGCACTTTTAAAAACGGAAATAAAATAAATATAAAAGGAAATAGTGTAATCGTTTCCGCCGGAACAATTTCATCAAGCCTGCTATTATTAAGATCAGGAATTAACGGGCAGACAGGAAAAAACGTTTCATTTAACATGGGTTCACCAATTACAGCAGTATTTAATGAAAAGATAAATGCATACGAAGGTTTGCAGATTTCTCATTACATTCAGTTAAAGCCAGATCCCGGATTTATAATTGAAACATGGTTTAATCCTCCTGTTGCACAAGCTTTAACAATGCCGGGATGGTTTGATGATCATTTTAATAATATGTTAAGATATGATCGTCTATCATGTGCAGGGATTTTAGTTCCAACACAAACAAATGCTGAAGTTCGTGTTGCGGGATTGTTTGGAAGAGATATTAAATTCATACCTGAAAAAAATGATCTTAACAAACTGCTTGATGGTTTAATTACTGCAGGAAAAATTTTCTTTGCCGGTGGTGCGCAGGTTATTATGCCGCACACGTGGGAGTATTATGAATTTAAAAATGAAAAAGAACTTGAATCCCTTAAAGAAATTGTTAAAAAACCCGGTGATATTACTCTTGGTACCGGCCATCCGCAGGGAGGAAATGCAATCAGCAAAAGCAAGAAGAAAGGTGTTATTAATCCTGAGTTTAAAGTTTTTGATTATGATAATCTTTATGTGTGTGATGCAAGTGTATTTCCTTCAAGTATTGGTGTGAACCCGCAGTTAACAGTAATGGCACTTGCAGATTATGCAGGAGAATTGATTAAATAATTCAGAAATATAAAATAATGCAGGAGCTGCCTCAGAGTAAAAACTTATTGAAAACTTTTTAGACAACTCCTGCAGTTTATAAAAAATTATTTATTTAAGCTTTGCTGTAAGAACCATTTCAGTACCGGTTAAAGCCTTTGAAACAGGGCAGCCGGTTTTTGTATTCTCTGCATGTTTAACAAAAGTTTCTTCATCAATTCCTTCAACATCTCCCACAGTACTTATTTCAATTTTTGTAATTGTAAATCCTGTATCAAGTTTTTCAATGTGAACTTTATCTTCTGTCTTAATTGAATTCACTTTATATCCGGCATTTGATAAAGCATTTGCCAGTGCCATTGAATAACATCCGGCATGTGCGGCACCGAGAAGTTCTTCGGGATTTGTGCCGTCTCCCTGCGGTGAAAATCTTGATGCATTATATGGCGTATCTTGTAAAAGACCGGTTTCGGTATTTAAAGTTCCGTTACCTTCTTTAAGATTACCTTTCCATTCTGAATTAGCTTTTCTTACAGGCATAATTTCTCCTTTTTAATTTTGTTGCTTGAATAAAATATATTGAATTTTAACTTCTGCTTGAAGCAGTTAATATTATTTTGATTTATCTGTGTTTAACCTAATAATTAATTACCAGAAACTTTTTTCATTTCTCTTGCCAAAGCAGTTAAAAGATAATCATCACTTTTATCAAAGCATTCAATTATCCGTTCCCGCTCCTGTTTTGATCTGTTCTGGCTCAATTTAAATTTTGCCTGAATTTTAGAAGCTTTGATTTCAAATGCAACAATTCCATTGAGCAATCCCTTCTTATAATCTTCCGGCAGTTCATTCCATTGATTTTTGAACCCTGGTTCAAATGCTTCAAAACTATCATAAAGAACATTGAGCATTTCATTTTCTTCTGTTATGATTCTGCAAAAACCGTAAATATGAATTGCTGTGTAATTCCACGTTGGTACATTAATATTATGATCATAAAATTTTGTTGAGATATAGGCGTGAGGCCCCTGAAAAATAACAAGTACTTCCTTTGTTTCATCAATAGTTTTCCATTGCGGATTAGCTTTTGCAAGATGGGCAGTTAAAAAAATATTGTTTTCATCTGCTTTTATAACAAACGGAAGATGAGTTCCGGCTAGTTCATCCGATTTTGAGGAAACAATCAAACCAAAATTATTTTCTTTTAAGAAAGAAATAATTTTTTGATGATCTGTTAAGCTGAAATATTTAGGAATGTACATACTTTATTTTCTTTATACCAATACAGAAAACTTATAGTTAAAAAAATTAATTAAGAGTGTGATCGATAAAAAAACAAATCATTGTTAAAATAATAAATTTTGTGAATGAATCTTAATGCGTGAACACTCTTAAATTATTTGCAGCAACAAAATTTTACACTGGATTCTCATAAATACTATTAATAATCTTTAATGAGTTTAAGAGTTCAAGAATATGAAACTTCATCATCATAAAATATTAATTATTCTTTTTCTGCTCACAAGTTTACTTTCAGCACAAAATGATTCTGTTTCTGCTAAATATGAAAACAATTATTCCTACACATTAAAAAGATCATACAAAGCTTCTCTGGAAAGAAGTAAAGAACATAAACCTGAATATATTGTAATTGGCAGCCGTGAAAGAAAATTATATACTTATTACACAGAAAATTATTTTAGAATTGAAGATAACGGGGAATCACTGTGGAACGGAAAATTCTGGAGTGAAAGCCGTTACCCGTTAAAGATTTATGTGAATCAAAATTCTTCACGAATATTTAAAACTATTTATGCATCCTTTGTTGATTATGCAATTAAAATTTGGGAAAATGCTGACCCCCGGATAAAATTTATCTTCTCTCAAACTGAAGATAGTGCTGATATCATTATTAATTTTGAAGATGATCTGAAAAATAAATATGATGTAAATTATCTTGGTTTAACTGAATATGATGTTAATGATAAAAAAGAGATTGAAAAAGTTTTTATACAAATAGGATTGCAGAAATATAAAAAGAAAATAATTTCCGATGGTGAAGTTAAAGCAACAATAATACATGAGCTGGGGCATGCGCTTGGATTAGGCCACAGCCCCAGCAAAATGGATGTAATGTATCCGTTTATTAATCCAAAATCATCCGCAGACCTTACTTTTGTTGAACTATCATTTGGTGATGTTGAAGCATTAAAATCAGTAATCAATCTTACAAAACATCTGCGGAAATAATTTTATTATTTCTTTAATGCTTTAACAAGTTCACCTTTTGTCATTTTACTTCTGCCTTCAACATTTCTTTTCTTTGCAAGATTATAAAGTTCATCTTTTGTCCTGCTCTCAAGCCCCTTATTCGGATTTCCCGTTCCCTGAGTTTTTTTGTTGGGAGTCTCGCCTTTTTCTCTCCTTCCTTTATTAACTGTACGTGCGGCAATTTCTTTAGCACGCTTTGTTGATTTACCGCGCTTCTTTGCACTCTCCTTTATATGTTCATACTTTCGTTCTTCCTTGCTTGTCCATGATGGCATAACATACTCCTGAAAAATTTCATTCAATCTAAAACAACGCTGCACAAATAGTTGTGATGTGAAATCATTATGGATAGAATCTCATTCCGAGTGCTGCATCAACTGCTGAACCAAAATCAGGAACAATACCGATTAAAGCACCAACTTCAAAGAAAAATTCAAGCGGTGTTCTTTGTGGGACTACATTAACTCCGAACACACCACGCACGCCAAGTCCCGCACCTTTATTTTCTCTGAAGTAAAAACCATTTTTTCCTTTATACCAGAATCCTTTTCCTTCCCCAAAACCGATTGCAGCGCCGGGGCCTGCATAAAGAAAAGCAATATCTGAATTGAACGCATCAAAGTGCCAGAGATAATCAGCACCGATACGCAGGTTTCCGAAATATGATGAGCCAATGTTAACAACAATTGCATTAGGGCGCTGCGTCCAGAATTTTAATGTTCCACCGGTTGGTTCACCAAGAACAATTCCAAATCCGAAATTTTTTCCCTGCGGTGATTGTGCTTGTGCGCTGCTGATGCAAATTATTGATAAAAGTATTAATGCTAAAAATAATCTTCTAAATAATCTTCTCATTTTTATTCACCTTTTTTATGATAATAAATACTTAATTAATATTTGAAGACATTTAAAGTATACAAATGTAAAGTATCACAATCGGAATTTCATTCACATGAATTTTATGATTTCTCTCACCTGCTGAATCAATATAATTGTAATATTTGTATAAAGATCAATAAACAAAAGAGTATAGATGAATACATTAATTAAAATTCACTCTGAAGAACTAAAAAATAATTTAACAGACAGGAAGAATCTGTCAGAAAGATTCAAAAGCGTTAGAAATTTTTCCTGCAAACTTGCATCCCCGCTTTTAGTGGAAGATTACTGCATCCAATCAATGCCGGATGTTAGTCCTACCAAATGGCATCTTGCCCACACAAGCTGGTTCTATGAAACATTTGTTGTTAAAGAAGCAGATAAAAATTATAAATCACCATTTTATAAATATGATTTTTTGTTCAACTCGTATTACGTTCTTGCGGGAGAGCGGTTTTCGCGTCCAAACAGAGGTTTACTTTCACGGCCTTCCGTACAGGAGGTTTACAATTACAGAGAGCATATTGATAATCTTATTGATGAACTAATATTAAATTCTCCCGAAGAAATCTATTTAAAAATTGCACCCGTAATCGAAACCGGAATTAATCACGAACAGCAGCACCAGGAATTAATTTTAACAGACATCAAACATGTTTTTTCACTCAATCCATTGCACCCGGTTTATGCAGTTAAAAATATTTTGGGAAATGGAAATTCATCCGGATTTGTTTGGAAAACTTTTGAAGGCGGACTTTTAGAAATAGGGTATAATGGTAGGGGATTTTGTTATGATAATGAAACGCCTTCACACAAACAATATTTAAATCCTTTTGCTGTCAGTTCAAGATTGGTAACAAATGAAGAGTACATTGAGTTTATTAATGCAGGAGGATACCAAAAAGCTGAGTTGTGGCTTTCAGATGGATTTGCAAAAGTTGAATCTGAAAATTGGAATGCACCAATGTACTGGGAACAGCATTCAGGCGAATGGTGGAATTTTACATTATCAGGTTTCAGAAAGGTAGAGCCGGATGAAGCTGTCTGCCATATAAGCTTTTATGAAGCAGATGCATTTGCAAGATGGAAAGGACTAAGACTTCCAACAGAAGCAGAATGGGAAACTGCAGCAGCGGATGTAAACATAGAAGGTAATTTTGTTGAAAAGGAAAATTATCATCCGGTTCCGTTAAATGATGAATCATCAAAGCTCAATCAAATGTTTGGAGATGTTTGGGAATGGACGATGAGCGCATACTTGCCATACCCCGGCTACAAGCCGCTTCCAGGCGCATTGGGTGAATACAATGGCAAGTTTATGTCTAACCAGATGGTGCTGCGCGGCGGTTCATGCGCAACCTCTCAATTGCACATTAGAAAAACTTACAGAAATTTTTTCCCGCCTCATACACGCTGGCAGTTTATGGGAATAAGACTTGCAAAGGATCTGTAATATGAATATTGATCCATCATTAAGTGATGAGATAATTTCCGGTTTAAAGAAAAATCCAAAACAGCTTCCGCCAAAATTATTTTATGATGAAAAAGGATCGAAATTGTTTGAACAAATTTCTGAACTTGATGAATATTATCCCACCAGAACAGAATTAAAAATAATGGAAGATAATATTGAAGAGATTGTCTCTGCTTTAGGTGAGAAAATTCTACTTGTTGAGTTTGGAAGCGGGAGCAGTTTAAAAACAAGACTGCTTCTGGATCATTTAAAAAATCTTTCCGGATATGTGCCTATTGATATTTCATCAGATCATTTAATTCAATCTGCGGAAAAATTAAAAAAAGAATATCCGTATATAAAAATTTATCCGCTTGCCGCTGATTTTACTCTTCCATTTCAGCTTCCCGCAGTTGATCACGATTTTAATAATATCTGTGCGTATTATCCCGGCAGCAGCATTGGAAATCTTACACCGGAAAAAGCAAAATTATTGCTGAAAAGAATTTCTGATCTTGCAGGTTCAGATGGAAGTTTGCTGATTGGGATTGATCTTATAAAGGATAAAAGAATTTTAGAAGCAGCCTATAATGATTCAAAGGGAATCACTGCAGAATTTAATCTTAATATTTTGAATAATCTTAATAAATTTTTTAACGCTGATTTTCAGGTAAGAAATTTCAGGCATTATGCATTTTATAATGAAGAAGAATGCAGAATAGAAATGCATCTTGTTTCAAAAGATGATCAAATCGTGAAAATAAATGGGAATGAAATTCAGTTCAGTAAGGATGAACATATTGTTACGGAATATTCGTACAAATATTCAGTTGAATCATTCATTAAAATTTGCAGTGATTATTTTTCATTAAGGAAATGCTGGACGGACAGCAACAATTATTTTGCAGTAATTTATGCTTATGTAATTAATTCTTCAGTGTAGTGAATTCACATATGAATTCACTACACATTGAAGAAATCATTTTACTCAAAATCTGTCAGGTTGCTTTTTACCTTTTTCAGATTTTCTTCCCATGCTTGTTTTTTTGCTCTTTCTTTCTCAACAATTTCCGGTGCGGCGTTTGCAACAAACTTCTCATTTGATAATTTCTTTTCAATTGCTGCCAGGGAATTTTCCAGCCTAACTATTTCTTTCTGAAGCCTTGCACGTTCAACATCAAGATCAATAAGGTTTTCCAGTGGAATATAGATTTCACAATTTCTTATCACTGCTGAAGCGCTTGCTTTTGGCTTGGCTAAATTTTCATCAATAACAACTTCCTCAACACGTGCAAGTTTTTTTATGTAATCGATCTGATGCTGCTTAACTTCTTTTGTTTTTAAATAAGCGCTCAAAAATTTTGATGGCGGAATGTTCATCTCTCCGCGGATATTTCTGATTGCCGTAATTATATCTTGAACAAACTCCATTTCCTTTTCTGCATTTGATGAAACAGCAGATTCATCAGCGATAGGATATGCCGAAACTGAAATGCTTTGACCTTCTTTCCTGTTTTCAATCAGATGCCAGAGTTCCTCCGTTATAAAAGGCATGAACGGATGAACAAGCTTCAGCAGGTTTTCAAACATTTTTAATGCACGTGTTAATACTGCTGATTTCACTTCATCATTATCAGCATACAACCTGCTTTTGGCAAGTTCAATGTACCAATCACAGAAATCATTCCACACAAATGCATAAATAATTTTTGAAGCATTATTAACTTCAAAATTTTCCATTGCTTTATTCAGATCAAGAAGTGTTTGGTTAAATCTTGACTCAATCCATTCATCTGAAAAATCTTTATGCATACTAATTGATGAATTATCAACCTTAATATTTTCAGTATTCATTAAAAGAAATCTGCCGGCATTCCAGATTTTATTTGCAAAATTTCTTCCTATTTCACATTTATCTTCACTGAACAGAACATCCTGGCCGAGCGGTGCTAGATAAATTACGGTAAAGCGCAGTGCATCTGATCCGTATTTATCAATAACATCAAGCGGATCGGGAGAATTGCCGAGTGATTTGCTCATCTTTCTTCCCTGGAGATCCCGCAGAACGCTTGTGTAGTAAACATGTTTAAATGGAATTTCTTTTTTGAAGTGAAGCCCAGCCATTATCATTCTTGCAACCCAGAAGAAAATTATATCCGGAGCAGTAACAAGTGTATCTGTTGGATAATAATATTTCTGTTCTTCATCAGTTTTAAAAACATCATAAGCCCAAAGCCAGCTTGATGCCCATGTATCAAGCACATCTTCATCCTGTTTCCAGTTTTCAATATCTGCGGGAGGATTAACGCCGCAGTAAATCTCTTTATTTTCTTTATGATACCAAACCGGAATTCTGTGTCCCCACCAAAGCTGCCGGGAGATGCACCAATCTTTTATATTGCTCATCCAGTGCTCATATGTTTTTACCCAGTGATCGGGGTAAAATTTTATCTTACCATCTTTAACAACTTTTAAAGCAGGTGCTGCAAGTTCATCCATTTTCATGAACCATTGCTCTGATAAATACGGCTCAATCGGAACACCGCCGCGTTCAGAATAACCTATCTTGTTTTGATAATCTTCTATTTTTTCAATCAATCCATATTCTTCAAGACGGGCAACAACTTTTTTGCGTGCTTCAAATCTATCAAGCCCTCTGAATTCCTCCGGTACGTTATGATTTAATGATGCATCCTCATTAAAGATGTTTACTATTTCAAGTTTGTGGCGCTGCCCCATTTCATAATCGTTTACATCATGAGCGGGAGTTACTTTAACCGCACCTGTACCAAATTCCTTATCAACATATTCATCAGCAAAAATTGGAATTTCCCTTTCAACAATTGGAAGAATAACTTTTTTGCCGATATAATTTTTATATCGTTCATCATCAGGATTAACCGCAATGCCGGTATCACCAAGCATTGTTTCAGGGCGTGTTGTTGCTACAATAATGTGATCATCACTTCCGGCAATTCTGTATTTCAAAAACCAGAGTTTGCTGTTAACAGTTCTGAAGTTTACTTCTTCATCAGATATTGCTGAACGCGATGCAGGATCCCAGTTTACCATTCTGTAGCCGCGGTAAATTTTTCCTTCCTTGTAAAGCTCAACAAACGTTTGGATTACTCTTTTATAATAATGATCATCCATTGTAAAACGGAGACGATCCCAATCGCAGCTTACGCCAAGTTTCTTTAACTGCTGAATTATTATGCCGCCGTATTTATCTTTCCACTCCCAGCAGTATTTTAAAAATTCTTCACGCCCTATTTCGTATTTATCTATTCCTTTTTCCTTAAGCATATTTACAACCTTTGTTTCGGTTGCAATTGATGCATGATCTGTTCCCGGCACCCAGCATGCATTGTAACCCTGCATTCTTTTTGTGCGGATGAAAATATCCTGCAGAGTGTTGTTTAAGATATGCCCCATGTGAAGAAATCCGGTAATATTTGGCGGCGGAATTACAATTGTATAAGGAGTTTTATCTTTGTCTATTTCGGAATGAAATAAATTTTTCTCAAGCCAGAAACTGTACCACTTATCTTCTACTGCGGAAGGATTATATGCTTTTGGTATTTCAGTAATTGGAATATTTGGCATCGTTCTCTCTTATATTGAAAATGAACTATAAATATAAAGAAATTTAAATATTCGTGTGACAGTCATGGTCCCATACCATTACTGAGGAGGGGAAATTCTGTAAGACTATTTTTATATCTAAGACTCATTCGAACATTTTTTTATTGATGCTAAATTAATTCCTTTTATCTACTTTGTACTATCATGGTATGGGCCGTGACAGGCGCAGTAAGAAATTTAAATTTGCGTGATGACCTTAAATAAAGTGCAATAAGGATTAATTTTTCTTATACTTCCAAAACTGAATAGAACTCCGGTTCTTAAAATTTTATTATTTGGGGTAAGGAAGTAAGGGAGAAATTAATGGCACGGTACATTCATGCAAGGAGTATTGAAATCGATCAATTCTTTAATAACCATATAACTAATTTTAGCGATGACATACTTTTTGAGAACGGACTTAAAAAAATAATCGCAGTAAATTTCCCCCCAAAAATCTCAGAACAGAAAACCTCTGCAGAATTTAAAAGAACTCCCCGGTGGCTGCAGATTAAATGCAAGCAGGCAATCACTCAATAAAATTTAATGCAGATAATTTAAGCAGCGGAGTTTATGTATGTGTTCTGAAAACTTCAGGATATTCTTATATAATAAAAATGACCTTATTATCATGATAGGAAAAACTATGAAATGTATTATACTTAAAACTTTTTTTTTAATTATCTTATTTTCTACGGCAAATCTCAATGCGCAATATTATTTGGTGGAGCCTGCTCCATTGCTTCCTGAAAATTCTTGGCTATACATGGCAGACTTCGGAAGGGAAAAGTTTTATTATAAAGTATTGGATAGTATAGTTACTATAGATTCTTTGGACTATTATGTTGTTGAAGGGTATAGCTATATTAATGGAATTGCGATAGGTGGACCTTACTATCAATATAATAGAGTAGATACTCTTGGATTTTATTATAGTCGTGGAAATATATTCTTTGATTCTTCTGGAATTTATTATAAAAAGAATGCTCAATTACATGATGCATGGGTAAATTTATTTTTTACTGGAATACCTGCTTATTATGAAATAATAGATACCGGTACCTATAACTGGTCGGGTAATATTATTAAATACAATTTATTGAAGATAACAGACAGCAGTCTTGTTGAGGAATATCAATATTGGTCTGAAGAATTTGGATTACTTGAGGCTTATGATGCAGAAAGTCCTCCGGAATTTTTAATTGGATGCGTAATAGATGGTATTGCTTATGGAGATACAACCGTAGTTTCTGTTGAAGAAGAAAATTATTTAGTAAAAGATTTTAAGTTTTATCAAAACTATCCAAATCCGTTTAATCCAAATACAACAATTTCATTTTCTATTCCGCAGCAATCTTTTATAACATTAAAAATATATGATATACTTGGAAGAGAGATAAAAGTTTTAATTGAAGAAGAAATGCAAGCAGGCAATCACTCAATAAAATTTAATGCAGATAATTTAAGCAGCGGAGTTTATGTATGTGTTCTGAAAACTTCAGGATATTCTTATATAATAAAAATGACTTTTTTGAAATGAAAAACGGAATGGTGAGGCAACACCATCCCTATGTAAAATAATTTAATCTGCCGTTTAACACCAATTAAGTTGTACAGATTTTTTATTTGCACTGTAAAATAAATACTTGCCGCATTAAATACTATCTATCAACTTTCTATATTCTGGGGAGTAAAGTATTGTTTAAGCTTTATGAATTAAAATATCTATTCATCCAGAGGTATTTGCTTATTTACCATTTGTTAAATGGTAAAACTAAACTCCCTTTCATATGTTTGTGGTATATTGACATAGTTAAACACAATACTGATAAAATTTATTCCTGTAGTATTGTTTTTAGTAATTCAGAAATATTTTATACTGGTTTTACATAAAGGATCTATTTCAGTAATCATTAAAAATTTTAAGAAAATACTACTATGAAAATCTATATTGTTTTTTTTCTGACTATGTTTTTAACATACAATGTTTATGCTCAAACACCTAATTATTTCCCGCTTGCAATTGGTAATGAGTATCAATTTTATTCCCCTGATACAGAGAGTTATGTCTTTGGCAAAATCGAAAGAGATACTTTATATCCAAATGGAAAGTTATATGTTTCACTACCAACAATATTTGAATTTGGTGATAGTAGAGTAGATAGTCTTGGTAATCTTCTTTCTATATTCAAACCATTCTTTTACGGCGGTGATCCTGAAGAAGGATTATATTTTAAGGCTGATGCTAAGCTGGGTGAAATCTGGGCAGTTGTCTGGAATTTTAACCCTGTAATTGATACTGGCTATGCAGAATGCTTTTATATTGATACAGTTTATCTGTTTGGCAAATGGAGGGTCGTAAAAGGAATAAGCATATTCGACTTCTCCTATATATACTACAGATTCTGGGTTGCAGAAGATATTGGTTTGGTGAGAGAGGCATACGATGACGGGACAGTTAATTTTTTGACTTATGCCAAAATAAATGGTGTAGTATATGGAACTTTGGTCTCTGTTGGTGAAGAAAATCCTCCAGTACCAGGTTCATTTTCAGTATCTCAAAACTACCCGAATCCATTTAATGGAAATACCAGTATTGATGTTTCCTTACCTCAGGCATCCTCAGAAAAAAAAATAAAGCTTATAGTTTATAATATTCTTAGTTCAAAATTGTTTGAACAGGAATATCAAACAAATGGAAGAATAACGATTTCCTTAAATACTGATGCTATCCCATTAAGCAGCGGAACATATTTCTATGCCGTATTAAACGGTGAGAAAAGAATAACTAAAAAATTTACACTAATGAAGTAGGGGTTTAAATGAAAAATTTCTGTTCCTTACTTTTTATTTTCCTTCTGTTTTCAATTAATAAATTTGCAAAAAGCAGGTCCATAGTAAAAATTAATTCTGGTATTTTTGTTTTTAGTAATTCAGAAATATTTTATACAGGTTTTATATAAAGGTTTAAGCAGTAATCATAAAAAATTTTAAGAAAGAACTATTATGAAAAGGTTTATTGTTTTTTTTCTGAGTTTGTTTTTAATAAAAAACGTCTCTGCTCAAACACCAAATTATTTCCCGCTTGCCCTTGGAAATGAATATCAATTTTATTTTCCCGATACAGATAATTATGCGTTCAACAAAATAGAAAGAGATACCCTTTATCCAAATGGTAATTTATATATATCATTGCCATCAATATTTTATTTTGGAGATAGTAGAGTAGATAGTCTTGGTAATCTACTTTCTATCTTTAAGCCATTCTTTGATGGTGGTGATCCTGAAGAAGGGATGTATTTTAAAGCTGATGCAAAATTGGGTGAAATATGGCCTGTTGCCTGGGATTTTAATCCCGTAATAGATACAGGGTATGCAGAATGCTTTTTTGAAGATAGTGTATTTCTATTTGGTAAATTCAGAAGCGTAAAAGGAATAAGTATATTCGATTTTTCCTATATATATTTTAGATATTGGGTTGCAGAAGATATTGGACCAGTTAGGTACTCTTTTGATGATGGTACAATTGTTCTTCTTAATTATGCTAAAATAAATGGATTGATTTATGGAACACCTGTTTCTGTAGATGATGATCGATTAAATATTCCCGGTTCTTTTTCAGTATCTCAAAATTATCCAAATCCTTTTAACGGAATAACCAACATTGATATTTCTCTTCCTCAAGCAACATCAGAAAAAACAATAAAGCTAATAGTCTATAATATTCTTGGTTCAAAATTATTTGAGCGGGAATATTTTGTAAATGAAAGAATAACAATTTCATTAAATGCAGATGATATTCTATTAAGCAGCGGAACATACTTCTATGCTGTATTAAATGGTGAGGAAAGAGTAATTAAAAAATTCACATTAATAAAGTAGGGGTTTAAATGAAAAATTTCTGTTCCTTACTTTTTATTTTCCTTCTGTTTTCAATTAATAAATTTGCAAAAAGCAGGTCCATAGTAAAAATTAATTCTGGTATTTTTGTTTTTAGTAATTCAGAAATATTTTATACAGGTTTTATATAAAGGTTTAAGCAGTAATCATAAAAAATTTTAAGAAAGAACTATTATGAAAAGGTTTATTGTTTTTTTTCTGAGTTTGTTTTTAATAAAAAACGTCTCTGCTCAAACACCAAATTATTTCCCACTTGCCATAGGAAATGAGTATCAATTTTATTTTCCTGATTCTCAAGGATATAGGTTTTGCAAAATAGAAAAGGATACAACCTATCCAAATGGTAAAACTTACTTCGTTTTACCATCCCCTTTTGATTTTGTAGAAGCCCGAATTGATAGCAATGGAAATTTGTTTTCAGCTTATCATCCCTGGTTTGGAGGTGAGCCTGAAGAACATATGTATTTTAAAGCTGATGTAAAATTGGGTGAAGTATGGCCTGTAGCATGGAATTTCAATCCAGTAATAGATACAGGTTATGCAGAATGTTTCTTTATTGACACAGTTTTTTTGTTTGGTGACTGGAGAAGTATTAAAGGTATTAGGATTTTTGACTTTTCTTATACTTATTATAGATTCTGGTTGGCTGAAGGCATAGGTTTAGTAAGGGAAGCTTATGATGATGGCACTATAAATCTTTTAACATATGCAAAAATAAACGGCATTGAATATGGAACTCTTGTTTCAGTTAATGATAATGAGCCAGTATTGCCGGAAGCATTCTCAGTATCGCAAAACTATCCTAATCCTTTTAATGGGATAAGTAATATTGATATTATACTTCCTCAAACATCCTCTGAAAAAAAAATAAAGCTTATTGTATATAACATTCTTGGTTCAATATTATTTGAGCAGGAATATCCTGCAAATGGAAAATTAACTATCGCCATTAATACAGATAATATCCCATTAAGCAGCGGAACATATTTCTATGCCGTTTTAAATGGTGATAAAAGAATAACTAAAAAATTCACATTAATAAAGTAGGGGTCCAAAATGAAAACTTTATTTTCTTTACTTTTTATTTTTCTACTATTTTCAGTTAACATATTTGCACAAAGCAGGTATGAATGCGGGATGATAGATGAGGATGGAGAATATGATGAGCAAAATAAACCTGCAGGTTATCAGTCAAATCCTCCACAAACAGGTGGTCAATTAGCGCCTGCAAAAACATTAAATGGATCTTACGTAAAAATACTTGTAATCTTTGCTCAATTTGAAGGTGACAATAAGGATATCGATGATGATAATTGGCCTAAGGATGGTATGCCTGTTTGGGCAAACAGTTTCCTTGGTACAAATATTAACCAGGCACCTTATCCGGCTAATACTTTAAGTAATTATTTTTACCAGATGTCCAACGGTCAGAACCATGTAATTGGTTATGTTTATCCGCAATTAGTAAAAGTAAACGCTCCAAGTACTCAATATTATGGTACAAGTAATTTTGAACTGTACCCCGTAAATTAGACACCAAGATAAGCAACTCTCTGATTATTATTA
>JBIQJD010000024.1:0-32064 GCA_044507695.1 Ignavibacteriales bacterium | reverse complement strand
TATCTCCCGTTGATGCCGGTGTTTTTAATTACATTTCTTAAGCCTGCCTGAACAGGATTAAAATCATTCTCATCCAATATTTTGGAAACTGCAAGAACTGCAAGTGCGGCATTATTTTTTTGATAATCTCCTTTTAGCGGAATGTTCCATTCATCAATTTCAATTTCTTCTGTATATAATTCTATTGTATTATGCTTTTGTGTAAGAAAATCCTCCAGCCTGAATAAATCACTTCCTGTCTGAATACATTTTTTTTCTATTACCTGATCAGCTTCAGTCGGAATTATTCCGGTAAATACTATAGAATTATTTTTTAATATTCCTGCTTTTTCTGATGCTATTTGTTCTATTGTATCTCCAAGTATTGCAGTATGTTCCAAACTTATTGATGTTATAATTACTGCACCCGGATTCAGAACATTGGTAGCATCTAATCTGCCGCCGAGTCCGGTTTCAATTACCGCATAATCTACTTTTTGATCTGCAAAAAATTTAAATGCCAGCGCTGTAGTAACTTCAAAAAAAGTTAATCCTGTTTTATCAATTATCTGTTCATATTCTGATATAAAATCAACTACATATTGATCAGGAATTTCTATTCCGTTTACTTTAATCCGTTCATTAAATTTTATGAAATGGGGTGAAGTGTATAAACCGGTTCTGTAACCGAATTCCTTTAGTATACTTGCAGTAAAAGCTGCTGTACTTCCCTTCCCGTTTGAACCGGCAATGTGAAACGTTTTAAATTTGTGCTGCGGATTTCCGAGAATGTTAAGAAAGCTGGTAATATTCTCCAATCCAAGTTTCACTCCAAAGCTATGGAGCGAAAATAATTTATTTAATCCCTCATCAATGGTCATATCAAATCACGTATGAACCTGTTAAATCAGATAATTTTTGTATTCCGTTATTGATGCAGTAATCGGTTAATCTGTTAAGAATTTCAATTGCAGCAGTTGGGTTTATAAAATTGACTGTGCCAAGCTGAACAGCGGATGATCCGACAATCATAAACTCAACAACATCTTTCCAATTCATAATTCCGCCAATGCCGATTATCGGAATATCTACTTTTTGTTTTATCTCAAGTACTTTTGCAAGAGCTATTGGTTTGATTGCCGGACCGGATAATCCTCCATTTACATTAAAGATTTTTGGCTTACGTGTAAAAATATTGAACGAAGTTCCAACCAATGTATTTATTGCTGAGACTGCATCTCCGCCTTCATCTTTAACTGCTTTTGCAAAATCGGAAATGTAAGAGACATTTGGTGAGAGCTTAATAATAACAGGTTTATTGGTTACGGCTTTAACCCGAGAGGTAATTTTTCCAACTGCTGCAATATCATTCCCAAACTGAAGTCCGCCTTCTTTAACATTAGGGCATGATACATTTATTTCAAACCCGGCAATTTTATCTTCCGGTGTAAGAATTTTAACACACTCAACATATTCTTCAATGCTGCTTGCTGCAATGTTACAAATTAATGGAACATCATAATTTTTTAGGAAAGGAATTTTTTCTTTTATGAATTGTTCAACGCCGACATTAGCAAGACCGATTGCGTTTAACATTCCGGCTGCAGTTTCAACGATTCTTTGCGGCGGATTTCCTTTACGCGGTTTTAAGCTTAATGATTTAGTAACTATTCCGCCAATTTTAGAAAGATCAATAAATTCAGCAATCTCATTTCCGTAACCAACTGTTCCTGAAGCAAGCAAAATAGGATTTCTGAATTTTAATCCGGCAAATTCAACAGAGAGATCAACTTTTTCAATCATATTATAACATCCCTCATATTAAATACCGGACCATCCTTACAAACCAGCAGATATTTATCCTGATTATGTGTTGATTCAATCGGGCAGCCCTGGCAAATCCCAAATCCGCAAGCCATTGCGCATTCAGTTGAAACTTCACCTTCAAGATTATTTGCAACACAAAATTCTTTTAAAGCTCTAAGCATAGCATTTGGACCGCAGGCAAAAATTTTTATTTTGTTTTTTTTCAGCATTTCAAAATTATTCTTTAACAAATCTACCACTGTACCTTTCAATCCTTCTGAACCATCATCGGTTGAAACCAGGATATTTTTCATCCTGTATTTGATTACATCTTTATAAGTTTTGCCGCCAATAAAGCAATGTATTTTTTTTGTGTGATTCAATTTCCTGATAAAATATGGAAACGGTGCCGCACCCAATCCACCCGCAACAATTACTGCGCTTTCATAATCACCTTGTAAGTTAAATCCTTTACCGAGCGGACCGAGTACATCAATGGTTTCACCTTTTTCTTTTGCTGCAAGTAATTTTGTTCCTTCACCAAAGATGTTGAACATGATATAAAAATGTTCCCCCTCAACATCACACACACTAAAAGGCCTTCTTAATAAAGGATGAAATGATTCGGATACTTTTATGTTTAGAAATTGTCCCGGCTGAATTTGTGAACTGATATTCGGGCAGTGCAATTTTAAAAGAAAAATCTGGTTCTCTAGTTCTATTGATTTTTCAACAACGGCATTAGCAACAATCATTATGAATTTGGGTTTTGTGGTGGTTTTGCCTGTGTATTTGCTTATAATTTAAGGCAGGCAGAACAACAATATTTTGAATCAGAATTACAATAACAAAATTATGAAATGTTTCTGTAATTATCACTTTCATTTACAGGAAGAAATGTTAATTGAATAGAAGAAATTCTTTTTTCGCTGCTAAAATATTTATGAAGTGTCTTCAAGACTTATAATAAGCATAGTGTCCAGAACTGAAATATTAATCCCAAAACTTCTCTTATCTGTTGTAATTCTTTCAGGTCCGCACTAATAACCCCTATAATAGTTAGGAAGCAATTTACCATTTATTTCTGAGCTCGCATCCTCATCAGGATAGCCTTCAATAGTAAATGATTTGAATGTGTGATACTTAGAAACTGTTCCGGCAGGCAGGCAGCCGATTTTTTTATCTGCAATCAGGAGATTATTAAGATCATGCGGAGAATTATTTCTAAGCTTCGTTATCACCCCTTCATCTGAATCTGGATCAATTATATTATTACAGCCGGGAAAAATATAAGCAGTAAACATAATAATAATATTCCCATAATAACCTCACGGCTAAAGAGAGCAACTGTAATTTAC
Source organism: Ignavibacteriales bacterium (assembly GCA_044507695.1). Taxonomy (GTDB): domain Bacteria; phylum Bacteroidota; class Ignavibacteria; order Ignavibacteriales; family Ignavibacteriaceae; genus JBIQJD01. Next base: position 28,921 of record JBIQJD010000024.1, on the reverse strand, counting down.
AAATAAATACTTAATCCAAATAATACACGGCTCTGGATTGAAAATCGATTTTCTTTAATATTGAGATCAGAACCAGTTCCAATTCCATTCAATGTTTCATGTCCTTCGGTTTTTATTTTCTGATAGGACATGGTAAGCAAATATTCACTATGTATTCCAATATTTTCGGATACCATCCATTCTATGCCAAGAATCCCACGTAAACCGGCACCGAAAGATGGCGTATTTCTTTCTGTGATACTAATTCCGGTCGTATTAGAAGTTTCTAAATTTTCTTTCATATATCCGTAATTTAAATTCATGCCCGGGCCGCTGAACAAATAGAAATCTCCACTGCTTGCAAGATAGAATAAATAATCTATTCCCGCACCGATAGAGTAATTGCTGGATTCAATTTTATTTCGATTAGATAAGGATAGCTGTTCAGTTTCTCTATCATTTGATGAAAACCTTGGAGAAAGAAAAATTCTGATTTGGTTATTATTATCAAGTATTTTTTTCCCTGCTATATCCATATCAAATCTGTTTAATCTAAAATTATCAGCTATACCGAATGATAATGCATAGTTGTGTTTAACTTGTTTTTCCTGAGCGAAATTACCAGTACAGAAAACCAACAAAAAGAAAAATGCCGCTGCTGCTTTCATGGAAATTCTCCGAATTATTTTTTTGGATGTAGATTAAATAGGATTTTCTCCCCGTGGAAAAGTTGTTTAGAAAATCTGATTTAACTTAATTGTGGGAGTCAGGAAAATCAAGTGATAATTTCTTAAAGCAAATTATTGCCGCTAAAGAATATCTATCCAGACTTTTTTCATTCACTTCTTTAACTATTGATAATTTAAAGTTATTTTGTTTTAACATTTCCCTACATAATATGATAAACATCATGAGAAAATATTTTATCACAGCAATATTATTTATCCAATTTGCTGCCGCTCAGAACTTGCCGGAAAATTTTTATAAAAGATTTGAAGGTTCAATTGGCGGAAAATATGACATAACTGTTCATCTCATCCGTTCTGATTCTGCATTATCCGGAAATTATTATTACAATAAATTTGGTAAATCTATAGATTTCATCAGAAGTTCAATAGATAGCCTGGGAAATATTCATCTTGAAGAAGATGCCGGATATGATGAAAGTTATAACCCGCTGAGCAGCGGAATTTTCACCGGCAAATTTATTTCAGAATCAAAAATTGAAGGTACCTGGCAGAAAACAGGAAGTAAAGAAAATCTTATGTTTTATCTTGTAGAAAAATATCCTGCAGGAAGCACAAGAATAGATGTAAATAATTACTCGATGAAATATGATGAATTTGGCAGCGCTTCTATTTCAATTTCTGAAATAATAATTAATTATGATGACGAAACGGTTAATGAAAAAATTAATAATTTCCTTTCCTCCTCCCTTTTATCTTATTATACATCAGATGAAGATGAATCAGCTTACAGCAGCGTAAACGCATTGATGGAAGATTTTATTGAAGGTTATAAATTTGATATAGTTAGAGATTCAGCAAATTATGATGAATATGTACCGCAGTATGAATATGGCAGTACAACTAAAATATTTTACAACTCAGATTATTTACTCGCTCTGATAAAAACTGATTATTCCTACCTCGGCGGAGCGCATCCAAATACTTTTATTGATTATTTGAATTTTGATTTGGCTACCGGTGAAATTATTAAACTCAACGATATTCTGAAACCTGGTTATGAGGGAAAATTAAATAAAATTGGCGAGGAAAAATTTAAAGAATTATACCAGCTTTCAGATTCCCTTACGTATGAAGAACAAGGCTTCTGGATTGAGAATGAAGAATTTCAATTGAATAATAATTTTTTGTTGTCTAAATCCGGTATTAGTTTTTTATTCAATTCATTTGAAATAGCTCCGTATGCTTTTGGCGCACCGGAAGTTTATATTTCGTTTGACGATATAAAAGATTTAATAAAGGATGATAGTTTAATCGGGATGATGAAATAAACAATTATTTCATTCGATTTTAAAAATTCTTATAACTCATTAAACCACAAAACATCTCTGGAAAGAAATCTTTTCAAAAAAAAAAAGATTTCTTTCCCATCGGAAAAAAACATCTTCCATAATTTAACTCCTTGCGCCTTTCTTTTAGTTTCTTTTCAAACCTATCACAAAATTTTCCAGCACAATCAAACTTTAAGTGATAAGCTTAACAAAAAGAGTGAAAATGCAAAATTATATTGTGATCAATCTCGGAGAAAAACTCCTACACTAACATTTTCATAAAAATAAAAGGCTTAACGATGGATAAGATTTTGGGCATGAATCGTTTTCGCTACTTCTTTATGTTTATCCTTCTTTTTTCAGGTTTAATCTATGCACATAGATTTCATTATGTAAAATGGGATGCAACAGGATTTCAAAATGGATCAAACTGGCAGCATGCATTTACTAATCTGCAGGATGCATTAAATGTTGCATTAGCAAATGATACAATTTTTGTTGCTCAGGGAATTTATTATCCTGATATAGGAAAAGGTATAACCAAAGGAGACAGAAGCGCAAGCTTTGCAATTAAAGCCGGGGTTGTAATAATGGGCGGTTATACAGGCAATGAAGTTTTTCAAAGTTTTGAATCAACTGTTCCGGGAGAATTCTGGAAAAAACATTGGCGTGATTGGCAGAATAATCCAACAATATTGAGCGGTGATCTTTTGATAAATGATAATGATAACATCTCCCCGGATGAAGCATCACGATCAGATAATAGTTACCACGTACTTACAACTGCCGGACCTGTAGATACAACAACAGAAATTAATGGATTTATTATTGAAAGTGGGAATGCAAATTTTAATTCTACATTTTCCGGGCAGCGCGGCGGCGGATTGTATATTTCGAGCAGCCGGTTACAAATAAGAAATTGTATCTTCAGAAATAATTCAGCACTTGAAGGCGGCGGAGCAATTTTTTCCAATCTTGGTGAGATGAAAATTAAGTACACAACGTTTATGAATAACAGCGCCAAAACCGGAGGTGCAATTTCTTTTTTAGGAAATGATAATCTTGGTTCCCCACTAATTCCACAGATAGTTAACTCAACATTTTACCAGAATAATGCATTAACAAGAGGCGGCGGAGTTTATGCTAACAACGCTGTTAATGCATATATAACCAACTGTTCATTTATTCAAAATAATGTTGTTGATCCGCTTTCAATCGGCGGCGGAGTTTATTTTGATAACAAGAGCTATCCTGAAATTGTTAACGGAACATTTTATCAAAACAGCGCCGCAGCTTCCGGCGGCGGAATTGTTTTATCTGCCGGAAGAGTTTCCAATTCTATTTTACGGGGAAATCTTTCTGCAAACCAACCGCAGATTTTTGTAGAAGGCAATCCTTTAAATGGATCTGCAACGCGTACGTTTATGTCTTCATGTATTGAAGGTGGTTTTACAGGTACAGATATAATTGATGTTGATCCTATGTTCGTAAATCCTTCCAATCTAATGGGAGATGATAATTACTTTGGTACGCCTGATGATGGCCTGGTTTTACAAAATGCTTCACAATTAATTGATAAAGGAACTTCCTGGACAAACATTCAGCACTCAGATATTTTAGGTCATCCAAGATTATCAAATGATATTGTTGATATTGGCGCTTATGAGCATCTCAAAATAAATGTTGATTATAAAAATATTTTGGATCAGTTAAGGCAAGGCGGATTTATTTTATTGATGCGGCATGCAATAACTGATAGAACACAGCAGGATCAGCCGGGATTTTTAGCTGATATTAACAACTGCGATTTACAGCGCAACCTCAGCAATGTGGGTAAACTTCAATGTGATTTTTTATGGAATATGATGAGGCTTCTTGAAATTCCCTGTGATACTCCAATTGCAAGTCCTATATGCAGAACAAAGTTTACTGCCAGATATGTTTTCTCAAAAGATTATCTTATAAGTTTTATATGGATGGGGGTAGATCCGCAGTACACAGATAATAAACAAGCTGCATTGGGAACTTTAACTGAACCGGGATTAAATTCAGTTTATGTAACTCATCAAAACAGTATTGAAGAAGTTACAAGTTTTAAAAAAGGAGAAGTGAGCGAAGGTGATATTGTTATTATAAAACCATTGGGTGGTACAAACTTCCAGGAGATTGCACACTTTACAACAGAGACCTGGGAAAAACTTATTAAGTATGTTGGTGATGATCCTGTTCCGGTAGAGTTAAGCAGTTTCGCTGCTGATGTATCAGGAGATAAAGTTAATTTAACATGGAGTACAGCTTCTGAAAAAAATAATCAGGGATTTGAAATTGAGAGGATGCTTGAGAACGATAATGCATCAAATTCATGGAAAGTTATTGGATTTGTTAAAGGTAACGGAACTTCAACTGTGATTAACAATTATTTATATACTGATAAACCTGTAAATCCGGGAAAATACAATTATCGTTTGAAACAAATTGATTTTGATGGTACTTATGCATTCTCTCCGGTTGTTGAAGTAATTTTAGGAAAGCAATTTTCTTTTGCGCTTGAACAGAATTACCCGAATCCGTTTAATCCGTTTACAATTATTAATTTTTCTGTTCCGGAAGACGGGGATGTTTCCCTGGAAATTTTTAATCCATTAGGAGAAAGAATTAAAACCTTAATTAATGAATTTAAAACTGCCGGTGCGTATCAAATTAATTTTAATGCCGGTGATTTTGCTTCCGGAATTTATGTTTACAAAATTACTGCCGGCAGCAGTAAGCAGTTTTCTGATACAAAGAAAATGATTTTGCTTCGATAATATATAAGAGCAGAGACGAGCAGACAGTTCGTCTCTGCTTTTTGAAAACATTCTGTCTATTAATTAAAATTAATTCTGGCTGAATTTCATCAGATAAGCTTTGATAAAGCGGTTCAAATCTCCATCCATTACTGCCTGAACATCAGAAGTTTCTTCATCTGTGCGATGATCTTTAACCATATTATATGGATGAAAAACATACGAACGAATCTGGCTTCCCCATTCAATCTTCATCTTACTTTTCTCAACTTCATCAAGTTCTGCCTGCTGCTTCTCAAGTTCCATTTGATATAATTTTGATTTCAAAAGCTTCATTGCATTAACTCTGTTTTGAAGCTGTGATCTTTCACTCTGGCAGGCTGCAACAGTGTTTGTTGGGATGTGTGTTATTCGAACAGCCGTTTCAACCTTGTTAACATTTTGCCCACCTTTCCCGCCTGAACGATAAGTATCAATTCTCAAATCAGCAGGATTGATTTCAATCTCGATGGTATCATCAATTTCAGGAATAACAAAAACCGAAGCGAATGAAGTGTGCCTTCTTTTATTAGCATCAAATGGTGAAATTCTAACAAGCCTGTGAACTCCATTTTCTGCTTTTAAATATCCGTAAGCAAATTCACCTTCAACTTCAATAGTAACTGATTTTATACCCGCGCCATCACCTTCAAGCACATCAACAATTTTCATGTTGTAACCATTTTGTTCTCCCCAGCGAAGGTACATGCGCATTAACATCTCTGCCCAATCCTGTGCTTCTGTTCCGCCGGCACCGGAATGAACAGTAAGTATACAGTTTTTATTATCATCTTTTCCGCTTAGCATATTTTTAAGTTCTGCATTCTCGATTGCATCGTTCAGCGAACTTAATTCATTTCTGATATCATCTTCAAAAGAAGAATCGTTTTCAATTTCAGCAAGTTGAATTATATCATCAAGATTTTTTGCTCTCTGGTCAAGATCCTTCCACAAATTTACCCAGTCTTCCAAATATTTAACTTCCTGCATAAGCTTCTGTGCTCCGATGGGATCATCCCAGAATCCGGGTTCCGTAGATTTGTACTGACTGTCCCTGATTTTTGCTTCTTTATTATCTACGTCAAAGATAACTCCGCAGATTAAATATTCGTTGTTTATATTGATTTAACTGCTTTAATTCATCTTCGTACATTTTTTCTCCAATTATTTTTTAATTATACTACTTATTTATCTTCAGTTTCTATTTCCATTCGGAGTAATGCAGCAGCAAGAGTCTTGCCTTGGGCATCATATTTAAGTGAAACTGTACCGCCGCCGCCTAAGGTATTATTTAATATAAAGTTAAGTGCTTTTATATTAGGCAACTCATATCGTTCAACATTTCCAAAGCATATTCCTTCAAAGTGCTGTTTTACACGTTCAGTTGTAAGCAATCTGCGGAGAATTTCATATCCTTCCTCATTATATGCAATGATACCAATATTTGCCGAATCACCTTTATCCCCGCTTCTTCCGTGTGCAATATCTTTTAATTTAATTTTCATTCTTAAAGCTCTATTATTTTAACTTCAGGATTAATTAATTTTTTAGGAATTAATGCAGGCCAATATGCAGCTACTTCACTTGGTTTTGGTCTTCCGCCGGCAAAGCCGGTTACAGATGGCGGACCGGTTAAAATTAGCGGAGCAATTTCTTTTCCGAATCTTTCAACTGAATTATAATCCTGTGATCTTACTGCAACTCTCAATTGAATTTCATTTATCAAATCTTCTGCAATTTCTGCTGCTAAAGTCTCGTGGCACGAATTATAGCCAATAAATTCAGTTCTGATTTCTTCGAATGATAACTGTAGTCTTTGCAATCGTTTTCTTAAAATGTTATCCGCTGCTTTTGCTTTTGTAAGAGCCTGCGGCCAGGAGTATGTTAATGTTGCGGAAGCAGAGTATCCGCTTGAATAAGCACATGATACTTTATAGAACTCAGTTGGCTTTACTCCTTTTATATCAAATACTTTTACCCGGTCATTTCCTAAATCTTCTAACCTTATTGAAGTAAAATCAGCAACGCAGTCCGGAGTAATATAATTTTTTGGATCCCCGATTTCATATACAAGTTGTTCGGCTACAGTTTCAACTGAAACTCTTCCGCCTGTTCCCTGATGTTTTGTAATTATTATTTCTCCATCAGGATATGCTTCGGCGATTGGAAAACCGATATCATCCAAATCAGGAATTGATTGCCAGTCTCCCAAAAAATTTCCGCCGGATGCCTGCCCACCGCATTCAAGAATATGTCCTGCAACTGTTCCTGCAGACATTAAATTATAATCATTAATATCCCAGTTGAATTCATAAATCATTGGAGCAAGCGTTAAACCTGTATCAGTTGTTCTTCCGGTAATAACTATTTCGGCGCCCATTTTAAGTGCTTCAACAATAGGAGCTGCACCAAGATAAACATTAGCACTCATTATTTTTTCACGAATAGCCCTGATAGATTCGCCTGTTTCCATATTGTTTAATTCAACGCCGGAATTAATTAATTCATCGATTCTATCCTTTATATCATCTCCAAGTACAATACCGATTTTAAGATGATCGAACTTTAATTCCTTTGCAGCTTCAACAACTGCTTTTGCACAAGCGGCAGGATTAACTCCTCCCCCGTTTGTAATAATCTTTATTCCTTTTTCTTTGCAGATTGGAAGAATCCGTTTCATCAGCTGAGGAATATCCCGTGCATAGCCAAACTCTGGATTTTTATTTTTCTGTTTTTGCAGGATTGACATTGTAACTTCTGCAAGATAATCCATCACAAGATAATCTATTTCTCCGCGTGTAACCTGATGATATGGTGCATCTATCAGGTCACCCCAGAATCCCTGCCCGGAGGCAATTCTGATATTCGCTTTCATATAATCCTTTTGGGAAATTAAAAGACGATCTAATAATAATCATAATAAACTGATTTTAAAAATGAGTGCTTCTATCAATTAAATCTATATTCAGGCAGAAGTTTAAAAATTTTATCAGATATAGATTCAAGATCATCCATTGAATGAATTTGAAACCATTTTATCCGGCTGTCTGCTCTGAACCATGTAAGCTGCCGCTTAGCATATCTTCTCGTATTTCGTTTGATTAATTCAATTGCGCGATCAAGTGTAATTTCATTTTCCAGGTAAGAAATTATTTCTTTATAGCCAACTGTATTTAATGAGTTAAGATTTTTATCATATCTAACCAGCAGAAATTTAACTTCATCAATTAATCCTGAAGCAATCATTTCATCAACTCTGTTTTCAATATTTTGATATAACAATTTCCGATCCCACTCTAATCCAAATTGAATTACACTAAATTTATTTTGCCGCTTATGTATTGATTGAAGAAGCTTGATACTTTTCCCTGTAAGATGAAATACTTCAAGAGCTCTTATTACTCTTTTCCAGTTTTGGGGAAGCATATTTGCTGCGCCATCAGGATCAACAGTTTGCAATTGTTTGTACAGATATTCATTCCCAAATTGTTTCTTTTTTTGTAAAAGATAGTTCCTGAATTCTTCATCGGTATCAACAGCATCAAAAATACCGTCTGTAATTGCTCTGATATATAAACCTGAACCGCCAGCAACGATTGGTACTTTTTTCTGCATAAAAATATTTTCAATTGTTTGAAGCGCATCTGATTCAAATCTGCTTACATTGTAAGCTTGATCCGGCTCAAGAATATTAATGAAGTGATGTTTTACTTTTTTAAGAATCTCATCAACCGGTTTTGCCGTTCCAATATTTAAATATCTGTAAATCTGTCTGCTGTCAGCAGAAATAATTTCTGCATTAATTTTATCAGCCAATAAAATGCTTAGAGAAGTTTTACCCGAACACGTTGGGCCAACAATACAAGGCACAACCGGAAGCTGAAAACTTTTTCCTATTTCTGATTCCACCCTTCCCTGCCAATTAGTGGTACAAACTGAAATTCCGGAATGTTCACCGTTTCAAATTCATCTTCTGAAAGTTTTAACAGTACTTTTAAGGTTTGAGAAGATTTATCCCCAACCGGAATTACTAATCTTCCTCCAACTGCCAATTGTTTTTTTAATGATTGCGGAATAGACGGCGAACCTGCAGTAACAATTATTCCATTGTAGGGTGCAAATTCTTCCCAGCCAATGGTTCCATCTCCGTATTTTGTGTGCGCTCTTATTCCGAGTTTGTCAAGCAGTTTCCGTGTTTTTAAATAAAGATCAAGATTTCTTTCAATACTAAAAACATCAATTCCCATTTTATCAAGAATTGCCGCCTGGTATCCTGATCCTGTTCCAATTTCCAGAACTTTTTGCCCGGCAGAAATTCTTAATTGTTCAGTCATAAATGCAACAGTGTATGGTTGTGAGATTGTCTGCTGATAACCAATAGGAAGTGCAACATCTTTATACGCATGCGGCTGAAGTGCTTCACTCACAAATAAATGTCTTTCAACCTGGTTAATTGCCTTTAGAACTCTTTCATCTTTGATACCTTTTTCAGAAAGTAATTCAACAAGTTCCCGCCGTTCTCTTTCGTAAACTTTTTTCATCTGTATTTTGGATATTTTAGGACTCAAAGATAAAATAAAAATATTAATTCTTTAAGTTTGCTTTGTTAATCAAAAACACTTACGGAGATTTAATGATTGAAGCAATACTTGGTGCGCTTTTAATTATGTGTATGAGAATCTGCGATGTGACGATAGGAACAATCAGAACAATTTTGGTTGTTCAGGGAAAGAGATATCTTGCCGGAACAGCCGGATTTTTTGAAGTACTCATCTGGGTATTTGCAATACGTTTTATTATGCAGAATCTTGATCAAATAATAAACCTCTTTGGTTATGCCGCCGGTTTTGGAATTGGTAATATGCTTGGAATTACAATTGAACAAAAAATCGGTTTAGGATATGTGCAGATAAATGTTATTTCAAGGCATTATACAGATGAAATTGCAAACACATTGAGAAAATCACGATTTGGTGTAACATTAATTCCTGGCGAAGGCGGTTCGGGCGGAGTAGCTATTCTTTTAATTTTAGTACCAAGGAGAATTCAAAAAAAAGTAATCAGATTGATTGAATCAATTGATAAAGGTGCGTTCATAACTATTCAACATTCTCTTCCTTACAGAGGATTTATTCACGGATCAAGAAAATAAATCTATCTTATTTCAAATAATTGTTATTTGAATATTGACAGAAGTGCAAAAATATTTGTATTATTTTATACAGTTCTCATAGAATTATTCATCTCTTAAAAAATAATGAAATATTTATTGAAGAAGACCTGTTCGTCCTTAATAAATAAATATCCACTATCCACAAAACAAGGAGATACTCTATGAAGAAAACGATTTACGTTTTGTTCATCACCATGGCTGTTTACAGTCTATCCTTTGCCCAGGGCTTCAGAACCCACACTACCGGATCTTTTACTGCATCTATTTTTGAGGATGGCCGCGTAGGTCATGCCGGAAGTGCAGGAGCTGGAATCGTTTTTGACAACCATGTTGATGCTATGTACCGTGCAAGTATTTTACTTGCTACTCCTGGAACAAAAGCAATCGGAACATTTCACGCTAACAGCGGTGTGGGATTATCCGGTGAAATGGTTAACGTTGTTCCTATTTCAGATTTCACTTCTATTGCAACTCATAACCAGGTGGCTAATGCAACATTCAATACAACCGGCGCTCCTGCTCCCAACCAAATTGGTGTAACTGTTTACCAGGTATCATATTCAAATACAGATGATGATTTCTTCACCATCAAATTATTTATAACAAATACATCTTCTTCTACAATCAGTGATTTGTATGTTGGTTATTTTGCTGATTGGGATGTTGGAGGAAATAATTATACAATTAACCGCGGTGGTTATATTCCTGATAAGAACGTAGCTTATCAATATGAAAACGGCGGAGCTATTGATCCAAGTTATTACGGAATTGCTGCATTAAGCGGTGCTTCTGGTGCAAGAGTAACGGGTGATAACCCAACCACAAACCAGGCTTTAAGAGATTCTGCATTTGCATGGATTTCAACCTTTGGTGAGCCAAGCATAACAGTAGATGATGATTACAGAACTTACATCGGCTCAGGCCCATATACCTTAGCAGCAGGTGAAACACAGATTGTTGGCTTTGCTTTCATTGCCGGTTCTGATCTTGCTGAACTTGATGCAAACGCAGCAGCCGCAATTGCAGCATGGGAAGCTTATGTTGTACCAGTTGAACTTAATTCATTTACCGCTGCTTCAATAAATGGAAATGTTGAATTAAATTGGTCAACCGCTACAGAAAAAAATAACAATATTTTTGAAATAGAGAGAAAAACTGTTGGCGGTGAATTCGTAAGAATTGGCCATGTTAAAGGTGCAGGTACAACTTCTCAGGAACAACATTACTCCTATGTTGATTCAAAAGTTCCTGCAGGAAAATATACTTACAGGTTAAAGCAGATTGACTTCAACGGTGAATTTTCTTATTCAAAAGAAGTTGAAGTTGATGTTACAGCACCGGTTGAATTTGCACTCGCACAAAATTATCCAAATCCTTTTAACCCGGTTACACAAATTGAATACAGTGTTGATCAGCCCGGACTTGTTAAATTAACAGTCTTTAATGTTCTTGGTCAGCAGATTGCTTCACTTGTTAATGAAGTAAAGGATGCAGGAAATTACAGCATTTCATTTGATGCATCAAATATTTCAAGTGGAACTTATTTCTATAAATTAGAGAACGGAAGTCAGTTCCAGGTTAAAAAGATGATAATTAACAAGTAATTTTATTGAATTACTTAGGATGAAATCAAAAACCCGGTTCAATGAGCCGGGTTTTATTTTTATGTGAAGAAGCGATATTTTTTGTAAAAAGACCCAATGTAAGTTTTAACTTCCTTGCTTGGAATAACGAATCATATTATATTTGTTCCACTTAATTGATTAAGTTCTTTCAATAATGATTGCGGGAATAGCTCAGTTGGTAGAGCGCAACCTTGCCAAGGTTGATGTCGCGGGTTCGAGTCCCGTTTCCCGCTCAAATCCCGCCGCGGCGGGATTCTTTTTTTCTCTCCTTTAATACGGCGCTGTAGCCAAGTGGTTTAAGGCGAAGGTCTGCAAAACCTTTATTCGTCGGTTCGAATCCGACCGGCGCCTCAAAATTTTCATCGGACTTATACACAGTCTCACCAAAAGATTTTCTGAACACTACGCCGACAAAGTTATTATTCAAAATAAATCCCCTTAATTAATCCAAAAGAAAAAGTTAGGTGTAATGCGAGTTCCCTAAAATATTATCTACTTTAATTTTCTGCCCATATCCATTCAATCTTTTAAATTTTAGTATTTATTGAAATACTAAATTCATAACATTTTATTAGATTTGTAATTCATACAATCAAAACATCTTAATGGAATATTTTTTTAGTGCAATAATCGGCTATTTACTTGGTTCATTTCCCTCAGCATACCTGGTAATGAAATATTATAAAGGTATTGATATTACCACTGCCGGAAGCGGTAATGCCGGAGCAATGAATTCTTTTGAGGTAAGTAATTCAAAAGCAATTGGAATTCTTGTTCTTCTGATAGATGCTCTAAAAGGATTGCTGAGTGTTTATCTTCCTCTCCTCTTTTTGAATTTGGAATTTGTATTCCCTGCCCTTTCACTTTTATTTGCAGTTTTTAGCCACTGCTATAACCCATGGCTGGGTTTTAAAGGAGGAAGAGGATTAGCCGCTGCTGCAGGTGGTTCACTTCTGCTTTTTCCATTTTTGCTTGTTGTTTGGCTCGTTCTCTGGCTTATGACTTTCCTGCTTAAAAAAGATATAATTTTTGCAAACTGTGCTGCAACAATTTTATCACTGCTGATTATTTTTTCCTCCCCACAATCAGCAATTAAATATACTTTTCCCCATGCTGAATCAATATCATCCATGCTTTTGCTTAGCAGCGGCTTGCTGATCATAATATTTAATAAACATATTGATCCGTTAAAAGAATTAATTACAAATAAAAAATTATTCGGGCGCAGGTGATGCTATGTATATTGATAGAAAAATAGTTGTACTTGTTACTTTTTTAATTGTAACTGCTGCGGTTCTGTTTATTTGGGAACCATGGCAAAAAGAAGCTTATTTTTTTGAAAGGCCTGATCAGGATTATTCACTAACTGCTTATCAGCGCCAGCAATTAAATAACAATATAGATAACTCCAGGAGAAATATAATAACAGAGACTGTTGGTAAAGTAAGCCCTGCAGTTGTGGGAATTAATGTAATTGAAATCAGACAGTACAGAAATCCCTTCGGAAATTTTTTTGGTGATGATCCATTCTTCCGCCAATTCTTTGGAACTCCAAATTATAATCAAAGAGTACAGGGACTCGGTTCCGGATTTTTAATTTCTCCGGATGGATACATTATTACTAATGATCATGTTGCTGGTAATGCAGCAGAAATCACTGTAACGATGACTAACGGAAAACACTATCCTGCTGAAATAATTGGATCGGATCCGGTTTCAGATATTTGTTTATTAAAAATTGATGGAAGTGATTTTCCCTATATTCCTCTCGGTAATTCTGAAGAAATTATTATTGGTGAATGGGTAATTGCACTCGGAAATCCTTTCGGTCTGTTTGAATTAAATGATAAGCCAACTGTAACAGTGGGTGTTATAAGTGCAACAGGAATGAATCTTGAACCGTTAAATAACCGGTACTATTTAAATATGATTCAGACAGATGCAGCAATAAATGGAGGCAACAGCGGCGGTCCCCTTGTTAATAGCCTTGGTGAGGCAATAGGAATGAATACATTAATTTTTACTGGTGGTACCGGCTCAACAGGAAATATTGGCTTAGGATTTGCGATTCCTATAAATAAAATAAAAAGAATTGTTACTGAATTAAAAGAAAATGGTAGTATCAACAGAGATTTTGATATAGGACTAAGAATTCAGGGGCTTGATGCTCAGACTGCTAAAGCATACGGACTTGAGTCTGTGAAAGGAGTTATTGTTACTCAGGTGCTGCCAAATTCTCCCGCAGCAAAAGGCGGAATAAAACCATATGATGTTATTCTTGAAGTTGAGGGATATGAAATTACAAATGAGAATACTTTGATTGGTGTATTCCAGGAATTCAGAGCAGGGCAGACAATTAATATTAAACTTTTAAGAGATAATGAAATAATTACTAAAAAAATGAAACTGGAAAAAAGCAGATGATTGAACGTTATACTCTTCCTGAGATGGGAAGAATTTTTGAAGATAAATTCAAATATGATACATGGCTGAAAATTGAAGTTCTTGCCTGCGAAGCGAGAAGTATTTTGGGTGAAATTCCCGCCGGAGATGTTGAAATTATCAAACAAAAAGCTGATTACAACATTAAGCGTGTTTTAGAAATTGAGGAGACAACTAAGCATGATGTAATTGCATTTCTAACAAACGTTGCTGAATATGTAGGTCCTTCTTCCCGTCATATTCATTATGGAATGACTTCCTCTGATATTCTTGATACCACGCTTTCCTATCAAATGAAAACTGCCGGTGAACTTTTATTAAAAAGATTACATCAACTGAAAGATGCATTAAAAGAAAAAGCACTTCAGCATAAAAACACTTTGTGTGTCGGCAGATCCCATGGCATTCATGCAGAGCCAACAACAATGGGATTAAAATTTGCTCTGTGGTTTGAAGAAACAAAACGGAACATTGCGCGTCTTCAATCCGCAATAGAAACAATTAGTGTTGGGCAAATCTCAGGAGCAGTCGGAACATTTGAACATCTCTCACCTAAAGTTGAAGAATATGTCTGTGAAAAAATGGGATTAAAACCTGCACCTGTTTCAACACAGGTTATTCAGCGGGACAGGCATGCAGAATTTCTTACAACACTTGCAGTAATTGGCGCTTCACTGGAAAAGATTGCTGTGGAGATCAGGCATCTGCAAAGAACAGAAGTGCTTGAAGCAGAAGAATATTTTTCAAAAGGACAAAAAGGCTCCTCTGCCATGCCGCACAAACGTAATCCGATTGTAAGTGAAAGAATTACCGGGTTAGCAAGGGTTCTGCGCGGCAATGCAATGGCTGCCATCGAAAATGTTGCTCTCTGGCATGAGCGAGATATTTCCCATTCATCTGTTGAAAGAATTATCGTTCCTGATTCATGCATTGCACTTGATTATATGCTTGATCTAATGGTAAAACTGATTACCAATCTCTTGATTTATCCGGAAAATATGTTGAAGAATCTTAATCTTACACGAGGATTAGTTTTCTCACAAACAGTTTTGCTTAAACTTACGAGCAAAGGAGTTTCCCGTGAGGATTCTTATAGAATTGTGCAAGGTGCAGCAATGGATGTTTGGGCTGATAAGAATAAAAATCTGAAAGATGAACTTTTAAAATCAACTGAAGTAAAAAAATATTTATCAGAAGAAGAGATCAATGAAATATTTGATAACAAAAAAATGCTAAGAAATGTAGATTATATTTTTTCAAGAACTGTTGAGAGCGAATCATAATTTTTTAAATTGAATAATTAAGGAGTTGTTATGAAGATGTTATTAATTCTTATTGTGGTTTTTTCAATTATCGTTTCAGCGCAGGAAAAATCCGTTGATGCTGAGAAGAAAGTTTCTTTAAAAGAAGGAATGGAAGCACCTGATTTTACACTTAAAGATTCCGATGGTAATGAATATACTTTATCTGATTACCGCGGTGAATCTCCTGTTGTAGTTTATTTTTATCCAAAAGCCGGAACTTCCGGATGCACAAAGCAAGCTTGCGGAATCAGAGATGATTGGAGCAAATTTCAAACTACTAATATCCAGGTTTTTGGAATAAGCACCGATTCACCTGCAGAGATTAAAAAATTTATTGCAGATTATAATTTAAATTTCCCGCTTTTATCAGATCAGGATAAAGAAGCATCTAAAGCGTACGGTGTTTTAAAAGAGAGCGGCACAGATAAACGGGTAACTTTTATTGTAGATAAAGAAGGAAAAATCGCGAGAATTATTGAAGTGAAAGATATTGAACATCATTCGGAACAGGTTTTTGATATTGCTTCAAAATTGAATTAATAAAGAACGGGGTTGTATAAAAAGTTTTTTCATTTCTTCACAAATCTACTTTGATGAAATAGTGTGAAGAAGCTTTATTCAACCCCAAAATTATTCTTCAGTTTTTCCCCTTAATAGTTTGTACAAACCATAACCCAAAACAGATAATCCTACAATACTGCCGGTTGTTTTCATCACTTTTGAATTAGCAATTTTTTCTAAACTCATTCCTGTTCCTACCTGCTTCATCTGGTTATCGCTGTATATTGAATCAAAAAACTCTACCCTGTCTTTGAGCGATTTAAATGTAATTGTAAAATTTGAATTATCTTTTTTGGGCACAAACTTAACAGCACATTTTTCAGGATCATCATCAATATCATCTATATTTTCAAATTCCCATCCACCTCTGAAAATTGTATAATTAATTACACTTCTCTTTTCTTTAGAATATAAAGGATCACTGAAAACTATTACCTTCTTCCCTTCTTCATTTATAATAGTTTTTACATCAGGATTATCTTCCTGGAGTTCTGTTGCTTCGCTGTCAATTGCATCGCGAAGGGCTTCAGCACTTTTAGCTTTTTCCTCAAGTATATCTTTGGCCTTTGCCATTTATAGTTCCTGTTTTTTCCAAATTTATAAAAACATTTTATCCGGCTCAATGTTCATCAATTTACCGTTGTAAAACCTGAGCATTTGCTTCTGATAATTCATCAAAACTTAAATCCATTAGCTCATAATTTTTCCATCCTTCAAAATCATAATGCCACCATTCGGATGAATAAATTTTAAATCCATTCTTTTCCATTAATGATTTAAGCAATTCCCTGTTTTTAATTACATCCTCAGCCAAATCCATATAACCATCATGAGCTTTTTCGGTAAAATCATCATATGGCGTTGGCATCTCAATTTCTTCTCCGGTTTCAGATGAGATTATTGTAAGATCAATCGCACAGCCGCGGTTGTGGCGCGAGCCTGTCCAGGCAGAAGCTACATAGGTTGTATCACCGTATGTTTCATACATCTGAACAGTAACAGAATATGGTCGGTAGGCATCAAATATTTTAAGTTCAAGATTTTGTCTTTTCAATTCAGACTGAACTTTGTTTAATGCTTCTGCTGCTGCCAGGCGTGCATAAACTTTTGCTTCAGGATAAACCTGCCTGCCGAGAAAATTATTTGTTGTTGCATACCGTACATCAATTTCTAATCCGGGTATGTACTCTTCAAGATTAACAAGCATTTTTGAACTATCTTCTGTTACAAGTGTAATATATTCTTGCGGGTCATCAATTACATACAATCCGTATTGATTTGCCTTCTTTTCCTGCGCTAATACTGCTGAATAAAAAATTAAAAGTGTGATGATGATGTTAGATATTCTTCTCATATTTCCTGTGCTGATGATTTTGAATTAGTAGTTATCGATTCAAAAATAAATTTAATGATTTTCTAAGAAAAGAAAGAAATAGATTTTAGTGATATAAATTTTTGTGAGAAATTACGCAGATTATTACCTGTACTTCAACTCCGGAAAAGTAATCTTAAAGTGAGCTCCGTTTTTATTTTGCAATTTAATTTTTCCCCAGTGCTGTTCAACCAGTGTGTTAACAAGCTGCAAGCCTAATGATTCAGTATTATAAAAATTAATATTTTCAGGAAATCCCACTCCATTATCTTCAACTCTAACAGTTAATGAATTGTTTTTTTCGGTCTTAACTGCAACATAAACTTCACCTTTCATTTGATTAGGGAAAGCATGTTTATAGACATTAGAAATTAATTCATTAATAATTAATCCCAATCCAATTGCCATATCAATATTCAGAACAATCTTATCAATATCGAGATGGAAATTAATTGCACCTGCTTGTCTTCTGTAAGTATTTCTGAGCATTTGTGTAAGATCATTAATGTATTCCGGCAAATCAATTCCGGCAAGATCTTTCATCTGATACAATTTTTCATGAACAAGCGCCATTGATTTTACACGGTTCTGGCTGTCCCTGAAAATTTCAAGTGTCTGCTGATCTTTTATGTAAGATGATTGAAGACTTAATAAGCTTGAAATTATCTGCAGATTGTTCTTTACACGATGGTGAATTTCTCTCAGTAATAATTCTTTTTCCTTCAATGAATTCTTAATCTGTTCCTCTGTGTTTTTACGCTGTGTAATATCTTCACTCAAACCAACAATTCGGTAGATTTCTCCTTTATCATCTTTAAGTGGAAAAGATTTTGTGTAAATCCATCTTACTTTTTTATCAGGTCTTATAATTCTGTACTCAAGCTCCGGAATGGGACTTGTACTTTCTACAGCACTTACCTGCTCAATATCTTCAGGATGAATGAATTTGTAAAGCTGATCTGAATCAAGATAAAATTCATCGGGTTCCATTCCCCAAATAGTTTTAAAAGCCGGGCTTAAATATTCAATTTTTTTTGAATGTGGATTAAAAATATAAAACACGCTGTTTATGTTTTCGGCAAGCTGGCGGAATTTTTCCTCACTCTCTTCCAGCAGTGCCCGCGTTCTCTTTTTTTCATTCATCTCATGATGAAGCTGTTCTATCTGCCGTTCAAGATTATAGTTTAACTGGCTTGCTTCCTTAAACAAACGGGCATTATCTACAGCAAGTGCGGCACGTATTGCAAGATCTTCAATGAATTGAAGATCTTCCTCATCGTAATATCTTCCTGAACCTGCATATACAAGCGTCATCGCGCCAAATACTTGATCCCTTAATTTGAGAGGAACGATCATTGCTGATTCTAGTCCAAGCTCCATTGTAATTTTCAGATGCTCTTCATTCTGTGTAGTAGCTTTTAACTGTTCTTCCGTTATTATTTTATACAATTTAGATTTGCCTGTTCGTATCACATTCCAAATGCCGGAAGATCCGGAAGGATCAGGACCATATTTGTCACCAATCTCATGAGCGAGGTTTACTTTGGCAGGATCAACATGGGAAACAACTACTCTGTTTAAATTGCCGTCACTCAATAAATCTATTGAGCACCAATCAGCAAGCTGCGGAGTTATTATATATGCAAGTGTTTTTAAAGTAATGTTATATTCAAGGGAGGAATTCAGAATGGAAGTTGCTTCAGCCAGAAATGATAATTTCCCTTTTCCTTTTTCCGTTTCAAGCCTTAATTCCTTTTCTCTTTGATAAGCCTTTTTTAATTTTTCTTCAGCTTCTTTAATATCGGATATATCAATTCCTGAACCGATGTAACCGGTAAATTTTCCCTCTGCAGTATAGCGCGGAATTGCTGTATCATAAATCCATCTGTATTTTCCTTCATGTGATTTTAATCTGAATTCAAACTGCAGCTTGGATTTATTTACATTTTCTTTTTGAATTCTAAGAAGTAACGGCAGATCATCAGGATGAATTGAATCTTTCCAGTTGCTATTTAAATTTTCATCAAGTGTATTTCCGCTGAACTCAAGACGCGTTTTATTCATGTATGTAATTTTTCCATTTGCATCAGTCATCCAGATAAAAGCAGGTGTAGTATCAGCCATAAGCCGGAAACGGGCTTCACTTTCTCTGAGAGCTTCCTCAGCAGCTTTTCTGGCAGTTATATCTTCAATAGTACCAACAATCATGTTGTACTTTCCGGCTTTGCCTTTTATAAGAACGATTCCTTTATTCACCCAGACAACTTCTTTATTTGGTCTCAAATATCTTTTCTCAAAAAATCTTTGGGGATTTTCCGGAGTAATATTTTTTAATTCTTCAATTGTTTTTGAAATATCATCCGGATGTGTAATATCATTTATGCTAAGATTCAACAATTCACTTTTTTTACGTCCAACGATTTCACAATATTTTTTATTTACATCTTTTATTCTTCCATTCAAATCATAAATTACAAGACCAGCAATAAATTGATTAAAGATTGCGGAAAATTCCTCATCTTTTGATCTTGCCGTCAATTCAAATCCATATTTTGAACTGATATCATTAATTGTAACTCTAAAGAAGGTAGCAATTTCCCCATCGGGAACATAAGGCACTAATGTTATTTGGCAGAATATTGATTTGCTTTCTATAAGCAGGAGCAGTTCATTGATTGTTTTTTCTTTTTTTCTTTTGGCTTCATTTAGCTGCTGTAAGAAATCAGTTTTAAAATCAGGATGCACAAACGAACTGAATGGAAGATTTATCAGATTATATTTAGGGAATCTGAAGAGATTGGATGCTTCAAGATTTGCATTTACAATAACTCCCTTCTCATTTAATACTATATAAATGAAAGGAGCAAAATCAAATAGTGTTGAATAATCATCGCTCAGCTTTTCAAGTTCTTTGTTTATACGGTTAAGCTCAAGATTTTCTTCTTTGATTATTCCGGTTGAGTCAGCCGCTTTATTTTTATCATCCTCATTCATTAAAAATGAAAAATCATCATTTGTTTTTTCTAATTCTTTCAACCGTTCAATCAACTCTGCTTTATTCATTTCATCATATTTTTTTTGCATACACAATCTGATCTTGTAATTAACACTAACAAATTAACTCGCAATAATTATTAAATAGTCAGGAAGCTTTTTAGTTTTTTATCTTTCGAGTTCTCGCCATATAAAACTCAAAAAAATGCTTAAAGTATTTATGAATTCTGAATAAAATTAAACCAATGTGCTTAATTATTTTATGTTATTATTTATCCATATGTACTTACGGTAAATGTGGCAATTTCTTTTACCATCTAAATCATATATAATTTTTAAATTCCTGATTTAATATCGAAATAGCAAGCAAACTGGTTATTATTTATTTGAAGCTCAAATCGTTTATGTACAAAAAAAAATGTTAATGGCTATAGCCTTTACATATAGATTTTTTTACTAAAGAAAACTTATTAATGTAAAAGATGAGTAGGAATGACAGCGATAACATGAGAAATGCACAGCATAAATTTTTGGTGTTCTAACTAACACTCAAATTTGCAGCTGGATATGATTAATAAAAAATATTCCTCAAATCAAAAAGTAATACTTTTTTGAATGCAGATAATCTTAAGTAAATATTTTACTGAATTTAATTTGCCGAAACAGATTCCAAAACTCCATTTATTACACCTATCAAATCCTCATCACGGTACGGCTTTGTAACATATCTTGTTACTACGGGAAGTTTCATCCGTTTAATTGTTTTTTCATCTCGCAGAGCTGTAACAAAAATTATTGGAATATGATGTTTGTAAGTGATGATTTTTGCAGCTTCAATTCCGTCAAGCGCACCGCCAAGCATAATATCCATTAATATAACATCAGGTTTAGTCTTATCAGCATGTTCAATAACATCCAAAGCAGATTTTGTAACAGATGTTATCTCAAATCCTTCCTTCTCAAGAATGCGTTTAATATCCAGTGCAATTACACTTTCATCTTCAGCAACAAGAATTCTTTTCTTCATTATAAATCCTTAATAAATATTGTTGAAAAATTTTTGCAAATACTGAATTATATTTTCGTTATTCTTTTAGGTAAAATTTTTAGATGAGATAACACTGATTAATTTATAATCAATGTAGCCTGTAAATTTTTAATATGCAATAATTGCAAATTTACTCACAACCATTATCACAATTGAACAAATTTTCTATGCCGGGACTTCACATTTAGCAAATAATTATTATGCCACTTATACTATTTACCTTGCAAAACCAATCTGAATTAAATTATTTTATGCTCAATTTTCATTAACATTATTTATCTTTAAGAATTAAGGTTAAAAAAAGGAGTGATTAGTGAAACACTTATTTTATTTACTTCCGCTCTTTCTTGTCTTTACGGCAATAGTATTTGCCCAGACAGAAAAGATTCTGCCATATCCTATTTATCAGCATCAACTGCCTAACGGGTTGAATGTTGTAACAGTTGAATATGATAGCCCGGGTTTGGCTGCTTTTTATATTGTAGTCAGAGTTGGTTCAAGAAATGAAGTTGAACCGGGTGTAACGGGATTCGCTCATTTCTTTGAGCATATGATGTTCCGCGGTACGGATAAATATCCCCGTGAAAAATACAACGAAGTTCTGAAGGAAATTGGTGCAGGTGCAAATGCAAACACTTCACTTGATAGAACGATTTATCACATGACAGGAAATGCTGAACGCCTTGAAACAATGTTTGAAATTGAAGCTGACAGGTTTATGAATTTAAACTACTCGGAACACGATTTCAAAACAGAAGCCGGCGCAGTTAAAGGTGAATACACAAAAAATTACGCCTCTCCTTATCAGCAGTTGTATGAATCAACTTTGAATACCGCATTTGATAAACATACCTATAAACATACAACAATGGGATTTTTTGAAGATATAGTCGATATGCCAAATCAATTTAAATATTCAAAAAAATTCTTTGATCGTTTTTACAGACCGGAATACTCAACCATTGTTGTTGTTGGCGATGTTAAACATGAAGAAGTAAACAGGCTTGCTGAAAAATATTTTGGCAGCTGGGAAAGAGGAAATTATGATCCGGAAATTCCTGTTGAACCTGAACAAAAAGGTGAAAGATTTTTCCATCTTCAGAACGGAAGCATTCCTCCTTTTCTCAGCCTGAATTTTAAAGGCCCTGCTTTTAGTGATGAAAAGATGGATATGCCGGCTCTTGATGTTTTAAATACCATTTTATTTTCTCAAAATTCTGAATTGTTTAAGAAACTTGTAATCGAGGAACAGAAGGCAAGGTTTATCGGCGGCGGAGCTACAGATGCACGCGATCCTTATTTAATCACAATACAAGCTTCTTTGTATAAAGAAGAAGATATTCCTTACGTTAAAGAGGAAATTATAAAAGCGGTTGAAAATGTGAAGAAGAATGGAGTTGATCTTAAAGTTCTTCAGGATACAAAATCTAATCTCAAGTACAGTTTTGCAATGGGCATTGATGATCCTGATGCAATCGCAAATTCTATCGCTCATTATATTTATTTAACAGGTGATCCTGAATCCTTAAACAGGTTGTATGCTTTGTATGATAAAGTAACTGTTGAAGATGTAATAAATGCTGCTAAAAAATATTTCGTACCGGAACATCTTACAACAGCTACAATCTCCCCTACTGTTGATTTAAACAAAAGCACTGATTAAGGAGTAAAAAATGAAAATATTAATTTTAACTTTAATTTATATGGCTGTTTCATTTGCACAGGAAGTTGTTGAACTAAAACTTCCGGAATCAAATAAAATAATTATAAGGTTAATGTTTAACAACGGATCCATTTCTGATCCTGCGGGTAAAGAAGGATTAACATACACCGCCGCAAATCTGATTACACAGGGCGGAACAGGTGAGCTTTCTTATGCAGATATCCAGGAAAAAATTTATCCGATGGCTGCATCATATTATTCACAGGTTGATAAGGAAGTATCATTCTTCCATTTTGAAGTTCACAAAGACTGGCTGAATGATTTTTATCCGATCATCACCGGGCTGATTACAAATCCTTCCTTTAACGAAAAAGATTTTGAACGTGTAAAATCAAATCAGCAGAATTATGTTGATCAGGTAATTCGTGCATCCTCCGATGAAGAGTACAGTAAAAAAGCTCTGGAAGATTTTATGTTCAGAGAAACACGATATCAGCACATGGTGCAGGGAAAATCAGAATCAGTAAGAACAATTACATTGGATGATGTTAAAAATCATTATAAGAAATTCTTTACAAAGAATAATCTTATGATTGGCATTGCCGGCAATTACACACAGGCATTTCTTGATCGCTTAAAATCAGATTTAAATAAATTATCGGATGAAAATCCCGAACTTCCTTCTCCGCCTCAAATCAAAATGCCTGATGGAATTCATGTTGAACTGATTGCAAAAGATAATGCATTTGGTTCTGCTGTCTTTACAGGATTTCCGATAAACATCACACGTGCTGATGATGAGTTTGCTGCATTAATGGTTGCTAATTCTTACCTGGGTGAACACAGAAAATCTTATGGCAGATTGTACCAGCAGATTAGAGAAACTCGTTCAATGAACTATGGTGATTATTCATACATTGAATGGTATCAAAACGGCGGCGGAAATATGCTTCCTCCATCAGGGGTTCCGCGCCATTCAAACTATTTTGCTTTGTGGATACGCCCTGTTCAAATTGCAAAACAATTACGTATGCAATATGAAGAACTTAATGATATAAAATTAGGACATGCTCATTTTGCATTGCGCATGGCAATCCGCGAACTTGATAAAATAGTTAAGAACGGACTTTCCCAGGAAGATTTTGAAGCAACCAGAACCTTCCTGCGTAGTTATATTAAGCTTTATATCAAAAGTCCTGATGAACAGCTTGGCTATCTGATGGATTCAAAATATTACGGGCGTGAGGATTACATTAAAGAACTTGATAAACTATTAGCAGGTTTAACTGTTGATGATGTTAATAATGCAATTAAAAATCACTTGCAGACTGACAATATGTTTATTACAATTGTTACAGAAACATCCGAAGCAGAAGAACTTGCCAAAAGTCTTTCCGAAAACCTGGAATCTCCGATGAGTTATTCCAACCTTGTAAAAGCAGGATTACCTGAGGAAGTTCTGAAAGAAGACGATGAAACTGCAAATTTCAAGTTGAATGTAAAATCTGTAAAAATTGTAAAATCTGAAGATACGTTTAAATGATGTTCCCACAAGATTGATTATTCTTTAAGGAACTAAGTAATTTCTAAAATGGTATGATAGATCAACTCAAAAAAATATTTTATAACAGTTCGGGAATCTCCATGAAAAAAATTGTGTTCATAGTTTTATTATTTGCCGCAGCTAATATATTTATTGCTTATTCCGGTAATCAGAAATCAGAGCCTTATGATTTAGGCGGAGATACACTGAAATATGTAGAACCCGAGGACTATCATTCCAATATTGAAAAACTCGTTACCACAATTCTTTCCAGATATCATTACAAAAAATCTAATTTAAATGATTCTCTTTCAGCAGATATTTTTAACAGGTACATCAAAGCGCTTGATTATAACAGGAGTTACTTCCTCCAATCAGATATAGATGGATTTAATCAATATAAGAATCAGATTGATGATTTTATAGTTGATGGAAACCTCGAACCTATATTCAAAATATTTAATGTTTTCAGAAATCGTGTAAAAGAAAGAGTTGAATATGTAGATGAAGTTCTGAAACATGCATTTGATTATACTGAAAATGATTCGGTTCAGTTAGACAGATCAAAAGCTGAATGGGCAAAAACAAAGGAAGAACTTGATGATATCTGGAAGAAACGTGTTAAGAATGATGCACTAAATCTTAAGCTTGCCGGAAAAGAATGGGAAGATATTTCCAAAACATTGAAAAAACGTTATGATAATTTCACAAAGAATATACTTCAGTATAAAGGTGAAGATGTTTTTCAATTGTTTATGAATTCCTATTCAGAAGCTATTGACCCGCACACAAATTATATGTCTCCGATTACAACTGAGAACTTTAAGATTGATATGGCAAGATCTCTTGAAGGAATTGGTGCGCAGTTAAAGAGTGAAGATGAATTCACAAAAATTGCTGAAATAATTGTTGGCGGACCCGCATACAAAAGCGGACTTCTTCACAAAGATGATAAAATTACCGGTGTTGCTCAGGATGATGATGGTGAAATGGTTGATGTAGTTGGCTGGCGGCTTACAGATGTTGTTCAGCTTATACGCGGACCAAAAGGAACAAAGGTAAGGCTTCAGGTTCAATCAGCAAAAGACGGAGCGAATGCTGTGCCAAAAGTAATAACTTTAATAAGAGATAAAGTAACGCTTGAAGAACAATCAGCTAAAAAAGAAGTGATAGAAATAATGAACGATGGCAAGCCATTTAAAATTGGTGTTATTACTATTCCGGCTTTTTACAGTGATTTTGAAGCAATGCAAAAAGGAGATAAAAATTATAAGAGCACAACGCGCGATGTACGGATTCTTCTTGATTCGTTAAGATTAGAAAATGTTGATGGAATTGTTATCGATTTACGAAATAACGGCGGCGGTTCGCTTAATGAGGCTATTCAATTAACAGGATTATTTATCGAAGACGGTCCGGTTGTTCAGGTAAAAAATGCTGATGGAAGCATTGATGTTGGCGATGATCCTGACCCGGCAATTGTTTATGACGGCCCGCTTGCAGTACTTGTTAACAGGTTCAGCGCTTCTGCTTCTGAAATTTTTGCCGGTGCAATTCAGGATTACGGAAGGGGATTAATTCTCGGCTCTCAAACTTACGGCAAAGGCACCGTACAAAATCTTGTTGATTTAAACAGGCTTATGGCAAATGCTGATGAAAAATACGGACAGGTAAAATTAACTATCGCAAAGTATTATCGTATTACCGGCGGAAGTACACAGCATCTTGGTGTTGTGCCTGATATTGAATTCCCTTCTATGTATGATCCTGAAGAGTATGGTGAAAGTGCCGAGCCAAGTGCATTACCGTGGGATCAAATTTCAAAAACACCATATACACCATTTGATAATCTGAAAGAATTTATTCCTCAGCTCAGACAGAAATCTGAAGTACGCAGAAATAAAAGCGATGAATTTGATTATCTTCTTGAAGACATTCAAGAATACAGAGAATCAAGAAATCAGAAATATGTTTCTTTAAATGAAGAAGTAAGAAAAAAACAACAGGAAGAAAAAGAAGAAAAAAGATTTCAGCGTGAGAATGAGAGACGTAAAAAACAGGGATTGAAACTTCTGGAGAAAGGTGAAACGGTTACCGAAGAGGCAAAACATAAAGATGCATTACTTGATGAAAGTGCCAGAATTCTTGCTGATTATATCGCTCTTAATGATGTGGGTTAAAATTTATTCAGGCTGTCTTCACAGTAAATCCTGGAGACAGCCTTCTTGTCTTTAAATCTCCTTTGGTACTTAGTTCATGTATGTCAATATGTCATTTATGCCAAATTTTAGATTAAATCAATTATAATTATACTTATCTTGTACTTCTATTGTACATCTATTGGTCTATTCGGCCGGAATTTAAAAGTGCTAAAACAAACAAATTTCAAAATATTTATTTTAGCTTTACTAAAGCCGAAGCATTGCCATTTTGGCATTTTAGAAATGATCATCCCTCAGCAACTCTTCCCATTAGTTTTCTTTTTGCCACAGGAAATAAAGTTTCTGTGAACGGAAAATCAAGATCAGTAACACAGAAAAATGTAGCAGGATTTGGTAAATCTTTAAAACGTTTTATTAGATCAAGTTTTATTGTCTCCGGAGTATTTACAATAACTTTTTCAATAGCATCAATCAACCTTGTTTTTAATGCACGGAATGGTTCTTTGCCCGATTCAAAAAGTGAACACTCAAATCTATGCACCTGAACTGTTTCGGAAGTATTATCAGGAATCAGAAAATATCCTTCATTCTTATAGAGTGGAACAACTCCAACATTTTCTATCCTGAGATTTTTTTCAACATATTCATATAAAACAATTCCCTCCTCTATCGCATTCTTTAAAAGCGGCAAAGCCCAATCAATCAAATCAAAAAGAAATTCAACATCCGGAGAAAGTTTTTCGATTGTTTCATAAATAATTTTTTTATTCCTGATATCATATTCAGTTATTTGTTTCGGGAAAGACCCTTTCATTAGTTTTTTATGATTGCGAATATCCTCCAGTATTCCGGTAAGTTCAATTAATTCAGAAAGAGCCGGATATAACTTTTGCTTATTAAAAGCATTAAGATACTTTTTTATTCCACCTAAAACTTTATACTGATTTTTTTCCCAATCAGTATCAGAAGACAAAAATGATTCAAGTTTCAATGAATTCATTTGTACCTCGCTAAAGGTTTTTATTTTATTCTTTTTTTCTGAAAAATTGTTCCCGCTAATAATATTTTAGAAGAAACTACTGATAATTTTTGTTAGGTGAATTACAGATTTGATCATAGTTGAAATTAAATTTAATTTCAGAATTGATGAATGTAAATTTTAAATGATAACTTTGTAAAATCTTTGAAGGGAAATTTCCGGAACGGTTGTTTCCGGTCTTATTACAGAATAGGATTATAATCTTTAAAAATAAAAAAGCCGCAGCTAATTTCTGCAGATAATTTTCATCTGCAGCTGAACAAATTAAATTATTTCATCAAAGTCATCTTACCAGAAAAGCGTTGATATCCCCTCCTAATGTTAACTCAACTTAATCAGAAAAGATTATAATATTAACAGATTTAAAATGAAACGTCCCGGAAAACTTCCGGGACCTTAGTGACCCCAAGGGGATTTGAACCCCTGTTACCGCCGTGAAAGGGCGATGTCCTAACCACTAGACGATGGGGCCGGATTCGTTAAAATAATAAATAATAATTTCCAATTCGTACAATTGTTCTTTTAAGGGTGAGCGATGGGACTTGAACCCACGACCCCCAGGGCCACAACCTGGTGCTCTAACCACCTGAGCTACGCTCACCATTTATTTGTATAGATTAGTTTTATGTAAAATAATCTAAACAGCCTGCTTAAGATTAAGTACGCCCGAGTGGACTCGAACCACTAACCTACAGCTTAGAAGGCTGTTGCTCTATCCGATTGAGCTACGGGCGCGGGTCAGCAATATCAAAAAAATAAAGAACTCAATTCAAGGAATTCTATATTCCTTTTTTCAAACAAATTATCAAAGAATAATTTTTTCTTTTTTTAGTCGGGGCGGCAGGATTCGAACCTGCGACCTCCTGCTCCCAAAGCAGGCGCGATGAACCGGGCTACGCTACGCCCCGAAATTTCAAATACTTTAAGAACTGAGCATCAGATTTTGATTTGTGCAGATGCTTTAAAAAATAGAATTCAAATATATGGCATCGTGTAAAAAAAAACAATTTTAGATTAAATAATTTTGTGCCGTTTATTCATAATTTATTCTTTTTATCATCAATTTTCATGTCATAAAATAGTTAGTTAAATTATCCTCGATTTATTGAGATTATTAATGTCTTTTTCGTTTTTTATTTCAAAGAAATACACACTTTCTAAAAGAGATTCAAAA
>JBIQJD010000011.1:0-127838 GCA_044507695.1 Ignavibacteriales bacterium | reverse complement strand
CTGTTGTTACATTAAACAAATTTAAGAAATTCCTTTTCCTTCTGAAGCATTACACAGTATATAACCAGCAAAATTCAAATATACCCTCATCAACAGTTGATCATTTTGTAATTGATTCGTTAGGAAATTTATGGATGAGCGGAAATGGCTTAATAAAATTTGATGGTATAAATTTTACACACTACACACCGCAGAATTCCGGTTTATATTCAACTAATATAACAGATATAGCAATTGATGAACATAATAATAAATGGATTCTTCATCCTGATGGAATTTCTATTTTTAATGAAGACGGAGTAACTCCCGTAGAACTTATTACATTCGATGCAAATGTAAATTCAGATGTTGTTGAACTTGAATGGATAACTGCAACTGAAACAAATAACATGGGATTTGAAATTGAAAGAACTCAATCACTTAAAGAAGATGAAAGAGAATGGCAGGTAATTGGTTTTGTAAGTGGAATTGGAAATTCGAGTTCACAAATGAGTTATAAATTTATTGATGAGAACCTTTCAGAAGGAAAATATTTTTACCGCTTAAAGCAGATTGATTTTGATGGAAGCTTTAAATACTCACATCAAGTTGAAGTAGAAATAATTTCACTAGAAACTTTTATACTTTCTCAAAATTATCCAAATCCATTTAATCCGATTACAAAAATAAATTATACAATCCCGCGTATCAGAAATGAAGGTGAATTTGTAACTCTTAAGATTTATGATATACTGGGAAATGAAGTTACAGAGCTTGTTAATGAAGAACAAAAAGCCGGTAAATATGAAGTTGAATTTGATTCAAATAATCTGCCCAATGAAAGGAATGGTTTATCATCTGGAATTTATTTTTATACATTAACTGCAGGCAGTTATATCCAAACAAAAAAATTAATTCTGCTCAAATAATAAGTATAACATTTTGTCAAAATATTTTTTAAGAGATTGATTTACGAAATGAATTGATCCCAAATAAAAAATGATTTTAATTTTCAGACATGATTGTGTTCGCAATTTGCGCTTTGCGGGTTCTTTTCAATTTGAATTGTTGAATGTACTATCTCAAATTTATCATGCAGTTGTTTGCAGATTTTACCAAGAAACCTGTCATCTTTCTGATCATCCGGCATTACAAGATGAGCTGTAAGTGCCGTTTCAGTTGTGCTCATTGCCCAGATATGAAGATCGTGAACTTCCGTTACTCCTTCTAAAGATGCAAGATAGTTTTCAACTTCTTCCAAGTTAATATTCGCGGGAACTGCATCCACCGAAAGTTTGAACGAATCCTTTAACAATCCCCACGTACCAATAGTTATTACAATAACGATAATGATACTTATAATCGGATCAATAAGATAAAAGCCGGTTAGATTTATGAGAATACCTGCAGCAACCACACCGAGTGAAACTCCGGCATCTGCTGCCATATGAAGAAAAGCTCCTTTAATATTTAGGTCCTTTTCCTTTCCTTTAACAAATAAAAGAGCAGTAAGTGTATTTACAATAACACCAATGCCGGCAACTATAATCATCGTGGTGCCGCCGATTGGTTCAGGGTAGAGCATTTTTCTGATTGCCTCAATAGTTATTGCTCCAACAGCAATCATTAAAATTATTGCATTAAACAGTGCGGCAAGAATTGTGGATTTTCTCAAGCCGTAAGTGCGTTTTTTGGTAACAGCAGTTCTGGCAAGAAAAGCCCCGCCCCACGCCAGCAGCAATCCAAGTACATCACTAAAATTATGCCCGGCATCAGCAATTAAAGCCATTGAATTTGAGATAAATCCATAAGCCATTTCTACCAATATGTAGGCAAAGTTCAGAATTATTCCGATGCCGAAAGCTTTATTATAATTTATTTCATGAGTATGGGAGTGAGCCATTTTCGTTTTTATTTTTTAAGCTGCCGGAAGTAAAATTAAAAAAATCAGAAAGAAAATTTAACTCAACTGCTCACCTTATTTTGCAGGAAAATAAATGAAGAGATTGTATGATTTAAGTAAAACTAAATATCAGAAGATAATTTTAGTTAAGAATATTCTACCGGTGAATTTTATCTTCTGTTTTCATTGGATCAAAGTTGGTTAACCTGATAACCTTCGTTTTTTCACGGAATAAAGCCGGAACAGACATTTTTGCATTTTCATGATTTTCTGCTTCAATCATTGCGTAAGCTGTATGATCATTATCGTAACATCCCCATTCAAAATGAGTGAAAAATCCCGCATTATACTGCCGGAACTCTTTTACTGCTTTTTTGCAATCTTCAGAAGTGTGAGGTGAGATAACCATATATTTTTTCATGATGATACTCCGTTATTAATTTTCCTGCAGATATTTTCTTACAAATCTTATTGCTATTGCACCCTCTCCAACAGCAGCTGAAATTCCTGTTAATGCACCATGTCTTACATCTCCGGAAGCAAAAATTCCGGGTACACTTGTTTCTGTCATATAAGGTTCACGTTCAAGTTTCCAGTGAGCTTTAAATGATTTATCCTTAAACAAATCACTGCCTGTAAGTATATATCCTTTTTCATCTTTTAGTACAATGCTGTCAAGCCATTCAGTACCGGGACGTGCACCAATATAAATAAATAATGCCTTTGTCTGATGCGTTTGTTCTTCATTTGTAATTATATTTTTTAAGGTAACAGATTCAAGCATATCTTTTCCATCAACTGCTATTACT
Organism: Ignavibacteriales bacterium; assembly: GCA_044507695.1. Taxonomy (GTDB): domain Bacteria; phylum Bacteroidota; class Ignavibacteria; order Ignavibacteriales; family Ignavibacteriaceae; genus JBIQJD01. The sequence continues at coordinate 125,147 of JBIQJD010000011.1, read as the reverse complement.
TCTGTGTTGGTATGTACGCAAATATTTGGAGTGGCATAAATCTGTTCACGCAAATAATGTGCTGCGGTTTTATTAAGTGAATCTTTTCTGATTACCATGTTTACCTGATTTGCAAAATTGCACATGTACATTGCAGCCTGGCAGGCAGAGTTGCCTCCGCCTATAATAAATATAACTTCATTCCTGCATGCATGCGCTTCAACTCCGGCAGCTCCGTAATAAACACCTGCGCCGTTAAATTTTTCGATACCGGGTATTTCAAGCATGCGATATGCTACTCCCGATGTTATAACAATTGTTTTACTGCTTATTGTGTTTCCATCAGCGAGCTTTATAAGTTTATATCCATCTTTAAGATGAATACTTTTAACTTCTTGCGGTGTAAGCAGTTCTGTTCCAAATCTTACAGCCTGAACAACTGCTCTTCTTGTTAATTCAGCACCGGATAAACCTGAGGGAAAGCCGAGATAATTTTCAATTCTTGAACTGCTGCTTGCCTGCCCGCCCGGATTGCTCTTTTCTATAAGCAATGTTTTCAATCCTTCAGAAGCACCGTAAACAGAAGCAGCAAGACCCGAAGGGCCTGCGCCAATGATAATTACATCATACATTTTGCCGGCAGCTATTTGTCTTAATCCTACCTTTAAAGCAAGATCATTCAATGAGGGATCCGCGAGAAAAGATCCATCTTTTAAAATTACAAAAGGGAGAGATGTTTTAGGAAGATTGCTGCTGATAAGATATTGTTCGGCTTCGGGATTATTTTCTATATCCATCCATAAATAAGGAATTAAATTTCCTGAAAGAAACTCTTTAAGCTTATGGGATTTGGGAGACCATTGATAACCGATTATTTTTATTCCTTCGTGATCAGGTTTATGAAATGCCTGCCATTCTTCAAGCAATTCATTTATAACCGGATACAGTTTTTCTTCCGGTGGGTTCCATGGTTTTAAAAGATAGTAATCAAGTTTAAGATTATTAATTGCCGTTATTGCGGCTTCAATATCTGAATAAGCCGTTAATAATACTTTTTTAGAATCAGGAAAAATCTCCACTGCTTTTTGCAGAAATTCAGTTCCCTCCATTTCAGGCATCCGCTGATCTGAAATAAAAAGTGCAACTGATTCGTTTTTCAGTTTCAATTCTTTTACTGCTTCAAGTGCTTCAACCGCCGAATCTGCAGCAAGTATTTTGTAATCCTCGCGGTATTTGCTGCGTACATCTCTTTGAATTGCCCGCAAAACCTGGACATCATCATCAATAATTATTATAAACGGAAGTTTCATCTTTCCTCAATCATTACTTCTTTTTGTGAAACCGGAAGGCAGATTTCAAAACTGGTTTTACCCGGTTCTGAATTTACTTTTATATCGGCGTTGTGTTGTTTGAGAACGCGCATAACTATATCCAGCCCGATGCCTGTTCCTTCACCAACTTTTTTTGTAGTAAAGAAAGGATCAAAAATGCGTGATAGAATTTCTTTAGGAATTCCGGGACCGTTATCAATTATTCTAACAATTACTTTTCGCTTATCACATGATGTTTCAATTCTTAATTTACCGCCGTTTGGCATTGCATAAATTGCATTATCAATAATGTTGGTCCATACCTGGTTTAAATCTCCAACATAAGCTTCAATCTCAGGCATATCATTGCAGAAAGATTTTTCTACTGAAATATTTTTTTCTCTCAATTTGTGGCCAAGCAATGTTAAAGTATTTTCAAGATCGTGATGAATTCCTGTATAATTCAGATCGCTTGATCTATCCATATGAACATGGCTTTTAATAGCATGAACAAGTTTCGAAATTCTGCCAGAGGCATCTTCAAGATCAGTAATAATTTTTTCTGAACTCAAAAGATTTTCAAGCCAATGCATTATGTTCATGAATGAATCTGATCCAACGCTGGATAAAATATTTTCAAGATCTTTTATTGTAAATTCTGAATCACTCAGAGTTTCGGAAATTTTCTGTGCATCTGTAAAATTATTTTGCTCAAACCAATCGTTAAATTCATCTTCACGATTTATGCGTGCAAGCGCGTTTATTTTTTTTTGAGATGATAGATTATTTTCTTTTTGCAGCATTATCTGCTGAATGTAATCAATCAATTCCGGATTGATATTCTGCCCAAGCAGTTCTCTTGTTAATTTAAAATTTGATATCAGCCTGTCTGCCAATTCAGATGAGATTCTTGTAATTGCTGCTGCGGGATTATTAAGCTCGTGAGCTATACCTGCCGAAAGTTTACCAAGCGCACTTACCTTTTCATGCTGAAGCTGAATTGTTGCAAAATATCTTGCACGCTCGGTCATGTATCCAATAAGCCGCTGGATAAGTTCCGGGTTAAGGTTTTCCAGATCGTGAAAATATTTTTTATGAAATGCTAATCCCCTTAATTTACCAACTGCAAATGAAGTACCCGGAGTCTTTACCATCCGTGAATATGGAAGAACACCCGTAACACCACCGGTTAATTCATCATTGCCAAAAGTAAGATAATAAACCAGCCGTCCATTAATATCCATATAAAATGAAAGTTGCCCTTCCAGAATGAACATCATTTTATCAACCGGCTCACCTGTTTTATACAACATCTCACCATCAGAAAACTCCCAGTATTCCGAGCGGTCCAATATCCATTGAAGATGCTCATCCGGTACACCGCGGAGAGCAATAATATTTCTTAACTCATCTATTGCTGCAGATGGATTCATGGAATTTTTCAATATAGGATTATTCAAAATACGGTTTGAATAATTAATAGTCACTAAAAAAAATTGATTTGTGCTTTAAATAATAAAGGAGGAAAAATCGTGCAGAATGAAGGCAGTGAGGTTTTTAAGGCAGTATTAACAATAAGATAATTTATGCAATTAATTTCTTTTCACCCGGAGAGCCAAGATAGTTTGAGATTTTTGCTATAAGATCTTCATTGCTGTAAGGTTTTGATAGATATTCATCAGCGCCTGCTTCAAATGAATTTCTTTTATCATCTGCAAATGCATGAGCGGTAACAACAATAATTGGAATATGGCTGAATTTTTTGCTGGATTTTAATTCAGATGTTAAGCTTAATCCATGCTGGCTTCCTTTGAGGGAAATATCCATCAAGATAAGATCAATTTTATTGTTGTTCAGAATTTCTTTTGCTTTAACTGCATCTGCAGCAAGATGTATCTGGAAGAAATCTTCAAGCAGTTTTTTTATTGCAAGCTGATTTATCCGCTCATCTTCAACAACAAGAATGCTTTTTAAGCCATCCTGATTATCTTCTTTTTGTTTATTCAATATTTCAACACTTCCTAATTGTATTTTATTATGAACTTTCCTCCCGAAAGAAATTGTAAATGTAGTTCCGGAATTTCTCTTACTTTCAACAGAAATATCTGCACCGTTAAGCTGAAGGTATTCTTTAATTAACGAAAGTCCCAGCCCAACACCTTCATACTTTCTGCCGTAGCCCATATCTTCCTGGATGTAAGGCTCAAAGACTGTATCTATTTTATCAGGACTTATACCTATGCCGCTGTCTATAACATTCAGAACTACATTTTCATTCTTTGCTGATAAAAATAATTTAACAAAACCTTTTTCGGTATATTTTACAGCATTATCAACCAATCCCATTATTGATTCAGTGATGGTGTACTCATCAGCAATAATAACTGCGTCTTCCATTTCACAATCCATAATCAACTTCAGATTCTTATCCTTTGCATGCGGCAGGTACAAATCATAAATCTTTTTACAAACAGCACAAACATCAACATGTTTCTTATTCAGCGGAAATGTTCCTGTCTGCACCTGTGAATAGTTCAAAATCATATCAATTGTTTTTTTAAGCCGGTTGCTTGAATTAGTTAGTCCGTTAAATACCTCTGCATCGTCATCCTTCATGTATGGTTTGTACAATTCATATATCAGGGATGTTAATCCCATTATCCCGTTTAAAGGTGTTCTAATTTCATGAGATATATTTGCAATGAAGGCATCCTTCAGTTTATTAGCAGCTTCAGCTCTATCTCTGGATGAGATCAACTCATTAATCATTTTTTTCTTTTCAGTTATATCTCTGAAAATTGTAAGGACCCATGGCTGCTGTTCGGGTAATTCAAGAATTGTATTTGTAAACTCGAGGAATGCGTGTTTGCCGTTCCAGAAAAGAACATCACCTTCTAGAATCTGTGGTAAGCTGCCGGATTTATATTTCTCAAGATATGCATCAAGCACAGCCTGTTGTTTGGATTCATGATAAACCACATTAAAAAGTTTTCCTTTTAATTCAGAAAATGATTTGCCGGTCATTTTGCAGTATGATTCATTAGCCATAATAATAATGCCGTTTTCATCGGTAATTCTCATTCCATCAGTACTTTTCTCCCAAACAATTCTAAAACGTTTTTCACTTTCCCTTAATTTCTGCTCATATAATTTTCTATCTGTTATATCAATGTTTATTCCTTTAAGTTTTACAAGAAGATCTCCATCAAAAAAAGGAGTCATTCTTGAGAGGATCCATTTAATTGAATTATCAGGAAGAATAATCCGGTATTCTATTTCAACATCCTTTTTTTCTCTTTGCATCAATGAATAATTTTCATGAATTAAATTCCTGTCATCCGGATGAATCCTGCTTAACCAGAATTCAAAAGTTGGTTCAACTTCACCAGCATTAAATCCGAATATAGGAAAGGAATTAGCTGACCATTTGTTTTCGCCGGTTATAAAGTTAGATTCCCAGCTTCCCATCTTTCCGATTTCCTGTGCTTCATTAAGAAGCGCGATGCTGTTTCTCAGTTCATTTTCCGCGGTAATACGCTTTCTTTTTTCTTCTGTTTCTGTAAGAACCCTTTGAATAGCTGGAATCAGTTTTTCTAATTTTTGTTTTAGCACATAATCATCAGCTCCCCTAGTTAAAGCTTCAATTGCACGCTCCTCACCAATATGGCCGGAGATAAAGATGAACGGGATATCCTTTGCAATTTCATTTTTTAATTGAAGAGCAGATAAACCATCAAAATGAGGTAATGCATAATCGGCAAGAATTAAATCATACTTTCCGGACTTTAAATGATTGATAAAATCATCCCGGTTTTCTGTAAGTGTGAATTTACATTTGGGGAAATGATTAAGAATAAGAGAAGAAAAAACTTCAAAATCTTTTTTGCTATCCTCAAGGTAGAGAATGTGAATGTCATTGCTCATATCAAGCCCGGATTATTCAGAAAGCTGAACCTTTATGTCAGATCATATTAATGGATGAAAAAGAGTAGCTGAAATTTATTAAAAAAATATTCATCCGGTAATCTGCAGAATCTGATTGATGAAATTATTTTAATTAGGAAACGCATAACGAATTTAAGTCATTCTGAATAAAAATCAAGAATAAAAAGTCCGATTGAAGGGTAGATGTTTTATAAAGAAAATAATTTTAAGAAATGATAATAAAAAAGGGATTGTTATGATGTAATCTTTTACTAATCAATAATAAAGATTTAATAATAAGTTTTAATATTCGCTATTTTCTTGTGCACCCAGCCGGACTCGAACCGGCGACCTGCTGATTAAGAGTCAGATGCTCTACCAACTGAGCTATGGGTGCGGGGCAAAATTAATAATTTTTACCCGGCATTCAAAGTGAACTGATTAGAACTCTTTCAGCAAGTTTTCAAAATCATTTAAATATTTTCATGCTTTCCAATAGATGCGGCTAAAATTTTAACTTATTAAATTCTTTTTTCATCAATCAACTTTTAATATTATTTTATTTGTTAATTATCTTACCAATAATTAAAAAAGAGAGTTTATGTTGATTGCTGATTTCTTTGGTTATGCAGCCGCAGTTTGCACTACAATTGCATACATTCCGCAGGCTGTAAAAGTTTACCGCTCCCGCCATACAAAGGATATTTCAATCGGTATGTTCCTGATAATAACATTCGGCATTTTGTTCTGGATCTTTTACGGATTCATGATTAATTCAATTCCCATAATTATAGCTAATGTTATTACCATCGTTTTATCAGGTTATATCCTGATAATGAAAATTAAACTTGATTACATTAACGTAAGAAAAAAATTTTCTAAAGTTTGACTTCGCGTTTAAGTTTATCATGCAGAAGAGTAATCAGACAATAAATTATTCTGTGTAGTACAATTCACCCCGGATAATTTTTGCGGGCTGTGTGTAAGGATGTTCTTCATTCTTTGTTCTTGAAAGAATATGAATAACTTTCCAGCCATTTAATTTCAGATAATCGGAAATCATTGAACGATGGCATCTCCACCATACTGCTTCACTGCACATAATTGCTGTCCTGGTTTTTGATGCTTTTTTTACTAAATGATCAATTCCTGTTTTAAATTCATCCGTTTCCATATAATCAGCATAACCCCGGAAAGCTTTGTGCCGCCATGCAGTATTTTTTGAATCGGGTTTAACTTTTCTTCTTCCTCCCAATTTTTTTAAATGAAGATATTTTATTCCATTCTCCGGCAGAATTTTTTCAAGATTTTCTTTATTGAAATGAGGATACTTTCTTGAACCAGGTAAACTTCTTACATCAGCAAGCAGTTTTATTTCATTTAATTTGAGAAGTTCAGTTAACTCTTCTATACTCCGTGTTGAATGACCTATTGTGTAAATTTCTTTGTTCATAATTTTTAAATAAACAGAATTGTTAAATGTTTTTTTCTTTGTAATCATCTTTCCTAAAAAACATATTAAATTTAACCTTTAATTGAAATGACTATTGTGTTCAATCTATATCAATCCGATAAAACAGAAAAACTTCAATTGAATAAAAAAAACATTTTTGATAAACTTTTTTCATGTTTGCAGAGTCTTACGGTAAATTGAAGTTATATTCCCTGTCATAAATTTGAGGAGAACATGAGATTAATTTACAAACTGAACTTACTTCTTTTTATTCTCTTATCCGGAATGATTTCTATTAACGCACAGAACAAAGAAATTACATTAAACTTTGCCGGACTTGGAAAGCTTGATATGGCGGCATTTAAATTATCAGCAGAAACAAAAATAAAAATATCAGGCAGCGGTGCATACCTGCAGGGTTTTGAAGATTCATTTGAAGATGAAGATGGAAATTACTGGAGCATTAATGAAAATACTGATCTGCTTGTTTATGGTTGGATTCTTAATTCCTCAACAAGAAAAGTAGTCTGGAGTTTAAAGGATTTTATCTCTGCAGGCAAAAGGGATCTTAATGGTATTTTCAAATTTGAACAGGAGAAAACATTACCCGCCGGTGAATATGAAGCATATTTTACAGCAATGTTTGATCATGAACACGGGATTGCTTTTGGTAAAGAAATATGGCGGAAGTTATTAGCAGAATTAAGCGGTGCCGATTACAACATTCGTGTTCTTCAAAAAACAAATATGATTATTTCAGCTCCTTCCGGATCATTTTCTGAAACAAATGTTGAAGGGGTTGTTGACCGCAACAGCAGCAAAGCAATCGTTAGTTTAATTAGAGTAGGTGATGATAAAAAACTTAATAAAGGTTTCAGTTTAAAGGGGGATACACGTTTAAAAATTTATGCTCTTGGTGAAATAAGAGACAATAATAAATATGATCATGCATGGATTTATGATGTAAGCAGAAATATAAAAGTATGGGATATGAATTCAAACAATTCAAGTAGTGCTGGTGGTTCTAAAAAAAATATGATGTTTAATAATGAAATAACTCTTCCGAAAGGAAGCTACATGGTACACTATGTTAGTGATGATAACCATTCTTTTGAATCCTGGAATTCACTTCCGCCGGGTGATCCGCAATATTGGGGTATTACTGTACGTGCAGTTTCAGAAGCAGATCAGGCTAATGTAATGCCGTTTAATTCAAATGATATTGTTAAACCTGTTGTTGAATTAGTTAAAGTTGGTGATGATGCATTTCTTTCACAAGGTTTTACTTTGGATAAAGAAACAAAACTAAGAGTGCTCGTTATCGGTGAAAGTTCCGGCGGTGATATGGCTGACGGCGGCTGGATAATTGATGTCGATACAAGAAAGACAATCTGGAAGATGGAGTACAATAAAACAGAACATGCCGGCGGCGCAAGAAAAAACAGAATGATTGATGAAGAAATAACTTTGAAGAAAGGAAGTTACATCGCTTTCTACTCAACTGATGATTCTCATTCTTATGGTGATTGGAATGCCAATCCGCCATATGATGAAGACAGGTACGGACTAACAATCTGGACTGTTAATGAAGCTGATGCGGCCGGAATAAAATTATTCGATGAAAAAGATTATAAAAGTCCTGGCGTAATTGCAGAAATAGTAAGAGTAAAGGATAATGATTTTGAAAGCAGATCGTTCACCCTTGATAAAGAAACAAAAATCAGAATCTATGCAATTGGAGAAGGTGTTCACGGCGGCATGGCTGATTACGGCTGGATTGAGGATGATGCAACAGGAAAAGCCGTTTGGGAAATGACTTACAAAAAAACACAGCATGCCGGCGGTGCCGAAAAAAACCGTTTAGTTAATGAAGTTATCACTTTGCCAAAAGGCAAATACAGAATTTATTATGAAACGGATAATTCACATTCATATAAAGATTGGAATTCATCTCCGCCAGATGATCAGGAACGGTATGGAATTACATTGATGTACGAGGAACGGTGAAATAATTAATTAAAATTCTGAAGTTCTGTTAGAAGATATTTTCTTCTTTCAGTAATAAAATTTTTTATGGATTGAACTTCATTTTTATAATTATGTCCGGAAAGGTAAGGATCATATTTATAAAAAGGTTCTATTAACGGTTCGAGTTTATCAATTATAGGAAATAATTTTTCTTCTGTAAAAATATTTTCCAAAACGTACGCCATCTTTGCTTTGTACATTGCACGGCATGAATCATTCATAAATAATTTATTTATCAAATCAATGTCTCTGTAGAATCCAACTGTACCAACTGTGGCAAATGTCTTATCAAAATCCCATGGTAAAATGCGGAATGGTGATTGCGGGGTTTCTTTATATAAAAAGAAGTTATTTGTAAATGCATCCGGATCATGGCGCGCCGATGTAATTGCGTGATACATAAGATATTCTTCCACATCAATATACTTGTTCAGTTTGTTTAAAATATCTTCAGTATTTGTTTCATCAATCATTGCAATCATCTTTTCAAGATTTTCATAATTATCATCCTCCGGAATTTCCTTTTCAAAATTTTCTTTAACATTATTTTTTCTTGTAAAAGTAAACTTGGCATCAAACTTAACCTGGTATAATTCATAAATGCTGATATTGCGTGATGAAAAAAATTCCGGTTCAATTCTTTCAATGAATGCATATAAACCGAAGTTATCATTGTTAAGTGTAACAAAAACAGGTTCTGAATAAAACACGGGAAATCCAGCTGCTTCATACATATAAAGTGCAATTACGGTTTTCATCATTGTTCTATCATAAACCTGCGCGCTTATGCTCATTACTTTAATATTATTTATCAGCGGTTCATCAAGTTCAATTTTGAAAGAATATTTTGGATAGTAGCGAGAGCCTGCACCGGAAGCTTCAGCAAAAGCATCTGCAGCTTTGCCATTGAATTCTAATTTTAAAGGCATTTTAAAATTTGTAAAACGGTTGTTGTACATGTTTTGTATATCATCTTTTGATGCAATAATCCGCAGCACCGGAATTGATTTAAGATTGTTAACAGGATTATTATCAGTAACAGTGCTGCATGATTGCAAATTAATTAATGCAGTAAGCACTAATAATTGAAATAGTTTTTTGAGATTACATTTACAAATCATTAATATCTTACCTGAACTTCAACAATGAATCTTGAATCATGCGTGCTGTATGTATTATTGAATTCATTCCTTGTAAATAAAGCATCTCCGTTTAAACGAAGCCTTACATCCTTATCAAAATAAAAATTAATTCCGAGTAAGGTTTGAAATGTATGCTGTGCAACAACCTTTGTATCGGGCTGATAATATGAGAGCAAAATGAACGGTTCAATTTCTTCAATAATTTTTCCGTTGGTATTAATTTCTAAAATTGATGTGAATCTTCCGCCCCAGCCGAATACAACATCATCAAGATTTTGAAGCCGTCTTCTTATTCCCTCAACCGGATCCTGAAGAAGCATCAATTCGAGTTCCGCGGAAAAATCTTTTTTATCATACATTATGTTAGCTGCAAAAGCGTGAGAGACAATGGGATAATCTCCGCCTGTATTGAGCAGAAAATAATTTCCGCCAATTTCAAGATCATTTATGTGATGAACATACCTGCCAACAATTCCGTTTTGCAGGTTATTATTCTTATATAAAAATAAATAGTATGAATGCGCCTCATCTTTTTTAGCTTTATGATAAGCCATAATACCTGTGCTTCTGCCGCTGTAACCAAGTTCTTCGGAAATTTCAGTTAAATAACTTCTTTCAACACTTATCAGATCATCACTGCTTACAAGATATTCTGAACCGAAAGGTCTTTTAACATGCCCGCCTTCAAATGTTAGAAAATCCAGGTAAGAAAATTTTGCGGAAACCTCACGCAGTTTAGCCTGCTGATCATCAGAGTTTGCGCGGAAATCAAGCTGCGCTTCAATCTGTTTGTTTATTTCAATCTCTGCCTGGAATTTCCCCTCGAAATATGTTTCCTGGTTATGCTCAATAATTCTTAATCTATCAATAAACTTATAACCAAATGAGCCGTATCCTGTAAACTTTATTTCCTGTGCAAATACTGTTGTTGAAACGAAAATGATAAGGAAAAAGATTTTACGCATATCCATCCTTGTTTTAAGATGTACCAAATATAACAACTGCGGGTAATTTTTGAGGTAATAGATTTACTAAATTATTTGAAACAATGAACGGAAAGAGTATTATTTATTTGGGAGAGAAAAGCTGCTTAAAAATACCGGAAGAAATGTGAAGTGATATGAGACATAAAAATTTTGAATATATTAGGTCAAGACAATTTTTTACCAGAATTAAATTTTACAAGTTTCTCCCAATCAATACTTGCATCAGGTAAACAAAAATGATTACTAAATTCTATGGTGAATTTGTTTATTATTCGGGAGTAAGATTCCATATATTCTTGATTACGTTCATGGGCCTTATGTGCTAAAGGTTCGATTAGCTTTAGATATAAAGTTTCATCACCCGAAATAAATTCCCAAAATTCTTGTCCACAGTACTTGTAATAAATTCCATTTTTTTCAGCCCTATTATCTTTTCCATAGCAACACCCATTAATAGCAACTACATTTATTTTTGAATTGCTGGTTCGAAGTGTTTTTCTAGCCATATTAAAATCAGAAATCATTTTTTTTATCTGCCTAGAATTCCCCCAATTTGGGCCAGATTTAATCGTTATTATATACCTTATTCCATCCCTATCAAATTCCAAATCAATTCCAGGTATCCCTGATTTTCTTCCATTAAATACTTTTGAGTTTATATAGATGGCTAAACCTTCAAGCCATTCACCGAATATTGTTTCCTCATTAGAAGACAAATGCGCATCCAAAATACCCTTAACTATCTGTTCAGAAGTCAAGACATTTTTAGCTCGAAATAAATATGGATTCTTTCTCTTCAGTACTCTAGAAAGTTGTAAATTATTTAGACTTTCTAATCGTTTCTGATGAAAACTTCCAATGTTTTTTTCAACATATTTTTTTATTTCTATTAGATTTAGTTTTTCCATATTTAAATTTATGTTCAAAGAGTGTTAGCTGATTTTCGGGTAGGTTATTTTTTACCATTTCATAATATTCTGGCATTATCTCAATCCCTATAGAATTTCTCCCCATATGTTGAGCAACAAATATTGTAGTTCCAGAACCCATAAATGGATCAAGTACTAAATCACCTGGCCGTGTAAAAAGTTTAATGAACCATTCAGGTAATTCGTTTGGAAAAGCTGCGCTGTGGTTCTTATTATTACATTCCGTAGCAAGATGTAATACGTTAGAAGGATATACCATTTCTCTATTCAACCAATTTGAAATATTCTTACCAAATCCGCTTCCAACCTTTGAATTAGTCCTTCTTTTATCGGTTTCACTTAAATTTTTTAATCGTGTTTTTGCCCAATCCCCTATCGGCACCATCACTTCCTCTTGATACATATTGAATTTTTTAGATTTATTAAATTGAATTAATCTTTCCCAAGAATCTCGAAATCTATTAGGCCATTTGCCTGGATGACTATTCTTCTTATGCCAAATAAATTCTTCAGTCCATAACCAACCTAGTTTTCTCATTTCCAGAATAAGCTCAAGGACAAAAGTATGCCGTTCACCATTTTCTACTTTTTCTTTAATATTAAGAATGAATGTTCCATCGGGCTTTAAAATTCGGAATAATTCTTTTCCAATGGGTAAGAACCAGTCTACATATTCTTCAGGTTTAGGGCCGCCATAAATGTTTTTTCTTCTATCTGCATAAGGTGGAGAAGTAAAGATCAAATCGACTGAATTATCATCTATGTTAGATAATTCTTCTGAACAGTCTCCTAAAAAAAGCTTGATTTCTGAATTATTCATATTCCTAAAAAATTTAATGAATCATGTTTTCAAAAAGTTTTAATTGCATTGATTATTGGTGTTGAATAAAACCTTTTAAAGTTAAAACATTTTTTCTTTTAATTGAATGAAATAATTTTCCTTAAAATGAAATTTTTACAACTGTATCTCTTACCTCTATTTTCAATTCAATTTTTATATTTTAAAACAGTAAAAAAAGCGGAACATTTTAAATGGATGAACAGCAACTAACAGCAGGGCAAAACAAAACTGGTTTAATTAATCAAACCATTAAAGAAATAATTCAGCCTTTCAAAGATCTCTTTCATGCGCCGCGTGCGTTGTGGGGTATAAACATTTCTTATTTCCTTGAAGGCTTTACTTATTTTGGAATGGTTGGGCTGCTTGCAATTTTCTTTAATGATTACATTGGACTGAATGATATTTACGCGGGACAAATGGTTGGTTATCTTACCGCCGGAATAACTCTTGCAATGCTGTTTCTCGGCGCAACTGTTGATCTTATCGGAATCAGAAAATCGCTTTTACTTTCTCTACTGTTAATGCTGATTGGAAGAATAATAATTACAATAAGCCCGGCAATTGGTGTATCAGGCTTGTGGGAATCTGCACATTTATGGGCAATGTTTGGAATTTTCTGGCTCATTCTTGGCAACGGAATTTACCAGCCTGCTGCTTATGCAGGTGTTAAAAAATTTACAGATGAAAAAACTGCTGCAATGGGCTATGCTATGCTTTATGCGGTTATGAATCTTGGAGGATTTTTGCCGGGACTAATTTCCCCTCCTGTTAGAAAGGCGTATGGCATAACCGGAGTGTTCTGGGTTTTTGCAGCTTTTACTGTAGTAGGAATGATTGCAGTAGCAGTTATAATTTCAAAAAAAGTTGTTAAACAGGTTTCAGAAAATCTTAACCAGGAAAAACAAACAGAACTTGATGCTGAAGAAAAAATGACCTTTAAAGAAAAAACCAGGTATTACGTTCAAAATTTTCCTTTAAAAGATTTACGATTTCTTTTCTTCATCTTCATTTTAATACCAGTCCAAACATTATTTGCGCATAACTGGCTTACATTACCGATGTACTGCGAACGTGCATTCACCGGAGTTGTATCTGATAATTTTGAATTTTTTGTTAATCTCAATCCGCTGCTTATATTTATTCTTACGCCTCTTGTAGCCGCATTAACAGCGCAAAAGAATGCCTACCGGATGATGATTCTTGGAACGTTTATAATGGCATCTCCTACTTTCATTCTGGCGTTAGGACCAAACATAATTACGCTGTTCGGTTATCTTATAATAATGACGATAGGTGAAGCGATGTGGCAGCCGCGTTATCTTCAGTGGGTTGCTGAAATTGCTCCGAAAGGAATGACAGGAATTTATATGGGAATTGGACAGTTCCCGTGGTTCCTGACAAAAATTATTACAAGCCTTTATTCAGGTTGGTTCCTAATGAATTATATTCCGGAAGGAACTGCGCCATCAGAAATGAACAGTGAGACTATGTGGCTTATTTATGGAATCATTGCAATGATAAGTCCGGTTTGTCTTTTGCTTGCAAAAAAATGGATGATGAAAGGCTTTAAAGCTAAAGCTAATTGATTTTGTGAATATGCTGCTAATTATAAATTAGGTAAGTAAGATATTCCATTCCAATAATTTTCTAGAGGTTTCAGTAAGAAGCCTCTAAAACCCGTACTGCTTTTGCTCAGGCAAAACCTTCCCTCAATATTGAGTAAAAATATTTTTAAATACCCCCGAGTTGTGTTTCCATTCCGTAACTAAATTCATTATTGCCAAGTCCAATCATCAGCCGTTTATCATTGAATTAAACATTTCTTGTAAAAAGAGTAAAATATGGATGAACAATTATTAATCTTAAAAAGAAAAAAATCTTTGCATCTTATGAAAAAAATATTTTTCCTCTGTATATGTTTAATTGCGTTTGCTTTAATTGAAGCATCAGCAAATGAACTTAAGTTAAAATATATCAACACAGAGATTGAAGTTGATGGAATAATAGATAGTGAATGGATGATGGCGGATTCAATTACAAGCATGTTTCAATTAGCACCGTTTCATGGAAAGGAACCAACCTTTCCCACTACTATAAAAATTTTAACTTCAACAAATGCGATTTACGTTTTAATGATTTGCATTCAGCCGGCTGATAAACTTAAAGCACAAGCAGGCAAGCTTGATGATTATACCGGGGATATAGTTTCTTTTATGATTGATACTTTTGGTGATAAACGAACAGCTTATAAATTTGGTGTTTCCGCTTCCGGAGTTATGACTGATTCTAGAATGCTTGATGATGGACGTAACCGCGATCCTAAATGGGACGGAATCTGGTTTGGGGATGCAGCAATTTATGATTGGGGGTATGTTGTTGAAATGAAAATTCCTTATAGGTCAATTCAGTATGATGAATCACTGCGTGAATGGGGTTTGGATTTTGACAGATGGATAGCTTATAAAAACGAAGATCTTTACTGGAATAAATATGAAGAGAACGAAGGACAGAGAATTTCAAAATTCGGCAGACTTGTGTTTGAAGATTATCATCCAACAATTAAAGGATTGAATCTTGAAATTTATCCCGTGGGAATTGCGAAAGCATCTTATCTGAACAACGGAAATACAATTTCCGGCGGCAGTAAACTTTTTGATAAACCTGCGGCTGATGCAGGATTGGATGTATTTTATAATCCATCAACAAAACTTACATACCAGTTAACTGTTAACCCTGATTTTGCACAGATAGAAGCCGATCCTTTTGATTTTAATATTTCAAGATATGAATCATACTTTGATGAACGCAGACCTTTCTTTACAGAGGGAAATGAAATTTTTATGCCTTCAGGAAGAGAACGGAACAGCGGCTTTTACCGCCCGCTTGAATTATTTTATCCAAGAAGAATCGGAAAAAAACTTCCAGATGGAAATGAAGTTCCGCTGCTGTTTGGTACAAAAGCTTTCGGAAGAATAAATGATTGGGAGTATGGCGGATTTCTTGCTTTAACCGGTGAAAAAGAATATGAACTTGATGATGAAAAAATAACAGAAGAAAAAGCATACTTTGGTTCTGCAAGATTGAAAAAACAAATATTTAATAATTCATCCATCGGAGTTTTGTTTGCAGGTAAAAAAACAAAGGATAATATTTATGGTGTGATTGATATTGATGGTGCTTTCCGCGGCGGTGATTGGCAGCTTGCTTATCAGTTTGCAAGATCATTCGTAAATAATGATGGTGATTATGCAGCTTCAGCAGGTTTCAGAAGTTTTAAAGATACATGGGCAGATTTTGTAAGATTAAGAATTGTAGGAAATGATTTTGATGTTGATCAGATCGGATATGTGCCGTGGAAAGGAACAACTGAATTTGTTGGCTTAACCGGTCCCCGCTGGTATTTTGATGAAGGAACAATCTCTGCAATACTTATCTACTTTGGGCCTGCCATTTATTATGAGCACTCAGATCTTTACACAGATCATTCGGGCGTACTTGGATTAAATATGCAATTCAGAGATAACTGGGGTTATGAAATAAATATTGATTACGGCAAAACAAAGGATCAGGATAAGCTTTTTAATTCATACGGAATTACTCTTAGTTCATGGTATAATTTTTCAACCAAATGGAGCGGTAATTTATACGGCGGTTACCAGCGCACCTATAATTTTTCACGGGATTATCTTGCATTCTATTCCTGGATGGGAATTTTCTTTAGCTGGAATACATTTAAATTTTTAGAGCTTGGAACTTCCTATGATATGTTTATTGAAGGAAATCCAGAAGGAAATATTGAAGATATAACTTTCAACGCACGGCCGTACTTTTCTTTAACTCCGGTTAATAATTTAAATATCCGTTTTTATATTGATAATGTTTTTGTTAGATCATCTGATCAGCTTGAAAGTTTAATTGCTGGTTTATTATTTTCATACAACTTTTCACCAAAGAGCTGGATATACCTGGCATTTAATGAAGTGCAGCAGAGGTATGAAAAATTTAATTTATCAATGAACAGTATTATACGGGAGATGAGAACTTCAAACAGAGATGCTGTTGTTAAAGTAAAATATCTTTACTATTTCTGATGAAGAAAAAAGCTGCCCCGGATTTTTTAAGAGCAGCTTGTAATAATTAATTATGATGAGTTTCTATCTGATAAATTGGTTTTATATCAACCGGCAGAGAAACTAATTTACTTCTTAGCTTTTCCATTGATGGAGAATTAACTGCGTATTTTTCAATAAGGTTTTTTGCTCCTTCATAATCACCTTCAGCCTGAATTGTTAATAATTTTGCTGCAAGTGATTCAAGTGCCGGATAAATTTTATTAAAATCCACACTAACTTTTTCTGTTTTATCGTCATAAACATAGCCGCCGGCTTCAAGCAGATAGTTATAAATTATTGCATTACCTGCGCCGTGTGCTTCATTAATTCCAAATCTTACAGAACGAAAAATTCCTGCCAGATTAGAAACCCAGATTTCTTTTTCAAATTCTTTGGGATAAATACCTTTTTCAATCATAAAGATATTCATGAACATACCGAGAATATCTGCTTTGCATTCTTCAATTTTTGAATAAGTTTCTTTCAATTCAATTTTAACCTCCGTATCCTTTCCATCCTTCTTAATAAATCCGGGTCCAATGCCGTGAGTCATTTCGTGCATCAATGTATGATTAAAAAAGCCATCGAATGTTACGTACTTCATTAATTCCTCCGGCAGAACAATCTCGGCAATCGGAAGCAGCATCTTTTCAAATTTTGCTTCATGAAGATTTTTAATCATAACTTTTTTTGAGCCTTTTGCTTTGCGTACCCGTTCATCATTCGGAAGATTGAACGCAAGAGTTTGAACTCCCGCCTTCGTATCACCAGCGGTAAAGATTTCATTCACAACCATTATCGGTGATTCTGATCCGCGGTTAGGATTTTTGTATTCATCTTTTATTGGCAGCCTTTCTTCCATCTCCTTCAAATATGAAGCAAACTTTTCAAGCTTTTCACTTTCAGCCGGATCGTTAATTGTAAGAAAACTTTCAAACGATGCTTTGTAATTGTAAAGTTCATCTTCATAAACTTCATATGGACCAATAACAATTTCTATGTTATGATCTTTCAAATCCATCCATGCCATATCGCTTTCATAATAATCATTTGTTTCAAATGCTTTTGCACGGAGAGTTAAATAATTCTTTAAAGATTTATTATCAGCATAATCAGCGGCTTCTCTTAAAAGTGATGCAGCTTTGCTTAGTTTATCTTTAAAATATTCTGAATAAGGAATTGCTTTTAATCCGCTTCCATCTCTTCTTATTATTGTAAATTCCGATATAAAATTCTTTTCATCTTCGGGATGATCTTTTATCCATTTTTCAAATTCTTCCTTTGTGATATCTTCCGGATAAAAATCCGCACCAGGCGGCTTCTCGTATCCTTCTATAAAAGGTTTGTTGTGATCAAGCCTGTCAAAAGGTCCTGCCATAATTTTGTAGTATTCAAGCTGAAGTTTTGCAAGCGGACTGTCGTCATTCTCAAGCCGGTTTTTTATTTCATTATTTTTTGAGTAAACCTGCTCAAGAAAAATTTCATCCATTATTTTGGATGCTTCATACAATTTTTGCACAACAATTTTATCATTATCACTTAATTGATTTTCATCGTACTTAATTTCAGTTGGTGCAAATTGATTTATCTTTTCCCGCATAAAATTTTCATCCTGTGCTTTTGTGTTATTTGAAAAGAACATTCCTGAAAGAAGAAGCAAAGTAATTGTTAATCTCTTCATCATCTTTCCTTTTTAATTGTAAGTAAAATTAATATAATGAAAACGAATCAGAGTGAGCATCAATTCATCATAAAAATTAGAAATTAAAATACCTGATAATACTTTTCATAAGTTCGGATCTATCTTCAGCTTTTAAAATTGTTTCAAATGGAAATCCGAGAACAACAACGCCGTAATCTTCTTTGTAACCAACTCCTGCGCCAAATTTATTTTCATAATATCTGAAAAGCATTTCACTTTCCCTTGTGTTGTTGATTGCATCCGGAGCTTCAACTGCATAAATACTGTCATTCAATTCAGTATTAAATTGCAGCATTTTTGAATGAATAAAATTATCTGATACTGATTCAACCACACCTGTTCTTGCTGCATGATTTTCAGCTAACCGGAATTTT
The DNA here is from genome assembly GCA_044507695.1 of Ignavibacteriales bacterium. Taxonomy (GTDB): domain Bacteria; phylum Bacteroidota; class Ignavibacteria; order Ignavibacteriales; family Ignavibacteriaceae; genus JBIQJD01. The sequence goes on along the minus strand of JBIQJD010000011.1, from coordinate 106,367 downwards.
AAAACATTAGCTGCAAACTGCATTGAAACAGTATCTGAGGGGTTTGAAAAAAGTTCTGTGCCGGTATAAGCTCCGCTTATAAAAATATTTCCGCCTGAAATTGTATAATCTGCAATTGCGTCTCTAAGTTTTACGGGGAACGCTTTAAACTTTGTACCGTGAATTGAATCAGCATAACTTTTTTGCCAGTGAGTTTCTTTTTCTTCACCAAGGATAAGATCAACCATTTTATATTTTTTAAGATCAACTAAATTTTCTATTACTGATTCATCACTGCATGATACAAATGAATAGCCTGCATCTTTTATTGCTTTTCCATGAATGAACGGAAAATCAAATATATTGCCGGCAATAATTTTAGTTTCATAATCTGCATGGCTCGCTCCATGTCCCGGTGCATCATTTGATTTATATGGTGAAGTAGGATCGAAATCATACTGCTCGCCGGTGAAGTTCAATAGAAATTTATCAGGAACACCAGCGTCAATTTTGTTCATAAAACCGGAAAATGTCTCAGTCTCAATAATTGCCGGCGCTGAGATTCTGTCAAATCCATTTACAATAAGAACGGGATTTGAATCTCCATTCTTACAGACTGAAAGAATTTCTGAAGGAAAACTTTCTCCACCATCATTCACAGCAGTAATTTTAAAACTGTAAATTTTCCCATTTTCAATATTATTAAAAGTGAAAACTGTATCATTAACAATAAATCCATTATCAAATCCTCCATCATCAATTCTTGTATAAATAACATAACTTTTTGCTGCTGCAGTTGGCTCAAGCGGATCAGCCTGTGGTTTCCATCTTAGTTTAATATTCTTATCCGCTTCAAACTCAGCGCTGAAATGAGTTACCGGCAGCGGCTGAATTGAGTATTTAAAATTATATTGGGCAGAAAGAAAACGAAGCATTGCTTTGTAAACCGCGCGTGCAACATCAAAACGGAATTGAGGATCGAGTACAAACTTCATATCATATAAATTCTGATGCGATAATAATTCAAGCAGTGCGGAAGGAAAATTTGGTCTTGTGTTTTCACTGTATTGAGCTTCACGTAATTCTCTGCGCGTCCATGATGGATCATATTTGGCACGTACATCTTCAACAATCTGCGTTTGAAGAATATCTGCAAAATCCCTGTTAGCCATTCTTGAAACGGAATCCGGAAAAACAAATTCTGAATTGATTGATTCAAGACTGTAAATTGAAAGCGTTCCCACCGAAGTATCATTTCTTGTTATTCCTGCATCGGTATGGAAAGCAAGAGAAATATCAATTGGAATTCCGAGTCCGCGGATATTTCTATCTCTGTTAGGTCCGTATGGAGTGCCGTAAAGATAATTACCATATTCAGCTCTGCTTTGATAATCATCGTTATAATCATTTCTGTCTTTATTTAAAAGATAAACAAGCGTATCCGGCATCCCAGCATACTGAAGCCAATAGCGTGAGCCCTCAAGAAATTTTGGCCGTCCGCTTGTGCTTCCGTTTCTTTCAACAACTCCCATTCCTCCGCCAAAACGCACTGCATCAGCAGTAATAGTTTGATTCAACTTCCGGCTTTTATTTGATAAAACAACTTTTCCAATTTCAGGATTAAATCCCTTTTTAAATTTGAACTTTCCAAGCCATATCCATGTGCCGCCGCCGATTTTCTGATTAACTTTAAATTCAGTTTTTCCTCCGGCATGATAAACTGTGTAGCTAACATCTTCAGCGTTATCATCTGATGAAGCGAAAGAAATATAAACGCCGTATTCGCCTTCTTCAGGAATTTCAGGAATGTAATTAACAAACGCTGATGCAGCGGTATCACTCAATATTGTTTTATACGTGCCTTGTTTAAATGGATTTAAACCTGATGGATATGGCGGAGTACCAATTGCAAATCCCGGTCCTTCTCCTGTTTTCCATTTTATATTTTTATTTAAAATCTGTTCGCTGTACATCCGGCTGTTTGAATCATTATCAACGACAACTTCATTTACCTGGAAATCCCTTTCTCTTGGTACAAAAACATTTGCACCCGCATTTTCAAGCATTGGAATGAGATAAGGAAGAACGAATGACATTGGAACTTTATCTTCAACGGATTGAAATAATCGCGGACGCTGCCATTCCCATCTTTTAGCTCCGTTGCTGTAATACCAGCCGTGGCTGTGCCAGAGAAGAATATTTTTATCGTTTAATCCTTTATTTATTTCAAACGGTTTGCTCATGTTTTTTACTACCGGAGCAGGCCGATAAAAATTTACTGGAAGGCGTGATTTATCGTATTCTTCCCTGCTTTTCCTGTAGTAATTAGGAATGAGTTCTTCAATCAATATATTATTGATTGAATAAATTTTTATGTTGTATTGATTTCCAAAATATTCATTAACTGATTTATAAATTAATTCGGAGTATTCTTTTCTTATAGGAAATTCTGAAAATCTTTCATTCAGATAGATATCAATATTTTTTGATGATTGATCAAATATTACAGTATCAATTCTTGAACCCCGGGGAATATAAAACGGTAAACTGCGTTCGGCAAAATCAGCTTTAAAATTATTTATCATTACAGAAAGAGCCGGAGCAGTTTCTTCTTTTGTAATTTCTTTTGTTGAACAGCCGCTGAGAAGTAAAGCTGCAGAAAAAATTATTGAGAGGAGAAAACGTGTCAGTTTCATTTGAAAATCCGATTTTAAACTAAAAGATTTTCAAAAATATAAATAATGTGTAACATTCTGTATTTTATAGAGGGGAGATTAATAAAAATTTGTGGGAAACGGCGTAAGAATTTATTAATTTTTACCCGTTCAAAAAAAATGTAACCATGTCAAGATATTTTTATCATAAACCAGAGCCGGTAGATGAAGAGATCAAAAACTGGCTGGCACAGAATTTTGATCTCGCAGAAATCCGTCAATCGCATACCCGCTTTCGAACGGTAAAAGATAAAATAGTTCCCCGATTCCAGCAGTACATTCAGCAATTAAAAGCTGAACACAAAAACAAACTAATTGAAAATGGTTTTATAACCAGTTCAAATATTGTTACAACTCAGGGAATTATTTATCTCTTATATCTTACTTCTTCTTCATCCTTTGAATAATTTAACTTGAAACCTTACCGTACTTGCTGATAAAATTTACCAGCAAATCATTCTTGTTATCTTCATAAATGTTCTGATATTCATCTTCTAACATCTCGGGTGATTTATTTGTATATATTGAAAGATTGTTTATCGTTATCTCTTTTAAAGAACTGATAGTTGCCTGGCAGGCAATTACTCTTATGAATAAATCAAGAATGGCTTCTCCGGGATCCGCTTCAAAATCAAATCCATCAAGAAATGCAATTATTTCTTTCATGTTCGGTACCTATTCTTTAATTGATTTGCAAACATTATACTTTAAAAATGCCAGGTTATTTGTGTTTAATATTATCCCTCTAAATTCATATCACATTGTTTTGAATAGAAGAAATGAGCAAAATTTTTCTGTGCTTTATTTAACATAATAATTTTATACCGCTGTAATGCATTGAAATTACTCTGCAGCTTTTTTACAATTGCATTAAGAGTAAGCATCAATAATTCTTAAATAATTAAAGATGTTTATTCTGATTCCATATAATTGAATACGTTCAATTATATGGAAGTTTGGTTGACCGAGTGTAACTTGTTCTTTTAATTACATCCGGTCAATCTTTTTTTTGCCATCTTGCTAATGCATTTATGAGAAGCATGAAACGGATGGATAAAAAGAAAATTCTTGAAGATCAAATGGGGAAGTTTTATGATTTCATCTCTTCACTTTCACAGCAAAAAAATACCGGAATTTATTTTGCCCTTATTTATATACTTTTCATGCTTCCAATCGGATTAGTTTTCCATGATATAGGAAGCTATCATATTACTTCTGAAGATGATTTTTTCAGTTCTTATATTCCGCATTCCGAACAGCTTCTTAACGGAAATTTTATAATTGATGTTTACCGCGGACCGTTATATGTGTTTCTCCTTTCCTTTATAAAAATTTTAACAGGAAATTATCTGGCGGCAGGAATTATAATTTCAACTTTGTCTGCAGGAGTATTTTTATTCTTAACTCATTTAATTTTAAAGAATTTATTTTCACCGCTGCTCGCTTTTGTAGTTTTAATTTTAACAGCATTAAATCCGTTTTTTATTGAATATTCCTATGGCGCGGGAACGGATATGTTTTTTAATTCACTTGCTGCCGCATCAATTTATTTTTTTCTTATCTCAAAAAATTATTCCAGACTCACAATTATACTTTCAGCAGCATTTGCTGCGCTTGCGTTTTTAACAAGATATAATGCACTGTTCCTGCTGTTATCAATTCCATGCCTTATATTATTTTCACGTGCAGTTAGTAAATATTTTAAGAAGAGAATTATTTCTGCTTCAATATTTGCCTGTGTTGTTGTATTGATTACACTTCCGTGGGGATTATATACTTTATCAGAAAAGGGTGAATTTTTTTATAATGAAAATTACCGCAACATTGCAATCTCTCTTGGCACTGATGGAAAGATTGATTGGGATAAAGCCTGGAACAACAGAGCTGATGAATTTGATTCTCTTTCAGAAATAGTAACAGAAGAACCTGTACTTCTATTCAAAACTCTTACTGCTAATCTTTTTCATCATTCTTATAAGAATATGATTGCGTTAAGCACACTTCATATTGGTGTATTTGTATTAATCGGTATTTTCTTTTTTAAAAGAAAACGAATGACTATTCAACAATCAGCTTATTACATTATAAATTTTTCATTCTTCATTCTGCTCGTTCCGTTATTTTATGATTCACGTTTCTTTCTGTTTCTCATTCCTTTCTTTTGTGTACCCGCGTATTTTGGAATTAAAGCAGTATCCGGATTATTAAAAGTTACAATGGGATTAATTTTAACCGGACTGATTTGTTTTAGTGCAGTTTCATCAATCGGTTTTAATAATTATACAATTAAAGCTCCTGATGAAATTAAACTTACAGCAGATGTTTTTAATTCATTAAAGATTGGCAAGAAGGAAAAAGAAATTATAGCATCGCGCAGACCGTTAATTTCCTATCCATTAAATATGAAGTGGATAAAACTTCCGTTTGGTAAATCAATAATTGAATCAATAAAGGAATTAAAAAAAGAAAATGCTGATTATATTTTTTTCAGCAAAGCTGAATTTAATGAGCGGAAGAAACTTCGGCCATTAATTAATCCCAAAAATGCACCGCCGGGTTTAACTCCGGTAATTTATCTTCCGGATGAACCTGCTGTTCTTTACAGGATTGAAGATTAAATTTAACAGAATTACCATTTGCACCAATCCTAATTCCCCCATCCTTTAAAATTTAAATTTTATTAGATATTAACCTCATTTTTAACTTGTTTTTTATCCGCCAACAAATTATATATGGTGGACATTTGTTCACCTGTTTTTAAAAGCCATTTATGCAGTTAATTGATTTAAATAAATATTCGCTTCCCAACTCAAAAGAAATAACAGCAGTACTGCATCCTATTATCCCAAGAAATACATCACGCATTCCCTTTGATATTTTTAATTACGAAATGCTGTTTAACGATGAATCTGTAAAAGATCTTATAAGAAACGGAAAAACCATTGGCTGTTTTTACATTGAATCACCGGGAATGCGCTCCTTACTAAAGAAGCTAAAAGTTGAAACGTTTGAAATGCTTACGGCGGCAAGTTCTGTTATACGTCCCGGTGTTGCAGAAAGCGGAATGATGCAGGAGTTTATTGCACGGCATCATAATCCTGCATTACGCAAATACCTGGTCCCTGAGATGGAAAAAATTTTAGGGGAAACTTACGGAGTGATGATTTACCAGGAAGATGTAATTAAAGTTGTTCATTATATAGCGGGACTTTCCCTTGAGGAAGCCGATCTGCTGCGGCGGGCTATGTCAGGCAAAATGCGCTCCCATGCTGCAATGCAGGCATTAACTGATGAATTTTTTAATTCATGTGCTCAAAGAGGTTTAAGTAAAAGTATAACAAAAGAATTATGGCGGCAGATTGAATCGTTTGCGGGGTACTCATTCTGCAAAGCACACAGCGCTTCATTTGCCCTGCTTTCTTTCCAGGTTGCATTTTTAAAGGCTTACTATCCTGCCGAATTTATGGCATCAGTTTTATCCAACCAGGGAGGCTTTTATTCCGCTGCTGTTTATATACAGGAAGCAAAACGGCTTGGATTGAAAATAGAACTTCCCTGCATAAACAAAAGTATGTATGAATATACCGGCAGCGGTAATAAGCTGCGTATTGGATTTCTTGCAATAAAACATTTTTCAAAAACTTCCGCAGAAATACTTATAAAAGAAAGAAAAAATAATGGCTTGTATAAATCACTGCCTGATTTTTTGGTAAGAACAGGAATTGGTTATGAGGAAACATCTCACCTGATAAAATGCGGGGCAATGGATTGCTTCAGTGAAACACGCCCGAGCCTGCTTCGCTTTCTTGATATTTATTTCCGCAAGCTGAAATTATGGAATGATAGTTATACAGATCTTTTCATTAATGAATCTTTCGATCTTATTGAACAGGTTAGAGTTGATAAAGATTTTTCCACAGAAGAAAAATGCATGGCAGAATATGATACATTTGATTACATGGTTACAAAACATCCGCTTGAGTTTTATTCAGAATGGACAGACAAGCCGGGCATTACAAAAGCCGCCGATATTTTTAGGTATAACGGAAAACGAATTAAAATGATCGGCTGGTATATGACTTCGAAACGTATAAGAACAAGAAAAGGCGATGTTATGAAATTTTTATCCCTTGAAGATATTACAGGAACTTTTGAAGCAGTAATTTTTCCTAACGTATACGCACGCGTTGCGGAAAAAACTCTTTCAATGGGACCCTACATAATTGAAGGAAAAGCAGATGGTGATAATATTATTACAGATAAACTTGAAGTATTAACTGATACAAGCATAAAAGCTGAACTTCAATATGACAGCGCTGAGAAGCCTTACAAGCCGGATGATGAAGGTCTGAGGCAGGAAGATTTTTATCTGGCGCAGTCTGTTGATATTGAGAAAATGAGAAAGGCTTATGTGGCATGATTCCGCTTCACGTACATTCGGAGTATTCACTTTTGCAAAGCACCGCAGGTGTTGATCAGTTAATAAACACAGCGGCAGAATATAATCTCAGTGCAATTGCATTAACCGATACAAACGGCATGCACGGCTTAATACGTTTTTACAAAGCCGCAAATGAAAAAGGAATAAAACCTCTTCCCGGTGCTTATATAGATGATCCGGGAAACAAAAATATTTATGTGCTTCTGCTTGCTAAAAATTTTAAAGGATATAGCGATATATGCCGCATAATAACAACACGCAAACTCAAAAAAGAATTCTCGCTTGAGCATCTGCTTCGGGAGGATTTTCCCGATCTTTTTATAATAACACATTCTCTTGAACTGCTTCAGAAAATACCGTTAAGAGAAAACATTTTTGCAGAATTAATTTCAACCAGGTATGAACAGAAAAAAACACGAAGCTTGTATGAGTTCTGTATTTCAAACGGCGTGAAATATGTTGCTTCAAATCCAATTTATTTTTTAAATAAAGACGATTACCTGATTCATCAGACAGTAACGGCAATAAGAACAGGAACAACAATTGAGAATATAAATTCAGCCGATCTTGCCGATGAAGAATTTTATTTTAAAGATCCTGCACAAATTGAAAAAATCTGGCGCAAACTTCCCGATGCATTAAATAATATTGAATTCATAAAAGATGACTGCAATGTTGATCTTGGATTAGGGCGTTATAAGTTTCCTGTTTATCCTTCCGATGAAGACCCTTTTTCACTGCTTTGGCAGCTATCATTTGAAGGACTTTCAAAAAGGTATAATCCGGTTACACCGCAAGCAAAAGAAAGACTTCTTTACGAACTAAATGTTATAAACGATCTCCATTTATCAAATTATTTTTTAGTGGTGTGGGATATCCTCAAAGAAGCGAGAAGAAGAGGAATGATTACAATCGGCAGAGGTTCAGCGGCAAACAGTATTGTTTCATACTGCCTTGGTTTTACTGAGATTGATCCCATCAAACATAATCTTTACTTTGAAAGATTCCTCAACAAAAGCCGTTCATCTCCGCCGGATATAGACATGGATTTTTCATGGCGCGAAAGAGATGAGATTGTAAGATATGTTTTTGAGAAATACGGCTATGAATATGTAGCATTCATCTCAACTCATGTAACATTTAAAGCGCGTTCGGCATTCAGAGAAACAGCAAAGGTATTCGGTTTTTCTGATGCGGAAATATCCAAAATAAGCAAATATATTCCATGGACTGACGCCAGGAATCTGCCTGATGTTCCCGAATTATTCCCGGAAGCAAAATCATTAAAACTTAATATTGAACCATGGAAAACAATTACAAATACGGCAGCAAAGCTTGCAAACTTTCCACGCCATTTAAGTATTCATCCCGGGGGAATTATAATTGCGCCGGAACCTATTACAACTTACACAGCCCTGGAATATGCGCAGAACAAAGGCGTGGGGCTTATTATTACACAGCCTGATATGCACGGCATTGAAGATCTCGGTCTTGTGAAGATTGATCTTTTAAGCCAGAGGGGACTTGGCGTTCTGAGAAGCACAATAGAACAAATTGATTACAATAATTCACTCCTTAATTCTTATGATTAATTAATGACAAAAACAAAATATTACATTGGCACTGCGGGATGGAAATACGATGACTGGATCGGTTCTTTCTATCCTAAAAAAGAAAACGCGGCTTTTAACTGGCTGCAGTATTACGCACAGTATTTTAATTGTGTTGAAGTAAACTCAACTTACTATGCTTACATGTCTGAAAGAGTGGTTAATTCCTGGATAAGAAAAACCGGGAAGCTTGATGATTTTAAATTTACAATAAAGCTTCACCAGGATTTTACGCATAAACGATGCTATAACAAAGAAAATATCAACGCATTTTATTTTATACTTGATATGCTTCAGAAGGCGGAGAGGCTTGGCGGATTATTAATTCAGTTTCCGCAATCATTTAAATTTGATGAATCTTCTGCCGCATACATAAGCAGGCTGAGAGAGCTGTTTTCCGGTTATAAAATTTTTATTGAAATACGGCATGGTTCATTTCATTCAAATGAAGCAATAGATTTTTTTAAATCAGCATCTCTTAATTGTATAACAATTGATCAGCCGCAGATTGGGTGTGCAATTTCCTTTAAACCGCTTGTAATAAATAAGAGTTTATACATTCGTCTTCACGGGCGCAACAAAGAAGCGTGGTTTAAAGGTTTTGATAGGATCGGGAAAGAACAAACAGCAGAGGAACGAAGCGCAAGATATGATTATCTTTATCTGCCGGGCGAACTTATTGAAATTACACAGCAGATTAAGTCAGCTGCAGAAAATGTTGAGGAGGTTTTTGTAATCACCAATAATCATCCGCACGGAAATGCTATTGCAAATGCTTTACAGTTAATAAATATTCTTGAAGAAAGAAAAATTAATATTCCGCCAATAACACTTATGGCTTATCCGCATCTTGAGGAGCTGCACATTTGATGCTTTGAGAAATCAAAGAGCGAACAGAAGCAAAAAGAAAATGAGAACAATATTTCATCTTGATATGGATGCATTTTTCGTTTCGGTAGAAAGAATATTAAACCCGGAATTGAAAAATAAACCTGTAATTATTGGAGGTAACCCGCATGGCAGAGGTGTTGTAGCAGCCTGCTCGTATGAAGCAAGAAAATTCGGGCTTCATTCTGCAATGCCAATAAGAATAGCTTTTAAACTTTGTCCGCAGGGAATTTATCTCCACGGGCATTATGATGAGTACGTGCGTTATTCAAAAGCTGCTAAAAATATTTTAATGAAATACGCACCCGTAATTGAACAAGCATCAATAGATGAGTTTTATATGGATTTTACAGGCTGTGAACATCTTTACGGCAGTTATACACAGCTTGCGGAGAAACTTCAGCATGAAATTAATTCATCTCTCCGGCTTCCGTGTTCAATCGGAGTTGCATCAAACAAAACACTTGCAAAAATTGCATCAGATTATAAAAAGCCAAATGGCATTACTTATGTTCCGCCTGGTGAAGAAAAAAATTTTCTTGCTGATCTTCCCGTTCAGGTTATTCCCGGTGTTGGCAAGGTTACACTTAAGAGTCTTAATCAAAAAGGAATTTATTATGTAAAAGATATTACCGCACTGCCGCAGGAGTATTTTTCTCTTGCCTATGGAAAGTATGGAATTGATCTCTGGCAGAAAGCAAACGGAGAAGGAACAGAATATCTTACGGTTGAACGTGAACAGAAAAGCATTTCTCATGAAACTACTTTTTTAAATGATGTTTTATCAATCAAACAAATTGAGGAAACTCTTTTTAATCTTGCAGCAAAGCTTTCTCAATCTTTAAAAGTGAATAACTGGATTGCTTCAACGGTTTCTCTTAAACTGCGTTATTCTGATTTTAACACATTAACACGTGCAAAAACAATTACACACACAGATGATCCGGCTGTAATTTTTAATACTTCAAAAACGCTTTTTCAAAAATCCTACACAAGAAGAGTAGCAGTAAGATTGGTTGGAATCCGTTTAACAAATTTCCTCATAAATTCTGAGCAGCTGTTTTTGTTTGATGATATAATTGTAAAACGCAGCAAGGCTTTGAATGCAATAAATAAAATCAGAAGCAAGTACGGTTATTCTTCAATTCATTTTGGAATAATTACAAACTAACAGCATATCTTTTAGAGCACATCAGCACATTTAGCATTAAAGTTTTTATTTCATCTTAAAAATAATTTTATATTTTAATGAATCAATAATCAATCAAGCATTCGTTGAAACCTGAAAGGTTCCCTTTATGAGCAATGATAGAGGGCGTGTTACCAAGCTTAGATGGGTTTATATCAGCGGTTTTGTTTTTGTCATTTCTTTAGCTGTCTCGGTTTTGCTTATCGTTTATGCCGAGCAGCTCAGCCAATTCGGAATAACCAAATCATTTTATTATATACTTTTAATTCCTGCAGGATTATGCGCCGCCGCTTTTCTATTTGGCGCAATGCATTCACATGCAAAATATGTTGGTAAAAATTCCTATGGCCAGCTTGAACTTACCGGCCCTGTTGTTGTTTTTGCTCTTGTTGTAATTGGCGGATTTTATTTTGCAGAGCCTGAATCAACTTTTCTTTTAACTGTAAGGCTAAGTGCAGAAAATAATCAGATTATAGAAAAAGGTTCCGTAATTCTTGATCTGGGCAGCCAGAGAATGAAAAGAAATATTGGTGAAAACGGTGAAGTGATATTTGCAGAACTTCCATCAAAATTTATTGGCAATAAAGTAAAAATTATTCCTCAGGTTGAAGGCTATAGTGTAAAAAATTCTGTGATGAAAATTCCACCGGATAAAGTATTAAACCTTGAACTTGTGCCTGAATCATACAATACTGAAGTACGCGGAACAGTAATAGATAGAAACGGAAATCCTTTAAAAGGTGTTTCAATCAATTTTGAAAGCGGGCTGGCATTGGGTGAAAGTAATGAAGCAGGAAATTTTTTTATCACGGTGCCATATAAAGCAGGTACATCATTGCTTGTTACAGCATCATACAATGGAAAGGTTGGCTACCGCGATTATCTTGCCATTCCCGTTTCAGGTTCTGTTACAATTCCTTTTAATACGGGTGAATGATGAAAGCTGTGATTTATCTGGTGATTATTTTTTCCGCTTCTGAACTTCTTGCAGGTACAAAATTGAAAGGAATAGTTTATGATGAAAACAGTTCTGCTGTAAGAAATATTACACTCCGTTTTTCAACACTTGGCTCTGCTGTTACAACGAACTCAGGTGAATTTATTTTTGAACTGCCGGATGGCGTTCAAACAGTTGAAATTGAACTTCCAGACAGAATTTATTCAATCCTTTATCCGGTTGATAAACGCATTGCAGCACCTGTTGATCCCGATTATATTTTTAAGATTGTGATAACAAAAAATAATTCATCCGGCGATATAAAGGAACTTGCTGAAAAATATGTAAAGCTTGAACATATACTTGCTGATATTGGAGTAGCGCAGAATGAACTTAAAACTCTGCTCGCTGATTTTATCAAAAAAGAATCTGAAGAAAAAAACCTTGAAGAAGATAATTTAAGAGCTGCCATTTATAAGGAAAAAAGGAATGAAAGATTTGCTGTAATCTCTTCGGCATTTTTAAAGTACACATTAAAACTTGAGAATGTAAAAAACGGATTGAAAGTGATAAGAGATTTTTCCTTCAACAACGGAACTGCGTACAATGAGTTTGCTGAAAATGTAGTTCAGTACAATTTGATATTTAATGAATTAAACAACAATCGTTTTGCTTTCAGAAGTGATGTTGCACTTTTCTGGGATAATAAAATTCTGGCTGATGAAGTTTTTGATGTAATTAAATTTAGTTTAAATGAAATTCATGAGCCGTTCATATTAAATCTTAATGATGAAATAACTGAAATGAATAAACTCTTTGCTTCCTATTATGATGATGATGAAACACGTGATGATGTGAAAAAAAATATTTCTGGCAGCATTAATGCAGCAATTATTGGTATAGAACAAAAAATACCCCAGCTGAAAAATAAAATTGATGATGTGCTTATAAAACTACAGGATAATATATAGGAGAAAAGATGAAAAAGTTAATGCCTCTATTTGTGTTTGTAATTGCAGTTGCAGTTATTATTGCTTCATGTGAAGAAGACAATCCTGCCGGTCCTGCACCATACGCACCACAGTTTGAAAATCAGTGGCATGAAGAAAATGCTGCCGATCATACATTCCAGTTTAATACTGATGATGATTCCCTGACGCGCGGAATTTTTACTGGCGCAGAAGATTATCCTGATTCAAATTTCTTTGATTCACATCTTGCTGGATTTTTCATTAACCGGGAAATTGAATTTAATGTTCAGCGTCCTTCCGGTACTGTTAAGTTTAAAGGATCATTTGTAACCGATGACAAAATTGAATTGAATTCAGCAGTGGGTAGTTTAGTTCTGGTAAGATAACGGAGGTATTATGCAAGCTCAAATTCAGGATCAGAAAGATAATCTGATTAATATGCTGCAGGAAAAAAAATTAAAGATTGAAAAAATTGCCAAACGGCTCAGGAAGAAAAATACTTTGTACATTACATTAAGTATAATTGCAAGTACACTTGCAACGCTGCTTGCCGGATTAACAGCAATGAACGGCCCTCTTGCAGGCAGCGGCCCGCCGGCATGGAAAATTACATGCGGCGCAGTAGCAGGTTTAACGGCATTTGCGGGAATTACTACCGGTCTGCATCAGCGGCTTTCAATTCCTGAACGGCTTTCAAAATGTTACTCGTGTGCCGGAAGATTAAACGCGCTTGAACTCGCTTTAACTGTTTTCAACCGTGAGCCTTCCGAGCTTGCACAGGAATACCAGGATATAACTTCAACGTACAGTGAATTGTTTCTGGATGATTAATTTACGGGATGGTTTTATCCTGTTGCAGAGAATCAGACCATTCATAAAAAGGAAAAACGTAAGGAACAGCATTTATTACTCCGCCAAACCCCATATATCTGAAGGCAATAACTTTCCAATCATTTAATTGAATTGACCGATATAAATCTTCGTTAATTTTTATACCGTATTTATCAGCAAGTGAAACGGTGTAATCAATAAAATTCTCCCGCAGTTTTTTATATGAAAGGGATCTTCTAACATCCTCAAAAACTTTATCTGATTTATTTGTTGAATCTTTAACTGCGTCTTCATTAATCTTTTGGATAATCACATACTCATTTCCTGATTTTACAGGGCCGTAAATTTCATCTTCCTTCATATGTATTGCAATTCTCTGTATCTCTTCATCAATTGGAAATTGCTCATTAGTGCTGGAATATTTTTCAGCAAGCTCCGCAAAATCGATTCCTGATTTTATCTTATCCAGAACATCATTCATTATATTCAGATCATCTGATTTTATATAAATGATTTTCTGATCAATGGATTTTTTATTGCCCTTAGACTCAAGATAATTTTTTACTTCTTCATCAGTAACGATTGATGAATCAACTTTTTGCTGCTGAAGAATTTTTGCAAGATAACTTTCACGCCACATCTTTAAATCTTTTTTTACATCAGGCAGATTCTGCAATCCTCTGCGGTATGCTTCTGCTGCAAGCACTTCCAGTTCTATTATGTTTTTTATGTGTGAATTTAAAACAAATAATATAGTATTGCGTTCAACATTTTTTACTGAGATAGTTTTAAACTGAAGATAATCCAGATATTCATTTGTAGTTAGAGGATCAGGTTCAAGATTTATGAATTCAGCGTTTAATAATTGGAAACCCAATTTTTTCCTTAGTTTTGTAATATCTTTCTCATTTAAAGTAAATAAAGTATCAGCACTGTTTACTTCTTTTTCTTTAAAGATTTCAAACATCAATTGAGCAAGTTTTTTAATAATCATTCCGGAAGCTGAAACTTCTTTACTCAAAAAAATACTATTCATAAAATCATTATAAAGTGAATCTTCCTTTCTCATTCTTATCTGCTCTTCAACTTTTTGAAGAAGCTGCTGTGTTCCCGGCGAAGGCAATCTTTCCTTCTTTATTAATTGAAAAATGATGGAACCATTTTCAGTATTGATTGGAGGAGTGAATTCACCCTCATTTAAATCATAAATTATGTCTTCATAAACCGGAAGAAGCCTGCCGAATGTAACCTCTATGCGGTTAACCTTTATAATTAGCTGCCGGGCAATTGAATCAAGTTGGGCCCCGCTTTTTAATGATTGATAAACCTGATCAATCAATTCGGAGCTAGCAGATTCCACCGATTTAAGATGCAGCTTTGTTAAAGCTTGTACTGCTACTGTTTGAATTTCAATATCGCTTATATGAATTTTATTTTTTATTTCTATTTGATAAAGTGCATCACGCACATACATTTTCTCAACAGTATTGTATTGTGCGCGCATTATTTCAGATGTATCCAATCCCGCTTTTTCTGCTTCAAGTGCCCACAATTTTTCTGCAATAAGTGAGTAAAGAAAATTCCTTTTCTTTTCTTCAAGATTAACATCCGGAGAATATGGCTGCGGCATTAATTCATAGCGGTATATAAATTCATCAGCAGTGATTTTAATTTTACCAATTTCAACAAGTATACTGTCTGTACAAAACAGTTTGAAAGGAATTGAACAAAGGAGGATTAAAAGGAAAATTTTTTTCTTCATCTGATCACAAAAATTAATGCGGCTTCCGTTTATCAGCCCGCCATCCAATATCACGTCTCAGCGGTATCTGCATCCCGTTTGTTGAGCTGAGCCAGTCATATATTTTTTTATTCAGCTCTCTCACAAGTTTTTTATGTTCAGGCATATCAATCAAATTATTTTTTTCTTCCGGATCATTTTCAATATCATATAATTCATCTTTGTCCCAGATTCCGTGATAAGTCATATACTTATATTTTTTTGTCCGTATGCCAAAAACAGTTGGAGTGTGCGGAAAAGGTCTTTCCCAAAAATATTCATAGAAAATTGAATCACGCCAGTTTATCTTTTCTCCTTTTAAAAGAGGAAGAAAAGATTTGCCATCCATATGTTCGGGAGTTTTAATTCCCGCCATATTAAGAATTGTTGGAGCTATATCAATATTCTGTATCAGCTCACTGATCTTCGTCCCTTCCCTTATAAATCCCGGTGCATATACAAGAAGCGGAACACGAATTGATTCTTCATACATATGGCGTTTATCAATCAAGCCGTGTTCGCCGAGTGAAAACCCGTTATCTCCCATATAAAAAACAATTGTTGATTTATCCAATCCTGTTTGTTCCAGAGTATTTAATACAGCAGTAATTCCTTCATCCAATGCAAGAAGTGTTTCACAATATCTTCTATAAAAATCATCAAAGCTTATTCCCAGTTCACCCTGATACATGTAATCAACACCATGCCAGCCGTAGCGCTGCTCTTTAACCCAGTTTGGTTTGTTCTTATAATTTTCAGGAGTATTAGCCATTGTTGATGGATGCTCAACTTCTTCATTCTTATAAATATCTTTATGCCTTTCAGCCGGAATAAACTCAGCATGAACAGCTTTATGAGAAAGATATAAAAAGAATGGTTTATCCTGATTATTATTTTTTTGTTTGATATAATCAATGGCATATTGTGTCAAAATATCTGTAATATACCCTTCACGCTGAACATGCTGCCCATCAATATTAAGCAGAGGATCAATATAAACTCCCTGCCCTTTGAAGCTTATCCACTTATCAAATCCTTTTCTTGGTTCATCACTATCACCGCCCATGTGCCATTTACCAATGAACGCAGTTTCATAACCACGCTTTTGCAAATATTCCGGGAAGAAAATATTATGTTCCGCCACAGGTGAATCATTATCAACAACACCATGTTTATGTGAATATAATCCGGTTAAAACGGATGCGCGGCTTGGTGAGCATAATGAAGTAGTTACAAATGCCTGCTGAATATGCGCGCCTTTCTCAGCCATTTTATTCATACCAGGTGTCTTAAGAAATTTAACCTTCCCCATAAATTCCATCAAATCATACCGGTGATCATCACTTAAAATAAAAATTATATTTGGTGCGGATGATTGATCAAAAATTTCCGGTACAGGATCAATTTTTTCCTGTGAAAAACTCTTAGTGTTAAGCAAGGGCAATGCTGCTGCAGTTGCACCAAGTTTTTCAATAAAACTTCTTCTGTTGTAATAATTTTTTCTTTTCAAATTACAACTTCCTTTCCGGCTTATTCCGTAACTTCGAATGAAATTGAAATCACATCTTCGGAATTACCGCCAATCATTACTTTAAATTTTCCAGGCTCAACAACTTTTTTCATTTCTATATCAAGGAATGAAAGCATATCAGGAGTAATTTTAAAACTGATTTCTTTCTTCTCACCAGGATTTAATTTTATCTTTTTAAAACCCTTCAATAATTTTACAGGCAGTGTTATACTTGCAGTTTCATCCTGAATATAAAGCTGCACAACTTCATCCCCTGCAAATTTGCCTGTGTTTGTTATATCAATTGAAACTTCAACGGAATCATTTATGGAAATTAATGCTTTGCTGATTTTAATATTTCCGTAAGAAAATGTTGTATAACTTTTCCCATAACCAAAAGGAAATAACGGAGTGTTGGGAGAATCAAGATACTTTGATGTGTACTTTGCATCTGTTGCCGGACGCCCGGTACTTTTCTGATAATAGTAAATGGGAATTTGTCCTGCTGAACGTGGAAATGTAATTGTTAGTTTTCCTGAAGGATTATTTTTACCGAACAAGGTATTAGCAATTGCCTTTCCGGTTTGAGAGCCTAAATACCATGCTTCAATAACTGAAGAAACATTTTCATAAATCCAGTTTATTGTTAATGGTCTGCCGTTCATTAATACAACCACCAGGGGTTTACCGGTCTGATGTATGCGCTTGATTAAGTCCAATTGAACTCCCGGTAAATCAAGTGAAGTTCTGCTTGCAGCTTCACCGCTCATACTGCGCGGCTCTCCAACAAAAATTATTACAACATCTGATTGCAGTGCTGCAGATTCTGCCTCTGAAAATCCAGATGTATCATCATCATCAAAATTGCAGCCAAAGCTGTAATTAATTTTTATTCGATCAGTAACAAAATTTTTTATTCCATCAAGAATTGTAATCACTTCAGCAGGTCTGCCGGCAGCAGACCAGGACCCCATGATATTAACAGAATCAGTAACGAACGGACCGATTAAAGCAATAGATTTTATTCCCTTATCAAGCGGTAAGATATTCTTTTCATTTTTTAAAAGAACGATTGATTCTTCAGCAAGTTTTAGAGCAATGCTGTCTTTATAATTTTTGCTTAACTGATTCTGAGCAAAAAATTCTTTATCAACATACGGATTATCAAACAATCCCAATTTGTATTTTAACCGTAAAACATTTTTAGCTGAGTTATTTATCGTTTGTTCATCAATCAAACCCTCTTCAACAAGGTTTTTAAGATGAGGAGAATAAACATCACCGTCAATTGTATCTCCAGCCATATCAATATCAACGCCGGCTGTTAATCCTTTTAAAGCAGCTTCTTTTTTATCCGCAGCAAACCTGTGATTAACAAGCTCACCAATTGAATTATAATCGCTAATAACAACGCCGTTCCATTTCCATTCTTCTCTTAAAATTTCCGTAAGAGTAAAATAATTTGCGGAAGCAGGAATTCCGTTTAAATCATTAAACGAACTCATAATTGAAGCGGTACCGGATTTTACAGCGGAATAAAAGGGAGGAAGATAAATTTCACGGAGAGTTCTTTCAGATAAATCAACTGAATTATAATCTCTGCCGCCTTCAGCGCTGCCGTAAGCAACATAATGTTTAGCGCAGGCAGCAACTGTATTTTTATTTTTAAGATAGCTCCCCTGGAATCCTTTCACCCGTGCAGCAGCAATTATACTTCCGAGAAAAGGATCTTCTCCGGAACCCTCAACTATTCTTCCCCATCTGGGATCGCGGCATATATCAACCATCGGTGCGTAAGTCCAATGCGTGCCTTCTGAGGCAGCTTCAAATGCTGCTATCTCAGATGCAAGTTGTATGAGTTCGGGATTCCAGCTTGAAGCTTCGGCAAGCGGAACAGGAAATATTGTACGGTATCCATGAATAACATCATTTGCAAAGATGAGAGGTATGCCAAGCCGTGATTCTTCAACTGCAATTCTTTGAATTCTGTTTACTTCATCTGCTCCTCTTGTTCCAATTAATATTGATCCTACTTTTCCTTCTTTTATTCTTTGTTCAGAAAATCTTTCCACTCCAACTAATTGTACAAGCTGCCCGATTTTTTCATCAAGCGTCATCTTATCAAGCAGTTCAGAAATTTTTTCTTCATACTCATCCGGCTGAGCAAAGATGCTTGAGATTGAAATAAGAATTAATAACAGGATAAATTTTTTCATCATACAGCTGCTGCATTATTATTAACTATCTTCATAATGTTTGATGCAGGGCGTTTGTGTAAAATTTCATTAGCCATAAATCTCATATAAGGATCAATATGATTGAAGAATATTTTATATCCGGCGCAGAGATAATTTAATCCCGTTTCGCCATCAGGTGTGCTTATAAAACGATGCTTCGGACATTCGCCATTGCAGGCAAATCTCACTTCACAATTAAGGCAGTACTGCGGAAGTGTATCCTGTTTATCATTACCAAATTTAATCTGCTGTTCAGAATAAACGAGGCTTTCAAGCGGCTGATCAATAATATTGCCGAGTTTGTTTTGAGGATAAACGAAGTGATCGCATGAATAAACATCACCATTATGTTCAATTGCAAGAGCTTTGCCGCAAGTTTTATTAAATACGCATAAACTTTGTTTTAATCCAAGCCAGCTTTCAAGTGCAACATCAAAAATCTGGATAAAGTATTTACCAATATCTTTTTTAATCCATTCATCAAAAATTTTTATTAAGAAATTTCCATATTGATGAGATTCAACAGACCATTTTGTAACAGTGGATTCTGCAGAATACTCAGGCGGAACAAGTTTAAGCAGTGCTTCACTTTCTGCAGCTTCTCTTTCAACAACCGGAATGAACTGCATATATCTGCTTCCAGCTTCTTTTAAAAAGTTGTAAACCTCAATCGGATAGTATGAATTTTCCTTATGCACAACTGTTAAAGTGTTAAACTCAACATTATGTTCTTTAAGAAAGTTTATTCCCCTCATAACCTTTTCAAATGAAGCTTTTCCGCCTTTATCTATTCTGTATTTATCATGCAATTCACGCGGCCCATCAATAGAAATTCCAACCAGAAAATTATTCTCAGCGAGAAATTCACACCATTCATCATTCAACAGAATACCGTTGGTTTGAAAACCGTTTTCTATTTTTTTACCGGCAGAATATTTTTTCTGCAGCTGAACAATTTTTTTAAAATATTCAACACCAAGAAGTGTTGGCTCACCGCCCTGCCATGCAAAGCTTATTGTATCCAAATCCTGGCTTTCAATTTTTTGCCTGATGAATGATTCCAGAACATCATATTTCATTTTAAAATTTTCTGTTACAGAAGATGAAGTTAATTTTTCAGGAAAGAGTTTTTCTTTTTCAAGATAGAAACAATAAGTGCAGTCAAGATTACATATTGGCCCGATTGGTTTTGCAAGTACATGGAAGGCTTTTATGTTTCCGGAAGGATTTAAATTCATTTTGGAAATTTCTGTACAAAAATTATATGGAAAAGAAATTAAAAATTAATTAAAGCCAAGACGTTTCAATCCGTTTATTATTAGCGGATCTTTCATCACATAATTCCACACAAGTTCTGTGCGTAAATTTTCAATCATTATTACAATCGGTCCCTGATCGATGCCAAGATAATCTGAATCAAACCAATCAACAGTAAGATTGAATGCATCAACAAATCCGTATTTATCCCACAAGCCTTTGCTGCCGTAACGTTTTTTCATTTCTTTTAATGTTGGAATTACAATTTCCGGAGCGAATACAATAGAACCGCCTGCAGCAGTTGGTGCAATGGTTCCATCATCAAATTCAATTTTATTTGGTCCGCTTGCGCCGCGTGCACTGTAATCACGAAATTTGCGATCATCATTATTGTATTTTGGACCAGGCCCATCGCAGGCGGTTAATCCCCATGTAAGTGAATCATAACCTTTCCAGTTCATGGGATTTTCAATTGCATATTTCTGCTGTGTTAAAACCGCACGCCTTGAGTTTTCAAAATAATCAATTCCTTTATTCTTCATGTAACTGTCTTTTATTCCACGGAAGTCAACAAACATGTGAGAATATTGATGACCGAATAACGGAGGAAAAATAACATGCGCAAGTCCTTCGTACGGTTCGTGCCATTCATACGTACTGAGCATATATTTATACGCTTCATCAATTTTATCATAGCCCATACTTGCGGCAAGTACAAAAAGAAACATCCCTTCATTATAATGAGCCCAGCCAAAATTATTCAATCCGCGTTCGGGCTTCCATGCCATTGAAACAGTGTTTGGATGAAGACTTGAATCAGACAGCGCCATAAAATTCCAATCAACACGTGAGAGAATTTTTACTGCCAGATTTCTTATTTCAAATTCTGCTTCATTATCAAGATTAAAATATTGTCTTGCAAAAATAATTCCGGCAAGCAGCCATGCAGTATCAATGCTTGATAGTTCACAATTCCATACACGTTCTCCGGTTTTCATATCAATAAAATGATAATAAAATCCTTTATATCCTGTTGAAACCGGCTCAGCACTTTGTTCAGAATTAATTAAAAATCTTAACATGGCAAGAGTGAGTTTAGCAGCATCTTCTCTTTTCATCCAGCCGTGTTCAACGCCAATAATCCACACTGAAACACCAAAACCTGTTGCTGCTATACTTGCGGGTGAACTTTCTGTTGAACGGTCTTTTACTAATCCGTTTTCAGGATTAATTTCATTAATGAAGTAAAGGAAAGATTTATATTGAAGCGTATCTAAAAATTCTTCGTCTTCGGGAGAAAGTTTAAATTCGTTTTGATATGTTATTTTTTCAGCATCATCCTGTGAACATGCGGACAAAATTATAAACAACGAAAGAGCAATCAGTAATTTTATTTTCATAATAATTTTCTTCAAAAATTAAAAACCAAGACCAACAGTAAACCGGTGAGCTTGTTCAAGCCTTCCGTAATCTGCCCATGCATAATCAAAAATTATTTTGTAACTGTTAAGGATATTTACATTAATTCCTGCACCAAGCATTAAACCTCCTTCAGAATCTTCAAGAAATAAATCACGGTATCCGCCGCGTAAAGCAAAATTATTCAGCAGTTGTATTTCCATTCCGGCATTAATGCTTTCATTATTATCATTCGGATGCATAGCATCTACAGCTAGAATTACTTTTGTCCATTCATTAATTATAAAAGGGTAAGAAACTCCAACACGGAAAAGAGTTGGAAGCCCGAATTTATCTGTTCTTAATTCAGCGGGAAGCTGATCGTTATCACCGTAAATATCGGGATTGAAATCGTAGTCTATAAAAAGATCTCTTCCCTCATAACCGGCACGCGCACCAAAATTAGAAATACTTGCACCAAGTGTTAATCCATTTTCCTGAACCGAATATTGAACTCCTGCACTCATTGAAAATGTTGATAAACTGCTGTTCCAGATTGTTTCCTGAAGATAATTTATAATCAATCCAACAGACACTTTATCAGTGAGCATTAAAGAATAGCCAATACCCAATGCAAAGTTTGTTACAGAATATCTTTCACCCGTACCAAGCGGCTGCTCAACAGTTCGTACATCAATCTCACCTGAATTAAGACTTGTAAGCTGAAGCGAAAATGTACCCAATCCCGGAATTGGCATTGCGGCAATTGCATAGTTATAATCAATATCTGCAAGCCATTGATTGTGCGTAAACTGGACCTGAACATTTTGCAATCTGCTTAAACTTGCCGGATTATAAAATGAAGCCGAAGCTTCTCCCATTAATGATGTACTTGCATTTCCAAGTGCAGAAGCACGGGCGCTTGGGCTGATTTTTAAAAACTGCCCTATTGTAGTCCCGGTTTTGCTTTGTGCACCGGCTTCAAAAGAAATAAGCAGTATTGATATTGTTAAAAATTTTATTCCGGGTTTTATATAACGATTTATCATATCATCACCGCTCTGTTATTTGATTATGGCAAATTTGCCGATGTAAGGATCAGTCATTTCAGATTCAACATGGAAGATGTAAAGACCGGGAGCTACTTCAAGATTATCCTTTGTACGCAGATCCCAGGCAACATATCCCTGTGTAACATCTCCGTTATGCTGCAATGTCCTTACAAGTTCTCCGCTTACTGTAAAAATTCTTATCGTACAAGATTGCGGCAGACCTCTGAATTCAATTCTTCGTTCACCTCTTCCGGAAACAGCAAATCTTTGCGGTTCAAAACTTGCTGCTGCAACATAGGGATTTGGCACAACGTATGGCTTTTGATCCTGCTGCTGCTGCAGTATTTCTTCATCTACTTTTTGTTCTGAAGTATTAAAGGTAAAAACATCACCATTACCAAACGGCACATTAAGCTTTAATATGTATTCATCACCAGCAGTGGGTATTTGAAGGGGTCCGCGGATATACTGCTCTGTTGTATCAAGCTGAACACGCCATGTTATCACGGGAACATTCGGATTATCATCAGCATAAGTAACTATCTGAATTACTTCATTCACTTCATCAAGCACACCGTTATTGTTGTTTTCAATAAATCTGAATCTGAGTTTTTGAAGCTGATCTCCGTTAACTGCTGCCGCAGTAAATTTAACCGGTCTGCCGGGGCTTAAAAGTGAACCAAGTGTTGTATCAATAAATGTATCACTGAAAATAATTTTTATATCAGAAGGATAACCGGCACGGCGTAAATTATTTGAAAGTCCTGCATCATTGTATTGAAAACTTAAGCGTGCATTTGTTGTACTTGAAACTGTAAAACCGCTTGTTGAATCAATTACAACTGTGGAAGGAGTTGATATTATTGGAAGGATTCCTTTACCGGCAGGACCTACTCCTAATCCTGCAAAATCAGTTCCGGTTCTGAATAAAGTATCTCCATCTGTAACATCTATCAGAAGATAATGCTCAGCTTTAATACTATCGGGATCGTTTATAAAACTAATTTCAAATTGATGATTATTCGGAACGAGAGCCGGATTTAAAACTCTTAATTCAATATTTCCGGAGCCATTTCCCATTGAATGCTGCAATCCAAAAACTTCCGCGGGTTTGTAACCAACCACCGGCGGATTAGGACGAACTTCAACAACATTTTTAGCAAGGATGGTTCCGCCTCTTAATGTCTGGCTAACAGAAATTGCATTCTCTGATGGATAAACCAATGTACTATCCTGCCCGCGGTCATACGCAGTTACAGCATAAAAATATGTTTGTCCGTTCGTTACTGTTGTATCAATATAATGATGTGTAATTCCGGTTTCATCACCTAAAAAGTAAGCAACACCTTCAACAGTTGTAGTTGAGAACCCATAAATATCATTTATAAGATCAAACTGTGCGATTGGTTTACCGTGGCCAATTGGTCCGGTTCCTGTTCCGGTTAGAATAACCTGCGGATCCAGAAATGCCGGATCAGTACTTCGGTAAATTCTGTATCCTTCAAAATCATTTGTAAGAGTTATAGGATCGAATGCACGTTCAGCAGCATCATCCCATGTTAATGTTACAAATCCATCACCAGCAAAAGCGTTTACTGTTGGAAGCGGCGGCGGAACTGCAAACTGGTAATTAGCTTTGTAAATCTGGCTGACAATTATTAGAGTGTTTTGCAATTCTCTCAGATTTCTGCCAAATCCCTGCGCAAGGCTGAATCTTTCTGTTTTTGCATACTCTAATTTGAATGTACCCGAAGCAAAAAGAAATCCTATATTGTAATTTAAAACCAGCGGCTGATCAAACCTGTCACTTTCAACAGGAGCAGTAAATTTTTCATATAATCTTTTAGGCCATTCAAGTTCATTCATATAAAAAACTATTCCATCCACTTCGGTAGTTGGTGCGCCTTCACCTGCGCGGATTCTATTCATTTTAAATCCGGTTAACCCAATCTGATCTGATTCATCAACATCTGTTCTGTCAAAATTCGGTTCGCCTCTTGTAGGAATCCCATCACGCTCACCTGTATCCGGCGGATTATTTTCATCTGCAAAAATTCCATCAGCACCGGTATCATGAAACTCGGCAATCCAATCCATATCTTCATCACCTGTGTACCACACTCCTGCTTGATATGCCGGAAGTTCTTCGAGCGGTGCAAAGAAGTTTTCAAAATCTGTAAGATTATAATTAGCCTGAACGTACGCCCTGATTGCAGCCTGGCCTGTTATTAATTGTCCGGGTCCGCCATCGCGCAGCTCATCGGTTATTCCATCCTGATCATTATCAACTCCATCAGTTCCATTGCCGGGAGTTTCAAGATATGAATAACCAAGATATCCGGTTTGCCCTCTTGCGCCATAACCGTTTTTATCCCATGTATAAACAACATTAAGCCCGATTGTTTTTTCATAACTTGCATTATCATCATCGGATTCCGGAATATTATCTCTGCCAACCCCTGAGCCCCCAACACCTGAATCCAAGTAAATTCCGAAGATAATATTATCATCATAAGTTGTAGTGCCTTCATTAGTAATATCATAATGCCAGAATATTACATCACCCGCCTGCGGATTTGACCATTGAAATCCTCTTTGCTCAACTTTAAGTGCAAGGCCTCTTCTTGTTTCATCACGGTTGTCGGGATAAAAATTCCATGCATCATAATATTGATCATCATAAACAATAAAACTTTCCTGATCCGCGCCGGGCGCTTTACCAAAATATCCGTTCCATGAATCACTCCATCCCGGATCATCCGGATCATTTAATTTATCAATCCATTGATCAGGCCATGTACGTGGATCATTACTCATTGCAGGTGATTCAGCCTGGTTAATTGTTTTATCAGGCTGAAAATATCCCGGTCTTGGTTCATAGCGCATTATTCTTGTTGGATGAATAGGACTGTTTGACTGGCGTTCTCTGTACCCTGTTTCCATTATAAAAGCTTCAACATTATTTGTCTGCATAATCTTTGCAAGCACATAAGGTGTGTGCCCATCACTATAATTTTCACCGGAGCCTTTAGGCCATTCCATTGAATGAAAAACAGAGAGATCAACCCTTAAAGGATCGGGAGGATAATCTCCAACCATCCCATAATTATAAAATTTTGTCCGTATTTTATTAGCATCGTGCTGTCCTTCTCTTTCCCAATCCTTATTTCCTCTTAGAGAATCCGGTACAACATTAAGAAAGGGCTGAGCAAATAAATCTGCCGGAAGAATAAATATGAGAAACAGAAACACTGTTATTAATTTTAATTTGCAGAATTTAATTTCACCAGTTACTTTATGAATATTGATTGTAGCCATTGCTAACTTCCTTCTAAAAATTTCTGCTAATTGCTGCTGAATGAAATTCCAAATTCAATTCTTCTCGGCTCATGAAATCTTGCCGGATTATTCAACTGAACTCTGTCAAGAAATGGAAACTGTGAATAATCAGGGCTGCCGGTTGTAGAAAATACAAATCCGTTTACGTTGTGTGTGTTGAGAAGATTAAATATTCTTAAAAAAACACTAAGATTAGCAAAGCCAATGTTAAAGTATTTTTCAGCACGTAAATCAACAAGAATATAGCTTTCTTTTAAACCTGAGTTAGTTTCAAGATCAGCATTAAATCCTGTACCAATGCTTGGTGTATAAGGCTGGCCGCTTCCAAACTTTATAATTGTACTGATTGAATAATTTTCCGGCTCAAACAAAATTGCAGTTGCATTAAGCGTATGCCTTTGATCCCAGTTAAATGGAATATCTCTCGGTCTTGGATCTTTTCCTGCTTCTGCACGATTTGCGGTTTCATTCGGATCACTTGAATTTCCATTTGCAAACTGAAGAGTATAATCTATTGTTGTGCTTATTGGTCCAATTGGTCTTTGATCAAGTGAAATTGTAAATCCATACGCACTGCCGAAATCAATATTTGTGAAGCGGGCATAATCTGCTGCATTGTAAGTTGTTATAAATTCTGATCCAAGAAGATCACGGATATCTTTATAGAAAACTGAAAATTGCAGACCGAGAACTGAACTGAGCGCTTGCTTTAATCCGGCTTCATATTGAATTGTAAGCTGTGGTTTTAAATCAGGATTTCCAAGAGTACCGTATCTTGTAATGCCTGCCTGCAAATCAGCAAGAACAAGATAATTAGAATTGTTATACAAATGCTGCAGGTTAGGCATCTGGTAAAAATGTCCGTAAGAAAAATAAATCGATGCACTTTCAGTTAATGGAAAACTGAAACCAAGTCTTGGTGCAACTGCCGATTTAACGGTAGTACTAACCAGTTGAGATTCTGATGGAGCCGTTGCAATTGCATTTGCAGGATTTCGTAAATCACTCGGCACAAATGCATTTGCATCAAACATTTCAAAACGCACACCGCCTCTTATTACCAGATCACCAATTTCCACCCTATCCTGAATGTAAGCAGCTAATTGCCAGGGATAATATGTTTCAATTTTCTGATCTTCGGGACGTGTGCCGATTTGCGGAAGCAGAACCTGCTGACCCCCGCCAACCGTAACAAGTGAATAAAAGCCGGGAGCGCCAAATAATATTTCTGAAGTTTGATACTCAACCCCGGTTTCAACAAAATTGGAGCGATCAACCTGCCAGGTAAATTGTCCTTTTAAAATTCCTGAATTGGTTCTTTGTTTAAATCTTCCAAGATCAACACCTTGAACAACTGCTCCGTCTTCATAACTGCTTGTGCTGCGCGGCTGCCCGGCTTCAAGATAGCGTGGATCAAAAAGATCTTCATATTTATAATCTGTATATTCAAAAAAATTCTGCCGGGCATTAATAGAATAGAACATGTTATCTGAAAGTGTGTGTGTAAAATCTATTCCGTGCGTTAATGAAAATGTAGTGTGAGTTTTAATTCCTTCAGGATTTAATCTGAAACTATTATCATAGTTAGTTCCTTCAATGCTATTAAGAATTGCCTGATAACTAAAACTAAGTTTTTCAAAACTTCTGTTTGTAATTTTAAATTGCCCGCTCCAGTTTTCGTTTGTCTGCATTGCAACAAGTTTATTATCACCGGTAGGATGAAGAACAGGAGTCTGCAAATCATTTGAATCAGTCGGCATAAAACGTCTTTCACCAAAGAGCCAGCCATCATTTAAATATCTTCTTCCGCTGATAAAGAAAGTTGTTTGCGGCAGCGGAGTTGGTCCGCTTATAGTAAGCTGATAATTTTGAATCGTCTGCGGCTTATAATCTTTATTGCGCGGATAACGTGAATTATTCAACGGAAAGAAATCGCCGCCATAAATTTCACCGCTCCACTCAAATTTATCTGAACCGGTTTTCAAAACAGCATTAACTACACCGGACATTGCCTGACCATACTTTGCATCAAAAGTTCCGCTAATTACCTGAACTTCTTCAAGAATAGAACGATCGAGCTGAAGAGTGGATGAATTATCATAAGGATTATTAACTGTAACACCATCAACCTGATACTGCACCTCACCAATACGCCCGCCGCGGAAATGGCCGTCTACCACTCCAGCCTGAAGATTAACAATTTCATTAAGGCTTTGTACGGGAAGATTACTGATCTCCTCTTTTCCTACAGTTGAAATCGAACTTGTTTCATTAAATTCAACAAGCGGTTTTTCAGCCGTTACAATTACTTCTTCACTTTGAATTACTTCCGAGTTTAGAGTTATATCAAGCTGTGTAGTTTTATCGGAATTGATATTTACTCCCTGCACTTTTTTTGATTGATAACCAATGTAACGGAACTGAACATCGTATGTGCCGGCGCGGATATTCAGGATTACATAATAACCATCAAAATCTGTTGCAGCACCAAGATTAGTCCCTTCAATCAGAACATTGGCACCGGGTAAACCTTCACCGTTTTCATCTGTAACTCTGCCTGCAAGTTTACCAGTTGTTTGAGCAAATGCATTGCCTGCAAAAAGAATGAACAGAATAATAAGCTGGAAAGTTTTACTTCCGTTATTTTTAATTATCAGATCTTTAGGCTTTGGATACATATCTTCACCGTAAAGCTATTATGGCAGGATATTTTTTACTTTGATTTAAAGAATCAGCATAAACAAAAATGAGATCCGGGATAGCCGGATCTCATTAAAAAATTATTTCAGTAATGTCATCTTTCCAATTTTGCTGGTAAAGATTCTTTCTGAATCTGCAGCTTTAAATTCAAGTTTGTAGAGATAAATTCCTGATGATAATTTTTCAGCATTAAATAATTGTTCATGGCTTCCTGCAGTTAAATCTTTATAAAGAACAGATGAAACTTCCTGCCCGAGAATATTAAATACAGTCAGCCTAACATCACCTGCCTGCGGAATTGAAAACTTAATTTTTGTCTCAGGGTTAAATGGATTTGGATAATTGCCGTACAATTCAATTGATTTGGGAATAACTACTTCTTTATCATCAACAGAAGTAATCAAATCATCCGGATCCATATAAGCCCAGGCAATTGACCAGTTCCCGAATTCACCAAAGAACCATGTTCTGCTGCCATAATTCTGGAGCGGATCATCATCAAAAGAATCACCATCACGCAGTAATGTTCCGAAGAAAACAGCATTATCTTCATAAGGATAACCAAGGAAGGAGAGATCAACCTTTAATTCAAAAGTATATCCTTCATCAATTGCAGATTGATCATTAACAATTGTATTGCCTTTTAATGCAACTGCATATTCTGTTTCAGATTCTTCCACCATTATCGGAAGATCACGTAAAGCAGCAGGATTACCTTCAGTGTTAAAATACATTCCAAGTTCACGGTAAATTAATCTATGCTCAGAGGTTAGTGAATCTCTATCACCTAATCTGAAAACAAGTCCATCCATAATATTTGTTTCTGATTCACCAACGCCCTGAACTATTTTATCCTCAACATCTCCGGCAAGATAAAGGAAGTTATCCTTAAAGAATCCCTTAATATGAGCAACAACAGGATCCTGGATAGCTGCTTTTGTAGTTGTGTTATTAATTGTTATCTCCGGCTGGAATCTTCCGCTTCTGTAAGGGCCAATTCCTTTGTATGTTTTTCGCAGTTCAATATTATCCCATGCAAGATCAAACAAATCTGTCATTGCCCAAACAGGTTCATCAAGCACGCCATCAATTACAGGATCATCAACACCAGCACCATTTTTAAATACAAGATCAGGTTCAACTTCGGGAACAGGTCCCGATGAAACAGTAACATCTGGTCTTATGTGAACTCTTCCGGGATTATCATCATTATTCCATGGATTTTGCCACCAGGTTCTTGATAGATATGAAGCAAGCGGATCGCCTGCAGTTACATCTTTATCCCAGATTGAAAAATTTAGTTCAACAACATTACCTTCCGGTCCGGTTGCATCAATGCCAAGTGAATCAAGATTGATTTTCATCTCAACACGCCAGCCGTTATCGGGAATGCTGTCATTCGTTACACCATCAGTTCTCCAGTAAGCATCCCATGCAGCCGGATTTGCAGGAACTGTATCCACAGTTGCATTATCATAAAATCCTCTAAAAACAGGAGGAGTGCCAACACCGAAAGCAGTATCAGCATACCAGAATGAATAGAACAATTCTGTTGCACTTGAAACTCCGCCATCTAAAAATGATTCTGTATTTCTTCTTTTTACTGACATAAGAATGCCATCCCAATTAGCCCAGGCATTTAATCCGCCTACCGTTTTATCTTTTACATCAAAGGCGAGATAGAGAAGATTCCCCTTTGCTAAAAATTTTACAACTGCTTCGGTAGGATCTGTAACTGCACCAGGCCCGCCGCCGGGATCTGTCTGCCAGCCGCTGTGCGGTAAGCCAGCGCTTTGGCCATATACAATTTGCAATGATTCAGCCTGAGCCCATGAAGCTTCATCAAGAATACCATCGAGAACAATATCTTCCGTTGTATTGCGTGCCCAAATAACATCCTGCCGCTGTTGAGCAGATAATTCAATAGAAAAAAACATTAGCAGCAGCAAGCACCAGCCTGTAAATAAAGGTTTCATCTCAGTACCTCCTTAATAAGTTATATATCAGAACTTAAAATTTTTTCAGAATTCCGGATGGATTATATCTCCATATTAACGATGGAATCCGCTAAAGAATTCGATGTACAACCGCATGAGCCGCCAATAACCAATCCGGTTGAAAGCATTTCCGTGTATGGTTTTTTGGGATCTACTTCCCGATTAATCATTTTAAGTAAATACTTTAGTGCTTTGCTTCCCAGTTCTGCAATGGGAACATGAATAGTAGTAAGACGGGGATTGAGAAGCTTGGTAAGAAAAATATCATCAAAGCCAGCTATTGCTGTATCCTGTGGTATTTTGAAGCCGGATAATTTTGCTGCATCATAAGCACCTAAAGCCATCATATCGTTTGCACAGAAAATGGCTTCAGGTTTATTTCTCTGGCTCATTAATCTCATAAATCCGTAATAGCCGGATTTTATGGAAAAATCTCCGTTAACAATAAATGAATCTTCAATTGCAAGACCATGATCGTTTAATGCTTCAAGATAACCACGGAATCTATCATCTGCATCACAGTTGTTTAGAGGGCCTTTAATGATTGCAATTTTTTTATAACCATGTTCTGCAAGATGCCCTACTATATTATACGCGCCGTTGTAATTATCTATTTGAAAATTAACTACTCCGGTTAGTTCCTTCGGTGCGTTAATAAGGACGATTGGTCTTTTGCTGTTTTTGATTATCTCTGCGAACTCTTTATGCATTTTCGTAGCCATAAGCACAACACCATCAACTCTTCCACTGGCCATAAACTCAAGTAGGGTTTCCACCGTATTTCTCTGATTGTGAGAACTTGAAACAAGGATAAACTTTCCTGCACTATCTGCCTCCTGATCAATCCCATGAATAATATCCATAAAAAACTCACCAACCAGGTCAGGTAAAATAACTCCAATTGTATCGGTTTTTTGTGTCGATAATCCTCTGGCTATTGGGCTTGGTTTGTAATTTAGTTCACGGGCAATTTGAAGAATGCGGAGGCGGGTTTCTTCTTTTACTAATCCATTCGCTTGAAACGCTCTTGAAACTGTGGCAATGGAAACGCCTGCTTTTTCAGCAACTTCGTTTATGTTGGTTTTCATAAGATGTAAACGCTTTTATAATAAGAATTTATAATTTCAATTATTTTTTAGGAATAATGTAAACGCTTACAGAGCGTATTCAACTTAACCAACCGTTTTCTTATTGTCAAGTTAATTCAATAATTCTATGATTTGAGTTAAACAGATACATCATTCTTTAACACTTCCCATCATTATTCCTTTTACATAATATTTTTGAAGTGCGAGAAAAACGATCATCACGGGCAAAATTGTAACTACAGAACCAGCCATCATCAACTCCGGATCCTTAGTGTGTTCGAGCATTAAATTAGCAAGAGCGACCGGCAAGGTGTACATTGAATTATCTGTCAGCGCAATCAATGGCCAAAGAAAATCATTCCATGTTGTCATAAATGTGAACAAAGCAAGTGTTACAAGAATCGGAAGAGACAGCGGAAGTATAACCTGCCTGTATAATTGAAATTCGGTTGCACCATCTATTTTTGCTGCTTCAATTAAACTATTGGGAATTGAAATAACGTATTGCCTTATCAAAAATATTCCAAAAATGTTTGCAAGCCCCGGAATTATTATTGCCATGTATGTGTTAATTAATCCTAACGATTTTAACATGAGAAATAACGGCAGCATCGTAACCTGAGCCGGAATTATCATTGCACTCAATAAAAAATTAAACAGGCTTTTTCTTCCTTTAAATCTAAACTTGGCAAATGCATATCCCGCCATTGAATTAAAAAACAATGAAATAAGAGTAACCGCAACAGAGAGGAATAAACTGTTAACAAAATTTCTTGCAACATCTAAACGGGAAAATAAACTTTTATATTGAACAAGTGTAAATTCATCCGGAAAAAATATAGGCGGATAAACATTTGCATGACCATCATGCATGAAAGAAGCAGAAACCATCCAAAAGAATGGTGCAAGAGTTATTAAACTTGTTACAAGCAGAAAACTGTATAAAAGTATTTTCTTTATTAACATTATATGTCTGATGTTTTCTGAACTTTAAATTGAATGATCGTTCCAATAAAAATGATGAAGAAAAGTACGAACGCCAGCGAAGCAGAGTAACCCATGTTCCACCAGCGGAAACCTTCCTGATACATATACTGAACAATACTGAGTGTGCTGTTTAATGGCCCGCCTTGAGTCATAATATAAGGCTCAGCAAATAACTGGAAGAATCCAATCATTGTGATTATGCTTATAAAAATTGTAGTTGGTGCAAGCATTGGCAAAGTTATATTTTTGAACTGCTGCCATTTACCTGCTCCTTCAATTCTTGCTGCTTCATAAAGATGTTCCGGAATATTTTGCAGCCCGGCAATAAATATTATCATGTTGTAGCCAAAGTTTTTCCAAACAGACATTAATATTATTGCAGGCATTGCCCAATTTGGATCTCCAAGCCAATCAACCGGATCAATACTAAAAAAGCTGAGAAGATAGTTTAATATTCCAAACCTCGGATGGTATATAAACCTCCATACTATTGCTACTGCAACCAGCGTTGTAATAACAGGAATGAAATATGATAATCTGAATATGCCTTTGTATTTTATCAATTTTGAGTTAAGAAGAAGTGCTGCCGATAATGAAACAGCAATTGATATAGGAGTTGCTGCAAATACATAATAGAATGTGTTCTTTAACGCTGTCCAGAAAAGCGGATCATCAAACAAACGGAGATAGTTATCAAACCCAACAAATCTGGCGTTGCTCCAATTGCCGAGTGAGTAGATATCAAAATCAGTGAAACTCATTATGAATGCTGCAATAACAGGAATGAAAAAGAATATAAAAATGGCGCTCAGTGCCGGAGAGAGAAACAGGTATGCCGCAGAGGATGTCCATTTATATTTGAGGTTTCTTTCTGCCATAAATTAATTCTCAGAAGCTTTTGATATAAGCCATCTTCTTTTCTCAAGAATTTCATCTACATCTATATCCAGATGAGTAAGTGCTTCATCAACTGATAAATTACCACGTGCTGCTAATTCCATATATTGCTGAAGTTTAGAAAAAACTATTTGTTCCCATTCAGGCACTTTGGGAGTAGGCTGCACATAATGAAACTGTTTGTAAAATGCCTGCATGTATTTGTCATTTTTTAGTTTTGAATTATTCCACGCTTCTTTAACTGCCGGCAGATTGTTAACAAGCTCATAAAAAGCAATTTGTGTTTCCGGCTTTGAAAGATATTCAATAAACTTCCACGTTTTTTCTTTCTTATCTGAATCCTTAAATAACACAAGGCTTGAGCCGCCGGCAAGTGAAACACCGGGAACGGAATCTGTTAATCCCGGAAGTGGTGCTGTTGACCATTTATCTTTTAAATTTCCTTTCATCCATCTTTTAAATTCTGTAAGATGCCACGGACCTGAAATGTACATTGCAATATAACCTTCGGCCATTGCCTGGTAAATGTTTGTTACTTCTGTTATTCCAACCGGAGAAAAATTTTCTTTATGAAATTGAATCAGGTACTGAAATCCTTTTTTAAACTCGGGGCTGTTGAAATTTCCGTAGGTGTTGTTGTCTCTAAGAATCTGAGACCCAGCCTGGAGGCCAAAGATTACAAAATTTGCCCATTCATTTGTTGGTACATATAAAGAATAATTATTTGGATAAAGCTGTTTTAATTTTTTAGAAACATCATAAAGCTCATCCCATGTTTTGGGCGGTGAGTTGTATCCCGCTTCAGCGAGTAAATCGGTGCGGTAATAAAGCACGCGGGTATCAATGTACCATGGAATTCCGTAAACGGATGAATCAATTACATTTGTTTCCCAGATTCCCTCAAAATAATTTTCCTTTTTTATTACGCTGCTTTTATTTATCCACAAATCTAGATTTTCTATTGCATCAAGTGCGGCAAACTGGGGAATCCACGTATTGCCAAGCTGGCAAGCATCAGGTGTGTTATCACTTGCATAAGCTGTAATTAGTTTTTCCTGAGCAGCAGTCCAGGGAATCATTTGTATATCAACTTTAATTCCGTGATTTTGTTTTTCAAATTCCGGTACCAGTTTTTTAAGGATTTCTCCTTCTGTTCCCATTGCCCAGATTTTTATTGTGCTCTCATCATCCTTGCTGCAGCCATTTAAACATGCAGCAATGATTATTAATATTTTAATTAATCTTTTCACCTGAGCAGAATTAATTTTTTTGTTTCGTGATATTTTCCTGATCTCAATGAATAAAAATAAACTCCGCTTGAAAGATCATGCCCGCCTGAACTAATTTTTTCAGCGTTAAAAACAACACTATAATTTCCTGCGGATTTTTCTTCATTGACCAATGATGCAACTTCTTTACCAAGGATATTAAAAACTTTCAGCTCAACTAATCCGCTTTGTGGAATAGAATATTCTATTGTTGTGGAAGGGTTAAATGGATTTGGATAATTATTTTTCAACTGAAATGATAACGGCGTTACTGTCTCATCTGTACTTGTTAAATCTTCTTCAAATTGAATTGCATCAAGCATTGGCTGAATTTCCGGGTTTGCCATAAAATTTTCCCACAGCAATCCCGTTTTATAATTTTCAATCATCACAATTATCGGCCCCTGATCAATAGCTATGTAACTATTTGCAAACCAGTTTTGTGTTGGATTAAAAGCATCTTTAAAGCCATAAATACTCCAAAGATTTTTCCCATACTTTCTGTAAAAATTTTTAAGTGCGGAGATTGATTCATCCGGCGTATACGGCACAGATGAAACTGCTGCAGTTGGAGCGATTGTTCCGTTATCATTTGTTGGTGAAAATGCATTATAGCCAAATGGCCCATCTGATGCTGTTAATCCCCATGTGTTTTCATCGTATCCACCAAAACCTTTTGGATTATCAATGCAGTACGCACGGTGTATTAAAGCATGATTTCTATTCTGATTAAAATAATTTGCATAACGATCTTTTTTATTCCTTGGATCAAAACCAAGAAATGAATAATGAGCAAAGAATA
Source organism: Ignavibacteriales bacterium (assembly GCA_044507695.1). Lineage (GTDB taxonomy): Bacteria > Bacteroidota > Ignavibacteria > Ignavibacteriales > Ignavibacteriaceae > JBIQJD01. Next base: position 70,495 of record JBIQJD010000011.1, on the reverse strand, counting down.
ATGGCCCGCCGTAATCGGGACCAACAAAAAGCGGAATGCCATAAAAAGATTTCCCGTTTTCATAACCGCCGGTACCTGCCCATCCTGTAAAATAAAGCAGGGGTGAAACAGGATGAGTTGGAGAAGCAATTGCAAGCATGTATGTAATCATAACTTCATTGTAACCTCTGAGAGCATGATTCTTTACCCATCCGTAATTTGGAGACCAATGCCAGTACAGCCATGGATTGTTTTGAAATTGTGTGTACCAGTTCCATTCAACTGTTTCCCAGATTTGTGTAATCAGGTTCCTTATTTCATTTTCTTCAGTTGTATTTTCATTAAAGAATTGTCTTGCCGCCAGTAATCCCTGAATCATAAAAGAAGTTTCAACAAGATCTCCGCCGTCATCATCGGAGCTGAAAGGAATTACTTTTCCGGTTTCACCATTCAGCCAGTGTGAAAATGCACCGTGAAATCTATCCGCTTTTGTAGTTAAGAAATTCAGAATCTTCAGCATGCGCTCAACACCTTGCTGTCGTGTGATAAAGCTGTTATTTATTCCTGCAAGAATTGCCATTACTCCAAAACCGGAGCCGCCTGTTGTAACAGTGTTGCCGGAGTTTAGCCGTTCACGTGCAAGTCCGGAAACGGGATGAGCATAATCCCAGAAATATCTGAATACTGCTTCCTGAACCATTGTTAAAAATTCTTCGTCATTCATTTCTGATGTTACAGCAGAAACTTCTTCACTTAATTCAGATTCATTTAATTCATTATCATAAGCTGATACTTTATATAAACGCTCAACACCTGTTGTATCAATCCAATCAATAAAAAATCTTGTATCGGAATTTACATCTGCAATTCTGATAAACGCGGCTCCGTTAAACCTGTAAACGTAGTAGCCGCTTATATCAGCTTCTGAATTGAACTGCCATGAAAGATCAATATGCTTTTCATAACCTTTTGCAATTAAGCCTGTTGGTGCAGCAGGCATGGTTGAATCTGTTTCAACAGACTTTGTCATTCGTACATCATCAACATAGATTATATGTTCAATTTCATCCGATGAGGATTGACCGAAGAAAATTGTTTTTACTTTTGTTAGATCTGCAGAACCTTTGTTCATTTCAAACGGGGAAAGGGGAACAAAAACTTTAATCCATGTTTCCGCAGGAATTCCCGGAATGAAATCAGAGAGATTAATTTTAGGTGTTCTTACATTATTTAAATCTTCAAGGTAAATGAATGGAAGAGAATTTTGTTCAACTGCAAATTCAGCATAAACATAAAATGAAATTGAATCCTGAACAGATATATCATGCCCGATCCAGTCAGCGGCAGCAAGCGCAATCTCCCAGCTTCCACCTGCTTTGGAATTCCAATGCAGCTTAAGTGAATTTATTCCTGTAAAATAATATGCAGTTGAAACCGGAAATTTATTTGAGTTAACCAGTTCAACATAACTTGGTTCATTAAAATTTCCCCAGCTTGGATCATAAAAAATATTTGATGGGCTGTCATTAAAAAAAATATAATCTTCGGCGTATATATTTATTGCAGATATAATTATTAAAGCAATTACAAACCTCTTCATCATTCCCTCGTTCTCTGTTCAGGAAATTCTATAACCGTGAATTCAAATTCATTTTCAGCTATCACTTTATTTTCATTCATTAATTTTAATTTCATTAAATGTCTGCCGGTTGAAATTTCTTCTTTCATCATTAAATCTAATTTTGTGTAATCAAAAAAGATCAAATCATCAGCAGGAACATTAATGTTTTTGAGAGAAAATATTTTTTTATCATCCAACATGAAACGCAAAGAACAATCGTTGTATTTTATGTGCAGATCATTAATTATATAAACATCAATTAATATTTTGCTGCCGGTGAAATACTGATCCTGCCTTACATTTACAGATATAAACAACGGCTGATAAACTTGCTGTAACGTATAATAAGCTTGCTTCGGATTTTCATAATAATCAACTACAGACCAGGTAATTGAAGGCCAGCAATCAATAAGCATGAACTGAAATATTCCGGTTATGCTTTTAAATTTTTTGCGCCTGTAAAATTCAACTGCTGTTTTAATAAGATCGGACTGATACTGCTGCGAGTTTTTTATAAATGATTCTGTGCTGCCATGAAATTTTATTTTTGCAATGTTGAATGTTTGATCAGGCTGAAAATTATGATATGACCATTTCTTCCAATCAGGCGGAAAAATCTCATCATCCTTTAAAAATTTTTTTAATGTATTTAAAGTTGGAATTCCCTGTGCACCAAATTCTGTTACCAGCGGACCCATTGGTGCGGCAGCATAATGTTCCTTATTACCCCAGTACCAGCCATCGTATGCATGTTCTTCATAATTTGAAGCTGTCCTGATTATCCTTGTTTGATCTTCACTCTCAACCGCTTTGTGCAGTTGTTTATCAAGCGTATCAATCTGATGCCCTGGTTCGTTATGGCAGCACCAAAATGCAACCGATGAATAATTGTAAAGATGATTCACCATTTCTTTAATTTGCCGCTGCGCATCTTCATAAAAGTTTTTGGATTCATCATAAGTCCATTGAAGCGGGAAATCCTGCCAGACAAGAATTCCGTTCTTATCAAATTCTTCATACAATTCTTTTCTATTAACGTGAGCATGAACCCGCACAATGTTTATGTTTGCGTTTTTAATAAGTTGTGTTATACGTTTGATTTTTTCTGCTGAAAGATCACTTAAAAATTGAGCTGGAATTATATTAGTTCCGCGGAGGAATAAACTTTTATTATTAATAAAGAATTGTCCGTTCTCATCCAGTTTTACTTCACGTATACCGTATAATAATTTTTGTTCCTCAAATACTTCTGATGAAATTTGAATTGAGTACAAAGCCGGTTCACCAACATCATAACTCCACCACAAATGAGGATTAATAATTTCGGTTTGAACTTCAATCATTTCCTGATCTATAAAGTTCAAATTAAAATTGAAATTAATTCTTTCTCCCGCCGGAGAAGTTATTGAAATTTTTGCAGCAGAATTTATTGAAGATTGTTTTGTGAACGGATAAAATTTAAAACTTAGATTTGCAGAATTTTTTTCAAAATTTAATGATGAAGATATTTTTACATTTGAGAGATAAACCGGAAAGCCCGAATGTATCTCAACATTGTTCCAGATGCCGCCTGTATTTTTATCCTGCCCGTGCTGCAAATCCCAGCCGCCAGGTCTGCAATCGTGATGATTAAATATCCCCTTAATTAATTTTTTTTTGTGCGGCCAAACAGTGCCCGGTTCTTCAAGCGGAGATGTTACTTTTACAATAAGTAAATTTTTTTCTGAAACATAATCTGTTATATCAAAAAAGAAGGGTTGGAAATATCCTTCATGGCTGCCGAGGAATTTTTTATTTAGCCAGACATCTGTGAAATAATCCACCCCATTAAACTTTAAGATTGATAAATGATTTGGAGTAGAGATTGTAAATTCTTTTATAAACCAAACAGAGCCGTTAAAATTGTGCAGCCCCTGTAGCTCCCAGTTTGAAGGAATCTCCATTTCCCGTATATCATTTTCAAGATATTTTTTTTCAACTTCATCATAGGTTAATTCAGAACCAGCATCAGTTATAAATTTCCATTTACCATTGAGGGTAATATTTTGATTCAATTCTTTCATTAAAATATTTCTACGGTAAATTTCAGCAGTTTATTATCCCATTGTTACTTTTACTGAAACGGAATTCCTTCCTTCAATAAGAATCGGAGAATTTGCATCTTTTCCATCAACTTCAATTTTCTTAACACCGGATGAAGCTTTACCCGGATTTACTATTTCAATATTATAAACACATCCTCTGAACGTTCTTTTCACTTTAAAACTTTTCCATTCTTTTGGAATATGAGGATCTATGATTAAGCCGTTTTCATCTGCACGTACCCCAAGAATCCAATCAACTATAACTTTTTGAAACCATGAAGCTGAACCTGTGTACCATGTCCATCCGCCCATTCCATAATTTGGTGAATCGGGTCCATCAATATTTCCCGGTGTTACGTAAGGTTCTGCGGCATACTTAATAGGATCAAGTCCGTTGTAAACGGGACAAATTCCTTTAAAAACTTTATATGCATTTTCATTATTATCCAATATAGCAAAAGCCGCTATTGCCCATGTTGCAGCGTGCATATAAACACCGCCGTTTTCCCTTCTACCTGCTGCATAACGTGAAAGGTAGCCGATGAATTTATCAGGCTTTGTATAAGCCGGAGCTAAAAGTAGTGTGCCGTTATTTTTTAATAAATATTTATCAACAGCCTGCATTGCTTTTAATTGTTTATCCCGTTCAGTAATTCCACTGATAACAGACCATGTCTGAGAATTCAGATAAATTTTTCCTTCTTTGTTTTCGCGGCTGCCAATTTTTTCACCTGAATCTTTTGTTGCACGATAAAACCATTCGCCATCCCATGCATATTTTTCAAAAGCAGATTTTAATTTTTCAGATTCAGATTTATATCTTTCAAAAAGTTCATCATCATTTTTTAACCTGCAGATTTCTTTAAATTCATTTAAGATAAGATAGAAGAATTCTGCGAGCCAGATTGATTCGCCTTTCATTTCAAGCCCAACGGCACTTAGTCCATCGTTCCAATCACCCGCACCGATAAGCGGCAAGCCGCGTTTGCTGTATCTTGTTAAAACTTTTTCAATCGCTCTTATGCAATGTTTGTACAATGATTCTTTTAAATCTGGATGTCTGTAATATTCAACTTCTTCATCAAAAAATTTTAAGTTCTTTGTTTCTTTATAATATTGTATAAGCACAAACGGAAGCCACAAAAGATCATCAGTCATTTTCGTTTCAAGTCCGGTTTCAGTTATTGGGTGCCACCAATGCAGAACAGTTCCATCTTCAAGTTGATGTGCAGCATGAAGCTTTATCTGCTGTTCTGTGTATGCCGGATTGATAGGAAGAAAAACAAGGCTGTCCTGCAGTTGATCTCTGAAACCAAATGCTCCGCTCTGCTGATAGTACGCAGTTCGTGCCCAAAGTCTTCCTGCAATTGCCTGATAGCGAAGCCACTTGTTGACCATCAGATTCATTGCTTCATCCGGTGTTTCAATCTCAAGTGTGGATAGCAGCAAATGCCATTTTTGTTTTACTGCTTCAAGCGCTGAATCAACCTGTTCGTACGTTATATACTTTTCAAGTACGGGTTTGATACCTGATTCAGCTTTTTCAAGACCGAGATAATAAATTAATCTCTCTTCTGAATTTGGTTTTAGTTTCAAATCAACTTTTGTAACAGCAGCAGCATCGTCCCAGCTTCCTGTTTTCTTCTGTAAGATACCTGATTCAACTGCGGCTGGATTTATAATATCACCAAGCTGCCCGGTAAAATTTTCTTTTTCAGTATCATAATCGGAGATTGTTTTGCTGCAGGAAAAATAACCGTTGTATTCATATTCAATATTCCAATGCCCACGATCGCCGAGTGGAATTTCCCATAAATTTTTTGTGGCAAGAATTGCATTTAAATTTTTATCAAATTTTGTCCGCAAAAATGTTTTATGGAATTCACGATGATGATCAGCCGAAGAGCCAAGGCACCATTCAAAATATGTAAATACGGAAAGATCAGCTTCTTCCGCTGTTTGATTGATGATTTTTAGATCCCAGATTTCCAGATTATCATCATTCGGAACGAATAAAGTAAGAATTGTTTTTATCTGTTGATATTCAGAAGTAAAAACAGTGCAGCCCAGTCCATGCCTGCATTCAAAAGAATCTAAATTTTTTTTTGCAGGAAGAAATGTGGGAGACCAGAATTTACCGGTAAGATTATTTTTTATGTAAATGTATTTTCCCCAGTTATCCTGAATAAGATCCTGATGCCAGCGTGTGATGCGGTTAAATTCTGAATGAGTCTTCCAGCTAAATCCGCCGCCAGCCTGTGAAATTACGAATCCATAATCTCCGTTTGTTAAAATATTAATCCATGGTTTGGGAGTTTTGAATGTTTTAATTACATATTCACTGCCATCCTCAGTAAAATAGCCGTAATCAGTTTCAAATTTTCTATTCACTTTATAAAACCGCTTGCTTTAAGGTTGGATAAAAATAAACAGCCCCGGAAGCGGGGCTGTTTAAAACTACAAAATATTTTTTACTTCATTAAAATGAATTTCTTTGAAGCAGTAAAATTACCTGCAGTAATTGAGTAATAATAAACACCGCTGCTCAGGTTTGCAGCATTAAAATCAATCTTATGCCTGCCTGTTTCCATTTCTTCATTAACTAATGAAGCAACTTCATTCCCAAGTACATCAAACACTTTTATGGTTACAAAACTATTCTCCGGAATTGAATAGCTGATAGTTGTTGTTGGGTTGAACGGGTTAGGATAATTCTGTTCAAGATCATATTTCAGATCAGCAAGAGAATTCACTTCAACAACTTTTGAATATTCAAATGCGCCGTCAAAATCAATTTGTTTTAAACGGTAATATGTTGTGCCGAAAGAATTTTTATCAACATAACTGTATTCAGTTTGTGAAGTAGTTGTTCCTTTGCCATCAACAAAAGCAATGTTTACAAAAGTTTTGTTATCAATACTTCTTTCAATTTCAAAACCACGGTTATTCTTTTCTGTAGCAGTAACCCAATTGAGTTTTACTCCGCCGGGAACCGCAGCAGCACTAAATGAACTCAGTTCAACAGGTACAACCGTATTTACCAAATTTAAAGTTCTAAACTCAGAACCCCATTCACTGCCCCACCACTGCTTTGCAAAATTACCATTGTCTCCCCAGGGATTACCCGGAACACTGTAATGATCCGGATCAAAAATTACTACACTTACCTGAATACTTGCAGGCAAAGAAGACCAGCCGAATTTATCAAGGTGTAAAACGCCTTCGGCGGTATATCCGTTATCAGTATCTGTAGAATCGAAGATAGTTCCGTTAACTATACCGGTTCCGGCATAGCCATCACCAGGTGTAGCTCCGCCGCCTTCAGCGCCAAATGTAGTATTATTTATAACATATAATTTTAATTCACATGTTTGATCGGCTGCATTCTTAAATTGCATGAACAAACCATCACCTTCCCAATCAAATTTGCAAACCTGCTGATCATCCGATTGAAGAGAGACGTAAAGATCCATCCCCTGATGCAGGAATTTAACATATGTTGTACTCATTTCACGGTAATCACCTTTAACGATTAATCCTGCATTAGTAGGTGTATTATAATTGCCGCTGGGAGTGCCGTTAACTTTAAACATCAGATGCGGTTTTTCCGCAGCACTGCTCCAGTCTGCTTCATTAAGCTGCCCATCAACTGTAATTGTTGATGAAGCTGCATAGACATCGAGGGAAGCAGGATCTGAATTTTGGGAATGGATTAGAGAAAAGGAACCGAGAAGCAGAACAATGAACATGGCCGTAAGTGTATGTTTCATGGCTGACTCCTTGTTTGTTATTATTTATTCTGTTAACTGTTGAGGAAATTTATTTACCCGGCTATAAATGTAAACGCTTACATTAGAACATAAGTTTTAAAAAATTTATAATCAAGAATTTTCTTACCAATTTCGTTTTTATTTCCCATCCTACTGTGCTTCAAATTACGAAGTGCCTAAAATTGCTTTATTTTCTAAATAAATCTTAGATTATAGGTATAAAATCATTCTTTTTTAGTAGCAATTAAATTATCCCTTCTGTATCTTCAATTAATGAAAGCATTTACATTGAGGATGAAATGAAATATTTTATTTTGTTTTTTGCCTTTTCTTTCAGCCTATCATTTGCACAGGTTACACCCATCAGCGATTTCAATTCCATAAATGACTGGAAAATCGTTCATTCAGATGGAGCTGAAATCAGCATCTCAAACACAGAAGGATTTTCAAACAATTCATTAAAACTCAATTTTAATTTTACCGGTGCAGGCTGGTGCGGAATTGAAAAGGACTTGAACATCTCACTGCCTGATGATTATAAGTTTTCATACTTCATAAAAGGCGAAGGATTAAAGAACAATCTTGAATTTAAATTGATTGATTCGACAGGTGATAATGTTTGGTGGTTTAACCAGCGCAATTTTGAACTGCCGCAAACATGGCAAAAAGAAATTGTGAGAAAAAGAAATATTCAATTTGCGTGGGGACCAAAAGGCGGCGGCGAGATAATCCATCCTGCAAAAATTCAAATCATCATTGCAGCATCTGAAGGCGGAAAAGGTTCTGTCTTTTTAGATGAACTTGTTTTTGAAGAAGCAGCAAAACAGGATACAACTATCCCAATAAAAATTACTGCATCATCTCCATCAGATAATTCCGGATTTGTGATTGATGGTAATCCTGAAACTGCATGGCAGACAGATGAAAAAAATAATCAGCAGCTCAGAATTGATTTTGGATACGTGAAGGAATTTGGCGGAATAATTATTAACTGGATGAAAAACCGTTTTGCAAAAGATTTTTCTATATCAATTTCAAAGGATGGAAAAAACTTTAATACTGTTTTTGCAAAGAATAACGGCCGCGGAACCACCGATTTTATTTTCATCAAAAATGGTGAAGCAAGATTTATTGATTTTAATTTGAATGAAAGCGCCGGCACCGGTTTCGGTATTAGTGAAATTGAAATTAAACCACTTGAGTTTTCAGACCATCCAAATAATTTTTTTCAATCTGCTGCTGATCATTATCCCAAAGGATATTTTCCAAAATACTTTTCCCGCACTCAATCTTTCTGGAATATCATAGGCATTAGCGGTGATTTGAAAGAAGGTTTAATTAATGAAGAAGGTTCAATTGAAGTGGATAAAGCTTCGTTTTCAATTTCTCCATTCCTGTTTGTTGATGATAAATTTTTAAACTGGAATGAAGTTGGGCTCGAACAATCTCTTGATAGCAGCTACCTGCCCATTCCATCTGTTCTGTGGAAAGAAAAAAATATTGATTTGAATATCAAGGCATTTGCCGCCGGGGAAAAGGATGAATCACTTATTCTTATTCAATATAAAATTATAAATAAAAGTGATACTGAAAAAAATATTAATCTTTATCTGGCAATTAGACCATTCCAGGTTAATGCGCCGTGGCAGTTCTTGAATGTGCAGGGAGGCGCAGCAAAGATAAATAAAATTTCCGCTGATAATTCCTTTGTAAGTGTTGATAAGAAAAAATTATTCTTCCTTACTAATTACAATAATTTCGGCGCTTCACAATTTAAAGATGGTGAAATTGTTACGTTCATTGATCAGAATTCATTGCCCGATACAAAAGAAATTTATGATTCACTTGGATTTGGATCAGGTGCTGCAGTGTATAATTTAAAATTAAATCCCGGGGAAGAAAAAAATGTGTATGTCGCAATTCCATTTTATGATAATTACCCGCAAACACTTGAAAATATAAAATCTTCCGATGCAGAAAATTTCTTTAAAGAAAAATTAAATGAAGTTTCTAATTACTGGACAGACCGTCTTAACAGGGTTGAAATTAATCTTCCGCCGGATGCAGATAAATTAATAAACACATTAAAAAGTAATCTCGCTTACATATTAATAAATCGTGATGGCCCGGCAATTCAGCCCGGCTCAAGAAGCTATGAGCGCGCATGGATTAGGGATGGGGCATTAACATCAGGCGCTTTGCTGCGGCTTGGAATTAAGGATGAGGTAAAGGAATACCTTGATTGGTATTCACAGTTTCAATTTCCAAACGGAAAAATTCCGTGTGTTGTTGATAAACGCGGAGCAGATCCTACTCCGGAAAATGACAGCCATGGTGAATATATTTTTGCAATTCTGCAGTATTTTAATTTCTCAAAAGACACTTCATTCCTCAGAGATAAATTTGAAACAATTTCAAAAACTGTTGATTATATCGAATATCTTACCTCGCAAAGAAAAACAGCGCAGTATAAGAAAGAAGATTCACTCGCCTTTTATGGACTCATGCCTGAATCAATCAGCCATGAAGGTTACTCCGCTAAACCCATGCATTCATACTGGGATGATTTTTTTACTTTAAGAGGATTAAAAGATGCGGCAACAATTGCATCCATCTTAAATGAGGCAAAAGAAAAAGAGAGATTTATCCTTTTACGTGATGAATTTGAAAAAAACTTATACAATTCAATTAATCTTGCAATGAAAAATCATAACATCAATTATATTCCCGGCTGTGTAGAACTTGGCGATTTTGATGCAACTTCAACAACTATAAGCATTTTTCCCGGGAATGAACTTGGCAATCTGCCGCAGCCTGAACTGAATAATACTTTTGAAATTTATTATGATAATTTCGTACAAAGAAAAAACTATTCAGATTGGACAGCATATACACCTTATGAAATTCGTGCAGCGGGATCATTCCTTTATCTTGGTAAGAAAGAAAAAACTTTTGAACTGCTCGATTATTTTTTTCATCATCAATTTCCTTATGCATGGAATCACTGGGCTGAAGTTGTGTGGAACAATAATACGCCCGGTTTTATAGGAGATATGCCGCATACATGGATTGGTTCAGATTATATAAATGTTGTTCGTTCAATGTTTGTTTTTGAACGCGAGTATGATAGTTCGCTTGTTGTTGGCTTAGGTTTAAAGAAGGAATGGGCAGATCATCCGGATGGAATTTCGATAAAAAACCTTTCAACATTTTATGGCGTTTTAAATTATTCAATCAAAAAAGATGGAAATAATTATTTAGTAAGATTTAATGGGGATCTGGAAATGCCTGCGGGAAAATTAATTCTTGAAAATTTTACAGGAAAAAAACCAAATGAAGTTCTGATTAATGGAAGCAAATCCAAACATTTAAATGAAAAAGAAATTATTGTAAATGAATTTCCTGCAGAAATTATTCTGAAGTACTAATTTCTGTGCGCAGTGCTACACTTCCGCTTTAGTATGTCTTGCGGCGTTGCTTCTTATCTTTGATTTTATATTTTTGAAATCAGGTTAACATCTAAATAATGTTAACCTAATTTTAATACTTATTAATTTAATTATTAAAATTTTGAGATTGGTTGAAGAAGTATAAATTAATTTTTATACAATTCAGCCAATCTTTTTTTTAAATAAGCTTTAATTTCCCTTCAATCAAAATTTAAAAAGCAACAAAAATTTTTAACTAAATTTTTTATTGAACGCCAGAACCCCCCATTATATCTTGCATTTAAGTTAAGTTATGATTTAAGGAATAATAATGAAATTTATATTTATACTTGTTTTTACTTTAATTATTGCATACCAAAATTTTCCGCAAAAAGTAGTAGTTGGATATATTAACGGCAATTACGCTTCATATCCGTATAATGCAATTGATTATTCAAGTTTAACGCATATTGCACACGCATTTGTAATACCAAACGCTGACGGCAGTTTACACATTGATTCATGGTTCCTTTATCCGCAGTTGATAAGCGAAGCTCATAAATACAATGTAAAAGTTCTCGCTGCAGTAGGCGGCTTTGGTCAATCAGCAGGATTTTCTCCGATGGCTGCAAATCCGGTTGCAAGAGAAAAGTTTATTAACAATATGGTAAACTTCTGTAAAACACACGGCTACGATGGCGTTGATCTGGATTGGGAATATCCCGGCGCAGCAGACAGAGCAAATTTTGCTGCACTTGTTTCGGAATTAAGAACAGCATTGCTTGCTGCAGAAATTCCCTTACTCACCGCTGCAATTCCATCACAGGATTGGAATAATGCGTATGATTTGAACAGCTTAAAAAATAATTTTGATTGGTTCGGAATTATGACTTATGATTTTTACGGATCATGGGAATCCATTTCCGGGCATCAATCTGCCTTATACTCATACGGTTCACAAAATCTTTCTGTAGATAAAGCTGTTAAGTATTATCTCGGCAGAGGTGTTCCTGCAGAACAGCTTTGTATCGGAATACCATTTGGCGGATATTTATTAAACTCACAGGGATTGTACAAATCAAACTCAGGCGGTTCATCTGTTTCTTATGTTGCAGCAAATGAAAAGATAAACCAGGGATGGGAATATCTTTGGGATGATAATTGCAAGGTTCCATATTTACAAAATCCCGCTCATACTCAATTGATAACTTATGACGATACTATATCTGTTAAATTGAAGAGCGCGTATATCATAAAAAATAATTTAAAGGGAACAATAATCTGGAAAATAGGCCGTGATTACAGTGCAGGAAAAACACCGCTGCTTAAATCACTTGGTGATTATCTTTTGAATCCGCCTGCAGAAGCTCCTTCGGTTCCACAATTAATTTTTCCTGCAGATGATAGTATAATTGATTCACAAAGTATCAGGTTTGAATGGCAGCCGGTTGATTCAGCAGTTTCATACAATTTTCAATTATCAACAAAGGATGATTTTTCCGTTATCGCTCTGAACAGAACAGATATTGGACCGGCATTTTTTATAAGGAATGGATTTGAACTAAACAAAATATATTACTGGCGTGTGCGTTCATCAAATTCTGCGGGTTTTAGCGATTGGTCTCCGGTTTACAAATTTTCAACCGGCAATGCAACTGCTGTTGAAGAGATAAATCAATTGCCGGAAGATTATTCATTAAGCAATTACCCGAATCCTTTCAATCCATCAACAACGATTGAATTTAATCTTCCCGTAAAAGAATTTGTTTCACTTGAAGTTTTTAATATCCTGGGAAATAAAATTTCAACATTAATAAATGAAGAAAAATCTGCCGGCAAACATTCAATAAAATTTAATCCGGAAACAGCAAGCGGAGTTTACTTTTACGTTTTAAGAACTCCTTCAAAATATATTGTTAAAAAGATGGAACTGCTGAGATAATCTATTTTCTATTCGTAAAAATTATTTCACCACCATCATCTTCTTAATTTCAGAAAATCTTCCCGCATTAATTTTATATAAATATATTCCGCTGGGAAGATTCTCTGCATCAAATACTATTGAATGAGAACCTGCTGCCTTGTAACTGTTAAGCAGAGTTTTTACTTCACTGCCGAGCACATTATAAATTTTTATTGTTACAAATTCTTGCGCAGGTAAACTGAATTTAATTTTTGTTGCCGGATTAAATGGATTGGGATAATTTTGATGCAGCACAAAATCTTTAACAACATAATTATCTTCAGCAGCAGAAGTATTTTCATCAATAGATAAACCAGCCATGAATGCAACTGCAGCTTTTACATTCTCTTTAAAAAAATCCTGATTGAAATATTCTATCTTATCATCCGGAGTATGGTAATATGGAGTAAAGTTTGATTCATCGGGCATAAAGTCCTGTGAGAACGCGAGGGCGCTGATGTTCTTTTCCCAAAATACCGCATGGTCACTTCTATCCGTTCCGGGATTTACAATTTCAATATCCGGTTTCAAATTATATAGCTCAGAAAAACTTTTAAACAATTCAGCCATCTCTACTGAATTTGCAACCGGCTGAACATGAACATCAACTGCATAATCAAAATTATGATCATAACCGAGCATCTCAACATTTAATACATATTTTATTCCATTTAGTGCGCTGTCTGAAAAACAAAAGTAAGTGCTTCCAATCAATCCGATCTCTTCAAGATCCCAAAGGATATAAAGCACATTATATTTAACAGGATATTTTGATAGGAGCCTTGCTGTTTCAAGCACCGCTGCAGTGCCTGATGAATTATCATCAGCTCCCGGGCTTTCTTCTACAGCATCATAATGTGCACAAATTATTATTGTTGAATCTGAAAGAATTCCTATTTGCTTACCAATTACATTATTTCCAAAAGTTGTATCAAAAGAAAATGACTGAATGAATGTTTCTATTCCATATGAATCTAATTTTGACTGGATAAATTTTCCTGCCAATATTCTATCTGAAAGATTAGTGCGGTTTGTAATTAATTTTTTTTCTCCTTCAATTATAACGGAATCCTCACCGGATAAAATTCTTACATGAGACAAAATAGAATCAAGATTAACTGATTCGATTAATTCATCAACTGTTGAATTATAATTTTGTGAAAATGCAATGTTAATTGAAATTAAGAGTAAGAGCAGTAATTTCAATATTGATATGCGCATACTGAAGTAGATCCTTATTTAATTAAACAAAAACATTTTTAAGACTGAATTGAAATGAATAGATTGCCGGCGTTTTAAAATCTTTATTCCACTTTATAATTTTTATATCAGAAAATTCATCAGGAGAAAATTTATTCTTTTTAATTAATGAAAATAAATCTCCTCCGCTAAAAGATTTACGTGCATGTGTTATTCCTTTCTTCTGAAGAATTGATTCTAATTTCTTTTCGATAGTATTTAACTTTTCAGCAGGAGTAAAGTTATAAACGGTTCCAAGCGCCTGAATTAGCTTTTTGTTAATCCTCTTAAACTGCGGTTGCAGAACTGTAACGGAAATCGGAAAAATTCCTGATACAGCAAGAAGCTTTTTCAGTTGCATATTTTCACCTTCCGTTAATTATTTAAATTGAATTGATTTGATCATTTTAAATAATTCTTTCAATACTTGCGGCATATCAGCCGGCAGATCAATTGAATTAAACGAAATTTTATTTGTGTTATTATTTTTTTTGATTTGAAGATATGATGTAAGATTGCCGGTAAAATTATTTTTATACTTAAACCATTCCTGGTTTTGTAATATTGAATCGATTTTCTCCAAAATTTTTGCATCCAGCTCAAAAGTGTTAATAATATTTTTGCCGGAAGGATATCTTTCTTCCCAGTTTTCTGCAAAGCCAGATGAATAAATAGTAATGCCTTGAGTAACATTCGTAAATCCACCTGTTGAATAGTAATCAATCCGGAAAGTTTCTGTCTTAGCTGATGATTCTGTTGATGAGCAGGAATACAAACCCAGCATCAGCAGCCCGGTTAAAAATGATGTAAAGAAAAATCCCAAAAGATTTAAATTATCTTTTCGTCTCATGAATAAATGAATATCAATTCCACAAACGGGATTTGGAGGTTTTATTTTTATTAGTAGTTAGATAATGGCCTTAAATAGCAGCAGTAATATATATCTTCTTGCCTGATGAAGCAAAACAATGATGAAAACTTCTTTAATGTTAAGAAATCTTAAATGCCGGGCAAAGTTCAGCGGGATGTTTTAAAATAAAAAAGGCTAAGATAAAAAATATCTTAGCCCAAGGAGTGCATTATGAGAGAATTACTTTAAGAGAAGCATTTTGTTAGTGAGTACTGAATTATTAACACGCAATGTATAAAAATAAATTCCTGAACTTAATTGTGAAGCATCAAATTGTGTTTTGAAATTGCCGGAGGTTAATTCTTCATTAATCAGAGTTGCAACTTCATTTCCTAAAACATCATATACTTTAAGAGTTGTAAATCCGCTCTGTACTAAGCTGAATTCAATTGTTGTTGTTGGGTTAAACGGATTTGGATAATTCTGTTTCAAACTAAATTCAGTTGGCAGAGTAGAATAATCTTTTTCAATTCCTGTTATATCTGTAATGAATTGAATATCATCAATATAGAAATCACCTTCCCTGTTGGCTTTAAATGGTTCAAAATCTATATGAGTAATATCTGTTGCATCAAAAGCAGGATCAAGCGGACCGCTGGTATAAGAAGAAACCATTTCTGAGAACGGAACCTGTACTATTGTCCATTCTGCAGTTGGAACGAAATCGAATTTTGCAAATTCGTAAGTGCCGTTATCAACTCGTTTTTGTTCTCTTATTCTAATTCTTAAAGTATCAACAATAACAGCTTTAACAGCAAACTGAATTCCGTTAAATCCTGAAACATCGACCGGTGATGATGATGCATCTAATGTACTTTCAGCTCCCGGCCAGTTTTGATAGCTGCCTGTAACATGAAGTGAATGACTTGAATTATATCCTTCGCTGGATACAACTTCAAATGCTAATGATCCTGCTAAACCACCTGTTAGCTGCCATGTTCCGCCTAATGCATTTAGGTTATCTCCATCTTCAAAATCATCAAATAATGCAACTGATGGACCTGCAGGCAATGCCCATTTCATAATTCTACCTGAATTGAAATTTGCAATGTAAATTGTTTTGCTGTCAGGACTAAAAGCAAGTCCTCTCGGCAGATCCATTGCACTTTCACCTTCTCCTTTTAACTGTGAAAAAGAAGCTGTTGCAAAATCATATATCCAGTAGCATTGATTATCAAATCCTTCATCACTTATCCAAAGTCTGCCTTTTTTATCAAGTTCTACTGAAGAAACCTGCCCGCCGAAACCAAATTCAGGTTCGGGTAATTCATTTTTAATTTCGTAGGTAACCCCATCATCACTGTGCAAATGAATTACTCTTGGTGCTGCCCAAAGTGTTGCAATATAAACATCTTTACCATCAGGAGTTACTTCAACTGCTCTTGACCACCATGCAGGATCCTGAAGATCAATTACGTTTGATACATAATTAAAATTTGCATCAAGTTTCCATATTGCATTATTTACAGGAGAAACTGCTGCTATGTATATATTTCCTGCAGCATCAATACCTGGTTTTGAAAATGAAGTGATACTATCACCATTATTGGGAAGTGTTTTAAGATTAAGGAAATTCATCCCGGAACCATCCTGGTAATTCAATCTGTACAGTTCAACTGAATTCATAACGATCACAATATTTCCGTTAGGATCAACTTCAACACCTTTTAATCTGTTTACCAAAGCATGCTCTGTACCATCTATAGTTACAGAGGTTATAGGTGAGAATGAAGCAGGAGTAAGATCAGGATTAAGCACAATAACTCCAATGCTGTCCTGATGAGAAGCGTACCAGATTTTGCCATCCGGATCTACAGCAACACCGTGTGGATTAGTTACTGTATCAATATCCACCACGTATTCGTAGCCATCCTGCGCATAGCTGAAGCCTGCAAAAACCAGCAGCGCAAAAAAAGTAAGCAGTTTGTGTTTCATATAATGCTCCAAATTAATTATTAAAGTTATTTAGTAAAGAACACATTATTTACTTGATTCCCCGGCCCGTTTACCCTCTGCCTGCATTGCCGATAGATAGTAGCTTAAACTAGCCGTTCCATCCATTGTTGGTTCGTTTGTTGAATAATCTCCGTAATCATCATGATAAACATGATTAATAGATTGAAATTTCTCGTACTCATCACCGTTAACTATTGTGAGCCCTGCCAGATAGTTGAATATTGTTCCATAAATTGGTCCGTCAACCAATCCACCGGTTGTTTGATATTGATTTATTACCCACAGAGATGAATGAGGATCAGCCGGATAATCTCCGTCTTTAGGTAATTCAACTATCATGCTTGTTCCCCATGGATTGCACCCGAAAAGCCAATCCCTTAAAGCCGCTTCCATTTCTGCAAAGGAATTATCTCCGGTAACTTTTTGATAGAGATGAGCCTGTGTAATTATTGCGGCAATCAGATTATTTGAACACCAGATAAAAGGAATTCCTATAAGGAAAGGATTTGATTTTCCTCTTTCATAAACTTTTTTCAATCCCTGCCAGTAGTAATTAACAAATCTTTTTGAGATTGCTGAATCTTCCTGCTCTGCCAGGTGATAATGACCGAGATTAACGAAAGGATACCATTGATAATGGCGTGCTGTATCAGCTCCCATCCACGGTGTAATAGGTTCAACCTTTCCCCATTCAACTGCTTCAGTTAAATATTTTTTGTTTTTGGTAAGATTGAATAATTCAATTGCAGCAAGTTCAAGATCATCAACATAATTATCTTCTTCATAGAAATAGGGAGATTTTACAGAAGCTGTTTGAGCTACGCCAAGATCTGTTTTTGCAAAATCATACGCCTCCTCGGCTTTCTTAAGCAATACTTCTGCAAACCCGGGATAGTATTCCTTAATCTGCCTGCAGCCCAACGCAAAAGATGAAGCATATTTAGCAGCAGTAGAAGAAACTCCTGTTGCTCTGTTTTTATATTCACCAAGCCCTTGTTGTTTGCCTGTTATATAATAGACTGGCCGTCCTAACACTTCCCCATAACTTACAGAATCATGGTTCGGTAGTCTGAATCCCGCATGATCACGGTCATCTGCTATTTGGTTGAACATCAGCCCGTAGTCCGGATTCATTTTAACGAGCCAGTCTAAACCCCATTTTGCTTCATCAAGAATATCCGGAATTCCGTTTGAACCTTTCTCACCGTTTTTATCATACTCATCTTTATATACTTCCGGATTTTGAGCGTAAGCAAACAGCATTTGATATGTTGCATTTGCAGATGTTGTTACGTACTGCAGGTAATCGGTTGCATCATGCCAGCCGCCTGTTACATCAATATGCTTGTTTGTTAGTGTAGGATGATCAACTATAAATCCATCGTTAGTGTGGCAGGAATCTTTTAAGAAAGGATTATATCCGCATCTTTGCTGCCGCATGTATTGAAGAATAAAATCCGCGGTGCCATCATAAACATTATTTCCAATTTTAAAAACAGGAGATTTAATTTCTCCGGCTTGTATAAAGTAACTTCCTTCTTTTTTAAGATCTGAAAAATCTAATCTGAAAGTTTTTTGGAACGCACCGTAAGCGCCGTATGCTTCCACTTTATCTGATTTAAATTCAGATTTATTTGTTGCCGAATTAATAACTTCAAAGGAAGTAACATCTGCTGTTTCATCAAATGAAACATAAACAGCATTCTTAATTGAGTTGTTCAGATAACCAAGCTGATTGATTCTTATCCAGGAGGCCTGGTCATCTGCGTAAATTGATCCTGAAAAAATCAGAACGAAAAGGGAAACGCAAAAAATATCCCGGATAAAAAGACTTTGGAAGTAAGATCTCACAGCATTATTCCTTTTATTAATTAGTTGTTTATGCAACAATACTAATTCCCTTTCCCTAAATTCAAATCCTGATAATTAATGATTTAATTTTTTTTAATAGCTTATTCCCACAGAGATAAAATGAATATTTCCGAAAATGCCGAATGGTTCAAAAGCATAATCCAGGCGGATCGGAACACCGGATAAATTATATTTAAATCCGATACCGGCAGTGAAATCACGTTCATCATAATTCATCTGGTAACCAGCGCGTGCGGTAAACATTTCAAAAAATCTATACTCACCGCCTATTTTATATTTTTCACCAAAATCTCTCGGGTGAACTGATTCAAAGCTAAGAATGAATGAGCTGCCTGCGCTTTGTTCAATGAAGAAATCAAGCGGCTGAATAGTTGCGCCAAAACTAATTGCAAACGGAAGCGGAAATTTTTCAAATTCATACTGCAATTCTGTTGAAATGTTTTGAATAGTTGCAGCAAAAGTTATCCCGTTATATCTGAAATCATAGAAAGCTCCAACATCAAGAGCAAATGTGTTTTGATCATAACGCTTTGTACCAAGCTGAACATTATGAAGTGAGTCTCCCGAAGCAGCCACATAAGCATCACCAAGATCCTGCCTTACATATTTTAAATGAACTCCGTAGCTGAATTTATCGGTTATGCTTTGAGCAAATGCCGCACCTGCCGCTATGGCTGTGGGAGAGAATGTTCCCATATCAAGATAGCCTTGTGAATTAGCAGCGCGGACAGTTGCGTAAAAATCGCCGTAATCCATAGCAAGAAAACTGAAGCCGAGAACTCCGAAATCACCGAGCCTGGCAGATGCAGCTACAGCATTATAATTTATATCAGCAATACCTTTTGTATGATTTAAAGCGAGATCATAATCTGCTTCATTCCGGCTGATAAGTGCAGGATTCCAGAAAATACCATTAGCATTAAATGTATTTAATATTCCAACTCCGCCTCTTCCCATCACTTCTGCAGAAACAGGATTTGAAAGGAATCTGAAACCAACCTGTGCCTTCTTTTCAAACTGAGCAAAGGTGCTGCTGCCGGCAATCATAAAAAGTAACAGAACAATTATTAATTTTTTATTTAATGAATTCATCAAAACCTCCTGCAAGTAAGGCATCTGTAATTTTATTTCGATTTTGTTTTTCATGATATCACCTTACTATTACGAATTTTACAAACTGGTTATCCAGCTTTGTACCGTCCAAAGCTTCACATTCAGTAACGGCAAGGATATAAATTCCGCTGGCAACGTATTGATTTGTACTTGTTCTCTGATCCCATTCTTCGTCTGCTGTTCCGTAGTGATCAATTGTTTCTACAAGATCACCTGTTTCTGTAAAGATTGAGAGTTTGCATTTTACAGGAAGATTGAAGAAAGAGATTTTGTTTGGTGATCCACCGGTTAATGCACCGCCTGCAGCGCTGGTTGCAGGATTCGGAACAACTCTAACTTTGTCTGATTCACTTAAGCCAGGTTCAAACGAAACAACCGGAAGTGTTGTCATATTTTCATAACGTGAGCTTTCAAGTTTTTCACCGGGATGTATTCCGTTTGTATTTTGTGTTCCGTTATCAACTGCTGTAACAGCATAATAATAATCATATCCGCGGTCTACATTTACATCAATGTATTCTGTTTGATTTTTATCAGTGGTTTCATAAATCAATACCCATTCAGCACCAGTATTCTGATCAAGAGGATCATTTGTTAACAAGGCTCCTCTTTTTCTGTACACACGCCATGCGTAAAAATCATCAACACCTGTAACAGCATCGTTAAAGTATGATGGATCCGGATAAGACCAGTTAACAAAAATTCTTGCTGGCCCGGATGATACTTCAATATCCGGTGCGGGCGGGGCTGCGGGAATTTTTTCTCCTCTGGAGATTTTATCCCATGCCCAGTATGCATGTTCAAGATTTTTCCAGAGAGAATCCTTGCTTCTCATAATATAAGCGTTCTTTTCAGCATCAGTTATCTGGCCGTTAAACCACGCACGTCCAACACTGTCTGCTTCTCTTTTGCTAATGTTTCCTGCACCAACTGCATAAACAAACGTAACTGAATCGTATCTGCCTTCAGCAGAGTTCTTTGTCATTTCATAAGGACCGGTGGTAATAAAACGCATGGGGCCTTTCATTGGTCTGGTTTGAAGTCCGGCAGAAATTGGATCATGAGGCCATCTTCCGCGTGAATCATCTCCACGGTATGTTAATTTTGTTGCAGGTCCGGTTCTTCCCCATATATCAGGATCAATATTTGCATGAGGCATTGAATATGGCTGGGAATGATCATCAATTTTTTCAGTTACTGATTTATCAGCATATAAAAGAGCATAGCCTGCAATTTGTGTTGAATACAAAAATCCGTTTGTTCTGTCAGGATCGCCCTGATCATCTGTAGAGCCATTTTCATAAGCCGGTGCAGATGGATTATCAGCATCATAATAAAATGCGTAGTACAATGAATCTCTTTTACCATTTACAAGAGTTACTTTTCCTCTATCCCAATCATCAAGGTCATCAATCGCTTCATCACCAAAACCGCCGATTGTTTTATACGTTCCGGCTTTTGTTGGCCCAAAGCTGTATGCAATAGGGAACCATATGTTAATTGTTTGATCAGGAATTGTGTCAAGTCTTTCGGTAAGATTTATTTCTGAACGAAGCTCACCTGTGAATTTATGTGTTACTTTCCAGATGAAATAATCATCATGATTTTGATTTGAGAAAGCGAAAACCTCAACATGGCTTCTGAATCCGTACTGTGCACAAACATCTTCAAATTCTATTTTCTGATCTGAAACCAGGTTCGGATCAACATACCATCTGTAAGGAGGAACCATCGGCAAGCCATCTATTGTAATCTGCGGCGGGCGGTAACGTCTTGTTTCAATTGCCCAATCTGTTGCACCAATGTTAACAATTTTATTTCCGCCGTCTGTTCCCATTATTTGTTTTTTGGGCTGATCGTTAGCATCGTATCCAATAATTCCATTATCATCAAGCACAAAAGGATTGAAGATCTGGTACAGCATTGTTGATCTCCAATAATCTCTCGGGTAATGGAAAGAATTTGTTGCTGAGCCGCCTGTTTCAAAATTCCAGCTGAATTGAGATTGAAGTCCGCCATCACCATAACGTTTGTTAAAAGGCATTGAAAATTTTCCCACATTTAATTCCATTGGATACGGATTGTAATTCCGTTCCTGCGGGAATACTTCAACCATTGTAAACAGCAGCAGTATTGTTGTTAGTATAAATGTTTTTCCTGATTTCATAGTAATTCCTTATTTGCGTTTATTAAACAGCTTATTAAAAATTCAATCTTAATCCGAAGAGCACTCTTCTTGGATTAAGGAATTTTGCGGCATCATTCCAGCCGGCATCTATATAATCTTTCTTATATTCACCCCACTTATCGTTGCCGCCTTTATCCGGAGTTTTAAGAGAATTTTTGTAATTGCTTAGTTCAGAAGCTGTCATATTTCCGGTGTTAAGCCATTTATTGTTGGTTAGATTTTCAACTGTAAGCACAAACTCAATAGAACCAAAATCAGTTATAAATGATTTGGAAGCTCTGAAGTCTATATTCCATGTATTAACTATCTCAACATAGTTCCAGTCTTTCTGTTCAGCTTCGGGATTAAGCACCAGCCTTCCGCCGTCTCTCCATTCAAAGAAGATGTTAGCATAAATACTGCTCAGCCATTTTATTCCAAGCCATTCAGGTCCAAAATTATTTGGGGTATGAAGATTAAGGTTAACATTAGCTCTTGGCTGCGGTTCAGGAGTACTTACAGCAGCGCTTCTTATAATTCCATCACGTGCAATTGCAAGATCTTCATAGATTGCAGATAAACCAGTTTGCCCTGAGCTTTGCACCATATAATCATACATTGCATTAAAGCTTATAAATCGTCCAACAGGTCTTTCTAATCTGAATTCAACGCCGCGAATATCTCTGTATCTATCCGGTGTGTATTGAACTACTATATTATCCTGGTAATAATTAATATATCTTCTGTTTAATGGTTCATTTGAAATGTCTTTGTAATAAGCAGTTACATTCACAATCAATTCATCCATTATCATCTGTTCATAACCAAACTCATACTGAACTGTTCTTGCCATTTTAAGACCTGGAGCCGGAAGACCAACAGATGCCATGCTTATGTATGTGTTGTAAAGAATTGAAACCGGTGCACGCTGATAGAAATGTCCGTAGTTGAAATACATTTTACTACTTTCGGTAATCGGGAAAGCAACGCCCAATCTCGGAGATAAATACAACTGTGTTTTATTGCCTGTTTCAGGCCAGCCGGGAGGGCTATCAAGCATTTCTCTGAATTGAACCCAGCGCTCATAACTTTGAGATGCACCGCCAAGATTATTATAAACTACATTCCAGAAAGCTGTGTAATCAGGATCAGCCGGGAAGCCTGCCTGGTATCCGCTTTTGAATGGATTGAAATAATCTGCTCTTAATCCAAGATTAAGATTCATTCCTTCAAACTCTAACTTATCCTGAACATAAACTCCTATTTCAAGAGGAGTAGCTTTGTAATACTGCCAGGTATCCGGAGTATAAGCCAACTGAGATTGTGCCCATGTACCTGCATAAACAAATAAATCCTGCAGGCGAACAGAGAAACCAACATCAAACTGGTTGTGCCTGTTTAATTGAGAAGTTAAATCTCCTTTTAACTGGTAAACATTTGAATAAGAAGAATCAATTCTCTGAAGTCCGCCTGAAATTCTGAATTTACCTATTGCATCATTAAGGAAGTTTGTAGCTGCATCAGGTGTGCCGTATTGAGGAAGATTATATCTTCTTGTAACTCCGAGTGAATCTGTAAAATATGCATATAAATCTGGATTTTCAGAATCCATACTGAACGGCTGCAAAAGCTGATCTGTGAATCCAACCTGAAAATCTAACGTATAAAATGTATTAGCACTTACTGCGTGTGTAAATTTTGCACCGCCTACAAAATACCTTTGATCATAAAATTGCAATCTGCTTTTGTTAAAAAATTGATAAATATTATTTCCGTTAATTAATCTTGCCTGCTGATTTACAGATGATTCCGAACTGTTGAGGAAAGAAAAACTTGATGAATTATCTACAAGTGCTCCGCCGTAGCTTGTTGTGGTTCCGCCGCTAAGTGTTGAAACCTTTGCGTACATACCGTTTAGCGAAAGTTTCATATTATTTGGAAGTGTAGTAGTAAGTTTTATCTGTCCGTTCCAATCAACATAATTATCACGGGCTCCGAGCGGGAATGCGAGTTGTGAGTTTTCATATTTGAAGCCGAGCAAAAATGTTGTGCGAGCTGCAAACTCACCCCAAAACGGAATGAAATCACCGGGAACCGGGCCGGTAATGCTTCCTTCAATATAGTAATCAGGTTTTTCCTGGTATTTATACTGGGGATGCTGAAGTTTCCACAGTTCTAATCTTTGCAGAGAATCAAGAGCTTTTAATGTATCAGAATCTGTATTTGCCCATCCTCTGAAATCACGAAATTCTACCGGAACGGTTGTGTTTGTATCACCGCCGGGTACGCCTGTCCATGCATATTCACCGGCATAAACTCTGTAAATCCATGAGTCATCACTCCACGGGTCAGTTCCAAAATATCTTCTTTGCCCGGATGGAGCCATATCAACTTTGAATGAAGCTGTATATTTTTCCCTGCTTCCATCCTTTGTAATTACATTAAGCAAACCGGAACGGATACCACCATATTTAGCTTCAAAGCCTCCGGTTAATACCTGGATTTCACTAACTGTGGTTGAGTTAAATGAAAGGTAAGAATTATCTGAACGCGGATCCTGAAGAGACATTCCATCCAAACGAACATCTGTTTCTCTTATTGCACCGCCGCGGATACTTAAACCATTTCCCTGTTCACCGCTTACTAACTCAACGCCTTTCAGTTTACCAACAAATTCATCCATTCTAAGTACGGGCATTTGTTCCAGCCGTGTAGAAAGAATGATTTCCTGTGTTCCGGAAACATCTTTCTTTATAAGTTCTCTTCTTGCGGTAATTACAACTTCACCTACTTCAACTGCGGATGTTCTTAATTGAAAATCAACTTCAATTGTGCGATCTGGATCAATCCTTACTCCTTTTTGAACAACAGAATTATAGCCAACAAGACTGGCGCGTACGTTGTAAACTCCGGGAGGAACATTCAATACGAAATAATAACCATCAATATCTGATGCTGCACCAAGCATTGGGCTTAATGGTTCAACTGTCTGATCTGAAACAACTTTTTCTATTATTACTATATTAGCGCCGGGTAAAGGTTCGTTTGTTTCTCCGTCTATAATTCTGCCGGTTAATTTTCCATTTGCTGCATTAAGCTGGTAAGTGAACATCAGAAAGGAGAGGAGAAGCAAGGAGACCCGTATGAAAGGAAGTTTACTGTCCGGTAATCGTAACATAAGCAAACCTATTTTATTGTAACTGTTTAATTATAATTTTTAACGCTATATTTATTGTTAAAAATCGTTAAGGTTATTCTTAAATTTTTTAACAAGAATTATTAAACAGGCTGTTAAAAAATTTTGAATACAACTTTTTTAACTCTTGCTGAAAAGCTATTCAGCTAAAATCAGGAGGACAAGAAATTATTTTTTTTAAAATATTTCTTGCATTTGAATTTTATATTTACTAAAGAATTATTTTTCACCTTTCAGACTTTGTAAAAACAGGGAGCTACTTTGGCTGTTATTGCAGTTGATTTAATGAGTACAAGTTTTACCTGTGCAGTTATCGGAAAATCAGGCAAAATTTTAGTACAGGAAAAATTAAGCCTTGAAGGTCTTGAGGGTCAGGCTGTTAGTCTGCTCATCAGGAAAAAAATAAAGGATTTGCTCACCGAGTTCGCAGGAAAACCTCTCCAAATAAAATCTGTTGGAATTTCTATACCCGGAATCTATAATTCTAAAATTGGCAGAGCATGGGCGCCAAATATCCCCGGCTGGTCAAACTATCCTATTAAGCAGGATATGGCTTATTTTATGGAACAGAATATTATGGTTAAAATTGCAAGCAAGCGTACGTGTGATATTCTGGGTGAGAAGTGGCTTGGAGCGGCAAAAAAATCACGCAATGCAATTTTCCTTTCAATTGGCAGCGGAATTGGTGCGGGTGTTTTAATAGATGGTAAAATTGTCCACGGTTTGAATGATGGCGCAGGTGCAGTTGGATGGATGGCTCTGGATAAGCCTTGCAGAGAAGAATATAAAGAGAAAGGTTGTTTTGAGTATATAGCATCTGCTAAAGGAATTTTAAATTCTGTAAAAGAACTTTTACTAAAAGGCGGAACCAATTCAATCATCTTAAGAAAGAAAGATATTCATCAATTAAAAATAGAAGATGTTTTTAACGCATATAAATTGAATGATCAGGTTGCAGTTAAGGTAATTGATGAGGCAATTATTTACTGGGGAATGGCTTCTGCAAATCTTGTCAGCTTATTCAATCCTGAGTTGATTATTTTTGGCGGAACCTTATTTGGACCTGCATTATCATTTATTGATAGAATAAGAGAAGAAGCTAATCAATGGGCACAGCCAATATTTGCACAAAATGTAAGATTTGTTGAATCGATGCTTGGAGCAAACGCGGGCTTGTTTGGCGCCGGGCATCTGGCTATGAAGAAATTTTAAGCCAATATAATTTTTTAATACAAAGTCAATAAATATTTTCAAATAAATTTTATCTTGATATTACTTTTCCCTCCTGTATAATTTACAACCGTACGTTAATGGCATATTCAATGGATGATTAAATATTGGAAGTATCCACCGAATTAAAAAATGTTAAGCCCGGCAGAATAATCTCTATTGATATATTCAGAGGTCTTACAATTTTTACAATGATATTTGTGAATGACCTTGCATCCGTAACAGATATTCCTGCCTGGATGCAGCACATGCCGGCAGATGCTGATGGTATGACATTCGTTGATCTCGTTTTTCCTGCTTTCTTATTTATTGTTGGAATGTCAATTCCTTTTTCTATTAGCAAAAGATTAGAAAAAGGAGATTCAACTTTCCTTCTCTGGAAACATATCTTATCAAGAACATTATCCCTGCTTATACTCGGCGTTCTTATGGTTAACATCGGTTCATTAAATCAATCCGCAACCGGAATGAACCGCCATCTGTGGATGCTTCTTGTTTTTGTTGGTGCAATCTTAACATGGAATGATTATCCTAAAGCAGAGGGTGAAAAAAAATATCTCTACAAAATTTTAAGAAGTGCGGGAATAATCTTATTAGTTATCTTAGCTGCAATGTTCAGAAGCGGAACAGATGATAACACAGGATGGCTTAAACCAAGCTGGTGGGGAATTCTTGGTTTAATCGGCTGGGCATATCTTGCATCAGCAGCAGTTTATTTTTTCTTTAAGAAAACTCCCGCCGCAATAGCAGGATTTATTGCTGTGTTTATTTTCCTTTACATAGGTGAAAAATCAGGAACACTCCGTGTAGTTAATTTTATTGCTGAAAATATTGTGCTTCCGGGTTCAACAATTGGTGCTCACGCATCAATTACAACTGCCGGAGTATTTTTTTCAATCCTGCTTTTTTATCATTCCAAAAATTTAAAAGAAAAATTAATCCGCACTCTTGTTTACACTTTGATTTTATTCCTTTCAGGCTATTTGCTTCGCCCGCTTTATGGAGTTTCAAAAATATATGCAACACCTGCGTGGTGCCTTTACAGCGCCGGATTATGCTGTATAATTTATTTTATTCTTTACTGGATTGCTGATGAAAAGAAAATTACCGGCTGGAGCGATTTCTTAAAACCTGCAGGAATGAATCCGCTTTTTGCATACATTCTGCCTTCTATTGTTTACGCTATTCTTGTTTTAACCGGAATTACTTTTCTCTCAGATCATTTTGGTGAAGGCTTAACCGGAATCATCCGTTCGATCGTTTATTCATTAATTATTTTGGGAATTACTACCGCTCTTACTAAAGCGAATGTAAGATTACGATTATGAAATATTTAAAAATTATTTTTTTGATTTTAATACTAACATACCTCTGCTACCCGCAGCCAAAGGAAGAAGTCCGTGCAGTTTGGCTTACAACTGCGTGGGGATTGGATTGGCCTAAATCAATCCGCACAGTTGATGGACAGAAAAATGCTCTTATAAATATTCTTGATAAACTTAAAGATGCAAATTTTAATACTATATATTTCCAGGTTCGTGCGCGCGGAGATTTAATCTACAAATCCGAAATCGAACCGTGGTCTGTTAACCTTACCGGGATTATGGGGAGAGATCCCGGTTATGATCCGCTTCAGTTTGCTATTGAAGAAGCTCATAAAAGAGGAATGGAGCTTCACGCCTGGGTTGTTGTTTATAAAGTTTATGGATTAGAAACTCCGCCGGCTACAAATCCGCCGCATGTTTTATTATCGCATCCGGAGCTTTGTAAGGCTTATGGTTCGGAAGGATATTATATGGATCCGGGTTATCCTGAAACAACTACATACCTGTTAAATCTTTTTATGGAGATGATCCGGAAATATGATATTGATGCAATTCATTTTGATTATATGAGATATCCCGGGTCAAATTTTAATGATGCTGATTCTTACGCAAAATATGGGCAGGGACAGAACAAAAGCGTTTGGAGAAGAGAGAACATAAATAAATTTGTTGCTGCAATTTATGACAGCATTCAGGCGGTTAAGCCGCAAGTTAAAGTTGGAAGTGCTCCAATCGGTATGTATAATTTCGGTAACTGGCCTGCTTACTCTGAGTTGTTTCAGGATTCAAGAAAATGGATTGAATCCGGAAAACATGATTATCTTGCACCACAGACATATTTTAAAATAAGTGGAAGTAATCCCAGTTATGAGTATGCTGCAAAATGGTGGACAAAAAATCTTGGAAAAGGAAATCCAAATATCGGAAGACATATTTATCTTGCGTCTGCAGTTTATAAGATGAGCAGTTCCGAAGGCAATTGGGATGTAACAGAAATTACAAACCAAATTGATTCCGGCAGAACATATGGAAGCCATGGACAAAGTTATTTTAGAACAGATAGTTTTATCCTTAACACAAAAACAATTACAACACAGCTTATAAATAATCATTATAAATATCCCGCTAATATTCCGCCAATGCCGTGGAAGGATAATGTAAAACCAAACTCACCTTTGAACCTTACATTATCCACAGATGATTCTCTTAAATTCATTTTAAATTGGGAAAAACCATCTGCAGCATCTGATGGAGATACAGCTTTTTATTATAATGTTTACATGGATTATTCATCACCTGTGAATATTGATGATATAAAAAATGTAGTTAAGTTCCGTATAACAGGTGGAACAACTGCAGAAATATCTCTTCCCGAAAAACCAACAAAGAATTTATACTTTACGGTAACTGCTTACGATAAAGGATATAATGAAAGCGAACCATCTAACGAAGTTTCTTTAAATATTACAAGTGTAAAAAATAAAACAGAGGTAATAAAAGATTTTAACTTAAAACAAAATTTCCCAAATCCTTTTAACCCATCAACTACAATTTCATTTAACATTCCAGCCTCTGCTTTTACAACATTAAAAATTTATAATGTTTTGGGGAATGAAGTTGCTTCACTTCTTCAGGAAGAACTTAGTGCGGGCAGTTATGATGTCTCATTCGATATCAGCAAATATAATCTTGCAAGCGGAGTTTATTATTACAAACTAAAATCAGGCTCTTATTCGGCAATAAAAAAAATGGTTGTGCTAAAATAATTACAGGAATATAAATGGCAGTAGCAGGAATAGATCTTGGCGGCACAAAGCTTGCCTCGGCAATTTTTAATGATGAAGGAAAAATTCTTTATAAAGAAACAAGATTGCTTGAAAAACGAACAGGCTTTGAGGTTGGCGATCTCATTAAAGATCAATTAAAAAAATTAATTACAAAAGCGGATGAAATAAATGATAAGATAACTTCAGTAGGCGTTTCCGTTCCCGGAATAGCATATTCTAAAAATGGAAATGTTTGGGCGCCAAATATTCCGGGCTGGGATGATTTTCCTTTACTCGATGAAATTAAAAAAGCAGTTGAATCCGGAATAATAATAAAGATAGACAGCGATCGTGCATGCAGCATTCTTGGTGAAGTTTGGCAGGGCTCTGCTAAAGGAAATAAAGATGCAATCTTTCTTGCTGTGGGCACAGGAATTGGCGCGGGTATTTTAATTAATGGTGAGGTTTTACGCGGCTCAAATGATATTGCCGGTGCAATTGGCTGGCTTGCGCTTAATCGTCCTTATCAATCAAAATATATTCCGTGCGGATGTTTTGAATATCATGCTTCAGGTGATGGAATTGCAAGAGTAGCAAAAGAACTTCTTGCCGAAAACAAAAATTATAATGGTGAACTGAAGAATAAGAATATTGAAGCTATTACTTCACATGATGTTTTTAAGGCCTACGAAAGTAACGATGACTTAGCAAAAAAAGTTTTTGATATTGCTGTTGAATTTTGGGGAATGACCGCAGCAAATCTTGTAAGCTTATTTAATCCTGAAAAGATAATTTTCGGCGGCGGAGTATTTGGCCCGGCAGTTCAATTCATGGATAAAATAAAAGAAGAAGCAAAGAAGTGGGCTCAGCCAATAAGCATTACACAGGTTGAAATTTCCGCTTCTGCACTTGGTTCCGATGCCGTACTGTACGGCGCGGGTTATCTTGCTTTAAAAAATAAAAACAACAGCAGGTAAATATGTACAATAAAAATCTTGTTTTTGCTGCAGCCTGTTTTGGTATGCTTTTGTTTGGAATGGTTTTTCTTTCGCTTGGAACAGTGCTTACATTTATTAAAGATGCTTATAAGATTGATGAACTAACTGCAGGCTCATTAACTGCAATTCTGCCGTTCGGAATTTTAACCGGTTCATTAATTTTTGGTCCCGCAGTTGACCGATTTGGATATAAAATTGTTTTAATCATCAGTTCAATTTTGGTTTCATACGCGTTCTTTGCTATTGCTGCATCATCAACATTTTTTCTGCTGCAAAGCGCCTTCTTCTTTATCGGATTAGGCGGCGGTATAATTAACGGCGCAACAAATGCTCTCGTTTCTGATATTTCCTCCGAAGGCAAAGGAGCTAATTTAAGTTTTCTCGGCGTATTCTTTGGCATTGGAGCCATGGGAATGCCAGCGCTGATCGGGTTATTATCAGAAGTAATGAATTATTCCACTATCATTTCTTTTATAGGAGGATTTGTTGCAATTCCTCTTATCTACTTTATCTCTATAAAATTTCCTGCACCAAAGCATGCACAAGGATTTCCGATAAAAGAAATTCCAAAACTTTTTAACCTGACATTACTGCTGCTGGGTCTTGTATTATTTTTTGAAAGCGCAATTGAAGGAATAGCCAACAATTGGACAACAAGCTTTCTTGAACAAGGTGAAAATATTGAAACTCAAAAAGCACTTTTTGCATTAACAATTCTTGGTGCAGGTTTGATGTTTGCCAGATTGGTTCTGGGCTTCCTCTTAAAAAAATTAAAGCCCTTTGTTGTTTTGTATATCTGTTTACTTTTAGTTTTTGCGGGTAGCCTTATACTTTATTTTTCTTCAAGTGTAACAGCAGCTTATTTTGCTGCCGCTTTGATGGGTATTGGCTTCGCTCCCGGATTCCCGGTTATATTGAGTTATGTTGGTGAGCTTTATCCCGATTTAACAGGAACTGCTTTCAGCTTTACAATAACTATTGCGCTCATTGGCAATATTGTGATAAATGCTCTTGTAGGATTTATTTCACAGAATTACGGAATAACAAATTTCCCGCTCGTAATTTCATGCAGCGTGGTTTTAATGATCATAATCTTTTCAATCGTAATAAGAAAAATTTCAACACAGATTAAAATTTAATATTCAACTATATGGAAGGAATAAAAAACTAATGGAACTAGCGAAACAATGGTTGAACAATGCTAAAAGAGTAATGGACAGCATTGATGCAACACAATTTGAGAACATTAAAAAAGTCGCCGAAGTTATGGCTGATACTATTCAAGCCGGAAGATGGGTTCATACATTCGGATGCGGACATGCTACAATTCCAATTGAGGAAATGTACCCGCGCATTGGCGGATTTGTGGGCTTTCATCCAATGATCGAGCTGCCTTTAACATTTTTTACAAACATAACTCACGGCATGAATGTGCAGGAGTTCGTTTTTCTTGAAAGAGTTGAAGGCTACGGCGTTGAAATTATGAAAGGTTATAATTTTGATAAAAGAGACTGCATGTGGCTCTTCTCTCATTCCGGAATAAATAACGTAAACATTGATATTGCGCTTGAATCAAAGAAACGTGGAATGAAGGTAATTGTATTCGGATCAGCAAAAGCAGCAGAAGGAAAAAAGACACGCCACTCATGCGGCAAAACAATTTTTGAT
Organism: Ignavibacteriales bacterium; assembly: GCA_044507695.1. Classification (GTDB taxonomy): domain Bacteria; phylum Bacteroidota; class Ignavibacteria; order Ignavibacteriales; family Ignavibacteriaceae; genus JBIQJD01. The sequence goes on along the minus strand of JBIQJD010000011.1, from coordinate 38,210 downwards.
CTTGCTGATTATATTGTTGATACCTGCGCACCAATTGAAGATGCATCGGTTCCGTTAAAAAATCATGTTGATAAAATAGGGCCTGTATCTACAATTGCATTTGTTACTACCGTTTGGATGACAGTAACAACTGTTGCCGAAATTTTAGCTGAACGCGGTGTTAAACTTTATATCCATCCATCTCACAATGCAGGTGATGTTACTGCCAAAGACAGACTTGAAGAAGCTCTGGCAGAATACAAAAAAAGAATTGTGGGTGTTTAAGTTATCAGGTATGTTTCAAAGGGCTTTCTTATGGAAGCCCTTTCTTCTTTATTTTAATTAAGATTAAAATGCTTCTTCATCATAATAAAGATTGATGTTCTTTATTCCTTTTAAATTCCTCAGCTTATCAACAAATTCATTACTGAGTTTTTTGTCTTTCAAACTTACGTAGTAAGAAATTTCCAATATTTCCGGTCCGGCAGATTTAACATTCATTAATTTATTTCTTTTACAATAATCATTCAGTATGTGTGTATACTGCGATTCTGTTTCCATTCCGTTTGTTTCAATTGTAAATTGAAGCAGGAACTCCTCACGCGGCTGCGCTATTAAATTTGTTTTACTTAAAATAAAAAGAGTTGTACCTATAAATGCAGTTCCAATTAAAGAGATCCAGATTAATCCAACACCGGCAGCCATTCCCACAGCCAAAGCAAAAAAAATGAATATGATATCAAGTGTATCTTTAATTGCCGTGCGAAATCTGATGATTGACATTGCACCAACCAACCCGAATGCGCGAGCAAGATTATTGCCAATTACCATTATTACAACTGCGGTAATCATGCTTAAGGCAACCAATGAGCTGAGATATGAACTTGTATATCCCGGACCTTTATAGGTAATTCTGTACAGAAAGGAAATAAGGAGTCCGCAAATGAGCGAAACAATTAAATTAACTGCAACCTCTCCGGGAGTTAAAGAATGATTCAGAATATTTTGAAATTCTTCGGGCATCCTCTTTTGTTCTATTTAAATGAAGTTCTGTTTCAAAAATATTATTTAGATATGATTTCTTCTTCAACTTTTCAATTTTATTAATCCGGTAGTGCGTATCAAGACACATATTGTATTTTGAGGCTGATAATCTTTTTAGGTCAAATTTTTTCCTTACTTCTTTAAACCAGAAAGGAAGGTTGTGATCAAATTTAACTTCAAGTATAAATCTGCCGGGAATTACATAGCGCAGATTATCTTCTTTGTAAAGATCATCCAAACCTGGAAAGGCAAAAAATCTTAAATCCTTATCCAATGTAATTCTTATACGCGGATTTGCTTTATCAAGATATGCTTCACGATTATACACGATAAGCACTGAAGGATGAACTGCATTTCTGTAGTAGTTGAAGAAAAATTTTTTACCATCATCTAAAACTTTATCATTCATTTTTAAAGTAAATTCCTCTACATTTCCGGTAATAAACAAGGGTGGTAAATCATTATAAAGAACAGGGAAACGGTTTTTATAACTACGTACTCCATTCTTTCTTTTTATTTCAAGAAACACCGGCTGTTCATCATCTAATTTATCATATCCTCTTATCCGCAATTTTTTTCTGTTATTTAATCCGGAAATTTTTTTATAATAATAATCAAGCTTCGGAGTATCGAGATAAATACTTCTAACAATATATTCTTTTAGCGGCTGTTTAAGTGTAAATGAATCATATTCAACAAACGGAGAAATGATTTGCCTGAGCTGATTAAGATGTTCAACTGAGAAAAGATATTTATATTCAATCCGCATTGGTGATTATCTTAAAGATGATATGTAAAAATTAGAAAGATGAATTTATCCCTGAACATAAAAAATATAATCTGTTACTGCAGGCACGCCGCCGCATGCTTTAACGATAATAGCAATTTGCCCGCGGTGATATGTTGAATGATTGAATACATGAGTGATTACATCTTTTATTTTTTTTGTGTGTTCTTCTCCCCGGCTGTTCTTATAATTTATTGTTAAACCATACTGCTCATCATTTGATTCAGAAATATAAGTCATCCAATCATTATGAACATTGTTAAGAAGCATCAGCAATTCTTTTTTATCAAACTTTGCCCAGCTTGAAATCGGATTATCGCCGTTACTCTGAATTCTGCTCAGCCAGATTTTTTGTGCTGCTATAATGTGTGATAAAAGTTCATAAGCTCTTTCATCAATGCCAAATGTATCAACAATAGATGCAAAGGCTCTTTGATTAGCCCAATTATTATAAGTTAAAAGATTAATAAAATGATCTTTCATTTTTTTCCTGTAATTTAATTTTTATTTCGTGCGGATGTTTTCATCTATCAAATTTTAATCAACCACAGCAATAATTCTTAAAGGGCCGCCGCTTCCTCCTTTAATCTTCATGGGCAGCGCAATAATTGTAAATCCCTTAACCGGCAGTTGATCAACATTTGCAACATTTTCAAAAACCGGTACATTATTTTTTCCGCATACAACATGTGTTTCAAAGTGCGTTGATTGGCCGTAATCTATACTTGGGCTTTCAATTCCAACCGCTTTTAATCTTCTTTCATCTATCAGCCATTGAGCAGCCGAGTAATGTAAACCAGGAAAATGTAGTTTAGCAACTGCCTGCGCACCGCGTTCATCCGTGCCCATATATTTTACTCTGTCCGGCCAATATTTTCCAAGTCCTGTTTTAATTATAATGATCGAATTATCGGGAATTCTTCCGTTAGATTTTTCCCAATCAATTAAATCCACCTTCATTAATTGATAATCTTTATTTGCTTCAGCCTTTGATGAAATATCAATAACAATTCCATTGCCAATTAATTTTTCAATTGGAATTTCATCAATAGAACTATGTCCTTCGTAAAAATGGATCGGTGCATCCAGATGCGTGCCGCCGTGTTCAGCAGTTGAAAATTTGTTAGCAGAATAATGATATCCTTTTTCCGTTGTTCCGTTGAATTGAACCTGAAGCTTAAATCCTTCTTCGGTTGGCCAGAAGATTGTTTGTTCATCAAATGAATAGGTTAAATCAATTACATTTTTAAATGATGATTGTGCAAAAGCAATTCTGGCAAAAAATAAAATTATAATAATTAATTTCTTCATACTTATTCTTCTCCTTAATGATTAATTATGAAAATAAGGATATCATCTATTAAAATACAATGAGCAGAAAAGTTCGTGGATTTTTTTTGATTATAAGATAAGATGAAATGAAATTTTTCTTTTAAGTTGAAAGTTTTTACTCATCAAACCCAGGGCGGATAAACTCTTTATAACCGGGAAATTCGATTTCTATTTCATTCTGCATTTGTCCTGCAAGTACAAGCAGCGCGGAGATTTCAGTTCTGTAATTTTTTAATGAAGTGTACAAATAATTAAGTGAAGCGGATATTTTGGATATTGCAATAGATGCGATTTTTGCACTTCCCTTTACATCATTTAAAGTAAATTCACTTAACTCTTCGTCCTTCTCAATCTGCAAATCATATTTACCAAGAACTGCCCTTTTTATTTTAGGTCCGATAAAGGAATGATACCAGTTTAGTACTTCAAAGTTTGAATATAATTTGCTGAATTCAGGATCTGATAATTTTTCAATTGCCGGAGGAAAAATATTTAATTCATCATTTAAATTTTTTATTAAAGCATGTGCTTTATCAAAAAATTCATCTGATAGCTTTTCAAGATGAGCCTCCGGTATTTCAGCATCGTTAGTAATATTGATTTCTTCTGATTCATCAGCGTTAAATTCTTCATTTTCTTCAAATTCAAAATCTTCAAATTCCTCATCAGGAATATCATCCATTAGAATTTCTTCAATCCCGGAAATATCTCCATCGTTAAGTATTTGGTGAGTAATAATTTTAGATTCATTAGTAAATAAAAGACAATTAGCGGTAAGCGGACATTTTTCACACCATCTATCGCAGTAATTATAAATTCCGGGAATGTAATGTTTATCGTCCATCAAAATCTTCCGAAAATTTTTTAAGAAGATATAAATTATAGTTTAAAATAAAAAAGGCGGAGCAAAACTCCGCCCGCTTAAAATAAATTTTCTTATGAAGATGCCTGCTCACCTTCATCTTCATCCGGGACCACCTTTGCTATATCAGCAATTTTATCGCCTTCATTCAGCCGGATAACTCTTACACCTTGAGTATTTCTCCCCATAACTCTTATATCTTTAACGCTCTGTCTTATTACCATTCCATGAGTTGTGATAATTACAAGTTCATCACCATCAACAACTTCTTTCATCGCAATCATTTTACCTGTTTTTTCAGTTGTTTTTACAGTTATAACCCCTTTGCCGCCGCGGCGTGTAATTCTGTAGTCATTAAGATCGGAACGTTTACCGTATCCGTTTTCTGTTACAACAAGAATATTATCATTCCTTTTTATAACAAGAAGTCCAACTACTTTATCATCTTTGCTAAGATTTATACCGCGCACACCAGTTGCGGTTCTGCCCATATCACGCACATCCTGCTCATTAAATCTTATTGCAAAGCCATTGCGTGTTCCAAGAACAATAAAGTTATTGCCTTCCGTCATTTTAACTTCAATCAGCCTGTCACCGGGAACAATGTTAATAGCGTTGATGCCGCCTTTACGAACATTTCCGTAAGCAGAAAGAACTGTCTTCTTAATAGTTCCTTTTTCAGTTGCCATAATTAAGTAAGCATCATCTCTGAATTCCTTAACAGTAACAAAAGCTGTTATATTTTCATCTTTATCTTTTTCAATGAGATTAAGGATTGATCTTCCGCGCGTAGTTCTTCCGCCTTCGGGCAGCTCATGAACCTTAAGCCAATAACATTTTCCTTTATCTGTAAAGAACAAAATATAATGATGCGTTGAGGCAATAAACATATGCTCAATGAAATCATCTTCCTTGGTACCGGCTCCAGTAACACCTTTTCCACCTCTAGCCTGTTTGCGGTATCCGCTTACAGGGAATCTCTTAATAAATCCCTGGTGAGAAATTGTTACAACAACATCTTCTTCAGCAATAATATCTTCAAGTGAAAACTCTTCATAGTTATAAACAATTTCCGTCCTTCTCTCATCACCGTAACGTTCTTTAATTGCAAGAAGTTCATCTTTAATTATAAGATATCTTTTTTCTTCGCTGCCGAGAATTCCTTTTAACTTTTCAATCAGTTTAATTACTTCTTTGTATTCATCTTCAATTTTTTTGCGTTCAAGCCCGGTTAATCTTTGCAGGCGCATTTCCAGAATTGCTTTGGCCTGTATTTCACTCAGCTTAAATTTACGCATTAAATTATTTTTAGCGGTTTCAGTATCTCTTGATTTTTTAATCGTATCAATAACCGCATCAATATTATCAAGAGCTATAATATAACCTTCAAGTATATGAGCTCGTCTTTCAGCAGCGTCAAGTTCAAATTTGGTTCTTCTTATAAGAACATCCATCCTGTGATCGATGAAATGCTGCATTACTTCTTTTAGTGTAAGAACCTTTGGAACGCCGTTTACAAGCGCAAGCATTATTACTCCAAAGGTGGTTTGCATTTGCGTGTGTTTGAAAAGCTGATTCAATACAACCGGCGGCTGTGCATCTCTTTTCAACTCAACAACTACGCGCATTCCATCTCTGTCTGATTCGTCTCTGATATTTGCTATATCAGTTATCTTTCCATCACGAACAAGTTCAGCAATTTTTTCAATAAGATTAGCTTTATTTACCTGGTAAGGAAGTTCCGTAATAACAATATTTTCACGGTTATTCTTTAATGTTTCAATATTTGCTTTAGCACGAACAATTATCCTTCCGCGTCCCGTTGTGTATGCTTCTTTAACACCTTCATAGCCAAAGATTATTCCACCGGTTGGAAAATCCGGAGCGGTAACAAACTTCATCAGCTTTTCTGATGTCAGATCAGGATTTTTAATCAATGCTACAAGCCCATCCACAACTTCATTTAAATTATGTGGAGGAATGTTCGTTGCCATACCAACCGCAATTCCACTTGAACCATTTATAAGCAGGTTAGGAAGATAGGCTGGTAAAACTGTTGGCTCCTGAAGTGAATCATCAAAGTTTGGAGTAAAGTCCACCGTATTTTTATCAAGATCGCGAAGCATTTCTTCTGCAATTCGAGCAAGCCTTGCTTCAGTATAACGCATTGCTGCCGGAGAATCACCATCAACCGAGCCGAAATTTCCCTGCCCGTCTACAAGCGGGTAGCGGAGAGAAAAATCCTGTACCATTCTAACCATTGTATCATAAACAGCAGAATCTCCATGTGGATGATATTTACCAAGCACTTCACCCACAATTCTTGCGGACTTTTTATACGGCTTATTATAAGCAACGCCTAATTCATGCATACCGTATAATACTCTGCGGTGCACTGGTTTTAATCCATCGCGTACATCCGGCAGAGCGCGGGATACAATTACCGACATTGAGTAATCTATGTAAGATGATTTCATCTCTTCTTCGAGAGAAACCGGAATTATTTTTTCAAAAATTGTTGCCATCTGATTTCTTTTTTGTTAACTGAATTTTTATAATGATCGTTCTTTTATACGTCAAGGTTCCTTACGTATTTTGCATTCTTCTCAATAAACTCTCTGCGTGGTTCTACATCATCACCCATAAGTGTTTCAAAAATCTTATCTGCAGTTGCGGCACTCTCAAGATTTACCTGCAGAATTGTTCTTGTTTCCGGATTCATTGTTGTTTCCCAGAGCTGTTCGGGATTCATTTCTCCCAATCCTTTATAACGTGAAATTGTAACTCCCTTAACTGATCCTTCTTCAATCATCTCTTCAACGAGTTCATCTGTATTATCTTTTCCGTTTACTTTAAATCGTTTTAAAATTTCATCACGCTCGGTATCATCAAAGGCATAATATTCTTCTTTTCCTTTTTTGATTTTGTACAATGGCGGCTGCGCAATATAAACTTTTCCTGCGGTTATTAAATCTTTCATATGCCGGTAAAGGAATGTTAAAAGAAGCGTTCTGATATGGCTTCCATCAACATCGGCATCTGTCATCAAAATAAGTTTTCCATAGCGTGCTTTAGATGCATCAAAATCAGTTCCCAGGCCGGCACCAATTGCAGAGATAATTGCCTTGATTTCATTATTCTCAAGTATCTTATTCATCTTAGCTTTTTCAACATTCAGTATTTTTCCTTTTAAAGGAAGAATTGCCTGAAATCTTCTGTCTCGTCCCTGCTTAGCAGATCCGCCTGCAGAATCACCCTCAACAATATATATCTCACAATGTTCTGGATCGGTAATAGAACAATCTGCAAGTTTGCCGGGAAGGTTCATATTATCGAGCGCATTTTTTCTTCTTGCAAGATCACGAGCTTTTCTTGCAGCTTCACGTGCTTCGGCAGCACGCATACATTTTTCAATTATTTTTTTACCGATTGAAGGATTTTCTTCCAGGAATTCTGATAATTTTTCACCAACCAGTGTTTCAACTGCTGATTTGGTTTCGCTATTGCCAAGTTTAGTTTTTGTTTGTCCTTCAAACTGCGGTTCAGCAACTTTAACAGAAATAACTGCAGTTAATCCTTCGCGGAAATCATCTCCGGTTAAATTAATTTTTCCTTCTTTATTTAGATTATTTTTATAAGCGTAATTGTTGAACGTTCTTGTGAGAGCAGTTTTAAATCCAACGAGGTGAGTTCCGCCTTCATGAGTGTTTATGTTGTTCACATAAGAAAAAATATTTTCTGTATAACTATCGCTGTACTGAAAGGCAATTTCAATCGGTGTTCCGTCTTTTTCTCCTTCAATATAAATTGTTTTATGGAGCGGCTGGCGCGATTCATCAAGATATTTAACAAACTCAATTAATCCGCCTTTAAAATGAAATGTTTCTTCCTCGCCGTCTCTTTCATCCTTTATAGTTATAGAAACAGTTTTATTAAGATAGGCGAGTTCTCTCATTCTTTCTGCAATAGTATCAAATTTAAACTTAGATACTTTGAATATTTCTTTATCAGGAAGGAATGTAGTTTTAGTACCTGATTCACCTTTTTTAGCTTTGCCTATTTCGGCAACGGGTTTTACAGGCACTCCTCTCCGGTATTCCTGGAAATAAATTTTCCCTTCACGTTTAACTTCAACCTTCAGCCATTCCGATAGAGCATTTACAACAGAAACACCAACGCCGTGCAATCCGCCGGAAACCTTATATGTATTTTTATCAAACTTTCCTCCAGCGTGCAGCACTGTCATTACAACTTCAAGCGCTGATCTTTTTTCTTCGGGATGAATATCAACCGGAATACCTCTTCCATTGTCTTCTATGCTGATAGATTCGTCTTTGTGAATAGTCAGATAAATTGTATCTGCATAACCAGCCAAAGCTTCATCGATGCTGTTGTCAACAACTTCATTAACAAGATGATGAAATCCTCTTGGTCCAACATCACCAATGTACATTGCCGGCCTCTTACGCACGGCTTCAAGTCCCTTTAATACATTTATATTTTTAGCACTATAATCACTTGTATTTTTAGCCATTCTTTTTTATCCGCTGCTTTTTTTTAAATTCTTAATGAGAAAATTTTATAAACTTTATTCGTTCTTCATTAAAAAAAGAGTTTACTTTTTCAATTATTATTTTTTCTTTGAACTTCAACTCACTGCGCCATGCTGCATTTTCAACTTTTAGGTGCAATGTTTTTTTTTCAACCTTTACAGGCTGAGCAATTTTTTTTAAATCCGGTAAGATTTTATGAAACTCGGCAACAACATCAGATTCTTTAATCTTTCTTCTTAACCCATCAAATAATGGTTCTTTATTAAATATGTCTGCAAGACTTACAAAATCATCAGGCATGTGCAAACTCTTCTACAATCTTTACTTCACCGTTTTTAATATTTAACACCAAATCATCCGGACTTCTTTTAAGGAAAGAAATATTTGTGAAATCTGTAAGAGTAATAAATGCTTGCCCAACACTTTTAAGATAATCACTTATCTTCATGGAACGATGCGTATCAAGCTCACCAAAAACATCATCCAGAAGAAAAACAGGAGCTTTGCCTGTAATTTCTTTTAAATAAAAAAACTCAGCAAATCTTAACACAACCTGAAACGTTTTATGCTGGCCTTGTGAGCCGTAAGCTTTTAGGTTTATTCCGTTTATTTCAAAAATAAAATCATCTCTGTGTGGACCGATTAAATTAGAAGCCCTTCTTAATTCCTCTTCTTTCTTTTCTCCAATAAGCTCTTTGAATTTTTCTTCAATATTCCCGTTAAGATCACCATCAAGAGACGAATAAATAATTTTGGGAACTTCATCCTGTTCCATTATAATTTTATAGGAATCAGAAATGAAAGAATTAAAATCCTCAACAAACTTTTTTCTGTGTTTTATTAATTCAGAACCTGTTTCAATTAATTTTGTTGTCCATGCTTCAAGTTCATCATTTAAATCTGTTGATCCGGAATATTTACTAAACCTGCTTTCTTTTAATTGATTTAAAAGGGACGAACGCTGCCGGAGAGTTTTGTTATAATCTAATAGTATTTTCAGATAAGTTTCGCTTGCCTGTGAAATGACCGAATCAACAAATTTCCGTCTGTCTCTCGGGGAGCCTTGTGTAATTGCATGATCTGCAGGAGTTAAAATTACAACCGGGTATTTACCAATAATATCTGCAGTGCGATTAATAATTTTACTGTTTTCAAAATAATATTTTTTGTTCTCCGAAAGCGAGTAATAAATTCTGATTTTATTTTCCGTTTTATCCTTAAAACAGCCATTCAATTCAAATTCATTTTCGCCAAACTGTACAACCTGGGTATCAGATGAGTTATGGCTTTTTGTGGTGCAAAGAAAATAAATTGCTTCCAGAATCGAAGTTTTTCCCTGGCCGTTTCCGCCAACAATATAGTTCAATTTATCAGAAAAAATTGTTGATGTTTCTTTATGACTTCTAAAATTTTTAAGTTGAAGTGAAGATAAAATCATTTTGGTCAAAATCTCTACTGATCAGCAAAATAAAAACCCTTAACACACCTTTCAATAGTACCTCAGCTTGTTTAAACCAGGACGATTAATTATTCAATCGTACCGGCATAAGAAGCAGCATTAAATCTTCATTTTCCTTTGATTCAACTGGTTCAATTATACATGCTTTAGTAGGTGAATGCAGTTTAAAAATAACCTCTTCGTTATCAACATGAGATAATATATCATGTACATAACTTGTATTAAACCCTATGCTCATTGGCTCGCCTTTATATGTGCACTCAACATTTTCTTTTGCATTGGAACCATGATCAATATCTTCTGCAGATACTTCCAGATTATTTTTATCAATTGAAAATTTAACCTGTTTTGAATTAGAACTGGAGAAGAGCATCATTCTTTTTATAGTAGAAAGGAGATTTGATCTGTTTATCTTCAATAAATTTTCATTTTCAAGCGGAATGACACTGTTATATGCGGGATATTTTTCACCTATCAACCTGGTAATGAATTCAATATCATCAATCTGAAATGAAATATTAGTTTTGCTTAAATATAATTTTACATCCCCTTCTGAAAGCAGTTTAGAAAGAACAGTAATAGCACGTTCAGGTACAATATACTGATCGAATGAATCCCTTTTAATATTTTTTAGAATAAGTTTTACAAGTCTGTGTCCGTCAGTTGTAACAAATCTTAATCCGTCGTCAGAAAATTCAAACAATGTTCCTGTCATTGCGGGGCGCATATCTTCTTTGCTCATTGCAAAAGAAGTCTGATCAAGCGCTCTTTTTAAATCATTTCCATTAATCGAAACTTCATTTTCTTTTGCAACAGCAGGGATATCCGGAAAATCTTCAGGAGATGAATAACTGATGTTATAAACACCGTTGTCAGTTGTTAATTTTAATTTCGCGTTTGATTCAACTTCAAAATGAATTTGGGTATCTCCAAGCGATCTGATAATTTCATAGAGCAGGCGCGCAGGAATTACCATTTTTATATTTTCAGAAGAAGAAATATTTATGGAAGAACGTAATGCTATTTCCAGATCTGTTGCAGAAACAGTCATCTGCCCGTCCTTAACATCAAACAGAAAATTTTCCAAAATGGGCATCGGAGTTCTGGTTGGAACAGCCGGAATAATTTTAGATAAAAGTTTTTCCAGGGTCTTGCTGTTGACTTTGAATTCCATTTATTATCTCCTTTTAAGCATTACAAATTACAAAAAACATTCACTATTCTCAACGCATTTAATGATGTATTGCATTACTTTTATGCTTATAAAACCGCATTAAAGTTGTGCACCAACATAGAAGCTAGTTCGGGATAAATTATAAAATTTTTGAGTAATGATTTATAAACAACATAATATTAATTATATAATATTTTAATTAATATTTAATAATAACAATAAGACTGTGGATATGTTAATATAACAGGGAATGATAATTTACTGCGTTTAATTCGTTTATTTATTTTCTTTAAGATGTGGAAAATTCAAATTGAAAATATAACTTATACAGTTGTGTTGAAATAGCAGAGGTTACTAACAAGTTATCTAATGTATTTTAACAGGTTTTCCACATTGAAATTTTAAAAATAAAAAACCTCCCGAAGGAGGTTTATATAACTATTCTTTAAGGTTATTAGCCAAGGTACATTTTAAGATTTTTGCTTCGTGAAGCATATCTTAATCTTTGAAGAGCTTTTTCTTTTATCTGTCTTACTCTTTCCCTAGTAAGATTCAGTCTGTCGCCAATTTCTTCAAGAGTTGCAGAGTTTTCTTTGTTTAATCCAAAATATAACTGAAGTACCTGTGCTTCTCTTTCTGTTAAAGTAGATAAAGCATGGTTAATTTCGGATTTAAGCGATTCTGTCATCAACTGGTTATCTGGTGCAGGCTGCTGATCGTTTGTAATAACATCAAGCAGACTGTTTTTATTATCATCGCTGTTTGAAAAAGGTGCATCCATTGATACATGTCTTCCGGCAATCTGAAGCGTATAAGCTATCTCTTCAGCATCCATATCGAGTTCCTGAGCAAGTTCTTCCGGGCTTGGTTTGCGGTCAAACTCCTGCTCAAGTTCTCCGTAAGCTTTTCTTACTTTATTAAGAGCGCCAACGCGGTTTAACGGTAATCTAACCATTCTTGATTGTTCAGCAATTGCCTGCATAATGGATTGCCTGATCCACCAAACTGCATATGAAATAAATTTAAAGCCTCTTGTTTCATCAAATCTCTGAGCGGCTTTAATCAATCCTAAATTACCCTCGTTTATCAGATCGTTCAATGAAAGCCCCTGGTTCTGGAATTGTTTAGCAACACTAACAACGAATCTGAGATTTGCTTTGGTAAGTTTATCTAAGGCTTCTTTATCTCCTTTTTTTATTCTTTTTGCTAATTCAATTTCCTCCTGTGGAGTAATCAAATCAACCTTGCCGATATCCTGGAGATATTTATCCAAAGACTGACTTTCCCTGTTTGTGAATTGCTTAGTTATTTTCAATTTTAATCAACTCCGTGGTTTTTATTGGTTAAAAAAAAATACGTTTGTATTTTTACTTCTTAAAGTATTTAACTAAATATGATGTTTTTAGATGCCTTTTACAGCAAAAAGGTGCGAAAACAATTAATAAAAATGCAGCCATAATTGATATGCAATTAAACGGGCAAATATATAAAAATTCTTTAAATATAAATAGTCATTTTTTCGTCCCAAATTATTAATAACCGCTTTTTTCATCAAATTTTAATAAAAAGGTTTTATGATGATAAAAAAACTTCTTTTGATAGCTTTTACTTCTATAATCCTGTTTGGTTGCGCAGGCACATCAAATTTTAATAGTGCAAAAATTGATACACTTCCCGAACTTCAGGCTGAAATCAGTAAAACATTCAATTCACCACTTTTTGAAAATGCTCATTGGGGGGTTTTGATAAAATCTCTTAAAACCGGAAAAATTTGGTATGAGCAAAATTCTAAAAAAATGTTCATGCCAGCTTCTAATGAAAAAATTCCAACTACAGCATCAACACTTATAACGCTTGGTCCGGATTTCCGTTTTAAAACTGAATTGCTGCATAACGGTACTCTCACGGATTCATCAATAATTGGAGATATAATTGTTAGAGGGAATGGAGATCCAACTTTGTATAATCGTTTCTTAAAGGATCCTAAAGATGTTTTTAGAATTTGGGCTGAAGATTTAAGAAGCCTCGGTGTTGTTAAAATTACCGGAAATATAATCGGGGATGATAACGCTTTTGATGATGACCATATTGGTTATGGCTGGTCATTTGATGGGCTTGACGTTTGGTATTCTGCAGAGGTTGGTGCGCTTCAGTTTAATGAAAACTATGTTGATATAAAAATTTTTCCACCGAAGGGAAAGGGGGACTCAATACTCATTATTCCAAATGTTAACAGCAGATATTTTAATATTATAAATAATCTTACAGTAATAGATTCCGGCAGAGCATATTTCCGGTTTAACAGACCATATGGTACAAACAATATTTACCTTAATGGAACAATTAAACGCGGTGCTAAACCATTTGAGTTTACACCATCTCTTACAAACCCAACATTATTTTATGTTACAGTATTAAAAGAAACGTTTGGAGAAAGTGGAATTACTGTGGAAGGAAATGCGTTAGATTGTGATGATATTCCCGGCTGGTATTCGGAACAAGCTGATTTAAATTTATTAGCAGTAAGACAATCTCCCCCCTTAAAAGAAATTCTTCAAGGATTAATGAAGCGCAGCCAAAATATGTACGCGGAAACTATGGTAAAGTTATTAGGGTGGAACGAAAACGGAATAGGAACATTCAGAAACGGCAAGAGAGTGGTTGAACGTGTGTTAAAAGGGTTTGGAATTGATCCTGATACTTATGCATATATGGATGGTTCGGGACTTTCAAGATATAATTATATTAGCCCCGAACAACTTGTTAAAATTCTTGAAGGCATGTATAACAGTGAGTATAAAGATGTATGGATTGATTTATTACCAATTGCAGGTGTTGATGGAACTTTAAGAAACAGAATGAAAGGCACAAAAGCAGAAGGAAATGTCAGGGCAAAAACCGGTACAATCTCAAACGTGCGGGGTTTATCCGGGTATGTTACAACTGCTGATGGTGAAGAACTTGTGTTTTCTTTTTTAGTTAACGGTCATCTAGTTTCAACAAAAGATACAGAAGATGTAACCGATGGCGTACTTAAAATAATTTCAGAATACTCTAACTCAAATTAACAGGAATAATTAATGAATAAAAAAATCAAGGTTGTTCAGGTAGGATTAGGTCCTATTGGTACAAAAATCACTCAATTTCTGCTTGAGAAAAAATCAGTTCAAATAGTTGGTGCGGTTGATATAAATGCTGCCTTAACCGGAAAAGATATTGGTGAACTGGCAGGCGCAGGAGAAATTGGAATCAAAATCAGGAATGAACTTTCTGAAGTATTAAGTGAAACTGATGCTGATATTGCAGTACTTACAACAACATCCTCAATTGAAAAAATAAAAACACAGGTTCTGGAAATTGTTAATAAAGGTGTGAATGTAGTTTCCACATGCGAAGAATTAGTTTATCCGTGGAGAACAAATCCTGCTATTGCAAATGAACTTGATGAAGCAGCAAAACAAAATAATGTATCGATATTATCTACGGGTGTAAACCCGGGTTTCTTAATGGATTTTCTTCCAGCTGCTTTAACTGCTGTATGCAGGAATGTAAATAAAATTACTGTTGAAAGAATACAAGATGCACAATACCGCAGAATTCCATTCCAAAAAAAGATTGGTGCCGGTTTAACAGTTGATGAGTTTCAGAACAAGATAAAAGAAGGAACATTAAGACATGTTGGATTAACCGAATCAATTCATTTAATAGCAGATAAATTAGGATGGCGTCTTGATAAAACAGAAGATTTAATTGAACCAATTGTAGCTTCTGAAAAAGTAAGCACATCAGATATCACAATTGAAAAGGGAAATGCGCTCGGTGTTCAGCAGCTTGGTAAAGGCTGGATAAATGGCGAAGAAAAGATATCTCTTGTTTTCAGGGCTTCTGTTGGCGAAGCTAATCCAGGGGATAGAATAATAATTGATGGAACACCCGGAATTAATATGATAATTAATGATGGAGTTAACGGTGATATTGCTACATGTGCAATAACGATTAACGCTATACCCGCTGTTGTTAATTCTAAACCCGGTTTAAGAACGATGAGTGATATTGAACCTGTTGGTTGTATTTTATAATATTTAGCGGGGTAAATAAGAAAGCAGTTTATAGATCATCAATTTAAAATAAAAAAACCATGCGGTAAATCTGCCGCATGGTTTTTGTTTTTATATCTAATTCTTAGAAGCCGAATGCTATAGAGAAGATATGATTTCCATCGAAGAAATCAGTATCTCTGTAAGCATAATCAACTCTTAAGGCAAGGCTTTCGAAATTATAATTAATTCCTGCACCTGCTGTGAATCCATAAATAAAATCATTAGTATTCTGAGGACCTGCAGAATAACCACCTCTTATAAAGAACATATTGTTGTAACCATATTCTAATCCAACTTTATATTCATCACTTGAAAAGTTGTTATTCTGGAATGATGTTGAAATCAACAGTGAATTCATCTCATCAAGTTTTGGCTGGTAACCAAACCCAAGTTCAAATGTAGATGGAAGTTCATATGCTGCTGATTCAATTGAATAAAATTGAGGCGGACGGCTTAATGAACCTGCATCTGCCTGGATTAACAATCCTGAGCCGCCGAATTTCATCTTTGGACCAATATTTTTCATTACTACACCAAAGCTTAAGCCGGAGATAGATGCAAGATTATCGTAAACAACACCAACATTAAAAGCCACGCCGTTAGAGCTTACATCTGCAAGTGTTTCTGTAACAAAGTTAGCAGTAACACCCACAGCAATTCTTTCGGTTAGTTGTTTTGAATAGGTTATTCCGGCAATCAGGTTCTGCGGTGAAAAGGTTCTACCGGTTCCATCCGGATTATCTACAGTAGTTATAGCAATTTCACCAATAGAAAGAGATTTAACACTTAAAGAAAGTACGCCGAATCCTTCAAAGTTAGCCGAAACTGCTCCGTATTCAACACCGATATCAGCAATATAATCCATATGAGAGAACATAACATCGGCTGAATTATTTAGTTTGGCAACACCTGCAGGGTTCCAGAATAATGCTTCAATGCCTGTAGCAGTTGCTGCATTTGCACTACCCATGGCTATACCCCTGGCACCAACCGGTATAAGCAGCTGAGAAGCGCCGCCAGTGCCGGTTCGGTTTCCCGCACCAGCATAAATTTCATTTATTCCCACCAGGAGAATAAATACCATTATTAAAAAATTATTTAATAGTTTCATTTTTACTCCTTGAGTTTTATTTCCTTCAACATTTATTAAAATCTATCCAGAATCTGCTGTTCCTGGATAATAGCTAGTTTAAGTATCTTAGTAGTACCAAGATCAGGCATATCTATATAAGCAATATATAAACCGCTTGCTACAGGTAAACCTGATTCATTAGCTAAATCCCAGCGCATAAACTGATCATTGCTATTCTTCTCTATTGTCTTCACCATAACGCCAGCCAGGTTAAAGATTCTTATAGTAGCTTTTTGAGGTAAATGACTGAAGGTTACAAAACGTTCGTATTTATTTAACTCCTGAGAGTTTACACCATAATACGGATTCGGGAATACATTAATTTTTTCAACATCCTGTTTAGCATTTTCTGCTGAGAATGTTGGAGCCGGAGCTGTAAATGAGTAAGTATCTACTCCCGGTTGAATTGGGTTTGCATAAGAGATTGTTAAGATATCTCCCGGAACCATTCTGGTAGAATAGAATACTACAATCCATGTGGCATTTGCGTTCAACGGATCAGGAGTTCCCGGAATTACAGTTGTTTCGCTGTAATCTGTATTAACAATAATTGCGTAAACTCTTTGTTCTGAGTTCCATACTCGGAATGGATCTGCTGCTGCAGATTGTTCACGATCTCTGAAGATTAAATTAACCTGTTTGTTGAGATCTTTATTCCATACTTCAAAAGGAATTCTAACAAGGAATGGAGCGTTTGTTCCCGGGTTTGGATTTAATGGATGATTAGCAAGGTAATCTGCAGTTGGACCTGAAAATACGGTCGCCATCTGTCCGCCTTCAACAACCTTTATAATGGTTCTGCCATTTTCAACAACAGTATCAAGAATTCCGGTATACCTTATCTCGTAATCCTGTTGTAATTGATTCAGATCGTTTGTTCCGATTCCAAAACCATCAATTGCTTTACTTGAAGGTGTTCCATACAAGGTATAATTTGCTAATGTGGTTCTTGTAGCACTTGGTGAACTTCCGGTTCCAACAGTTGAAGTGGAGCCTTCATTCATGCTAATTGTGTTGTATTCAATTGGTGCTGCAAAACTTCCATTAACTCTAAATTGAAGACCATCAACAATTACGTTTTCTTCGGCACCAACATTCGGGTCCTGTAATTTTGAAGAACCGCCAGGCCCTAATACGCCGGCATAAATATCAACACCGTCGTATATTGTTTGGTCTTCCAGAACTACCTGACCGGTTGTAACATCTCTAACATTCCAGTGATCCTGGGTTACAAAGTAATTTCCGATTTCAGTAATGTTTGCAGTACCAACTGCATCTATCGGATTTCCGTTTGCTTCATAACCATCATCATGAATTACATAATCAATTCCAAGAGGTGGAGTGAAAGATTGAACAACGAGTGTAATCACTTCACCACCATGGAAGACACCTTCTAATGTTTGTTCGCCGTTAACTAAACCATAAGTAATTACGTTACCGTTTATTTCAGGAGTTACATCACCGCCGCCTGCATGAACAACAGGAGTCTCAACAAGTGTAAGTCCTGCTGGCAATGTTAATGTAACACCATCAACCCATGCACCAGTCGGTGAATCAAGATTTAGCACAAGGTTAATATCGATAGTTCCCGGGTTTGTACCGTAAACTGCTGCAGGTTCCAGTGTTGATGGAGAAACATCACCAACCTTTCCTATTGAATCAGGGAAGTTTGTGGTTTTCCATTCACCGCTTGCATCAAGATAATAATGCTGCTGGTTGAAGAATACTTCATAAGTATGGCCTGTTAATTTTGTAGGATCAACTACAACCACTTCAACTTCAGCATCAGAAGTTCCCTGGTGCTGAACATTCTCTGCTGTTCCGGGATCAGTAAAATCCACTCCGGGATTTTTGCTGTGAGGAACTGCTGTAATTACTGCAAGAGGTGTTTCAAGATTATTAGGAACTGCTGCAGGATCAGGATTATAGTTGTAAGCGGTAACGGCGTAATAGTATCGCTTGCCATTTACAAGAGGTGTTCCGCCGGATAATTCATCTCTTGTAAGCCTGATGAATCTTTTTATTCCAGTATCATTACCGAATTGTCTTACACCAACTGCAACAACGCCGGTAGCAGGATCAAAGAATTGATCTTCAATTTTACCAACACCATTTACAATATCGTATGTTGCAATTCTTCTTCCTTCGGAAACATCTGCAGATACAGAAGGAAGCTGATAAACATTATATCCTTCGAACGCGAAACCTTTTGCATTACTGCTTTCGGTTTCTCTTACTCTTGTAAGATTACTTCCCCAATCAAGAATAATTTCCTGATCAAGTTCAACAAGATTTACAATTGGTGCCGGTGGGGCTACCGGTAAATCAAAGAAGTTATCATAAGCTAACTGAGCCTGCTGATCGTAGAACTTCAATAAACCAATTGCTGATAAACGATCTGTACCCGGAATTGCGCCTGCTGCTATTTCTGCAACAACCACTTCCTGTGTATCTCCGGGTGCCATTGTAAATGGTCCGGAAGCGGAGCCGATACGTCTGTCATCAGCGGGAATTACTTGCCCATCAACCCAGCCTGTTCTTGTCTGAGGATCACCCGCAAGAGCAAAGGTTGTTGGCTGATTAGTATTTGGATCAACGAATGGGGCACCAGTTAAACCAATTCTTCCCTGGAAGAAATTATAGAATTGTGAAGAACCAGCAATATCTCCTTGTGTAGGATCAACTACGGAGGCATCACCACGGGCAAAATAGTAGAATGAAGTCATCGGTAAATTGATTTTACCCGGGCCTACTCTTTTGCCATCAAAGATACCGAAATCTTCTGCATCATCAATACCGTTTTTATTTAAATCCTGTCCAGCAACGCCATCAAGTATTGGACCCTGGAAGAAGTCGAATCCTATAGCGGGAGGGGGAAGAGGATTGTAAACAGCATCATTAGCGTTTGCATTATAAACATATCCAAGGCTCAATGTGGTATCGCATCCTGCAAAGTCATCAACTGAGTTTCCAAGATCCACATCTGACCACATAGATACATACATTTCATTAAATGGAGTATTACTCTTATTAATTAATTTATATTTTCTAAAGTACATGTTTCCAAGCGCGCCGGTTTGAGAATAAGCCCAGAATGTAGCCTGAACTTCTATTCCAAGCGGCTGAGCACCATAAAGGAATGTTGTTTTGCTTGGGTTAACATCGTTTGCAATAAACCAGATTGTTTGGTCTGCACCGGGAACGCCAGGAATATCTGCATCTGGTTCATAGGTGCCGTTACCATTTCTGTCATCAAATGGAGCACCATATTGAGCTGGCCACTGTGTCCAGTCCAGTTCATACTGTGCTCTGATTGATGCTTCAGTTCCGCCTTCATCTGCAATTTCAGAATCAAAATTAGCCGCTGGTCCACCGGGATAAACATCTCTTCTAACTCTGTAAATTCTTACATGGTCGGCAGAATTTGATTCCGGAACTAATTGTGAAACCGGAACGCCGCTGTTGGTAATACCACCGGGTTGTAAAC
The DNA here is from genome assembly GCA_044507695.1 of Ignavibacteriales bacterium. Classification (GTDB taxonomy): domain Bacteria; phylum Bacteroidota; class Ignavibacteria; order Ignavibacteriales; family Ignavibacteriaceae; genus JBIQJD01. Next base: position 18,301 of record JBIQJD010000011.1, on the reverse strand, counting down.
CGGTTCTGTAAGCAGTACCGCCAACTCTTGGCTGCGGATCACCGGGAACTAATGCGCCCCAAAGCAATCCGGATGTAAATACAGCGCCCTTTCCGCTTCCTTTAGGGAAAATTAAGCCGGAATTTCCTGAAGGGTGAATATCTGAAATTCCATCATTATTAATGATGGTTGATATGTTATTGATATTCAGATAAGTACGGCTGGGGGAACCCTGCACTTTATCCAAATTACCTGATTCTTTCCTATCACCTTCAGCATTAGCTGAGCCGGCAATAAATGCCAGGCTCAGTAAGAAGGTAAATAAGAGTTTAGAAATTTTTGAATACATATTTTTTAAAACTCCTTTGCTAATTAATACCCGTTAATATTTCAATATTAGTATTCGAATCTAACACCAAGCCTGATTTGTCTTGGTGTACCATAGAAGAACGGTGTTGTAGTATACGGTGCACCTGTAACAGCTCTCTGATATCTTTCATAATAATTTATGTTGATAGCTTGATACAATCTGGCGTAATCAGGGCCATTTGTTTCAACAAGCTGTCCGCCTAAAGAAGGATCGCTCAGGTAACCATCATCGGTGGTAGAACCGGTTCTTAAGAATACGTTTTCTATGTTTTTGGTATCAAACAAGTTAATTACATACAAATAGATATTTGCATTTAATACATCAAACAGGTTGAAGGTTTTATCAATTCTTAAATCAACCTGGTATGTCCAAGGAGTTGTGGAAGCATTAAGAGCTTCAACAGGCTGTCTGTCTCTTGCATCTCCTTCAAGGTCAGAACCGCCGATTCCAGTGGTGTAAGGATGTCCGCTGTTGAATTTTAACAAAGCAGAAATTCCAAAGTTATGAAGGGCAGAAGGCCCGTCATTTTGGCCCCAGCGATAATCGAAATTAATGTTTCCTTTGAATGCATTATTGTATTCAAGAGGTGATATATATTGAGGTTTAAAGATTCTGTTTTCAGCAGGTGCGCCAACAATACCACGTGCTGAGTTGGGGAATGAACCTGTTCCCTGTGCATCCTGGAAAGAAACTGAACCGTTAACCTGAAGTCTTTCGGTTCTTCTCATATTAAATGCAATTTCCACACCTTTGGTAGTTGCAAAATCACCATTAGTTAAAATATTGTAATCAGCAAAACGTGAATCATCAGCAACCTGTTGTTTATCGAATACAACCTGATCCTGAATATCTTTATAAAATGCAGTTATATCAAACGAAGCGAAATCGCCGATCTGCTGAGTGAATCCTATTTCATATTGTGTAGTTCTGGTTGGTCTGATGTTAAAACCAACAGGAGCGGTAATTTCAAAACCGCCGCCAATGTTATATGATGTTGCGTAATAACCCTGGTAAACGTCTCTCAATCTTGTCTGCTGAACAAATTTTCCATATTGTGCATGGAAAACGGTTTGATCTGTAACAGGGAAAGAGAAACCAAGACGCGGGCTGATTGCACTGAAAGTTGGTACATCTTTATAACCATCAACTTTTACTACTGCCGGATCATCTTTATCCAAAGCAAGATCCGGGCGGGTAGGATCAACAAATTCTTTGTTATCTATATCTATATAATCATAACGGAACCCAACGTTTATAATAAGATCATTGTATTCAATTTTATCTTGTGCATAGAAAGCCATGAACATTGGTTTTTTAGCTTTCAATAGTTCATCACTACCGGTGTATTCATTTCCAAGAGCATCATATCCGTAGTTATTGACACCTCTTGCATATATGATTTGTTCTGTAGTAAGCTGTTCATTCTGTGGTAAACGGCTGTTCTGATCTATCAATCCGGCAAGAGCAAAAACACCTTCGTTGCCAAAGCTGTAGTTTCTAATGGTGAACATCTGAACTTCTCCGCCAACTTTAACTGAATGAGCTTTGCCCAACTGAGTTGACAATGCAGCACTTAAATTAAGTGTTTCTCTTTTGTATTTCTGATATCCGGCAACAACTTCACCAGGAGCGTTGAATGCAAAATCAAAGATTGTAAATCTTGTTGGTCTTGCAAACCTTGAATCAGGAGTATTTGGACGTCTGCCCCAAACAACTCCGGCATTTGCGTTTGCAACGCTGTCTCCGTAATGCAGAAAATCATCTTTTAAATAAGGATCGTATCTGTCTAATCCGCTAACTGCATAGCCAGCATTTAATTCATAATAAGTTGTTGGGCTGAGGATATGTGTAGCTTTAAAGTTGAAAGCTCCATCATAAGTATCAACATTTTCAATTCTGTCTAAGTTGAGAATGTTGGCAAGATTTCCCGGATTTCTGTGGGCACTGAATGGATTGTAAGTTTTTCCACTTGTATAGGTTCCAACCAATCTAAGTATGATGGGATTGAAATCCATTGTAAAAGTACCGGTTCCGGTATAATTTTCATCAGAGTTTTTGAAGATAGGACCGGCTGGATATTGGAAATCAATTGTATCACCGGTGTTAGGATCCCCGATTCTTCCAAGGTTTATTCCCGGATATGGCTGGGGATTTTTATCATTGATATAATTGTAATTAAATAATCCGAAGAAGCGGAATCTTTTATCAAGGATTGGACCGCTTAATGTAGCAGTAAATTCGTTATATCCATACCAATGAGTTCCGAGTCTTTTTTCTCCGCTGAATCTATCATCTTTTCCCTGGAAACCGATATTATCAGTAATATATTCAATGCTTGCTTTGTATTCTGTAGTACCGGATTTAATTTGCTGCCTGATAATACCTGCGTTAGCACCGCCAAATTCAGCATTGTAACCGCCGGCCTGCACTTGAATTTCTTCAACTGCATCCTGAACAAGTGTGATAGCGCGTCCACCAACAAGCGGATCAGTTATGTTTGTGCCTTCAAGATAATATCCAACTTCATCCTGGCGTCCACCGCGGATAAACACTGTTTTATCTTGCAGAGTTACACCGGGTGTAAGTGAAAGGATATTATCGATTCCTCTTACGGGCAATGCTTCAATATCTTCACTTGTAGTAATTCTTTGTGCATTGGTATTACTTTTATTTACCAAAGGTCTGAGGGCTATTACCTCAACTTCTTCAGTAGTAATACCTTCTGCAGGCAGTTGAAAATTCAATTCCGTGGTAAGGTCTGCATTAACACGGACATTCGAAATCGTAATTGACTGATAACCAACATAAGAAGCACGTAATTCATAGGTACCTGCTTCAAGGTTGGAAATTGTAAAATCTCCGTTTACGTCCGTTGCCGCTCCGAGGGAGGTTCCAACAACCAGAATGTTGGCTCCGATGAGCGGGTCACCACTTTGGAGATCAGTAACTTTACCCTTTATCTTACCGGTTGTAGCTGCCAGCATTATACTGGGTACAAACAATAAGAGAAGGATTGCTGTAACCATTCTTTTCATCTGTTCTCTCCTATATTGAATGAGTTATTTAAAATATAGTGAATTTTTTAAAGCCCGTAATATTTTAATAATATCTTGCGCTATCTAAAGGGAAAGTAAATTTTTATGACAATGAATAACGTCATAAAAAACTAAATAAAAGTCAACAAAATTATTAAATACGGGGGGTTGCTTGATGTAAATTATTAAGTACTTGTTATATGAATTTTACACTTTTCTTTCATAAAAAATTATTTTTTCTTTCTTGCCAACATTTATCCTTGAAGCGTATTTATAGGGTAAAAAGTGATATAAGCAAAACTGTTGTTTGTAAGAATTAAATAACAAGTTCAATTTTATTTTATCAATCATTTTATCAATTCAAAAAAATTTATAAAAAAATTATTCTACATTTTCTCTAATTTTTTTAGAATCTTTTGAATACTGATCCCTGCCCAAAGCACAGGTTTGAAAATATCTCCCTTCTTCTCTATTCTTTTATGAATAGTTTTTATTGTAAAATCTTTTGGGTTCAATCCGGATTTAACTTCACTCCACTCAAGCGGAGTGGCTACTGTTGCACCTGGTTTGGGACGCACACTATATGGTGCTGCCAGCGTTTGGCCTTTTCTGTTTTGAAGATAATCCAGGTAAACTTTCTTCTTACGCTTGGAAGGACTTCTTTCTAAACTCGTAATCACCGGTATACGGCTGTGAACTATTTTTCCTATAAGATGAGCAAAATCTTTTGCAACATCATAATCATATTTTGCTTTAAGCGGAATATAAATGTGCAGGCCTGTTGCGCCCGATGTTTTACAATAACTTTTTGCACCGGCTTCGTCAAGTACTTCTTTTACGCATAATGCGGTTTCAATAACTTTTTCAAAACTGATTTCTTCGGGATCAAGATCTATTACTGCATAATCCGGATTTTCAAGTGATTGTACACGTGAAAACCATGGGTTAATTTCTATGCAGCCAAGATTTACAAGATAAAGCAGTGATTGTTTATCATTACAAATAAAATAATTAATGTCTTTATCGTTCGATTCAGAATAAATCAATTTTGTATCAGCCCAATCCGGAACTGTATCTCTCATATCCTTCTGGTAAAAACTTTCTCCATTAATTCCGTTTGGATGCCTGTTTAGAGATTCTGGCCTGTTTTTTAAATAGGGAAGAATATACTTCGATATTTTATCGTAATATTCAATTATATCTCCTTTCGTGTAACCTTCATCGGGGAAATAAATTTTATCAAGATTTGTAAGTTTAAGCTTAGAATTTTTTCCGCCTGATTTTTTAGATGTGCTTTTTTTCTTTGTGTTTTTGGTTTTGTTGTCTTTTGCGGGAGATGTTTCTGCTGCCATTTCTTTTGTTACCTCCCTGGCATTTTTATCTTCTCTTATTCCCATAAATATTGGATGCCTCATGCTGTTATCATCTGTCCATTCAGAAAAATTAACTTCACACACAAGTTCTGGTTTAACCCATGTTACAGGCATATTTGTTTTTGGTATTTTTTTGAAGGGAGAATTTTTGGTAATCAGCGGATCAAGTTTCTTTTTTACGAACTTGAGAGATTTTTCATCAAAGCCGCTGCCTGTATGCCCGATATATATCAATTCATCATTATCATAAATTCCAAGTACAAGCGCACCGAAAGCGTTTCTGCTGCCGCGCGGTTTGGTAAATCCGCAGATTATCGCTTCCTGCCTTAATGAAGTTTTAATCTTCAGCCAATCACGGCTTCTTTTATTTACCTGGTAAACACTTGATGTTTTTTTTGCGATTATTCCTTCAATTGAATTCTCCTGTGCAAGCTTAAAAAATTCTTTTCCTTTTTCTGAAATATGATCACTGAATTTTATCTTTTCTAAATCAGGCAGAAACTCTTTTAAAATATTTTTCCTTTCAATTAAAGGAAGTTCTGTTAAATCATATTTATCCAGATAAAGAATATCAAATACATAAAAAATAATATTCCCGTTTCCGGTTCTCTGATAATTCTGCAGCAGTTGAAAACTTGCTTTCCCGTTTTCATCAACAACTACAATTTCACCGTCAAGAATTGTATTACCGGAAATGCTCTTTAGTTCAGCAGCAATTGCAGCAAACTTTGTATTAAATGAAAGATTATTTCTCGAGTGCAGCTTTACTTTTGCATCCTTAATTTCAGCAATTGCACGGTAGCCATCCCATTTAATTTCAAACAGCCACTCCTTATCATCAAATGATTCTTTTACAAGCGTAGCAAGCATCGGCTTTACTGAGGCAGGCATTTTCTTTTCAGATAATTTCCATTTTGAAATAAACTCTTTCTCTAATTTGAATTTTGTATTCGTGCCGGATTTTTCATTTCCATTGCTGCTTCGGTTTGATATCCACTTTTTTATATTTGGAGAAGATGATTTAATATCATTTAATGTTTTACCTGAAAGAACTGACCCTTCATCTTTTGTAATATCTTCATCAGCTGCAAACTCATCTTTCTTTTTTATAAGAAGCCAGGAATTTTCACCTCTTCCTTTCATTTTTACTAAAGCATATGCGCCATTTAATTTTTTTCCGTGAAGTACAAATTTCAAATCTCCTTTATTCAATCCTTCATGCAGATATTTTACACTCTCTTTTTTATTATCGGATTGAAGTGAATGATACGTTCCTTCATCCCAAACAATTACTTCTCCTGCGCCGTAATTCCCTTCCGGAATTATACCCTCAAATGATCTGTAATCATACGGATGATCCTCAACCATCATAGCAAGTCTTTTATCAGCAGGATTAAGAGAAGGACCTTTTGGAACTGCCCAGCTTTTCAAAACACCGTCAAGCTCAAGCCTGAAATCGTAATGAAGCCGGGTTGCATTATGTTTTTGAACAACAAAGCGTAAATCATTTTTACTTGATTTCTTTTTTGCAGTTGGTTCATTTGTTTTCTTGAAATTTCTTTTTTGTCTGTACTTCTCTAATGCCATAAAACTTTTCCGTACTAAGCAGCAGATTTTCTTTTTGACTTACGTTTCGTTTTTGTTTTTTTCTTCCCGGTATCCTGCTCTTTTAAACTTTTTTTCAGAAGTGTCATCATATCAATTACTTTTGCAGGTTTTGGTGCTTTACCTTTTGCTCTCGGCTTTTTCCCTTTGGCTTTATCTTCAATTATTTTTTTCAAATCGTCAACGTATGTGTCTTTATATTTTTCAGGATTGAATTTACCTGACAACTGATTAATCAGTGTTAACGCAAGCTCAATTTCTTTCTCACGTACTTTTTTTACATCGGGCAGTTTAAGTTCATCAGCACTGCGGATTTCATCAGCATAACGGATTTGATTTAACACAATTGCATCGCCTTCCGGCTTTACAATTCCAATATGCCCGCGGTTGCGCAAAACAAACGAAGCAACACCAACCTTGCCTGAACGTTTTAGGGCTTCTCTTAATAATGCGTAAGATTTATCTCCGCCTCTGTCCGGTTCAAGATAATATGGTTTATCAAAAAACCGTGAATCAATTTCATCTTCTTTTATAAAATCGAGAATATCAATCGCCTTTGTCTGCTCAACATTTGCATTTTCAAAATCTTCATCTGTTAAAACGATGTATTCACCATCGGAATATTCAAATCCTTTTACAATTTCCTCGTAAGGAATTTCTTCTTCATCATCTTCACAAACTCGTTTGTATTTAACCGGGCAAAGATCACTTTTCCGCAGCATATCAAGATCAAGTGAATGGCTTTGAGAGCCGCTGTACAACTTTACGGGAATGTTAACTAATCCAAAACTTAATGAGCCTGACCATATCGAACGCATTTTCCGCTCCATTCTGTTGCAATCAATTATATAATTATTTTTTGTGTGCAATTGTTATCTGAATCATCTTTTCTTTTATGTTTATTAAAGAATAATTGGAAACTTTTAGGATAATAAAAGATGTTTTACATATTTTATTGAACATCAATTTGATTAACTTCTTTCTGATATGAACAACTTTCCCGATGCTGATTTTGATTTGAAGCCGGAGTTTTTTAAAAAACTCGCCGGATGGAAATCTGATCTTGCAGCGAATGTTTTCCTTCTTAATTCAATTGAGAAACAAAAAGCAGAATTGATTGCAGAAGATCTTTGCTTTGGATTTATTTTACTTCATGATGCCGGTAAGATTTTTCCCCAATTAAAAATAATTCCGGATGATGAATTACAAAATCAATTGTTAGTTAAACTTCATGAGTTGAATGGAATATTTCACGTTAATCTGCTTAGCCAATTGCGGGATGTTTCTTTTAAAACAGATGCAGAACTTCTGATTAAAATTTTTAATGAATTGTTTTCAGAACTGGAAGAAAAATCATTTGCACCCGAGCAATTTGGAGTTATTTATGAATATCTGAAGTTCACACCTGTTTCTTCAAATCAATCAAAAAATCATAAAAGAAAAACACGCGGAGTTTTTTACACACCTGTTTACATTGTTGATTATATAATTGAAAAATCATTATCAGCAAAAAAAGATTTAACCGGAATTAAAATTTATGATCCTGCCTGCGGATCCGGGATTTTTCTTCTCCGTGCTTTTGATCATCTTCAAAAAAAAATCTTTTTAAATAAAAAGACAGATTTTCTTGAAGCTCAGGAAATCATTTTAAACAATATATATGGTACTGATCTTGATTCCGCAGCAGTTGAGGTTACAAAATATTCTTTACTTAGAAAAATAATTAATGGAAAACCTGAGCAATATCTGCCCGATATTTCCCGGAATTTTGATTGCATCAATTTTTTGTTTGATGAGACATCTTTGTTTGATCACTTCTCCGGCAGGTTTGATGTAATAATCGGCAATCCTCCTTACAATGCACTTCTTAATGAACGTGAAAGAAAAGCTCTCAAAAAAAAATACAGCATCGGAACAACTGATACTGCTGCATTATTCATGCTTGTTGCAGATGAGAAACTCAAACCCGGGGGAGTAAACGGATTCATCATTCCCAAGCCGTTTGTGTTTTCTTCCAACTGGAAAAAACTGCGCGAAAGATTTCTTGAAGGAATTACTGAATTAATTGATTGCGGTAAAGTCTGGAAAGAAGTAAAGCTTGAACAGGTAATTTACTTTTATATAAAAGATAAAAGCTTTAACTTCTACTTATCAGGCATCAGAAAAGAAAAAAATATTCTTTCGGCAGGCAAAATTGAAAAGAATTTTTATAACGAATTTGGTCTGCTGTTAAACGGAATTTCTGATGCCGGCTTGAATGTTGGGCTTAAGTTAAGAAATGCGGGCTTGTTTCTTAATGATGTTACAATCAATCACCGCGGCGCACCTTTGCAGAAAAGTATTCTGAATGAAAAATCTGATTTTAAGGTAATTGGCGGAAAGCAAATAAAAAATTTTGTAATTGATGAATCGTTCAAAGGTTATTTTCCGCTTGATGAATTAAATGATTCTCATTCAATTGTAAAAGAAGGTTCTATTCTAGTGCAGAATATTGTAGCGCATGTGCAAAAACCTGAACCGCAAATAAAAATTATTGCCGCGCTGGCTGATTCCTTTGAAAGAAAAAATTATTTAATACTTGATACGATAAACCAGCTTCAAAATAAAAGCAGGTATAGTTCTGAATTTATCTGTGCATTGCTTAATTCAAAACTTATTGCATGGTATGTTTACAATTTTATTTTTGGCAGAGCAGTAAGAACAATGCACTTTGATAATTATGTTACAAAAAGAATTCCTGTTCCGCTTGTAGATTTTAATGATGAACAGGTGAAAAAAAATTATAAACTGATAAACAATCTTGTACAAAAATTAATTGCTGTTAAGCAGGAAAGGAAAAGCAGAAAAAACGGCGGGCATCCGGTACAACAAATACAAAATGAAATTGAATCGCTTATAAGGTTCTTTTACGGATTAAGCCCGGAAGAAGAAAAAATAATTTACACGAAAGGAGTAACATGAACACCGTTTTCTGGAAAGAAGCTTACAAAAATTTTTGGAAGCAGTCGGGGGAAAGAGAACAAAAAATCAAATCACTGATTGAAGAACTGGCGGGAGTTAAAATACAATTCTCCGGACTTGGTTCTGGCTCTGATGAATTTATAACAGGGGATGCCGGCTCAAACGGATTTGAAAAAGGTTCGGCGGATTTATGGATTGAAGGTACAAATATTTATCTCGAAATAACCGGACCGCTTTCGGATAATGTTACTTCAAAAGATTCACTGTGGATACGTCCGGATAAAATTGAAAACGCAAAAAATAATTTTCCGGAAAAGCGCACATTAATTCTACATTGCATTGATAAAGAAAATTTAATTCGTGTATTAATTTTAAATGAAGAATTCTTCAGGAATTTTGAATCAGGCAAATATGAAATTGTTACTCCGTTTATCCGCGGCAGAAAAGAAAAATATGCTGCAATTAAACCGGATGATTCATCAATTAAACCATTTGCTTTGCTTATTAATTCTTTACAAAAAATAAAAATGCCTTTGTAAAAACATCCGCATCACTGCAGATTCATCCGGCTGATATTATATTTTGATAAAAAAGATATGGCGTTCAATCTTCTTCCAATAATAAAATTGTTAAGCAAGAGCGGCTCGATTGCAACTACAGTAAACAATATTATCAGGCAGTACAATATTGTAAAAAACACTGCCGCAGATCAGAAAGAACTGCAAAAGGCTCTGCAGCTTCAGGCAAGTATAAATGAACAGCTTGAGCAGCAGATAAATCTTTTGCAGACAGCTTTAATCAAACTGCAGAAATCATTAAAGACAGTTTTATACATAGTTTTTACTGCATTGTTAATTTCTGTTGCTGCGCTTCTTATCGGAATTTTGTAACAAAATATGTAATTCTTTTCTTTAAAAAATTTCAGTTCACTTGTATCTGCTTTTCAATATTAATAGATTCGTTTCAAAAAAAATTAAGCAGGTACAATGAAGTATTTTCAATTCCTATTTCTCCTTTTTACTATTTCTGTTTTTCCGCAAAGAATAGTTTATGAAGTATCCTTCCCAAACCTTGTTCATCATGAAGCAGAAATAAAGGTTAAATTTTCTGATTTAAAAACAGACACCTTGAAGCTTAGGATGAGCAGAACATCTCCCGGCAGGTATGCTTTGCATGAGTTTGCAAAAAACTTATACAATGTTAAAGCAATTAATGAAGATGGTAAAAATCTGAATCTTGTAAGTAAAGATCTTCACCAATGGGTAATAACCGGACATTCAGGAACAGTAATTTTTTCATATACTTTATTCGGGAACCGCGGGGATGGAACTTACTCACAAATTAATACCGAACATATTCATTTAAATGTGCCTTCTGCTTTTGTTTACTCTGAACAGCTTCCGGAAATTCCAATCGAAATTAATTTTGATCTTCCCGATGAAAAAGATTGGAAGATTGCAACTCAATTAAAACCGGGCAGTGGTTCAAATTCGTTTACAGCTCCTGATTATTATTACTTTTTTGATAGTCCGGTTGAGATTGCAGATTTAATTTTCAGAGAATGGGATGTTGAATCAAACGGGAAAAATTATACAATAAGATTGGCAATACATCAAACAGAAGATGAAGCCGTGGTTAATGCATATCAAAAACTTGTTGAAGCTTGTGTTCTTGAAACAAAAGAAATAATGGGCGGCTTCCCGGAATTTGATTTCGGCTCATATACTTTTTTATGTGATTACGTTCCCTTTGCTTCCGGTGATGGAATGGAACACCGGAACTCTACATTCTGCACATCAACAAGAAAAATTTCTTCTTCTTCTGATGCACTAATCAACACAGTTGCGCATGAGTTTTTTCATTGCTGGAATGTTGAACGAATGCGCCCGGGAACTCTTGAGCCTTTTAATTTTAATGATGTGAATGTATCCGATGAACTTTGGTTTGCTGAAGGATTTACGGAATACTATAAAACAATAATCACAACCCGCGCAGGAATTCACAGCATTGATTCATTTTCAGAACTGATAACCAGATATGTAAACGATGTCATAAATTCTCCCGCAACTAAATTTTTCTCTCCTGTTGAGATGAGCCGGCAGGCGCCTTTTGTTGATGCCGCTGTTTCAATTGATCCTCAGAACAAACAAAATACATTTCTATCTTATTACACATGGGGCGCAGCGCTGGGTCTTGCGCTTGATTTAACTTTAAGAAAAGAATTCAGTCTTTCACTTGATGATTATCTGAAACTGCTTTGGAAGAAATTCGGCAAAACAGAAATTCCTTATACAAATAATGATTTAAAAAATTCTCTCACTGATTTAACCGGCAGTGCCGGATTTGCAAATTCATTTTTTGAGAATTACATATTCGGGAAAGAAATTCCGGATTTTAATAAACTTCTTTCCTTTGCCGGATTAACAATTAAAAAATCATTTGAAGGTGAAGCATCAATTGGAAAAATTTCTTTGGAGGAAAGGAACGGCAAACTTTATATTGATTCACCTGCACTTATCGGTTCACCAGTTTATAAAGCAGGCATTGATTTAAATGATAGAATAATCAGGATAGGTTCATTTGCAATAAACAGTATAGATGATTTTTATAATGCACTAAGTAATTTTTCTCCGGGAGAAAATGCAATAATAGAATTTGAAAAACTTGGAGAAATAAAAACATCAGAAATAACTTTTGAAGAAGATAAATTAATTGAAGTTGTTCCGTTTGAACATCAGTCACTTGCATTAACACCAGATATTGAAACGTTCCGTAAAAACTGGCTTGGAAGTAAATCAACTGATCTGCCTGAGCTGGTGAAACATTGCCCGGCTTGTAAAAGAGAATTGCCGTTTCAATATGAAGCCTGCCCGTATGATAAAACAGAGCTTGGGTTAATTAAGCAGTAGGAGTTTTTTAATACTAATATATAGATAGTATTATTTGATACTTCCTAAAAGGTAAATATTAATTCAAGATTATCAAACAAGTTTTGATAATTTACAACGAAGATATTTTATATTTAGATGAGATATGGAAACCAGCCATTTAATTATTGTTGGTGATTCGCGCAAAATGTTTCCTAAAATTTAAGACAGTCAAAAAATGGTGTAATTAGATTTGAAAAAATAATTCCGGAAATTAAAAGTGAAAACAAAATCATCATTCATAATCGTCTTCTTGTTATTTGCGGGAAACTTATTCAGCCAGAAACAAAATGATATTTTTCAATATTCAGTAATAAGCGCGCTGATGGAGGGAAATTATGATGGTGATTTGAAGATTAGTGAACTGAAAGAAAAGGGTAATTTTGGCTTGGGAACCTTGAACACACTCGATGGTGAACTTGTTATTCTTGATGGAAAATTCTACCAGGTTACGAGTGAAGGAAAAGTTAATATCCCCGGCGGTGAAACACCCGTTCCCTTTGCTGTGATTACATCATTTGAATCTGCAGGAAATGAAGTAGCTGCTGAAGATAAAAACCTTGCAGAACTTACGGCGCTGCTTGATGAACAGATAAACAGTAAAAATTTAATTTATACATTTCATATTACAGGCAGTTTCAGTTACATAAAAACGAGAAGTGTACCTGCACAGCAAAAGCCGTACAAGCGTTTGGTTGATGTTACAAAAAATCAATCAGAGTTTGAGTTTGAAAATATTAAAGGAACAATTGTTGGATTTCGCTTTCCTGAATTTATGGACGGCGTTAATGTTCCGGGTTATCATTTCCATTTTATTTCTGATGATAAATCATCCGGCGGGCATGTGCTTGATCTGAAATCTGAAAAAATATTAATTGAATTTGCTGAAGCAAAAAATTTTACTGTTGAATTTCCCGGAACTTCAGATTACAACCAGATTGATTTATCAAAACGGAATGTGCAGGATTTGATGGAAGCAGAAAAGTAAATCTACCTGAATATAATTTTCAGAGTTTTTCCAGTTCTTGTTTCTCTTGTTTTTTTAATCCTGCCGCAACAAGTTCATATGAATGATCAATCCACTCGAAAATTTTTTTTGGCGGAATTCCGCTGTCAAGATCAATTGTATTCCAGTGAGTTTTGTTCATGTGGTAGCCGGGAGTTATACCGGTATAACGTTCCCGTAATTCAACTGCAAGCTCCGGATTACATTTTAAATTAATTGATGGCGGATAATCCAAACTTCCGATCATAAAAATTTTACTCATCACTTTATAAACGGGAGAAACTTCATCAAAAGGAAAACTTTCAGTAACACCTTTTTTAGTCAGGCAGTATTTTCTTACTGAATCAAAATCCATTTCTTATTAATATTTATTAAGAATTATTTTAAGTTGTTATTCTTCAATCAATTATTTTTATCTATCCATCTTGCAATATCTTTTGCAAAATAAGTAAGAAACATGTCCGCACCGGCACGTTTAATTGCAATTGCTGCTTCAATCATTACACGTTCTTCATCAATCCAGCCATTTATACCGGCAGCTTTAATCATTGCATATTCACCACTAACCTGGTAAGCGCAGGTTGGCATTCCAAATTTCTCTTTAACCCGGTAGATAATATCAAGATAAGGACCGGCAGGTTTAACCATAACAATATCAGCACCTTCTTCAATATCTGTTTCAACTTCTCGCAAAGCTTCATTGCTGTTTGCAATATCCATCTGGTGAGATTTACGGTCTCCAAATGCGGGAGTTGATTCAGCCGCATCACGGAAAGGTCCATAATATCCGGAAGAGTATTTTGCTGCATAACTCATAACCGGAATTTTTTCAAAGCCATTTTCATCAAGAGCTTTTCTTATCGCGCCAATTCTTCCATCCATCATATCTGAAGGAGCAATAATATCAGCACCTGCTTCTGCATGAGACAAGGCTTCTTTAACAAGAAGTTCTACCGTTTCATCATTAAGAATTTCTTCACCTTTAAGTACTCCGCAATGTCCGTGTGATGTATACTCGCATAAGCACACATCGGTTATTACAAGCAGATTTTTTACTTCAGCCTTAATTGCACGCACTGCTCTTTGTATAATTCCCTGCGGATCATAAGCTTCAGAACCTTTCTCATCTTTATGTTCGGGAATTCCAAATAATATTACTGCGGGAATACCGAGTGATGCTGTTTCCCTGCATTCATCAACTAGTACATCTATACTCATCTGGTAAACACCCGGCATGGATTTGATTTCTTTTTTTACTTTCTCACCCGGGCAGGCAAACAGCGGATATATTAAATCATTTTTTGATAATTCTGTTTCACGCACCATATTACGCACAAGCGGATTGTAACGTAATCTTCTTAATCTTTTATAGGGAAAGTTCATGTTTAACTCCTGTTAATACTTTATTTCAAAATTGCAAGATTACGAGGATGCAAGATTAGAGGAACAGTGTTAGATGGTTATTCAATTTTGCAATCTGAAATCTTGTAATCTATTAATTATTGATTTTTGTTAAAATCTCACCCGAACTTTTAAGGCAATCACCCACAGAAATACCGCCGCGGTAATTTCCGCCTAAGAATAATCCGGGAAATTTTTTTTCAAATTCTTCAAAATATTTTTCATGCTCAATGTAACCAACGTTGTACTGCGGTATTGCTTTCTTCCAGAATCTTTCTGATTCAATTATCGGTTCTGCAGTTATTCCCATCAATTCTGAAAATTCTTTTTTTACTTTTTTAAGAAGAAGCTCTCTATCATAGTTTACTATTTCAGGATCACGTGAACCGCCGATGAATAAAGTAAATGCTGCTTTATCATCCGGAGTTCTGTCAGAGAATATTACCGAACTCCACAAAGCTCCGAGAAAAGATTTCCTTTCTTTCTGCGGAATTAAAAACCCAAATCCATCCAATGCTTGTTTAACATCTTTTTTATTGTAAACAAGATATAATACAAATACAGGCGGATGATAAATTTCATTTAAATGGCGGATTAATTCTGAATCAAAATTCTTAAACAATTCCGCTGCAGCATAAGCTGGAATAGTAGAAAGCAGTTTTGGAGTTTCTATTGATTTTATTTCACCTGAATGTCTGTAGGAAATTTGATATCCGTTTTCGGTTTTAGCAAGGGAAACAACTTCAGCGTTTGTAATTACTTTTTCCTTCAAAGCTTTTTGAAGAGCCAGCGGAAGTGCCTGCATCCCATTTTTAAAAGAGAACATTCTTGCTTCCTGTTTTGATTTCTCGGCTCTTCTTTTTCTTTCCTTTATACTTTTAACAGTACCGATTATCAATCCGCCGTAATTTTCTTCAAGCGCATAAAGTTTGGGAAATGCAGATTTAACGCTGAGCTGTTTGGGATCACCGGCATAAACTCCTGCAACAAAAGGATTGATTACATAATCAAGAAATTCACCTCCCAATCTGCGTGTAACAAATTCAGCAATGCTTTGATAGTAACCGTCCTTGGATCTTCCTACAAAAGGCTCAGCAAAAATTCTGAGTTTTGCCTTTAAGCTGAATAAATCTGTTTTAAAGAACGCCATCGGACTCATTGGCAGCGGATGCAGTTTGCTGCCGCGGAGAATGTATCTTTTATTTGCTTCCCTGCTTCCGTAGAGAAGTTCATCTTTTAAATTTAATTCATCAACAAGTTTTGCAAGGAGCGGCGTTGTTTCCAAACCGCTGTTTGGGCCGCGGTCAAAAAGGCAGCCATCAATCCAAACGCTTTCCATTGAGCCGCCAACTTCATTTTTCTTTTCAAGAACGGTTACATCAAATCCTTCTTTGTTAAGAAGATATGCTGTTGTTAATCCGGTTATACCGGCGCCGAGTATTACTATTTTTTTATTCATATCATATTTCAGGGCTAAAGCCCTTTTTGCTGTATTGCCTGCTTCATCTCCGCCTTAAAAGGCGGAGTTAATATTTATGTTTAGTATCGATGAACTTCATTTTAACTCCGCCATTTATGGCGGAGACACATTACCACGATCTGGCTTCAGCCATGATCGATTCAGTTACTTTAGAGATAGTTTAGTCATTCCTTTCAGGGCTAAAGCCCTTTTTGCTGTATTGCATACTTCATTTAGTATCGATGAACTTTATTTTAACTCCGCCATTTATCGCGGAGACATCTCAGCCTAAGTACAAGCAGGCTTCAGCCATGAATTATTCAGAGATATTTTTTAACTATTCCTTCCAGCGCATCAACAAAAATTTCAGAATCATTCAACCCTGTCATTACAATATAATTTTCTATGCCTGCTTTATCGGCAACGTGCCTGTATTCAATATTTAGCTCAAACAAAGTTTCCACGTGATCTGACACAAAACTTATAGGAATTATAAGCAGATGCTTTTTACCGTTTGCAGCAAGCTCTTCAATCATTTTATCTGTTGCGGGCTCAAGCCATTTTGCAGGACCCACCTTGCTTTGAAAACAAAGATGATGTTTATGAGAAAAATTTCTTTCCTGCATAACAAGATGAATTGTTTCATTTATCTGAAGCGAATACGGATCACCTTTCTTTACATAACTGACGGGAGTTCCATGTGCACTGAATACAAGCTGAACGTTATCACGCACTTCTTCCGGAAATTTTAAAAGGCATTCATCTATTCTTTGATTTATTGCTTTTATATAAAACGGATCTGCCTGATATGATTCAATATAAATTATTTTTGCCGGATCATCTTTATAATATCTTTTCCACTCATTAAAAGATGAACCCGTTGTTGATATTGAATAATGCGGATAAAGCGGCAGCATAATTATTCTGGAATAATTCTCTCTCTCCACCTGTTCAACAACTTCCTGTGTAAGCGGATGCCAGTATCTCATCGCAATTAAAACATCAACACCTGGATTTGTTTGTCTTAATTTTATTTCAAGCATAGAACGCTGCTTTTCCGTCCACATCATAATGGGAGATTTGCCGCCGATAAGTTTGTATTCTTCCTGAACTTTTGGAGCTCTTTTTTTTGAGATATACCTTGCCAGTGTTTTTTGAAACGGCAATTTAAAAATATCAGGATCATTAAAAAGATTTTCAAGGAAAGGCTGAACAGTTTCAAGCGAATCAGGTCCCCCGAGATTTAAAAGCACAACTGCAGTTTTATTCATTTAATCCATTCTTTATTTATAAAGAGATAAACAAAATTAGGCAGTATTTAATCAAATATAAATTCAAAAATAAAAACCATTTTCAAACAATCAGATAAAGCAGTTTGGGAGATTTTGAGAATTATCACACCGCCGTGCATCTTCATCTTATGTGAGTTGAACAATTTTTACACAAATAAATGAGGCTTAAATTGTTTTATCCATAAATAAAGAATGGAGATAATAATGAAATATTTCATTTTAAGCGCAGTGATTTTATTTGGAATAGTCTCTGGCGGCTGCGGTGATAAACAAAAAGAACAAGCTGAATTAGAAAAGGCAAGACAGGATTCAATAAGAATTGCGGATTCTACAGCTTTGGCTGAAAAACAAAAACAGGAAGCATTATTAAAAGCGGAAAGAAGAAAGGCAATGGAACAGGGAGATGATTTTGTTCCTGCTGATGATGCTTCTCTTCAGGGTAAAATAAAAGAAGGTAAAATTATTCTTTTATCGGAGGAAGGTGAAACTATTCCGTTCAGGCTGGAAGGTTCAAAAATTTTGGCAGTTGGTATGCCTGACGGCAAACTTTACCAGGTTGAAAAAGACGGTGATAAAATTATGCTCGTAGTTCCGGGGAAAGGAAAAATGGAAAGAAAATCCGTGAACGGGAAAATTTATCTTGTTGATAATGATGATCAGATGTATGAAGTAAAAGTTGAAAACAAAAAATTAATCGCAGTACTTGATGACGGCAGTGAAGTGAATCTTGCTAAGAAATAATTTATGATGATTTGAGCAATTGTTTAGTTTGTTTACACCTTTTAAACCTCCGAGGTTTTCAGAAACCTCGGAGGTTTGGTAAATCCATCAGTTCGCTAACCTGCCTGCCGAGTCTGTTGCATAACCTTATTATTTAGAGATTAACTCAGATA
>JBIQJD010000010.1:0-131162 GCA_044507695.1 Ignavibacteriales bacterium | reverse complement strand
ATAGCAAAGAAAAATGAAAACAAAATCCAAATCCCGTTAGGGATGATATGGCACGCTCCAATCAATTAATGTTAAGAAAGTAATACATTGAAGGTATAATATCTAATAATGTTAATCATTATTTAATCAGGTTCAATTTTCAGTAAGTAAGATGAATTTCCAGTATTCTATATCAGGAATTTATTTCCTGATTCATTTGCCTTAGACGATTGGTCAGAGCTTTCAATATTTGAGTAATGAAAAGCGGAGTCTGTTGAATTAAAAAATTATAACGGCGGGAATCAATTACAGCAAGCCTGCAGCTTGTTTTTGCCACAGCGGTCGCACTGCGTGGTTTATCATCAATCAGGGCCATTTCACCAAATACTTCTCCCTGATCAACTGTGTAAACAATTTTGTCATTTGTCAGTATTTCTACTTTTCCTTCAATAACTGAATACATCACATTTCCCGGATCACCTTCTGTAAAGATATGCTCTCCCGGTTCGTAGGTCCTGAATTCTGTATTCAACAAAGTAGCTGATTTAGACATAACTTTTCTCCCTGGATTAATCATCTAAACTTTCCTCAAACATTTACTGCAAAATATAATTATGAACTTGATTTGCGATTGATTGTTATCACCTAAAAACCGTATTACAAATCATTGCGGCAAGGAGGCTCTATGGTTAATGAATAATCATTATTAAATAAAAATAAAATTACAGAAGTAACCTTTTTGAACAGGCAAGGTCTAAATTAAAAGTTAACTACAAAGGAGTTGTTAATGCTTAACAGATTTACAAAACTTTTTGCTGTATTTTTCCTGATAAATTTCAGCATATCATTTAGTGCCTGCAGAAGTGAAGTTATTTATGAAAAAGAATTTGATAATAAAGATTTACAGGTGCTTCATGAAAAATCTTTTAGTATGTCTCCCGGAAAATCACTTAGAATTGAAGGATCATCCGGAGATATTAAAATTACAGGCTGGGATAAATCAGAGGTTTACGTTAAAATAACCGGAAATGATAAAGCAAAAGAGAAATACGATTTTATATTTGATGAAAGCTCTGATGAAATTTATATCAAAGCAGAAAAAGAATCATCAATTTTTAGCTGGGGCGGAGTAAAATTAAAATTTGAAGTTAAAGTTCCTTCCAGTTTCAATCCTAAAATTGCAACATCAGGCGGAGATATCAGACTTGCAGGAGTACGTGGGGATATAGTGTTAAATACATCCGGAGGAGATGTTACAACAAGATATACTGAAGGTAAATTAAGAATATCTACATCCGGAGGCGATATTAATTTTCAGGATAATAAAGGAACAATAAAAGCAACTACATCGGGCGGAGATATTACAGGCAAAAATTTTGAAGGCGATATAAATGTTAAAACATCCGGCGGAGATATTGAGTTGAACGGTAAGAATTCCAAAATAGAAGCATCAACCTCAGGCGGTGATGTTCAGCTTGTATATACAGGAGAAAACAAAGGAATAGAATTATCAACTTCAGGCGGCGATATTTACGCCAGTCTTCCATCTGATTTCAATGCGAGTGTAAAAATTTATTCAGCAGCAGGCGGGGTTAAATGTGATTTTAACGCAAGCAACGTTAAACAAATTTCCTCATCAAGGTTTGAAGCTGATATAAACGGAGGCGGCAATCCATTTATTGCAAAAACTTCAGGCGGAAGTGTAAGAGTAAAAAAGAGTTAAAATATTTTTAAGAAGTATTCATCTCATCTCCACTGCGCAGCCTTAAAACTTCCGCATTTTATTAAGGCTGCGTTTTATTTTTTAAAATTTGTTAAAGTAAGAGCTGTTTGATAGATTTGCTGAAAAACAGATGTGTAATGGAATCACCATACATATATAATTTTCTTAACGATGATGAGCTTCTCCGGATTTCTGATAAAATTAAAGAAACCGAAAGAAGAACTTCAGGTGAAATTTGTGTGAGCATCCGGGAACAGCGTTCTCTAAGCGAAAGGAAAAAAGATGTTAAAGAAATTGCCGAAGCAGAATTCTTTAAAAGAAATATTGATAAAACCAGGGATAAAACCGGGATATTAATTTTCCTCCTCTTAAAGGATAAGAAATTTTATATACTTGCTGATTCCGGGATCAATGAAAAGGTTGAGCAGAATACCTGGGATGATGTGAAAGAAAATATGCAGCAGATGTTTTTAAATGGAAAATTCTGCAAAGGAATTTTAACAGGAATTGAACAGGTTGGGAACATACTTGAAAAATATTTCCCCATTAAACCTGATGACACGAATGAAATTTCAAATAAAGTTTTGTTTTAACTTTTTTCAGGTGAGAACATTATTAAAGGCTGTCATTTAAGACAGCCTTTTTGATTAATTAATCTTACTCAGATGTGGTTTAATTTTTCCTTCTATCATTTGTTTCGGAACAGCGCCGATTATAGCATCAACAACTTCTCCGTTTTTGAATAAGCCGATAGTAGGAATGCTGCGGATTCCATATTTTACAGCAACCTGCTGATTCTCATCTGTATTTACCTTTACCACTTTTAATTTACCCTGGTATTCTTTAGCAATCTCTTCAACCACAGGAGCAATCATCCGGCATGGGCCGCACCATGGCGCCCAAAAGTCTACCATAACAGGTACATCTGCATTTAAAACTTCCTGATCAAAATTATAATCAGTTCCTTCGATTGTGTATTGCATTTTGGTTCCTTTATTTTTTTCAAAGGTAAGATGCACACAATTTGGATTGGTTTCAAGGAATGGTTTAAAAATATTTCTTAGTGAACTGCAGAAACCCACAGCCCACTAAGAAAAAGTATGAGAGGAATTATTTTTCTAATACAGGTTCAGCATCAACTTCTTTATCTCTTATTCTGAATACTTTTTTGAAGAATGCCGGAACAGATTCTTTCCACATTTCAGCTTTAAGATATATAACAGGAACCAGAATTAAGGTTAAAAACATTGAGCTTGTAAGACCGCCAATAAGTGCCCATGCAAGTCCGTGTTTCCATTCAGAACCTGAACTTGTAGATAAAGCAATCGGCATCATACCAATAACCATAGATGCGGTTGTCATAATAATCGGACGAATTCTTGATTTACCTGCTTCGATCAGTGCATCATAAGTATTCATACCTTCAAGCTTCATCTGATTGGTTCTGTCAACAAGCAGAATTGCATTCTTTCCTACCAAACCTACAAGCATGATTATACCAAGCAGAGAAAATATGTTCAGTGAATTTAAAGTTAATGCAAGTGCTAATAATGCACCAACCATTGCAACCGGAATGGAGAACAGAACTACAAACGGATACAGATAAGAATCATATAAAGCAACCATAATCATGTACACAAAAAGTATAGCAGCCAATAATGCCAAGCCCATGCTGCCGAATGAATCAGCCTGGTTTTTCAGATCACCCTCATAAGTTATTGTTAATCCATCAGGCAGCGGATTTTTTTGAAGAGCCGCCTGAAGTTCAGCACCGATTGTTCCGGTTGGTCTTCCTATAACCTGCGAATAAACAATGATAGAATTTATTCTGTCTCTCCGCTGTAGTTTTGTTGGTCCGGTAGTTTGATAAATATCTGCAAACTGCTGAAGTTCAATCTGCTGCCCTTTTGAATTTACAAAGGTTAGTTTTGCCAGATCAGAAATTTTGGAACGATCGAATTCATCAAGTGCAATCCGGATATCATATTCATCATTGCCATCTCTGAATTTTGAATCATCATTACCTGCAAGAGCAATGTTCAATGTTGCACCAACTTCAGCTATTGATAATCCAAGTGCTGCAAGTTTTTCCCTGTCAATATCAATTCTTGTTTCCGGTTTACCATCATCTGATGATAAGCGGACATCGGCTGTACCGGAAATTTGTTTGAGCAGATCAGCAACATGCTCTGCACCTTTCATTACTTCTTCACGGCTTGCACCGCTTATAAATAACTGGATAGGAGTTTGATCCGCACTTCCAAAAATGCCAATCGGATTAACTCTAACTTTTACGCCGGGAATTTGCGAAACAAATTCTTTAATCTCCTCTCCGATTTCTGTCGTTGATTTTTTTCTTTCATCTTTCGGAAGAAGAGCCACGTTAAGTTCAGATATATTATTTGCGGATTGCCCAACCAAACCCTCACTTGATGCACCAACATTTACAAATACCTTCTGAACTTCCGGACGGCTGATAATATATTTTTCAACCTGCTGTGTAACATAATTGGTATTTTCAAGTGAAGAACCGGGTGCCAGTTCAAGCATAACTGCAAATTCACCTCTGTCAGCGCGTGTCATAAATTCACCGCCGATAAATCCTGCAGGAACAAGTGTAAGCGATGCAAAGAAAAGTACAATTGTAATCAGAATAACTTTCCAGCGGTTTGAAAGTGCCCAGTGAAGCAGGTTAATATAATGAGAGCTAAGCTTTTTAAAATTATTTTCAAACCAAATTGCAAATCTTCCGATTATAGTTTTCTTAGTCAGTCTTTCAAGCTTGCTTATTCTTGATGCAAGAAGCGGAGTAAGTGTAAATGATACAAACAAACTTAACAGCGTTGAAATAACAACAACTATGGAAAACTGGCGGAGGATGTTTCCTACAAGTCCGCCTGTAAGTGCAAGCGGAACGAATACAACAACATCTACCAGTGTAATTGCAAGTGCGGCAAACCCGATTTCGTTTCTTCCGCGCAATGCTGCTACTCTGGGTTTTTCACCTTTCTCCAGGTGGTGATAAATATTTTCAAGTACCACTATTGAATCATCAACCAGGATTCCCACAATCAATGATAATGCAAGAAGTGTCATCAGGTTCAAAGTAAAACCTAATGCATACATTACTGTAAATGATGAAATCATAGATGCAGGAATTGCAAGCATCACAATGAAAGAATTTCTTATGCTGTGAAGGAACAGAAGCATTACAATTCCAACAAGAACAACTGCAAGAGCGAGGTCTGTTTTAACGGCATTGGCTGCATCAATTGTAAAGAGAGAACCATCCTGAGCGATATCAAATTTTACATTAGTTTCTTTGTAATCCCTCTGTATTAAATCCAGCTCTTCTTTAACAAGCTTGCTGACTTCAACAGCATTTGCATCGCTTTGTTTCTGAACAAAAATACCGATTGATGTAATACTGTTAATGCGGCTTATGTTTGTATAATCTTTAATGCCGTCTTCAACTTCCGCAATATCAGCAAGCTTTATATCTCCGCCCTGCCCTGATCTTGCAACAACAAGATTACGAAGCTGTTCAATTGATTCAAACTTACCTGCTACTCTTACAACATACTGTTCTTTTGAATTTTCAATTTTCCCTGTCGGGAAATCCAGATTAGCAGATTTAATTGCATTGCTGATCTGCAGTATTGATAAGCCGTAAGATTTAATCTTTTCCGCATCAAGATTAATTTTGATTTCACGTTCATCACCGCCGATAATAGTAATTTGTGCAACCCCCTTAATTTTTGATAACCGGGGCTGAACTTTATCTTTTACAAACTGATAAAAATCTTTTGTGGGCATCGTACTTGTAACGCCCATTCTTATTACCGGAATTTCATCAAGAGCAAATTTTGATATTGTCGGTGTTTTAGCTTCAGTTGGAAGCAGATATGCCACCTGGTTAACTTTTCTCTGCGCATTCTGAAGAACAATATCTATATCTGCCGATTGATTGAACTGCGCGAAAATAAATGATACTCCTTCAGATGAAGTTGAGTTTATACTTTCAATCTGGTCCAGAGATGAAATTGCATCTTCCATTACCTTTGTAACAGAGGTTTCAACTTCATGAGGAGATGCGCCGGGATAAATTGTTGAAATTGAAATTACCGGCGGACTTATTTTCGGCAGAAGTTCATAGCTCAATTGTGTATAGCTGTATAATCCAAGCACGGTTAATGCCGCAAATATCACCACAATCAGCGTTGGTCTCTTTATTGATAACTCAGTTATTGTCATTTATTAAACTCCTGAATTGCTTTTCTTTGGATTCCTTCAGCAGAAGAAATCATTTCAATTAATTTTTTATTGTCACGTTGTCATTATCCTGAAGATTATTTTGTCCGTTTACAACCACCGTCTCGCCTTCTTTCAAACCGGATAAAACTTCAAGATGAGAATTATATGTTGAACCGATTACTACTTTTTTAAGTTTAGCAATACCATTTTCAACTGTGAATACGCGTGCATCTTTAATGCTTCCAACCAATGCTTCACGCGGTATTACAACTGATTCACTCTTTTGAATTGAAGTGAATGAAACTCTTCCAAACATTCCGGCTTTTAATGGAAATTGTTTACTGTTAAGCAGAGAGATTTCAACAGGATAGGTATGAAGCTCATCTCCTTTTGCACTTATGTACTCAATTTTTCCTTTGAATGTTTGTCCGGGATAAACATCTGTAGTTACTTCAACTTCATCACCCGGCTTCAATTTAAATGCATCTTTTTCAGCTACATTCAGTTTTACTTTCAGTTTTGAAATATCAACAATATTAGCAACCACATTATTTGTGTTAACATAGTTTCCCAAATCAACCAATCTTGAAGTAATAACACCGGAAATAGGAGCTTTTATTTTGGTATCGTTATACTGCCTTTTAGCTGTAATATATTGTGCTTCAGCAGAAAGGAAAGCTAACCTTGCTGCTTCAAACTGTGCATCTGTTACAGAAGCATCTTTATGAAGAGCCTGGTAACGTTCAAAATCTTTTTTAGCCTTCTCATAATTAACTTCTGCGGTTTTATACGCAGCTTCCTTTAATTCATCATCAAGCTGAAAAAGAACAGAGCCGGCAGTTTTATAATCGCCAACATTTGCATACACTGCAACTACTCTTCCCTGTGATTCTGAAACAACTGCAACATCATTGTTTGCTGTAATTGTTCCTACAAGACTTAGATTTCTTTCTACTTCCCTTTTTTCAGCTTTTGAAACAACAATAGGGTAAGCATTAATTTTACTATCTGTAGTTTTTGCCTGAAGTTTTGCACGGTTGTTTAATAATATTGTTATCAGCCCACCGAGCACTAAAACAGCTATACCGATTATTTTAAGTTTCTTCATTTTTTCCTCTTCTTATTAATTTCTTTGTTCACCAACAGATTTTTCTAAATTTGCTTTTGCAAGCTGATAATCAACCAAAGCCTGTACATAGTTAGTTTTAGCCTGCAGAAGATCAAATTCAGCATCAATTAATTCTGAGTTAAGCACAAGTCCGTTTTTGAATTTATCACTGGTTACGCGGTAATTTTCTTCGGCTTGTTTAACGCTTCCTGCAGAAACGGTAATCCGTTCCTTTGCACGGAGTACGTTCAGATAATTTTGTGTAACTTCAAGCGTAACTGCATCTTTAAGAGTTTCATAGGAATCTTTTGTCTGCTCATACAAAGCTTCTGCCTGCGTTGTCTGATCTGAAGTTTGTCCCCAGTTCCACAAACTCATCTGCAGATTTACAGTAACATCCCATGTTCCTTTGAACTCATCTGTTAATGGGAAGACACGCTGGTTAGGACGTGAGTAATTATAATTTCCCTGCAAGTAAATCTGCGGCCACCAGCTTGATTGTGCAACCTTAATTCCGGTTTCACTTGCCTTTACTCTGAAATCCATAGCTTTAAGTTCAGGCCTGTTTTTATATGTCATTTCGGTCAGATCATCAATGCTGGGAAGCTTATCCTGCTCAGGTGCAACATCTTCTGCAATTTCAATTTTAGTGGAAAGCGGAATGTTGATTACATTATTTAAAGCAATGTTTGCAAGGCGTACAGCATTGTTTGCATCAATCTGCCTCAGTTCAGCTTCTGAAAGCTGTACCTGTACTCTAAGCAGATCATTCCGTGTTGCTAATCCCTGTTTAAACAAATTCTGAACATCCTCGAGATGAGCTTTAACCTGTCCTACATTCTCATCAACAACTTTTTTTACTTCTTTAGCCTTGAACAATCCCCAATAAGCATTTTTAATATTGAAGATGAGATCGTTTTTATTTGCAGCAAAATCCTGCTGGGCTGCTTTATAATTGTACTCCGCAGCATCAGCGCTGCCGGATAATCTGAAACCGGTAAATATTGGCTGCTGAAGCGTAAGCTGAAGATTATACGTGTTAACTATATCCTGGGTAATATCGAAATTACCAAACGGAGTTTCGATTGAAAAAGGATCAATTGAACTAAGCCGTGTATATGAAGCTCCAAAGGATAATGAAGGCAGCCTCATTGCGTTCAGTTCACTCAATCTTGCCCTGGAAGAAACAACGTTCATTTCTGATGCATGCAGCTGATGGTTGTTTTCCAAACCAATTGAGATCAACTCTTCTAATGTTAGTTTTCTTACTTCCTGTGCAGAAACCGTTGAGAAACCTGCAAGGAAGACAGCTATAATTAATGTCCTTATTAGTGGATGGTGCATTAATACTCTCCTTGGGTGCATTTTTTGTTAATCAATTAATTAAAAAGTTTTTGTAACTACACTTCAATTAAAACTAAATACCGGATTGTGTTCTGATAATCCTACGAACAAAAGCAACAATCCTCGTTTTAAATCTGGTGCGAATCTTCGTATTGTCATTGGTTATCTGTCTCCTGTATCTGTTGTGAGATATATTTCACTCTTCCTTCTTCGGAAAGAATTCCTTCGAAAATAATTTTTATAACTGTTTCAAAAACCTGGCTTGCGGAATACGGTACTTGTGCAAGAAAATCGGGATTAATTAAAGCATGAATGGTATTTACATAAATCAATACCATCAATTCTTTATCAAGATCAGCCCTGAACGTTCCTTTTGCAATTCCCTCATCAAGAAGCTGCTCAAATTTGTCATGAGCATGTTTTGTACGAAACTCATTTATATCATGCCAGCAATCGGGTATTGTTTTCTGCAGATCATGGACAAACGGTCCTTTAAATTTTGATGACTGCTTACCGATGTAATTCATCATCTTTCTTAATTTTTCCACAAAATCCATTTCTTTATCAGCAAAAAGAGTATCAATATATTCTGTAACCTCGCACTTAATATCTGAAAGAAGAATCCTCAGCAATTGTTCTTTTGATTGAAAAAATTTGTAAAGAGTTTTTTTGCTCATTCCCAGTTCGGCGGCAATTTCATCCATTGTTACTTTTGAAAATCCGAATTGGAAGAACATTTCCTCAGCCTTGCTTAGGATTCTTTCTTTAATTTGATTATCCGTTAACATCTCACTCCTAATCTTTAGAAACTTTTCATTGTTTATCAGTTTCCTTTATTTTTTGCGTTAAAATGAAAATAAAACGTTTTAACTGTACTTCTAAGACGATGGAAACTATAACTGTTTTTAAGGTTTCCAAACTTATAGCAAAAATTTTCCCGATGCAAATTAATTTTTTATTAAAATTTTGAATGGCGGCTACGGTTTGATGAATGGTAAAATTTTTATTTCGGCGGGAAGAAAATCAATCGTTCAATATAAAACTATCATAATACTCTTTAAATTTTTTAACAGATTGGAAAATTGATTCGGCATATTTCTGCTGCCCTTTGGATGATTTTAAATAATCGGCATCATTCTTATTTGATAGGAATCCGGTTTCTATTAATACGCTTGGCATAGAAGCGCCAACAAGAACATAAAATCCTGCCTGTTTAACTCCCCGTGAAGTTAATGTAAGATCATTTGAAAACTGCCGGTTAAGCAGCTCGGCAAATTTTTCTGAATATTTCATGTAGGATGAATGAGCCATACTGACAAGAATAAAATTTTCATCTGTTAATTGTTCATACCGTCCCGGATTATCTTCATAATGAATTACACTGTTTTCTCTTTCAGCAATTGCAATTGCTTCCTTTGTTCTGCCGGGACGAAGCAGGTAGACTTCAAACCCGTTTGCATCTGTTGGTTTTTTAGGAGTTGAGTTGCAGTGAATTGAGATGAACAATTTGCCGCCGCTTTCATTTGCTATTTTGCCGCGCTTATATAGTTCAACAAATGTATCGTCATCTCTTGTGTAAACAACCTGAACATCTTTCAAATTCTCTTTTATAAGTTTACCGAGTTTTAAGGCGATTGCAAGATTTATATCTTTTTCACGAACGCCATTAACACCTATTGCACCAACATCTTTTCCGCCATGTCCCGCATCAATCACAACAACATCAAAATTCCACTTTTCTTTATTTTTATC
The DNA here is from genome assembly GCA_044507695.1 of Ignavibacteriales bacterium. Taxonomy (GTDB): domain Bacteria; phylum Bacteroidota; class Ignavibacteria; order Ignavibacteriales; family Ignavibacteriaceae; genus JBIQJD01. Next base: position 121,002 of record JBIQJD010000010.1, on the reverse strand, counting down.
GATTGATTCGTTCTTTGCAAAAATCTTATTATGAATTGTAATCAAAATATCATTGCTTCCTTCTGCATCAATTACTTCTGAAGTTGTGTATTCTTTTCCAACTATAAATTGTATCTGCGCATCTTTTTCTTTATTGATTGCTTTAATTTCTTTTACAAGTCCTTTTCTTCCGGTTCTGTCTATTTTATCAGGATCAGCATGAACATTTCTCAAAGTAATTGTAAGAACTCCATCCTTGTAATTACTGTTATACGTTTTGATTTTTTTGTTTGATTTCAATCTTATTAAAGTACCGTTTGCTCTTTCATCAATTGTTAATCCGGTAATATTATAAGATGAAGTACTTATTCCGGGCTGCTCAACAAACTCTTTTGTATCCGGTAATGATCCGGAAACAGAAAGAGTAAACGGAGCTTCATATTTTAAATTCATTCCGGAAGATGATTTTAGAATATTCAGGCTGTATACAAGCGGAATAAATATATTTCCGTTAATAAGGTAAGATGATGTAGGAAGCTGATAAATAACGGGTTCTGCGCCGCTTTTTGGAGTTTGAATTATGAAAGGATTTTTTGCAGTGATCTTTAAATTGTAATCAGGAAATTTTAATTCAATCTTTTCTGTTTCAGAAGTGTAGAAATAATTAATTGATAATGCTTCTGCAAAATGCTTAACAGAAAAGTAAAGCGTGCCCTGCCTTTCATAAACCGGAATGGAAAAATTTTTTGAATCAGTTTTTAAAATCAGATTATTCTGTGCGGCGGCGGGCAGGGTTAAAACAATCAGCAAAAATAAAATTCTGAAAAGCTTCATATTGTTCTAACCAACAAACGGGAAGAATGCTCCGGAATTTTCCCTGTATGTTTTAAATTCTTCTTTAAAATGTTTTTCAAGCAAAGCCTCTTCAAGTGAAGCACGCATCATTAAAAACGGAATTTGAATTAAAGCTAACGGAAGTACAATGTAACTGAGCGTAAGCATTCCCGCGCCAATATCCATTAATATTTGAGAAGCATACTGCGGATGCCGGATAAGTTTATACGGCCCCCTCTGAACGAGTGAATGATTCCGGAAAATTACTATCTCCTGTGAATAATTTTCTCCCAATGATTTATAAGACCAAATCTGCAGCCATGAAAATGTAATGAACAATGTTAATCCAACAAATCTTATACTGAAATTATTTCCTGTGTACTCAAAAGTTCCTATATGAAAAAGTCCGAGAATAAACAGCAAAAGAATTGCAGTAGAAAAGAAGATTGGAAGTTTTTGCAAGTATGTTTTTGGTTTTTCTTTTGCGGCTGATAAAGTTGATTTTAATCCCTTTTTTGCACCGGGAAGATTAGCGCTAAATGTAGCAATCAGATTTATTCCGGCAATTATATTGATTGGATCCATAGATTTAATTTTTTGTTTGCCAATATAATAAAATTTAAAAGTAGTTTTCTGAATGCAAAAATATTTTTAGGAAGAGTACAAAGTTAAATTTTAAAGTGCCTGAACAAAAGTCCAGGCACTTCTGATAATTAATTAATGCTTTCCGGTAAAGTATATTTTCTGCCGGAGTTTATTTTTTTAAGTTCATTCATCAGAGGTTCAAAGTAATTAAGCATTGCTTTAGCGCTCATCTCCTCACCAATCGTATTCATCATTAATTCTCTCCAATCAACTGTTAAGCCGGGATTAAGAAGTTTTTTAAGGAATTCTCCCGTTTCCTTACTGCCATAATAATTTGTAGTGTGTTCATCCTGCTTCAGAATATTTTTTGATATGTAATGATGAAATTGGAAAAGAAGAACATTTGCCAAAGCATAATCATAATATTGTGCGGCATCATCATTTATGTGAGTTTTAGTTGCGGCATCCATATACTCTTCACCGCGTACTTCAGGGGGAACAATGCCCTGGTATTTTTTTGCAAGCTCCCACCATCTTTTATTGAATTCATCAGGAGATAAATTTTCTGCGTAAAGATCATGTTCAAAACCTGTCATCGTTCCTGATGCAAAAGGAATGAACACAATATAGTTCAGCGCATCTTTTAAAAGTTTTTTCATCTCATCTGTTTCTGAATCAGCGGGAAGCAAATTTAAATGCGCAAGAAATGGTTTTTGCATTGCTGCCAATCCCATCATGCTGCCGATTGCTTCATGAAAAGCACGGTTAGCTCCTTCACGCAAAATAATTGGTACATCCGGATTTGAATAACACTGGAAATAATAAATATGCCCAAGTTCATGATGAACTGTTTCATACCAATCGGCATTTGGAATTACTGACATCAGGCTGCGTAAATCATTATCAAGGTCCATATGCCATGCCGAAGCATGATTGTTCTTTTTGTAACCGGCATCAGGCGGTGCGGGATACAAACTTGATTTTTCCCAAAACACAGGAGGAAGTGAATCGAATCCTAAACTCAGATAAAATCTTTCACCCTGTTTAACAATCCATTCGGCTGATTTATCTTTAAGAACACTGTTCAAATCAAGGCCTTCAACACTTATCATGTTATTCCAATCCTGTGCCCAGCGGTTTGGAAGCCAATGCGCAGGAATATAATCCGGAACTTCTTCTACTCCATATTTTTTTGCAAGTTCATATCTTGCATATGTATGAAGCTCGCGGTAAAGCGGCCAAATTTCTTTTATTAATTTTTTGTTTAACTCCATCATTTCATCTGAAGTCATCCCATAATCTGAAACCTGGTATGAGAAATAATCATCATAACCCAGTGCCTGAACAGTTTTATTCCGCAGCCCGCGCAGATTTATCATTCCATCTTTTAATATCTTACCAACTTCTTTACTTGCATTCCATGCGGCAAGTCTTGCATTAAGATTATTACTTGTAAAAAGTATTTCATCTATTTCGTTTGTTGAGATTGATTTTCCGTTCAATTTAAAATCAAAGCCAAAAAGTTTTTCAGTCTGCGCTGCTTCTGCTGCAATTCTTTCTTTAACAAGTTCAGGAACTGACTGCGGATTGTTTGCAGCATTATACAGCATCACTTCAAGCTGTTTAATTTGAAGCGGAGTTAATTTATCTTTTTCTTTAAGAAATGATTGTATCTTCTCAATATTCACTTTGCTTCCGGTAAACTCCGCCAAAGCTTCATAAGTTTTTCTAACGTTTACCGCATTTGTTGAATCACCTTCAACTATATGTGTGTTAAGTTCCCATTCGGCTTGTGAAGCTGCATAGTAAAGCTCCTGGTATTTTTGGTTGTAATCATCAATAAATAACTGAGCGTTGTTTTGCAGTTCTACGGAATTATTACATGCTGTTAACATAAATGAAATGATAATTACCAGCAGCATTATTGCCGTTTTTAACAAAGATGTTTTTTTAAACATTTATTCTCCCGGTTTAAATATTTTATCTATGATAAATATAAAACGATATTGTCTTGGAGAAAACCAAATTTTTAAGAACGGTTTTTATCCAGTGTTTCTTATACCTGCCGCAATTCCGTTCACAGTTGAACGAAGTACATTCAATAAATCTTCTTTCTTTTTTGTTGAAAGATTTTTCTTCCGGTATTGTTTTATAAGATTAACCTGTATGTAACTAATCGGATCAAGATAGGGATTGCGCAGTTCAAGTGTTCTCTGTAATTGTTTATTATGATCAAGCAGTTTTTCCTCTCCTGTTATCATCAAAACATATTTAACTGATTTTTCATATTCTTTTCTGATCATCTCAAAAATTTCTGAAGCGTTACTGCTGTTGTTTAATGTAACGTATTCTGCACCGATAATCATATCAGTTTTTGTAAGCACCATTTCAATATTCTGAACAAGCGCGTTAAAAAATTCCCAGTTGTTATACATATCTTTTAACGCTGAAACACTCAACTCCTTTTTTTGAAGTGCATTCTCTATTGCACTGCCGAAACCATACCAGCCTGAAATTGTCTGCCGGTTTTGCGTCCATGCAAAAACCCAGGGGATTGCACGAAGCGATGAAATATCAGTCTGCTTTTTTCTTGAGGGCGGACGCGAACCGATTTCAATTCTTTCAATAATATCAATTGGAGTTACCGTTCTGAAATACTCAATAAAATTCTGGTGCCTTACAAGTCTACGGTAAGATTTGAATGCAGTAACTGAGAGTGATTCAAATTGCTTTAAATATTTCTCAAAAGAATTTCCTTCATAATTTGTTTTTGTAAAAGCGGTTTTAAGCAAAACGGCTGAAGTAAAAATTTCAAAACTTTTTTTCGCAATATCTCTCATCAGGTATTTTGATGAAATCATTTCTCCCTGCTCGGTGATTTTTATTTTACCTTCAATTGTTGAGGGAGGCTGTGCAATGATTGAGCGGTTTACCGGCCCGCCGCCGCGTGAAATGCTTCCGCCCCTGCCGTGGAAAAGTACAAGATTAATATCTTTCCTTTTAGATAATTCATTCAACCTTAGCTGTGCTTTGTACAGCTCAAAATTAGATGTAAGAATTCCGCCGTCTTTATTGCTGTCTGAGTAACCAATCATAATTGTCTGCCTGTTATCACGAAGTTTCAGGTGCTGTTTATATGCCTTATTATCATAAAGCATTTCCATTACAGAAATACAATTGCGCAGATCTTCAATTGTTTCAAACAGCGGCAGAATATTTATTGATGAATGAACCAATTTATTTTTATCAATCTGTACAAGGCCGGCTTCTTTTGCAAGCAGCAGCGCGCCTAATACATCTGAAACATAGGCACTGTTACTTATAATATATTCACCTGATGAATCTGCGGAGATATTTTCTTTTGCCCATCTGATTATTCCAAACTCATTTATTACTCTGCGTGCGGTTTCAGAAAGTGCGGTAAACTTGTTTGTTAACGGACGGGGATTTAGAATCTCACTTGTTAACTGCTCGGTTTTATTTTCCTCGGAGAGATTTTTAAAATCAACAGAAGAATCTGATTGTCTGAAAATTTCATTAATTGTCTTCCGGATAAGATTTGAATTCTGTCTTATATCAAGCTTAACAAAATGAAATCCAAATGTTTTTACTTTATGAATTAATGGCTGAATTATATTTGCATCAATCAATCCGCCCTCATTTGCTTTCAGGCTTTGTGAAATCAAATTTAAATCATGCAAAAGTTCGTCAGCGGATTTATAGACTTCACCGGAATTTGATATCGTATTTTCAAGCTTTGAGTAAATGAGTGTTAATTTTGTGCGGTAAATTTCTGATTCTTCCCTTAGCTTATTATTTGCAAAATATAAATTCAATTTTCTTTCTTCACTCTTAATTGATTGAAGAAGTTTTTTATCCGCTGATTTAATCCTTAAAGATGTACTTAATTCTTCATAAATTTTTTTTAGTTCATTAAGATAAAGTTGAATTATTTCCCTGCGGTGAATTTCAAATGCTTCCTTTGTAATATTAACCGTTACATGCGGATGACCATCCCTGTCTCCTCCAATCCAGGATCCGAATTTTAATAAAACAGGAAGCTCATCAATATCAGGGAAATATTCTTGAACGGATAATTTCAAATCATCATAAAAATCAGGAAGCACTTCATAAAAAACATTTTTAAAAAAGAATAAACCGTTAACTATTTCATCTTCCACAGAAATTTTATGGAATCGGATTTCATTTGACTGCCAGAGTAAAGTTATTTGTGTTTTAATTTTTTGTTTCAGCTTTTCAAGTTCAGCCTCTGTATGATAATTCAATTCTTTATCCAGCAGCAGATTGCTGATCCTTAAAATTTTTCTAAGGATTGTCTGCCGTGTAGCCTCTGTTGGATGTGCAGTAAAAACAGGAACAATTTCTATTGTATCAAAAATTTTTTTTACAGCTTCGGCGGATAATTTTAAAGATTTAATTTTTCTGAAAGTTTCTCCGTGATAATCACGGGCACCTTCCAAATTTATTTTGTTATTAACAATTGTGTTTACTTCATCTGCAGCGTTAACAAGTATAAAATAAATAGAAAACGCTTTGATGATGTTATACGAATCTTTTATATCAAATTTTTTTACAATTCTTTTTATCTCATCAACTGCATCTGAGTTATTTTTTTCACGCAATTCCTTGGTTAGTGCACGAAGTTTTTCAACATTCTCAAACAGTGCATTGCCTTCCTGTTCTTTGAGCACTTCACCAAGCATAAAGCCAAGCTGCCTGATATTATTTCTTAATTTTTCATCCGGCTGAATCATATCACTTTCTTATTAATTTTGATAAAGATAAAATTTTTATGGCAGAGATAAAGATGTATTATTGAGTGGATGTGTTGCAATAAAAACTAATCGGTTTTAAAGTCTATTAATTCAATCAATCTTTTTACCGTGCTTCAGCATTATTTCTTTCCACTGTTCCGGGGTTAGCTGTTCGCTTTCCTCAACAAGCATAATCGGAATATCATTTTCAATGCGGTATTTGCGGCGTGTTTCTTTATCTGTTGAAACCAGTGAATTACCATCCAGAACAAGATCAGCTTTTGTTTCGGGACAGCACAGTATATCTAGTAATTCTTTACTTATCATTTATATCTCATATTCTTAAACAAAAAAATAGAGAAAGAATTTGTCAGCTTCAATTAATTGAATTATGATTTTAACTCATTGAAAGCCGCTTCAATGTTTGCTGCTCTTGCACCATCCCACCTCTGAATAAGATCTTTGGCTCCCGGGATTGATGAAACATTTTTAATTTCATCAAGTGATTTACCATTTTTAATTTCCTTCTGAACAAATTCAAGCAGCGCAGAAAAATAATCTCTTATTTCCGTTAGATCTTTTTTCTTTCCGGTAACGCTTTCATCTGATTCTGCATGACCGAAAATAAATGTTGTATCTGAATCATAATTCTTTTCTGCCTTCTCAAGATATTCAATCCACTTCCTTATTGAGCCGCCGCCGTTCTGATCAATAAAAGGATAAACATTGTTGAACACAATATCACCAACGTGAGCAATGTTTGCATTTTCAAAATGAATTATGATATCACCGCCGGTATGTGCCGGACCAAAATATGAAGCCGTGATTTTTTCTTTTCCAATTTCTTTTGTCCATTTGTCTGAAAAAACTGTATCGGCATAAACCTGCATCGAAGCTTTTTCACCTTCGCCATAAGCTTTCTTTTGAAGTTTTGGACAATTCTCATGAGCAACTATTTTTTCAGCGGCAGATTTCAGTACAAAATTTCCTGCTGTATGATCTCCATGATGATGAGTATTAAAAAGAAAATCTATTTTGCGGAATGTTCTTTCTTCAAATCCTTTTAAAAAATGCTTAGCTGAATCGGGCATTTGAGAATCAATTACAACAGCGGCATCTTCTGTAATGTACCAGGCAATCGTTCCGCCTGATTCAGTAAAAATCCCGATGTTGTTCCTGAGTACTTTGAATCCTCCTTCATTCTGAAAAATTGCCGCAGCAGATTTATGAACGCCAAATAAAATTCCCCCGAACAAAAGTGATGAGCTTTTTAAAAAATTTTTTCTTGAGATTTTCATTGGTATGTTCCTTTAATTTTGAAGATATTTTATTAGCTCAGATTTAACTAACTCACAATCTATTAATATAATTGAGAAGATAATGAAAATTAAAATTTTTCTTCTGTTGATTCTATCACTCTGTTTAAATTTATCTGCACAAACTTCCGGTGATGAATCTTTACAAAAACTGCTTGAAGGAAATGCACGATTTAATTCCGGGAAAAGTATGAACTGCAATTCAAATCAGGAAAGATTAGATGAACTTTCAAACGGACAAAAGCCTTTTGCAGTAATTTTAACCTGTGCCGATTCAAGAGTATCACCGGAAATTGTTTATGATGCAGGGCTGGGAGATTTGTTTGTGATAAGAATAATCGGAAACATTGCTGATCAATCATCTATTGCAAGCATACAATATGCGGTTGAACATCTGGGCAGCAGACTGCTTGTTGTAATGGGCCATGAAAAATGCGGAGCAGTTACAGCAGCATTTGAAACCCATCAACACAGTGAAGAAATAAACGGAGTGTTAGCTGAAATAAAACCCGCGATAGAGAATGTAAAATCAACAGCAGGTGATTTGATTAAAAATGCGGTTATTGAAAATGCAAAAATGGTTGTTGAAAAACTTAATCATAATCCTCTGCTGAAAAAATTAATTGAAGAGAATAAACTGAAAACCACTGCGGCATATTATCATTTAACAAACGGAAAAGTTGAATTGATTAATTAGATTTTCTTTTAAAACAATTTATTACATGATCATCAACCATTCCGGATGCCTGCATAAATGCGTAACAGATTGTTGATCCAACAAATTTAAATCCGCGTTTCTGCAGATCTTTACTCATCATATCTGATTCAGGAGTTTTAGGCGGAATTTCATGAACGGAGTTCCGCTTGTTTATTATGGGCTTATTACTAACAAACTGCCAGATATAATTGCTGAATGTTCCTAATTCCTCCTGAACTTTAATAAACATTTTTGCGTTCTGAACAACGGCATTAATTTTTAATTTGTTACGAATAATTCCTTCATCCTGCAGCAGCTTTTCAATTTTCTTTTGATTGTATCCTGCGATTTTTTTATAGTCAAAATTATCAAACGCGTTTCTGAAATTTTCTCTTTTACGAAGAATTGTTATCCAGCTTAATCCTGCCTGCATCCCTTCAAGTATAAGAAGTTCGAATAATTTCTTATCATCTTTAAGCGGAACTCCCCATTCTTCATCATGATATTTTATATAAAGCGGATCCTCTCCGCACCATGAACAGCGTTGTTTTTCTTCTTTCATAATCAGATTTTATTTAAGAAAAGAATTAATGAATTGAACATTAACAAAAATTCTCAACTATTAAAATGAATTCTTATAAAAAATCTTATTTCATCACACCGGTTCCGTGTATAAAATTATTTTGTTGCTAATGAACTTTCTGTTTCAGAAATTGTGAACGCTGAATACAAATTCCTATTATTTTTCTACGAGCAGAGAATCTTTTAAAAACAGTTTCATAAGATTCTTGTATAATATTCCGTCGGCCATAATTAACATCATTCAAATAATAACTAAGGGAACTATATGAAAACTTTTTTAAAAGTTGTGGGGATTTTGGCAGGACTTGTAGTGATTGTTGTGATCGGCGGACTTATTTATTTTAACACAGCCTACCCTGATGTTGAAGCGCCTAAGGATGTTAAGATTGAATATACGGCGGAGCGGATTGCCCGCGGTGAGTACCTGGCTAATCATGTTGCGGTTTGTATTGACTGCCATTCGGAAAGAGACTGGACAAAATTTGCGGGACCTATAAAACCGGGCACAGAAGGTAAAGGCGGAGATGTATTCAGCGAGCAGATGGGATTTCCCGGAAACATTTATGTAAGGAATATTACTCCGGCAGCATTAAGTACTTGGTCTGATGGTGAACTCATTCGAGCAATAACATGCGGAGTAAGAAAAAATGGTGATCCGTTATTTCCGATGATGCCTTATCTAAATTTTAATCATCTTACACAGGAAGATATTTATTCAATTGTTTCTTACATCAGATCTTTAAAGCCAATCCAAAATGAGGTACCGGAAACTGAATTAAATTTTCCTCTTAATCTGATTGTAAGAACAATACCTTTAAAAACTTATACGCCAGCAGAAGAAATTGACAGATCAAATACTGCTGCGTATGGAAAATATCTTGTAACAATTGCTTCATGCGCAGAATGCCACACTCAGGCAGTGGATGGCCAGCCTATTGAAGGTATGGAGTTTGCCGGCGGACAGGAGTTTAATTTAGGTCCTATGGGAATTGTAAGAACAGCTAATATTACTCCTCATCCCGAAACAGGAATTGGAAATTGGACAAAGGAGGAATTTGTAAACAGGTTTAAACAAAATATTCCAGACAGCAATTCTACTTTTATTTCTGTTAAAGCCGGTGAGTTTAATTCTATTATGCCGTGGGTAATGTATGGAGGAATGACTGAGGAAGACCTGGGAGCGATTTACGATTATTTAAAAACTCTTAAGCCGGTTTATAATAAGGTTGAAAAATTCACGCCGCCCAAAAAAACAATGGCAGTAAATTAATTTTTACAAAGCGGAACGGGAAAATCGTTCCGCTTTCTTATTCAAACAATTCATGTATTTTTTCAGCGGGGCGTGCAAGTACTGCCTTATCACCAATCTCAATTATCGGCCTCTGAATTAAATCAGGATTTTCAATCATCAAATCGATTATTTCTTCTTCTGTAAATTTTTTGTTTGCCATATCAAGTTCTTTATAAGCAACTTCATTTTTTCTGAGAAGTTCTTCAGCATTCATATTCATTTTTTTTAAAAGTGTTTTTATTTGCTTTTTAGAAAATGGCCTGATGTAATAATTTACTTTTTCAAAATCTACTCCGTGCTCTGAAAGCAGCTTTGATACTTTTCTGCAGGTAGTGCAGGTTGGTTTTTCATAAACTGTAATTTTCTCCATAATATTTCCCGGGTTTATTATAAAATAATTTTTATAAGCTTGAAAAGATAAGATCTTTCATTTTACATTTGGCTTCTTCAAAAATAAAGGTTTGAATGATAAAATTATATGAGTAATCATTCTTCAATTAATTAAGATTCTATTTAAGGTAAATATGAACATTCCTTCAATTATTGCAAAAGAACTGAATATCACCCGGCAGCAGGTTGATGCTGTAATTAAATTATTAAAAGAAGATGCTACAATTCCTTTTATTGCAAGATACAGAAAGGAAGCAACAGGAGGTTTAGATGAAGCAGCTTTGCGGGCTATTGAAGACAGGTTAAATTATCTTACTCTTCTTGAAGAACGAAAAGAAACAGTCCTTAAAAGCATTGAGGAACAGGGAAAACTAACCGATGAATTAAAAGCTAAAATAATTGAGTGTGAAAAACTTCAGGAGCTGGAAGATCTTTATCTTCCTTACAAACCAAAAAGAAAAACCCGCGGCACTATTGCAAAATCAAAAGGGCTTGAACCACTTGCACTTTTTATTCTTGAAAATCCAGATTATAACGGAAACTTTGAAGATAAATTAAAAGAATTTTTGAATGAAGAATCCGGTGTACTCACAACTGATGATGTATTGCAGGGTGCTAAAGATATTATTGCGGAAATGATTAGTGAACATGCTGAAGTGCGAAAAGCAGTGCGGGAATATTTAATGGAATCATCTGTAGTTCAATCAGAAAAAACGAAGGAGAAAAATCAGGATGATGTAAGTGAGAAGCAGAAAGAAAAGGATAAAAAAGAAATTTATAAGATTTATTATGAATTCAGTATTGATATTAAAAAAATAAAACCATACCAGGTTCTTGCATTAAACCGCGGTGAAAAAGAAAAAGGTTTGAAGATAACTTTAAGTTTTGATCATCCTGCTGTAATAAATCTTATAAAGAAAAAATTCTTTGATTATAGTGAATCATTTTTTAATGAAATTCTTAATGAAACCACAGAAGATTCATTCAGCTGGCTGGTTTATCCATCAATAGAAAGAGAAGTCAGAAATCATTTAACAGAAACAGCTGAACTTCACGCAATTGAAATTTTTGCAGCTAACCTGAAGCAGCTTTTGCTTCAGCCGCCGCTGGCAGATAAAATAATAATGGGAATTGATCCCGGTTTTTATTCAGGTTCTAAAGTTGCAGTTATTGACGAGACAGGTAAATACCTGGAAGGCTCAACAATTTATCCGCATCCGCCGCAGAATAAAAAAGTTGAAGCTGAAAAAATTGTTCTTGCGTTAGTAAAAAAATATAACGTAGATGTAATTGCAATCGGCAATGGAACTGCAAGCCGGGAAACAGAATTATTCATTGCAGATGTAATTACAAAAAATAAATTGAACTGCCACTACATAATTGTTAATGAAGCTGGGGCATCTGTTTATTCAGCTTCTGCTGTTGCCAAAAAAGAATTCCCTGATCTTGAAGCAAGCCAGCGCGGTAATATTTCAATTGCACGCAGACTGCTTGATCCGCTTGCTGAGCTTGTTAAGATTGATTCAAAATCAATTGGTGTTGGATTGTATCAGCATGATGTTGATCAGAAACTCCTCTCAGCTAAACTTGATATTGTTGTTGAAAGCTGCGTTAACTATGTTGGCGTTGATGTAAACACAGCTTCAGCTTCGCTTCTTTCATACGTTTCAGGATTGAACAAACGGGTTGCGGTGAATATTGTTAAACACCGTGAACGCACCGGCAAATTTAAAAACAGGGAGGAGCTGAAGGAAGTTTCCGGCATTGGAGATAAAGCTTTTGAACAGGCAGCAGGATTTCTGAAAATTTCTACCGGTAATAATCCTCTTGATAATACTTTCATTCATCCTGAATCTTATGAGCCAACAAAAAAGCTGCTTGAAAAGTTTAATATTCCGGTTGCAAATATTAAAGATTCCGGTGCAATGATTTCACTGATTGCAAGCAAAAGCGGTACAAAAAAACTTGCAGAGGAAATTGGAATTGGTGAACCAACATTAATTGATATAATTGAAAATCTTAAAAAACCCGGAAGAGATCCGCGTGATGAAATGCCGAAACCAATACTGCGGAGTGATGTTCTAAAGATGGAAGATTTACAGAAAGGAATGAAGCTGAAAGGCACCGTTAGAAATGTTGTAGACTTTGGAGCTTTCATTGATATTGGTGTAAAGCAGGATGGTTTGCTTCATGTCTCACAGATTGCTGATCGTTATATCAAAAATCCCCTTGATGTAATTAATGTTGGCGATATTATTAATGTAACAATAATTGAAATTGATATTGAACGCGGCAGAATTTCATTAAGCATGAAAGAGTAAATTATTTCCGGCGTTTGAACAGCACGGTAAATGTGGTTCCTGCGCCTTTTTTACTTTTAACTTTTATATCTGCTCCGTTTAATTCAACATATTTTTTAACAAGTGCAAGTCCCAATCCATTTCCTTCAAACTTACGGGAGTAACCTCTTGATTCCTGTGAAAACGGCTGGAATAAATTCTGAAGAAAATCTTCAGATATTCCAATGCCTGTATCTTTTATATCAATGCAGATATTCTCTTCATCATTTTTATAAATCCGTACTTCTACTTTTCCTTTTTCCGTATACTTGATTGCATTATCAATTAAGTTCTGAAATATCTGGCTGAAAGTATATTCATCAGCATAAACCAGTGGATTCTCATCAATTTCTGTAACAAGGAATAACTGCAGCTTATTTGATGCAGCTAAAGATTGAAATTCATTAATAAGTTTTTTTAGAATTTTTATGACATGCAGTTCTGAAAATTCTGTTACATAAGTATTTGTCTGAACTGCAGACATGTTGAGTATAAGATCAATAGTTCTGATTAATCGTTTGCCTGAGCTGTCAATTCCATTAAATATCTGCTCGGTATCTGCATCCATTTTTTCATAATCCATTTTTAAAATATCAATGTAACTTAAAATTGCACCAAGCGGTGTTCGTATTTCATGAGACATTTGAGCAAGGAATTCAGATTTCATTTTATCAGAGGCTTCAGCTTTTTCTTTCGCTTTAATTAATTCCTGTTCATTTATTTTTCTTTCTGTTATATCCTGTGCAGTTCCGATAATTTGTTTTATCTGTCCATCAGCATTGTATGTAAAAATAGTTTCTGCACTGTTCACCCATCTGTATTCACCATTTTTATGTTTCATCCTGAATTCTTTTTGAATAACTCCTTCAGGATGTTTTTGGAAGAACCTGTTATTTCTTAATACTATTTCTTTATCATCGGGATGAACGAGAATATCCACAATCTGATCTTTCATTCCTTCAATTTCATCAGGTGTGTATCCAAGTATGTCTTCAATCTTTCTGTTTACAAAAACATTCCTCTTCTCTTCAATATCATATATATGAATTATATTTGGTGAAGTATCAATTATACGCTGAACAAAATGGCGGCTTTCAATTAATTCCTGCTCTGCCAGTTTTTTCATGCGGTGAACTTCAACTTCATTCAAGGCACGCTTGATTGAAGGAACGAGACGTTGAAGATTATTTTTAAGGATATAATCTGTTGCACCGCTTCTTAAAAGTTCAATTGCACGTTCTTCACCAATTGTACCTGAAACAAAGATGAAAGGTACTTCTGTATTCTGTCTGCGCACCATTTCAAGTGCTCTATCCCCGCCAAAACCGGGAATGGCATAATCACAAATGATTAAATCAATTTTTTCTGACTGCAATGCTTCATTCAGTTGAGCTTCTGATTCAACAACATTAAACTCAGCACTAATAAGTTCTGTACGAATAAATTCCTGAATAAGCAGTGCATCATTTTCATTGTCTTCTATATGAATTATCTGAAACTTTTTATCCATAAACTCCCTTTGTTAAGATTGTGGCGCCACCTCGTTTATAACAGCCCAGAAAACTCCTGTTTGCCTGATTGCATGAATAAATTTTTCAAAATCAACAGGTTTAACAACATAAGCATTTACACCAAGTTTATAACTGTCTATTAAATCTCTTTCCTCACGTGAAGATGTAAGGATAACGACTGGAATTGTTTTAAGTTTTTCATCCTGCTTTACCTGCTTTAATACCTGAAGCCCGTCAATCTTCGGCATTTTCAAATCAATAAAAGCAACTACCGGATTGCCGGGAGGACGATTTTCAAATTTTCCTCTGTAGTAGAAATAATCCAAAGCTTCTTCCCCATCCTTCACATGAACAATTTCATTCAGAAAATTAGAATCCTCAAGTGCAAGTTTCGTAAGTTCAGCATCTTTCGGATTGTCTTCTGCGAGAAGGATTGTTTTAAAATTTCCCATTATGCCTCCAATAATTAAACGTAACAATCAGTAATATAAAATTTTTATTCAAATTTTTATTTTGCGGGAACGGAAAAATAAAATTCTGCACCTTTATCAACTTCCCCTTTAGCCCAAACCTTTCCGCCGTGTCTCATAACTATCCGTTGTACATTTGCCAAACCTATTCCTGTTCCTTCAAACTCATTTGATGAATGCAGCCTTTGAAATACGCCGAATAGTTTATCGCTGTATTTCATATCAAAACCGGCACCATTATCTTTTACAAAATAAATTATTTCCCTGTCTCCATTTTGAAATCCTATTTTAATTTCAGCGGGATCTTTATAGCGGGAATATTTCACCGCGTTGCCAATTAAATTCTGAAATACAAGTTTAATCATTAACGGATCAACTTCAACTTCGGGCAAATCACTTATATCCCATTCTATATTCCTCGATGAAATTTCACTATTTAATTCGGTAATAACATCGCTCACAACCAGGTTCATGTCTGTTTTAACTTTATTCATTTCTTTTCTGCCCATACGTGAGAATACAAGCAGTTCATCAATTAATATTCCCATTTGCTTTGCAGAATCAGAAATCATTTCAAGAAAATGAAAGCTGCGTGAATCAAGATTTCCGGCAGCAGATTTTTTCAGTAATTCAGCAAATCCATCAATATGGCGCAGCGGAGCTCTCAAATCATGTGAAACGGAATATGAGAATGATTCAAGTTCTTTATTAACAGCTTCAAGCTGCAATGTTCTTTCTTTAACAAGATCTTCAAGGTGAACTCTGTAATTTTCAAGTTCATCATTTAATTCTTTTTCTTTAGTAATATCTGAAGAGATAATGAAGACACCTTCCGGCACGGAATGAATATCAATATCATACCATTCTTTTGAACCATCAGGATGAACAAATTCACTAATCATCCGGTGAGTACATTTTTCGGCCATACATTTTTTAATCTGCCTGAATATTTCTGTCTGCTCCAATCCCGGGTGCATCTCCATCATTGTTTTGCCAATCAGTTGTTCTTTTGAAAAACGAGTTTGTTTCGCAGCAACATTATTCAAATAGAGATACCTGAAATCATGACTGATAATCTGACAGCCTTCCATTAAATTATCGAGAGTATTTCTGTACCGTTCCTCCGCTTGTATTAGTGCTTTTTCTGCTTCCAGTCTTTCTGTAATATCAATTGCTACAACAAGAACTGCATTCCGGTTTTCATATAAAGTGGAATGAGAAAAAATTTCAACATCTATTAATGTTCCGTCTTTCAGCTTATGTGTCCATGGTCCTGAACGTTCAAGTGGATTCCGGATTTGTTTAAGATGTTCCTTCAAAGTGTTTACAACTTCAGCCGGACGAATATCAAGAATTGACATATTTAAAAATTCATCAAAGCTGTATCCATACTTTTTAACTGCAGCTTCATTCACCTGCAGGAATTTATAATTCTCCTGATCATAAACCCACATCGGAAGCGGATGATTGAAGAATATATTTCTAAATCTTTTCTCACTTGCACTAAGTATATCCTGCGTCTTTTTTCTCTCGGCAATTTCTTCAAGCAGATTTTGATTTGATTGACGGAGATTTGCATCCCGCTCCTGAATCTGCTCCAGAAATTGATTGAACGAATCGGCAAGATACCCGGTTTCATCATTAGTAATTTTAGTTGCACGGATGGAATAATCTTTTGAATCTGAAACCTGCCTTATTGTACCCGCAAGATCTAAAATTGGCTGTGATATTTTTTTCTCAAGCAGTACTGCAATCATATATGCAACAACAGATGAACCGATCAGTACGAGAAATAAAATTTCGAACAAAGAAGAAATCTGTTCCCGTTCTATACTTAAATCAGATTTCAGATAAAGTGTACCAAGCTTATCTTTTGCTTTATCATCAAGCAGAATTGGTTTAAATAAATAAAGTGCGCCGTTTCTCTCTATCAGGTGCTGCTCAGAAGGTTTTGTTGGAATATCAACACGAAATTTAGTTTTGGAATAATAGACAAACAGTTCATCATCAGAATCAAAAATTGCTGCGGCAATTATATCCGGCTGGGATTTTAGTGAATTAAGAACGCTTGTTGCATCCGAAGAATCTCTGAATATAATTGAAACATTTATGTTCTCAGCAATTATTTGTGCTTTTGTTTCAAGATTATCAACCTGTATTTTCCGCAGTGATTGCCTTTCATAAATAAAAAGAGCAGCAGATGCTAAAATTAATGTAATAAGCACTGTTAAAATTATAACCCATTTCAGACGCGTTTTTATCGATCTGCTTTTTGAAAATGGAACCATTAATAATTCCCGCCAACAAGCGTAGCAAGACGCAGCAGCTTTGAGCTGATCTGCACACCCGAGCTGTTTAATGAGTTAAGATTAATTGAAAATTTTAATTTATTATCCTGAACATACAACTGAATTATTCCGCCGCTCTCAGCAAAATCCGGAATATCGCTTACTGTGAGAATTGGCTTATCTCCCACAGACTGCAATATCTGGGATAATCTTTTTTGCTCAGATCTTGAGACAAACAGCATGTGGCATTTTTCAATTTCTTTTGTTGATGATAATCTTTTAATAACAATCGGATGATTATCAATTTTTTCCGGCAGCATCGTTTCATCCAGTATTTTGCCGAATGGATCATTGCCCATAATTCCAACATTTATCGGTGAATAATCTTTATCTCTGAACGCTGAATCAGGCCATGATGTAAATTGAAGAAAATTTAAAAGATATACGGCTTTAAATCGGTATTCGACTACGCCTTCTTGTCCGTTTAATGTAGTGCAGCAGCAGCTAATCAGGACAGTTAAAAACCATGCAACCCTTTTTTTAAAAAATATGTTCATAAAGAAAATGTTAACTTTCCGAATACTTGTCTTTCTATTTCTTCTCCACTTCCGTCTACCAATGAAGAGAACTCAATATGACGTTTAGGAAAGACATTTTGAACTGAAATTGATAAACTGATAAAATCATTTGGCTGCCATCCCAAACGAGCATTTAATGCTGCATAAGCTGGTACTTCTGCACCAATATTTGGCAGCCTGCTTGAATATCTGAAATGAAGATCAAATTCTATATCTTTTGTGATATCAATCAAAGATTGAATAATTACCCGATGTTTGCTGTCATTACCTTCAACCGCACCACCATAAAGATCAACACCAGAATTGTAAATAAATTTTTGTAAAAATGCATAAGCCGTTTTAATGCGCCACCAATCATTTATTTCACCAGTAATGGATACTTCTGCACCATAACTTTTCCCGCTTAAACCGTTTCTAACTGTACCTGGAAGATTTGCAAGATCAATTTCAACACTGCGCAGATCATCATAATTATTATAAAAAAATGAGGCATCAAATAAATAATCATGCATCAGTAATGAACGGAATCCAGCTTCATAGGATATAGCTTTCTCAGAAACGAAATCAGGACCACCAGCTATAATATAGGGAGGCTGAGTTGGTAAGAAAAAATCACGGTCAAATCTGGAAACTTTCCTTAAAGATCTTGTTACAGCAGCCCAAATAAAATCAGTTTCAGATAAACTGTACGCTAATTGTACTCGCGGTTGAAAATCAAATTTTGAATAATCATCCTTTATGAATTTACTTCCAAGTGTAACTTTAAATTCGTTAGTTAAAGAAATCTCATCTTGAATAAAGGCATTATACTGGGAGTTTTTCGCGTTTGCAGGAAGAAAACCAATTTCAGGTAAATTAGCAGAACGATCTGATGCAATTCTAAAGCCTAATCCCCATGAAAAATGATTACTGGGGTCCAGATATGTTTCGTGTTGAAATTCAACATCGCCCCGGGTCAAATCCTCTCCAAGTAGTCCGCGCTGCTGAGTATAATCAAAAAATGATTTAAGAGAAAAATTTGACCGATCCGAGATTTTGTGATTCCATTTTGCAAATATATTTCCGCCCTGATATTTAACCTGAGCACCAGCAATCTTATTAGATTTAAATTCATAAATATCGCCCTGAATATTAAGAAGATCTGACTCACTTAAATTGACATCCATTCTTAAGCCTGTTTGAAATTGGTTCCATAGCAAACTTAATGTATCAGCCACAGCAGCCGGAGTTATGTCATAATGCGAATATTTGGTATAAATTCTAAAAGCAGCGTCAGTTCCTAACCTGTTACTATATCTAATAGCACCAGAAATAAACTGATCAAAATTAGATTCAGCTTCAACATACAATGGTTCACGAGCGGTTTGTGATGCATCTTTTGTAATGATATTTATAATACCATTTACTGCATTTGTACCCCAGAGTGAACCGCCTGGTCCACTAATAATTTCGATTCTTTCTATATCATCTAATAATATATCAAGTGCTTCCCAGGAAACTCCTGCAAACCATTCGTTAAATATACTTCGTCCATCAATCAAAACCTGCAATTTATTAGCTGCAAGGTCATTGAATCCTCTCGAACTAACTGCCCACCTAATTTCATTAAATTGAGCTACATTAAATTTAGTCGTCAGTTGTAGGATTTCAGGAATACTTCTCGCACCGGATCTTCGGATTTCTTCGCTTGAAATAACCTGAACGGAAGCCGCAGATTTAAACCATGGTGAGGGATTTTTTGAAACAATGGTTATATCGGTTTCCATTAGTTGTTCAAGAGACCATTTTTTAAGTTCTTCTGTTGATGGAAAAAATCTATCCTCCTGTGCTCTGATTAATGAACCAAGCAGAAGGAACATGCAGAAAATTTTATATTTGCATATAAAACGTTTCATCGGCAGACCTTTTGATATGTGAATTAGTTAGCCAAGTACACTGTTAGTCTATAATACCAGATTTTTGAGTCGAGCATCGATTTTAATTAGTAGTGAACATAAAAATAATCGGAAAGAAAAAAAATCTTTACAACTGATTATTTTTTAATTAACATAAGACTTTAATTTTAACTAATAATAGTAGTCTGTTAAGCCATTAATTTCACCTCCATGAAGATTTATAATCATCTGATAAATACAATAGAAGAAAAAGGTGCAGCTTTTTTAATTTTATTGGATCCCGATAAAATGGAGGAATATAAAATTGATGAATTCTTAAATCACTGCAGCCGTTCAGGAGTTGATGGATTTTTAATTGGCGGCAGCATAATAACAAATGGTAATTTTCACTCCTTCACATCAAATATTGCCAAACAAAGCAAGCTTCCGGTAATTATTTTTCCCGGTTCTGTTAATCAAGTTTCTCCGGAAGCTCACGCAATATTATTTCTTTCCCTTATAAGTGGTAGAAATCCGGAATACTTAATTGGTGAACACGTTGTTGCAGCTCCTTTAATCAAAAAGTATAATATTGAAGCAATACCAACCGGATATATAATAATTGAATCAGGTACAATTACCGCCGCGTTATACATGAGCGGAAGCCACCCTATTCCAAGAAACAAAACCGGAATTGCAGCCGCA
Organism: Ignavibacteriales bacterium; assembly: GCA_044507695.1. Lineage (GTDB taxonomy): Bacteria > Bacteroidota > Ignavibacteria > Ignavibacteriales > Ignavibacteriaceae > JBIQJD01. The sequence goes on along the minus strand of JBIQJD010000010.1, from coordinate 100,788 downwards.
ACTGCACTTGCAGGAGAATATCTTGGTATGAAACTCATTTATCTTGAAGCAGGCTCAGGCGCAGAGAATACAGTTCCAAATGAAATGATAAAAGCGGTTACTGAAACTTGCAGCATTCCGGTAATAGTAGGAGGAGGAATAAAAACTCCGGCAGAAGCAAAATTAAAAATTGAAAGCGGCGCTAAAATAATTGTGATTGGAAATTTTCTGGAGGATGCAAATAACTGGGATATGATAAAAGATTTTGCAGATGCAATACATAAAAAATCACAATCCGCTGAAGCAATTAAAGTTAAATAAGGCTATTATGGATAAAGTAAATTTTATAAATCAATCATTGGTTGAAAGTTCTGAAACAAAGTTAAAAATAAAAGATGAATGCACAGAAGATATTTTAACCGCTGTTGATATGCTTGTAAAGGCATTTAGAAATAAAAATAAATTATTGCTTTGCGGCAACGGCGGCAGTGCGGCAGACTGCCAGCATATTGCTGCTGAACTTGTAATCAGATTAAGTCATAACATAAAAAGACCTGCACTTCCTGCATTTGCTTTAACAACAGATACATCAAATTTAACTGCCGGCGGAAATGATATTGGGTTTGAAAATGTTTTTGCCCGTTCGGTTGAAGGTCTGGGTAATGAAGGTGATGTGCTGCTTGCAATTTCAACGAGCGGAAATTCTCCGAATGTAATTAAAGCAGTTCAAAAAGCACATGAAAAGAATTTGAAGGTGATTGGCTTTTTAGGTGGAAGCGGAGGAAAATTGAAATCGCTGGTTGATACGTCAATCATTATTCCTTCTGATAACACTCAACGTATTCAGGAAGGACACATCACTGTTGCACATATTATTTGTGAGCTGGTTGAAGAATCTCTCTACGGATAGAAACAGAGCAGGATATTTTCTGGATACCAGTTGCTGGATTTCCGGATTGATTACTGTTGATTTTATCTGCATTGAAATAATCATTACTTGTGCTTAGTTTTGAAGTGTGAAATTATTGGGGAAATTATGAGAACAAAAATAGTAAAGATGGGGAAATCTACCGGTATCTGCATTCCAAAAATAATTCTTGAACAATGCAGCATGGATAAATATGTTGATCTTCAGATATTTGAAGATAAGATTGTAATTTATCCGGTTAAAGATGAAGCGCACAAAAAACTTGCTATCAATTTGGATGTAGCTGATACATTGGTGGATAAATCCTGCTGGTATGAAGACGAAACTGAATGGAAATAAACGAATAATTTTCAGTTTCTAAAAATTAATTATATCTCCTGTTGAGATATTATACCTGTCTGTAAATCCCGCATTTACTTCAAGTACATATTTTGCCGCTTCTGAAGATGGATAGGATTCATCAGAAAGCGGCACAGTATTTTTATGAATTGTAACTATCTTCTTTTCAGAATTTATAAAAAGAATATCAAGCGGCAGATATGTATTACGCATCCAGAATGATTGAATTTCTTCTGTAAGAAATACAAACAGCATTCCCTGGTTCATTTTCATTTCTCTTCTGAACATTAACCCGAGCTGCCTGTCAAAATCCGTATCGGCAATTTCTATTTCAAGCTTTGCTTTTACATTACCGGTTGAATCTGAAATTACAAGTTCACCTTCTTTCTTAAACATGTATTCATCCGATTTTTCTTTCTTATCAAAAATATCTGAATAAAAAATTAAAAGGATAATTGCTCCGGCTAATGTTATACCAAAAATTATTGCCGCCGTTTTATTCTTTTCAAAAAAATTTTCTTTTCTCATCTTCTTCATTTTAATTAACTAATAAGATAAAGTTGTTGCTTCTTTACTATATAATCTGCAAGTTCAAAATAATTCAACCTTCTATAAAACTAATTACTTTTTATTCTGAACGAAATCACTTCCGAAATATATTAATTCCGGAGCGTAGTTCTAACTAATTACGTTAATAAAATAAGGAATCTCTTATGAAAAATTTTTTAACAATATTAATTTTTATTGCCATCAGTATTGCTGCATTTCCTCAAAAGAAGGTTAGTCTTGGAATCAATGCCGGAGCTGCAATTCCCATGGCTTATTTGGAGATGAGGCAGGTACAGATTGTAGGATTGGAGAATATGCAAAACTCATCAATAATTATTTAGTAATACTATTGCCGCTTCAATTATGTAATTTCAATTAAAGAGGCAAATCTGCTTCGATCCATCTTAATGGCAAAAATAACTTACTTTAATTAACCCCTCCTCTGCAAATCAAAAATTAAATGAGAATTTAGATTTATATTTAGGTATTCAAAAAGGAAAATTATGAGTTCGAATATTATTCAGCGGAATGAAGTAAAGTTAAGCTCATCTCAGATTAAAATGCTAATCAGCGGATGGGGTGAAGAAGCAATTGAAAATTCTGTGGTTGAAAAGATTACTTATTTATCAGATGGATTAAAAGTAAAAGGTTACATTGCCTATCCAAAAAATATACCCGCAGAAAAAATACCATGTATAATCTGGAACCGCGGGGGATACGAAAATAAAGGCGCTATTGATCATTTTACTGCGCGTGGAATGTTTGGCAATATTGCAAGCTGGGGTTATATGGTTTTCACTTCACAATACAGAGGGAATGACGGCGGAGAAGGCAAAGAACAAATCGGCGGAGATGATGTAAATGATATTTTGAATTTAAAACCGCTTGCGGATGAATTTTCATTTGCTGATAGAGATAAATGGGGCATTGAAGGCTGGAGCCGCGGCGGAATGATGAGCTATCTGGTATTATTAAAAAATCCGGATTTTAAGTGTGCGGTTATTACCGGAGGACTCTCAAACATAAAACAATATGCCGAATCAAGTGAGCGACTGGCGCCTTATTATAAGGAAATGCTCGGTGAAGAAAAATATCTTGAAGAACTTGAAAAACGAACAATCATCAGTAAAGCTGAAAAATTGCCTGACATTCCATATCTGCTGATGCATGGCGGAGCTGATGAAACCGTTCCGGTTACACAATCAATTGAAATGGCAAAAAAGTTTAACAATCTGAAATTTACTTACCGGCTTGTGATATTTGAAAAGGGAGATCATTACCTGAAAAACCACAGAGCTGAAGTTTCTGAATTGACTAAAAATTGGTTTGATAAATATTTGAAAAAATGATGGAGCAGATTTATTTAAGAGTTTGAATTTTTAATCAGGCCTTCGCGTTTACCACTGTCCCATCAGTCACTTCAGCATCCAAAATGTTGTAAATTTTCGCAAAATCCTTTAAGTTGCCTTTGCAATTTTCACAGAAAATCACTCCAGTTTGCGCCTAAAAAGCGAGAGGAATACCTGCAAGTAAATTCTCATTTTTTACTTCAGCTTCATTCAAACTGGGTTATATTTTATCAATAAGAAACAACTTGAGAAGGAAGTATAATGAGCAACGGAAAAAATAATGAACCTGATTATAATGACATAGAAACCCGTGAGTGGCTTTATTCATTAGATTATGTTCTTGAACATGGCGGTCCTGAAAGAGTTAAAGAACTTTTGCAGCAGCTTCAGATAAGAGCTCACAAAGCAGGAGTTTCAATTCCTTTCACAGCTAACACACCTTACATAAATACAATTCCAAGAGAAAAACAACCTCCATTCCCGGGAGACAGAGAAATTGAAAGAAGAATAAAAAGTCTTATCCGCTGGAATGCAATGGCAATGGTTGTTAAAGCCAATAAACTGGAAAATGGAATTGGCGGACATATTTCAACTTACGCTTCTGCGGCTACTTTATTTGAAATTGGATTTAATCATTTCTTCCGCGGAAAAGGAGAAGATTATGACGGAGACCAGATTTATTTCCAGGGACATGCATCTCCCGGTATTTATGCGCGCGCTTTTCTTGAAGGAAGATTATCAGCAGAACAATTAGAAAATTTCAGACGTGAATTAAAACCCGGCGGAGGTCTTTCATCCTATCCTCACCCATGGCTTATGCCTGAATTCTGGGAGTTCCCAACTGTATCAATGGGACTCGGACCTATAATGGCAATTTATCAAGCCAGGTTCAACCGTTACCTTGAAGACAGAGGATTGAAAAAAACAAACAAAGTTTGGGCATTTCTTGGTGATGGTGAAACAGATGAACCTGAAACACTTGGCGCAATAACTCTTGCAGCAAGAGAAAAATTAGATAATCTGATTTTTGTAATTAATTGTAACCTGCAAAGATTGGATGGACCTGTAAGAGGAAATGGAAAAATTATTCAGGAGCTTGAAGCCATATTTAGAGGTGCCGGCTGGAATGTTATAAAAGTTATTTGGGGTAGTGAATGGGATCCGCTACTTGAAAAAGATACTGACGGTAAACTTGTTAAAAGAATGGGTGAAGTTGTTGACGGACAATATCAAAAATATTCTGTTGAAACAGGAAAATATTTCCGTGAACATTTCTTTGGTGCAAATGAAGATCTGCTTAATCTTGTAAGTGATCTTACAGATGCTCAGTTAAGAAAAATGAAACGGGGCGGACATGATCCTGAGAAAGTTTTTGCTGCATACAAAGCTGCAATTGAACACAAAGGACAGCCAACAGTTATTCTTGCAAAAACTATAAAAGGTTACGGCTTAGGTGAAAGTGGTGAAGGCAAGAATATTACTCACCAGCAGAAAAAATTAAATGAAGATGAATTAAAAGAATTCCGTACAAGATTCGGCATCCCGATTTCTGATGAAGAAGTTGCCCAGGCTCCTTTTTACAGGCCGGCAGATGACAGCCCGGAAATAATGTATCTTAAAGAAAAAAGAAAAAATCTTGGCGGATTTGTCCCATCACGTAAATCAGATATTCGTCCCATTAAAACTCCGCCGGAAGAAATATTTGAAGAATTCTACAAAGGAACAGATGGAAGAGATGTTTCATCTACAATGGCTTATGTTAGAATTCTTGCAAAGCTTTTAAAGGATAAAGAAATAGGAAAATATATTGTTCCTATCGTTCCTGATGAAGCAAGAACTTTTGGTATGGAAGCATTGTTCAGACAGATAGGTATTTACTCTCATGTTGGGCAGCTTTATGAACCGGTAGATAGAGATCTTCTTCTTTATTATAAAGAAGCAAAGAACGGACAGATTCTGGAAGAAGGAATTACAGAAGCAGGTTCAATGGCTTCGTTCATTGCTGCCGGAACTGCATATTCATCTCACGGATTAAATATGATCCCTTTCCTCACTTACTATTCAATGTTCGGATATCAGAGAATGGGTGATCTCGTTTGGGCAGCAGCAGATATGAGAGCAAAAGGATTTCTTGTTGGCGGAACTGCAGGAAGAACTACATTGAATGGTGAAGGATTGCAGCATCAGGATGGGCACAGTCATCTGCTTGTTTATCCTGTTCCGAATCTTATTGCTTATGATCCTGCTTATGCATTTGAATTGGCTGTTATTATTCGTGATGGTATTAGAAGAATGTATGAAGAACAGGAAAGTGTATTCTACTATTTAACAGTTATGAATGAAAATTATCCTATGCCAGCAATGCCTGAAGGAGCAAAAGAAGGTATTGTAAAAGGAATGTATAAATTAAAACCTGCTTCAAAACCAAACTTAAAATTAAAAGCACAACTGCTCGGCAGCGGAACAATACTTAACGAAGTTTTGAAAGCACAGGAAATTCTTGAAAATGATTATAAAGTGGCGGCCGATGTTTGGAGCGTTACAAGTTATAAAGAATTAAGAAAAGATGGTCTTGATACTGACAGATGGAACATGCTGCATCCTACTGCAAAGCCAAAACAATCTTATATTCAAAAAGTATTAGGAGATGAAGAAGGTGTATTTGTAGCTGCTTCAGATTATGTTAAAGCACTGCCTGATTCAATCGGCAAATGGTTCCCGCGTCCGCTTTATTCTTTAGGAACAGATGGCTTTGGAAGAAGTGAAGGACGCGCGGAGTTAAGAGACTTTTTTGAAGTGGATGCAAAACATATTGTTCTTGCAACATTATTTGCTCTTCTGCGTGAAGGTAAAATAAAAAATCAGCAGATTGAAAAAGCAATAAAGGATTTAAAAATCAATCCTGAAAAAAGAAATCCTATGCATACTTAATCCAAAAGATTCTGTAAATAAGAAAGTTATTTATCAAATCAACTTAGAAGACAACAGGAATTAAAATGGCTAAAGAATTAAAATTACCGGATCTTGGTGAAAATATTGAATCGGCTGATGTGCTGAATGTTCTTGTTAAGCCCGGAGGTACTATTGAAGTAGATCAGTCAGTAATCGAAATAGAAACAGACAAAGCAACTATTGAGGTTCCTTCAACCATTGCGGGAAAAATAAAAGAAGTACTAATTAAATCCGGCGATAAAATTAAGGTTGGACAAACAATAATAACTTTAGAAGATTCCGGCGAGCAAACATCAGAACAAAAACCGAAAGCTGAAGAAGTAAAAGAAGAAAAATCAGCTCCAAAAACTGAAAAGAAAGCTGAAGCTGAAAAAACTGAAGAGAAAGCTCCTCCTGCAATTAAAAAGCCTGAAGGACAAAAAGGAATAATTGAATTCAAACTTCCTGATCTTGGAGAAAATATTGAATCAGCAGATGTATTAAATGTTCTTGTAAAAGAAGGTGATAATATTGAAACAGATCAGGCACTGCTTGAGATTGAAACTGATAAAGCTACAATCGAAGTTCCGTCAACAGTTAACGGTGTTGTAAAGGAAATTCTCATTAAATCAGGTGAGAAAGCAAAAGTGGGACAAACATTATTCAAGATAGAATCTCCCGAAGGTGCGGCTGAACCTGAAAAACCAATAGCCGAAGAAAAAACAGAAACAAAACCTGAGAAGAAAGAGAGTAAACCTTCTGTTAAAGAAGAAACAAAAGAAGCTAAAGGTGAAGTTGAATCATTTCAGCCTGGTGAGATAGATAACCAGCCGCCGATAACTAAAAGCGCTGCACCTGCCGCTCCATCTGTTAGAAGACTTGCACGTGAAATTGGTGTTGATATAAACCAGGTTAAAGGCACCGGCCCGGGCGGCAGAATTTCAATGGATGATGTAAAAGCTTTTTCCAAAAAATTGCATGAGCAAAATGCCGGCGGTACTGGCGGCGGACTGGGAATCAAAAAAGAAACCTTGCCTGATTTCAGCAAGTTTGGTGAAGTGGAAAGAAAACCAATGAGCAACGTCCGCTCTAAAACAGCAGACCATTTAAGCTATGCATGGGTTTCCATTCCTCACGTTACTCAGCATGATAAAGCCGATATTACAGAACTTGAAAAAACAAGAAAAGCTTTCAATCCTAAAATTGAAAAAGCTGGAGGAAAGCTTACTGTTACAGCAATTTTATTAAAAGTAGTTACTGCTGCTATGAAGGTTTATCCCCAATTCAACAGCAGTATTGATATGGATAAGAAAGAAATTATCTATAAAAAATATTTTAATATTGGAATTGCTGTTGATACAGAACATGGATTGATCGTTCCGGTTATAAAAGATACAGATAAGAAAAATCTTACACAGCTATCAGTTGAGATGAATGAAATTGCAGATAAAGCTCGCAATAGAAAAATCGGGCTTGAAGACTTGCAGGGCGGCTGCTTTACAATTACAAATCTTGGCGGAATCGGCGGCACTTCATTCACTCCAATTGTTAACATTCCCGAAGTTGCTATTCTTGGTGTATCAAGAGGAAGCTATGAACCAGTGTACAATAAAGAAACCGGAGAATTTGAGCCGCGTCTGATGCTTCCGCTTTCTTTATCTTATGATCACAGAATTATTGATGGTGCAGATGCTGCAAGATTTTTAAGATGGGTTTGCGAAGCTCTTGAACAGCCAATAAAAATTTTAGTTGAAGGATAATGAATTAAGTAAGCAGTAATTTTTGATGATTAACTCAGAAGTTACTGCTTTATCTAAAAGGAATTATAATGGATAAAAAACAGGTAACTATAATCGGCGGCGGGCCGGGCGGTTATGCTGCTGCATTTCTCGCTGCTGATCTTGGTATGAATGTAACTTTAATTGATAAGGAATTGAATCCCGGCGGTGTTTGTCTTTACCGTGGATGCATCCCTTCAAAAGCTCTTCTTCATGCAGCTAAATTAATCAATGAAGCAAAAGAAGCAGAACATTGGGGAATTAAATTTGGTGATCCGAAAATTGATATAAATAAATTACGCGATTGGAAAAACAATGTAGTTGCAAAACTTACAGGCGGATTAGGACAACTTTCAAAGCAAAGAAAAATTAACTATATCCGCGGTACGGCGTCATTTATTAATTCAACTACTTTAAAAATCCAAAAGCATGATGGCGGAACCGACGAACATAAATTTGAAAAAGCAATTATTGCAACAGGTTCTGTTATTACATATATCCCATCACTAACTATTGATTCAAAAAGACTGCTTAATTCAACAACAGCGCTTGATCTTCCTGAAATACCCAAAAGACTTCTTGTAATTGGCGGCGGCTATATTGGACTTGAACTTGCATCGGTTTATGCAGCACTCGGGACAAAAGTTTCAGTAGTTGAAATGCTCCCGGGTATTTTGCCAGGTGCCGATCGTGATCTTGTTTCACATCTTCAGAAAAGAATTGAAAAAAGTTATGAAAAAATAATGCTCAATTCTAAAGTTGTTGAGATGAAGGAAGAGAAAAATGGGATTAAGGTTAAGATTCAGGATAAGGATGGAAACACAACAGAAGATAAGTATGATTATGTTTTGATGTCTATCGGCAGAAGACCAGAAACTAAAGGATTAGGTTTAGAAAATACAAGTGTAAAAGTAAATGAACGCGGCTGGATTGTGGTTAACAAACAAATGCAAACAGATGATAAAAACATTTTTGCAATCGGTGATATTGCCGGAGAACCAATGCTTGCACACAAAGCATCACATGAAGGAAGAGTGGCAGTTGAAGTAATTGCCGGACACAAAGCTGCATTTGAACCGCTTGCAATTCCGGCTGTTGTTTTTACTGATCCTGAAATTGCATGGGCAGGATTAACTGAAAATCAGGCAAAAGAAAAAGGCATAAAGTATGAAGCTGCAAAATTTCCATGGGCAGCAAGCGGAAGAGCTACAACACTCGATCGGTTTGACGGTGTTACAAAATTAATTATCGAACCGGGAACTGAAAGAATTTTAGGTGTTGGCATTTGCGGCCCCGGTGCAGGTGAATTAATTGCAGAAGGTGTGCTTGCTATTGAAATGGGTGCGAATGCAACCGATCTTAAATTAACTATTCATCCGCATCCTACTTTATCAGAAACTGTAATGGAATCTGCAGAAGTATTCTTTGGACAGAGTACTCACGTTTACAGACCAAAACGATAAAGCTTTACCGAATATCATTCATCACAACCTCATGAATGCTCATGAGGTTTTTTATTTCTTTTCTAAAATTAATCTCAAATTGATGACTAAGAGCAAACCTGGGCTTTTCAAAAGAATATATATTCATTTGAAATTACCACGAGGTTTCTATGAAAAAAATTTTACCTGCCTTTTTGCTGTGCATGTTTTCGTTATCATATTTATTTGCTCAGGAAATTCCTAATGCCGGATTTGAAACATGGAACGGAAATATTCCTGAAGGATGGGCGCCTTTAAACATTCCCGGATTTGCAGAACCAATAACGCCATCAGATGACAGCCATTCCGGATCAAAAGCTGCAAGGCTTGAAGTATTGCAAACGAGCGGCGGAGCTTTCCCTCCGCTTCTAAATTCAACTTCATTCCCGGTATCACAAAGACACGGCAGTCTCCAGGGTTTTTATAAATTTTCTCCGATAAACAATGCGCAGCAATTAATAATTGCGATTATCCTTTATAGTAATTCTCAATTTATTGGCGGCGGTTCTGTTGAAATTTTTGAAGCAGCAACTGTTTATACTCAGTTCGCTGTGCCGATCAGTTATTTTGCCGAAGGGCAGCCTGATTCCGCACAAATATCAATTGTAATTGGTGATACAAGCAGCTCAGATGCTGCAGGTTCAATTGCATTGATTGATGATCTTTTTTACGGTGGTGTTGTTGATGTGGATGATAAAAATATCACTATTACTAATTTTAAATTGAATCAAAATTATCCAAACCCTTTCAATCCTGCTACCATAATTGAATATTCCATTCCTAATGAATCATTTGTTCAGCTTAAAGTTTTTGATATGCTAGGGAATGAAATTTCTGTACTGGTTAATGAAAATCAATCTCCTGGTAATTATAAGAAATTGTTCTCAGGAGAAAATTTAGCAAGCGGAACTTACCTCGTTCAGCTGCGTGCCGGAAATTTTGTAAAATCATTTAAAATGACATTGCTCAAATAAATTTCTATCGGGTAAGAGAAATTTTTTTAAAAATCCTCTTACCTTTTTCTATCAGCAGAAGCTTTTATTTTGAAGGTACTAATTTAAATAGATTAAACTTTATTTTGCCAAATTTATATTTTCATTTTAACTGCCGTTCTGATATTTTCCATTATTCATTAAACGCCTATTGGAATGGTCAATACATCGGCAGGAATTTTTTTCCTTTTAGTTTTTACTGTTAATCACTATCCGCAGTTAAAACTTCCGGGTTTTTATATAAGTCCTTATTATAATGAACAGGTAGTTACTTTTTATTTTGAACCGGAAATAAAGATTCACATCAATGCGCCCGCTCCTGAAAAATTTAAACCAGACAAGCCGGTACAATTAATATTTTTTTCTCTGCCAAACGGGAATACAATTGAACAAACAATTGGTAAAATTACTGAACCGGATGATGACTGGCATTTCGATATTCAGCATATCGGTGCACAGACAAGATTTCTGCGCGAAAATGTAAGCGATTATAATTTCGTAATAATTTATCTTGAAGCTTCACAGAAGAGCTGGCCTGCATGGAAGAGTGCGCATCCGGATTATAAAATTATTATTAGCAATCTTGTTGAATACCTTCTCGGCTTGTTCAACAAATATAAAGTTGAAGTTACATTAACAGGACACAGCGGCGGCGGCAGATTTATCTTTAGTTTTCTTGATGTTTTTAATGAAATACCTTCCTACGTAAAAAGAATTTCTTTTCTTGACAGCAATTATGGTTATGAACATGAATACGGTGATAAAATTATTTCATGGCTCAAAGCTTCTGCAGATCATTACTTAAATGTAATTGCATATAATGACAGCGTTGCACTTTATAACGGCAAAACATTTGTCTCCCCCACCGGCGGTACCTGGTACAGAAGCAGAATTATGCAGGGTTATTTTTCAAAAGAATTTTCTTTCAATAGTTCTGAGGATGAAAACTTTGTCAGGCACACAGCTTTGGATGGAAGAATTCAATTCATTTTAAAGAAGAATCCATTGAAAGAAATCTACCACACAGTTCAGGTTGAACGAAATGGCTTTATACATGGTATTCTTTCCGGCACTTCTAACGATGAAAAGGATTACAAATATTACGGCAGCAGAAGTGTTTATTCAAAATGGATTCAGCTTGAAAAAAATCTTCCGGCACATCTTACAATTCCGCCAAGAGCGGCAGATGCCGCTGGCGGTTCTGAATTTATGAAGCGAATAATGAATCTTTCTTTTGAAGAAAGAGAAACAGAAATATTTAAAGAAATTTCTTCAGGTAACATTCCGGAATTCCTCCGGCAATTAATATCCATTGAAACTGAATTTACTGATGCAGAAAATAAAAAACATAAAGTAAAATATTTTGTTATGCCGGATTATCTTGGAGTTGGAAGTGATTCTGATTTCTTCCGCGTTCCTATGGGTCCGTTTACTGCACAAAAAATAGCTGATCTTTTCGGTGCTGTACTCCCCACAAAAAAAATAGTTGATGATATATATCTTCATTCCGGGAATAAACTTGAACCACAGTTTTATGCACCTGTCGGCAACAGGAATGAACTTGTTCAGCAGTTTGTAATTCACAATAACGATATTGATTCACAAATGATTTCAAAAAATGGGATGAAGGGAAACCTCACTGCGGGAATAAAAAAAGATATAATTATAAGCAGCAAACTTGAAGATACATCACGCACTCATCATGTTACAATTTACGGCTGGCATAGGCTTGATGGAAATCCGATTCAGCCGGCAACAAATATTCATATTGATACCTATGTTGATTACAGCCACGGAGTACGATTGATTAACAATGAATTTTTACTTGATGGTGAAGTGAAAAAAACAGATGAAGTTTTAACCGATCCCGTTCTTTACAAAATTTTTTTAGATGAAGATGAACCCTTGAAAAGAACATCTTACATAAAAAGAAATGAATAGATATAAATTCTGCACAAACTAATTAAAAGGAGAATTATGCCCGCATTTGTAATTGTAGAGATAAAAGTAAATGATCCGGTTCGTTATGAAGATTACAAAAAAATGTCTACCGAAGCAGTTTCAAAATTTGGTGGAAAATTTATAGTACGCGGCGGCAAAGCTGAAAAGCTGGAAGGCACTGCCGATCCTGAACGCGTAGTTATACTTCAATTTGATTCAGTTGAAAGAGCAAGAGAATGGTGGAACTCACCCGAATATGCTGAAGCAAAAAAGCTCAGGCATGAAACTGCTGAATCAAGAATGATTGTTGTTGAAGGATTATGAAATTTTTTATTGAAGTAATTTTTCAAGATCATCAGAATTATTAACCGGTAAACTGCAGGTAAAATTCTTACAAACATAAACTGAAGCTTTGCTGTTTAATGCAGAAAATGATTTGGTATATGGTGCAATGTTTTCCAGCTCATTTTTTTTATCCGGATTTTTTAACAGAACAATTTTATTAGGAATAAACTTCTCTCTTATTTTGAGTATCAATTGTTTTGTTTTTTCATCTTCCGGGTTTCCAACAATCACTATTTCTTTTGAAGAACCTGCAGCAAAATCATATGCGGTTAATGCTTGCGAAAACGCAGCAGGTGATGCATTAATTGCACGCGAGAACACGCGTAGAATTCTGTTTGCCTTTTCTTCATAACTAATCTCACCTGTTATTCTTGATATCCTTAACAGATTTAAAACTGCAATTGAATTTGCTGATGGAACTGCACCATCATACATTTCTTTTTGCCTTACAATTAATTCTTCACCATCAACAGGAGTGAAGAAGAATCCGCCTTTATTATTATCCCAGAAAAATTTTATGAAATCTTCATTCAATTTTAGAGCAGCTTGTAAATATTTGATATTAAATCCGGTTTCATAAAGATCAATCAAAGCAGCAATCATAAAAGAGTAATCATCTGCATTAGCAGCAAGTGCTGCTTCGCCATCCCTGTAACGATGAATAAGTCTGCCGTCTTTCGTCATCATTTTATTTAAAATAAAATCTGCTGCTTTTTCTGCTGCTAATAAATAATCAGAATTATTAAATGCCTGTGCCGCCTTTGCAAACGCAGAAATCATCAGCCCGTTCCAATCAGCTAATATTTTATCATCTTTGTAAGGATGAACTCTTTTCTTTCTATAATTAAACAGAATTTTTCTGGCAGACGAAAGTTTATCTTTCACTTCTGATTCTGAAATACCCTCTTCATCGGCAAATTCTTTAAATGATTTTTTAAGATGAAGGATATTTGTTCCATCAGAACTGCCGTGCACCTGATCAATCCAGTTGCCTTCAGGTTTTACGTTAAAGATTTTTAAAAATAAATCTGTATTATCATTTAATAATTTTTTTATTTCATCTGCTTTCCATAAATAAAACTTACCTTCAACACCTTCACTATCAGCATCCTCCGCGGAATAAAACGCACCTTCCCCGGAAGTCATATCACGCAAAACATAATTAAGAATTTCATCTGCTGTAGTTTTAAACTCATCGTTTTTTAAAGCAAGATACGCTTCAATATATGCGGTACAAATCAGCGCCTGATCATACAGCATCTTTTCAAAATGCGGCACAAGCCATTGCCGATCAGTTGAATAGCGATGAAATCCAAACCCAATATGATCGTAGATTCCCCCCTTTCTCATTTCAGTTAATGTTTTCAGTACCATTTCAAGTGCATCATTATTTCCTGTGCGTTTCCAATATCTTAACAAAAAATAAAAATTATGTGGTGTTGGAAATTTTGGCGCTCTGTTAAAACCGCCGTATTCTTTATCAAATCTCGAGTTGAATTCACTAAATGCACTGTTAAAAACATTGTCATCAATTTTTTCATCAAAATTAATTTCAGCAGCCTGAACAAGTGCCGCCGAAATTTCATCAGCTGATTTTAATATATCATCTTTACGCTGAAGCCAAACATTTTTTAATCTTGGTACAAGCTCAAGCATTCCGCTTCTGCCAAAACGGTTTACCTTTGGAAAATATGTGCCTGCAAAAAATGGTTTTTTATCCGGAGTCATCACAATCGTTAAAGGCCAGCCGCCGCTGCCAGTAAGCATCTGGCAAACAGTCATATAAATGCCATCAATATCTGGACGCTCTTCCCTATCAACTTTAATTGATATAAATGCATCATTCAGTAATGCGGCAATTTCTTCATCTTCAAATGATTCTTTTTCCATTACATGGCACCAATGGCAGGTTGAATAACCGATTGAAAGAAAGACAGGCTTATCCTCCTTTTTCGCTTTTTTAAATGCTTCATCACTCCACGGAAACCAATCAACAGGATTATATGCATGCTGAAGCAGGTAGGGACTTTTTTCTTTTATTAATCTGTTTGCTGTTTTCATTTGATATTCAATTTATAAAAAAATATGGAGAAACGATTTCATTAATTCTGTTAAGAAATATTTGAATTTTTTTTACTCCCCTGCCATTCAATTGATGGATACTCTATTATTTAATACGCATCAATTTAATTATTGTTAACAAGTATCTTTTTATATAACTTCTTGTAGTATTTTAAATTACCTCAATAATAACAATCCAGATATTAGATATGAATGATAGAAATAACTTTATTCTTTCAGCTTCAATGCTTGGTATTGCACTTATAATCTGTGCAATAATTTTAGCCATTACATGGCGCTCAAACAGCAGCGCAAACCAAACTATAAATGTAACCGGATCAGCGAAGCAGGATATTATTTCCGATCTTGGAATATTAAGAGGAAGTATAAGCGTACAAGCCAGTACAGCAGAAGCAGCATACAGGGAATTGCTGAGACAAAAACCGCTGCTGATTTCCTATCTTAAATCCAAAGGATTTACAGAAGATAAAATTGAATTTTATACAATTAACAGTTACCAGATTTATGAAATTGGTGCACAGGGTTATCAGACAAGCAAAATAATTGCATACAACTACAGCCAGCGCATGGAAATTCAATCAAGTGATGTAAATAAAATTAAGGAGATATCACTTGATATTGCTTCACTAATTGAACGGGGAGTGAATTTTAATGTTGAGATGCCGGAATATCATTATTTAAATCTTGCAGAATTAAAGATTGAAATTCAGGCGGCGGCTGCAAAAGATGCAATGATAAGAGCACAGAAAATTGCTGATGCTACCGGCAGAGATTTGGGACCAATGAGAAGTGCGAGAATGGGAGTTTTGCAGATTACCCCGAAACATTCTAACCAGATTTCCGATTATGGAATAAATGACTTAAGTTCAATTGAAAAAGAGATAACAGCGGTTGTTAATGCATCTTTTGAAATTGAATAATAAAAATTTCAAAGTAAGTTCATATCTTTGAATTGTAATTATTTTTGATAAAAGTTATTTTAAGAAATTCAGATATGACAAAAACACAAATATGGGTAGCAGCGTTTTTAGCTTTATTTATAGCTCTGTTTCTGCTTTCAAGATTAACTAAGGAAGACGAAAACGGAAATGAAACCACTGTTGAAAATCCAGTCCCGCAATCAAATATGAGTTCTGAGAATCTGGGCGGCCAGCAGATGATGAGCAGATTAGGTTGTTTAAATTGCCATGGAACGGAATTACAGGGAACACCATTAGCCCCGGCGCTTGCAAATCTTTCAGAATACTGGAGCCGTGAAAAACTTGTAAATTATCTGCGTAATCCTTCTTCATTTATGGATTCGGAAAGATTTAAAGAATACAGGGAAAAATATCCCGGCACTATTATGCCTCCGTTCAATAATGTTGATGTAAAGGATTTAGGAAAGATTGCGGATTATCTTTTAACGAAATGAATGAATGTAGGGAATTCATAATTGAATTCCCTACTATTAAGGCTTAAGCTACTGTAATTTCTTTTTCAAGATAAACATCCTGAATTAAATTCAGAAGTTTAACGCCTTCTTCCATTGGTCTCTGGAACGCTTTTCTTCCTGAAATTAATCCCATACCACCTGCACGTTTATTAATAACCGCAGTTTTAGCTGCTTCGGCAAAATCATTTTCACCAGAAGCACCACCGCTGTTTATCAGTCCGGCTCTTCCCATATAATTATTAATTACCTGATAGCGTGCAAGATCAATCGGATGATCAGTAGTTAAATCAGTATAAACTTTCTTGCTGGTCTTTCCGAATTTTAATGCATTATATCCGCCGTTATTTTCAGGCAGTTTCTGCTTGATAATATCTGCTTCAATAGTTACACCAAGATGATTTGCCTGCCCGGTTAAATCGGCAGATACATGATAATCTTTATCTTTTTTAAATTCGGAATTTCTTAAGTAGCACCATAGAATAGTTGCAAGTCCCAGTTCATGAGCATATTTAAAAGCTTCACTCACTTCAATAATTTGTCTTGAGCTTTCCTCTGAGCCGAAGTAAATGGTTGCACCAACTGCAGCAGCGCCCATATCATATGCCTGCTCAACACCTGCAAACATTATCTGATCAAATTTATTCGGGTAAGTTAAAAGTTCATTGTGATTTATCTTTACAATAAAAGGAATTTTATGTGCATATTTTCTTGAGCACATTCCCAGTACGCCAAGTGTAGATGCAACAGCGTTGCAGCCGCCTTCAATTGCAAGTTTTACAATGTTTTCAGGATCAAAATACTGCGGGTTGGGTGCAAATGAAGCTCCGGCACTGTGTTCAATTCCCTGATCAACAGGAAGGATTGAAACATAGCCTGTTCCGGCTAATCTGCCGCTCATAAAAATCCACTGAAGATTTTTCAACACATTTATGTTTCTATCGCTCTGTGCGAAAATTCTATCAACAAAATCAGGTCCGGGTAAGTGTAGTTGTTCCTTAGGAAATTTAGCTTTGTAATTCAATAATGAATCGGCTTCGCTTCCCAGCAATTCTTTAATTTTATCTAACATATCTGCTCCGTTTATTTTATTATTTCCCTGTATCTTTTACAGTTTCAAGGTACAAAAATAACGGATAAACGCCTGGGATTCAATTTTAACTGCCGGGAATTAGTAATTAAGAAGGAGTAAAAATTATAAATCCCTGTTTAGCAGAATTTAATGAATGATGTGAAGCTTATTTGTTCTGAAATTTTCAGAACTCAACTTATTTTCTATTAATCTTCCTGAAAATCTTCTCCGCGTGATCTCTTGAATTTTCTATAAACCATTTGCCTGTATCCATTCCGCCGCAAACTACTCCGGCAAGAAAAATATTCCGTTTGTTTGTTTCAAATGTTTCCGGATTGTAACACGGAACTTTTGATGGATCATTTGAAAATTCAATTCCTATTTTTTCAAGAAAACTATAATCAGGATGGTAGCCCGTCATGGCAAGTACAAAATCATTTTTTATTGTAATTTTGCCTTCCGGTGTTTGAATATCCACTTCATCTTCCCTTATTTCTGAAAGGACAGAATTGAAATAAGCTTTTATTGAACCTTCCTTAATCCGGTTTTCAATATCAGGTCTTACCCAGTATTTTATACTTTCTTTAAGCGCTGATTCCCAAATAACCATTGTAACATCAGAACCGCGCCTGTATGTTTCAAGCGCAACATCTACACCGGAATTTCCTCCGCCAACCACAACAATTTTCTGATAAGCATACGGATGCGCCTCATCAAAATAATGTTTTACCTTTGGCAAATCTTCTCCCGGAATATTGAGCAGGTTTGGCTTATCATAAAAACCGGTTGCTATAATTACACTTTCAGCCTTGTAAATATTTTTACTTGTTTTTACATCATAGCCATTTTCAGCTTCAATAACTTCGTTCACAGTTTCATAAGTATGAACATTAAGTTCCCATGAATGTTTTACTCTCCTGTAATACTCAAGCGCTTCCCTTCTTGTTGGTTTATCGCCGTGAGATACAAAAGGAACATCGCCAATCTCCAAACGATCTGAAGTTGAAAAAAAAGTCATATTTGTTGGATAATGAAAAATAGAATTAACAAGTGAACCTTTTTCAATTATAAGATAGCTCATGTTATTCCGTTTTGCTTCAATACCACATGATAAACCAATCGGTCCTGCGCCTATAATTATCACATCAAAATTGTTATTCATAATAATTTTTTTATTTCAAATTTAAATAAAAATGATGAAAGGATTTGTAATTCTGTGTGAGAAATGAAGAATGGAAAATCGTTTTAACGGCATCAATAAGTTAAAGCCGTAATCAGATCATAAAAACCTTTTTACGGCTTCAACCGTTAAATAAAATTATTCTATAATTTGAACAAGGGCACTGGCAATTGTTTCATCATTTTTATTAAGGAGATAAACGCGGTAAAATCCCGGATCATCAAAACTCATATCACTCTCATCATTTTTTGAGAAGTATACATATTTCATATCCGGTTCAATGGTGTAATTGAATTTTTTATAGTATTTAAACCGGCGTGAGTTTTGATCAAACCTGTCAAACTGAATTGAAACATCTCTCAATCCCATTGCATAATCACTTTTAACTACCACGGTTAAATACCCCTCTGTGAATCTGTCACTTATTCCTATCTCACCATCGTATGAATCATAGCGCTCACAAAAGTACAATACTGGTGCACTTTGTGCATAGACTGATGAAACAGCGGGTAATAATACATACACGAACACGAATGCAATCAGTAAATTTTTACTCATAGCTGCTCCTTTTTATTTTGCTCTACCCGATAAACAGAAAATAGCCCTTGTTTCGGTTGAAGCCGTTGATAAATATTTTTTTGGGATAGCTTTATTTTACAATAAAAAATATTAAAACAAAATAGAAATTCATTACGGATAAAAATATTTTTATTTTACTTTTCAATTATGAAAAAAGAACAACAAAATAAAAAACTTATTTGTCCCTGGTGCAGGCATGAAACGGAAATAGTCTGGGTTCACGGACATGGGCAATGCATTATTTGCAAAATAAATATTGATGAATGCTGCCGTGGTGAGCAGTGCGATTTAACATATAACGAATCCGTTCAGAAAGGAAAAAATTTTCAGGGTGAATACGAACAAGCCGATTAAACATATCTGTTTTGATCTTGACGGAACTCTTGTTGATTCATATACAACAATTTATAAAACCACACTTAAAACATTAGAACATTTTAATATTCCTGATCAGCTTGAAGCGCAGGAATTTTATAAACGGATAGGGCATCACTTTCTGAATATCTTTCAGGATCTTAAAATTGATGTGCCAGATATTGAACACTTCATAAATATCTATAAAAATTTTTATTTTGATTTTATTGATGATTCCAAATTGTACAGTGGAGTTGAAAATGTACTTAAGCAGTTAAACGAAAATGAAATAAAAATTTCATTACTTACAACAAAAGGACAAAGTCAGGCTGAAAATATTATTGAGCATTTTAATCTTCACAAATATTTTTCATACATAATGGGAAGAAGAATAGGAATGCCGATTAAACCATCCGGTGAACCACTTGAGATAATCTGCAAAGAAATTAATGTTTTGCCAGCCTATACATTAATGATTGGTGATTCCGAACTTGATATCCAATGCGGCAAAAATGCTTCTGCAAAAACCTGCGGCGTAATTTACGGCTACAGAGCTATTGAAGAATTAAAAAAAGAAAATCCGGATTTTCTTATTAGTGAGCTGAATGAAATTCTCCAATTAATTTAGGAGATAAAAACTTATTTCTTTTTTAGAATTCTCCCCCACTTTTTATCAACAGTTAATTTTAATTTTCCATCATGAGAGGAAAGTTCTTCTTCATTCAACAAATCAGAAAAATTTGCAGATGTTGTGGTCAGTTCAATTTCCTGCGGCCGGCTGGAATTATTAATTACCACAATTACAGTTTCATATTTATAATTTCTTGAAAATATATAAATATTTTTTTCATCATCAATAAGTTCTGTTCTAAAATCACCAAGCTGCAGAGCTTCATTTCCATTTCTTATATGAATTAATTTTTTATAATGAGCAAACATATCTTCATCAAATTTTACCTGCATCGGTTCTTTTCTTTTGGATTGATCGGGAAGAAAGATTTCATCTTCGTATTCAATATCATCCCACACCATCGGTTTTCTGCAATCGGGATCATTAGCTCCCCACATTCCGGCTTCATCTCCATAATAAATATAAGGTGCACCGAGATATGTAAACTGAAATATAGTTGTAAGCATTAAAATTCTTTTCTCATCATCATTTGGCTTGCGTGTATCATAATTCCAATTTGATCCTTTCCAAATATCAAATGTTTCACTCCAGTTTCTGATTTTAGCGAGATCTTTATTAACCAGATGTGAAGCCATCCTCTGTGTATCATGGCTCCCGTGCAAATTCTGCTGCACATAAGAAACACATTCGGGGAAAGCAGTTCGTAAATCTTTTAATAAGCTGTCAAATTCAGTTGTTGTAATTGCGGTTTTATCATCAAAAAAATATTCAGAACATGTAAAGAGATAGTTGTAATTCATTACTGCATCAAATTCATCTCCTTTAAGGTAATCTAGCAGAACCGGAATCGGATCAATCACTTCCGCAGTAATGTATGCTTCCGGATTAATTGCTTTCAGATATTTCCGCCAGTCTTTCCAGAATTGATGTTCAATGCAGAAAGCAACATCAAGCCGCCAGCCGTCAATTCCATCCGCAGGGTTGCCATCACCATCGGGATCCATCCATCTTTTTGTGATGTTAAAAATATATTCCTTCGGACCTTCTACTATTCCGTTTTCATCTTCCTTTAACTCAGGCAATTCCTTTACGCCGAACCAGCCATTATAATTAAATTTTGTACCTGCAGCAGAATCATCCCATGAAATAATTGAAAACCAATCTTTGTATTTAGAGTTCTTCTGATTTTTTACAACATCACGGAAAGCCCAGCTGTTTATGCCCATATGATTAAAAACGCCGTCAATAATTATCTTCATTCCGCGGTTATGAACTTCCTGAATTAATTTCAGGAAAAGTTTATCCGCTTCCGTCCAAATCCATGTTGCAGGATCATGCGGAACTTCCGCTTCAATTTTTTTTCTGTCTCTCTCAGGATCGGGACCGAAGTTAGGATCAATATGATGATAAGTTGCACCATCATATTTATGAAGAGATGGTGCTTCAAAAACAGGATTAAGATAAATTGCACCGATGCCAAGATCTTTGAGATAATCCAGTTTATCGATTATTCCCTGCAGATCACCTCCGTATCTTCTGCGCTGAATATTAAACCAAATATCCTTTCCATTTTTTTGTTCATATGGCTGAAGCCTATACCAATCAGAATTCCAGGGATGAATCTGCCACGGAGAAGTATGATCATGCGGCCAGGAACCTTTTATATTTTCAACTGCGGGATCATTATTAGGATCACCATTTCTAAAACGTTCCGGAAAAATCTGGTACCAAACAACTTTCTTTGCCCATTCAGGCACAAAGTCATCCTGATTCATTGAAAAATTTCCTTTGTTAATTAGAAAGATAAAAATGAATACTAACCATAATTTTTTATGCATAAAATTCCCGATTAGATTAATTATTTCTCCTGTACAAAAAAATACTTCAATTTTAACATAGTAAATCTTATTAAAATCTTTTGAAATTATTAAATTGTGATTCATTAAAAAGTTTCAATTTAAACACCGGGAGAAAAATGAAACAAGGATTGAACAAATATAGCAGAAGATTAACACAGGTAAAATCACAGGTTGGTTCACAGGCAATGCTTTACGGAATTGGAATAACCGAAGATGATATGAACAAAGCACAGGTTGGAATTGTAAGTATGGGATGGGAAGGAAATCCGTGCAACATGCATCTTAATGAACTTGCAAAAGCAGTTAAGAGCGGAGTTAACCAGGCTGGAATACTTGGATTAATTTTTCATACCATTGGAGTAAGTGATGGAATTTCTATGGGCACCGAAGGAATGAAATACTCACTTCCTTCAAGAGATATTATTGCTGATTCAATTGAAACAGTTATGAATGCTCAGTGGTATGATGCATTGATTGCTATTCCGGGTTGTGATAAAAATATGCCCGGCTCTGTTATGGCAATGGCAAGACTAAACCGCCCGAGCATAATGATTTACGGCGGTACAATAAGAGCGGGATTTTATAATGATCAGAAATTAGATGTTGTTTCCGCATTTGAAGCATATGGTAAATATCTCTCAAAAGAATTTAATGAAGAATCATTAAAGAATGTTTTAAAAAATGCCTGCCCCGGTGCCGGAGCATGCGGCGGAATGTACACAGCTAACACAATGGCATCTGCAATTGAAACTCTCGGATTAAGCCTTCCGTACTCTTCCAGCACACCAGCGAATGACAGAGGTAAACTTGATGAATGCCTTAACGCAGGCAAAGCAATGTTAAATCTGCTTGAAAAAGACATCAAGCCAAAAGATATTTTAACAAAAAAATCATTTGAAAATGCTATTGCTGTTGTTATTGCTCTCGGTGGTTCAACAAATGCGGCACTTCATTTAATTGCAATGGCAAAAGCTGCAGAGATTGATTTATCATTAACTGATTTTCAGAAAATTACAGATCGTACTCCATATCTTGCTGATTTAAAACCCAGCGGAAAATATGTAATGGAAGACTTACATGATGTTGGCGGAGTTCCTGCTGTTCAAAAATTACTTCTTAAAGAAAATCTTATTGATGGAAACTGCTTAACAGTTACAGGAAAAACTCTTGGTGAAAATATTGAAGCTTTACCCGGATTAGCTGAAGGCCAAAAAATTGTAATGCCGGTTGATAAACCAATTAAGAAAACAGGACATCTTCAGATTCTTTATGGAAATCTTGCACAGGAAGGGGCAGTTGCAAAAATAACAGGTAAAGAAGGACTTGTATTTTCCGGCCCCGCAAAAGTTTATAATTCAGAAGAAGAAACACTTCACGCAATTGAAAGAAATGAAATTGCCGCCGGTGACGTAGTTGTTATCCGTTATGAAGGTCCGAAAGGCGGACCCGGTATGAGAGAGATGCTGAGTGTTACTTCAGCAATAATGGGAGCCGGTTTAGGCAGTTCTGTAGCGTTAATTACAGATGGAAGATTTTCCGGAGGTACACACGGATTTGTTGTTGGTCATATTACTCCTGAAGCTCAAACAGGCGGCAATCTTGCGCTTGTACAAAATGGTGATATAATTACAATCGATTCTGAAAAAAATACTCTTACAGTCGATGTTGATGATGAAACCCTTGCCAAAAGAAGATTGGAATGGAAAGAACCACCAATGAAAGCTAAAAGAGGAATTCTCTATAAGTATATTAAATCGGTTTCATCAGCTTCTCAAGGCTGTGTAACTGATGAGTTTTAATTGGTTTTCACTTTTTATTCAACACATAATTTAAACAACAAATTGCTGCGGTCATGGTTTAAACTGTGGCCGTAGAATTCCTTGCCATTGCAGTTTTCTTCATTACTTCATTTGATTCATATCTCAGATAAATTATTACCACAAATTTGATTTTATATTCTTATTTAACATTATTATTTTTTTAAAAGTCCTGTTTTGAATAATAATATTTTTGAACCAGATGAAGCATCTTTTAATATTTCTTCTTTTCATAACTGCATTAAAAGCCAACTCTTTTACTCATTACATTTCTGAAGGAGATAAACATTACAGCAAACTTGATAATTTTAACGCACTGAAAAATTATGAAAAAGCCTATGAACTAGCACCCGATAATTATGAAGTTCTGTTGAAATTAACCCGTACATATAATGATGCCGGTGAAGAACTTAAAGAACTCCGCCGCAGAGATGAAGCAAAAAAATATATAGATAAAGCAGTAAAGTTTGCGGAGATATTTAAAAATAAATTTCCGGACAGCGCCGCCGTTTATGCTTATCTTGCGCTTTCATACGGAAATGTTGCAATGTATGTTGGCGGAAAAGATAAAGTAACTTATGCCCGTAAGATTAAAGATAATGCTGAAAAATCAATCAGAATGGATCCGGATAATTTTCTGCCATATATAATACTGGGGATTTACAATCGCGAAATTTCAGGCTTAAGCTGGTTTGAAAGATTATTTGCAAACACTTTTTTTGGTAATGTTCCCGATGGCAGCCTTGAACAATCAGAAAAACATTTTTTAAAAGCATTAAAGATCAGACCCAATATGATTGTTGCCATGTACCAGCTTGCAAAAACTTACAGAGCTATGGAGAATGAGAGAAAGGAAAAAGAAATGCTTCAGAAAGTACTTAATCTCAAGGTTGAAGATTTCAGGGATAAATTTGCAAAGGAAAAATCTAAAAGAAGATTAGCTGAGATTTAAAATAAAAATGCAGGTTCAGAAGATTTTATTTCTCTCTTAAACCTGCACTAAATCGAATTCGAATTAATTTTCACTTCTCCGGTATTCCACCATTCCGCCTAAAACATTCTTAGCATCAAAACCATTAAGCTGCAAAATTTGTGTTGCTACTCCAGAGCGGTTGCCTGTTCTGCATATAACAGCAATCTCCTTATCACTAAATTTTTCAAGCTCACCAATTCTGCTCTTTAATTCCTGAACAGGAATATGAACTATACCTTCAATATGTCCTAAAGGTCCGTGTAATTCTTCTTCTGTCCGTACATCAAGAATAACCAAATCTTTATTTGTTTTCATTTTCTCTTTTAATTCTGAAATACTCATAGATGGATTTTCCTTCTCCTGTGCAATTGAAATATTAATTGATAAAAATATTAATGAAATTAATAAGAAGCCAAATTTTACCATACCATCTCCTGCTAATTTAAACAGCACGAACCCGATGCGCATCCGCTGCTGTATGGAGTTTCACAAGTGCCGTTTGAACAGCCGCAATCAGAATAATCAACTGAACTGCTTACTCCAGCACTGAACGATGAAAACAATTTTTTGTTTTCTTTTGAATTACAATTCGGGCAGAAAACTTCTTCCTGCTTTAAAGTTGATTTATGAAAAACTTCATATTTGCTGCTGCAGCTTTTACATTGATATTCAAATACAGGCATTTTTCCCTCTCACAAATTTTTGATAATTAATTTGCAATAGTTATTTCCGGATTCAAAATAATTTTTGTTTTCATTGAATTCGAGATCAAACAGGCAGCTTCTGATTTTTCAATTATCCGCATTGCCCTGTCAAAATCTTTCTCTGCAAGTATCTCAATTTTCGGATTTAAATTTATTTCAGTCATCATAAATTTTCCATCCACTTTTTCAATTTTTCCTTTTGCATTGCTTAAGAATGATTTGAAGTCAAGCTTTGAATTTTCAGCAATTGCTAAAAATGTTGTCATCAGGCAAACATTTGCCGAAGCAATAAATAAATGTTCAGGTGACCAAATATTCGGAACACCTTTGGGAAATTCAGGCGGAGTTGCGACTTCAATTTCAGGCATTCCATCTGCTGTAATTGAACCGATTCTCTCCTGTTTCCAGTGAACGCTGGTTTCGTAATAATGAATTTCAGACACAATAAATCCTTTAAATTATTTAACGCGGGTAAGATGTTTTTTTTGTGGTTTGGATTCTGAATTGATTAACTATTCTTCATCAATTAAACCAAGGCACTGCATAAGCCTGTTATGTGCATCGGCAGGCATGTTGATATCATATTTTTTGTAAAAATCAATCGTGCGCTCAACAGAAGAAAAATACTCTCTGCATTCCTCACAATCTTCAAGATGTTTTTTAATTGCTTTACAATGGGGTGAATCAAGCTGTTCGCCCAGGTTTTCACAAATGTGTTTTGCTACTTCTTTACAAGATACAGGTTGTTCACTCATTTTTTAAACGCCTCATTTATTTCTTTTCTTAAAAATGCTCTTGCACGGTGCAGCCTTGATTTTACTGCCGGAACAGATAAGTCCGTCATCTTCGCTGTTTCTTCGGTAGAAAATCCTTCAACATCCCGCAGCATAAAAACAATCCTGTAATCAGGTGATAATTTTTCAACAGCACTATCAAGTACACGCCTTAGTTCATTATTCTCTGCAACATTATCCGGAATCGCTCTCCAATCGGCAGTATATTTATCTTCATATAATCCATTTTCATCATCATCAATTGAAATAAACTGATGACGTTTTTTCCTGAACTCCATCAAACAATGATTTGCAACAATTCTGTATAGCCATGTTGATATTTTGGATTTACCATCAAACTGATAAAGCGATTTTACCATACTTAGAAAAGTTTCCTGCATTATATTTTCTGCTTTTTCAGGATTGCGGCAGATTTTAAATGCAAAATTGTATACAGTTTTTTCATTCTGTTTGACAAGTTCGGCTAATGCTTTTCTATCACCATTTTTAGCACGCTTTATTAATTCAGTTTCGTCCATCAGATGCAGCTTTTGTTTTTAAGATTCAGAAAGAAAGTTATACTAATTTTAAATCAAGGCTTCTCCACAAATACCAGGCGGCAATTGAATTGTAAGGTTCCCAGCCATTCTTACGTGAAATATTTAACAATTTTTTTTCATCAGGAATTTTTCTTAATCCGTAAAGTTTCATAACCGCTTTTCTTATTCCAAGATCATTAACAGGAAGCACATTTAATCTGCATAAAGTAAAAATTAAAAACATGTGCACTGTCCATATTCCAATTCCTTTCACTAAAGTCAGCTCTGCAATTATTTCGTCATCAGTTTTTTTGTGAATGCCTCTGAAGTGAATTTCACCGTTTATTATTTTCAATGATAAATCTTTAACATAACTAATCTTTGCATATGATAAACCAAGGCCGCGTAATTCTTCAACAGATGTATTTAAAATTTTTTCAGGCAGCGGTTTGTTATTGTAAAATTCCATAAAACGCAAAACGATTGCTCTTGCTGCCAGGGTTGATAGTTGCTGCCCGATGATTGACCGAAGAATTGCATGATAGTAATCTTTTTTTAGCTGAAGCGAACAGCTTCCCGAGAGATCAATAACCTTTGCAAGATATTTATCATTTTCATAAATCTGTTTAACACCGTTTTCTATTTCTTTAGAATTCATTATACTTCTGCTCATTAAAAAGTGAAAAAAACTATTTTCTATGCCGCAGCCCAAAAATACAGATTCTATAAAATCAAACCGTCTGTTTGATGGAATCAGTAAAAATTTCAAATTAAATATAAATCAAAAAGATTTTGTTGAAAAGAAAGAAGGGGATGTAATATATCAAACCGGTGATCCTTCTGAATTTGTTTACCTGATTGTTGATGGTGAAATCAAAATAAAAATTCCTGGAGTTTTTAAAAGTCCTGTTGTTATTAAAAATGGAAAGAATGATTTTTTTGGTGAAAAGGAATTTCTTGAAAACGCGGTAAGAGCAACTTCGGCAGTAGCAAACACTGATTGTATTCTGTACAGGCTCGATAAAAACACAATTAATAATTTAACTCGTGAATATCCTGAAGTTAAAAAGAATCTCAACCGTTCAGCTACACCTGATGAAGGAACACCAGGAATAAGAAGATTAACGCGTGAAATAAAAACTGATCTTGAAATGATTCGGGATCTGGAAAGCCCGCCAAAGCCGCTTCCAATGGATATTGAAGAAAAGCTGGAAGAAACTGTTGATAAATTTAAATTGCAGGAAGCGGAGAAAAATCTTAAAGAAGCTGAAGAGATGCTTGAGGAAACAGAAGAAAATCTGAACTGGGATTTTAATAAAACAGTGGAAAACGAAACTGAAGTTCAGCAGGATGAAATAATTCAACATACAGAAACTGATGAAGACGATTTACTGAATAAAGATTTAATACATGATTCACAAATTGAAAACGATAATGAAGTAAATACAGATGATGCTTTATCACAATCATTGCTGCAGGAAATTGAACCAGTAACTCTTAAACCAGCAGATGAGAATTTTAAAATTGATGATGAAAAAAATGAGATAAGGGAACAGAATAATTATCTCAACTATTCTGAAGATGAATTGAAATATTTTTCAGAATATATAAACAGCAGTTTGAATTATCCGATTTCAACATTAAAATTTTATGTTGAACAATTAAAGAAAAGAAACAAATCAGAAAAACTTAATGAAGTTATCGATCTGCTTTACGAACAGGCAAATATAATATCTGAAATTGTAGGAACATCAAATGCATACGCAAAAAATGAAATAGCATTTGAAACAGAAAAACAAAGCATAAGCGCTGCCCTTGATGAAATACTCCTTCAGCTTGCTGATTATATTGAATCATCAAATATTAAAATTTATAAGAAGTACGAAACCACAGCATTAGTTAATATTGACAAAAGAAAATTTTTCATAGCGGTTTTTCAATTGGCCAAAACAATTTTAGAATCGGCCCGCACAGAAAGTTTATTCTTTATTGTCAGATCTTACCAGGAAAATATTACGATTGAAATTAATAATTCAGGATCAGGAACTGATGCAGAGAATAACCAAACTGATTTTGAACAGTTCATCAGGGGAAAGCAAGGTGCTGATAAAACAAGCTTATTAATAGCCAATACAATAATTGAAAATCACGGCGGAAGCATTTTCTGCAGTACACAAAATGAGGGAATATCAATCACTATTTTGTTACCGGCAGCAGAATAATTTTTGCCGGCTCCAATGGATCTTAGCAGATTCCTCAAATGGCAAATCAAAAATCTTTTAATCTTCTTGTAATATTAGGACCCACAGCGGTTGGTAAAACCAAACTTGCCGCACAGCTTGCGTATAAATTTAATGGCGAAATAATCTCCGCTGACAGCAGGCAGGTCTTCCGCCGTATGAACATTGGTACCGGGAAAGATTATGATGATTATATTGTTAATGATCAGAAGATTCCATTTCATTTAATCGATGTTGTTGATCCTGATGAAGAGTTTGATTTGTTCAGGTTTCTTGAATCATTTAAATCAGCGTATGAAGATATAATCTTACGTGGAAAACTTCCTATTTTAGCTGGTGGAACAGGATTATATCTTCATGCAGTTTTAAAAAAATATAATTTAAAAAAAGCCCGGCATAATGTGACGGAACTTGAACAATTAAACAAATTGGGCATAGATGCATTAAAAAACATTCTTCTCTCTTTAAAACCCAAACTGCATAATGTAACTGATCTTGAAAGCAAGGAAAGAATGATTAAAGCAATAAGTATCATGCGGGAAACAAATCCCGTTCTGACATTGCCTGATATTGATCCAATCATAATAGGAATAAATCCCGGAAGAGATGAGGTTAAGAAAAGAATTACTGCGCGGCTCAGGCAGCGGCTGGAATCAGGAATGATTGATGAAGTTAAAAACCTAATTGATTCGGGCATCTCAATTGAGCGGCTTGAATTTTTCGGACTTGAATACAGGTTCATCAGCAGATATTTAACAGGAAATTTAAGTTTTAACGATATGTTTCAAAAGCTGAACAGCGCTATTCATGCATTTGCAAAAAGACAGATGACATGGTTCAGAAAGATGGAGCGCGAAGGAATAAAAATAAATTGGATTGAAAACCCGGATGCTGATAAAGCTACAGAAATTATTTCAAATTTTTGAATCATGATTAATAAAGATGTTGAAAAATATTTATCCAGGTATGCTTTCAGCCACTGGAAGTTAGAAGGAAATATATTTGAAGAAATAACTTCTGCAATAGTTGTGCCGGCAATAAGTGAGTATGAAAATATCAGAAAGCTTCTGCAATCACTTTTGCATAATAATCAAAATGAATTTAAAAGTGTTTTAGTGATATTTTGCATTAACAACCTTAAAAGTTCCTCACAGGATGTGAAAGAAGATAATTTTAAATCTCTTCATTTTTTAAGATCAATAATCAATAAGAATTCAAGTGATTCTCTCGCTGATAAAATCATTTCTTCCGGGATGAAATTAGCTTTAGTTGATGCTGCATCAGATGAGTTGGAAATGCCGGAAGATATTGGCGGAGTTGGTCTTGCCAGAAAAATCGGAATGGATCTTGCACTGACAATTTTTGATTATTCAAATCCTGCAAAAAAAATTCTTATCTGCCTCGATGCTGATTGCACTGTTCAGGATAATTACCTTCATGAAATAAGAAGATATTTTAATGAGAGAAATTTATCTGCTGCGGTTTTATACTTTGAACATAAATTTAAAAGTGAAAATGAAGAAGCACAAAAAGCTATTATCTGTTATGAAATCTTTTTAAGATATTATGTTGAAGGACTGAAATTAGCCGATTCACCTTATGCATTTCATACAATAGGTTCAGCAATAGTGTGTGATGTTGAAAGTTACATTAAAACAGAAGGAATGAATAAACGAAAAGCTGCAGAGGATTTTTACTTTCTCGAAAAGCTTGCAAAAAATTTTTCAATTGCTTCTATAAATTCAACAACTGTTTATCCATCGCCCCGTGCATCATGGCGCGTGCCATTCGGAACAGGCCAACGGGTTAACAGATTTCTTTCTCAGACGAAAAATGAATATTTACTTTATGCCCCTGAAAGTTTTATAATTTTAAAGAAGTGGTTGAAAGTTTTTTATCATTCATCAAATACAAATGAAACATGGCTGATGAAGGAAGCAGAGAATATTGATGTTGAACTTTATAATTTTTTTCAGCAGAATAATTTTAAAAGAGATTTTGAAAAAATCCGGAATAACTCAAAATCACCGCAGCAATTAAATAAACAGAAGTTACGATGGTTTGATGGTTTTAAAACTTTGAAATTGATTCACCATTTAAGAGATACTTCATTTCCTGAAATAAATATGTTTTCTGCACTTGATAATTTTTTTGAACTACGCGGAATTACCTCAAACATCTCACGAACAAAAGATATTCCGGATATTGAAACTCAAGCTCAATATTTAACATTGCTAAGAAAACTTAACAGAACATCATGATAATAAAAACTTCACCGGAAGAAATACAAAACTTTCTTGTTGATGCATCAAACCTAAAAGGATTTTGTGAAGCCGTTTATTTCCCAGAAACAACGGAAGATGTTCAGAAGATTCTTCGTGAAGCTGATAAATCAAAAACTCCTGTAACAGTTTCAGGCAATGGAACAGGGCTTGCAGGCGCACGTGTACCTGAAGGTGGAATTGTTATATCCACAGAAAAACTAAATAAGATAATTGAAATCTCCGAAGATAATTTGTACGCAATTGTTCAGCCGGGAGTTTTGTTATCTGATTTTCTAAATGAAACAAGAAAAAGAAAATTATTATATCCGCCTGATCCAACAGAAAAAAATTGTTTCATTGGCGGGACAGTTGCAACAAATGCATCAGGTGAAAAAACTTTTAAATACGGATCAACGAGGAATTATGTTCATCATCTTGAAATAGTTTTACCAAATGGGGAGCTGCTTGAGATTAACCGGGAGCGGTACATAGCTGAAAAAAATCATCTCTTTATTGTAACAAACAGCCGCAGAATAATTGAGCTGTATCTTCCTCAAATAAAAATGCCCCGGATCAAAAATGCATCAGGCTATTTTATAAAAGAAAACATGGATGCAATTGATTTGTTCATTGGATCAGAAGGAACGCTTGGTGTAATTACAAAAATAAAATTAAAGCTTCTTCCTCTTCCTGAAAAAATAATCTCATGCATTATCTTTTTTAATTCAGAAGAAGATGCACTATCGTTTATCAGAGAGGCTAGAAATATCAGCTCTAACACACGCGCGGAAAACAAGCAAAACAGCATTGATGCACTTGCGCTGGAATTCTTTGATGAAAATTCACTTAAATTTTTAAAGGAGGATTTTTCCCGTATTCCCTCTGAATCAAAAGCAGCAGTTTGGTTTGAGCAGGAAGCTGATGAAACAAATGAATCTCAATTGCTTGATGAATGGATAAAGTTGATTTCAAAACATAATGGTAATGAAGAATCAGCCTGGTTTGCTTTTACTGAGAATGATAAACAAAATATTCAGCAGTTTCGTCATTCAATTTCAGCAAAAGTTAATGAAGTGATTGCAAAGAATAATGTGAGAAAATTGGGAACTGATGCTGCTGTTCCGGATGATGCTTTTAAAGAATTTTATGATTATTCAAAAAATATTACCGCTGCATCAGGAATTCGTTTTGTTGTTTACGGTCATTTTGGAAATTCCCATATGCATTTAAACATGCTTCCTGAATCTTCTGATGAATATGAAAAGGGAAAAGATGTTTACAGGATGATTTGCAGAAAGGCAATTCAATTGAATGGGACAGTTTCTGCGGAACATGGAATAGGGAAATTAAAAAGAGAGTATCTGCTGGAAATGTATGGGGAAAAAATTATTTCTGAAATGAAAGCAATAAAAAAAATCTTTGATCCTAAGTTTATTCTCGGGCGGGGAAATATGTTTGTCTGATAAGTAATGCGATTATTAAGTTGATAATAATTTTTTCATGAATTAATTTGGCGGTTATAAAATCTGCTTGAGGGCACAATGGAAATATACAGGCTGATTTTTGATTTATTAAAAGTAACCATTTTTCTTGGCATACTCATTTTGCTAATCTCATATATAATTTACCGGATTAAAAATAAGCATCGTGATTCATCTTTCTTTTAGTTCTTTCCGAAGCTGCTTATAATTTTTACAGTAAGTTTCAACGAGCTGCCAGAATTGTTTGGAATGGTTCATCTGTTTCAAATGGCAAAGCTCATGAATTATTACATAATCAATCACTTCTTTTCCAAATCTCATCAGCCTGAAGTTGAATGATAAATTTCCTCTCGATGAACAACTTCCCCAGCGCGTTTTTTGTGAGCGGATTGTAATTTTTTTAATATTGAAATTAAACTCGCGGGCCAATTGTATAGTGCGCGCAGTTAAATATTTTTTAGCAGAATGTTTAAGCCATGCTTCATATAGATCATATAATAGAACTGTGCTGTTTTCCGGACTGTATATTTCCAGCAAACCATCTTTAAAAATAATTTTATGTTTCTTAATAAAGAGTTGATAATATTCTTTTACCTGAATTTCTTTTCCCGAAAACAAAAATTTTGATTCGGATTTTCTTGCTGAAAGATGTTTAAGAATCCACCGGGACTTTTTTTGAATAAAATCTTCAGCCTGCTTTAGCTGGCAGCCGCGTGGCAGAACAACTTCCAATTCATTTTTATTGTTGATTTGAAGGCGGAGATACTTTGCTTTGCGGCTATAAATTGTTTTATAGAAAATTGTTTTTTCCTGAAGTGTAATCTGATTAATAGCTGCGGCAGGATCTTTCAAAATTACTCGCCAAATTTTCTACTTTTGGAATAAAACATGAACTGAGACTGCATGAAATCTATTCTTCCATCTACTCATTTTCTTACCAGCTTAAATGTGGTTTTATCTTTTGAATCCTGCAGAATAATATCATGTTTTTTCAATTCATCTCTTATCTTATCTGATAACGAAAAATTTTTGTTCTTCTTTGCGTTTAATCTTTCTTCAATAAGAAAATTTATTAGGCTTTCACTGTTTTTATCTTTTAGATTATTAAACCCATCCGGGTTCACTTCATTTGCAAGTAAGTTAAGAATTTTAATAATACCTTCATCCAATTCCTGGTTTGATAATGCCGGCAATATTCCTAAAACTTCATCAGCAGTTTTTGTAAGAAAATTTTTTGCTTGCTGAAAGAAGTTTTGTGAGAGCCCCGGGATTCCATCTATTACTCTGTTCACTTCACGAACAAAATCAAAAATTACTGCTGAAGCCTGCGGTGAATTAAAATCATCATCCATTGCAGCTTTAAATTCTGATTCAAATTTTGCAAAATCAAAATCAGGCTCTGCTCCGTTTGCTTCTGATTCCTTTATTCCATGTTCAATCCGTTCATTCAGGTTAGAAATTTTCTCCAATCCTTTTTGAGCAGCATTTAATAATTCATCTGAGAAATTAAGCGGTCCGGCATAATGTGTTTGCGCAAAAAACAGCCTTATTGCTTCAGCGGAATATTTTGCAGCAACATCACGCGCAGTTGAAAAATTGCCGAGAGACTTGGACATTTTTTCATCATTGATATTCAGGAATCCGAAGTGAAGCCAATAGTTAACAAACTTTTTACCGGATGAGGCTTCGCTCTGCGCAATTTCATTTTCATGATGGGGAAAAATTAAATCATTACCGCCGGCATGAATATCAAACGATTCACCGAGATGTTTGCAGCTCATTGCAGAGCATTCTATATGCCAGCCTGGTCTTCCTTTTCCCCACGGACTTTCCCAGCTTGGCTCTCCTTCTTTTGCTTTTTTCCATAAAGAAAAATCAAGCGGGTTTCTTTTTTCTTCATTAATTTCTATTCTCGCGCCCGATTCAAGTTCATCAATTTTTTTACCGCTCAGCTTCCCATATTCTTTAAATTTATTTACATCATAAAAAACATTTCCATTAACATTGTACGCAAATCCTTTATCTTCGAGATTTTTTATCATGTTGATTATATCTTCAATATGCGTGGTTGCCTGGGGATAAACATCAGCTTTTTTAACTTTTAATTTTTCAAGATCATCAAGAAAAGCTTTTGAATAAAATGCTGCAACTTCCTTTGCATCAATTTTTTCTTCATTTGATTTTTTGATAATCTTATCATCAATATCCGTAATATTCATAACAAACTTTACTCTGTAACCAGCGTATTCAAGATATCTTCTGATAATATCAGCCATAATAAAAGAGCGTGCGTTGCCGATATGAAAATAATCATAAACGGTTGGCCCGCATATATACATTCTAACTTCACCTGGATGAATCGGTTTAAATTCTTCTTTTTGTTTTGTTAACGTGTTATAGATTTTTAGCATCCATTCCTCATGCAATAATTTTTTTGAAAGAATAGTAGAATCTCTCCATCTTAGTCCATAAAGCAGTTGAGCAAACTCATTCAAAATATAAGAAAATTAATCTTCTTTTAATGTGGGTACTTCAATTTGGATAACAGCAATTTCATATCATCCGGAAGATCCGAATCAAAAAATACTTTTTGTTTTGTATGCGGATGAATGAACCCCAAAGATTTTGCGTGAAGAGCCTGCCGCGGCATTATTTCTAAAAGATTCTGAATGTGTACTTTCATTTTAGATTTTTCAGAACCATAAATTATACTTCTACCGCCGTAGGTTTCATCCCCAAAAACCGGGTGATTTATTGCAGACAAATGGACTCTTATCTGGTGAGTTCTTCCGGTTTTTAAATTCAATTTTAGCAAAGCGGCAAAATCAAATTGCTGAAGCACCTCATAATAAGTAACAGCATGTTTGCCTTCACTTTTACTTGTGGTAAATTTTTTTCTATCTGATTTACTGCGTGTAATGTTTAAATCAATCACACCATCTTGCTGCCTGAATTTTCCCCAGACAATTGCCTGGTATTCTCTCTCAATATCATGTTTAGAAAATTGTTCGGCAAGCTTTGCATGTGTCCAGTCATCCTTTGCAACAACAAGAAGACCGCTTGTATTTTTATCAATGCGGTGAACAATTCCCGGACGAACCGGCTCATCCTTAACCGGTGGTTTATTAATTGTGCTTAATTTTTTTGTGTGATGAAGAAGTGCATTTACAAGTGTTCCCGTATAATTTGCATAAGCCGGATGAGCAACCATTCCCGCAGGCTTATTAACAATCAGCAGATATTCATCCTCATAAATAATGTTGAGAGGAATTTCTTCGGGTTCGGCAAATTCAGGCCGCGGTGTAATTGGAATTGATCCTTCAATTATATCTAACGGCTGAACAGCATAACTTGGTTTTACAAATTTTCCGTTTACAGTTACCAGATTTGCTGCAATTAATTTTTGGATTTTTGAACGTGTGGCGTTTTCAATGCAGTTGGTTAGAAAGGTATCAAGCCTCTCCTTCTTTTTTCCTTCAGGAAGCTCAAAGCGGAATTTTTTTTCCTGTATCAGCTTCGCCATTATCTAATTCATTTTCGTTTGGATTTTCTGATTGATTTTCTTCATCAGCAGAATCAGGAACAGGCTGAACTTCTGTTTCATGCTGTACTTCTTCTGCTTTCTGATGCTTTTTATAAAACAATAATAAAATAATAACACCGATTGTTACAGCAGAATCTGCAATATTAAAAATCGGCCAGCGGTCATAATTTCTTCCAAATATTGTAACGTTAAAAAAATCGAAATCAAGAAAATCAACAACCTTACCGTAGAACAAAGGAGCGTAATCAAATATTACTCCGTAAAACATTCGGTCAATCAAATTGCCAACCGCACCGCCCAGGATAAATGCAATTGCAACGCGGAGACTTTTAATTTCATTTCTTATATGATAGAGATAAAAAACTAATCCAATACTAGCAGCAAGTGAAAAGAGTGAAATCCAGATCTTAAAATCCAAACCAGGATCAAGCCCGAAAGCCATTCCGGGATTTTCTATAAAAGTTAATCTGAAAAAATCCCCGATGATTGGTATTCTTTGTCCATGGTCCATTCCTTCATAATAAAAATTTAAGAAAGGAATTGAAAAACCTTTTACCAGCAGTTTTGATACCTGATCAACTATAACAACTATTAAAGATAAATATAATATCCTCAAGCTAATCCTTATTTTCTGAATTTAAGTTTGCCATATCTGTTTCCGGTTCTTGGCTGCCTTGTTTAATCATAGCAATAAAAAGAAGTATAACTCCTATGGTAACTGCAAAGTCTGCAAGATTAAAAATGTAATTACCGGAAACGGAAGAGATTCCTAACAAATTAAAAATTCTGAAATCAATAAAATCCACAACCTTGCCATGAAATAAAGGAGCGTAACCGTAAAAAACACCATAAAAAATTCTATCAATCAAATTACCGGCGGCACCGCCAAGAATGAATACAACTGGAATTTTAAGACTGTTATCTTTTTCTCTTATAATGTACAGAAATAAAAACAAGGCAATGGTTGCAGCAATTACAAGCAGTGTTATTAAGAGTTTATAATCACCGCCAAAATCAACACCGAAAGCTATACCGGGATTTTCAACAAAGGTGAAGTTGAACCAATCACCAATAAAATTAATTCTTTGCCCGGGATACATTCCTGTGTGATGAATATTCAGGAGCGAAACTGAGAATCCTTTAACCAGAAGTTTTGCTGTCTGATCAATTATTACAATGCCAAGTGATATGTATAAAATCCTCAAGTAAAATCCTGAATAGATTTAATCATTTATTATAAATGATAAATCTTAGATTATCTTTTTTCCTGTCTTTGTTTAATAGGAAGACAAAGCTGGCTGTGCGGTACAGCTTCAAGTCTTGCTTTTGGAACAAGTGGGCAAGTCTCGCAAAGATGCTGCGGTTCTTCAATACATTCAATACAAATGCCGTATGTACCCGCATCAATTCTTTTTAGAGCATCTTCAAGATAGCCGAGAAATTTATTTTCTCTTTGAGCATAGAGAAAAGTTTTTTCTCTTTCCATTGCATCTGTTCCCTGTTCAGCCATGTGCAGAGAATAAGGGGAATTCTCATTTATGTATTCACCTGTTGTGGGATCAAGCATCTGGTCTTTCAAATTCTGCAGTTGTTCAATTATCTCATCGCGTTTTTCAAGAATTATTTCTCTGAAATGTTCGAGATCTTTTTTACTGTAGCCTTTAATTTTAGCCATCGCTTTAGCACGTGCTTCAGCGGCTGATATTTCAGGTTGAAAGCTCTGTTCCTGTACATCTTCAATCTTCTTCTTTTTAGCCATAGTAGATTTTCGTTCCGATTTTTTTACAATAGTTTTTGGTTTAACACTTTTAGTTACTTTTTTCTTCACTGTTTTTTTAGCCGGAGCTGATTTTTTAGAAACTGCTTTTGCTGCGGTTTTACCTTTAACCGACGATTTACTTTTTAGTGATGCGGCAGTTTTAGATGACTTGGCGGATTTAGCAGTTGTTTTTTTAGCTGCCGCCTTTTTTGATGTAGTTGTTTTCGCCATGTTTTGGTCTCCTTAGGTTTAGGAATTTACCTTATCTATATTTATGGAGCACTCAAACTCTCCAATTTTCCATTCCTGTTTTATACCGCCGTTAAAATCACCTTTAGTAATTTCATCGGCTAAAGTTTCCGCAGAAACATAATCAGAAAAAGTATTTACTGCCTCAACAAGCTTATCACTGCCATCAAATCTTATATTTATCCTGTCTGTTACATCGTAGCCTGCATCTTTTCTCATATTCTGAATTCTGTTCACAAACTCTCTTGCCAATCCTTCCGCAATTAAACTATCATCAAGTTCTGTATCCATAGCAACGGTAACACCTTCCTCAGTTTCAACAACCCAGCCTGCAATTTCTGTGCTGATTATCTCAACATCTTCCCGTGTTACAGTTAATTCTTCACCATCAATATTAATTTTTACATCTTTTCCGTTTTCAAGCGCAGCTATTTCATCTTTTGTAAACGATTTGATTGCATTTGCTGCCGCGTTAACTTTTCTACCGAATTTTGGTCCTATTTTCTTAAAGTTTGCTTTTGCAGATTTGCTGACAACTTCAGAATCATCATCAAGCACCTGGAGTTCTTTAATATTCACTTCATCAAGAATTACATCCCTCATATTTTTTAAAGCCTCCCGCTGATCTTTATTTACAACAACCATAATTTTTCTTAACGGCTGCCGTACTTTAAGATTTGCTTTTGCCCGCATTGCTCGTGTAAGATAGACAACTTTCTGAGCAATGTCCATTTTGGCTTCAAGCTCTTCATCCCTATAAACAGCCAGCGGGAACGATGTTAGATGAACCGATTCAACTTCTTCTTTTTTTGTAACTGAATTTAGATTTAAGAATAATTCCTCTGAAATAAACGGAGCAAAAGGTGAAGTTAATTTTGCTACCGTTACCAGGCATTCATACAATGTTTGATATGCAGAAAGCTTATTGGCATTCATTTCAGATTTCCAGAAACGCCTGCGGCATCTTCTTACATACCAGTTTGAAAGCTGATCAATAGTAAAAGAAGAAACTGCTCTTGCTGCTTTTGTTACTTCATATGAATCCATTAATTCACGGTATTCATTAACAAGAGAATTCAGTTTTGAAATAATCCACCTGTCAATTTCAGGTCTTTCATTATATGGAATTGATTCTTCTTTGAATTGAAATTGATCAATGTTAGCATACAGCGCAAAAAAAGAATAAGTATTTAACAGTGTACCAAAAAACTTTCTCTGAACTTCAATTAATCCTTCTTCATCAAAAAGAGTTGGGCGCCAAGGCGGACTATTTGTAACAAGATACCATCTTGTTGCATCGGCTCCGTATTTATCAAACAGCATAAAAGGATCAACTGTGTTGCCTCTTGATTTGGACATCTTCTGTCCGTTTTTATCCAGAATTAATTCATTAACAATAATGTTTTTATATGCAACACTATCAAACAGCATTGTTGAAATAGCATGAAGTGTATAAAACCAGCCTCTTGTCTGATCAATTCCCTCACAGATAAAATCAGCGGGGAAAAAATCTTTTTCAAACTTTTCTTTATTCTCAAATGGATAATGATACTGCGCAAACGGCATTGCACCTGAATCAAACCAAACATCTATCAACTCAGGTGTGCGTTTATAAATTTTTCCATTCTTTTCAAATTTAATTAGATCAACAAATGGTTTATGAAGATCGAGATCTTTGTATTCGGAAACGCTAACCCGTTTGCCATCTTCTTCAATAAAGCCTTCTTTTAATTCAGCAATACTGCCGATTGCAAACATATCTGTGCCGTCTTCGCTTATCCATATTGGAAGCGGAGTTGCCCAGAATCTATCACGGGATAAAGCCCAATCTTTATTTTCCTCAAGCCAGTTGCCGAATCTTCCCGCACCAACTTCCGGCGGCTGCCAGTTGATTGTTTTATTGAGTTCAACCATTCTATCAGCGATGGAAGTTGTACGGATGAACCATGATTCACGCGCGTAATAAATAACGGGAACATTTTCATGCCGCCAGCTAAACGGATATGAGTGAACGATGGTTTCTTTTTTAAAAAGTTTCCCCTCATCTCTTAATTTTTTGATTATTCCATTATCAGCATCTTTCACAAATTGTCCGGCAAAATCAGTAATTTCCGGCGTAAACAATCCGCCTCTTGTAACCGGCTGAAGCATTGGCAAATTATATTTTTTTGATAATTCGTAATCATCCTGACCAAAAGCCGGAGCGATGTGAACGATTCCCGATCCATCTTCTGTGCTTACAAAATCTCCTGTTACAACAAAGAAAGCTTTTTTATCAGGCGTTATGTAACTCATTAACTGTTCATATTCTGTGCCTTCTAATTCTATACCTTTAAATTCTTTAACGATTTCATATTCACCATCAAGAACAGATAATCTTTCTTTTGCAAGAATGATGATTTTCTCTTCAACTCCTTTTGGTGCGTGTTTTACTTTTACGTAATCAACATCAGCGCCAACAGCAAGAGCAACGTTTGAGATTAGCGTCCATGGAGTAGTTGTCCATACAAGTATATGTTCATCCTTATCTTTTATTTTAAATAGAACATAAACGGAAGGATCTTTTGTCTCACGGTAGCCAAGCGCAAGTTCATGTGAAGAAAGAACTGTTTCTGATTTTGGATCCTGCGGAACTATTTTATAATCTTTATAAATTAATCCTTTATCAAAGAGAGTTTTTAGCGCCCACCAAACGGATTCGATATAATCATTTGTAAGAGTTATATAAGCTGAATTAAGATCCAGCCAATAACCCATGCGGTGCGTCATTTTTTCCCAGAGATCGAGATATGTAAATACAGATTCACGGCAAGCCTGGTTATATTTTTCTACACCGTATTCTATAACTTCACTTTTGTGTTTAATGCCGAGTTTCTTTTCAACTTCTATTTCAACCGGAAGGCCATGAGTATCCCAGCCTGCTTTACGCTCAACTCTGTAACCCTGCAGAGTTTTATAACGGCAAACCAAATCTTTAAGAGTTCTTGCCATTACATGATGGATTCCAGGTTTGCCATTTGCGGTTGGCGGGCCTTCATAAAATGTATAAGATTTTGATGCATCTCTTGTGGAGATACTTTTTTCAAATATTTTATGTTCTTCCCAGAACTTTAATATTCTTTCTTCTATTTCGGGGTAGCCTGATTTTTCTAAATTTTGTTTGAACATTCTAAGCTGTCTTTTCTAACTAATTTTCTATTAACATTAATTTTTTATACTGAATTTCATCTCTTCTGATTCGCCGGTACAATGTTGTTTATCCGGCCTCTTCGTATTTCTTAATTAATTCTCTTTCTGCATGAATAAATTCTCTCAGTTCTTTTTCAATTCTTTCTTTTTTAAGAAGAATATTTTTTGCTTCAGCTTCTGCATCATTTATAATTTTCTTTGCTTTTATTTTCACTTCACGAAGCTCAAGTTCAGCTTCTTTTTTTGCATCTCTGATTCCTTCATCAAG
The DNA here is from genome assembly GCA_044507695.1 of Ignavibacteriales bacterium. Classification (GTDB taxonomy): domain Bacteria; phylum Bacteroidota; class Ignavibacteria; order Ignavibacteriales; family Ignavibacteriaceae; genus JBIQJD01. The sequence goes on along the minus strand of JBIQJD010000010.1, from coordinate 59,187 downwards.
CAGTTTTACCCTTTCACGCAATATTGCAAAATCTTTCTGCATAGTTAAAATTTCAACAATAGCCATTCCAAAAAAAGCCATAGCGCCAAGAGTAATATTTCTTAAACTGTATAGAATAAGATTTTCTGTAAGAAGTTCATTGGCTGAAAAATACTCTTTGAAGAAAGAAATAATTAGAATGCTCACAATTGTTGCGGCAATAATCATTGCAAAAACTATTTTACCGCCAAAGTGCCATCCAAATGTTTTATTAATAAACCAGCCGCATGCAAAACAAAGTACTGAAAGCACAAACCATACTGCAAAATTGTTATCACCAAAATTAAACAGACTTGTGTTAAGGAAATTTGATGAGAACATCAGAATGCCAAGCAATGCAGGCGTTAAAAAATATACCGGTTTTCTTACGGCAGATTTTTCTTTTGTATTTACAGATGTTTCTTTCTTATCTGATGCCATTTTATATTCTCTTAATTACTTCTTTCATAATCAGTGTCATCTTCGGTTCGGCTTCCATTGCTGCAGCAATTATTTCTGAAACATCAACCGGCTTAAGTGATTCCGGGAAACATTCATCAGTAATAATACTGATACCCAGCACCTTCATTCCCATATGATTAGCGGCAATATTTTCCGGAACTGTGGACATGCCAACCACATCTGCACCAATATTTCTCAAGAATCTGTATTCAGCGCGTGTTTCCAGATTTGGCCCGGGAACAGCAACGTAAACACCTTTTTGTATTTTGATCTTATTATCGAGTGCTGCTTCTTCTGCAATTTTTATTAATTCAAGATTATACGGTTCGCTCATATCAGGAAAACGTGGTCCGAGTGAATCTTCATTTTTTCCGATCAACGGATTATCACCGAGAAGATTAATATGATCCATCATTAGCATTAAATCTCCGCGCCTGTAAATAGGATTCATTCCGCCGCAGGCATTTGAAACAAGCAGTGTTTCTACTCCAAGAAATTTCATCACTCTAACAGGATAAACAATCTGCTGCATTGTGTAGCCTTCGTAGTAATGAAAACGGCCTTGCATTGCAACTACTTTTTTGCTGCCGATTGTACCAAATATTAGTTTTCCTCTGTGAGATTCAACTGTTGAAAGAGAGAAATGCGGCAGATCTGAATAATCAATTTCATGCTCAACAATAATCTCTTTAATTAATCCGCCTAACCCTGTTCCAAGTATGATTCCAACAGGATAATTATCAGAAGTTTTTTTTCTTATAACTTCAAGAGTTTCATTTATGTTGTGTAAAAGTTCACTCATTCTTTTTTAAAGATTAAATCAATTTATCTACAATGCTTTTAACATCAATTTCAACCTGGCGGGCCTGCTGAATCTGCTGTTTTACATCAACCGGTTCTGCGCCGGCTTCTTCAACCTTCATTTCAAGCAGATGTGCCTGTGAATTAATTATTGCTCTTAATTTTGCAACTATAAGATCTCTTTCTTCTCTAAGATTTATAACTGAGCTTCTTATTTCATTTGCGCTTTCACGGGCTTTCTCAAGAATTTGTGAAGCTTTAATCTCAGCTTCTTTTATCATCAGGCTTGTTTGTTTTTTTGTTGATTCAACAGATTTAGCTGATGATTCCTGTGCTTTCAGAAGTGTGTCCTGCAGGCTTTTTTCAATTCTTCTAAATTCTGAAAGTTTGGCATTTGCCTGTTCAACTTCTTTTTTCAGCTTTTCATTCTGCAGTTGAAGATCTTCAAATTCATCGGCAAGTTTTTCCAGATAAGCTTTTACTTCATCCCTGTCAAATCCCCTTACGGATTTACTGAATTCCTGCTTTTTAATACTTATGGGGGAAACTTTCATATTTCCTTCCAATCTTTTGAATAATTTCTTTTGCCAAAGATTGCCGATCCTATCCGCAGCATTGTTGCGCCTTCTTCAAGTGCTATTTCAAAATCATCTGTCATTCCCATAGATAATTCTGTTAAACCATATCCTTTTGAATTTAAATCTTCTTTTAATTTACGCAATTGTCTGAAACTATTCCTTATTGTGGTTTCATCATCTGTAAAAGGAGCAATTGTCATCAATCCTTTCAAATCCAGATTCATATTTTCTTTACAGAAAGATGCAGTATCTAAAATTTCGGCAGTATCAGTTAAACCAGCTTTTGTTTCTTCATCAGAAGTTTTTATTTGTAAAAGAACTTTCTGAATCTTACCACTTTTTGCAGAATGTTTGCTTATTTCGGATGCTAATCTAAGTGAATCAACTGAATGAATATAATCGGCAGTGTTAACGGCAAATTTAACTTTGTTCCGCTGAAGAGTACCAATAAGGTGCCAGGTTATTTTACTGCCCAAAGCTTCATATTTAAGATTCAACTCCTGCACCCGGTTTTCTCCGAAATGTCTTAATCCCTGATCAAAAGCAGATTTAATGTCTTCAACGCCAAAATTTTTAGAAACGGCAATTAAGATAATTTCCGCAGGATTTCGCTTAATTTCTTCACATTTCCGTTCAATTCGTCTTCGTAAATCTGTAATATTCTGTGCTATCATATAAAAATAAGAGTGTGAATCTATTGGTTTTGTAATCAAAAATCAACGAAAAATGCCCCGGACAAATCCCGGTTACAGGCAGATAAAAATAATTATTCAATTAAGTAAAGAAATTATCTTTTAATCTTAAAAAATACATAAGTTTGATGAATGAAATACTAAAATTCAGGAGGAGATGTGGAAATATTAGAACAAATCAAACAAAAAGCTGCACAAAGGAAAAAAACGATTGTCTTGCCGGAATCACACGATCCACGCGTATTGCAGGCAGCGGAAATTTTAACTAATCAAAATATAGCATCAATAATTACAATTGGAAATGAAGAGCAGATCAGAACAAAAGCTTCGGATCTCGGAGTATCATTAAATGGAATACGTATTATTGATCCGGAAAAATCTGAGAAGCTGGGAGATTTTTCAAATATCTATTTTAATCTGCGCAAGAAAAAAGGTGTAACAATTGAACAAGCACGCGAGACAATGAAGCGTGATCTTTTTTTTGGCGCAATGCTTGTCCGTGAAAACATGGCAGATGGCAGTGTTGCAGGTTCAACTGCTTCAACAGGTGATGTGCTGCGGGCCGGACTTCAATGCGTGGGAATGCCGGAAGGTATTTCAACTGTTTCCAGTTTCTTCCTGATGATCTTTCCGGAGAAAACATACACGTTTGCTGATTGTGCTGTTGTACCAAATCCGGATGCAAATCAACTTGCGGATATTACAATCTCTTCAGCGGATAATCACAGAAGATTGTTGAATGAAGAACCATATATTGCAATGCTTTCATTTTCAACCAAAGGCAGTGCAGAACATGAATTGATTGATAAAGTTAGAAACGCTTTAAGGATAGTTCAGGAAAAACGAAGTGATTTAATAGTTGATGGTGAACTTCAGTTTGATGCAGCAATTGTAGAATCAATTGGGAAGAAAAAAGCACCCGGCAGTGATGTTGCGGGAAGAGCTAATGTTTTAATTTTTCCTGATTTAAACGCCGGAAACATTGGTTATAAAATTGCACAAAGATTGGGCAAAGCTGAAGCTGTTGGCCCCATTGTACAGGGATTAAAAAAATCGTATTTCGATTTGAGCCGCGGCTGCAGCGTTGATGATATTGTTAATACCGCCGCAATTGCGGCTTTGATGAGCTGATCAAAGAAATATTTAGTATTTAGTCGTTAGATAAATACTACCTATAATTTTTATCATAATGAACGGCTTATCCTTTTTATTTTAAAAGCATCATCTTCCGTGTTTGAGAATAATTGCCGGCTTTTAGTTTATAGAAATACATTCCGCTGCTTAAATTTTTTGCATTAAATTCAATTTCATATTCGCCTGCTGGCTTAACTTCGTTAATTAGTGTTGCAATTTCATTCCCAAGTATATCGTAAACTTTTAAAGACACAACCTCACCTCCATGTCTTTCGGCAGGCAAAATGCCCCTCTCCTCAGACGCGAGGGGAAGAGAGAATTTTATTTTTGTAGTTGGGTTAAACGGGTTTGGATAATTTTGATATAATAAAAACTCTTGCGGCATTTGGTTGTTATCATCTTTTACATCAGTAACTCTGTTACCAATTACAAACCAAACAGGATAGGTTGCGTTTTCCATGTAATATTGCAGCGGGCTTTCCGGAGTCATAAAATCAGGGGATAATTTTTGAGTAGCAAGAAAATCGTTAAATCTATAGATCAATGCCCTGTCATCTGCAGAATACGATGGAAATCCTAATGTAGTATTATCATTAATAGCTGCTGTTACTATATTATGATATATATCTGCCGTAAAAATCTTGTAGTAATTTGTATCAACAAAATCAAAAGTAAAACGGTAGCTTGAAGTTTTTGAAAAAGACGGATTGCCTGCGCTTGTTCCATCTGGTAATGGAGGTAAGGCATTATAAATTTTTCCGTTCGATATATCCAGAACATTTATGTTCCATGAGCCAATTATATCCCCGGTAACAGAAATAATTTCATTGTATGAATCAAATAAAATGGTTTTTCCATCATAGCTGAAAGACATAGCATCGGCATAAGCTGCTGATGATGTATTTTCAAAATCAAACGAAGGAGAAGTAATTTTAAATTCAGTTGAACTATCGGCAATAAAATCATAATAATAAATTGTGGTATCAGCATAAATTGATGTAAGCGCAATGCTGCTTAAGCCTGGACCGATTGCAACACTAAACCAAATTCCGCTTGAATCTATAACTGTTTCTCCGGGGTTTTCAGGATCTGCAGAAAGCATTCTTAAATTATGTTCATCATCTATAAAAAGTACAACTCCTGAAGCATCAGAAACTGCAGGACGGTTGAATACTTTTGTTGTTGAAAGTTTTAATAGTGCAGGAGATTGAACAAATGGTGAAGCCATATATAGGGTGTTAAAATCCAGAGAATCGGTGTTGGTTATCAATACCCATTCTTCTCCATTTAATTCAGAAGGCGGAGGCGGGTTACTTCCATCGCCGTCAAAAACTTCTACAGCATCCCAAGCGGCCTTAACTGATTCAACTTCAAAACTTTCTTCACCAAATAAATCTACAGCAGATTGAATCGTTAAAAGTCTTGCATCAATAAATTGAGAATTGCTGGTAAGATAATTTGTTAACGCCCTATACCAAATTTTACCGGCATTTTTTCTTCCGGTTTTAATTGCGGTTAAATAAAAAGCATGATTAGGAATACCGCTATTTCCATGAACTCCGCCATGATCCTGGGTTGTATAAAGAAACTCGCTCATTGTCTTTGGCTGCCAGCCGGGCTCGCCTTTATTAACACCATTATGAGGATCAGATAAATCTCTCGCTGCTCCTGAAACAAAAATTTCAGGATTTATAATTTGTTCGCCAATTGTCCAGTTTAAAGTATCAATTAAAACGCCAAAAACATCTGAAAATGATTCATTAAGCGCGCCGGATTGCCCTTCATATAAAAGGCATGCAGAATATGTTGTCACTCCATGTGCAAGCTCATGTCCTGCAACATCAATGCCTGCAGCGGTCGGAGTAAAAACCATGCCTCCATCTCCGTATAGAATAAATTTGCCATTCCAAAATGCATTGTCAACCGGTCTTCCAAATTCAGTATAATGAACAAATGATCTTATCGTCATTCCGTTATCGTCAAGTGAATTTCGTCCATGTTCATTAAGAAAATAATTGTAAGTTAATACAGCGTTAACATGTGCAGAAACTGAAGAGGAATCTTCCCAAAAATTATTTTGTGAAGTAAAATAATTAAAAGAGTTGCTTCCGTCTTCTGTAGATAGGTAATTATAGGTTGCAATTACTCCGGTAGGCTTATTTGGTATTACATTATTTTCTGCATTAAACATGGGTTGAGCAGCATCCATTAAATAATAATCAGAGCCAACCTGATAAGTTCCAACATTATGCAACTCTCCCAACAAATCATAGCCGCTACCTATTGAAGGACCATCAGAATTTGTGTTGTTATATGAATGAAGTATCTCTCCGGTTTTTGCATCAACAAAATAGTACCAATTATTCTTCACATCTGATCTTATTTTTACCCACCAAACAAGATGCGGTTTATTGTGTTTATCATGCCAAATTATTTTTTGTGAAGAAGGTCCTTCATATTCAAGTATTTTTTTCATTTCATTAGAAAGCGCTAAAATGGGTATGATTTTACTCAAATTATTTTTTGCAATAGAAACAGCCGAAGCGCTGCTGATACCTTCTGAAACATTTTTTATTTCTTTGGGTGATTGCGAGAATTCCCCATTAAAAGTTTTTACATTTCCAAACTTATCTAAATGAACTACAATTTCTTTTCCCCAAATATCCAGCCCAAGGTATTGCTGCTTATATTTTATGTGAGTCATTCCAAGATTATCTTTATTAATGCCCTTTAATAATAATTCTTTTTCAGGATGATCTAATTTTAAAATGCTTTTCTTTTCAATAAGAAAATTTAAAGCTTCCTTTTTCATTGATGATTCAGAAGCGATAACGGATAATTTTTCACTTAAATTAATTTCATTATTAAAAAAACGCGGAGTATTAAAATTATTATTCCATGTAATGTTTTTAACTCCTGAAAATGCTTGCGGCTCGTCCGTTCTTCTTTTTAAAATATCTATAAGATTAATAGATTTATCGCTTTCCTTTTTAACGGGAATAATATTTTTCTTTAATAAATTTGTTTTGATTTTTTTAGCTGCATTATTTAACTGATGTTTAATAGCTGTAACAGTTTCAGTCTTGCCGTTAGATTTATTTATAGGGATTGGAATTTTCTTTAGATTTTTAAAATTCTTTTGCTGAGCATGCAGAGGCAAAATAGAAATTGCAGCAAACGTAAAAAGCGTTAAAATAATTTTCATTGATATTATCTCCTAATAAATTACTCTTTAAATCTTATAGATTTTATAATAGTAATCAGTTCAGTTAAAGATGCAGGCATATTTAAGGGAAGATCAAAGCTGTTAAATGAAATTTCATTTGTCTGATTTTTTAATTTAATATGCAAGTAAGTTGTAACATTTCCCCTAAAATCATTTTTATATGTTAACCATGCATTATCGTTTAGAAGCCTGTGAATAGCGTTGAATGTAGAATCTTCAAGCTTTAAACTGTCCCTAAAAATTTTCTCGTTTCCGTTATTCACCTGCCATGATTTTACCAATCCAACGCAATCTATTGTAATCCCATTTGTAATACTTGTAAATCCGCCAGACGAATAAAAATCAATTTGAAAATTCTCTTCTGGTGTGCAATTTTTTGATGAAGAACATCCTGTTAATGCAGCAGCAAAAAATAAAATTAATAGCAGGTTAATTATTTTATAAAGCAAAATTAATCGGTTATAGTTAGTTAAAATGAATTTATCAATTTTTTTATAGAAAGCGGAATTATTTTAGAAATATCATCTTACGTGTCTCTGAAAAATTGCCGGCGGAAATTCTGTAAATGTACATTCCACTTGTTAATCCGCTTCCATCAAATTCTATTGTATAAGTTCCCGCAGATTTTTCTTCATTAACAAGCGTTGCAATTTCATTTCCAAGAACATCGTAGACTTTTAAAGTAACGAACTCACCTCTTTCGTAAAGATCGGAAGTTGGAATTCTAAAATTTATTTTGGTTGTGGGATTAAACGGGTTAGGATAATTTTGTGATAAAGAAAAATCACTAATTAAATTTTGCTCTTCTTCAATTGAAGTTACAATTTCATTAAAAGCTAATTCCGTAATTTCTTTACCAACTCCATATAAATCTGCATAAGTTAAATTCAGTAAAAGTATTACGCATATTGCTGTTTCCGGTTGATAAGCAGACAAACTTAAATAACCGATATACTGGCCGCTGTGCCCGTAATATGTTCTGTTAAAAATTTTGAATTTAGCTATACCCAGTCCGTAATCATAAGTGGAACTTGCCGGAACAGTATTTATCATTTGGTCTAAGGAAGATTGATTTATAATTTCTTTTGAAAATAACTTGTGCAAAAACTTTGCAAGTTCTACCGGAGTGGAATAGATATAACCAGCCGCGCCGCCGCTTGTATGCATTGCCATTAATGAATATTCATCCATGTTATCCTGATCACCATCGTCATCAATATCAAACCAGGGCGTTAAAACAGGCCCCGTGGGCTCATCTTCAATTGGAGTGTACATTGTTGATAAACCTAGAGGATTTATTATTCTTTCATAGAGAACATCTCTGTATGATTTATTCTCAATTTTCTCTATTATTTCACCCAGCAGCAGGTAACCTGTGTTTGAATACTTCCACGAAGTTCCGGGATCAAAGTCTGGTGCGCCAACAAATAAATCAATCAATTCCTCCGTAGTCCATCCTCGTGCCGGATTTGTTTTAAAAGAATCAAGCCAGGCATCAGTTGTGTAATCTGCAACTCCGCTTGTATGATTTAATAATTGCCGAACCGTAATTTCACTTTTTATTTTAGCAGATGGAGTAATCCATTTACTTATTGTATCATTTAATGAAAGTTTACCTTCCTCAACAAGCTGCAGTATAATTGATGAAGTAATCATTTTCGTATTACTGCCAATGGCTCCATTCATGTTAGTAGTAATAGTATCTTTTGTAAAAGGATTGGAATAGCCGGCTGTGCCGCTCCAGATAAGCTGATCTCCCTGCATAACACAAGCAGAAATACCAAATAGAGATTTCTCTTTCTGCAAAGATTCAAGCTTATCTTGTAATTTTTCTTGCAAGGTTTGAGCGTTAATTGTCAATGTAATCAACGCCCATACCATAATACTTTGAATAATTTTACTCATCAGTTTATATAACCTTTCTATTTTAATAACATCATTTTACGCGTTTCTGAAAAATCCCCCGCTGAAAGAATATAAAAGTACATGCCGCTTGTAAGTTTGCTTCCATCAAAATCTACTGAATATATACCGGCAGATTTTCTTTCGTTCAACAAAGTTGCTGCTTCACTTCCAAGCATATCATAAACCTTGAGTGTAACATGTTCACTTATTGGAATTGCAAAATTTATTTTTGTAACCGGGTTAAACGGATTTGGAAAATTTTGTGATAACGAAAAATTATTTGGAATCAAACTTTCAACTTCTGCAGAAGTTATTCCACCGTTATTAGTTTTAAATATTTTTCCATCGAGACCTATTATCCATCCGGTAGTTTCTGAAACAAAATAAATATCATTGATTATTATATCGCCCGGATCTGTTTCAATCCAATTACTTCCGCCATCAGTAGTGAAGTGTAATGAATTACCAGTTACCCAGCCGTGTGTAGAACTTACAAAATAAATTGATTCTGTATACTGATCTGAAAAAGTTTTTTGAGTATTAAATGTTTTGCCTCCATCCGTGGTTTTTGAAACCAAAAACCTGGCAACATTATTAATATCTTTATTACCTGTAACCCAGCCTGTATTTTCGTCAATAAAATATAATGATGTGATTTGAGAATAGTCACTAAGGACGTTGGATTCCCATGTTGTACCATCATCCGATGTTTTCAATATTTCTCCAATGTTTTGTAGTGGGAATGTTCCTGATATGAAAGCTGTATGACTTGATACAAATTGAATTTTATAAAAATAAGCGGAAGATGAATCTTGACCAATCCAATTAATGCCTCCATCGGTAGTCTTAAGTAAGGAATACTTATTGGCTGCATCTCCACCACCAACTGCCCAGCCTGATTGTGAATCAATAAAATATGCATCCTCAAGAAATGAGATTGGAACACTCCTGTCTGTCCAGATTTCGCCTCCATCAGTACTGATAATTATTTTTTCGGGTGATTTGATTATTGCCCAGCCAAAATCATTATTACTGAAATGAATAGATGTAATTTGATCTGTGGTTCCGCTTTCTTTTTTTACCCATGTTTCACCTGAATCTGTTGTTTTTAGTATTACACCATCGTCTCCGGAAACCCATCCGGTATTTTCATCTATAAAAAAAACGTTTCTTAAATTTTCTGTAGTTCCGCTGTTTTGTTCAAACCATTGTGAAAAGGAGGAAGCGGAAAAACAAGAAATAAAAAGTGCAGTTGTAATAATCCGGTTCATTATTACCTCAGATTTTAATGTTAATAATTATTGAGTAAATAATTTCACTCTAATTGAACACGACCAGTAATAAACCGTTAAATGATTTGAAACAGATATTCTTTTAACCTGCGCAGGTTAAACCATGGGTTAATGAGTGGCAAACAATTTTTACAACCGTTTCAACGGTTTAATCAATCAATTATTTTTGGGGAGGCGAGTCAATACAATTAAAGCCAAACAATTTTTCGGCTCCAAAAATTTTATTTATTTAGTTTTCATTATCAAAATAAAATGCAGCTTAAAGCATTGCAATAGCATAAAGATGTTATACAACTCAGCTTATATTTCACCACGGAATGATTTTGAAATTACTTCTGCTTTACAATTTACATTCAGCTTGCGGTAAATATTTCTTATATGTTGTCTCACGGTATCTATAGAAATATTAAGCTTGTCTGCTATCATTTTATAGCTAAGCCCATCAACCAAACCCTGAACGATTTCTTTTTCTCTTTCTGATAATGGAGATTTTACTTTTTTGTTTGGCGTGAAGTAATCAATAACGCGGCGTGCAATACCAGGAGACATTGGCGAGCCTCCATTACCTAAAACATTTATAGAATCTTTTAACTGATCAATCTGCATATTCTTTAACAAGTAGCCGGAAGCTCCATTACATAATGAATTAAAGACAGAATCAGAATCATCATGAACTGTAAATATTACAATTTCGGTTTTGGGGAATTTTTGTTTTATAATTTTTAAGCCTTCTATACCTGACATGCCGGGCAATCCAATGTCAGAAATTACCACATGAGGAGCGTCTTTGGCTACAGTTAAAAATTTTTCAACAGAATCGACTGCAATAGTGCAATCAAACTCAGGCTGAATATTTAAATATCTTTGCAAAAGCTCTCTCAGTTCTATATCGTCTTCAATAATTGCTATATTTTTCATAAGATGAACTTTATAATCTCAAATTTTTTTTACAATAGCATTTTCATGCGATGGGATTATATAATATTTTTTAATTCATTTTTCCACTTACATAAATTTCAAAACCAGAATCATTTTTAAATTCAAATTTTGCATTTATTTTGTTTGCCCGCATTTTCATATTTTTTAATCCATGACCAACACTGAATTCTCTTTCTTTAAAATTGCTTCCATCATCTTTAACGGCTAAATCAAAATCATTTCCTTTTAATAAAAAATCTATTTCAACTTTTTTTGCATTTGAATGCTTTGCTATATTATTAACGGCTTCTTTTAAGATCAGGAAAAGATTTTGTCTTATTTCAACCGGAATTTTCTTAACTCCATCAAAACCTGAAACATTAAACATTGCTTGAATTTCTTTATCGGAAAGAATTTCATAAGTAAAATCTTTCATTTTATTTATAACGTTTTCAATGCTGTCATTGCGCGAATCAATTGACCAAACAATATCAGACATGGTGCTGACGGCTTCCCTGCTCATTTCTGAAATTCTTTTTAAGCTTGTATTTTTTTCTTCTAAATCATGCCCCTGATAAATCATATCAGCTTTAAGCGCAAGCTTTGTGAGTGTAGAACCGATATCATCATGCAAATCACTTGCAATACGGATTCTCAATCGTTCAAGCTCAAATATCTTATTTATTTTGTATTTATGAATGAGATAAAAAATTGAAGCAATAAAAATTATTATTAAAGAATAGAACCACCACGTTTCCCAAAAGGGCGGTGATATAATAACCAATACGGAAGCTTCATTTGCGCTAAAATTACCTGAATGATCAACAGCTTTAACTTTGAATACGTACTCGCCCGGATCTAAGTTTGTGTATGTTGCAAATCTTTTATCGGGAGTTGTGATAATCCAATTGTTATCAAAGTTTTCCATTTTATATGCATATTTAATCAGCTGCTGTACATCATAATTCAATGCAGCAAATTCAAACTCAAAAAGATTGTCCCTGTAGTTCAAATTTATTTTATCCGCAAGAGTTATATTTTTTTCTATCTTTAATCCATCATCTGCCGAAACAAGCTTATTGCCAATTTTAAAACCGGTAATAACTATTTTATAATCTATATAGACATCGGAAAATTTAGCCGGGTCAAATCCCGTAAAACCTTGAATGCTTCCAAAAATTATTTCACCGGTTTTACTTATGCAGGAAGAATTCTGAACAAATTCTGTGTGAGTTAAACCGTCGGGATTTAAGTAATTCGTAAAAATTTCTTTTTCGGGATTGAATTTTGAAATTCCATTGCTTGTGCTTATCCAAAGGCTGCCTTTGTTATCTTCTTCAATTGCCAGAATTGAATTATTTGTAAGTCCTTCATTAGTTGTATAATATGTAAAAGATTCTGTTTCATAATTAAATTTATTTAATCCGCCTGAGTATGTTCCTACCCAAAGATTTTTTTTTGAATCTTCTTTAATTACCATAACAAAGTTATGGCTTAGAGATTTTTTATTTTCCGGAGAACTTTTGTAGTTAAAAATTTTGCCCGTTTTTTTATTTACTCTTATCAATCCGCTTGTTTCAGTACCAATCCATAAATTACCGCGGCTGTCACTGTAAACAGAAGTAATTCCTTTATCGCTTATTTTGTATATAGAATTCATGTCAACAAAATCATCAGTTGATTTATCATATTTAAATAATCCCATTGCATGAGTTCCAACCCATATTTCATTTTTTTCATCAAGATGCAGGCAGCTAATTCCATCTGAATTTAAAGAAGAGTTATCAGAATTATAATTTTTTACTGCACCTGTTTTTTTATCATATCTAAACAAGCCTTTGAATATTGTTCCGTACCAGATAAAATTATTATTATCATCAAGCAGGCAGAACACATAAGATTTTTTAGAATCATCTGAGTAAATATTTTTTAAAACATTTTTATTTGAATCAAGTTGAAATAATCCATTACCAAAAGTTCCGGCCCAGAAAAAGCCATCTTTATCCTGCAGAATTGACAAGCCCGGCGCTGAAAATCCTGATTGAGACATATCTAAAAAATTTTGAAATTTTTCCGGTGATAAATTAATTTTAAAAGCTCCGCTGTTTATAGTTCCTACCCAGAGAATATTATTTCCGGCAATGTAGAGAGTTCTTAAAATTAATTTTAGTGGATTGTTTTTTTTATCAATATCAAAGGAAGTAAAATTATCGTTGGCGGGATTATATGTAAGCAAACCACCCGAAGCTGCTGCCCAGATAGTTCCATTTTTTTTATTAATACAAAGTGAAAATACTCTTTCCTGCGCTCCGGCATTTTTTTCTGAATAATTATAAGTTTTAATTCTGCCTGAAGTTGGGTTTAGTTTTTTTATTGTAGATGTTGTTGTGTACCAAATAAATCCATACTTATCAACAGCTATATTAAAAATTAAATTTTCTTTATCGTAATTTTTGATATTAATGGAATTGTTTTGTGTATAAATTAATTTATTTATTCCGTCATTACTTGTGCCAATCCATAAATTGCCTTTATCATCACCGGTAATGCACGATATATAATTACTGCTTAATCCGTCATCTTTATTAATATAATCTTCTACTTTTTCAGTTTTTAAATTATATCTGATAATTCCGCTTTCACGAGTACCGATCCATAAATAATTATTTGAAGTAAAAAGTGAAACAATTTTTTTGCCATAATCATCAGCTTTGCCTGAATCAACTTCAACATAAATGAATTTATCTTTTTCACGATTATACTTATATAATCCGCCGCCCTGAGTTCCAACCCATAAATTATTATATGCATCTTCGCAAACAGAAGTAATTATGTTAACCTGAAAGCCTTCGGGTTCATTAGGATTGTAACCGTAAACTTTACATTTGTAACCATCAAATTTGTTCAGACCATCATCAGTGCAAAACCACATAAAGCCAAGATAATCCTGTACAATAGCTTTTACAGATGCCTGTGATAAACCTTGGGCTGTAGAAATTTGCTCATAACGCATTTGAGGATTTTGAGCAAAGATTATTGCCGGCAGGGATAAAAAAAGGAAAATAATTTTTTGCATATCATTAGTTAATTAAAAAGTAGTAATCAATTAACTTCGGATGGATTATCTATAAAGAATAATAGTAAATAGTAAAAGGCGATGCAATAAATAATTAAAATAAGATTTGCTTCATCTTAATAATTTAAGGTGTGTTTTAAAATAATAATGAATAGATACTACCGCGCATTTTAAAGGCTTGTAAGTGCCAGCTTCTAAAATGTGTTTTAGAGTTTTGCACTACAGAAACACCCAAATTTCCCGGGATATTTTTTTCAAAATTTTATTTCAATAACAGCAATTTTTTAGTTGAAATAAAATCACCGGAACTTAATGTATAAAAATAAATTCCGCTTGATAATCCTGAAGCATTCCATTCAACTTCATAAATACCGGCAGGTTTTTCCTCATTAACAAGTGTTGCAATTTCATTTCCTAAAACATCATAAATTCTTAAAGATACAACCTCACCATTAGAAAAGAGAGGGAGAGAGAATTTTATTTTTGTAACCGGATTAAATGGGTTTGGATAATTTTGTGCAAGATTAAATTCCACCAGCGCTGCACCAATTTCAACCTCTATTTCTTTTGAATATTCAAACGCTCCGTCAGTATCAATTTGCTTTAAACGGTATAAATATCTTCCCAAAAAATCTCCGGGATTTTCCTGAACCTCAGAAGTTTGAGGCGTTGTATCTACAAACTCATAACTCTTTGGTGAATTTGAATTTCCATTTCCCTTTACAAATCCTATTTTTTCCCAGTGTGATTGTTCATTACTTAATGATTGGCGTTCTATTTCAAATCCATAATTATTTACCTCTGTTGCAGTCTGCCAGTTAAGTATTACATCGTTATTTACTAATGAAGCCGTAAAAGAAGTAAGCTCTACAGGCAGAAGCGAAACTGATTGTAAAAATGGATAACCATCATTTTCAATTCCATTAATTTGCCAGATATTTTCAAAATCCCAATCAACATATGTTGCTGGTGTTTTCATCTCTGCAGTTGTCTTTCCGGTCCCGCCTGCAGATTTTGTTAACCCGGTTGTTTCAACATCCCAAAAACTGTTTGTAGCTTTGGAGGTATCGCCGGCACCAACTAAACCTCCATCTTCCTTAATGGTTACATTCATAACGCCAATTGCATAACAGTTGTTAATGGTGCTGGAATTGTATCCTACCAATCCCCCGAACATATTTTGCTGAGCAAAGTTAGCAGTAACGGCAGCCGAACTGTATGAATTTATAATGCTGCCGCTGCCTTCGTTTACTCCCACTAAACCGCCAAGCCGGTTTCCGCCGATTACCGAGCCGCTGGAATAACTTCTTTGGATCATGCCAGCATTATTACCAACCAATCCCCCAACATATGTAGTCGCGTTGATGTCAACATCGGCAAAACATTCACTGATAGTACCCAAATTCCATCCTACTAAACCACCGGATTTATCTCCGCCTAGAATAGTTGCATTTTCTAAACCTAAATTCTCTATTACTACTGATGCACCAGTATAACCGAAAAAGCCAATATGAAGAGTGCCGTAACGGTTTATTTTAAGATTTGATATTTTATAATTATTTCCATTATAGCTGCCGGTAAACTTTACGCTGTTGTTACCTATAGGTGAAAAAAAACTCCCGCCATAATAGAAGTCTCCCCCGCTTTGAAAATCTGCATCTGTAAAAATTATATCAGCTATTTGAATAAAATGTTTACTCCAATCAGCGGAATTATCAGATAGATATTTCAGATCAGTCTTGGATGCAATTTGGTAAGGGTTTTCAGAGGTTCCGCTTCCGCCGCTGTAGTTTTGCGCGTATGATAATTTTACAGCAAAAAATATTATAAATAAAATAATGGCACAGTTTTTTGTCATTATTATTCCTGATTGAGTAGTTAAATTATGGTCTGTACAAAATTAATTATTGAAAGGCGAAAAACGAATATTATGTTTAAGTATTTGAAGAAAAATTTTGCGGTTCTGAGATGACAAAGCATGAATAAGCTTTGAATAATTTTTTTTGCCGGGTTAAAATTCAGGCGATAATATTTGATTCATTTATTTCAATAACATTAATTTTTTTGTTGATGTAAAATTACCTGCGGTTAATCTATAATAATATATACCACTTGGTAAACCTTCTCCGCCTGCGGCAGATGAAGCATTAAATTCCACTTTATAATTTCCGGGAGATTTATATTCTTTAATAAGTGCTGCAATTTCATTTCCAAGGACATCATAAATTTTAAGTTCTACAAATATACCGTTAGTTCCGTTTACGATTGAACTTGAAGATGAATCAGCATCCGGAATCGTAAATTCTATTTTTGTAGTTGGATTAAATGGATTTGGATAATTCTGTTTTAGTTCAAATTCAGCAAGAGCAAAATTTACTTCAGCCATTTTTGAATAAGTGGAGTTTCCATCAAGATCAATTTGTTTCAAGCGGTAGTATGATTTTCCTTTGATTGGATTTTCATCAATGAATGAATAATTCTTCTGCTCATTTGTTGTTCCATTTCCTTCAATAAAACCAATCAATATCCAGTAATTATTATCAGGATTACGGAATGAATTTCTATAAATTTCATAACCATAATTATTCAACTCCGAAGCAGTACTCCATTTTAATCTTACACACCCATTATAATTTTCTGCAGAAAACGAAACCAGTTCAACAGGCAGAGCTGCACCCTCAACTTTGAATTTTACTGTATCATGTGAAGTTTCTTCTCCGTTTATCCTTACTTTAAATAACAGATTTATTTCTAACCCTTGCGGTGCATCCGAAGTAATATAAAACTCAAATTTGTCATTTATTAAGATTGATTCTCCTGATGCAAGTGAGGAAATATCAGCAGAGTTTTTATTTATAATACAATAAGGAGTAAGTGATGAAAGTTCAATTTTTATTGATTCTGCATTTTTTAATCCTTTGTTTTTAAATTCAGGATTAAATGAAACTGTCTCGGCAGGCTGAAAAGAACCGCTTGTTAAATTTGCATTACTTAGTTTTATAAATTCACCTGCAGCAAATGCATAATATAAATTTGGAAAAAGATTTTCTTCAGCAAGCGGCAAAATCCTTAATTGATGCGGCCAGAATCCATCGGCGTTTCTTCCAACTTCAGGAGTCATAGCAAAAATTTTTCCATTTGATGAAACATCACCATCATAAAAATAATCATCACTGTTACCGCGTGTTGAATAGTTTACTGTCTGCAAATCAGTTCCAATTTTGTACTTATTATATTGTGTCATATCCGCAGCAAATTCCCTGAACAAAGCAGAATCAGGAGTTTCAGTTCCAAGAGCACCATAGGGAAATATCAAATAATTTCCATATGAGTGATAATTGAGTGCAGTTTTAATTTCATGTTCAGCAAGAAAATTTTTTATTGCTTCGGTTTCAGGTTCACTAAATGGTGCGGGACCTCTGTAAACTTCTGATGAAGAAAAAGTACTTGAGCCGCCGTTTGGTGCATTCCAATAATTTAATGGCCCGTAGTTTCTGTTAAGATCAACTCCGAAAGTACCATTGCCGTTATCCCTTCTGTTCTTGCGCCAGAAACCTCCGCCGGCCGGATCAGTTGATCTGTTGTATTCATATCCATCAGGATTAACAACCGGAATAAAAAATAATTCTCTATTATTAATCAGATACGTTACCGAAGGATCCGAATTATAATTTTCTAAAAGGTAATACATGAAATAAATTAATTGCATCATACTTTCCGGTTCTCGTGCGTGATGCATTGCGGTGTAAAGTACCTCCGGCTCATCTTCATCACTATCCGGATTATCTGAAATTTTCACCATGTACAAAGGCCGTTTTTCATGTGTGCTGCCGATTGAAGTTTTTTCTGTAATCAAATCAGGATATAACATTTTCATTGAATCGAGTTCGGCAATAACTTCAGTAAATGTTAAAAATCCAGCCATTGATCCAAAATTAAAACCGGAAACATTATATAATGATTTCATTTTTGTTAGCTGGTGATTTAACTGCTGCGGCTGCGCTTGCGGACGGCTGTTAAAATATTCACGCCAATTATTTATAAGAATCTCAAATTTAAAATTAGTTAGTGTAAGCCGGGTAAATTCTTCATCACTAATAAAAACTTCCAAAGAATTTTCTTCTTCATTAAGGAAGAGATGATCAAATTCTAATCCTGCCTGGTGAAGGGTTTTTATATCTTCTTTATCATTGATAAAAATTTTTACTTTCTTATAATTTTGTGCGGAAAGAATTCCTGAAAAGATTAAAAACACCAGCAGAGTTTTTTTCATAAAATCATTTAGTATTTAGAATGAGGATTTAATCTGCTAATCAGATAAGATTTTTTGCAGGATTAATTTGTTTTTAATCTACAATATTTTGCTTAGAATTTCATCACAAACAGCATAGCCGTTTTTTGTCAGGTAAATCTTCTTCTCATTAATTGAAATTAGATTTTTCTTTTGCAGTTCAACAAAATAATCGTACCTGTTATTCAGCCAGCTTCTACCGAATAAATTTTCAAATTCAATTAAATCAATTCCGCTGCTGCGCAAAGCAAGCATTACATACTCATTAAATTTTTGTTCATCAGTTAAAATCTCAGAACCGGCTGCAGCTTTTCCCGATTGTTCAATCTCTGAAATATATTTTTTTAGGCTTGAGTAATTCCACCACCGCTTGCCATTTGCAAATGAATGAGCCGATGGGCCGAAGCTGATGTAATCTTTATAATGCCAGTATGCGTTGTTGTGTCTGCATTCAAATCCTTCTTTACAAAAATTAGAAACCTCATATTGAATGAATTCCTGCGCTTCAAGAAAATTCATCGTTAATTCATAAAGCTCTGCATCATAATCATCATCCTGCATTACAACTTTTTTATCAAGCACAAGTTTATTTAAGATGGTTCCGCGCTCCAGTATAAGGCTGTATGCTGAGATATGTTTTACTGGAAGACTAACTGCTGTTTTAAGATTGTCCAGCCATTTCTCTTTTGTTTGTCCGGGAAGATTAAAAATCAGATCAATATTAATATTTTCAATTCCCGCATGAAAAGCATTTAACACAGTATCAATTGCTGTTTGTTTATCATGTATTCTCGTAAGGAATTTTAAATCAGTTTCATCAAATGATTGAATACCAATGCTTATCCTGTTTATTCCCTGTTGAATAAACGATTTTAGTTTTTCGCTGTTCACTGTGCCTGGATTTGTTTCAAGTGTAATTTCACAATCATCGGATACAATAAAACTTTTCCTCAGCCATTGAATAATTTCTCCAATATATTCGGGCTGCATTAAAGATGGTGTTCCGCCGCCAAAAAAAATACTCGTAAAAATTCTATCATGTGAATATATTTTTGAATAAACAGAAATTTCTTTCTTTACAGAATGAAGAAACGGAGTGATGTTATCTGAAGTAATGATTGAATAAAAATCACAGTAAATACATTTGTGATCACAGAAAGGGATATGAATATATAATGCTGATTCTTTCAAAATAAAATAAAATTAAAATAAGACTGGCAGAAAAGTTAGTGAGATAATAAATGATTTAAATTGAAAATCCCCGGTTGCAGCCGGGGATTTTGTTAATAAGCAATTTGATTTTATAAATCATATTCCATCTCAAACACCACATCAATTTTTGCATTAAGAGTTTTAGGTCCTGCCGGAAGTCCGGAAACTTCTACAGTTGCAATAAGTGTTTTGTTTGAAAGTATGCCAAGATAAGCATTAACCAATTGGATTTCTGACTGGGTAAGCTGTAACTCGTAAGGAGTATCTTTATAATTGTTTGGTGTTGCATTAGAAATAATTTTTGAAAATAAAACTATGTTATTAGGCTGCTTAACCGTCAATGTAATATTGCCGCTTAATGTTTGTGGAACAACCTCTGTAGTTCTGTAAGCAATTTTAAGAAGCTCTATTTTTTTAATTTTATCCTGATTATCATTATAAAAATCAGAATCATCCAAATTTACAGTTGTTGATTCACTAAGAGAAGTTAATGTTCCGGACATATTTATATCAACCGAAATGGGAAAGCCTTGTGTTAAGGTATCAAAAGCATCAAGAATACAACCATTAACATTAAGAGCGAACAACAGTGCGGCAGCAAACATAAAAGATCTCATAAATAATTTTTTCATTTCTTTCTCCTGTTAAAATTCAAATGATAAACCTGTTGTAACAACAGTTTGTGAACCAAGGCTAAGATCAGCATTGATTGCAATAACTGCTAATCTGATAGTTCCTCCAACAATAAATCTGAAATTATTATCTCCTTCAATCTCAGCAGAAATTTTTCTATCCTGCTGAAATTCCGGAATCTGGCTGTTTGGATCTCCTTCAAAAGTATAATTTACATCAAACTTTGATGATTCATACTGCAGGCCGCCGTAAGCTGTAAACAAACCAAATGATTTACTTGCCTGCGCATTGAAGACGATATTTGTTCCTTCAACGATACTGCCAAATTTAATTTTATTGTACATAACCTGTGCAGCAATATCCAGCGGCATTAAAGGAATATACTGGCTGATACTGTGTTTTATACCTATTCCAAAGAAACTTATTTCTTCTTCACCGGCTTTAATTGTAGGAATAAACCTGATTAAAGCTTCTGTACCCATAAAGCTTGCTGTAATTTGCGGCATAGCAAATGGGATTGCACTCTCATCAACACCGCCGGGAAATGTAATGTAACCGCCCGGTCCTGCGTATGAAGCGCCGGTCTTGCTGCCGTAAAAAGTAGGTGTACTTTCGTTTGCAGTGTAACCATCTGGCAAGGTTGGTGTAAATGTCCTTTGATCATCCGGAACCATTATATACATAAAGCGAAAACTTATACCGAACCCAAATGTTGAAGAAACATCTGCTGTATGAAACGCCCCTGAATTTAAACCCATTCCTAACGATGTAACGAGAGGTTTTGCAAAGCCTGCAACATTCTCTTCGTTCAACTGACTGAAACGGTCATCCTGCGCATTAACCTGAACGCACAACAATGCCGCGAGAATTAAAAACTGTAAAGTTCTTCTCATATTTTATCCTCTGATAAAAGTTTAATGATTGTAACTATAAATTATGTCAGAGAGAGCACTAAAGCAATCATTAATTTAGTATAAAAAAAACTGCATCAGGAATTTATACCATGTTTCTCAGGTATTCCCCTATTTCTGTTTTTACTAAAAATCATTACAAACCCATCAACTCTTTTGCGCCTTTAATGCTTGCATCTGTTATAGTTTCACCGCTCATAAGTTTTGCAACCTCACGGATGCGTTCTTCATCATCAAGTTTTCTTATTGAACTGATGACTCTTCCATCCTGCACTTTTTTCTCAACCGCAAAATGATGATCTGCTAATCCTGATATTTGCGGAAGATGTGTAATTGCAATTATCTGATGAAACGCAGCAAGGGATTTAAGCGCCTGCCCGACTTTCTGTCCAATTCTTCCGCTTACACCTGTATCTATTTCATCAAATATTAGAAGAGGAAGTTTATCATTCTTTGCAAGAATTGTTTTTAAAGAAAGCATTATCCTGCTTATTTCACCGCCTGATGCAACCTTTGCAAGAGGTTTGGGATCTTCACCTAAATTTGTTGAAATGAAAAATTCAACTTCATCAATTCCGTTTATATTATAATCAAAATTCTTTCCGTTAATAATTATTGAATGAGTAAAATCTGGATTAACTTCTTTTTGATTTAACTTTACTTTAAAAACTGAATTTTCTATCCCGAGGTTTTTAAGCACATCCCTTACTTCTTTTTCAATTTTTGCTGCGGAAGTTTTTCTGATTTTTGATAACTCAAAAGCGGTTTTGCCGCATTCCTCTTTTTTCGATTTTATTTTTTTCTCAATCTCTTTTATGCTGTCAGCAAAATTTTCTGCAAGCTGAAACTCTTCACCAATCTTTTGTCTGTATTCAATTATTGATTTTATTGAACCGCCGTATTTTTTCTTTAGCAGATTTATTGCAGCGGTACGCTCTCTTACCTGTTCTAATTTTTCAGGATCAAGCTCAATGCGTGAGTTATAATTCCTGATAAACTCAGCAATATCTTTTAACAACGTAACCGCTGATTCACATTCATTAGCAGGCTCTGCAAATGATTTATCAATCGCAGCTAATTCATCAAGTTTGTTTTTTATTTTTCCTGTTTCATCAAAAACAGAGTTTTCTGCTTCATATAATGATTGATAAATTTCAGATGTCATCTCAAGCAGCTTTTCAGAATTTTCAAGTATCCTCAGTTCATCATTATTTTTTTCTTCTTCATCTTCTTCGGGAGAAACAGCATCAATTTCCCTGATCTGAAAAGCGTACAATTCTTTCTTCTCCTTGAGAATATCTTCTTTGTTTTTAAGATCATTCAGATAAGAATTGAGTTCTGATAATTCTTCATATTGTGCTTTGAATTTATTTATAAGCCCGGACGGCGTTCCGAATTCATCAAGATACTCAATGTGTGTTTCAGTACGGAGAAGCGATTGATGTTCATGCTGCCCATGAAGATCAACAAGGAGGTTGCCAACTTCTTTAATTAGTGTAAGAGGAACGGGAGTATCATTTATAAAACAGCGGTTATTTCCTTTTAAAGAAATTTCTCTGCGTAGAATTAAATCGGGATGAAATTCAATTTCATTCTCATCAAGAATATTTTTAACCTTTTTATTTTTCTCTACTTCAAAAATACCCTCTACAATAGATTTTGAAGCGCCCTTTCTTACAACTTCTGTTGAAGCTCTTTCACCAAGCAGCAGGCTCATTGCATCAATTAAAATTGATTTACCTGCACCAGTCTCCCCGGTAATGATATTCAAACCATAATCAAATTCAACTTCAAGCGATTCTATAAGCGCATAATCTTTTACATGTAACAGCTTCAGCATAAAATTCAATGGAAATGATTGGCGGGTAATTTAGCTTATTTTAAAAGTAATTTCAAAAAAGATGATTGAATGAGGATCCCTGAGAAAATTTAGAATTTTAGTTTCCATGCTGCAAGAGGTAATTGTATAAATGGAAACTAAAATCCGCCCTGCTCCAATGCTCGTTTTGCCATGTAAATTCCACATATACTTTTTGCATCTATAATCTCACCCTTTTTAATCTTTTCATCAATTTCATCAAAGGAAAATTCATAAACTTCCATTCCATCTTCACCTTCTTCACGGTTATGATTTCCCGGTTGAAGATCTTTAGCCAGATAAATATGCAATATTTCTGTACTGAATCCGGGAGTTGTACAAATTTTACCCAGTTTCTCAATTGATTCTGATTTGTAACCGGTTTCTTCTTCCAATTCTCTCTTTGCACAGATAAACGGGTTTTCATTCTTTTCTAATTTTCCAGCGGGTAATTCAAGCAGCACTTTTTGAAATGGATAACGAAATTGAGTAACCATTACCACTTTGTTTTCATTAGTAATTGGAACTACAACTGCTCCGCCGGGATGCACAGCAACTTCCCGTATCCCCGTGTTTCCGCTTTTGTATTCAATAAGATCAACTTTTAAATCGAAGATTTTTCCCTTAAATAATGTTTCACTCTTTTTTAATTTGTACTTCATGGCTGGCTTTTATAAAAAAGTTTAAGCTGGTCTTTATGACCGATAAATAATTTAAGCTCCCCTGTATTCAGGTTCATAGTATGGCGCAAGTTCACTGCCGAGATATTTAAGCAGCGCAGTTATAACACCGAGATCATCAAGGTAGCCAATTAATGGAGCAATATCCGGAATTGTATCAATTGGTGAAATGAAATAAACCAATCCGGCAACTACAATTGCTTTTCTATGCCATGATACAAACGGATCCCGCATGTAATTGTAAAGAGCAAGTACATCTTTGGCAAATGATATTTTCTTGCCAACCCGCTGAAGCTTTGTCCACAGATTTTCTTCAACAAAATGAATCTTCTCTTCAGTTTCTGCCTGATCTCCGAAATCTAATTCATCCAGGTTTTCAAGTGCATCACTGTTCAATTCACGTTCATTCATTGTATATCCCTTGTTTTAAATTTATCGAACCAGTCAAAAACAGTATTCCACCACAGAACGGAATTCTGCGGTTTTGTTACCCAATGATTTTCATCGGGAAAGTAAAGTAATTTACTTTCAATGTTCAATCTTTTCAATGATGTAAACAACTGGAATGCCTGTTCTTCCGGAACACGGAAATCTTTTCCGCCCTGAACAATCAGCATTGGAGTTTTTGCATTTTGTATGAATCTGTGCGGTGACCATTTTTCATACACTTCACGGTTTTGCCATGGCGGCCCGCCAAATTCCCATTCTGGAAACCACAATTCTTCAGTAGTGCCATACATGCTTTCAAGATTAAATACACCATCATGAGAAACAAGTGCATTAAATCTGTCTGTGTGCCCGGCAATCCAGTTAATCATATATCCGCCGTATGAAGCACCGGCAGCAAATGTATTTTCATCATCAATAAAATCAAAATTCTCAATTGCATAATCATAAGCGTTCATCAAATCAATGTATGGTTTGCCTCCCCAATCACCGGAAATTTCATCTGTAAACTGCTGCCCGTATCCGGTGCTTCCTCTGGGATTTGGTGCAACAACAACATAACCTTTGGCAGCAAACAATTGTAAATTCCAGCGGTAATGAAAATCATCACTCCAATGCCCCTGTGGTCCGCCGTGAATTAGAAATATCATTGGATATTTCTTTGATGAATTAAAAAACGGAGGCTTTACCAGTATTGATTGAACTTTAGCTCCTTCTGCACCTTCATTCCAAAAAGTTTCTATCGGGATCATTTCAATTTCAGAAAGGAGTTTTTTATTGATTGAAGTAATCTGCCTGACATTACTGCCATCAGAATTCATTGCAAAGATTTCATAAGGAAGATTCGATCTCTGCTGTTTGAAATAAAGTGTTTTGCCATCCTTTGAAATTTTTAAACCGGTATTTACTCCTTCTTTTAAAAGTAAGGTGATTTCAGATGTGGTTATATCTACTTTAAAAATTGAGTTATAAATCTCATTCTCTGCAGTAAAATATATTTCTTTAGAATCAGGAGACCAGATTATTTGTCCGGCCGAAAGTGTTAAAGTGTCTGTTAAATTTTCCAGGTCAGCGGTTGACCTGTTAAACAATATTATATCTCTTTTATCAGATTCATAACCGGCGCGCTTCATTGAAACAAACGCTATATATTTTCCATCGGGAGAATAAACCGGTTGATTATCATTCCCGGTGCTTATTGAAATTTTTTCTGCTTCTGTACTGCGTTTTTTTGTTTTTGAAATATCAAGTATATAAATATCATTGTTTGTGCTTACTGCAAGAAATCCAGATGTGTTTGTTGTGTAAGCTGCTTCATTTCCAACAGGTGAAAAATTAAAATCATTGCTGCTGCCCAGCGCAATCGGCGGCACTTCAAATTCACTGCCGGGAGTCAGATCAGCATATTTTTTTTCTTCAACATCATATAAAAAAAGATGGCTTCTCTTTTCACCGCGCCATTCATCCCAATGCCTGAACATTAGTTCATTAAATATTTCTGCTTTAACCTTACTTTTTGCTTTTGCTTCATCCTTCATCCGGTTGCAGTCATCATCGCTGCAATCAGGGTAAACTTTTGATGTAAAAAGAATTTTCTTTGCATCATTGGATAATTTATAATCAGATACCTTCGTGTAAATATTTGTAATCTGCTGCTCATTTGTTCCATCTACATTTGCAATCCAAATTTGCCCATCACGAAGAAAAGAAATTTTCTTTCCTTCAGCAAGAAATTGAGGATTTGTTTCATTTGCATCAGAGTTTTTATAAGGTTTAAAATTATTGCCGCTCGAATCAATCAGATACAAATCAAAATTACCTGTATTTTCTTCCAGATTATATGTATGAACAGAAAAAACAATTGTTTTGCCATCAGGTGAAACATCAAAATTTTCAATCCGCTTCATGTTCCACAAATCTTCAACAGTAAGTGTTCGTTTTTCCTGAGCGTAAATAAATGCTGAAAGGATAAAAATCAGTGCTGCAAATTTCATTAGTTCCTCAATTCTAAAAATCAATTTAAAAACAAAATTAGAGTAACTTTAAAAGAAATACAATGCAAACAGCGCTGTATGAAGCGGAAAGATTCTTAATGTTTGTTTAATTAACTTTGGAATAATTCAATGAGCAAATAGAGAAAAGATGAAAACAAAACACGCAATATATTTGCCTGGAACTGATCAGCAGATGTTCAGCTTCTTAAATCATTTTGATGTTAAGGAGAAAAAATTATTAATCATCGGCGGGGGAACTGATGAGATTGCCAGGATTTTCTATGCTGATGGCGCAGAAACAATTATAATAGTTGAAGATCATGAAAATCTTCTGCTGTTGAGAAATCTGCTTTCAGACTCAAAAAGTATTTCTGTAAGAATGATGGATTTTGAAAATACAGATTTCAAAGATGCGGCTTTTGATTTTGTTTATGCACAGGCCTCAATTTCATCTTCTAAAAGAAATAAGATTGTAAAAGAAATTAAAAGAATTTTAAAACCCGGCGGAATTTTTTGTGTTGGTGAAATTGTAAATCTCTCCGCAGATGATGTTCCGCAGTTTGTAATTGATATCTGGGAACAATCAGATATTGTTCCGCTTGCTTCATATAAGTTCAGTGATTATTACAAAGAGAAAAATTTTGAAGTATTATTTGAAAAAGATCTTTCAGAAACTTTAAAAGATTTTTACTCACTCAGCTCTTCACGATTAAAAGAAAAAATTTCCAATCTTTCCGATAGAGAAATTTCCTACTACAAAAAATTATTAAAACAAATCAGCCATGAATCCAATGCATATCTGCGGCTCGGGGCAAATAAATTTATCGGATTCAAAATTTTAACTGCAAGAAAGGCTTAGCTTGAAAAAAGGTGATGTTACAGAATTTGAAATAATAAAATATGCGTTTGAAGGAAAAGGAATTGCAAAAGTTAAAAAGAGTTTGATCGTTCCTTCCAAAGAAGAATCCGCAGAAGAAAATTATGTTGTATTTGTTCAGGGTTCTTATCCAGGTGATAAAGTAAAAGCAAAACTTAGCAGAATAAAAAATTCATTCGCAGAAGCATCAACAGTTGAAATAATACATACATCTGATTTAAGAACAATTGCTGAGTGTGAATACTTTGGTACATGCGGCGGATGCAAGCAGCAGGATCTTCAATATTCAAATCAGGTTCGGTTTAAGCAGCAGCAGGTTGAAGAAATTTTTACAAAAATGGGAGGATTCAAAAATTTAACTATTGAAGATATAATTGCTGCAGATGAAACTTATTTCTACAGAAATAAAATGGAATTTTCTTTTGCAGATGAACGATGGCTTACTTATGATGAAATAAAAACCGGAGAAGAAATTGATAGAAACTTTGCACTCGGTTTACATATTCCAAAAATGTTTGATAAAGTTCTAGATATAAAAAGATGTTATCTGCAATCGGAAGTTAGCAACAGGATTTTAAATTTTACCCGTTCATTTTTTAAAAGCAGAAATACATCAATTTATTCTTCACAAACTAATATGGGTTATTTAAGAAATCTGGTTGTGCGGCAATCAAAGCATACTGATGATTTGATGATAAACATTGTAACATTTTATGAAGATGATGCTTTAATGAAAGAATACAGCGATGAAATCTTAAAAGCAGTTCCGGAGATTACTACAATTGTAAACAATATAAATACAAAAAAAGCTCTTGTTGCACTGGGTGATTATGAAAAAGTAATTTATGGGACAGGTTTTATTCATGATTATATTGGCAAATATAAATTCAGAATAAGCGCCAATTCATTTTTCCAGACAAACACTTTGCAGGCAGAAAAACTTTACAACACTGCTCTTGAATTTGCTGATTTTAATGGAGATGAAATTGTTTATGATTTATATTCTGGCGCCGGAACAATTTCTATTTTCATTTCAGAAAAAGTAAAGAATGTTTATGCAATTGAAGCAGTTGAATCAGCAGTAATTGATGCGGGAGAAAATGTAAAACTGAATAATATTCATAATGTAAGTTTTATTTCAGCAGATCTTTATAAATCATTCTTAAATATTGTTAATTATAATCTGCCCAAACCTGATGTAATAATTCTTGATCCGCCGAGAAGCGGTATGCATACAAACACAGTGGAGGATATTCTTAATCTGGAACCGCAAAAAATTGTTTACGTAAGCTGTAATCCTGCAACGCAGGTTAGAGATATAAAATTACTCACTACAGAAAAATATAAGTTGATAAAGTTGAAGCCCGTAGATATGTTTCCCCAAACCTATCATATTGAAAACGTTGCGCTGCTGGAAAGAGTTTGAAAATCATATTTTTTCTTAAGAATGAACTAATCCTCACATTATATTTTGATATAACGGTAAAATTTTTAGATAGCTGATCAGCATATTTTATTATTGAATCTACTACAACTTGTGCCTTTATAGAAGTTGGTAATCCGGTTTCCCCATCATAATTTCGGAATCAGAGATAATATAACTTTTCAAATAACTCTTTCTTAAAAAATGGAATTAGCTCATAAAAATAGAATGAAAAATACTTATGTAATAATCAATAAATTACCTTGAATACAATCCTCCTGTACTCTTCATCCAATCTGCAATTTTATCTACTGCTGCGGGAATATTATTATCAGAAATATCAATCTCAATTTTTGGCAGAATAGATTCATCAATTAATTTTCTCATCAAATTCTGTTCTTCAACAAATGCATTCAGATCATCATACTGGGATGGATTTCCGGAAACCTTTAATCTTTCCGCTCTGGCTGCCGCAAATGATTCCGCTGTGCGGCTGCAAAAAACTAAATGAAAACCAAGATTCTGCAGACGTTCTTCAATCCAATTTAAATTATAATTTCTGTTATTATGTTTTAGCTGATATGCTTTTGTTGAAATATGAAAGCGATCAACAATCCATGAGTAATACCGTTGAAGTTCAAATAATCTTAGCCATGTATGATATGTTTCCATTGCAAGTTGTTCTTCATCAGGATTAAAATTTATCAATCCTCTTCCCCAGGGAAAATTTGTAAATGCGCACCATTCAGCTGAAATTATTGGAGAGTGATATTTGTATTTACGTGGTCCAACTATCTCCGGATGTTCATTTAGTGCAAATGCAATTTCTGTTTTAAAAGTTAGCCGCGTTCCTTCAAGAATAATTTTTGGACAAAGTTTCGGCATAATTATACCTATAAAAATTATTTCACAAACTTACGCAGTTTTAAAATGAACTTCGGGATGGAATTGTATGAAGAGAATTTAGTTGTTTATTCTTTTTGATTTTGAATTAAAATTTTTCTTGTTATCCAGAATTAAAACAAACTCTCCTTTCATATTTTTCTTTTCTGCCTCGGCGAGAACTTCTTCTGCAGTTCCTCTCAGGAATTGTTCATTCTTCATAGTTAGTTGATACGCAAGCACAACATTGAGCTTTTTACCAAGATAACGAACAACATCTGCAAGCAAGGTGCGGAGACGATAAGGAGTATCAAGCAAAACAATTACTTCATTTAGATTTTTTAGTTTAAGAAGCTCCTGCTTACGTTTATCTTTTTTTGGTGAAAGCCAGCCGTAGTAATAAAATTTTTCAAAATCAAAACCGGAACCAATTAATGCAGGCAAAAGTGAATTTGTGCCCGGCACAGGCACAACACTAATTTTTTGTGAAATACAAAGTTCAACTAGTAAATGTCCGGGATCAGAAAATAAAGGAGTCCCACAATCAGAAATCAAAGCAGCAGATTTTCCTTCAATTAATTTCAAAAGAATTTCGTCAGCTATTTCTTTTTCATTATGCTCATTCAATGCAGTCAGTTCTTTTTCAATTTTAAAATGTGAAAGCAGTCTTCCCGCTTCTTTATATTCTTCACAAATTATGAAATCAACTTCATTCAAAATACGAAGTGCACGAAGAGTTATATCTTCATAATTACCAATGGGTGTTGAGACCAGATAAAGTTTATTCATATTTTTTTACTGTTATAATAGGAATTTAATAGTAATCATTTAAGGAATGGGAAAAATTAATCAATGTGAGCTTTTTATCTGACAAAATAAAAGAAAAATATTTATCATTACTATATACCAGATTAAAAAGATTGGGATTGTTATGAAACAGAATTTCTCTGCAAAAATAGCCAAACATCTCCGTGAAGCCTGCTTTGGTGAAAACTGGACGGATGTAAATCTGAAAGACACATTAACCGGAATAACCTGGAAAATGGCTTCAGCAAAGATTGATTCAATTAATACTATTGCCTCGCTTGTTTACCACATGAATTATTATGTAAAGGCAGCAATCCCGGTTCTTGAAGAAGGTAAACTTGATGCAAAAGATAAATCAAGTTTTGATCACCCGCCTATTAATTCAGAGGAAGATTGGAATAATCTTAAGGGGCAGGTATTTGCAGATGTTGAGCATCTGGTAAAATTACTTGAACAAATGCCCGAAGAAAAACTAAATGATATTTTTGTTGAAGAAAAATACGGTGATTATTTCCGGAACATTGCTGGAACCATAGAACATTTTTATTATCATCTTGGGCAGATAGTACTAATTAAGAAGCTGGCGAAATAGATCTAATATAAACGCATCATTATGTATGTGAAGTAATTTTTAATAATTCACCCCAAATATGATGGAATGCTAATAATAATTTTACATTTCATTCACCTTTAATAGACTCTTTTATCACCTATTTTATTATATTATTTTTAATTCTATCCAGATATTTTTAGAATAAATATTATTATAATACTTGTTTGATTTTACCAAAAAAAAATTATGAATAAAGAATTAAATAAATATCTAAACAAAGTTATTCAAGGCGACTGCTTAGAGGTTATGAAAAATATTCCGAGCAAATCCATTGATATGATTCTTTGTGATTTACCATACGGAACAACTCAAAACAAGTGGGATTCGGTAATTGACTTAGACCAACTTTGGGAACATTATGAAAGAATCATCAAAGATGATGGAGCAATTGCATTGACTGCTCAGGGACTATTTACAGCAAAGTTGATTATGAGTAATGAAAAGTTGTTCAAATACAAAGTGGTTTGGATTAAATCAAAATCAACAAATTTTCTTAACGCTAAAAAACAACCTCTGCGTAAACACGAAGACATTTGTATTTTCTATAAAAAACAGCCTACATATAATCCTCAAATGACAAATGGAGAGGCATACGACAAAGGTATTAGAAAAGACCAATACACTGGTAGTTATGGAGATTTTAAACCAAGACACGTTAAAAGTAATGGAGACAGATACCCAAATGATGTTGTATGCTTCGAAGAACCACCAATAGACGATTTTGTATATGTAAAAACAGCAGAATCTGAAGGCCCTGTTTTTCATCCGACACAAAAGCCAATTGAACTTGGTAGATATTTGATAAAAACTTTCACAAACCCTGGTGATGTAGTTCTTGATAATGCTTGTGGTAGTGGTAGCTTCCTACTTTCTGCAATTCTTGAGAACAGACAATTTATTGGTATTGAGAAAAATGAAGATGTTTTACTTCATAAGGTTAAACCAGTTGATTACATTAAAATTTGCACTGATAGGATTCAAGAAACACTTAAACGCAAAGAGATCGAAGAATCAACTTTAAGATTATTCAATGAGCCAATTGAAAAATATCATACATTAATCTATGAAAAGAAACGAGAGAGATTGGGCAGGACAACTTATTAGTTGGCTTCAAGAATCAATTCGAGAAGGACGAACTATTTTTGAAGATGCCACAAATGATACAGGAATCAAGCTTGAATCTGGAAAAACTAAGTTTCCTGATGTTTTACTTTTTACAGATAAAATATCTGGTGTTGTTTTCAATGGATGGGAGTTAAAATTTCCTGACACAAATGTTGATGATAAAGAGATGCTCAAAAATGCTCTAGAAAAAGCAGAGCGTTTAAAATCAGATTCATTCGTGACTTGGAACGGTGCAGAAGCAATTATCTGGAAGATTGAAGGTGATACCTATTCATTAAAATCTCTAAGTCAAATTAAAGTATATCCGAAAGAAAATAACATTAAAAGTCGTGATGACCTCGCTGACCCTATAAAATTCAATCGTAATGAACCATTATTACGAGCAAGAGCAAATGAAATTCTTTATGACCTTGGACAACTTTACGAAATAGGCGAACTAAAGCAAGCTATTAACATTACAGGAAGCATAATTGAGGCTGTAATTGAAGCATCAGCTATTATTTTACCACAATTTCAACAAGCTATAATTACTGAAAAGGGGAATAATGCCGCTTTTAGGAGAGAATATAACCAATGGAAAATATATGAAAGTTCGACTTTGAAGATACTGGCTTCTTCATCACGAAGACCTGAAAACGTAATTGAAGAAGAGGTTTTAGCCAAATTTACATTTTATAATTTGATTGGAAAAATTTTATTTTACCTCACTTTATCAGAGAATTTAACTGGTGAATTAGAAAGGCTAAACATTGAGAATCACCAAAATTTAAAAAACACACTTAATGAATATTTTGAGGAAGCTAAGAGAATTGACTACCAAGCTATATTCAAACCTTACTTTACTGATGCATTGCCATTTTCAGATATAGTAAATCAAACCATTTTTCAGCTAATTCGAAGATTTACTGAATTTGATTTTAGAATATTGCCAACAGGAGTTATTGGAACAATCCTTGAAAATCTTGTCCCAAAATCTGAAAAGCAAAAATTTGGTCAATATTTTACATCTGAAACGCTTGCAAACTTTGTTGCATTTCCTGCTATTCAAACAGCAAATGACTATGTTTTTGACCCAACATCAGGAACTGGAACATTTCTAAATTCCTTTTACCAAATATTGAAATATCACGGAAAAAACAATCACTCCGAGTTATTAAATCAAATATGGGGCAATGATATATCACACTTTCCTGCGATTTTATCTGTAATAAATCTTTATAAACAAGATGTAGCAAGAACTGATAACTTTCCAAGAATCACCCGAGACGATTTTTTCAATCTGAATTCAGGAGATATGATTGTATTCCCTGATTCAAGAGATTACAGAAGACAAATAGAGCAGCCAATACCTGAATTTGATGTTATTGCAAGTAACTTTCCATTTATACAACAAGAGGATATACCAAACGAAGTTTTGACAGCTTTTTTTAGAGAAAAATTTGAAGCTCAACAGCAAGCATTCTTACAGGATAGGTCTTTTAAAATTAATGAACGTTCAGATTATTTTACATACTGTATATACAATTCAATACGATTTCTTAAGAATGGTGGCTTCTTATCTGCAATTACATCAAATGCGTGGTTGGGTAAGGAGTACGGTATTCAGTTTAAAAGATTCTTGCTTGATAATTTCCATATTAAATATGTTGTGCGAAGTAATGCAGAACACTGGTTTTCTGATTCAAAGGTATCAACCGTTTTTACTGTCTTTGAAAAAGGGCTAAGTAATGAGCCAACTAAATTTATTACATTAAATTTTAAAATTGAAGAAGAATTAGACCAAGAAAACATTTCAAAACAACTTGAACAAATAGAAACTATTTACGCAGAAATAGATAACTGTTGTGATGAAAGGAATACAAACTGGCGAAGGGATTCAACGTTTGAAGATTTATTTCATAAAATAGATGAAAATATTACCGTATGTGTAGTTCCAAAAGACAAACTGACTGGATCACTTCAAACTCACGAAAATTGGACGAAATATTTTATTTCAGCTAATCTGTTTAAAAAGTTTGATGATTATACTACGGAGTTATTTCCTTCAAAAATTGATGTTTTTCGAGGAGAAAGAACAGGATGGAATCCAATGTTTATTATATCAGAAGAAGATGTTATAAATTCTGCTATTGAGGAAGATTTTCTTATTCCATATTTGAAAGATTCATCAGAGTTAGATACTATTGACTTCTCTGGCAATTTAAATCATTATTTATTTGTTTGTGATAAACCTATTGATGAATTAAGAAGAGATTTTCAAGGAGCATATAATTGGATCAGAAGATTTGAAAATCTACCTAATAAAAATCATACAAAAACTATTTCTGAAGCAAATGCGAATCATAGACCTTTTTGGTATAGCCTTCGACCAAAGTCAGCAAATATTGTTACTTCGATTAACCCATATGAAAGGTTCTTTTTCAGTTTTTCAGAAAATAGTTTTATTCCTGACCAAAGGCTCATTGTATTAAATGCAAAAAATAAAAATGAACTTCAAATAATTTCTGCACTCCTAAATTCAATTATTACATTTCTATCAATTGAAATGAGGGGGACAGCTCGCAATTTAGGTGTTCTTGATTTAAATGCAAATGATTTTAAACGATTAAGAGTATTAAACCCCGATTTGCTAAATCAACAACATACCATTGAAATATTAGAAGCATTCGAACGTTTAAAGCAAAGACCAATAAGGACTATTTTCGAAGAAGTTGAAATGGAGGACAGAATAAATTTTGATAAAACAATACTTCGGTGCTATGGAATTGAAGAATCTGTTTTAGAAAGCCTTTACCTAACACTTATTTCAGCGGTAAATGACAGAGTTAGAATGAAAGAAAGGTAAAGTAATTCGTTTGAGAAAATCAAACAGATTCTATAAACCAATTTTTTCAATTCATATACAAAATTAAGATAAAAATTAAACATCCATGAAAACACAACCTTAACTTTTTAGTAGAAATAGAATCAGACTACATACTGCAGAGACTTTTTATCCTACCAATTAATTCCTCCACTTGAACATCAAACCGCACCCCGGTTTTTCTGATCTTAACTTCCACTTTACCTTCTTTTAATTTCTTTTCTCCAACTATTATCTGCAGCGGTATACCGAGAAGATCAGCATCTTTAAATTTAAATCCCGCCTGAGCATCTGTTCTGTCATCAAACAAAACTTCAATTCCTGATTTCCTCAAATCATTATATATGTTTTCAGCGGCTTCTGCTACAATTTGATTTTTCATATTCAATCCAATCAGA
The DNA here is from genome assembly GCA_044507695.1 of Ignavibacteriales bacterium. Taxonomy (GTDB): domain Bacteria; phylum Bacteroidota; class Ignavibacteria; order Ignavibacteriales; family Ignavibacteriaceae; genus JBIQJD01. The sequence continues at coordinate 24,071 of JBIQJD010000010.1, read as the reverse complement.
TGAACATCAAATGGAGCGAGATTTTTATCCCAAATAATTCCGTTTTCATCATGATGCTGTTCAATGTAGCAGGCAAGCACGCGCTCAATGCCAATACCATAGCTTCCCATAATTATTGGATGATCTTTTCCGTTCTCATCTAGAAATTTTGCATTCATTGCATCTGAATATTTTGTGCCGAGTTTAAATATGTGTCCAAGTTCAATTGCGCTGAACACATCAAGTTTGCTGCCGCAGCGCAAGCATTCTTCTCCTGCTTTTACACTTCTCAAATCAAAATATTCTAATGATTTAACATCTCTCTCCAGATCAATTCCGGCTAAATGATAATCATCTTCATTAGCACCGCTGAATAAATTGTTTCCGCCTTTCAATCGTAAATCAGCAATTATCCTTCCTTCAAATCCAACCGGGCCGATAGAACCGGCACTTGCGCCAGTGTGTTCTTTTAGTTCTTCCGGATGAGCGGGACGAATATTTCCGCCGAGTGCTTTTTCAAGTTTTGTTTCATTCACTTCTTCGTTGCCGAGCATTAAAACGAGTACAGGTGTTCCGTTGTGAATGTACACTCTGGATTTAGCACATTGTGTTTCATCTATTTTTAAGAACTCACACAGTTCATCAATTGATTTTACATCCGGCGTTGAAATCTTCTCAATTGATTTTGATACATCATCTCTCTTTACTGTATCAACTTTCGAAGATGCAACTTCAACGTTTGCAGCATATCCGCAGCCGCCAGCTTCGGGATCACAATAAGCAACTGTATCTTCTCCCGCTTCAGATTTAACCATAAATTCTTCAGAGCCGGTACCGCCCATTGCACCGGATGAAGCACCAACAACAAAGTATTTTAAATTGCAGCGGTCAAATGTATTTCTGTATGCTTTATCCTGCAGTTCATATGATTTATCCAAACCTTCCCAGGATGTATCAAGTGAATATGCATCTTTCATTATGAACTGTCTTCCTCGTATAATTCCGCTTCTTGGTCTTGGTTCATTTCTGAATTTGGTTTGAATCTGATACCACATCTGCGGCATATCTTTATAAGATTTAACAACATTCTTAGCGTGAAAAGTAATTATCTCTTCATGAGTTGGAGCGAGAATATATTCCCTGTTTTTTACATGAAACATCGTATCGCCAAAAGCTTCAACACGATTTGTTTCCTCCCAGATTTCACGCGGATTTAATGCCGGCAAATGAAACTCCTGCCCGCCGATTGCATCCTGCTCTTCTCTAACTATCTCAATAATTTTTTTTACAACTTTATAACCAAGCGGAAGGAATGAATATATTCCTGCCGAAACCATTCTTATCATTCCCGCACGAAGCATTAAAATATGGCTTTTTACAACTGCATCTGCCGGTACTTCTTTTAAAGTAGGCACAAAGGATTTGCTTAACTTCATAATCTCGCTGTGAATTTTTACAAATAAGTTTTCAAAAATAAAGATTTGAGCAGGCGAAACAAAATTAGTTCAGGCTTAGCTCAACACTAATTTTTAATGGTTTTAGATTTAAATAGAATCACACATCCAGATTTTTTATCAGTATTAAATGCAATATTTTTGCACAATTATTTAAATGAATCTATGCATAATAACTGGAAGAAAGATATCACCCTTTTTCTGTTAAGCCAGAATATTTCACTATTCGGTTCAGCACTTGTGCAGTACGCAATGATGTGGTATGTGGTTCTTGAAACTCAATCCGGAATAATGATGACCATATACATCATCTCGGGATTTGTACCAACTTTTTTCCTTTCTCCATTCGCAGGAGTTTGGGCTGATCGTTACAGCAGAAAGCTGCTTATTATTTGGGCTGATGCCGGAATTGCAATTGCAACATTAATTCTTGCATTAATATTTCTTTCAGGCCATGTCGCTATCTGGTTGATTTTTGTTGCAGCCGCAATAAGAGCATTTGGTTCAGCGGTTCATACTCCCGCTGTAAATGCGTTCATCCCTCAAATTGTACCGGAAGATAAACTGATAAAAATTAACGCAACAAACAGCAGTATACAATCAGTTGTGTTTTTAATTTCACCAATGATAAGCGCAGCACTGCTTACTTTTTCAAGTATTGAAAATATATTTTTTATTGATGTTATAACTGCAGCTATTGCAATTTTTATTTTAATAAATTTTTTACATGTGCCAGATCATTCAAAAGCGGTTAACAAGCAGTTTACAGGTTATTTTAAAGATCTGCATGAAGGATTGATTTATATTAAAAATCATGAGTTTGTAAAATTATTTTTTCTTTTCTGTGCTGTTTTCTTTTTTCTTGTTTCTCCCGTTGCATTTTTAACACCATTGCAGGTTACAAGAAGTTTTGGTAATGATGTATGGCGTTTAACTGCAATTGAAGTAGCCTTTTCTGGCGGTATGGCTGCAGGCGGTGCTATAATTGCTTCATGGGGAGGATTTAAAAATAAAGTTCACACAATGATATTCTCAATGTTTACGTTCGGTGCATGCACTTTTGCTCTTGGTGTAATTCCAAATTTTTGGGTCTATCTCGGATTTATGGGAATACTTGGAATTGCACTGCCGGCTTTCAACACTCCTTCAACAACACTCGTTCAGCAGAAAGTTGAAACAGATTTTTTAGGAAGAGTTTTTGGAGTTTACGGTATGATTTCAAGCTCAATGATGCCGCTTGGTATTCTGTTATTCGGGCCGGTTGCTGATGCAATAAGAATTGAACTGCTTTTAATTGGAACCGGGACATTGTTACTTGCTTTAAGCTGCATTATGTATTACAGCAAAACTCTGGTGAGTGCAGGTGCACCTGTTTCGATTGACGGCACAGCTTAGGTGCATCATTATTAACAAATCTTTATATTAAGATAAATATCAACAGCAGGCATAAAAATGAAAAACGAAAAACTACATATCGAAGCTAAACTTCAAATATTAAAACCGGCAGAAGAAGTTTTTGAGGCAATTGTTGATCCGGCTAAAATGTCAAACTATTTTATTTCCTTCGGAAGCGGAAGATTGGAAGAAGGCAAGGTTGTTAATTGGAGATTTCCTGAATTCGCGGATGAGTTTCCTGTTCATGTGCACAATGTAGAAAAAGATAAATACATTTCTTTTTATTGGGGATCCGAAGAGAAGGAACTTCTTGTTGAAATTTCACTTACTCCTGCTCAGAATAATTCCACAGTTGTTAAAGTTGAAGAAAAGGAAATGAATCTTGATGAAGCTGGAATAAAATGGCTTAAAGGAAATACAGAAGGCTGGGCAAATTTCCTCGCTTGTTTAAAGGCATATCTTGAATATGGAATAAATCTGAGAATGGGCGCGTTTGATTTCATGAAATCTCAACAATGAAAATCAAAAATATTTTTAGAGAAAAGATAAATTAAATCACTTTGTGTGAAGAATCATCTCATTAAATCTCATTAAATATAATATTGCTTTCATCTAAATTTAATTTGAATTATGAAAGCAATAATACTTCTAGGTACACTTAAAAAAAATTCATTATCCAATACAGAAACACTTTCAGAATTTTTAGTTGATCATTTCAAACAGCAAAATGTGGAATGTACAATTATAAAATTAGTGAATTATAATATACTTCCGGGCACTTACAGTAATATGGGAGAAGGTGATGATTGGCCTGGAATTTTAAATCAAATTTTAAATTCCGATATTATAATTTTTGCAACACCAATCTGGTGGGGAAATCAATCTTCTGAAATACAAAAAGTAATTGAACGGCTTGATGAGCTTCATGATGAAATACTTGAAGGTAAAACTTCAAAACTAAACGGCAAGATTGGTGGAATTGTAATCACCGGAGATTCTGACGGCGCGCAGCACATAATTGCTAACATCAGTAATTTCTTTAATGCAATAGGAATTTTTTTCCCGCCATTTGCTTCACTTTCTGTTTTATGGGAGGGACAGAGAAAAGGCGCGGATACTACTAAAGAGGAACTCTTGCAAAAGTATAGAGGAGAATATGATAAGACTGCTCACAAAATGGTAACACAACTTTTACAATTCAGCCGTGGAAAAATCATTTAAAAATTATTACCAGATCTGAGATACCTGAAAAAACATTCTTCCAAAAAATTAATTTTTGCAATTAGCCAGCCAAATAATAAAATTTACAATTGTATTGGAGTAATTCTAAACAAAGGATTTTAAATGAAGGTTTGTGTTTATTGTGCATCAAGCCCAAGGATTGATAAAAAATATTTTGATGCTGCCGAAAAACTTGCCAATGAATTTATTCAGAATAAAATTGAAGTTGTATTTGGAGGCGGTTCATCCGGGTTGATGGGAAAAATTGCCGATGTTATTATTCAAAATGGCGGTAAGATCCGCGGTATAATGCCCAGATTTATGAATGAAGTTGAATGGGCACACAAAGGAGTAACTGATTTTATTTTTACTGATACAATGCATGAACGCAAAGCAAAATTTCTTGATGGTATTGATGCAATTACAGCATTGCCCGGCGGAACCGGCACGCTTGAAGAACTCCTCGAAGCAATTACCTTAAAACGTTTGGGCAAATTTAACAAGCCAATAATTATTTTAAATACTAATGGTTATTACAATCCGCTCAAACAAATGCTGAACAAATGTGTTGAAGAAAATTTTATGAACTCAAAGCATCTTTCTTTGTGGTGTTTTGTTGATGAACCGCATGAAGTTATTCCGGCAATTAAATCCGCACAGACCTGGGATTCTGACGCAATCCATTTTGCCAGGAATGATTAAAAAAATTAAAAAGTAAAATCGTTCATTACAGGGAAACAATGGAATCAAAAGAATTATTCTTATCTGCAGAAGAAGTAAGAATTATAGGCTCATTAATTGAAAAAGAACTTACAACACCCGAATACTATCCTCTTACTCTTAATTCTCTTGTAAATGCATGCAATCAGAAATCAAACAGAAATCCTGTTGTTTCGTACACAGATGAAATTGTTGAACAAAATATAGATTCTCTGCGCGCTAAAGGATTGGTTAGAAGAGTTACAGGCGCAGATATGCGGGTTCCGAAATACAGGCAGGGTTTTACTGAAGAACTAAACTTCTCCCCCGAGGAAACTGCTGTAATGTGTGTGCTAATGCTGCGCGGCCCGCAGACTACCGGCGAAATTAAAGGCAGAACAGGAAGAATGTATAACTTTGAAAATCTTACACACGTAGAAGATGTATTAAAAAATCTCACATCAAGAGAAAAACCATTGGTGGTTAAACTGCCGCGGCAAGCGGGAATGAAAGAATCCCGCTACACTCATCTGCTTTCCGGTGAACCGGAAATTGAAACATCAGATTTACACCAAAGTTCATCCGTTGAAAGCAGCAGAATTGAAATGCTTGAATCAGCAGTTGAAGAATTGAGATCCCAGGTTAATGAACTTAAAGAGCAGTTAGAAAAATTTAAACAGCAGTTTGAATAATTTCTCGTTCAGCCGCACATTCAGTTCGTTCAGGCTAATTAACTTTAAATTTTTTATTTCTTTCTGAATTAAAAATATATAAGTTTAGCGCTGAATTTTTGTTGAAGAATAGATGTACTCAGCTCCTTCAAACTTAAACATATCTGTCTCAGGGGACAGCAATCTTTTATACCACAATTATTATTTTCATTGGAAAAAATATGGAACATGAACAAATCTCAATTCCTCTGTTAAGTCTTCTTCCTTTTGTTTTAATGCTCGGATCAATTGCTGTGTTTCCTTTATTTTGGAATCACTTTTGGGAGAAGAACCAGAATAAATTAATTATAGCAATTCTATTGAGCATTCCGGTAATTATTTTTTTAATCGCAGCAAATCTTACAGATCACCTGGTTGAAACGATGGTGTTTGATTACGTACCATTTATCATTCTGCTTGGTGCGTTGTTTACAATTACGGGAGGCATTTATTTATCAGGTGATATTCAGGCTACGCCTGCAGTTAATACTACATTTCTGGGTATTGGCGCAGTCCTCGCATCCTTCATGGGTACAACCGGAGCAGCCATGCTGTTAATCCGCCCGGTAATTCAAACAAATACTGAAAGAACATTTAAAGTTCACACAATTTTATTTTTTATAGGAATTGTTGCTAACTGCGGAGGATTATTGACACCACTTGGCGATCCACCGTTATTTATGATGTATCTGCGTGGTGCGCCTTTCACTTGGTTTTTTAATCTTACAGTGGAATGGTTAGTAACAAATGGATTATTACTCATCATTTATTTTATTGTTGATAATCATTTTTATAAGAAAGAACCTGAAAAAGCTATCTTAAGAGATAAAACAGAAATAAAGCCAATTAAGATTGAAGGCAAGATAAATTTCATCTGGCTTGCCGGCGTTGTACTTGCAGTAGCTTTTTTGAATGAGCAATATCTTGGCTTCATAAAAATAAATCACTTCTTCAAATTCTTCCGTGAAGCCGTAATTCTGATTTTTGCATTAATGTCTTTAAAATTTACTTCACAGGAATTAAGATCTGCAAATAATTTTACCTGGGGTCCCATTGAAGAAGTAGCTTATCTCTTCCTTGGAATTTTTATAACTATGGTTCCCTGCTTATTGTATCTTCAATCAAATGCAAAAACACTTGGAGTTGAATTACCGCAGCAGTTTTATTATTTCACAGGTATGCTCAGCAGCTTTTTGGATAATACTCCCACTGCTGTTACTTTTCATTCTCTTGCATTGGGATTAGGAAATGCAGGCACAGAAACAATTGCAGGAATTCCGGAAATTTTGTTAAAAGCAATTTGTGTTGCGGCAGTTTTCTTTGGAAGTATGACATACATCGGCAATGGTCCAAATTTTATGGTTAAAGCAGTAGCGGAAGAATACAAAATTAAAATGCCTGATTTCTTCAGCTACATGTTTAAATTTTCCTTAATTGTATTGCTGCCAATTTTTATTATCGTTCAGTTTTTATTTATTTAGCTAAAGAAATTGATTCTTAAATGATTAATAGCAATCCATGGCATTCAGTTAATCCGGGGAATGATGTTCCCCGGATAGTTAACGGCATTATTGAAATTCCTAAAGGATCTAAAGGTAAATATGAGCTTGATAAACAAAGCGGACTTTTAAAGTTAGACAGAGTTTTATATTCCTCAGTTCACTATCCGGCAAATTACGGTTTCATTCCGCAGACTTACTGCGATGATAAAGATCCGCTTGATATACTTGTAATCTGTTCAATCGATGTTGACCCGTTATGCATTATTGAATCAAAGGTAATTGGTGTTATGCATATGATTGATGAGAATGAACAGGATGATAAAATAATTTCAGTAGCAAAAAATGATATGGCTGTAAATTATATTAATGAAATTTCTGATCTTCCACCGCACACTCTTGTTGAGTTAAGAAGATTTTTTGAAGATTATAAAAAGCTTGAAGAGAAACATGTAATTGTTGAACAGTTTCTCGGGAAAGAAGATGCGTACAGGATTATAAATGATAGTCTAAAATTGTATAATGAAATGAAGGATGAACTTAGAAAATAGTTCATCAAAAACTTTACTCAATTTTACGCAGAACATAGACTGTATCATTAGCACGAACCAATTCTGAGCAGGGAAAAGTAAATTTATTTCCCTTGCTTACTTCATCCGCAGGCAAATCATCATCAAGAATAATATTATTTACTTTTGTTTCAATAACTCCTGTTGTTGGACCAATAATTAAAACCTTATCTCCTTTTTTTATTGTTCCAGCCATCAGATTAACATAAGCAGCGTTTGCCTTTTTGTAGTAGTTAATAATTTTTCCCGCAAATTCTTTTCTTATTTCTGCTTTGCTGCCGTAAATATTTGTGTATTCTGAAGAAGCAGGAACATTAAAATAAAACCCTGATGAAAAGCCGCGGTTATAAACTTCAGCAAGCTCGTTCAATAATTCTTTTTTAATTTCAGTATTCAGCTTTCCTTCAAAATATAAATCGATTCCTCTCCTGTAAACCGATACAGCCCGCGCAACATATTCAGGGCTTCTTTTCCTTCCTTCAATTTTAAATGAATCAATTCCAGCTTCAATAAGCTGATCAATAAATTCAATTGTGCAAAGATCTTTTGGTGATAAAACATAATCCTCACCCAAAACCATGGATTGCCCGGTTACATTATCTTTAACTTCATATTCTCTTCTGCATGGCTGAATGCACTCACCTCTGTTTGCACTTTTCCCAAAAAGATGATGACTCATAAAACATCTGCCGCTTACAGCAATGCACATAGCACCGTGAACAAATACTTCAATTTCAAGATCAGTTTTTGATCTTATTTTTTTTATATCATCAAGTGAACATTCACGTGCAAGAACAATTCTGTGAGCTCCTAAAGATTTATAAACTGAAACACTGAGAGAATTTGAAATGGAACCCTGTGTTGAAATACAGAATGGCATTGAGTGCCTTCTGCAAAGTTCTGCTGCTGCAAGATCCCAGCAAATTATACTGTTAACTCCGGCATTTTTTGCAAATAATATTAATTCTTCAGCTTCAGTTAATTCATCTTCATATAAGATGGTATTAAGTGTAAGATAAGATTTAACATTTTTTTCTTTACAGAATTCTACAACTTCGGGAATCTCTGTGTGAGAAAAATTACCGGCTTTGGAACGCATGTTAAACTTTTTTGCACCAAAGTAAATTGCATCAGCACCCGCATTTACAGCGGCTGAAAGCATTGTTTGGTTTCCTGCCGGTGCCATCAGTTCTGGAATTTTAGCAGTAACTTTTTCTCCGGCAATTTTCTTCGTTATCATTTTAATTCCCCTGTCCGGCTGAGTTGATCAGGATTTTTCTGCCCAGATTTTACAAATTTCTACAATTACTTTTACTGCCATTTCCATATCCTGGATTGCAACCCATTCAAGTTTTGAGTGATAAGAATGTTCCCCGGCAAAAATATTTGGCGTTGGAAGCCCCATAAAACTTAAACGTGAGCCATCTGTTCCGCCGCGTATCGGTCTGCTGATTGGTTTTATATTCAATCTCTTCATTGCTTCTTGTGCAAATTCAATAACCTGCGGATGCTGATCGAGAACTTCTCTCATATTGCGGTATTGTTCAATAACTTCAAATTCAAATCTGGCGCCGGGAAATTTATCAACAGCTTTTTGAGTTAAATCTCTTAAGAGATCTTCATGCTCCCTGAGTTTAGCTGTTACAAAATCTCTTATAATAAATTTTAAAGTTGTAAGTTCTTCCATTCCGTTAATTGAATTGCAATGTACATATCCTTCCCTGTTTTCAGTAGTCTCGGGAGATAAAGAATTTTTGGGCAGACTTTCAATTAATGCTGCTGCAACTTTAATTGCGTTCACCATTTTTCCTTTTGCGTAACCGGGATGAATATTCTTTCCGTGTATCTTTATCACAACGCCATCAGCACTGAAAGATTCATACTCCACTTCACCGCGCGTTTGTCCATCAACAGTGTAAGCATACTTTGCACCGAATTTTTCAACATCAAATTTTTCTGTGCCTCTGCCAACCTCTTCATCAGGAGTAAAGCAAATTTTTACAGCCCCATGTTTTACTTCAGGATGAGTAAGAAGATAATTTACCGCATCCATAATTTCTGCAACGCCGGCTTTATTATCTGCACCAAGTAAAGTTGTTCCATCTGTAGTAATAATATCATAACCAATCATATCTTTTAAATCAGGATTATCTTCAGCTTTTATTACCTGGTTAGGATCATTAATTAATTGTATATCACCGCCCTGGTAATTTTTATGAATCTGCGGATTAACATTTGCACCGCTTACAGCAGGAGAAGTATCAACATGTGAAATGAAACCAATTGCGGGAACATCTTTATTCGTGTTGGCTGGAATTGTCCCCATTACATAACCCCATTCATCCATATGGGCATCTTCAACTCCCATTGCTTTTAATTCATCAGCAAGATCTTTAAGGAGAATTTTTTGTTTCTCAGTTGATGGAAAAGAAGTTGAATCTTCATCCGATTGAGTATCATATTTTACATATTTTAAAAATCTATCAACGCAGGTAAACTTATATTTTTCATCAAACATGTTCTTCTCCCATTATTTAAGAAAATAATTATTGTGTTTAAAATAATTGTTATTTGAATGAATCCCCAAACTGAAGTAATAAATAAAAGAGGCTGATTAAATATTAATCAGCCTCAATCATCAGAAAAAATTGTTACTGTTCAATTATTTTTATTTCAACTCTCCTGTTCATAGCTCTTCCTTCGGGAGAATCATTTGAAGCAACGGGCTGTGTTTCACCCATTGGTATTACCTCAAGATTCATACGATCTACTCCCTGGCTCACGAGATAATCAGCAACTGCCTGTGCACGCTCGCGGGAAAGTTTCATATTGTACTGATCCGAACCCACAGCATCTGTATGTCCTTCAATTCTCCATCTTGCTTCAGGATTTTCAATCATACTTTTTGCAAGTTTATTGAGAACGGGATATGCATTCGGCAGCAATGTTGATTTATTAAATTCAAAATTTGTATCACCGCTTAATACTACAGGTTCTTTTATTATTTTTGGTTTTGTTGAACAACCATTTTCATCAACTTCTTCTCCGGCAGATGTGTTAGGGCATTTATCTTTGTAATCAGGAACTCCATCATTATCTGAATCTTTCGGGCAGCCGTTTTCATCAACAGGTGCATTTGCGGGAGTATCAGCACATCTATCCCTGTCATCAAAAACTCCGTCAGCATCAGAATCAGGGCAGCCATTCTCATTTACTCTAACACCTGCCGGTGTATTCGGACATTTATCTTTTTCATCGGGTACACCATCTTTATCTGAATCAACCGGGCAGCCGTTTTCATCAACCTCTAAACCTCTTTTTGTATTGGGGCATTTATCAAGATAATCAGGTACACCGTCTCTATCAGAATCAACAGGACAGCCAAAATCATCCACTCTAACATTTGCAGGTGTTTCCGGGCATTGATCTTTAGAATCGGGTATTCCATCTCCATCTGAATCTGTATCAGTAAAAAATGAATATGACATTCCAGCCATAATCATCAACATCAAATCATTGTTTCCTTTTTCAGTAATATCATCCCAGTTATCATTAGGGCTCCATTGAGCACCAATATTTAAATTCAGATTTATTGCTTTTGTAAGAAGAAATCTTATTCCGGCTTCGGTATGAAAATTCATTTCTGCCTTGTCATATCTTCCGGTAACATTTCCGGCAAGCTGCACTTCGTTTTCATCTTTCGGATCAAACCAGTTATAGGAACCTCCAAGGAACACGTAGGGGAAAACTGATTCTTCAATAGAAAAAGTGTAAGAAAATCCGCCGCCGAAATTCAAATAATTTGTACGGAAAATTTTTGGCTGCTTATTCAAATCTTTTCCGCCAACATAACCGCCGGTAACAAATCCTCTTATGCTGAAAATACCGGAAGAGGTTGTGGGAAAATAGTATTCGAGTAATCCCCTGCCAAGAATATCGGGACGAATATCCGCATGATCATTTAGTCCGATAGTCATTCCCCCTTCTGCACCAAGCATTAATGTACCTGAAAAGGCATGACGTTTAATGTTCCTGGTAATTTCCTGCGCGGGAATTTCCTGTATTAATAATATGATACAAAAGGGAAGCAATAATATTTTTTTCATAATCCAGGTCCTTTCACTGCTGTAAATTGATTATGAAAAAATATAGCTCATTCAACCGGGCTCAAATATAATATCTGCAACAAAGCGGAAGGAAAGTGATATTAATAACAATGGATTTATAATCAAAAAATCTTTTTTTTGGAAAGATCAGCTTTTACCCAGCCTTCTCCTCAAATCCTGAACTTCATAAAAAAGATTAATGTAGCTCCAGATCATTCTTCCAAGCCCAATTATCAGCGATACAATAATGACGAAAGTTAAGCCATCATTTTTCATGATAAATCTCCTTTATAAATTTTTTTCCGCGGGAAATATCCAATCATTGCAAAAGTTTTACTATAATCTTCTTCACAAAAATGGATTGCTGTGACATGAAAAAATTATTTAGAGATAAGTTTATTTAAGCAGGAGGATTTTACGTGATATGAAATCAGATTTGGTTTTTAATGTAATGATGTATGTGCCTGAACTTAATTGTTCTCCGTTAAAATTGTATGAATAAAATCCCGCACTCAGAAAACCGTGAAATAAATTACTTATCTCCTCTCCCAGAATATTTGAAACAATTAATTCTACTTCGGAAGAAGCGGGAATGAAAAATTCAATAGCGGTTGATGGATTGAACGGATTTGGATAATTAGGATAAAGCATTGCATGATCAGGCATAAATGTTTTATCATCAGCGCCGGAGAGTGTTACATGTATTTCCACATTTTGAATTGTTGGCTGAAGCCGGCTGATTTCTACTGTTTCACTGTAATAATTTTCAAATCCGATTTTTTGAATGAACAATTTATAATTGCCATACGGCAAATTGTTGATTTTAAATTCACCGTTTTCTCTTGAGAAACCAAAACTGTAGATATAATTATTCAAAGCAGATTGTGCGAACACAAGTGTTCCATTCAGTGAATCCGGGTCAATTCCATCAATAATAATTTTTCCTTCAATTATACCGCCTCCAAAAGATGAATCCCTCGGCAGGTATATATTTTTATCAATAATATTATCATTAATAAAAATAGAATCTGCAAGCTGCCAGAAAACAGTTGAAGAATATTCCGATTTGTAATAAGCAGGCAGGTAATAATCAGAAAATGACTGCACAAAATAATAATCAGGTTCTGCTACGTGCACCTTGAACGTACCATCATAATTTACAAAAGTTGAATAAGCATCCTCTGAATTCAGATAGTTTACTCCGGGTTTTTTAGGATTATGATTTCCTTTACGTATAACCACAATTGCTTTTCTTAAATAACCGGTGTTTGTGGAATCATAAACCGATCCGGAAATAATATTACCGGTATAATCAATCCTGGATAAAACAAAATCAATCGTTCTGTTTTCATTCTTATATATTGCAGCAATCTTTGCATTGAAAGGATTTCTTTGCTGATCATAAAAAATCATATAGAAGGAATCTTTCTCTGCAGCAACAGTATATCTTCCTTCCGGAAGTTCCGCTGAATAAAAACCGTTTGCATCAGTCTTTACAGTTTTTAAAAGATAAATTCCTTCATAAAAGAAATATACATTTGCATCAGCTAAAGAATTTTCACCATCACTTATACTTCCGCTTACAGAAGCATTATCGCCATCATCATAAAAATCAATCTTAACTCTTATATCTTCTGTACCATCTTTGCTATTGCTTGCAACAAACATTGTATCAACAGTATCAACAGCGGTTACACTGAGAAAGCCTGCAAGAATACAATCCATTACTAAGGTATCACCGGGTTCAATAACTAAAGGATAGGTTCTCTGCTTGTCAAATCTTACATAATAAAGATCAGAGTTATAATAAATTGTATCAATTATTAAAACTTCATTTCCCTTATTTATAAATAAAACATTTTCAAGTTTGTTGAAAAGATCTTCAAACTCAATCTTATTTGGTTCCAGATCAAGTTCCGGTTGTGCCGTTACAATTCCGGTGCAGGTGAAAATTACACAAGCGATTACAAGAAATCTTATCATATTATTATATTAGATTTATAATATACTCTTAGTAAATTTTTTCACTTTAATAGTGACATCATATTGAACCGGCAGAAACTAAATTACATAAATTTCACCCAAAAAGAACTGCAGGAATTGTTTGAAGCATCACGTAACGGTGATTCAAATGCATTTCAGACTCTCTCCGGTTATATACATAATATTTCTTACAGTTATTTTCTTTCAAAACACAGAAACGGTAAAATTAAAAACAAGGACGATGTTGAAGATCTTGCAAACAATGTTTACCTCGCTTTTGCCGAGCAGTATCATAAAGTTGAAAATCTTGAGTTCTGGTTAAGGCGTGTACTTTTTTTGAATTTCATTAACTGGTACAAAAAGAATAATACGCAGCGAACGCTGGAGCTTGAAGAATCTTTTTATATACCTGCAAAGGAAGTTAATCCGGAACACAAAGTTGATGCCGATAAAATTCTGGATATATTGAGCATATTAAGCAAGGATAAACAGCAAATCTTAAAAATGCGTTTTTGGGAAGATTTAAAATTTGCCGAAATTGCCGAACGACTGAACAAAACAGAGGATGCTGTAAAGAAAATGTTTTACAGAACTGTAGAAGAACTGAAAAAAAGAATTTGATCTTGTCACTTTTATCTGATGACCATTTACTATTGGATAGAAAAAAGAAATAAAGATGGATAAGAAAGAACAATTACTTGAACTGCTGCAAAAAGATGATTTAACATCTTCAGAAGAAATTCTTTTAACCAAACTGCTTGAAGATGATGAACTGCTACAGTTTTATGAAACGCATAATAAAATAAAGCAGGCAGTAATATCAGGCTCTCACCTGAATTATGATCAACTGTATAATTATATTTTGTTAAAGAATGGCAATGAGCCTGAAGATAAAAGTATAATTGTGCAGCTTCCTATTATTGAAGAGCATCTGAGGAATTGTGAAGTATGCCTTGAAGAATTTCAAACTCTGAATAATGAATATTCATCAATTGATAGTTTTATCAGCTCACCGGATGAAAATGCGGTCAGTGGTGTACAAATGCCGGCGCAGCTTACGCAAAATCAAAAATTTATTTCAGCACGGTATTCAGCATTTGCTGCTTTATCAATTGGTTTGATTTATCTGATAATGTTTTTTATTTCAGAATCAGTAACTCCTGCTGCTTATGAAAATGCTTCAATTAAAGGTGAAGCTGATTTTTATATAACCCGGGGAAGACCAACAGACAATTTTCAGAAAAGTCTTGAAGCAATTGAAAATAAAAATTTTGATGATGCTATAAATTATTTGGAAAGGGATATTTCAGAAAAAGAAAATGATGAAACAATTTTTTACTCGCATTACATTTTAGGTTTAATTTATCTAGAAACTGCTGAAAAAGATTTTCTTGGATTATTCCCATCATACGATGAACAAACTGCAGCAAACGGATTGAAAAATCTTAACACTGCAGTTGAGCTAAACTCTTCCGGTAAATTTCCCAATGTAACGTATGATGCATATTTTTATATTGGGAAGGCAAACCTGATGCTTGGCAATACCGATGATGCAAAAAAATATTTCAATCTTGTATTAGAAAACAAAGGAAGTAAATTACAGGAAGCACGGCAAATACTGCATGAACTGGAGTAGTCTGTGGTAAGATATGAAAACACTTTTAATATTAATTTTAATAGGAATAACCGCCGCCGGAATATCGTTTCTCCGTCAGGATAAACCTGCACACACTTCTGTACCTGAACAAAATTTCATCCTAAATATTGATTCATTGCAAAAAGAAATTATTTCATCCGGCTGGAAAAAATCTCTGCTGGATAATTATAGTTTTTATTTATTAAACTCAGAGATAAATTTTTCTGATGAAATAGAAAGATTAAACACACTGCCGCAGGGATTTCAAACTTCTTACCTTCATTCGCTGCTTCTGAAAAAAGAAGGCAAATTTTCAGAAATGTTTGATTCTCTCATAACCCGGCTTAATACTGCACCTGCAAATTTAAGTTTTTATGATGAACTTGTTTTCTCATCAAATGCCGGAGAAAAAAACACAATTGTTGAAGACAAGATTATTAGAACTAAATTGCCTTCACTGTATAAAAACTATACTTCGGGATTATTAAGTTCGGCTGCGGGAAAATATTCGGAAGTCTCTGAGTTCTTTTTAAAAGTGCTCAAAGAAGATTCAACAAACTATACTGTTCTTTATCAGCTTTCATATTCACAAAGAAATGCGGGAGATTATAAAGCCGCACTCAAATATTTAACTGATGCAAAAAAATATGCAGCAAATGATAAATTGTTTTTTAACAAGTTAACTATTGCAGAAGGAACACTTCATTTTCTCTCCGGTGATTATAAAAATGCTCAGCAGCTTTACACCTCAGCTTTGGAAGCATCTCAAAAACTAAATGATAAACAAAATGAAATTACTGCTCTTGTTAATCTTGGAATTATTTATGACTTAAACGGGAATACAAAAAAGGCCCGTAATAATTTCTTAAAAGGATTATCTATTGCAGAAAAGATTAACGATCATGAGTTGCAGGCATTCGCTCTTTCTGAGCTTGGCGTATCATATACTTTTACCGGTGAGATGATTGATGCAAAAAACAATTACTTAAAAAGTTATGAATTGTATGAATTGATAAATGACAGGCTGCGCCTTTCCCTGCTTTCAGAAAATCTTGGGAAAATTTTTGTGTACATCTCAGATTATGAAACTGCATTAAAATATTATGAAAAGGGATTTGAATACGCAGGAGATAACAAACATGCTATGGCAGTAAATCTGATAGGCATGGCCGATGTTTATGCAAATCTTTCCAATTATTCAAAAGCACTCAGATTGTACAAACAGGCTGAAGAAATTTCGTCACAGATAGAAGAGTTTGCTTTAGAAGTGCAGGTAATTAATGGTTTGGGTTCTCTTAATTTTAATTTAAACAGATATAAACAAGCTCTTGAATATTTTCATCATTCAGCAGCATTGAGTGATTCATCAGGAGATGTTTTTTCTTTAGCTGATGCAGCTTACAAAACCGGATTAACATACTTGATGATTGATTCTCTTACTGAAGCTGAAAGTTATTTATCAAAAGCTGTTTCAATTTCTCAGCAGTCAGGTGATTATTACACCGAAGCTTTGGCAACAATAAATCTCGCATCATTAGAGACTAAAAAAGAAAATTATTCAGCCGCTGAATCATATCTTGGCAAAGCTCAAAAAATAGCCGGTACATACAGCTTAACTTACCTCCAGGGTGAGTGTAAAATCATTCTGGGTGAATTGAACAAAAAGCAAAAATTATTTATGCCTGCGAAAAATAATTTTGAATCAGCGCTGGCAATAGGCAAAGAAGTAAATGAATTTAACATGCAGATAGAAGCTTATCAGCAGCTTGCAGAACTGCACACTGAAAATAATTTAAAGGATGCTGCTCAATCATATTATCAATCTGCAATAAATATTATTGAAGAGGTTTCCGCTCCGTTGAATGAAGAGGAAGAAGTTCAGATTTCATGGTTCTCAGCAAGAAAAGATATTTTTAATTCTCTTGCTGATTTTTATCTGCAGCAGAAACAATTTGAGAAAGCTTTTGAAGTTATTGATAGATCAAGATCGCGCAGCACTGTTCAGAATCTTAAAAATTTAAAACTAAAAAACCTGGTTGAAGATGATTCTCTGATTTCAAAAATATATGATTATGAATGGATGATTCATTCAGGTATTTATGATAAGGAAGCAGTGGATTCATTCAAGCTCAGATTATCAATGCTTGAAAAAAATATTTCAGCAAAGCACCCTGAAATTAAAAATTATTTATATAATGATTATACAGATGTAAATGATATTTTAAGTAATCTGAATGAAAAAGAAAATCTTCTTTCAATTTACATGAACGATGAGAAGCCGGTAATTTTTCTTCTTAACAAAAATGGATTTAAATCTTTCCAGCCAAATATTACTTCCGAAAAATTAAAAGAAATTGTTAAAAAAATTTCTCCCTATTATTCTACGGAAAATGATTCTACCAATACTTTTTTTAACCAGGATTTATTTTCATTCAACTCTGAAGAAGCGTTTAATCTTTATTCACTTCTTTTAAAAGATGCTTTAAAAGAAATTCCGGAAAATGAAAAAATAATAATTGTTCCAGCGGTTGAACTTATTGCATTCCCGTTTGAATTACTTGTTGTAAATTATGAAGAGGGTGAAAGTCCATATAAATATTCAGACAAAGATTTTCTCATAAATCATTACAGTATTTCATATTCACCTTCAGCGCAGTTATTTATTAATCAGAAGAAGAATGATCTGAAGAATGAAGATAAAATAACAATCCTCGGTGATCCGGCATTTAATACATCAAATAAGTTGTTTGCAGAAAGAAGAAGCCTGCTTGAAGAGAGTGAAGGTTTGCCGAGAGGCTTTGCACTGCTTCCTTTAAAATATTCCCGCGAAGAAGTAAGTGAGATAAGTGATATTTTGAATGCGGATCAGATTTTTACAAACAGAAATGCTACCGAGACAAACTTTAAATTAAACGCTGAATTCAGCAGTGTTATTCACCTTTCAACACATTCATTTTTATATAACAAACAACCTGTAATTTTCTTTTCAAATGTATTTGATGCAGAGAATGATGGATTTCTTGAAGCGGGAGAAATAGTTAATCTTCAGTTGAACAGCGATCTTGTGGTATTGAGTTCATGTAATTCCGGTTTGGGAAGGATAGACAACGCAGAGGGAATTCTTGGAATGACGAAAGCATTTTTTGAAACCGGAAGTAAAAGTGTTGTTGTTTCTCTGTGGGAAGTTAATGATAGATATACTTCGAAGTTTATGACTCTCTTTTATCAGAAACTTCATAATGGATATGACAAATCAGATGCGCTGAGACTTGCGAAACTTGAATTCATAAAAACATATTCACCAAATCCATATTATTGGGGAGCGTTTGTGCTTCAGGGAGATGTATCAAAACTTCCGCTAAAAAAATCAGCTTCAATTATGCCCTACATTGCTGCTTTGATGATTATTATTCTGCTTTCTGTTATTGCTGTTTACTATTACAAAAAAATACAAACATCAGCCGCGGCACAAACAATGCAGTAGAAAATTTAATATCCTCTTCTCAATACTTTTTCCATATCATTTTTGATCATCACTTTAACGAGATCCTCAAATTTTGTTTTAGCTTTCCAGCCAAGTAATTTTTCAGCCTTTGCAGGATTACCGATCAAAAGATCAACCTCTGTAGGTCTGTAGTAATTTTTATCTATTGCAACAACAACATCGCCTTTCTTTAAATCTTCAGTAAATTTATACAAATAACCTTTTTCAGGATTTGACTCAATCAGCGAATGAGCTTTATCCCAATTAATCTTTTTTATTTTTCCGGTTTCATTTTCGTTTTCTCCACTCCATGTAAGCTCAATTCCAAGTTCTGAAAAAGTTCTTTCAGCAAACTCACGGACAGTGTGAGTCTCGCCGGTTGCGAGCACAAAATCATCAGCTTTATCATGCTGAAGAATTCTCCACATGCCTTCACAATATTCAGGAGCGTAACCCCAATCCCTTTTTGCATCAAGATTACCAAGCAGTAAAACACGCTGCCTGCCCGCAGCTATTTTTGCAGCCGCATGAGTTATCTTTCTTGTTACAAATGTTTCACCTCTTCTCGGTGATTCATGATTAAAAAGAATTCCGTTGCTTGCAAAAATATCATAAGCCTCACGGTAATTAACTATAATCCAGTAGCCGTAAAGTTTTGCAACACCATAAGGTGAACGCGGATAGAAAGGAGTTTTTTCTGTCTGTGGTACTTCCTGAACTTTACCAAATAATTCACTTGTTGATGCCTGGTAAAATTTCACCTTTTTCAATCCAACTTCTCTGATCGCATCAAGAAATCTTAACGTACCTAGCGCATCAACCTGTGCGGTATAATCCGGAATTTCAAATGAAACTTTAACATGGCTTTGCGCGGCAAGATTATAAATCTCATCCGGTTCAATCTTTTCCAGCAGGCGGTTTAAATTGCTCGTATCAACAAGATCACCGTAATGAAGGAATAATCTTTTATCAAGAATACTTTTATCAGCATAAAGATGATCTATTCTTGCAGTATTAAATGAACTGCTTCTTCTTATAATTCCGTGAACTTCATATCCTTTTTCTAAAAGAATTTCTGTTAAGTAACTTCCATCCTGCCCGGTAATTCCGGTGATTAATGCTTTTTTCAAATCAGTACCCCAAAACTTTTTTAATATTAATTGTTTTCCAACTGTTGTTTGTACCAGTTATATGTTTTTTCAATTCCTTCCTTCAATGGAGTTTTATACTTCCAGCCAAGATTATTAATTCTTGAAACATCCATCAGCTTGCGCGGTGTTCCATCCGGTTTGGAATCATCATAAATTATTCTTCCTTTGAAGTCAATAATTTCAGAGATGAGATCAGCAAGTTCAGCAATTGATAAATCTTCACCAGTGCCAATATTTATCTGTGAAATATTCTGATTGTAAAGATCAGCAGCATTTACATTTCTCATTAAGAAATAAACTGCATCTGCAAGATCATCAACATATAAAAATTCACGTTTCGGTTTTCCGCTTCCCCAAAGAACAACTTCACCAGTACTATTTATTTTTGCTTCATGAAATTTTCTGATTAGTGCAGGAAGAACGTGAGAAGTCTGCAAATCAAAATTATCATTTATCCCATACAGGTTTGTCGGCATCGCTGAGAAGAAATTGCATCCATATTGTTTGAAATAATTCTCACATAATTTTATTCCGGCAATTTTGGCAATAGCGTAAGGTTCGTTTGTATATTCAAGATAATCTGAAAGAAGATACTCCTCTTTTAACGGCTGCGGCGCAAGCTTTGGATAAATGCATGAGCTGCCGAGAAAAATTAATTTCTCAACACCGTTAACAAATGCTGAATGAATTATGTTTGATTGAATCATCAGGTTGTTATAAAGAAACTCCGCACGGTAAATATTGTTAGCTAATATTCCACCAACTTTTGCTGCAGCAACAATTACAATTTCGGGTTTTTCATTCTGAAAAAATTCTTCAACTTTATTCTGCCTGATGAGATCAAGTTCAGAGGAAGTTTTTAATATAAGATTTGAATAACCTTCTGATTCAAGTTTGCGTGTTACTGCTGAGCCAACCATTCCGCGATGACCAGCGATATATATCTTTTTATTTTTCATTAATTACCTGTTAACAAATTCAGCAATTTTCTGAACAACATATTTTAACTGATTTTCTGAAAGCTCAGGATAAATTGGCAGTGCAAGTGAAGTATCAGCAGCAAATTCAGCGTTCGGAAAATCACCTTTCCTGTAACCAAGCTTTGCAAAACATTCCTGCAGATGAAAAGGAATTGGATAATAAATTTCTGTACCAATATTATTATCACTTAAATATTTTCTTAGTTCATCACGATTTTCAATGCGGATTATATACTGATTATAAATATGATAATTCTTTAATGAATCATTCTCATAAACTGCTTTCGGCAGCAGAACTTTATTATCATCATCAAAATTAATTTTTCCTGTTTCGTCTGCCAATCCGGCCCTGATAAAATTTGAATTATAAATTTCAGCATTTCGTCTTCTTTGTTCAGACCATGAATCAAGATGCGGAAGTTTAACACTAATTACAGCCGCTTGAATAGCATCTATCCTGAAATTACCGCCAATTACTTTATGATGATATTTTGGCTTGCCGCCGTGAACACGCATTATGTTCAGCATTTCATAAAGTTCATCATCATTAGTTACAACAAGTCCGCCGTCTCCAAAACATCCTAAATTTTTACTCGGGAAAAATGAGTAGCATCCAACATCCCCAATTGTACCAACTTTCTTTCCATCTTTATACTGAACACCAATTGCCTGTGCAGCATCTTCAATTACTTTCAGATTATGTTTTTGAGCAATCTCCATAACCGGATTCATATCCGCACTTTGCCCGTATAAATGAACCGGAATAATTGCTTTTGTTTTTGCTGAAATTTTTTTCTCAATTTCTTTTGGATCAATATTAAAACTGATTGGATCATTATCAACAAAAACAGGAATTGCATTCAAGCGTGATACAACTCCCGCTGTAGCAAAAAAGGAATATGTTGGAACGATAATCTCATCACCCTGCTGAATGCCGAGAGCCATTAATGCAAGAAGCAGCGCATCTGTTCCTGAAGAAACACCAAGTGCGTATTTGCAGCCGAGATAACCGCACAGTGATACTTCCATTTTTTCAACTTCGGGACCAAGTATAAAGTGCTGTGATTCTGCAACTCTGAGCAATGCTTCATCAAGTTCCGGTTTTAAAGCATGATACTGCTGCTTAAGATCTAATAGTGGAACGTGCATAATTTTCACCAAATATTTTGTATTAAAATTAATTAGAAAAGAAAGGAAATAAAAACCGGAGGTGTTGTTGATCAGTTAAAAAGAAAATTCAATTTCAACATCCTTCAGAAGCGATGCATTTAAATCTTTTTCTGAAACGATAGGATTTTCCACCTGCCAATTAATATTTAATGATGGATCATTAAACCTGATTGTACGTTCATGTTCTTTGCTGTAAAATTCAGTACACTTGTAATGAAATATTGCTTCATCTGAAAGAACTGAAAAACCGTGTGCAAATCCCGGAGGAATCCAAAGCTGGGTATGATTTTCTTCAGATAAAATTTCCGAATGATAACTGCCAAAAGTTGGTGAACCTGATCTTATATCAACCGCAACATCAAGCACCTGCCCCTGAATTACCTGGCAAAGTTTTCCCTGTGCTTTTTCGCCAACCTGATAATGAAGTCCGCGTACAGTATTCTTTTTAGATTTTGAAATATTATCCTGAACAAAATTTACGCTGATGCCGTGTTCTTCATATTTTCTGAAGCTGTAGGATTCAAAAAAATATCCTCGTGAATCTTCAAACACCTGCGGCTGAATAACAAGCAGTCCGCTTAATCTGGTTTTAATTACCTTCATCGTTTAAAAATCTTTCCAGGTATTCTCTGTAAAAACATTTTGGCATTGAATTAATCAGATTATTGAATTGCTCCTTATTAATGAACTTCATAACGTAGGCAATCTCTTCAATGCAGGCAACTTTCAATCCCTGTCTTTCTTCAATTACACCAAAAAAGTTTGATGCCTGAAGCAGCGCTTCGGGAGTTCCTGTATCAAGCCAGGCAATTCCTCTTCCAATTTTCTCAACTTTCAGCATCCCGCGGTTTAAATATTCTTTATTAACATCTGTTATCTCGAGTTCACCACGTGCTGATGGTTTTAAATTTTTAGAAATCTCAACAACATTATTATCATAAACATATAAACCGGGAACTGCATAATGAGACTTCGGCACTTTTGGTTTTTCTTCAATTGATATGGCGTTGCCTTCATTATCAAATTCAACAATGCCGTACCTTTCAGGATCTGTTACCTGGTAACCAAATATGGTAGCACCTTTATTATTTCTTATTGCTCTGTAAACAAAATCAAGTTTGCCGTAAAAAATATTATCACCAAGAATTAATGAAACAGAATCATCTCCAATGAACTCCTCACCAAGTATAAAAGCTTCGGCAATTCCATTAGGTGCTTCCTGAACCTTGTACTGAATATTCATTCCAAGGTGTGAGCCATCTTCAAAAAGCTGTCTGTAAAGCGGGATAGTTTCTTTATTAGATATGATTAATATTTCTTTTATGCCCGAAAGCATTAGTATTGACAGAGGATAGTAGATTAAAGGTTTATCATAAATTAATGTTAATTGTTTGCTGTAAACCTTTGTAACGGGATAAAGACGAGAGCCTGAACCCCCTGCAAGAATGATTCCCTTCATAATTCCTTAAACTTTTGGAAATTTTTTATCAAATATAAGAAATTAGATTTAACAGAAACAGAATGATTGCGGGTTTTTATGGAAAGAATTTTAAAATAAAAAGGAAGCACCGCAGAGGCGAGGCGTCTCCTCGTCTTTAATACCGCGCACAAATAAAAATTTATCAGCCTGCAGGATAAATCTTGAGTTGGTAATTCCGTAGATGTAGAGAATTCGCATATGAATTTCCTACAGGTTCTATTCCGGTAGATTTTTTTTCATGCGCTGCAGAATTTCCTTTACATTAAGATACCCAGGCAAACATACCTTTGTAGAGACGAGGCGGCGCCTCGTCTCATAATCCGCACACAAATAAAAATTTATCAGCCTGCGGATAACAAATGCGTATGGGAATTCCGCAGTTGCAGGGAATTCGCATATGAATTTCAACCTTAAAGGGATTTGGATTCGTTTTCGTTTTTCTTTGCTATAAATATTTCATCCCTACGGGATTTTAGAATGGCTTTGCTAAATGAAATGATTCAAGCCTCGATAGAGGGCGGCATGTTTATAGAAACATCATTTGACGAATATGAT
>JBIQJD010000023.1:0-35971 GCA_044507695.1 Ignavibacteriales bacterium | reverse complement strand
TGCCCTTGGAGTAGCAACCCTGATTATTGCACTAAGCATTTTAAATGGATTTGAAAAAACATTAACAGAAAAAATAATCGATTTTGATTCTCACATTCAGGTTAAATCCTATCTGACCGAGATTCCTTCTTACAAAAGAATAAAACCTGATTTTTCCAAATATAATTTGCCCGAAGGAACTGTTGTAAATCCATATCTTGAAAACCTGGCAATTATAAGCAGCAAAAAAATTCAGGAAGGTGTAAGCATAAAAGGAATTTATCCCGATAATTCTTCCATCAGTGTTAACCGGAATATTGTTTCAGGTGCATTTATTCTCACAGATTCAAATTCAATTGTTATTGGAAGAAAACTGGCAAATAAATTATATGTTCAAACCGGTGATCGTATAACTCTTTTTGCTTTAGCAAATAATCAGATTCCTTCTGCAGAAAATCTTCCATCTATAATAAAATTTAAAATTACCGGAATATTTGAAAGCGGCATGGCTGAGTATGATGATCTTGCAGCATTTGTTAATATCAAATCTGCAGAGAAGTTATTCGGCGCAGATAATTCTGTTTCCGGTTACGATATAAAATTAAAAAATGTTTCACAGATCGACAGTATTACTTCATACTTGAATAGTGAGCTGCGTTACCCCTTTTACGCTGAATCAATTTATCAAACACATAGAAACATTTTTACATGGATTGACCTTCAAAAAAAACCAATTCCAATTATCCTTGGGTTAATAATTATTGTTGCAGTATTCAATATTGTTGGAACCTTATTAATGATTGTTCTTGAAAAAACAAATGCAATCGGAATACTAAAATCACTTGGAGCAAAACGAAATCAGATTGTTAAAGTTTTTATTTATCAGGGAATTTTTATTTCGCTGATAGGAATTTTAATCGGCAATGTACTTGCTTTTGTATTAACATTCCTGCAGCTTGAATTTAATCTTATCGCACTTCCCTCTTCTGTTTATTTTATGTCTTCGGTTCCGATATTATTGAAACCAGGAACATTTATGTTAGTTTCTATTTTAACTTTAATAATTTCGGTACTTGCTTCGTTAATCCCAAGTCTGATTGCATCAAAAATAAATCCAGTTTCATCATTAAGATTCAGTTAATGAGTGTAGAATCATTTATAGCGCGCAGATATTTAATCTCAAAACATAAAATTAATTTCATCACAATAATTTCATTTCTATCAATAGCCGGAATAACAATTGGCGTTGCAGCTCTGATAGTTGTGCTTTCTGTTTTTAATGGATTTGGAAGCCTTGTAAAATCCTTTTTAATCAGTTTTGATCCTCATGTAAGAATAGAATTAATTTCACCTCAGGCTTCATCTGAGCTTGTTGAACAGCAGTTCAAATCAATTAATGAAATAAAATATATTTCACCGTTTGTTTCCGGAAAAATACTTGCATACAGGGAAGGTTTTAAAGAAGTAGTAAATCTTAAAGGAATAACAGAAGAAGCTGGAACCTCAATTTATAATCTTGATAAGAATACTGAATTTGGGAATTATAGCCTGGCAGAGGAAGCAGGAATACCACGGATAATGATTGGACTTAGGCTTGCGGATAAACTTCAGGCGTTAACAGGAGATACAATTACAATTATTTCTCCTGCGGGAATCGAACAGGTAATTTCAATGATGGCTGTGCCAGCTTCACAAAAATTTATTGTTGCCGGAATCTTCAATTCAAACAATAATGAGTATGATGCTTCATATATTTTTGCCGGACTTCCGTACGCACAAAATATTCTTGGTTATAAAAATAAAATTCAGGGATATGATTTGAGGTTATCAGATATCAGTTATTCGGATGAAGTAAAATCAACACTTAAATTAAATCTCGATGAAAGCAGTTTTGCAGTTTCAACATGGTATGATCTCCACAAAGAATTATATTCATTCATGAAGATTGAAAGATGGGTTGCGTACATTGTTTTGTGCCTGATAATTGCAGTAGCTACTTTCAATATTCTTGGTTCACTATCAATGTCTGTAATAGAAAAGAAAAGAGATATTGGAATTTTACGTTCAATGGGATTAGCTGAAAAATCAATTCTTAAAATTTTCATGTTTGAAGGCTTGCTTATCGGAATTATCGGAACTGCTGCCGGAGCAGTTCTGGGATATTTAATCTGTTACATCCACATTAACTACAACATTTATCCATTGGATCCATCACAGTATAAAATTAGTGCGCTGCCGCTTGAACTCAGATTATCAGATTTCTTTTTTATTTCGGGAGCTTCATTGCTGCTTGCATATCTTGCATCATTGTTTCCGGCAAAATGGGCAGCAAGAGTTAATCCGCTTGAAGCAATTAAATGGGAATAATAAATCAGTAAAACTTTATTATATGAATAACACAGTACTGAAGGCAAATAAATTAATCAAATCATATCAAACGGCCGGCAAACAAAAAATTGAAGTTCTGAAATCTGTTTCAATTGAAATTGAATCTGAAAAGATTTCTGTGATTGTTGGAGCTTCCGGTGCCGGAAAAAGTACGCTGCTGCATTTATTGAGTGCATTAGACAGACCTGATTCCGGTGAGGTTTTTTATGATGAACAAAATATTTTCAAATTATCTGATGATAAACTTGCACAGTTCAGAAATAAAAATATCGGTTTTGTATTTCAATTTCATCATCTTCTTCCTGAATTTACTGCGATTGAAAATGTTGCCATTCCCCAGATGATTAATGGAACAAATTTTGATAAAGCTTCAGAGCGTGCAGAAAGTTTACTTAAAGCTGTTGGATTAGCAGAAAGAGTGAACCACAAACCTGCTGAACTTTCCGGTGGGGAACAACAGAGAGTTGCAGTTGCACGCGCATTGGCAAATGATCCTTCCATAATTTTTGCAGATGAACCAACCGGAAATCTTGATACCGCAAACAGCGAAGCATTGCATCAGATATTCCTCGAATTGAGAGACAAGTTCAAAAAAACATTTGTGATTGTTACACACAATCCTGGATTAGTAAATCTTGCAGATAGAGTTTTCAAAATGCAGGATGGTAATTTGGTTGATGAATAATTTAACCCTGTCTTAAGAATTCAAACAATAATCTCACACCAAAGCCTGTCATATATTTCTTTGAGTAATTGCTTGAATTATTTGCAATTGCCGGGCCTGCAATATCAAGATGTGCCCAGGGAATTTTCTTATCAACAAAATTCTCCAGGAATTTCGCAGCATGAACTGCACCGCCCCATCTTCCTCCGTAATTTTTTACATCAGCCACATCACTTTTATTTGCATCATTAAAATCATCCCACATTGGCATTGGCCAAACGCGTTCAAAAGTTTTTAAACCTGTTCTATATAATTGATCAGATAGCATTTGATTTTTTGTGAATGATCCCGCAACAAATTCACCAAGCGCAACAACAACGTGTCCGGTTAAAGTTGCAAGATCAATTATCACATCCGGCTTTTGATTTGAAGCATAAACAAGCGCATCAGCAAGAACTAATCGTCCTTCTGCATCAGTGTCTTCCACTTCAATACTTTTACCGTTTGATGCAAAAATTATATCTCCCGGGCGGAGTGATTTTCCCGATAACATATTTTCAGCGGAAGGAATAATTCCAATTAAATTAATTGGCAGTTTTGCTTTTGCCGCACTCAATATAGTTCCGGCAACAACTGCAGCACCGGACATATCAGCTTTCATCTCACCCATTTTCTGTGAAGGCTTTATTGATATTCCGCCGCTGTCAAATGTAATTCCTTTTCCAACGAGAGCAATATTTTTTCTTTGTGATTTTGAAGATCGTCCCTTCAAACCATTATATTCAAGTATTATCATTCGCGGCGGATTTTCACTTCCCATTCCAACAGCGGCAAGCCCGCCCATTTTTCGTTTCCTGATTTCTTTCTCATCAAATACTTTAATCTTCACATTAACATTTGAAAAATGTTCTTTAATTCTTTTTGCAAATTCAGCCGGCGGCAAAGTTATTCCAGGTTCGTTTTGAAGATCTCTCGCGAATCCGACTCCTTCCATAATTATGCTTGCAGATTTAATTGCCGCCTTCATTTTGAAATCATCTTCCGCATGAAAGTAAATGGAAAGATTTCTTAATTCATTTTTTTCAGATTTAAAATCATTAAAAGAATAATTGCCATAAAGAATACCTTCAACAAATGTTTGATAAAAATATTCCTCCGAATCGAACATATCTTTAAATGAAATATATTTAGGTAGAAAGATGTGCAGATGCCTTACTTCTTCTTTTACCAATTGCTGAATAAATCCTGCAAGATGATTTCTGAAATAATCAACCGTGAGTTTTTCGTTTACAGAAACCTTTGATAAAATAACTTCATCAGGTTTGCCATCAGGTTTGGGAATACCTATCTCTCCCCCGTTTTTTGAAAGGAAAGTTTTTTTCTTTAACTCTGTTAATTTTAGATTGAATACATTGGTTATTTGAACAAGACTTTCTTCAAGTTTTTTTTCTTCAACAACATATTTTAAAGCTATGGAGAAAGGTTTGTACGATATTTTCTTCTCACCGGAATTCAAATTCAATTTAAAAAGCATATTCATTCCTAAATAAATTAAGATTCAGAATTATGATATTTAAGGTATTCTTCTGTTTTTTTCAAAATTGAAGGAAGATAATCAATCAGCTTTTGATGATAAAATCTTGCACCTGCTGCGTTGATGTGACCGCCGCCGCCGAATTCGGCAGCAAGTTTGTTCATTGGAATATTTCCCTTTGATCGAAAACTAACTTTGAATCCTTCTTTTAATTCAATAAAGAGCAAACCAATTTTTACATTCTCAACTGAAAGAGAAAAATTAACGAACCCATCTGTATCAGATTCGAGTGCACCGGTTGATTTAAATGCATCCTGATATAAAACCATGTAACCGATTTGTTTATCCTCTCCGTACAATTGCATTGAATCAAGCGCTTTACCCAAAAGCTTAATTTTATTGAATTTACTCTGATCATAAATACTGTCAAACACCTGGGTTGGACTGACTTTCAATTCAAGAAGTTCGGCCGTTTTACGATGAAGCTCAGGAGTTGTTCTGTCAAATCTGAATGAACCGGTATCCGTCATTATAGCTGCATAAACAGGCAGTGCGATTGAGTAATCAAGTTCAACTATTTTGGTTTGTTTTATAAAATCAAAAATAATTTCGCCTGTTGAACTGTATGAAGTATCAACAAATTTTTCATGAAAAACATTTTCAGGATCCTGATGATGATCAATACAAATTTTAATTTTAGAGGAAGATATAAAACCATCTTTCATTCTAACCACACGATCAGCACGGTTAAAATCAAGTGCAATAATTACATCAGTATCATTGAATATTGTTGAATGTTCATCTTCAGAAAAATGTTCAATTTTTTTATCAACATCTAAAAACAAAAGATTATATGGAGTTATGCTGTGATTAACAATCCGAACCTTTTTATTCAATTTTTTAAGAAGCTGATAAAATGCAATTTCAGAACCTATTGCATCCGCGTCAGGATTGACATGTGTAGTTAATAAAAATGAAGAATGTTGTAAAATAATCTCTTTAAGTTTTTGAAAATCAAGCATTAAATTTTTTTAATTATTAAAAAAGAAAGGGCTTTTAACAAGCCCGGAATGATAAGACAAAAATATGAAAATTATTTTTTACTGCAATGAATTGTAAGTTCAGAATTTTATTGAACTTCCCATGTATTGCCGCTGAAAAGAAGTTTTCTCAAATCACCTTCACCGCGTGATTTTTTAACGCCTTCAATCTGCCTGTGGAAATCTTCATCATACGTTGATTTCTTTTCCTGCCGCAATACTCCAACCGGAGTTGGAAATCCATCCAGTTCATCAAATTGAGATATGATGTGGGCACGGGTTTGGCTTGCATCAAATTCATCATGAACCCAAACATCATTTAGTGAATATTTTCCGTTAGAAAGATCAATCACCTGCGGAGAGATTCCATTTAGTTTTATTCCCTTATCAAGATTTTTTCCAAATACCATTGGTTTCCCATGTTCAAGAAATAAAACATGATCAGCTTTTGTCTCTTTATCGGTTAAAAGTTCAAAAGCACCATCATTAAATATGTTGCAATTCTGGAATACTTCAATGAATGCCGTTCCTTTGTGTTCAGCAGCTCTTTTAATCATTGCCTGCAAATGTTTTGCATCGCGGTCTAATGATCGGGCAATAAATGTAGCACCTGCTCCAACAGCAAGTGTTAACGGATTAAAAGGAAAATCGATACTGCCAAACGGAGTACTCTTAGTTTTCTTTCCTTTCTCTGAAGTTGGAGAATACTGCCCTTTTGTTAATCCATAAATTCTATTGTTAAAAAGAATTA
Source organism: Ignavibacteriales bacterium (assembly GCA_044507695.1). Classification (GTDB taxonomy): domain Bacteria; phylum Bacteroidota; class Ignavibacteria; order Ignavibacteriales; family Ignavibacteriaceae; genus JBIQJD01. Next base: position 29,615 of record JBIQJD010000023.1, on the reverse strand, counting down.
TTTTTATATCAATATTTCTTCTGCAGGAATGAATAAAATGATTTCCGCCAATGCTGAGCAAATCACCATCTCCTGTTGCAACCCAAACAGAAAGATCAGGTTTGTTTAATTTTACTCCGGTTGCAATTGCAGGTGCTCTGCCGTGAATGCCATGAAATCCATATGTGTTCATGTAGTACGGAAATCTTGCCGCACAACCAATTCCTGAAACCCAAACAAAATCTTCAAGATTAATTCCCAATTCCGGAGATGATCTTTGCATCTGTGCAAGGATAGAATAATCACCGCATCCCGGGCACCATCTTACATCCTGTGATGAACTAAAATCTTTTGCTGTATATTTTTTTTCTAAAGTTTTATTTTCTTCCATCGTTTTCTCCAATTAACTCAGTACAAATGCACTGAATAAAATTACTGCTGTTATTATTTGGCTGTTAAAATTGATTCAATCTTCTTTTCAATTTCAGATGATTTAAAAGGTAAACCCTGTATTTTATTGAATGGTTCAACATTTACAAGAAAATCACTTCTTAAAATTTTTGAAAGTTGTCCCATATTCAATTCAGGACAGAGGATGTATTTAAATCTTTTAAGAACTTCTCCTGTATTTTTTGGAAAAGGATTTAAATAACGGAAATGTGCCTGCGCAGCTTTCCATCCTTTTGATCTTACTCTGTTCACAGCTTCCGTAATTGCGCCTGATGTTCCTCCCCATCCAACAACTAAAATATCTGCATCCTGATCTCCTGAAACTTTTAGATCGGGAATATCATTCTCAACATTCTTAACTTTTTGCGAACGAAGCCTTACCATAAATTCATGATTCTCAGGATCATAACTTACATTGCCTGTGATGTTTGCTTTCTCAAGTCCTCCAATGCGGTGCATTAAACCCGGTGTTCCGGGAATTGCCCACGGGCGTGATAGATTTTCATCTCTCAAATAAGGCTGAAAACCTTCAGCTTCTTTTCTGAATTTAACTTCAATTTCAGGAATTAAATACGGGTCAGGAATTTTCCATGGTTCAGATCCGTTCGCAAGATAACCATCAGATAAAACCATAACCGGAACCATATATTTTACTGCAATGCGTGAAGCTTCCAGAGCAATATTAAAACAATCAGCAGGAGTTGCAGGTGCAAGCACAACAACCGGAGCTTCTCCATTTCTTCCAAACATTGCCTGGAGTAAATCTGATTGTTCTGTTTTTGTTGGCAAACCTGTACTTGGTCCGCCCCGCTGAACATTAATTATTACAATGGGAAGTTCTGTCATTACTGCAAGTCCGATTGATTCGGTCTTTAACGCAACACCAGGTCCGCTTGTAGTTGTAATTGCAAGCGTACCTGAAAAAGCAGCACCAACCGCTGCTGCAATTGCAGCAATTTCATCTTCTGCCTGAAAAGTTCTTACTCCAAAATTTTTATGCCTGCTTAATTCATGCAGAATATCAGATGCAGGTGTTATTGGGTAAGAGCCAAGAAATAGCGGCAGCCCCGATTTTACTGATGCAGTAATAAACCCGGTAGCTAATGCTTCATTGCCGGAGATATTCCTGTAAGTTCCTTTTTCAAGTTTAGCTGGTTCAACATTATAGCGTGTTGTAAATAATTCAGTATTCTCTCCGAAATAATAACCTGCCTTAAGTGCAGTTTCATTTGCTGCTGCAATCTGAGGAGAGTTTTTAAATTTGGTTTGAATCCATTTTAATGTTGGTTCAATCGGACGGCTGTACAGCCAGTACATCATCCCCAACGCAAAAAAGTTTTTACAGCGTTCAATTTCTTTTGCACTTAAGCCGCTGTTTTCCAGTGCAGTTTTTGTAAGCTGACTTAGAGGAACCTGAACTACGTTGTATCCTTGCAAAGACCCATCTTCAAGAGGATTGGAATCATAATCAGCAAGCCTGAAATTTTTAGAATCAAATGAATTAATATTTACTATGATTGTACCGCCGGGTTTTAAATCACGCAAATTAATTTTTAATGCAGCGGGATTCATTGCTACAAGTATATCTGGTGAATCACCGGGAGTATGAATATCAGAACTGCTGAAGTGAAGCTGGAATCCGCTTACTCCGTATGTTGTTCCTGCGGGTGCGCGTATTTCTGCGGGAAAATCAGGAAGCGTGCTTAAATCATTTCCCACAAGTGCTGTTGTATTTGTGAATTGAGTACCGGTTAGCTGCATTCCATCTCCGGAATCTCCGGCAAATCTTACAGTAACATCGGTAAGGTTTAAAACACTTTTTTCTACTTTATTGTTTTCCATAATAATTTTTTTGATTTAATATACTTTGACAATAATTAATAAGATTAGTTTCATTTTGATGTGCTGAGTAAAAACAATTCCCCTGCAACACAAATGTATAATTGAAAGTTGATCCGGAAGAGTAAAAGTGTGTGAACACTTTAAAATAACCTGATAAATATTTTTTTTATGGTTCGAGTTTTTTAACTGAGATTAACTTAAAGAAGCTATATACTATTGTCAAATGCAAAAAGCAGGAATATGCAGTTTCTTCGGAATGAATTTTAGCTTTTTTTAATTTAAAATGAAAACGGCATTCATTGAGAATGCCGTATGCGTATTTTTAGAGGTAAGAGAACACTAATTCACATTCCACGTGTTTCCGCTGAATAATACTTTTTCAAGATCACCTTCACCTAATTTTGATTTTACATTTTTAATCTGTGCTTCAATTCCTTCATCATAAGTTGGTTTGTCTATCTGGCGGATAATTCCAACCGGTACAGGAAATCCTTCTTCATCATTTAAATGAGCAAGTATAGTTGCACGAACGAAAGATTTATCAAATTCATCATGAACCCAGCAATCATTTATACTGTTATTTCCTTCTGAAATATTAATTACTTTTGGAGTAGTTCCATCCAGTTTTATTCCTTTATCTTTATACTTACCAAACACCATCGGTTTCTTATGTTCAAGATAAATTGTGTTATCTTCTTTTGTGGATTTATCAGTAAGAGAATCAAACGCGCCATCATTAAAGATTACACAATTCTGAAATATTTCTATGAATGCTGTTCCCTTATGTTCTGCTGCCCGCTTTATGATTGCCTGCATGTGTTTCGGATCCCTATCTAATGTACGTGCAACAAATGTTGCTTCAGCTCCCAGTGCAATTGAAAGCGGATTGAAAGGATAATCAACACTGCCAAACGGAGATGTTTTTGTTTTCTTTCCCTGTTCAGAAGTTGGAGAATACTGCCCTTTGGTTAAGCCATAAATTCTGTTATTGAAAAGAAGAATTTTAAAATCAATATTTTTTCTGCAAGCATGAATAAAATGATTACCGCCAATACTTAATAAATCACCATCGCCAGTTGCAATCCAAACGGATAAATCTGGACGTGCAACCTTTACACCGGTTGCAATTGCCGGAGCTCTTCCGTGAATTCCATGAAATCCGTACGTGTTCATGTAATAAGGGAAACGGGAGGAACAACCGATACCCGAAACCCAAACAATATTTTCTTTTTGTTCGCCAACTATCTCAGGAAAAGTTCTTTGCACCTGTGCAAGAATTGAATAATCACCGCAGCCGGGGCACCATCTTACATCCTGATCTGATGCAAAATCTTTTGGCGTAAACCTTACACTTTTTGTTGTTTGTTCTTGCTCTTGAATTTTATTTTCTGCCATTATTATTTCCTCCGAGCAGTTCGATAATTTTTGTTTCAATATCTGTTACTCTAAATGGTAACCCACGAACAATATTTAATTGATTTACCGGAATCAGAAATTCACTTCTAATTATTTTTGCAAGCTGGCCCAGGTTAATTTCCGGAATAAGCACCTTTGTAAATTTTTGCAGAACTGTTCCCATATTTTTGGGAAATGGATTGATATATTTTACATGCGCCTGTGAGACTTTATAACCCCGGTTTCTAACCTTTATCACTGCTTCTTTTATTGATCCGTATGTTCCTCCCCATCCAAGCACAAGCAATTCACCTTCATCATCACCCTCAACTTCAAGTTCAGGAATATCATTAACAATGTTCCTTATTTTCTTATCTCTTAGTTTAATCATAAGATGATGATTCTCCGGATCATAACTTACTGTACCTGTAATATTAGCTTTTTCAAGTCCGCCAATCCGGTGCTCAAGTCCGGGAGTTCCGGGAATTGCCCACGGACGTGACAGATTTTCATCACGCAAATATGGTTTGAAAGTTTCTTTATCAGTCCAATAGCTGGTTCCAATTTCAGGCAATTCATTAGCATGTGGAATTCTCCATGGCTCTGAACCATTGGCAAGATAACCATCAGTTAACAGAAGAACCGGAGTCATATATTTCAAAGCAATACGGCATGCTTCAATTGCCATTGTAAAACAATCACTCGGTGTTGATGCAGCCAGCACAGGCAAAGGAGCTTCACCATTTCTTCCATGAATTGCCTGCAAAAGATCTGCCTGTTCAGTTTTGGTAGGAAGCCCGGTGCTTGGCCCGCCTCTTTGTACATTTATTATGACCAAAGGAAGTTCGGTCATAATTGCTAAACCCATGGCTTCGGTTTTAAGTGCTAATCCCGGACCGCTTGTAGTTGTAACTGCAAGACTGCCGGCAAAAGCAGCACCAATTGCAGAAGTAATTCCGGCAATTTCATCCTCTGCCTGAAATGTTTTTACTCCGAAGTTTTTATAGCTGCTCAGATATTGAAGAATTTCCGTAGCAGGGGTGATTGGGTAAGATCCTAAAAACAATGGAAGTTTTGATTTTACTGATGCACTCAACAAACCAAGAGCTGTTGCTTCATTACCTGAAATACTTCTGTAAGTTCCTGCCGGAAGCTTTGCAGGTTCAACATGATATCTGGTTGTGAAGACTTCTGTCATCTCTCCAAAATTGTATCCGGCTTTCATAGCTTTCTCATTGGCTTCAATAAACTCAGGTTTATCTTTGAATTTTTTCTGCAGCCAGTTTTCAGTTTGATTAAGCGGACGGTTAAACAGCCAGTACATCAGACCAAGAGCAAAAAAGTTTTTGCACCGTGAAATTTCTTTATTTGATAAACCGGTATCTTTCAGCGCTTCGGTTGTTAAATGTGAAATCGGAACCTGGTAAACTTCATAACCTTCAAGTGAACCATCTTCCAGCGGATTATTTTCATAGCCGGCAAGTTTTAAGTTTTTAGAATCAAAAGAATCAGTATTTACTATTATCATTCCGCCTCGTTTAAGTTCAGGCAGATTTTTCTTAATTGCAGCAGGATTCATTGCAACCAAAACATCAGGCCTGTCTCCCGGTGTATGAACATCGCTGCTTCCGAAATGTAATTGAAATCCGCTTACTCCGTAAACTGTTCCGGAAGGAGCGCGGATTTCTGCGGGATAATCAGGAAGTGTGCTCAAATCATTTCCCAGCACGGCTGTTGTATCGCTGAACTGGCTTCCGGTTAATTGCATCCCGTCTCCCGAATCCCCTGCAAATCTAACAGTAACTTCAGAAAGACTCTGAACTTCTTTTTCTTTTATCATTTCTCTGCTCTAAAAATTGTTTTGATGCTAAATGCACAGCCATAAACCGTGCCGGGTATAAATTTGATTTTTATTTGTTTATCAATGTAATTGATGCTCTTTTCTCGCCGCGATTTTCATTTCTTAAATGAATTACTCTCAAATTTCTCAAAAGCGATAAGAATTGGCAGATGAACACTGGAATTATTTAAATCTTATAAATTATTTTTGAGATTTTATTTTTAACAAAATTATTTTACCTTATTTTAAGCAGTATCAATTAACTCACTACTGAACTAAAGCTGAACATTGTTCGAGATTTCCGGCTTTTAAATATCAGTTTGCAGAAATGAAATACTTATTACTGTTTGTTCTCATATCGATTTCTCTTTTTGGTCAAAGCAGAACCGATAGTCTTAAAGAAGCACTAAGCTCTTCTTCAGGCAAGGATAAAATCGCGATTCTCAACCAGCTTAGTTCCGCCTACTGGACAAACGATCCGCAAAAAAGTATTACCTACGGAAATGAAGCACTTCAATTAGCCCTGCGTGATGAAGATTTAAAAAATCAGGCACTTGCTCTTAGAAATATTGGAATTGCTTACACCCACATGGGCGATTATAAAAAAGCGAACGAATACTTCCGGAAGAGTTTATCAATTTCTTTACTGTCTGAAGATGAACTTGAAATTGGACAATCTTACAACAGCCTTGGCTCATATTTTTATTTTACGGGAATGATTGACAGTGCTTTGTTCTATTATAAAAAAGCGCTTGAGATTGGTGAACAGATTGGAAATAAAAAAGGAATAATCAGTTACCTGAATAATCTCGGAATTATTTACAGCAATATGGGAGAATATGAAAAAAGTCTTCAGTATTATTTCCAATCAGTAAAAGTAAGTGAGGAACTGAAGGACAGATCCGGATTATCCAAAGCATATATTAATATTGGAGCAGTTTATAATGATATGCCGGATTACAACAAAGCACTTGAGTATTATTTCAAAGCGCTGGATGTTTCACTTTCCCATGATCAGTTTCTGAAAGCTACAGCTTACAACAATATTGGAAATATTTTTAATGATAAGAAGGAATACACAAAAGCACTGGAGTATCATAAAAAATCTTTAGAGATAAAAGAAGAAATAAATGATCAATACGGAATAGCTACTTCTCTCGGTAATATTGGCAATCTTTATTCTGAATTAAATAATCTAGATACTGCTTCTGATTATCTCTCTCGTGCACATAAAATGCAGCTTGAAATCGGAAATACGGAGGGAATTGTTACCTCGTTAATCAATCTTAGTAAGAATGATATTAAAGCAAAGAGATTAGCGAAGGCACTTGAAAATCTGAATGAAGCAGAAAAATACACGGAGAATTTCAACGCAAAGCTTCTTCACGATGTTTATTTTCTGAAATCACAGATTCATGCTTCAATGGGAAATTACAGGAAAGCATATGAACTTCATTTAAATTATTCTGAACTGGGAGATTCTATCTTTAATGAAACATTTGCCTCTCAAATGGCGGAGCTTCAGGCAAAGTATGAAATGGAGAGAAAGGATAAAGAGATTGTACAGCTTCAGCGTGATAAACATTTGAATGAACTTAAATCTGCAAGACAGGAATTCATCAGCAAATCATTAATCGGCGGAATAATTATTTTGGTTGTAATTGCCGCGTTGTTTTTCAATCGTTACAGATTAAAGAACAAACATAATCTGCTTCTTAATGAAAAGATTGATGAAATAAATAAGCAGAAAGAAGAATTAAAAAACCTGAATGCAAATAAGGATAAGCTGCTTTCAATAATTTCCCATGATTTGAGAAGCCCGTTTCAGGCGCTTATAGGTTACTCGGAGCTTCTTTCTGAAAATATTGAAGAACTAAACAAAAACGAAATAATTGAATACTCAAAAGACGTGAACATCACTGCTCATCAAACTCTTGATTTAATTGATAACCTGCTTGAATGGTCACGTATTCAATTGGGAAGAATTAAATATGAACCCGAGAATTTTTTAGCGGAGCCTGTAGTAAATAAAATAATACGGCTTTCGCTTCACAATGCTAACCGCAAAAAAATTATGATAAGCATTAATGCGGAAAAAGATATTACAATCCATGCAGATAAGCAGATGTTTACTTCAGTAGTTCATAATCTGCTGAGCAATGCAATCAAATTTTCAAATGATGATGAAAATATTCTTGTTAAAATAAAAACTGTTGATTCAATGGCGGTTGTTTCAGTTATTGATTCAGGAGCGGGTATCAGTGAAGAAAATCTGCCCAAACTTTTTGATAAGAATGTTCACTTCACCACAATTGGAACAGCACAGGAAAAAGGAACCGGTTTAGGACTTGAACTCTGCAAAGAGCTTGTTGAAAAAAATGGCGGAAATATTACCGTTAAAAGTGAAATCGGGAAAGGCTCCGATTTTTCATTCACTATTCCGCTTGCTCAAAATTAGCTTTCCCTTGCATCATTTATTAATTTCAAAAATTCTTCCGGTGGAACAAATCCTGTAACCCGGTGAATTTCCTGCCCATCTGAATTAATGATTAAAACAGTAGGTACACCGAGAATTTTATACTTTTCTCTCAATGCTTCCACTTCAGGTGATAACGATTGTGTCATATCAGCTTTAAAAGTATGAAAGTTTGAAGCTGCATCAATCACCCGCTGATCAGAAAATGTTGTGGCATCAAGTTCCTTACATGGAATACACCAATCAGCGTAAAAATCTATAATCATTCCATCACTGTTTTCAAGGGTGGCTGGAATAATATTTTCAGAATATTCCTGCCACGGAATTTCATTTCTTTCAGAAGGAATAATTGCATACACTGCAATTGTTAAAAGCAAAATTGAGAATGCAATTTTAAATATTCTGAATCCTTTTATCCGGTTTGCAAGTTTATCAACACATAAAAGATATAATGCAGTGATAATCATAAACAGAGGTAAAATATATCCGGCAATATCATCCGGCAAAAGCGGAAGAATAAAATAGAGAGCCATTCCTATAAGAATGAAACCAAAGATATGTTTAACTGCTTCCATCCACTCACCTGCCCGTGGAAGCTTTTTAATTTTTCCTGAAAAAATTGCAAGGACGAGATACGGCGTTCCTAATCCTAAAGCAAGAACAAAGAAAAGTAAAAATCCATAATAAGGATCAGCCTTGGCTGCAACATATGTAACAAGGCCGATTACAAACGGACCAATACAGGGAGCAGCAACAATTCCCATTGTTAATCCCATAAAAAATGCGCCAAACATTCCTGATTTTGCGCCGCCTGCTTTATTTACTAATGATGAAGGAAGTTGAAATTCATAAACTCCAAACATGCTTAGTGATAAAACGATAAAGATTAATGCAATAAAAATTATTACGAATGTATTTTGAAGCAGTGAGCCAAATACAGCACCACTCAACGCCGTTACAACACCGACAATAGAATATGTCACAGCCATTCCGATTACAAAAAGCAATCCCATTAGTAAAAGCCTTTTTGTATTGCCTTCACTTTGTCCACCAAAATATCCAATTGTTATGGGAATAAGCGGATAAACACACGGAGTAAGATTTAATGCAAGTCCGCCGAGAAAAACAAGAATAAGTCCCAGGAAAATTCCGCTGCCTTCCAGTGTTGAAGTAATTACATTATCAGATCCGGATGTTGAACTTCCTGAAACCGGTGTATATGAAAGATCAATATTTTTAAAAATATCCTGGTTGATTTCTTTTACCGGTGTTGTTCTATCCGCTACTTCAACATTAATTGTATCATTAGTATTCGTTGGAGGTAAACAGGAGTTATCGTTGCATGCCTGATAATTTAATGTTACAATTAAATTATAACTGCCGGGTTCAACATTATCTTTAACTTTAATTAACGCGCCAATAATAATTTGATCTTCCCAAACAGAAAGTGGATTTTCAGAAAAAGCAAGTTTGAGATCTTCTGCCGGAGGATATGCTGAATTTACGAGTTCAAAATTTTCAGATTCAATTCTGATTTCGGTAGGAATTAAAAAATCATCATAAGGCTTGTTGGAATTTATATGCCATGATTCTTTTATATCAGTTTGCACAGCAAGTTTTAATTCCCCGCCAGCGTATACTTTATCAAATGATTGAAAAGTTTTTATCTCTACTAAATCTTTTGGTCCGAGTTGTGCAAATATGCCTGCTGAAAAAAATAATAATATTATAGATAGTTTAAATTTCATCTTTATTCTTTTTATTACTTGGTTAACAGAATCTTTTATTTTCTCCATCCCTGAACAATTGGAAATCTTCTCCCAAGCCCAAACGCTTTTTTGGATACACGCAAAACCGGCGCTGACTGATTTCTTTTAAATTCATTTTTATCAACCATTCTTAAAACTTTTTTAACAAGATTTTCATCATTAATTATTTCAGAAATTTCCTTTATTTCTTTATTCTCTTCAAGGTAATATTTTAAGATCTTATCAAGAACATCATAAGGTGGAAGCGTATCCTGATCCTTCTGATTATGTCGCAGTTCAGCAGAAGGAGCTTTCTCAATAATTTCTTTTGGAATTATTTCCTTATTCCTGTTAATGTATGATGCAAGTTTATAAACATCTGTTTTATAAACATCAGCAATTACTGCTAATGCTCCGGCCATATCACCATAAAGTGTTGCGTAACCTACAGCCGCTTCTGATTTATTTCCAGTTGTTAACAATAATGCATTAAACTTATTTGAATAAGCCATTAACAATAAACCGCGCGATCTTGACTGAATATTTTCTTCTGTTGTATCCCATTGAAGATCTTTAAAAAGCGGTTTCATTTGTTTTAAGATTTTATCAACAACAGGCTCAATTGAAATCTTGTGATGTGAGATGCCAAGATTCCTTATTAGTTTCATTGAATCATTGATGCTTCCGCGTGAAGAAAAATCGGATGGAAGCAAAAGAACATGCACATTTTCTTTACCTAAAGCATCAGCGGCAATACATGCTACAAGTGCCGAATCAATTCCCCCGCTTAAACCGAGTACAACTTTTTCAAATCCTTGCTTATAACAATATTCCTTCAAACCAAAAACAAGGGCGTTGTAAACTTCTTCTTCAAATGAAGCTTCAACCTTTGTTATCTGTGAATATTTTTTTTCAGTATCAAAAATAAAAAACTCTTCTTTGTATGATTCACCAAGCAGAACAAGTTCACCTTCCGAATTAAAGCACATACTTGCACCGTCAAAAATTAAATCGGTCTGTGCACCAACGCAGCAGACATACGCAAGCGGAATTTTATCTTTCTTTGTAAGAACGGAAAGCATTTCTTTCCTGTCATTTCTTTTTCCGTAGGCATAAGGACTTGCAGAAATATTTATTATTATTTCCGCACCTTTTTCCAATAGAATTTTCACCGGATCATTAACATATCTTCTTCTGTACCAATAATCTTCATCGTTCCAGATATCTTCACAAATTGATATTCCTAATTTTTTATTTTTATATTGAACAACATTTACTTCCTTTGCAGGATCGAAGTAACGCATTTCATCAAACACATCATAATTAGGAATTAAAGATTTATGCTGGATGAACTGAACTTTTCCATGATAACAAAGTATTGCGGAGTTGTGAATATCAGTTCCTATTTTATCATCATCTTCTGTTATTGAACCAAATATTAATCCGGTCGTTCCTGTTTGCGCTGCAATTTCATTTACTGCTTTTGATGCCGCATCTCTGAATTCTTTTTTCTCAACTAAATCAAGCGGCGGATATCCTACCAGCGCAAGTTCCGGGAATAATGCTAAATCAACTTCACTGCGGACAGCTTTATCATACCATTCAAGAATCTTTTTCTTATTTCCTTCAATATCTCCGATGATAGTATTTATTTGGCAGAGGGCTATTTTCATACAATATTATTTTTATTTTTGCACAAAAATAGGAAAGGCTGGTAATAACTAAAAATGAAGCTCCCCGGTCAATTCTATAAGTAGAATTTTTCATCATTATTTTTAATTGAATTCATATCGGAGATGCAGATGAGAAAAACTTTTTTTTGTTTTTTGATTTTTTCAGGAATAATTTTTTCACAGGATACACTTTTAATTTATGCAGATTCTGTTCCCGCTGCCGATACAACAATTATTTTCATTCCGCTAAGTTATGATCCAACAAATTACTATCCGCTGCTTTTTATGCTTCATGGCTGGAGCGGAAACTACGCGCAATGGAGCGAGATAACTGATTTACAAAAATATGCCGATGATTATAATTTCATTATTGCATGCCCTGATGGGTTCTATGATTCCTGGTATTTGAACAGTACTGTTAAAACTAATATACAATTTGAAAAATTCTTCTTTGATAATCTCGTTCCTGAAATCTTTAACAGGTATAAAATTTCTAAAGAAAATATTTTTATTACTGGTTTAAGTATGGGCGGGCACGGCGCAATTACTTTGTTACTTAAGCATCCTGATTTTTTTAATAGCGGTGGCAGTACAAGCGGAATTCTCGATATCACCCAATTTCCTAAAAAATGGGGAATTGAAAATATGATTGGTGAAATGAATGATAATTTATCAGTTTGGCAGAATAATTCAGCAGTTCATATTCTGGCAAAGATTGAAAAATTTAATCATGATATAATTGTGGATTGCGGTACGCAGGATTTTGCTTTAAAAGTGAATGAAGAATTTTATGAAACTTGTAAAACGAAAGGTGTCAGGATAAAATTCATAGCTCAACCAGGAAATCATTCACGCCAATACTGGAAAAAATCAATCGATGAACATTTCAGATTCTTTAATGAATTAATTAAATAAGTATTTTTAACGGTTACCGCTTGCAGCAGAATATTACCACAACTGTGTTTTTGCTGCCGATAAAAAAATAGATTAAGCCAGTATATTTCATTCTCATTATTATTGCAGCAGCAAAATAAAGGAAAACCATGAACAAAAAACTTTATCGTTCTGTTAGGGACAAAATGATAGGCGGAGTTGCCGGCGGATTGGCAAACTATTTTGAAATCGATCCAACTATTGTTCGTGTGCTTTTTGTTGTTAGTCTTTTTGCAGGCGGGGCTGGTGTACTGGCTTATCTTATACTCTGGGTCGTAATTCCGGAAGAACCTTATGTTGTAACGCCGCCAAATACTCAGACTGAAGAAGCCGCAAACCAAGCTGAACCGGTTGATCCCGTAAAATATTATGGTGAAAAAATTGAAAGCCAGAAGCAAAAAAGATCATTGGTTGGCGGTATAATTTTAATCGTAATCGGTTTGTTTTTTCTTGCAGATGAATTATTTCCCCATGTTGATTTTGGTGATATGCTTTCAGTTGTATTGATAATAACTGGTGTTATATTATTAATCAACGCAGTAAAAAAATAACAGGATTTTAATATGAAAAATAAACATGTTTTTTGGGGTGTGTTATTAATATCTCTCGGTTTGCTGATTTTAATTAATAATCTTACTCCATATGATTTCTATTATAGTGATGTAATAAAACTCTGGCCGGTTGTTTTAATTCTTTGGGGAATTTCGATGATGATACGACAGCCTGCGGTGCGTACATTTTTAGTTGCAATAACTGCTGTTGCGCTTGCGTTTGCAGGATATTCAACCTATAAAGCCGGATTTAGATTCACAGAGCATAATTTTTTCTTCAGTTATTCTGATGATGAAGATTTTGATGAATCAGATTATGAGGTTAAAAATTTTAATGAGGAATTTTCTGACCAGCAGCGCGCAGTTCTGAATTTTGATGCCGGAGCCGGATCTTTTTCTTTTGGTAAATCAGATTCATATCTTTTTTCAGCAGAAGCAAAAGGTGCAGGAAATAACTATACTCTCGATCGTTCAAACAATGGAAATGAATCCACTATAGATTTTATTATGCATCGTAAAAGATTTTCTTTCAGAGAAGGAAAAAGCAGAAATGAAGTTAAAATGAATTTACATTCATCTCCTGTTTGGGATATAAATCTAAACGTTGGTGCTGCTTCACTCGATCTCGATTTCTCCTCAATCAAAGTAAACAGACTTAAAATTGAAATGGGTGCTGCATCACTCAATGCAAAACTCGGTGACCCGGAAACTGAAACTCACTTTTTAATTGATGCCGGTGTTTCCTCCATTGATATCACAATTCCTGAAAATGTTGGTTGTGAAATAAAAACTGATGTAAGTTTATCCACTAAGAATTTTGAAGGCTTTAGTGAAGTAAGAGATGATGTTTACCAGACAGAAAATTTTGCCCGCTCCGGAAAGAAAATTTATATTGAATTGGATACGGGCGTTTCATCAATCAATGTAAAGAGAACATCTAACTGGTAAATTTTTATTTAATATTTTATCAGTTAGTACAATGTGCTTCAATCTGCCTGATTTGTGTAATCAGATTGCTGAATATAAAATTTTACATCCGGCAATCTGATAATGTGCAAATCCTTTAATTCTTACGGAATGTATGAACCATTCACATCTCCAGCAGCAATTGATTTTAATTGTAATTCTATGTTGCTGCCATCAATTATCACCTCTTTGGAGGCAGGTTCAAAAATCCAATCAGGAATATCAAACTTATCAATTTTTCCAGCATACCTTGAAACGATTAACAGAGCATCAGTAGCGTTAATTGTTCCGCTGTTATTAACATCAGCCGCCTTCATTTGAAGAGAATCCAGTTGAGTTAATTTTGAAAAGTATCTTAAGGTCTCCAGAGCATCTGTTGCATTAACTCCGCCCCAGCTTCCATCTTTTGAAATTTTTATTGTATAATTTCCTTCACCCAATTCAGCAAAAGAAAAATTTCCATTATTATCAGTTAAGGAATTTTTCTTAGTGTTATCCGGTTTTTCAAGCTGAATATTAACATTTGAAACTGCGGAGTTTTGTGAATTATTGTAAATAACTTTTCCTGATATTGAGTACAAAACTTCCGGTGCACCATTTTTCAATGTAACAGTACCTCCATCTGGAATTACTTCCACACGAACTATTCTTTTTCCATTCTTTGTGAAAGCAGAAACAGATTGATTTTTTTCTCCCTGTGTAAGCACAACTTCATTCCAATCAGAAGGAACAGTTATATCAACTGTGAGCGGATAATTATATATTTCATCCTGTAAATCATCAGTTACGCTAATTTTAATTTCTTTTCCATTTGATGATATAACCGATGCTTTAAAACTATCTCTCTCGCGTGCATATTTCATTACGTTTGCAATTGTTTCAACCCAGATATATCCGCCGTCTGATTTGTTTTTCATCCACAAACTAATATCATTCAGCCATTCTCTGGTCATTGGATACCATGAGCCATCTTGTATTTCCTTATTCAATTGAGAAAAAGGAACAACCTTATGCGCCATTAAATTCATCCATTTGCCGCTGTTTATAAGATCATTAACCTGTGATTTCAACAATTCAAGCTCATCAGCATCACTGTGTGTTGAATTGCGCGGCAGATTAAAAAGCATTTCATTGCAGGTTAATTTGAATGATTGTTTATATGTTGGAGAAGCAGAATTTGGATCAGGACCATCGGCTCTTGCCATTTCAAAAAATTCTTCAGCTATAGATAAAATTTGTGAATTGTATTCTGCAAATGGATAAGCCAAATCAATACATGGCTGACCGATTTCTTGTTCAATTCTAAGTTTGGATTGGTACATCTCATATCTGATTGTACCGGGAGTGTTAATATTTCCCGCAGTCATTTGAATCAAATGTTTGTGAGTAACCGTATGCGCTCCCATTTCATGCCCTTCTGCTGCCATTTGCCTGAATTGATTCCACGTACCATAACCATCTCCATATTCACGATCATCAAGCATGCCGGTTGTAAGATAAAAAGTTCCTTTAAAACCATATTGGTTTAAAACTTCCCGCGCATGTAAGTAGTGAGATTCAAATGCATCATCAAATGAAAAAGAAAAAGCTGCGTTTTTATCGTCCTTCCATTTTTTTACTGAAACTTCTCCAATTTGCTGTGAAAATAAATATTGGGTGCATAAAATTATAATTAAAAAGACGCCGGAAAATCTGCAAAAATTCATAATGCTCCATAATTTCTGATTTAATGTGAGATTCAAATATTAGATTGAAACATTATTAAGATGTTAAAACCCTTTATAAGAACTCATATTGAAAGTTTTTTAAATAATTCATCCTGATAGATTCAAATTGCAAGCCAAACTATCTGGAGTTTTTTTTGCGGCGGGATTTTTTTATTGGTGGTTTCCAGAGATGCTTTTCTAAATTAACAAAACCTTCAGTAGTAAATTCAACTCCTTCCGAACGAAGCAGATCTTCCATCAGATCATAACTGCCAAAGTGCATTCTGCCTGTTAAAGCGCCGAATCTGTTTACTACTCTGTGGCACGGGAGTCCCGATTCTTTAGCACCATTTAAAGCCCAGCCAACTGTTCGTGCAGATGACCTGATTCCACATGCTTCAGCAATATCTCCGTATGTTGCTACTTTTCCAAAAGGAATTTGAGCTACTACTTCATAAACTTTGGCAAAAAAATCTTTTTTCTTTTTTGATTTTGAATTCATATTTAAACTGTGATTAAACCATTATTCAAATATATTTATGTTAAATATCTTTTAACAAAAACGAAATTGAAATATGTTCTCAAAATTCAAGCTGATTAAAACATGGTTTAAAGAATATTCCAGGCGATGCCCGCGTAAAATATATTTCACAATAGATGATCCTCCCTTTTTGATAATTGGTCATAGAGGTGCACCATACAAAGAGCCTGAAAATACATTTCCTTCCTTTAACCGCGCACTTGAAGAAGGTGCTAACGGGCTTGAAATTGATTTATCATTAACTAAGGATGGGCATGTTATAATCTGGCATGATTGGGATCCGAATGATACAACTGCACTTCTGCGTGAAGCAGGATTTGAACCCTGGGTCAGATACAAGCCTCATCCACCATCTATTTTGAGCGGCTTCCGAAAAGCTGTTAATCTTCTTTTACTTGATGAGGTAAGAGCTAATTTTGATTATAAAGAAAGGAAAAGCAGAAATCCCAAAACTGCTAATGCTCATATTCCAACATTGGAAGAATTCTTTGAATGGGCGGCTGATAAAAACCGGCTTCAATTTGTTTTCTTTGATAATAAAGCACCGGAAGCAGATAAAGGCTGTGCAGTGGAAATTTTAGATCGATTGAAGGAGTTGAAGGAAAAATATAATCCTCATTTTAAAATTATAATTGAAACAACTTACATCGAATGTTTTAATGAAATGAAAAAAAATCATCCTGATTTTTCTTTCAGCCTGGATATTGAATCACCTGCCGGAATTATTTTTGAACCTGAAGATTACAGCGCATTAAATGCTGCACTAAAAAATAATAATAATTTTGCGGTGGGATTAAGACCAAGAAAAATTACAATTGCTAACTGGACCACCTTCAGAAGAATAATGATGCTGGATGCTGATAAACTAAGATCACTCCGCAAAAAAAATACTGATTTAGATATTAAACTTATTGCCGCAACTGTAAGCAAGCGGAAAGAGTTAAGATGTCTTGTAAGACTCGGCGTGGATGGCATTCAAACTGATTTCCCGGGAAGGTTAAAAAAAATAGCAGAGCATTACAAAAGAAAAATTTCCACTCCCGAAATAAGTGATAAAGTTGCAGTGTGAAAAATTGATAAACAATATCGAATTGACGAATTGAAAAGACGATTAAAATCACTGAATAATTTATTTATGATTTCAGTTCAACTATTCGTCAATTCGATAGTTCATTCCTACTTTAACAGCAGTAATTTTTTTGTGAGCGTAAATCCTTCCGCGTTGAAACTATAGAAGTACACTCCACTTGCCAAATTATGATTTTGATCATCTGCATTAAATACAACTGAATAAATTCCGCTTTCTTTTACTTCATTAACAAGCTCCGCTACTTCCCTGCCGAGTGCATCAAATACTTTCAATGTAACTTTTGATCTTTGCGGTACTGAATAACGAATTATTGTTGAAGGATTGAAAGGATTTGGATAATTCTGATATAAAGAAAATCCCGAAACGATTAATTGAGTTTCTTCAACATCAGTAACGGTGCTGTTGTAAACTAATTCATCAAAATAAATTTCACTGCTGTCAACTCCATCAGGATTTTTCCGCAGCAGAAGTGAAAAATATTGATCAGCAGAAATTTGCGGTAAAAGAACCTGTTTCAACTTCCAGCCTGTCCAGTTTAAAGTATCAACAAAATATTCCGCTGCTGAGTTTGGATTTTCATCAATTTTATACAAGACCAGATTTCTGCTGTTATCTCCAAATATCCACAATCCTATTAATGTTGAATCATTTCTGGTAACATTAATTTTTTCATTCAGCAATATTTCAATCTTACCATTTAATGAGTTGTTAAATTTATAATTAAGCCTTGCTGCAAAATTTCCTGATACTTTTCTATCGGAAGCTAATGAAAATGAAAACTCTGCGGAATCGGTTGGTTCTGAAGCTACACTCCACTGAGTTAATGAATCCACTGCATCTAAAACTAAAAAGTTGTAAGCTGGCTTTGCCAGGGTTGTAAAATAAATCTGAATAGTATCTTCAAGGGCAAACCCTTCTTCATCCTTAATTCCGCCGCGCAATTCAACATAGTATGATGAATCTTCGTTTAATTCTTTACCGGGTTCAAAGTAAATGTATCCTTTTCCATTTTCGTTAAAGAATTTAATATTCTTAACTGATTGACTTAATCTTGCTGAATTAAATAATGTTACCTGTCCCTGAGTTGAAGTTGAAACAATAGGCCCGTCAAATTCCAAACGGATTTGAACTGTTGTGCTTACTTCATCTTCACCATCTGAAGGATAAGATGAAACCAAATTTAATTTGAAACGGTTCTTTGTTTTAAAACTGAATGCAAAAGCGCTGTCAAGCGGAACATTCCAGTTGCTTAAAGCTGTATTTGCAATTCTAACAGTGTAAGTAGTTGATGTATCAAGCGGCTGAGCCGGAGAAAAAATCAATATCTTATCATTCGACTGCCAGCTAAATAATCCTTCAACAGAAGGTTCAATTGAAAAAGCATTTTCAGTTGAAGTACGATTCATCTGCCTGTTAAATTCAATTTGTATTTTAGAATTTGTGTAAACTCCTCCAATTGTATCATGCGGAGCGTAATCAAGTACAACCGGCGGGGCATCAGGATCAAAAATGACATAAGCATCAGCGTAACTATTTTGATCAGCCGCAACATTAACAACAGCAGAATCAGCAGAATAACCTTCCGTTTCAAAATATACCGTGTATTGTCCAGGTGAAACACTGTCATACAAAAAGAATCCATTGTTCTGATCATCACCGCGGAAAATTCTTCCACCCGGTTCCAATCTTACCTTAATATTATTAATTGGTTTTTTCTGATCATTTGAACCGGGCAGATAAAAATAATTTACATTTTCATCCGCATCTCTTACAACACCTGAAATAAACCCGGTTTGAAGCGGCTGCTTGTTAAAATATTTAATAAATGATTTTGCAATTGCCCATGCTTCATGTTCTGTGTAAGCACTGCTTTTTAGTCTCCATGATTCAGGTATGTAATCGTGAAATGAACCTTCGGATAGAGTACCCGGCATATTTAAATTTCTGAACACACCCAGATACGGCTGACCTGTTCCGTAAAAATCAAAATCACCACGCACATGCGGTCCGCCAATGGTTCTGTGTGCAGCTTTAATTTCTGATGCAAGATAACCAGCCATTACTTTTGCCTGCGGATATGTCGGACCGTTATCAAATCCCTGGAATAGTACTAATGTGTAATTAAGCTGCCCGTTAAATCCATTACTATGGATTGAGTGCATGTAATCAACATTGTTTGAATTTGCAATAGAAACTATCTGTGAAAGCGGCAGATCATCTGCAGAACGGTTTTGTGTTCTTGTCATAATAATCGTTGCACCCATTGATTCAAGAATATCACGCAGGTGAAGCCCTTTTGCAAGATTTCCATCTGATTCATAAAATCCTGTTTGAGGAATAAATCTGTCATCTGAATCATGCCCGCCGTGGCCAGGGTTTATGCAAATTTTTACACCTGTAAAATCCTGTGCAAGTAATGTTCCTGTAAAAAGAACAATTGTTAAAAAAATATTTTTAATCATTCTGTTTAGTTGTAGAAATTTCATTTGCTGTTCCAATATCTGATTTATTCGGAAATATTAAGTTTCATTAAATAGATGTTTCCCTCCGAAGAATTAAACACAATTTCATCACCCGAAGGTGAAAACTGCGGGTACATTTCATGCACATCTTCAGAATTTGTGAGTTGAATTTTTTCTCTTCCATCAGCAGAGATAAGAAATAGATTTGAAGAAGTTACGTTCAATCCATTATCCCTGTCTTCCATATAACAAATCCATTTCCCCTTAGGAGACCAAACCGGAGCGTTTGCATATCCAAGTTCAGCAATAATATTTCCCTGAAGATCAGAAACAAATGTTCCGGTTCCGGCTAAAGTAAACAGAAGTTTTGTTTTATCAGGTGAAAGAGAAGGCCAGATATAATTTCCTTCTCCAAGCGGCTGCAAAATTCTTTTTTTACTATTTATGTACATTGCAATTTTGGAATCTTCAATAAACAAAACCGGATCACTCACTTCTGTTTCATTTATATTTGATTTGTTCAGCCTCTCAATGGATTTTAAATTTTTCTTAATTGTATAAACTACCCTTCCATTCTGCAATATGCATGGAGTAGATAGTTCCCTTTTATCAACTTCAATTGTTTCAACACTGCGGTTATTCAGATTCATCACTTTAAGTGAAGAATATTTCCTGCCGTTTTCAAATTTATCAGAACGGTAATAAAGCTCACTATCTTTTGTTACGATAAATTCATAACCGGCACCCTGTTCATCAGTAAGTTCTGTAATGCTGTTAGTGTTCCGGTTGAACTCATATATTCCTTCAAAATTAG
Organism: Ignavibacteriales bacterium; assembly: GCA_044507695.1. Taxonomy (GTDB): domain Bacteria; phylum Bacteroidota; class Ignavibacteria; order Ignavibacteriales; family Ignavibacteriaceae; genus JBIQJD01. Next base: position 9,149 of record JBIQJD010000023.1, on the reverse strand, counting down.
ATTTGGTAAAGTAAATTTTTGAACCATCCGGTGAAAATTTTGGGAAGAAAAAATCTCCCGTTGATGTTAATTGCTGCACCTGAGCAGCATTCTGAGGATATAAAACACTGCAGCAAATTAGTAATAATAGAACAAGTGAATAGATTCTTTTCATAATCTTTTCCGTTTTAGTTAATAGGAAACCCGGAAAAAGAAATCCGGGTTGTATGAGATTTTTATTTCATCAGAATAAGTTTGCGCGTTGCAGAAAATTCATCAGCATTCAATGTGTAGAAATAAATACCGGATGAAAGGTTGTAACTGCCCGCATCAAAATTAACTTTGTATGTTCCCGGTGTTTGATACTCATTTACAATAACAGCAACTTCCTTTCCAAGCACATCAAATACTTTAAGTGTAACAATACCTTCCTGTGGGATTTTGTATTCAATCATTGTAGAAGGATTAAATGGATTTGGATAATTTTGATTAAGTGCATATTGTGATGGAACTGTATTGTCGTGCTCATTAACAGAAGTTACAAGAAATTTTTTAACTGCTCTTAAATCATCCAAGTAAATGCTGCCTTCCTGTACATCTTCAGCCTGATCAAAAGTGAGTTGAAAACTATCAAATCTTAACATGCCATCAAGACTTCCGTCTCCGAGCCATGTTCCGGTTTCACCTTTAGACATATCCCAGGAAACAAGTTTCCAGCCAAGCCAATCAATTGTGTACCACGGACTAACTTCGTGAGTACTTCCGGGAGGAACAGCATCATCAAGTGCAAACCGGAATTTATTTTTACTGCCATCTCCAAAAACATAAACCTGAATTATGTAATTTTTATCAAACAAAATTTCTCGTGGTACACCGCCGCTCAGGTATCCTCTTAACAACCATGCAGATGCGGCGGGATCCCACTTGTAATTTATCTGCATACTGTTTGAACTCGAGCTTAATAAATTTGTTATGTTGGTATTCAGAACAGTTTCGGAAGAAAGCAATCCGGTAGTTGAGCCGCTTTCGGAAGGCTGCCACCAGTTTCCAATGCCGTTTTCAAAATTATCTATTGCGGTAACATCATAATCATAACTTGAACTTGTTAGGTTGATTACGGTATCCTGCAGATTTGTATTGCCGAGAAAATCTTTTATTCCCGCAAATATTTTAAATTGATAATCTTCCGCAGGTTCAAGTTTTTGTGAAGGGAAAAAATGAACTACACTTTTCCTATCAATAACATAATGCCTTATAGCTCCGCTGATTTGTGATTGATCGGAAACCTTAATCAATTTTAATCTTGATGAAATTCCAGTGAGATTAATTTCTTCATCAAAATTAATTCTGATTATTGGTTCAAGATCTACCGTATCACTTGCTGAAGGATAGAAATCAACAATTACAGGTGGATTTTGATCAAGTACCTTTGTGCGGAAATTAATAACCAGAGTATCACCGCCAAGACCATCATTATTTCCATCAAACAAATTGCCGTACAAATCTGTTGCGCCCGGCAATATTTTTAAAGTGTAGTCCTGTGAATAATCAAGGCTGTCTGTTCCGATTAACAAAGATTTATCACCGTTTGCCCATGTGAAAGTGAGAAAAGCAGAAGGTTCAATTATCAAATTTGCTTTTACAGAATCTTTGTTCATTTTTCTGTTAAAGTTCAAAAAGATATTATCCTTGCCCGGATAAAGTGAATCACTTAATTCAAACGAAGATGAAATAACTGCCGGCGGAATTGAAGAAACAAGCGCAACATCTTTGAAAGTAAAAAATGTATCTGATATTGAAACAGTTAAAGTATCCGAAATATAACCCGGTGCAGATACAATCATATCAAGATTTTCTCCAGAAAGATTTTCTATATAATAGAATCCGTTGTGCAGTTGATCCGGATCAGTTGAATATAAGTGGAACAATGATTCGTAAGTATCTGTTGTGTAGGATTTACCATCGATAGTTACAGTGGCCCCGTTAATCGGGATATTTGTTTCTATATCAGTTATATATCCGGTTGCAATTCCAACATATGGCCTTGCTGCATTGTGGTACTGAAGAAATGTCCAGAACATTGTTCTTGCTTCAAGTTTCTTCCAATCATCATTCATATTGCGAGTGTTCTGAACAGTGCTTGTATGAAAACCTGCTTCACTCAATTCAGAAGGCATTGTTGATTCTCTGTTCACATGAAGATACGGATATTGCCTGTCATGATTTTCAGGAAATCCTTCATAAAATGTTCTATCAGCATAATTACCGCGTGTTCCTGTTCTGTATCCTCTTGTAAGAATATCAATCATAATATCACTCATTGCTTTTCCGCCATGAGGAGTTTTCTCTACTGTCTGCCCGTTTTTTCTCCATCCCCCATGGAGCAGCAATGTTGTATTTGTGTTTTGATTTGAAGAAGCATCACTGTGAATAGAATGAAACCATGCAGCGCCGAGAGAGTTGGCAAGATTCGTACGCTGTGTTAAACTCACATTCTGCTGATCGTTTGTTCGTGAAAGATAAACAGTATCTATATCTGTTTCGTTAAGAAGATAATCTCTCAACGCAAGAGCAACACGGACTGTTTTCTTAGCTTCGGAATATCCGTACACTCCAACATTTTCATTCTGGCTGTGTCCGGGATCTATAAATATATTCCATCCAGATAAACCAGTAACCTGTGCTTTTGCAGGAAATAATCCTGCTAAAACAAATAAAACAGGAAGTATAATTTTTTTCATCTTTTAAAACTCTCTTTTATTTAATCTTTAAAACATTTTTCATGATTAATTAATCTGAACCGGAAGGAGATAAATTACTCCTTCATTCATTTCATGATAAACAATTGCTTTACCATCCGGTGACCAGGAAGGACTCATCTCAAGCAAACCATCTGTATCGGTTAATTGGATTTTCTGTCCGGAGTTTACATCTGCAATAAAAATCTCAGAAGAAGTATATGCATGACCATCATCCTCCGTAACCATGTAGGTTATGTACTTACCATCCGCGGACCATTGAGGTCTGTATCCTTTTCCATAATCAATTAACCCAGTGCCGTCTGTGTTCATTACATAAAGATTTCCGCCGTAAACTTCAAATGCAACTTTGGCGCCGTCTGGAGAAACATTTACGTTGAGATATTGCTGATTATTAAATGGCTTGATTGAATTAAATTGATTCAGCGATTCGCCAATAAATATCTGATCATCTTTTGTATAAACTATTTTTCTATCAGATTTGATCTTAGAAGGTATAGAACCAGCTTCCTTAACACTTAAATCCCTGCCATCAAACAAATAAACCTTTGTTCCATCTGCATTCCAGCGAGGCAGGCCCGGCATAAAAGTTTTAAAATCAATAAGTGTTTTTTCAATTCCTGTTTGAACTTCAAATAATTTTACTGCATTCAATCTTTTTGTGTTTTCAAATTTTGCCACACGAGTAACAATAGATTTGGAATCAGGAGACCACTCAAAGCCGAATCCCGCAGCATCTTCATCAGTAATCCGGTGAATTTCTCCGGTTTCCAAATCCTTTACATTTATTCCTTTATAACTTGAATTTGTGAACGCAAGATACCGTCCATCAGGTGAAAATTGCGGGGCCATGTAAAAGCTTCCTTTACTAAATGCAATTTGTTCAGGTGTACCGGTGATAACTGTTCTGCCGTTTAGCTGCTGCTGTGCAAAAACCGTTGTACACGCTGCGGCTATCAGAAGAACTAACAGACTTTTCTTTAACATCATTTTGATCCTGGAAATTATTATTGAAAAAATTAATGATTACTAATTAAAGGTTTAGAGATTTATAATTCAATGAAGTTACATTGCCCTGAAGGAATAACGATGATTATCGAGGCTATTGAAGAAATTTTTTTTCAATCGCGGTAATTTTATTCAATCTTTTTTGATGTCTTCCGCCGCCAAACGAAGTTGTAAGCCAAACTTCTAAAATCGATTTAATTGTTTCTTCACCAAGTGATTTTGCACCAAGCACCAATATATTTGAATTGTTGTGTTCGCGTGAACTCCTCGCGGAAAATTCATTATAACATGTTGCCGCTCTTATTCCAGGAACTTTGTTAGCTGTTATTGCAGATGGTATTCCTGTTGCATCAATTATAATTCCAAAATCTACCTTCCCTTCTGCTACTTTCTCAGCAACAGCAAATGCAAAGTCCGGGTAATCACATGAATTTTCATCGTACGTTCCTACATCAATTACTTCATATCCTTTTGTAGTTAATTCCTTTGAGATAGTATTTTTTATTTTAAATCCTGTATGATCACTGCCAATTGCCGCTTTATTTAATTTTGTTGATTTAACAATTCCTGTTTCATCTGTTTCAATTTTATCAGCGGAATCTTTTTTAACAACCGTTAAGCCAAGTGATTTAATTTTATCATGAGCAAGCGGTGTAATTATATCATTACTGCCAACGGGAATTACCTTACTTCCCTGCCGGAAATGTTTTATTACTTCTTCCTCAGTAATTAATTTTTTCAAATGCTGTTAATATATTTTTTTGTTTTTAAAGATGTTCTGTAAGCTGATTTATCTTCAGGTAATCAACAATCTTTTTAACATTCTGTGATTGATCACGCCGGCAGATTAATAAAGCATCATCTGTATTTATTATAATTAAATTCTCAACACCAATTACAGCAGTAAATTTATTCTTTGTATAAATATATGAATCAATCGTCATTTCAGTAAAAACATTTCCAGTAATACAATTTCCGTTTTCATCTTTATCAGAAAGATGATAAACTTCTTCCCAGCTTCCAACATCGCTCCAGGTAAAATCTCCTTTTGTTAAATACACGAGCTGGGATTTTTCCATTATGCCGTAATCAATTGAAATATTTCTCAACTGACCGTATACGTTGGTCAGAGTTTTTTCATACCTGGGAGTATCAAAAGCTTTCTTAATATTTTCCAATCCAAAATGAAGATCAGGCATATGAACCTTTATCTCTTCAAGAATAGCATCTGCACGCCAGATAAACATACCGCTGTTCCAGAGAAAATCTCCGCTCTCAACAAATCTAACTGCCGTGGCGTAATTTGGTTTTTCTGCAAACGTGTAAACTTTATAAATATTTTCCTGTTCTTTTCCATCAAGCAAAACGGGGCGTTCATCAATCTGAATATAGCCGTAACCGGTTTCAGGACGTGATGGGGTAATGCCTATTGTAATCAATCCATTTGAATGATAAGCAAATTCGGCAGCAGTTTTAAGTGTTTTATGGAATTCGGGAACATTCTTTATTATATGATCAGCCGGAAGAATTATTGTAACTGCATCTTTATCCTTCTTCTCAATTATTGCTGAAGCCAAACCAATACATGCTGCAGTGTTTCTGCCAAATGGTTCTTCAATTACATTTTCAGCGGGAATATGATTGAGCTGTTCAATAATTGCAGGCTTCTGAACTTTATTTGTAATTACATAAATATTTGAATCGTCGACCAATCCTTTTAATCGTTTCACCGTTTCCTGAATCATTGTATGCTCACCAAAAATTTTGAGCAGCTGCTTTGGTGTTTTTTCTTTACTGCGCGGCCAGAATCTTGATCCGACTCCGCCAGCCATAATTACTGCGTATAAATTCATGAAGAAATTTCCTTATTAAAATTATTAACCTGATGCACGGGTTTTCTCAAAAATTTTTCTGCCGAATTCCTCGGCTCTATTTAAATAATTTGTAATATCAACTTCTTTTTCTCTAACCACTGCAACAATTACTATCAAACATGCGCGCATTGATTCAATCACTTCCCTGCCGGGCATAAGATTTTTTGTTTTGATAAGCATGAGCGCGGCGGCAATTATTTTATGCATGTTGGCAATTATATCAGAACCAATTTTAGCAGAAAGTTCACCGTTCTTTTTCATTATTGAAGCAAACTTGTTTAATTCTTCATAATCAAATTCATTGTTAGACATCTGCTTCAATATTGAATCAAGCGGTTTGATAGGCTGCAGAACTGATGCTTCAAAATTATGGAAGAATGAATCTTCATCATCCTTCTCATCCTCCATTATAAGGCTTTCCTTTATTTTATCTGTTGATTCTTCCCGCTTAACCTCCGGAGGATTTTGCTCAAATAAAGCCTCATCAGGTTTACGGTGTGAAAGATCAATTGAAATATTTTCAGAAGCCGGAGAGGGTTTAGGTTCTTTTAGTTTATCAAGGGATTGTTTCAACGTCTGAGCATTCACCATATCGAGCATGTGGCTTAAGTCTTTTATAAGATAACGGCTGTGCTCTTTAAATTTTTCTGATAGTTTAAAGAAATCTATCTGCCCCTGAGAAAGATAATTATATATTTCATTCAGCCGTATTGCGAGAGTGGAAAGTTCTGTAATTCTTTTCATCTTCTTAATATCTTCTTCGAGATTTTCAGATTTAACAAGACTCTCGCGCAGTAAAGCAACCACTTCAATCTTTTGTGTATTTAAACGGAGATTGTTTGATGCGGCAGTTATGCTTTGAATAATATATAATTTTGTTAAATCCATTTACATACAGATGAAATGTTTTTTACCGCAAATTCAATTAATAATCTTAAAAATATTTACAAAAAAATTGAAACTAATCTTTAAAAACCCGCGGAACTCTTTTGCTTACGGCACAGGTAATTTCGTATGGAATTGTATTTAAAATTCTGCTCCAGTCCCACGCATCAATTTTCAGATTTTTATTTTTACCTAGAAGAATAATTTTATCTCCAACTTTTATATTATCATTCCCAACATCAAACATAATTCTATCCATCGTAACTCTCCCCACCTGGGGATAAAATTTACCTTTAATTATTGCTTTTGCTTTGCCGGTTAAATTTCTGTTGAAGCCGTCTGCGTATCCCAGCGGCACTGCAGCAATTTTTGTTTTTTGCGCTGCACGGAATAATCTTCCATAACTCACAATCTCTTCAGGTTCAATTTCTTTTACTGATGCAACTTCTGAATAAAGAGCCATCACTGGTTTTAGCTTTATAGATTCGGTTGTTTCAAGTGAAGGATAATAACCATAAAGAGAAATTCCCGGACGAACGAGATCAAAATATGCTTCGGGCATATCAAGGATTGCTCCGCTGTTAGCTGCGTGTACAAGTCCGTGATTGATTTTTGCTTCATTCAATTTTTTCAACAATGTTTTAAAATTGTTCAACTGGTAATTTGCAAATGATTTATCCTTTTCATCAGAAGTAGCAAAATGAGTGTAGATTCCATCAATTAAAAAATTATCATCTGTGCTGAGTTTTTGAATGAATGAAAAAGCCTTTTTATGATTTATCCCAAGCCGGTTCATTCCCGTATCAATCTTGATATGAACTTTTATTGGAGTGGATTTTTTTGAATTTCTTTTAAAAAATTTTGCTTTTGCTTCCTTAAGAATTTTCAATTGAGCTTCAGTAAAAACTGTTGGAATCAATCTGTATTTGAAAATCAGTTCAGCCTGGTTTGCTGTAACTGGTTCAAAAACAAGAATTGGCTGAGAAATCTTTTGTTCGCACAGTTCCGCACCTTCTTCCGGAAGTGCAACGGCAAAATATTCTGGTTTTTTATCTATTAAAGAATTAAGAGCTTTTACAACCTCTGCCGCACCATGACCGTAAGCATCAGCTTTTACAACAGCCATTATTTTTACATTACATTTTTTTCTGATATTTAAATAATTAAACTTCAGGTTAGATAAATTTACTTCAGCAAAAGTAGGGCGCATTAACAATCTTATTTATTTATTTGCGCAAAATATAATTTTAATTGGAAAGATAATCAAAGAAATGAATGAATTAGCATAATTTGTGCAATTAGTGCTGATTGATTGTTTTTTTTCTTCTTTGAAATAGAAATTAAACAGAGAACTTCTTGATAGTGAGAATAAGATTTCCTAAAAATCCTTATAAAATGTTAAATATTCTCATATTTTAACATGGCATATATGTTGCCAATTGCAGGTAACATTTTGAAATTTCAGAGCAATACACTTACTGTTTAATTTCTTGACAATACAAAAGCCTTATGTTAAGTTTCACCAAAAATAGTGGATGCCATGTTAACAGAATTTGGTAAAATCTTTGTCTTCATTATGCTTGCTGTAGTTTTTGTGGCGATAGTTTTATTCGTAGCCAAGCTGCTCAGGCCCCACCGTCCAACAGCCGAAAAATTAATGATATATGAATGCGGGGAAACGCCGGAAGGCAGTCCCTGGATTAAATTCAATATCAGGTTTTACGTTGTTGCATTAATCTTCCTGATTTTTGATGTGGAAGTAGTGCTGCTGATTCCATGGGCTATGGTTTACAAAAGCTTTGGAGTAGCAGGTTATCTCGTTGGTGCAATATTCCTGTTCCTTCTTGGTCTTGGAATGGCTTATGAATGGCGTAAAGGAGACCTGGAATGGGAAAGAATTAAACCGGTTCCGCCTGTACTTAAAAGAAGGCAGCCTGCTGAAACAAAAATTATTGCTGCTGAAGAAAATGTAAATCAACTTATAAGTTAACAACTTTTCACAGGGTTAATATTCTTTACGATTATCTTTATGTTTACCTGGTAGAGAATATTGTTAAGTGAAAAAATGGAATGATGCATAAATTTCTTTTACAAATAATTTCGTTGAGTATTATATTTCTAATAAGTTATTGTAAAGCAGAAATCCGTTATGTAAGCAAAACCGGCACAAGCACACCGCCATACTTAAGCTGGGAAACAGCCTCTGACAGCATACAGAAAGCAATAAACATTTGTAATAATGGTGATACTGTTATAGTTGCAAATGGTGTTTATAAAGAAACGCTCGTTATTGATAGCGCCATTACATTGCTTGGCAGCAGCATGGATAGTTGTATAATTGATGGGACTGGGTTGGATGGTATTGGTGGAGGATTGAATGGAGAAGGAATTACTGTTAGGGTTAAAAATATCTTTCGAATAGAAAATTTTACATTAATTGGTAAAGAGATAAATAAACCATTAACAGCAGTAGTAGCCGCCTGGGATAATTTATTGAAGGGGAAAAATTTAACGATTAAAAATGCCCGTGAAGGTTTAGGAATGTTAAAAGGGGGAAAATTAGAAAATTGTTTTTTTTTAAACTTAAACAGTTGCATTTCAACCAGTAGTGCATTTAATCAGGATACGTTTAAAATATTAAATA
>JBIQJD010000022.1:0-38420 GCA_044507695.1 Ignavibacteriales bacterium | reverse complement strand
TTAATCTACCTTACTTAACTAACCTGAAATTCCTTTTTCCGCTGAACCAATACAACTGTCCAGGTATTCCCATCAAATTTAACAAGCCATTTAACAACATCATCTACCGGTACAGGCTGCCAATTCATCCAGATATTTCCTGCAAGATCTGTTTCAATAGTTGAAACAGCGCCATGTGTTAACGGAATATTTTGATATGAGAAATTGTATGAACTATCCGCTTCAACCTTATTAACACCTCCACCAGGGAAAAAATTGGGATGCCAGAGATTTCCTTCAAGATCTTCTTCAATTAATTTTGCAACCGTTATTTGGCGTGGAAAAGCCGACCAGATTCCGTTATTTAATTTTAGCAGAGTTTCCCACGGAGATAACCCGCCCACGTTGTACACAATCCAGATTCCTCCATCTCTTGAAGGCGCAAGGCATGAAATATAAATAGGAATAAGGGAAGGATTATTTAATTCAAGAAGGTGTTTTTCCCATGGTGATGAACTAACATTGTAGATTTTCAAACTATCATAAAATATGGAACTGCACAGATAAACATTTCCATCACCACCTTTAGTAATTTTAATATAATTGTAATCAGCAGGATCAGCAGGATCAATTACTTCCCAATTATTCCAATCATATTTTATAACGATTGAATCTGCAGTTATCCAGATGATATCATTTTTATCAATAGTAATTTCACTTAAAGTACGATTTGGCAGATCGGAGTTATCTTGTGTCTTAACAATCCAAACCGGATTTTGAGAAAAAGTAATTTGGGATGTGGAAAAAATAGCCAGCAAAAATAAAATCAGCTTTTTCATTTAACCACCCTTATATTAAATATCAGTACTATTTGAGCAGAATTAATTTTTTTGTTTGTATATAATTGCCTGCGGTTAATGTATAGAAATAAATTCCAGATGATAAACCATGCTTTCCTGCAGTCAGGTTATTTGAATCAAATTCAACTTCATATTTTCCGGCATTTTGTTCTTCATTAACCAGTGAAGCGATTTCATTACCGAGGATATCAAATATTTTTAAAGATACACTGCCGCTTTCTGCCAAGCTGTAACTGATCGTTGTTTTGGGATTGAAAGGATTTGGATAATTCTGAGATAGAGAATATTCAAAAGGAATTTCTTCATTGTTATCCACGGATGTAATTAATGATTGATATTTATTCCGCGCATTTGAAATTGCATTCCGTATTCCGTTAAGATCAGGAGCAGCGGCAATGGCAAAAGCAACTTTAACAGATTCACCTGCGGGAATATTGAATGGCCCGCCGGAAATTACATGTGAAATATCACCTGATCCGGCCTGCTGTTTTGAAATTCCGCCGGAAATTGCCTGCCATTTTTCTGAATCATTAAATCCATCATAAATCTGAAATCCACCATCTCCGCCCGGATTTAGTATAGCATAAAATCCGTAATTATCAGAAGAAATCAATGCTGATCCGGTATAAGTATTTGGCGTTCCGCTTGTATTATAAACATAAGCCAGTTTACCTTCATCATCAAAAGCTGTAAAATCATCAAGACCGCTTCCATCAATTAAATCCCAATCAAGAAAAATTCCCGCATAAAGATTATCAATTGCGGAACTTCCGGTGTTTGTTATTTCATATTGAAGGATGATGTAGTTTCTGTGTGGTTCAACAGAAAAAGTATAAGAATTAAGTTTAACTGAAACACCAAGCTTGCTGTTCTGTGCACCATCATCATTAAACACCGTACTGCCTTGCTGATCAGCAACCGATCCGGGTACATTTAAAACAAAAGGTTCAACAACAGTAAAATCTTTGTTTTGTGTTGATTGATCAGCACCTCTTGCAGCATCAGAAATATTTGAAGGAGAAGTTCCCAGAATTAATGCGCCTTCAAATAATAAATTTCCGCCATCAAGATAACGGAATCCTTTGCCGTTTATATTTGTTGAATAATCATTAAATGCAAGTGCACCTTTGCTTGTTATTGTTAATGCAACATCTCCGCCTGATTGAGTTGAATATGTTGGATTAGCAGTTGTTTCAATGGTTTGAAAATCCACATAGTTTCCATCATTGAAATTAAGAGTGAAAAGCAGTCTTGCATTCTGCGGAGTATTTGAAGAAAGACCGATGGTAAATTTTGCTGAATAATTGTCAAATGAATCCAATGTTGCAGCAGAGCCAACAGTAAATGTTCCGTTTTGAACTACTGCATTTGAATTATGACTTTCTAAAGTAATGGTTAGATTTGAAGTGGGATTCAGATAGTTTATAAATTTTACACCAAGTGAGATTGTCTCACCAGACTGTAAGATACCGTTTCCGTTTCCTCCCGGTGCCTCATCCGAAAATTCATATTCAACTGCTCTAACAGAAATTGAATTTGTATTGCTTAACGCTTTAAATGCATTTATTCTTCCGCTTCCAAGCTGATTTATATAATTAGGATTCAATGAATTTATATTATCAGTATTCACACGAATCTGTTCTGCAACTTGTTCTGGTGAGTACAAAGGAAAATGAGCAGCAACAAGAGCTGCAAGTCCTGCTGTCAGCGGAGAGGAAAAAGATGTTCCGTCTCCGTACCTGTAAGTATCATTCTGCCATGTAGAATATATTCCGGATCCTGGAGCAGAAACATCAACAGTTGAGCCGTAATTTGAAAAAGATGATTTCATATCGCCCTGGTTTGTTGATGCAACTGAAAGAACACCTGCGTATGATGCCGGATAAAAAGAATCGGGTAAATTATCATTTCCTGCAGCAGCAACTACCAAAGCATTTTTGCTTATTGCATAGTTAATTACTTCCTGTTCAAGAATTGAAAAGCCCGCACCGCCAAAACTGCAATTAATAACTCTTGCACCATTATCTGCAGCATAAACAATTCCTTCATAACCATAAACAATGTAGGGTAGATTAAAAATATTTCTAAAATTATCCTGGGAAGTTTTAACAGGCATAATTTTGCTGTTAAATCCGATTGCGGCAATTCCGGTTCCGTTATCTGTTGAAGCGGCAGAAACGCCTGCAACAAAAGTTCCGTGATCAGGTCTGTCTTCCATTGGATCATTATCCGGTGTTCCATCAATCCCGCCAAAATCCCAGCCGCGGATATCATCAACATATCCGTTGTTATCATCATCAATTCCGTTGCCGGGAATTTCATTTTTGTTTATCCAGATTTTAGAGGCAAGATCAGGATGATCCCAATCAACGCCGCTGTCTATAATTGCAATAATAATGGAGGAATCACCTTTAGAAATATCCCATGCCTGGAATGCGTTTATCTTTGTAAGATTATATTGATTCCCGATCAATGGATCATTTGGAGTAAAATTTATTGAGCGAAGAAATCTTGGTTCAGCCCATTCAATCTCATCTATGTTTTTTAATTTTGCTGCAAGCACCATCGGATCGATATCATTCTCATATTCCAGTGTAATAATTCTGTTTAAAGAAGATTCACTTTTTGTTTGAACCGGCAGAAAACTTTTTGCTGACTTTACTCTAAACGGTGCAAGTTTTTTTGCTAATGCAGAAGTTAGATTGATTGATTTGTTTGGTCCACGTGAAGGGTTTTCTTTCAGTTTTATTACAATTGTTTTATCAAGATAAACAAGATTACCCTTTTCAACTACTTTATTTAATGGCTGTGCTGATACCATTGAGGAAATCAAAAAAAATAAAATTGCAAGGCAGTAAAGAATGTTTTGATTTTTCATATAGCCTGATGATAATGTTTTAAAAAATATCTCTGGTAAAATGTTATAAATAGATGATGATTAAAGCAACAGCAGCATAATTAATATTTGTAAAGGTATTATCAACCATTTTATCATACTGAAAAAAATTAAGTAAAAAAAAATGCCAGGTAATGCCTGGCATCTAACTGGTAAAACTCTTTAATAATTTACGGTACTGTAAAATTTATTGTAACATTATACGGAGTTCCTGTTGAGCTGCCAATTTTTCCCTGAATATTAAATACCCATTGCTGACCTGTAGCAACACCTGTATATTCTCCGACACTAAATCCTTGGGCGTTGGTATAAACTTCATTCGGATTTGGATTGGTAATATTATCAGTAAAATTTTGTGCCGGGAGGCTGAGAGTCATATTTGTAGCTGTAACATTTTGATTAGGCTTAAAATTGAAATAAACGCCGCCCTGATTTCCCTGTTCAAGACTTACAGTAAAAGTAACACCGCCGGTTCCACCACCGCCCCCGCCTCCGCCAAATGGATCGGTACCTGCGCTGCCGCCGCTATCATTATCACAGCCAAAATAGAGGAACGAAAAAGATGCTAATAACACATAGAACCATTTTTTCATAGGACCTCCTGAAATATTTTAGCACACGTAACAAATTAAAGTTGATTTATCTTCCCATTATTAATTAAAGGCTGAACTTAAGAGAGGCGCCTAATTTTAAGGAGAGAACACTATTGCTTAAACCAGGGAAATTATATGTATCGGTAACAGGAATATAAACCATGAAATCAGTTCCAAGGTACATGCCAGGTGATAACATAAAATTATATCCGGTACCTGCTGCCAAATCAAATCTTACAGATTTTGTATCTAGATCAAGAGTTTGAACTTGAGGAGCCTGACCTGCTGCTGTCTGTGTTCTTTCACCGCTTGAGCTTATTTTAATTCCTAAGGAGGGTCCGCCAACCATATAAAATCCGCTGAATTCAGCCTTGAAAAGAGGATCAATGCTTATGTAAGAAAGTGTTAATGAGTTTTCTGATGTTACATTATTTGCTGTAGTAGAATTTGAAAATCCCCTCATATCAAAAAAAGTAAGGTTGGTTATTAAGCCAAGAGTGCGGCTGAAACTAACATCCACAGTTCCGCCAATACCAATACCTATTCCGTTCCATGTGCCGGTAAGACCTTTTTGATTGTAAATGTTAAGATTGCCTGTTAACCTTGGTCCAATTTTAACCTGTGCTAAGTTTGCACCTGAAAAGAAAAGAAAACAAAACAGTATAAGGGAACCAGTAAAAACTCTTTTCATAAATTTCTCCTAAAGAATGATTAAGTAAGGTGAATTAATTGGTATATAAATATTCGCTAATTAGAATCTAATAATCAAGAGTGTTAAACGCTTAAAGTTAAGCTTCACAGGTATGCAAAGTATGTTCATTTTTACGGCTTCATTTTAAAACTTCAATTCTGTAATTAATGTGCCATTGTGCACATTTTAAATTATCACCTGAATATTTCTAATAATGATTCCCTGCTGGCTGTAATTGTTTTATCTAAATCTTCCCTCGTGTGCATTGTGGAGATGAATTGTGCTTCAAATTGTGCCGGCGCAAGATAAATTCCACGCTTAAGCATTTCGTTAAAATATCTGCCGTATAGTGCAGTATCAGATTTTACTGCAGATTTAAAATCATTTACATCATTTTCAGTAAAGAATAATGTAAACATTGAACCAATTCTGTTGAAAGCAAATTTCTTATTAATTGATTTTAAATTCTCTCTTATTCCCTGTTCAAGATACAAACCTTTATCTTCAAGTACATTGTAAATATCGGGATTATCTTTAATGAATGTTAAAGCCGCATAGCCTGCAGCCATTGCAAGCGGATTTCCACTCAAAGTTCCTGCCTGGTAAACTGGTCCGGCAGGTGCAATCATTTCCATTATCTCGCGCCTTCCGCCAAATGCGCCAACCGGCAAGCCGCCGCCGATTATTTTTCCGAATGTTGTAAGATCAGGTTTTACTTCAACTAATTCCTGCGCGCCGCCTTTTGCAAGTCTGAATCCGGTCATAACTTCATCGAAAATCAAAACAATATTTTCTTCACTGCAAATTTCCCTTAATTTTTTTATGAATGATAGTTTTGATTTTACCAATCCCATATTTCCCGCAACCGGTTCAATAATAACAGCGGCAATATTATTTTTATTTGCAGTGATAAGATCTTTTACAGAGTTGATATCATTGTAATCAGCAACAAGTGTATCTGCTGCATTCCCATTTGTAACTCCCGGTGAGGTTGGAACGCCAAGAGTTAATGCACCCGAACCGGCTTTAATCAAAAAGAAATCTGCATGACCGTGGTAACAACCTTCAAACTTTATAATCTTTTCTTTTCTTGTAAAGCCTCGTGCTGCACGCACAGCACTCATTGTTGCTTCAGTTCCGCTGTTAACCATACGCACCATTTCAACGGAAGGAACAAGCTCTGTAATCAGCTTTGCCATTTCAACTTCAAGCTGAGTTGGCGCGCCAAAGCTGGTTCCGGATTCAATATATTTTAGTAAAGCTTCTTTTATAAAAGCCGGATTGTGCCCGAACAGATGCGGTCCCCAGCTTCCGATAAACTCTATAAATTCATTTCCGTCAACATCAAAAATTTTTGAGCCTTCGCCTCTTTCAATAAACAAAGGATCGCCGCCCACAGATTTGAACGCCCGCACCGGAGAATTAACTCCGCCGGGGATATATTTTTTTGCTTCTTCAAATAATTTTTTGCTTTTGGATGTGTTCATAATATTCAATATAAAATTAAATGATTGTGGAATTTAAGAATATAGAAGGGGAATAAAAACCGTATTTATTCCTCAAAACTAAGAATTAAAAAGTGGAAATTTTTCTGACACAAAGAAATTTATATTAATGAAATAGAAAGAGCATAGATTATTAATCTGTGCGGCAATTTATAACTCTCACACTAATCATAACATTATTCTGATTGCAGATTAATTACAGTTATTTCAGGCGTTGAATTCAATCTAATTGGAACAAGCGACATTCCCAATCCGCGTGTAACTATCATGAGCATATTATCAATATGAAAAGTACCGCGTACGTATTTTGTTTCAATTAAAGTTGGTGAGAGATAAATGAATGGAAAGAGAAAAGTAATTTGTCCGCCGTGGGTATGTCCGGCTAAAAACAAATCATATTTATTTTCTGATGCGGCTAAAATTAAATTGAGCCGCGGCTGGTGAGTAAGAAAAATTTTTAAATCAAACGTTTCATTTTTATCAACAAGATCAAGCAGAACATCCGGATTTATTGATTGTGCATACGTGTTGGTTACAAAAGTAATTTCAACATCAGCATTATTTATATTAAGAAGCAGCTTATCATTGTTTATCATTTTTACGTTATACTTTGCAAGCGCCTTTGTAATTTCTCTAATGCTTTTTTGATTGTCTTCACGGTAAGCCCAATTATCATGGTCCCCAACGCATGAATAAACACCATACTTGGATTTTATTTTTCCAATATATTCTGCGGCAAGATTGATATAATCCGGAGTTCCTGTAACAATATCGCCGGCAATTAAAACAAGATCAGGGTTCGTCTCATTAACTTTTGAAATATATTTTTCCAGCCTGTTTCTGTTTGTGTACCTGTCTGCCTGAATATCCGATATAAAAACAATCCTGAAATTATTTAATCCAGGCGGCAGATTTCTTTTTACAAATTCAACGGGCCTTACAGCAACAGCAAAGTAATCGTATGCAATTCTAACCGGAGTGTAAAAAATAAAAAATACTATTATCACTAATAAAATTTTTGCTTCAACACGAAGTAAATTCTCTTTGTACTTTCTGTAGATGGGAAGAATTAATAATTTGGTTATATCTGTTACGAGAAAGTAAATCATGGATTGGATCATCGTGAGAGCAGCAATCCAAAAAGGGAAGAGAATAAAAATTTCAAAGAAAATATTTTCCGGAGTTCGTGGCCTTGATGCACCGCTTATTATATAATAAAGCCATGAAGCCAGCATCAGAAAGGGATAAATGTTAATAAACGCTGAAACGATTAGATACCATTTCCTCAATTTTTTTTGTGAAAGATTCGGAAAGAGAACCGATGAAGATTTCTTCAGTTTTTTGTAAAAATAAAACTGAAGTAATACTATTAGAATAATTGTAATTAATACTCTGATTGAAAAAGACATTATATGCTGCCGGAAAAATTTTTGAAATGCAAAACTATTGAATTAATTAAAATTTAAGTAACCGTTTCTTACCATTTTAAAATGGAGAGAATTTTTTTACGCATATTTTCATAATGTGTTCCCTTCCAGTAAATTTTATTGCAGCCGGTACAGATGTGAAATTCGGAATGATAATTTTTTACCTTTTCAGGAAGTTTATCATTTATCAATTCTCTATCTACGGGATTAAGTTTTGAATTGCACACAAGGCAGCGTGTAAATTCTCTTACTTCTTTTTGAAGATGAAAACGAGCAATCACTTCTTTTAATTGAATTAAGGGATCAGAACTGCGCACAAAATAACCGTGAGTTACTACCGAATTTTTTAACAGATCAACATCCTTTGTTAAAATAGTTCTCTTTTCTTTTAAAGAAATTATAATTAGTTCATCCTTTATTATCTTATTAAAGTATGCTGTATCAATTCCCATCATTCTTAAATTTCTTGCAAGAGAGCCGAGATGAACATCAGCAATAAATTTTGGCTCTCTTAATGGCTTAGCACGCAAATGCTGCACATCTGAAATATCAAAACTTTCAAACACCGGGTAAACGCTTATTTTATCATCCGGCTTAACTATATAATTGAAATCAACAGAAACTCCGTTTACGAGAATCATATCAATTTCTGTATGCGGCACGCCAAGTGATTCAATCATATCTTTAACTGAAACTTTAAATTGAAATTTATGTTCAAAAAGATTTTTTCTTTTCTCCGGCGGAAGAAAATCATTTAATTCTTCATAAAATCTGAAGTAAGCAGTTTTCATTTCTAATTTTAAATCAATTGGGAAAATATAAATCAATCTTATAAACTTTTGCTCATTATTAAATTGATGATTTCAACAATCACATACAGAGCAATATTATGCGCATTAAAAATAAAGAATTCCCGCAGCCCCTTTTATCACGCGCATCTGCCGTTCCTGTATTTATGGGCATTCAATGAAACAACCTGGATTATCTTGCGTCTTAAGAAGAAATATTAAACTGTTCCGGAGGAGTTATGAAAGAGTTTTACAAAAATCCGTTTTTAATTTTGATTATAATGCTTGGAGTTTTTTTAACTCTCGGCTGTTCAAGCGGAAGCAATTTTAATCAGAATGAAATAATTATTAATGATAATAATGATGACGGTAAAAGAACATTTTCTTTTTATGAAGATGATGTTCACTGGAAGATTGAATTTGTAGGGGATAAAATTGTTTCAATCTATAAAGATGGAGAGAAAATTCCTGAGAGCGAGATTCCGAAATATGAAGATTTTGTTTCTGAAAAAGTTTCTGAATTTGAAGATGATATGAAAGAGTTTCGCTCACAAATGGCCGATTTCAAAATTGATATGAATGAATTTGATGAACACATGGCAAAGATGAAACAGGAATTACAGAATGCCGGGTTTGAAATTAATTTTGATGATGAGCAGTTTCGGAAAGATATGCAAAGACTTGCCGCTGAAATAAAAGCAAATTTTAATTCAGAAGAGTTTAAGGAAAATATGCACAAGTTAAAAGAAGAACTGCAAAACATGAAAATTGATATTGATATGGATGAAGTTCATAATCAACTGAGGGAAGCACGTGAGCAGATGAAGAATATTAGTATCAATATTAATATTGATGAACTAAAGGAACAACTACACCGTACAAAAGAACAACTGCAGGAAATTAATTTTTCTGAAGTGAGTGAACAGATTGAGAAAGCTAAGAAGCAGCTTGAAGGTGCAAAATTTGATCTTAAAGAAGCAAAGAAAACACTGCGTAAATACAAATCATTTATGCGTGAATTTAAAAGTGAACTTGAAAAAGATAAGCTTATAGAAAATGTGGATGATGATTTTGAAATGGAATTTAATTCAATAGAATTAATTATTAACGGAAAGAAAGTTCCTGATGAGCTTCATAAGAAATATAAAAAAATGTATGAGCAGCACTTTGATAAACAAATGGATGATGATATAAACATCAATACTGAAAAGTAATGGCTTAACGGCTGATTGATTTTTCTTATAGAATTATTAATCAGCTTTTTTAATTCCTATCTTATAAAAATATTTTTTATTAAAAACCGGTGAGTTTCTTCCCAAAGTTTTATTACACACCACACAATAACTTTTTTAATTATATTTGTTCATCCATATTTAATTAAACAAACAGGAGAAGTAATGGGTTATTTAATTATGAAGCTCCTCCATATACTATTTGTAGTGCTTTTTCTCGGCAATATAATTACTGCTGTTTTCTGGAAAAGGCATGCTGATAATTCAAAAGATCCTTCAATCATTGGCCATACCATAAAAGGAATAATGAAAGCAGACCGCTACTTTACAATGCCCGGAGTAATTGGTCTGGCAATCTTTGGTTTTGCTGCGCAGGGAATGTTTCCATGGTCAATCACAACAGGCTGGATTCTCTGGTCAATAATTTTGTTTGTTATTTCAGGCGCTGTTTTTATGGGCAGGGTAGTTCCTATTCAAAAAAAATTAATTGCCCTTACTGCATCATCTGATTTTAATCAAGCAGAATATCAAGCGCTTTCAAAGCAGTGGGATCTTTGGGGAACAATTGCAACTGTTGCGCCGTTAATAGCTGTAATTCTGATGGTTCTTAAAGTTCCGCATTAACCTTTTTAAGGAACAGAATCATCATTCATTACCTTTACATATGGAGATAGAATGAAAGCATTAACCGGGATGATTTTTTTGTTCCTTTTGGTATTTGTTATTACTGCAGGATGCCAGGAAGCAAAATCAACACATATAAAGGTGAAAAAAGAAATGAATTTGAAAAATCCGGAAAAGGCAACATTAGGTTCGGGATGCTTCTGGTGCACAGAAGCAGTGTTTGAACGGGTGAACGGCGTAGTTGATGTTGTATCCGGTTATGCCGGAGGAACAACAGAAAATCCTTCATACCAAGATGTTTGCAGCGGTACAACCGGACATGCAGAAGTTGTGCA
This sequence comes from Ignavibacteriales bacterium, assembly GCA_044507695.1. Classification (GTDB taxonomy): domain Bacteria; phylum Bacteroidota; class Ignavibacteria; order Ignavibacteriales; family Ignavibacteriaceae; genus JBIQJD01. The sequence continues at coordinate 27,490 of JBIQJD010000022.1, read as the reverse complement.
GGTAACTTATGATGCTGATGTAATTTCTTACGATGAAATTTTGGAAATCTATTGGAAGACTCATGATCCTACTACACTGAACCGGCAGGGGAATGATGTTGGAACGCAGTACCGTTCTGTAATTTTTTATCATAATGATGAACAGAAACATAAAGCTGAATATTACAAATCAAAGCTTGAAAAATCCGGTGCGTGGAAAGATCCGGTTGTAACAGAGATTAAGCCGTTAACAAAGTTTTATCCTGCTGAAGATTATCACCAGAATTATTATGAAAAAAATCCCTACCAGGGTTATTGCGCTTTTGTTATTCAGCCAAAAATTGAAAAGTTTGAAAAGGTATTTAAAGATAAATTGAAGAATTAATTTTCATTCACTGATTAATTACCAGTTCATTCTTTCTCTTAAAGAAGTTATATGCGCAATATGATGTTTACCGTGCCATGCATATTGCGCAACCAGCCATTTCAAATCAACTTTTCCCCACTGAGGATGTTTATACTGCATATTTAATTGATCTGTTGTAAGAGATTTTAATAAAATTACCCAGCGCTTATGCAGGTATTTAAGAAGATTAATTGAGTCTTCAATTTCAGATTCATTTGTATCAGAAAGTTCAGCCCATAATTGTTCTTCATAAGTTTTGATCAGCGGACAATCTTCTGTAAGCGTAAGCTTTACACGAACATAAGCATTTATGTGGCTGTCCGGAATATGATGAACAACCTGCCTGATTGTCCAGCCTCCCGGTCTGTAAGGTGTGTCAAGTTGTTCCTGAGATAAACCTTCAACAGCTTTTTTCAGATTTTCAGGAGCTTCTTCTATTTCTCTGATAAGATTTTCCAAAACATTTTTATTGTATTCAGCAGGAGCCTGAAATTTACCGATGGGATAACGAAGATCATCAATATTATTTTGCATCTGAACTCCGGCTGTATTTTGCAATGTTGATTCTCTTAAAACAAATTATATTCTGCTGAACAAAGAAGTTAAATCAAGAGAAGGAATTTTTGTTTTTGAAGAAAGTGAAATATAAGCTGCGGCTAAGGATTGTTTTCCCGCACCAAGAACGGTGCTGACAAGTCCGAGTGCTTCACCAAGTTTTGCCGCTTCAATTTCGGCAATAATTTTTTTCCAGATTACTTCTTCAAGCACATTATAAGCTGAATGAACTTCTTTAAAATCAAATCCGCTTTCATAACGTTCTTTGGCAATTTTTTCAGAGTAGCTGATTACCGGCAGCAGTGCTTTATCTTTTACGCTTTGAAGTACAAGTGAATACAACCGGTTTAATCTTTCCCTGTTTTCATCTTCATTCAACTTTTCATACGAATTTAAATGTGCCCTTGAAAGTGAATGGAGAGCTTCTTCAATTATTTCTTTTTGTGCGGCAGTTAAAAGTTCTACAATGTTCATAATCCCTCAATTTCATGTAATAAACTTAACAAAAGTTCTAATTCTGTTAAATATTTTCAGATGTAAAATTTAACTTGAGAAATAGGGCAATAATTAATAACCGCATAATTTTTTAGGCAGAAAATCTTTTATTTGTTATTTGAATACGATGAATTAATAATAAAGAGGTGATATGGAGAATTCAGGTGAACAAAAATTGAAACTAAAGCTGCCGAAACTCATTCCTTACAGAATAAAAGACAAATGGGGCTTCTGTGATAAAAACAAAAAAATTGTTATCCCGGTTAAATATGATGCAATCGGAACTTTCAGTGATGAACTTGTAAAAGTAAAACTGAACGGCAAATGGGGATTCATTAATGAAAAGGGAGAGGAAGTTACCGAAATAAAATATGATGAGGTAGAAGATTTTAATAATGGTTATGCAAAGATAAATTTCGGTATTAAGAAGAAAGATGATAAAATTACTTTTCCTGGTAAATGGGGAATAATAAACAAGGAAGGAAAAGAAGTAATTCCGGTTCAATATCATGAACTTGGAAATTTCAGTGATGGTTTGTTTGCTGCAAAGCTGAATGATAAATGGGGATTTTTAAATGAAAAGGGAAAGAACGTCACTCCAATTAAATATGATGAAGTTGGTTCATTTCATGAGGAACTTGTTGCTGTTAAACTTGATGGTAAATGGGGATTTATAAACAACCAGGGAAAAGAAGTAATTCCTCTTACTTACAAAGATGTTGGCTATTTTGAAGAAGGCATTGTTAAAGTAAATTTAAATAACTGGTGGGGCTTAATAAATAAAAACGGAAAAGGCGTTACTCCAATTAAATATGATTCACTTGAATATTACCGTGATGGATTAATTGCAGTTTCTGTTGATGGAAGAACCGGGTTTATTGATAAAAACGGAAATGAATATTTTGAAGACTAAATTAAAAATTAAAAAGACTGCTCTTTCTGATGAGGGCAGTCTTATTAAAGATATTTCATAACTTTTAATCTACGTTTATTGCAAAATCAGGATTAAGTTCTGTTTCATCCAGAATTGCTTTGCTCATTCTTCTCACCTTCAGATTATCATCATTCACTGCAAGATTCTGAATTGCTGCTATGCCTTCTTCAGTTCCTATTTTATATAATGCCAGTGCAATTAAAATTCTAACAGCGGGATCTTCTTCTTTATCAAGCTGATTGATTAATACATCAACTGATTCTTCTACCTTGTACAATCCCGAAAAATAAATTGAACTTTTTTTCAATCCTGTATTTTCTGCTTGTATTCCGGTTAACAAATTTTGAAGTGCAATTTCTTTGATTGATTTTTCTTTATTGTCCGGATTAATTGCAAAAACATTTAAAGTATTTAATAAAACAAATGCTGCTGTTAAAACCATTCCTGTTAAACCTGTTCTGCCTGCCATTTTAGTATCTCCATTTATTTTTAATTTCTGTTTCAAACTTAATCCGTAAAGTTGTAACAGGTGTCATCAGTCAGTAAAGAGATTGTAAAAGATTGTCACGGAAACAGGGGAATATCAGAAAGTTTGATTTAAATTGAATAGATGAAGCAATTTTAATTAAGAAAAGAACTTTTATATTAATGAGATTAAAATAAATGCCGGTTATTCAAAAAATAGTTCAAATATATTTTTGTTCTTTCTTCTTTCACGCCAGAACTTAGTATATTTTTCCTGAGTAATAATTCCAACCGGCCCTTCATAAATCCCGCCGTCTTTAAATCCATCCCAAACACGAACAGCAACAGTATTTTCACCGCTAGTTTTAATTACTCCATCTGGTATAAAATATCCGCGGAATTGCTGATATTCATTTGACTGCGAGTTAGCAAAAGGATTATCATGTATTTCACCGGTTGAGCCGATTAGTACTCCGTTAAGATAGACTTCATCAAGATCATCAATTCTGCCGGCAATAAGTACGAGTTTTTTATCTTTAAATTTAGATGAAACAAAAAATGAATTTCTATACCACGCAAAACCATCGTAACCATTAAATCCTTGAGTTTCCCAAAAACCGGGAACGATTATCTGCCTCCAGTTTTTATCATCATAATCAGGGTTTGCCCATTCTTTATTATCTCCTGTGCAGAATTTCCATTCACCTTCCAGATTTATATCTGCTGAAAGTGAATTTGTACGAATGTACAAACCAATATCACCACGGAGAATTCCTCCTTCAAGCTCTGAATCAAACACGCGCACAGCAATTACATTTTTCCCGGGCTTTAAATATTTAATCGGAACAGGGTATTTTCTGTTCGCATAATATGCTGTTTGATAATCAGGCGGAAATGTGCCGGATGCACCGATTAGATTTCCATTAATAAATGTTTGATCAACATCGTCAATCGCACCAAGATCAAGAAACACCACACTTGAATTTATTTTATCAGGCAGCTGAAATTCTTTTCTGTACCATGCATAACCGTTGTAACCATAAAACCCCTCATTCTCCCATGATGAAGGTACGCGGATAGTTTCCCAATCACTGTCATCATAATCCGGAAGGGACCGGTTTATATCATCTCCAATACTGAATTTCCAGGTACCTTTTAAATTCAAAATTTTTTCCCATTCTGCAGCTTTTATCTCACCAAATACAGCAGTAATTAACACTATCAATAAGACTGAATATATTTTGGTGAAGAGATTTTTCATTTAACAGTTTTATTTTTGGTAGCAGAAAGATACTACAGATGGATTTATCAATAGTCATTTAGAAGTTAAGAATTGTAAAATTTTGTCACAAGAAAGGAGTCCTGGAGAAACGGGCAGATTTTCAGGTAAGAAATCTTTTCAAAAAAACAGGACTTATCCTTCAAACAGATGTAATAATTTTTAGCCAAACTCAGCAAATCAATCAATCAATTTATAGCCAATACCATGTACTGTTAAAATTATCTGCGGATGATTCGGATCGGTTTCAATTTTTTGTCTTAGTTTTAAAATAAAATTATCAATTGTTCGTGTTGTAGGGTTTTCATCATAACCCCACACATTTGTTAGCAGATCATTCCGGCTTACTGTTGAATTTTTATGAGTCCACAGATAATGCAAAATCTCAAATTCCTTGTGAGACATTTGTACAGGTTTTCCTTCTTCATAAACATTATAAGCGCCAAAGTTAATATCAATCTTTCCGATCCTTATAATTTCATTTTTTGGCTTTGAAATTTTTTCTTCACCTCTGCGCAAAACTGCTTTTATTCTTGCAAGAAGTTCACGCAGGCTGAATGGTTTTGTAACATAATCATCGGCGCCGAGTTCAAGTCCTAAAACTTTATCAATCTCCTCGCCTTTTGCTGTTAGTAAAATTATTGGTGTTGTGTTTCCTTTTTTACGTACAGTTTTGCAAACATCGAATCCTGACATTTTAGGAAGCATAACATCAAGCAGCACAAGGCTGTAATCATTATTAATGATTTTATTTAATCCTGCTTCACCGTCTTCGGCTGTATCAACTTCATAACCTTCAAATTCAAGATTATCTTTTAAGCCGAGGCGCATATTTGGTTCATCTTCAACAATTAATATTTTATTCATTTTTCATTTAAATAATTTTAGTTGATTATTTGAATGCGGGGAAAACGAGCCTGAACCTGCTGCCTTCACCATTTTTACTTTTAACTGTTACTTCACCCTGGTGAGCTTCCATAATATGCTTTACGAGAGTTAACCCCAAACCGGTTCCTTTTGTAGAATGAACAAGTCCTTCAGAAACACGGTAGAACTTATCAAAAATTTTTTTCTGATTTTCTTCACTGATTCCTATTCCGCAGTCCTTAACTTCAACAAAAGCCCGGGTATTTTCAAATCCTGTTGAAATGTGAATTTCTTTTTTATCCCTGCTGTATTTAACAGCATTATCAATTAAGTTAATTAACGCTTCGGAAATCGCTTCACTATCGGCTTTAATTTCCGGAATCTTTTCATTCATATTTAATGAGAAAACAAATCCGTTATTTTGTAAATGAAATTGATAAGTGGAGAAGACTTCTTCAACAACGGAATTTAAATCAACTGCTGCAACATTATATTCTCTTCTTCCGGCTTCAATTTTTGAGAAGCTCAGAATCTTGTTAACAATCCGGCTTAATCTTGAAGCTTCACTGCTTATGATTGAATAATATTCCTGTTTTTTTTCTTCCGTTCTCGCTCTTCCCATTTCAAGTGTTTCAGCAAACATGCTGATTAATGCAAGCGGCGTGCGTAATTCATGAGATACATTTGAAACAAAATCAGATTTTATCTGAGCCAGTTCAACTTCACGGCGTATGTTTCTGAATACTACAAATACACCTGCAATCAAAATTAATGTAAGCAGTGAAATTAAAAGGAGATTTGTAGTGGTTCTTCCGGAGATAATTGATTCAATTGATGTGCCGCGTAAAAGTATTCCAAGTTCATAATCGGGAAGAAGCCATAAATCTTTTTTTAGTTTGATTTCCTGTCCGTCCAGATTGAAAACAGAATAAATCAATTCATTGTTTTTTTTATTTGTGCATGTTATGTTGAACTCTTCACCACTGATTGATTTTAATTTTTGTGAAAGAACTTCTCGTATGAACTGCCGTGAATTAATTATTATTCCGCAAATATTTTTTTTCTTATGGGGATCATTCAAAAGAGTGATTAAAACGGTGCTGCTGTCATCATTTTTGAGTGGTTCAATTTTGTAATACCCCGCCTGCTGATATGAATGAAGCCTTCGTATTTTATCAGAATTTTGAGATAAAATTTTCACCGGATCAAAATAATTGTTGAATAATGAAATGCCTGAAACAGTAACGGGATTTAAACTATCAGCAAAAAAAATTGATTGAATAGATTTATTGATATTTAAGAAACTGTCAGCGCGTGAACTTAAATTCTGCAGAGCAGTTTCATCATTAACCATCGTATTAAGTGCGCTGCGCCAGCTTGAAACCATATCCTCAGAATATTGATTTACTGAAAATAAAATTGCTTCAAGCTGGTTAGTATAAATTTCTTTTATTGTTTCTTCGGATTCATTAAGTGAATTAATTTCAAAAGCAGTAAAAAGTAATGCCGGCAGCAGAATTATCAGCGTTAAAATTAATACTATTTTTTTAACCGATTTGTTCATTGCATTAAAAATTAATAATTCACCGGAATCAAAAACTTACTTCATCATTGATTTTCAAGTTCATTCAGCATTTCAACAGCATTTGAATTATCGGGATTCAGCTCAAGTGATTTTTTATAATTTTCAATCGCCAGTTCTTTTTCACCCGCAATCATATATGCTTCACCAAGACTATCATACACATTAAATGATTCAGGGTAAACTTCGCTATTCAATTTTAAAATTATAATTGCATCCTCAATCCTTCCTCCCTGCAAAAGCTGATAACCGAGTGTGTTCAACTGGCTCTCTTTAAAATTATATTTCTCAGGTTCATTCACTTTCAGATAATGATATTTTGCCAAAGCTGAATCAATACTCTTAAAAATTATATCTTCAAGCATTATATCACTTATCGGAATTTTAGGTTCACTTACGCTCATTAATTCAACATCAAAAATTAATGTTGTGTTTGGTGGAATTACATTTCCGGCACCGCGTTCTCCGTAACCAAGTGCGGGAGGAATAATCAGTTTGAATTTATCACCAATACTCATCAGCGCAATTCCTTCTTCCCATCCTTTTATAACCTGTCCTTTGCCAAGCACAAATTCTATCGGCTCACCTCTATCACGTGATGAATCAAAAACTTTTCCATCAGTTAAGTAACCCGTGTAATGAACTTCCACAGCTTTACCGTTTTCAGCTTTCGCTCCGTTTCCTTCATCAATAACGATGTACTTCAATCCACTTTCCGTTGTTACTGTATCTGTTTGGGCTTTTGAAGCAGAGTAGAAACCAAAAAACAAAATGATTAAAAAAATTTGTTTCATCTTTTACCTTTATATTTTTTCAGAATTAAAAACCGTTTATCAGAAATTTTTCTAAAGAAGTTCAATAGGTTTTAAATTAAATTCATCTTTCATAGTTTTGAAAACAGTTAAACCAACTTAACAAGATTTATACAGTTATTTCAATCAAAAATAATTGCATAAATCTTCAATTAAAATCCCATGAGGTAAAAATGAAATCATACCAGTTTTTCTTTCTGATAATTTTTCTGCTTCCGCTTATTGCAGCCGCAAAACAGGAAATAAAATTTGATGATTATTTTACAGATAAAACAATGAGAATAGATTATTTCCACATCGGCAGCGCCAAAGAAGAATTAATAACTATTGATAAAATATATTCATACGGAATCTGGGCCGGAAGTTTAAGCAATCTTGTTGATGAATTAAACAACGGGAAATATTATGTGAAAATTTATGATTCAGCATCAGGAAAATTAATTTATTCAAAAGGATTCGATACATACTTTGGTGAATATAAATCAAGTGATGCAGGGTTGAATGGCATTAACAAAGCTTACCATGAAACCGCAATAATCCCGCAGCCAAAAAATAAGATTAGATTTGCACTTGAGCAGAGAGATGATAAAAATGAATTGAAAGAATTTTATACAACAGAAATTGATCCGGCTGATATAATGATTGTAAGAGAAAAAATCGCTGATAATTCAGTAAAAGTTTTTGAAAGCCTGAAGAGCGGTGATCCTCATGTTAAAGTAGATATTGCAATATTAAGCGAAGGATACACAGCGGAGGAAGAATCAAAATTTGAAGCGGATCTAAAAAGATTTACAGATATATTTTTTAAGCTTGAACCCTATGCTTCATTAAAAGATAAATTTAATTTTTACGGTGTGTTTAAACCATCCGCTGAAACAGGAACAGACGAACCGCGGGCAAATATTTACAGAAAAACAGTTTTAAATACTACATTCAATTCACTTGGTTCTGAAAGATATCTTCTGACAGAAGATAATAAAGCAATAAGAGACCTTGCTGCGCATGTTCCTTATGATGCTCTATACATTATGGTAAATCACTCACGTTACGGCGGCGGCGGAATTTATAACTGGTCATGCACCTATACCGCTGATAATCAATGGGCTGATTATTTATTTCATCATGAGTTTGGTCATTCATTCAGCGGGCTTGCGGATGAATATTACACTTCAGATGTTGCATACAATGGTATGTTCACTCAAAAAGTTGAGCCGGTTGAACCAAACATTACCGCACTTCATGATCCGCAAAATATAAAATGGAAAAAGTTTGTTGAAGCCGGGATGGAAATACCTGCTGGGTGGAAGAAAGATGAATTTGATAAGATGGATTTTAAATGGCAGGAAGAAAGACGCGCACTAAATAACAGAATAGCTGAACTGAAAAAAAATAATGCATCAAAGGAAGAGATTGCTGCCGCTGAAAATGAATACAATGAAAAAGATAGAGCGCATTCAATGAAGGTTCATGAATTTTTAAACAGCCAGCCGATTGCCGGAAAAGTTGGAGCGTTTGAAGGTGCAGGTTACTCACCGAAGGGATTATACAGACCTGAAGTAGATTGCATAATGTTTACAAAAGCAAGTATGAAATTCTGCAAGGTGTGTGAAGAAGCAATTAAGCGTGTAATAAAAACTTATACGGAATAAATGAACAAGCGCTGCTGAAAATATGCAGCGCTTTAATTTTGTTTTAAAATCCCGTGAAGGTATCGAATCGTTCGTATGCATCAGGATAATGAACGGAGCAAATCTTAGGCATCTTTTTGGAGTTTACATCATATATTTTTTTAGGACAAACTTCACCTGCAAGTTCGCCGCTTTTTGTGCAAAGTTCAGCCTGAATAATAGAAGCTGGTTTTACAAAATTTTTATCAAATCCATTTACTTTTTTTGAGATAGCTGCCATCATTCTTCCCCAGATTGGAGCGCACGCTGTTCCGCCGTATTGATAACCGCCTCTTAATTTTTTATGCTGATCATCAAAGCCAATCCATATTGCAGTTGCCAGTTCAGTATTGTAACCAACAAACCATGCATCAGTATAATTTTGTGTTGTTCCCGTTTTACCCGCTGCTGTTCCTTTATAATATCTTCTCACAGATGAAGCCGTTCCGTGATCTACAACCGTTTGTAAAGCTTCAGTTAAAAGATATGATGTTGCTGAATCAAGAATCTGATTAGAAATTGTTGAATTGCTGTATAAGACATTTCCGTGTTGGTCTTCAATCTTAACAATTGCAAAAGGTTCAGCATAGAATCCGTTTGAAGCATAAACAGCATTTGCGGCAGCCATTTCAAGCGGAGAAACTTCTGCAGAACCAAGCGCGACTGATGGATAAGCCGGAATGTCAGATTTTATTCCAAGCCTGTGCGCAAACGCCGCAACCGAATCAGGTGAAGTTAAATTTGTTATTGCATAAGCAGCAGAAAGATTAACTGAATTTTCAATTGCATTAATCATTGGAAGCGGAAGATTTGTAAAAGTTAGATCAGAATTTTGCGGGCGCCATTCATAAGCTTTGCCGGAATCAACAACAAGCGGTGCATCCATTAATGGTGATGCAAGTGTAAAACCCGCTTCAAGCATGCTGCCGTAAAGAAATGTTTTAAATGATGAACCGGGCTGGCGCTTTATCTGAACGGCACGGTTTAAACCTCTGCCAGGAGATTCGGGATTCCCGCCGATCATTGCCCGTATCATTCCGGTTCCGGGTTCAACAGAAACTAAACCAACCTGGGCATCCTTCATTGATGCAGGAAAATTTTTCCATTGCTCGTAAACTGCATCTTCAGCCGCCTGCTGCATATTGTAATTTAAAGTTGTAGTTATCTTTAACTGCGCTTTATTTAAGGAAAGATTCCTGGGTTTTAAAATTTCAATTGCTTGCTTTCTAACATACTCAAGAAAATGCCTGCCAGTGTCATTATGAATTTTTAAATTAAGCGGTGCAGTTTTTAGTTTTCTGAATTCACTTTCCTTCAGCTTACCAACTTCAACAAGATTGTAAAGCACTTCATTACGCCGGTTTAATAATTTGTTTGGATTTTTATCAGGATCATAACCGGAAGGAGATTGAAGCAAACCAACGAGTACTGCGCTTTCAGGCAGTGAAAGTTTATCCGGAGTTTTGCTGAAATATTCCTGTGCCGCTGCCCATATGCCCCACGCCCCATGTCCAAAGTAAACAGTGTTCAGATAAAGGATGAGGATTTCATTTTTAGAAAATCTGTCTTCCAGTTCACGCGCAAGTTCAATCTCCGAAAGTTTTCTTGTAATAGTTCTTTCATGAGTTAAAAAAAGATTGCGTGCCAGCTGCATTGTAATTGTGCTTCCGCCTTGTGTATTGCCTGTGATTGTATTCCAAATTCCGCGGGCAAGCCCTTTAATGGAAACACCGTCATGCTCATAAAAATCCCTGTCTTCTGTAGCAATTAAACATTGGATTACATGTTTTGAAACCTGGTTTAAATTTGTAATTTCAACTCGCCGCTTTTCTCCAAAATAACCAATAAGCATTCCGTCATCTGAAACCGCGTAAGAAGCATAATCCAATTTTATTGGCGGGAGATTTTGTGCATTAAATTCCGGAGAGAATAAGCAGATCAGAATTAGTAAAGCGGATAATTTTATTTTCATTTTTGAAAGTAAAGGGAAAATAATAAATCAAAATTAAATAAATATTTTAAAGTTGTTAGGAGAATAAAGTTCCCTTTAAAAAGGATACACAAAATCATTTCCTGGAAGAAGAATGACAGAACTTTTATGCAGTATGGTTTGATGTGTGCGTATTATAGTAATAAAAAAAATTTAACACTTAAGAGCTAAAGATATTAATTAAACTTGTTCCTGTTCTAATTTAAATCTAATTCTCAGTACACCATTTTCATAGCTTGAAGACACAATTCTGAAATTGCCAATCTCACCAGTGAATGCAACATGATTGCCGATGCAGGGACATGAATCATAATCTCCAATATGAATTATCCGCAAAACATCTCCGGCTGTATCCGGAAGTCTATTTAAATCGTAAAGTTTTTCTGCTTCATTTCTCGGGATAAATTTTTCATAAACCTGAAGATTAGTTTTTATTATCTCATTTACCCTTTCTTCAATTTCTTTAATTTCTTTTTCGGTAAGATTGCGTTCAAACCTGTAATCACATTTTGATTTTTTCTTTTCAAGATGCATGCTGAACGATCTTCCGCAGTCAAACATTCTGTTCATTGTTTGATTAAGAATATGTTCTGCCGTGTGCATAGGCGGATAATAATTTTTCATTCTTCCTCAAAAAAATTTTATAAGATGTTTAATTCACCATTTATTTAAATGAATTTTTTCTTCCTTAAATCTTTCCACTGTTTCGGGTGATTCATCCGGGCAGCCGATAGAAATTATTACAGCCGGAATAATATTTCCGGGTAAGTTAAAATAATTTTTTACAGCATCAACAATTTCATCAAACGGGTAAACGCCAATCCAGCATCCGCCAAGCCCTAGCTCATGAATTTCAAGAAGCATGTTTTGTGCAGCAGCGGATATATTTTGAATTCCAAGCTGAATATTTTTTTCTATATCTGTATTGCAGCAGATAATTACAGCGTGAGATGCTTGCAGAATCATTTCAGCGTGCGGAACTGCCTTATATAAATGCGGAAATATCTTTTCATCATCAACAACAATAAACTCCCACGGCTGAAGGTTAAATGCAGAAGGTGCGTACATTGCAGCTTTCAGAATCAGATCAATTTTTTCTTTCTCTACTTTTTGCTTTTTGTATTTCCTAATGCTTCTTCTTGAAATGATTGTATTAAATGTATCCATAAATTCCCCTTCAAAATGTTTAATACAAAAATATTAAATAGCTGTTTAAACTTCGGCAGGTTCGGCTGCAATCTTTTTTACCGGAAGTTTTGTAAGTATCAGAATAGAAAACAAACTGAAAAAGAATGCGATGATCCAGAGAATAACCGGGCCAAGAAATTCATAAATCTGTGTACCAAGCCATGGTCCAAGTGTAAAAGCAAAGCTGAATATCATTTGATAATAACCCATGTATTCACCTCGTTTTTCTTTGGGTGCTATATCAGCAGTAAAATTTGCACTTGAAGGAAAAAAGATCATTTCACCAAATGTCCAGATTACAATTGTAATTACAAGTCCCGGAATATTATGCGCAACTGCCATTCCGCCAAAGCCAATTCCTGTTAACAGCGAACCGAGTGCAAGAGATTTTTTATCAGACCAGTGGCTCATTGCATTGTTCAACGGAACTTCAATAAAAATTATCATTGCTGTGTTTATTACCGATAAAAGTCCGAACACTGCGGTGGTAAATCCAAGATATTTAACAATAAATAACGGCATTGTACTGAAGTGCTGGAAAAACACCATGCAAACCGGGAGCATAGCAATCATAAAGATGAGGAGTTTTCTATCCTTAAATATTGCAAGATCTTTTTTATTAAAAACCAGCGTTTGGTTTGGAACATGTTCAACAGTTTCTTCAGGAACTTTATCCCATCTTGAAAAGATTAAAAATAATCCCGCCAGAATTGAAGTAACTCCGTTAACGTAAAAAATAATTGAATAATCCAGCATTGTTAAAAATCCGCCAGCAACCGGACCTATACTCATACCAAGATTTATTGCAAGACGATTAAGTGCAAACGCGGTTTTTCTTTGTTCAGGTGTAACTACTTCTGTTATTAATGCAAGATTGGCCGGGCGGAATGCTTCGCTAATTACTGAAAATAGTAATGTAACAATCAGCAGAATTGTGTAAGCATTAAAGACCGGATAAATAAACATCACCAATCCGGTAAGGAGAAGTGAATACTTCATTACTTTTAATGCGCCTATATAATCTGAAAGTTTACCAACGAACGGAGCAGTTATCAATGCGCCTATTCCATAACATGCAAGCACAAATCCGGCATCGCTTTCACTTATATTTAATTTTTGTGTAAGATATAAAGCAAAAAACGGAAGCACCATTGTACCGCTTCTGTTAATTAACGTAGCGGCAAACAGCACCCACATGTTATGTGGTAAATTTTTTAGTCCTCTCCAGGGATTCATCTTATTGAAATTAAATGAAAGTTCAGCGGCAAATTTAAATGAATATCCGATGATATTGTAACGGCATGTGCTGCCAAATGTGATTTAAATGATGAGTGGTAAAATTAATCTGAGTTGTGTGTAATTAATTTTCCGGTATGCTGTAAGATTTCATTAACGTGTTGAAAAAATTTTTCATCATCCGGTTTTATCTGTGTAGAAAAAAAGGCAAAAATAAGCGGTATGTTGTTATTTGTAAAAGTGAAAAATGATTTGCCGTTTACAAATCCACATTTTCTGCCAATCTCGTATCGTAAAAAATCTGATTTGATTGATAAATGATCATCATTCAATGCATGTTTTTGTTTCCAGGTTTTCCCAACAAGCCCAACGCCTTCAGCAAATTTGCAGATGGAAGAAAATTTTTCAAAATCTGCAAAACGTTTTTTGTTGATACTCCATGCAGCAGCAAATTTCATTTGCTTTTGTTCGGCATCAGGAAGCCAGGCCTCTCCGTATTCCCAGCCTGTAAAGCTGCAAATTTCTTTCAGCAGCAAATTTAATAGTGATTGATTGTTCCTTGATTTTGCTGATGATTCTTTAATTCTGTTTAACAGATTATTAATTTCTTCATTAAGCTGCATTGTTGTTCCGGATCTTTTATGTGAATTTACAAAATTATTCCTGAAGTAAATTTGGTTGAAGTAATAAGGTGTTTTGTAAATTATTCATTATTTGGATACCCAGCGATGGAGATTTCATTATATTTTTATTTGTTTTATATTATCAGCGTATATAAGAGCAGCCATGATAAGAATAATTTTCATCATCTCGCTTATTTTTACTCTAACGGTTTTTCCTCAAGAAAAAACTGATAGTTTAAATCTTGATTTAAGAATTTTATCCACGGCTGAAAATCTTGATAAATTAACAGAGAAGTTTTTAATTGAACAGCCGTTAAGTTTTGATTTGGATATTCCGGTAACATCTGATGAGAATTCAATCTGGCTCTGGACATCAGCAGTTTTATCAAATGCAAATAAACATGATTTTCATTCAGCTTCACCGCACATGCTTGCAAATTATCATCAGTTCTATATTGAAAATTCAAAGTTTAAAATTATAAATACTGTTCTTGGTGCGGCGCAGCTTGGCGCGGTTGGATTTATGGCGTACAAGCATATAAAAAAGTACGGATTTAAATAATAATTTTACTTTAATCCCTTTACACTTCTGCAATAGATTCCTTAGAAGGAAAATAAACTGATCTGAATCCTCTGCGAATAATTTTTTCTTTAAGCGGCAAAGCCTGGTCTTCTTCTCCATGAACAAGAAAAATATTTTTCAATTTATCCGGTGAAGAAAAGTTTAAATATTCAAGCAGACCATTTTGATCAGCATGTCCGCTGAAATAATCCATTTGCACTATCTGTGCTTTTACTTTATACCTATCACCAAGAATATTTACTTCTTTATTTCCATCCATAATTTTTCTTGCAAGAGTTTCCTGTGCTGCGTATCCGGCAAATAAAATTAGGTTGTTAGGATTCTCAATATTATTTTTTAAATGATGAAGAACTCTTCCGCCTTCTGCCATTCCAGATGCAGAAATAATCATACACGGACCTTTGAAATCATTAAGTTCTTTACTTTTTTCAGCATCACGAATATAGGTAAGCCTGTTAAAACCAAACGGATCCTGATAATTATCTATAAAAGTTCTGTACGTCTCGCGGTCATAACATTCGGGATGAAGCCTGTAAATTTCTGTTACGTTTACTGCAAGAGGTGAATCAACAAAAATTGGAAAGAGCGGAATTCTGTTCTGATCAAATAATTTATGGAGCACATAAACCAGAAGCTGCGTTCTTCCAACTGCAAAAGCCGGGACAATGATTTTTCCGCCTCTTTCTACCACACGATTAATTACTCCGGCAACTTCTTCTTCCATATGATGATTGATTGTATGAGTCCTGTTGCCGTATGTACTTTCCATTATAAGAACATCAAGATCACCAATAATTTTAGGATCACAAATAATCGGCATTTCCGGTCTTCCGATATCTCCTGAAAATGCAAAGCGTTTTGTATTTCCTTTTTCATTCATCTCTAAAAGAATTCCTGCCGAACCAAGCATATGTCCTGCATCTGTAAAAGTTGCAGTAACTCCCGGAGCCGCTTCAAATGCAGAATCATACTGAACACCAACAAAATTTTTCATTGCAATTTCAACATCATCAATTGAGTAGAGCGGTTCAAAAGGATTTTTGTTTTGCGGGATTCTTTTCTTATTAACAAACTTAACATCCTTAATCTGCAGGTAAGCTGAATCTCTTAACATAACCTGGCAGAGATCAACAGTTGCCGATGTTGTATAAATTTTTCCTTTAAAACCATTTTTAACAAGATTAGGAATGTTTCCTGAATGATCAATGTGCGCGTGCGATAAAAGCAGTACATCTATATCAGCAGGATTGAACGGAAAGTGTTTGTTGATTTCAAATGCAATCTTTCTTTTGCCCTGGTATAAGCCGCAATCAAGAAGAATATTTTTTCCGTTTACAGAAATGAGATGCTGTGAACCCGTAACAGTTTGAGCAGCTCCGCAGAATTTTATTTTCAAATCTCCCTCACAAAAAATAAATCAACATTGCCAAAATAAGCTTTGTTGATTTAATATTCTTTAAAGAGAACTTTTTAATTGATAAATAATTTTTCTTTTACTTCTTCAGTAATTTAAATGCGTGAGACCAGTTATTGGTTTTAAATCCATAAACAATCCACAACATTGCAAAAGTTTCCAGCCAGTATGCATTGGAAATATCACCAAGATCAATCACGCTTTTCCAGCCAAGTTGTTCTGCAAACTGCGTAACCTGTTTTTTTGCATCATCATCATTTCCTGAAATAAATAAATCGGGATCACCTTCTTCCCGTTTTGGATTGATCATTATATAAGCATTAATTGTATTGAACGCTTTAACCACTTTTGAATCCGGCAGCAGTTTTTGAATTTGTTCACCGGCAGAATTACCAAATGAAGAAGCTAATTTTGGGGGCGGGCCCTGAGAAGCATCAAGCGGATTTGTTACATCAATTAAAATTTTATTGGAAAAATTTTCTCTTCCTGACGAATCAATTACAGCCGTGGCAGCGGTTCCCGCTGATGCGAGAATAATTATCTCACCAAATTCTGCGGCTTCTTTAAATGAACCGGTTGAAGCATTTTCACCGGCATTCTTTTTCCATTCTATCAGCTTTCCCTGGTTTCTCGTTCCAATTTTAACGAGGTGGCCAAGCCTCAAAAATCCAAGCCCAAGCTGCTGCCCAACAACACCGGAACCAAGTATGCCTATCTGCATAAATCCTCCTGATTAAAAATTGGGGAATTATTTCCGCAACATTAAAAAATTATAGGCTGTAAATAAATAATCCTATTCACATTTAAGGAAGAAAAATTCATGCCGAAAAACATCTTCTGGAAAAAATTATTTATATTTCTTTTCAAATAAAGAATGAAGGATTATTATGAGAATAAAATTTCAACTGGCAGCTCTGCTGGTTTTATGCGGAGTTATAACATACGCGCAGAAAAAGATTGAGTTTACTGAATTTGATCTTGAGAACGGGCTTCATGTAATTCTACATCAGGATAATTCAACGCCAATTGCCGCGGTTTCTGTTATGTATCATGTAGGATCAAAAAATGAAGATCCGCAGCGTACAGGATTTGCACATTTCTTTGAGCATTTAATGTTTGAAGGATCAGAACACATAGGGCGCGGTGAATACATGAAAATAATTCAAAGTTCAGGCGGCGGATTAAATGCAAACACTTCGTTTGACAGAACTTATTACTACCAGATAATGCCCTCCAATCAGCTTGAACTTGCGTTGTGGATGGAATCTGAAAGAATGCTGCACGCAAAAGTTGACAGCATTGGAGTTGAAACACAGCGCAATGTTGTAAAGGAAGAACGTAAGCAGAGATATGATAACCAGCCGTATGGTTCTTTTCTTGAAGAAGTATTTAAACATGCATATAAAGTTCATCCTTACCGCTGGATGCCTATCGGCTCGGCACAATATATTGATCAGGCAAGGATTGAAGAGTTTGTTGATTTTTATAAAATGTACTACGTACCTAACAATGCTACTCTTTCCATTGCGGGAGATATTGATGTTGAAAAAACCGAAGTGCTTGTGAGAAAATATTTTTCTGATATTCCGCGCGGCACTCATGAAATTGTAAGGCCTGATATTACCGAGCCGCCGATGACTGCGGAAGTGCGCGATACAATTTATGATAATATTCAACTGCCGCTTGTTTCATTCTCATATCATATTCCGGAACAGGGAACAGATGATTATTACGCTTTGAACATGCTTACAACATTACTTTCTGGCGGACAAAGTTCAAGATTGTACAAAGAACTTGTTGATAAACAGCAAAAAGCAGTTGCTGCAGGATCATTTCCCCTTGCGCTTGAAGATCCCGGATTATTTATAGCTTATGCAATTGCTAATGTTGGAGTTAATGCAGATGATCTTGAGAAGGCAATGCAGGCAGAGCTTGATAAAGTTAAAAATGAATTGATAAGCGAACGTGAATTTCAAAAACTGCGCAACCAGATTGAAGCAGATTTCATTCAAAGCAATTCAAGAGTTGCGGGAATAGCTGAGAGCCTTGCTAATTATCATGTTTATTTTGGCGATGCTAATCTTATAAATACTGAAATTGAAAGATTTATGAAGGTAACACGTGAAGATATTAAACGCGCTGCTAATGAGTATTTCAAAAATGATAACCGTGTCGTTCTTTATTACCTGCCCAAATCAGCACAAACAAATGAAGGAGGAATGTAATTATGAAAATCAGATTAATGATAGTTGTATTAGCATTCCTTTTTGCAATTCCCGCTTTAGCGCAGCTTGATAGAAGCAAACGCCCTGAACCGGGGCCCGCACCTGAAATAAAACTTGGTGAGTATGAAACCTTCACACTTGAAAACGGGCTGCAGGTATTTGTTGTTGTAAATCATAAACTGCCGGTAGTTGATTTCAGGCTTGTGCTTGACCGCGATCCAATACTTGAGGGTGAAAATGCTGGTTATGCTTCGATTGCCGGTGATCTTTTAAGAACAGGAACAAAGAACAGAACGAAGGATCAGATAGATGAAGAAGTTGATTTTATTGGTGCATCATTAAATACCGGTTCAACGAGTATTACGGGATCAGCATTGAAGAAACATGCGGAAAAACTTCTCGATATAATTTCTGACATTCTTCTTAATTATGATTTCAAACAGGAAGAACTTGATAAGTTAAAGAAGCAGTACATCTCAAATATCATCTCAAATCGTGATGATCCTGGTTCAATTGCTTCAACAGTTCAGAATGTTCTTCTTTACGGAAAAGATCATCCTTACGGAGAACCTATAACTGAAAAAACAGTTGAATCTGTTACGCTGCAAATGTGTACAGATTATATTGATAAATATTTTAAACCCAATATTGGCTACCTTGCAATTGTTGGTGATGTATCATTAGACGAAGCAAAATCTTATGCTGAAAAATATTTTTCAGGCTGGAAGAAAGGAGAAGTTCCGAAACATACATACAGCAATCCTCAGCCGCCTGCAAAAACAAGCGTAGCAATTGTTGATCGTCCCGCATCAGTTCAATCAGTAATTCATGTTACTTATCCGGTTTACCTGAAGCTTGGAGACCCTGATTATTTTTCTGCCAGGTTGATGAATACAATATTCGGAGGAAATTCCACTGCACGTTTATATAAAAATCTGCGCGAGACAAAAGGCTTTACTTACGGTGCCTATTCATCTCTTGAATCAGATAAACTGGTTGGAAATTTTGATGCTTCACTTCAGGCAAGAAATGCTGTAACTGATAGTTCTGTGGCTGAGATTCTTTCTGAAATGAAAAAGTATAGAGAACAGGGCGCTGATGAAGAAGAACTGCAGTCAATAAAAAATTATGTTACCGGAAGTTTTGCCCGCTCACTCGAGAGTCCGCAGACTGTTGCAACTTTTGCAATTAATTCTGCAATCTACAATCTGCCTGCTGATTATTACCAGAACTACCTGAAGAATATTGCCGCTGTTACAGTAAAGGATGTTAATGAAGCAGCACGTAAATACATCAATCCTGAAAATGCACACATACTTGTAGTTGGCAATGCAGATGAAATAGAAAAAGGCTTAGCTCAATTCGGTTCTATAACTTATTATGATATTTATGGAAATGAAGTTGATACTGCATCTGCAGAAATTCCGGAAGGACTAACCGGTGATGATGTTATTCAAAAATATATTGCTGCAATAGGCGGAAAAGAAAATCTTGAAAAAGTTCAGGATAGAACAACAGAGATGAGCGGCAAGGTGCAGGGTTTTGAAATAAAAATGACGATCTACCAGAAAGCTCCCAATCTATTAAAGCAGGTGGTTGATGCAATGGGCGCTGAACAGGTAGTTGTTTTTAACGGTGAAAAAGGAATTGCTTCCGCGGCTGGAAATACTGCCGAGATAACAGGTGATAATCTTGTTAAATTAAAAATTGAATCATCGTTAAATTTTATTCTTGAACTGGATAAACATAATGTTAACGTAAATTTAAACGGCATTGAAAAGATTGATGATAAGGATGCTTACAAAGTTGAAATGATGCTTGAAGACAGCAGCAAATGGATACAATATTATGATGTTGAGAGCGGATTAAAATTAAAAGAGATAAAAACCGTAAGCACACCAGGCGGAGATTTTGCACAGGAAACGTTATTCAGCGATTACCGTGAAGTTGATGGAGTTAAATATCCATTTAAAGTAAATCAAAGTCTCGGCGCACAAAAACTTGAGTTCACTGTAAACTCAATAAAAGTGAACACAGGTTTGAGTGATGATTTATTTAAAGTTGATTAGATAAAAAAAAACCTCCGAGGTTAGCGGAGTATGGATTACTATGGAAACCTCGGAGGTTGGTTAATCCCCAGATTCTATTCCTCAGATAATTTCATTATTCTTTTCTATCTTAACAATCAAAAAAACAACAGTGAAGTATGTCTGCAAAAAAATATTCAGTAATAGTTTTCGATCTCGGCAATGTACTTATTCCTTTCAACTATGATACTGCACTGGAAAAGCTTGATAAAATTGATCCAGGTTTGGGGAAAAAATTCTGGGAGTATTACAAAAATAATTATGAAATTCACCGCAGCTTTGAACGGGGTGATCTGCCGGAAGAAGAATTTATCCGCACAATGCTTGAATCAGTTGAGAACAGGATTGACAGGGATACTTTCTGCCGGTATTACTCGGAAATCTTTACCGTGAATGAAGATGTTGCTTCACTTTTGCCTGAATTAAAAAAGAAGTATATGCTTGTGCTCTTATCAAATACAAATTCAATTCACCGTGAGTATGGATGGAAGGATTATGAATTTCTCAGGCACTTTGATAAACTGATCTTATCTCATGAAGTAAATTCCGTTAAACCGGAAGAAAAGATTTACAAATCAGTTGAAGATTTTACAAACAAACCGCCGCATGAACATTTATTTATTGATGATGTGCGCGATTATGTTGAAGGTGCTAAAAAACTCGGCTGGGATGCGGTGCAGTTTAAAAGTTATCAGCAGCTGCTTGGAGATTTAAAAGAGAGAGGGATTTAGGAAGCAGAGTGATGGAATATTGGAGGAATGGAGTGTTGGAATAGTGGAATGTTGGAGGATTGGAATAATGGAGAATTTGAGTAGGAATAATGATTTATAATCAAATTCATGAAAGAAAATCAACTCTCTGAAAATATGATTCAATCAAAATATTTATTTGTGTTTCTGCAATTCATCCGTTCCGGTATTCTGATAAGAATGTTCTCTTTTGTTTCAATTGTTACAGCAGCAGTATTTTTTCTTTTTGCAGGATGTGAATCTGATAAAATAAAAACGGTTGAACAGCAGCCAATTGATTCAACTGCAATTAAGGATTCTCTCTTGAAACTGGAGCAGGAAAAACTGAAAATAACCTATCATTATTTTCCTGATAGCGGCAGAGTAAATTATACCGGTTTAAAAAAACAGTTTGAGCCTGAGGAAATAGAAATCATTCTTTCGTTAAATCGTTTGGATGCAAAAAATTTTTCTTGGCGTGATTCTGTTGTTATTCCGGATTCGTTTCATAGGGATTTTCTTCGCTATTCTCCTTTTCCAGTAAGATTGGCTGCAGCAGATTCTGTTAGAAAAATATTATTGTTCTCTCACCGCATACAAGCGTTTGCCGCTTATGAAAATGGTAAGCTTGTTAGATGGGGACCAACGAGTCTCGGCAAAAAATCAACCCCAACTCCAAACGGATTATACCACACAAACTGGAAAGCCAAACGGACGGTAAGCACTGTAAATGAAGAATGGATTTTACCGTGGGCATTTAATCTCGATAACTTTGCAGGAATTTCACTTCACGAATTTGATCTTCCCGGCTATCCAGCCAGTCATGCATGTGCGCGCCTTACCGCTGATGATGCAAAATGGATTTATTACTGGGCAGAGCAGTGGATTTTATCTCCCGGTGAAAAATATATAATTGCTTACGGCACACCTGTTATAATTTATGATGAATATAACTTCGGCGGAAAACCGCCCTGGCATTTCCTTCCGCAGAATCCCGATACAACAAAAGAAAAAACGACAAAACTTGATTCATTAGTACATGCAAATCTGAAATTGATTCTCAACAGGCAGAATCAAAGGGATTCGGTAATTACCGCACGTGAAAAACCATGATATTGGTGTACAACAACAAACAGTATTGGAAAAGCTGTGGCAGTGATGGTTCCCGCACCATATTTTTTTCAGAATATGTTCTTCCTTTCCATTCTCCCCTGGCTGCCACGGTTTGGACCGCGGCAGACGCAATCATGTGATGATGTGGCAGTCATAGTCCACACCATAACTGATTGAAGATAAAACAAAATTGTCTGCATTTATCCAATCAGTATGTCTGATTAATCTGTTCAAACTCTTTATTTTTTTCCCGCTCCTCTCTGTCTGCCACGGTTTGGACTGCGGCAAAGACAATCATGGGATCTTTATTACTACTTCAATGGAATCAATTTAAACAAGTAATAAAAAATTCCGGTTATCATAAATTCCTTACCTGAAAAGACAATATTATTTATATTTAGCTGTTTATAAAAAATCATTAACAATTGGTGTAAAATGAACAAATACATTTTCTCATTTCTTTTCTTAATAACAACAGTGGTATATATGGGCTGCAATAATCAGGAAGATTCATCTGCTCAAATGCAGGAAGATGAAACAAATTTTCAATACCAGGTAGATCAGTTTGCAGATGTAGCAATTCTGCGTTACCAAATTCCCGGTTTTGATCAGTTAACAGCAAAACAAAAAGAACTTGTATATTATTTATATGAAGCTGCGCTTGCAGGCAGAGATATTTTTTATGATCAGAATTACAAGTACAATCTGAAAGTTAGAAAAACTCTTGAAGCTATTGTAAGCAGTTACAACGGTGATAAGAACAGCGATGACTATAAAAACTTTATGGATTACGCTAAACGGGTTTGGTTCTCAAACGGCATTCATCATCATTATGCATCTGATAAATTCCAGCCTGAATTCTCAAAAGAATTTTTTGCAGAAGCAGTAAAGAAAGCAAACCAGGCAGACCTTCCGCTTACAGAAGGGCAGACAGTAGATCAATTTCTTACTGAAATAACTCCAATCATTTTTGATCCGAACGTTGCTCCTAAAAAAATTGTACTTGACCCCGGAGTTGATGTAATAAAAGCTTCTGCAGTAAATTTTTATGAAGGCGTAACTCAAAAAGAAGTTGAAGCATATTATAATAAGATAAGAAAGGCTGATGATCCAAGTCCCATTTCATACGGATTAAACAGCAAGATGGTTAAAGAAAACGGACAGCTTGTTGAAAAGGTTTGGAAGGTTGACGGAATGTATTCACCAGCAATTGAAAAAATTGTAGGCTGGCTTGAAAAAGCAATAACAGTTGCTGAGAATGATGCTCAGAAAGCTGCGCTGCAAAAATTAGTTGAGTTTTATAAAACAGGTGATTTAAAAACATGGGATGATTATAATGTTCTCTGGGTACAGGATACTTCATCCGTTGTTGATGTTGTAAATGGATTTATTGAAGTGTACCAGGATCCGCTCGGTTACCGCGGCGCTTTTGAATCGGTAGTTTCAATTAAAGATTTTGAAGCCACAAAAAGAATTGATGCAATAAGCAGACAGGCTCAATGGTTTGAAGATAACTCACCGATTGATGATAAATTCAAAAAAGAAAATGTTGTTGGAATATCGGCAAAGGTAATTACAGTAGTTGTTGAATCCGGTGATGCCGCACCTACAACTCCAATAGGTATAAACCTTCCTAACGCAAACTGGATAAGAATTAAGCACGGTTCAAAATCTGTAAGCCTTGGAAACATTGTTCATTCATACAGCATGGCTTCTTCAAAAGAACAGGTTAAAGAATTTGCATGGAGCGATGAAGAAGTTGAATTGATGGAAAAGTATGGAACAGTAACAGATCACCTTCATACAGATATGCATGAAGTTATCGGTCATGCATCCGGCAAAATAAATGAAGGCGTTGGTGCTCCAAAATTATCTTTAAAGAATTACGGTTCACCAATTGAAGAAGCAAGAGCTGATCTTGTTGCTCTTTATTATATGCCCGATAAAAAACTCGTTGAAATTGGTATAATGCCTGATGAAGAAGCATTTAAAGCTGAATATATCAGGTACATCCGCAACGGACTTCAGTACCAGTTAAACAGGGTTGAGCTTGGCAATAATATTGAACAGGCGCACATGAGAAACCGCCAGGCAATTGCAAAATGGGTTTATGAAAAAGGTCAGCCGGAAAACGTAATTGAGAAAAAAGTACGTGATGGCAAAACTTATTTTGTAGTTAATGATTTTCAGAAACTCAGGAATTTATTCGGACAGCTTTTAAAAGAGGTTCAGCGCATTACTTCTGAAGGTGATTTTGAAGCTGCAAAGAATTTCATTGAGAATTACGGTGTAAAGGTTGATCTTGAAATTCATAAAGAAGTGAAGGAAAGATTTTCCAAATTGAACATTGCACCATATAAAGGATTTATTCAGCCGGTACTGAAGCCTGTAATGGAAGACGGTAAAATTGTGGATGTAACAGTTGAATATCCAAAAGATTTTGTTGAGCAGATGCTTTATTACGGAAAGAATTATTCATTTCTTCCGGTAAACTGAGAAAGTAAAATTAGCTTTTATTTTACCCGGATTTTTAAGTATCATATTGTGATTTAATCTTTTTATAGAGCAAATCAAAAATAAAACCCAATTTCTCAAAAGAAATTGGGTTTTATTATAATTTGAGTAGTTTCTATTTCAACAGCAGCATTTTCTTAGAGATGCTATTTTTGCTTGTGCTTAAAGTATAAATATAAAATCCGCTTGAAAGATAGCTTGCATCAAAATTAACAGAATGCATGCCTTCGTCTTTAACTTCATTAACAAGCTCAACTATTTCTCTGCCCAAAATATCAAATATTTTTAATGACACATCATTTTTTTCAGGCAGGCTAA
This sequence comes from Ignavibacteriales bacterium, assembly GCA_044507695.1. Taxonomy (GTDB): domain Bacteria; phylum Bacteroidota; class Ignavibacteria; order Ignavibacteriales; family Ignavibacteriaceae; genus JBIQJD01. The sequence continues at coordinate 2,430 of JBIQJD010000022.1, read as the reverse complement.
ATCTTATAGTTGTAGTTGGATTAAATGGATTGGGATAATTTGAGATAGTTAGTTCTTTACTTTCCTAGATGGATTGAGAAACTAACTTTTTTTCTATCCCATAGTTTTCTCCTAATATTGAAGCCGCTTCTTTTGTCAACTCTGATGATGGAAATAATCTGCTCATCTCCTCAGATATTTCTTTAGCACTCTTGTAATTATTTATTTCAAAATAGCAGTAAACAAATTTCTTAAACATTGCTAATTCTTTGATACTACCTTCATATTCTGATATAATTTCATCCATTTTTTTCAGATAATCGCCTCGCCCCTCTAACAGATTATCAGCTGCTATATCTGCCAATAGTATTTCTGCATATCCATGAACTCCATCTTTATTTTCTGCATTTGAAAGTGAAGTTAATGAAGTCTGCAACTCATTAATATCTAATTTATGATTGAACATCTTTAGCAGGTACAATGTGCTTAGAATAATTGAAGATGACTTTTCACTGGCTGAAATAACACCTTCAGATAAAATGCTTTTGCATATTTGCCACGCTTGGTCCGGTTCATTTTTCAGGAATAATAATCTGGCTTCTGAAAGAAGTTCTGATGCTGAGACTAATTTACTCGTTGTGTTATCAACCACTTCTATATTAGTATTTTTATTTGCCGGGCTTGATTTAGTAAGATTACTTTTTGAACTAGTTTTTGATAAGGCAATATCATATGTATGCCCTGGATTATCTGTAGTGGTTGCAAAAGTCAAATATGGAGTATAATCGATCGAGCTACCGCTTTGTGCTAAAATTTTGCTGCTATTTGGCGGATTTGATCCCCACCAATTTAATTCGGCTTTTGTTAATCCACCATTTTCTAATTTTATATGATACGTGTCTCCTATGATGGTATTATATCCGCCGAAAAAATCAGAAGGATATTCAGTCCCAAGTTCAAAGCCGCTATAACTACCATAAACAGATATAGAATTATCATAGATATCATTTGCACCAGGATCACCTAATTCACCAAATATACCGCCTCCTGAAATTGATTTTATGCCTATAGGATTGTTATAAATTTCATTCCCTGAAATCTGGGGAGAAGATTCTAAAAGATTAATTCCTGAACTACTATTATCATGAATAATATTATTCCAGATTTTTGTGCCGGTATACATTGTAACCTGATAATCTGATTTATATAAATACAAACCATCGTTGCAATAAAATATTTCGCAATTTTCTATATACGGTTCCGCTTTAGATACTAAAACACCAACAAAGGCATCTGTTATTTCGCAATATTTAAGTGTGGCTGTAGATGCAGAATCCAATCTAATACCGTTATATCTTTGAGCATCCTGGCCTATGAAATCAAAAATTATTTTATTGTTTGTGGTTCCATTTGCAACAATTTCTCCCTGTATAATAAGTCGCGAACCATTTAAGAAATTCATTCTTTTTCCGGCATTAACTACTAATTTTCCGCCTGGTTTTACTGTTATATTTTTATATACATTGTAAGTATTATTTATTGTTAATGTGGCACCTGCTTCAACTATCAACTCTTCTTTTAGATCAATTTCTGAATTCAATGTTTCATTGTATTTAAGTGATCCGCCGTAAATCAGAACAGGCAGAACACTATATAATCGTCCATCACCTGGTGAAATAGTATCGTAAACTACTCCTTTATTATTTACATCTGCCAGAATAGTTGTTTTAATAGTATCAACTAAATCTGTTACTTCCCAGTTTTTATATGTGCTTAAGTTTTGAAAAGAAAATTTTAAATTTTCCCTGTTGCTGTAGTAGCGGTTAATTGCCATAAAATATTTTTTATCTGTATCTTCTTCATCAGTAAAAAATCCAAGGTCAATAATACCATCACCTGAGCCTGAAGTAAATTCAATTTTGTCTACAAATTGCTGACTTATAGTAGATGTTACTGCAATATCAAGCGCCGGATGTTGTGATTGCTGAATTAATACTTTTAATGTTTGACCAAATGTTCCGCTTAATCTTGGAGAGATGGTATCCCGGAAGGTATACCACAATGAAGTAGGATTTCCACTAATATTTATTAAACCATTTGTTGACAAAACAGAAGTGCAGACAGAATGGTAAACAGAAAAATATGGGTCAAGTCTTATTTCTTTTGCTCCGTATAGCAAGCCGAGATTTACATGGTATAGTAACTGTTTTTTTGAGAGCATAGTTAATAAGGTATCCGCAATGGTGCAATTATTTGTGTCTATCTTATAATAAGCTCCGGCTTGTGTTGAGAAGGCAAAATTTTCATCAAATTGATTAATTCTTGCCAACTCATTTGTTACATAATTTATATTGTCAGTCTGCCATGTGGCGCTATAAGCATTATGTCCAGGATATGGTTTCCGGGGATAGTGATAGTTATACATATTTATCTGAACGTTTTTCGGTTTTG
>JBIQJD010000001.1:0-341819 GCA_044507695.1 Ignavibacteriales bacterium | reverse complement strand
GATAGCATCATATTCCTGGACGGGAACAACAGATGCACCAGATGTAGTTGTAAATTGTGAGCTTCCACCAGAGCTTCAATTTATAAATGCTTTTATTGAACCAACTTCACAAACTGCTTCAATGCTTTCTTGGCAATTAGGTACACTCTCCGCGAATCAGGGCGGGACTATTTTTATAATTTGCGTTATAGATCCCAATGCAGTTATTGGTGTACCAATTAGAATAACGGCCGATATTTCCGGTGCTGTTGCAGAGGCTAATCCCGATAATAATATTGCAGTACTGGAGTTAAATGTATCTGCACCAATTCCAGATTTGGTGATGTTCGTTTGGGCATCATTCGAGGAAATGGATTTTCTTACTTTTGCAGCAGAACAAAATGTGCCCTTCAGTTTTGATATCTACTTTTTTAATCTTACAAATTTTACTGCTCCAAACACGGTTATTTATGATACCATTCCGGAGAATTGTCAATTTGTATCTGCAGTTCCGGAACCTACATCAATTAATGGCAGAGTTATTTCTTGGGATTTAGGCACAGTTGATAGATTTTATTTCGGCCATATTCAGGTTACAATTCTACCAACAGAATTAGGCACATTTAAAAATATAACTTATGCAGCTACGGATTATGATAAAGATTTTTCAAGCAATCATGTAAGTCTTACATTTAATGTGAAAGCATTATTGCAGCCGAAGGTTTTATCACCGGCAGTAAAATCTTCTGATAAAGATGATCCAATCATAATTGGAACTTCAACAAAATTCAGCGGACTGGCAAGAGCAGGTGCAAAAGTAACACTTTATGAAGGACCTGCAGACGGCTGCTTTGGTGATTTACAATCTTGCGGAGCAGAGGAAGTTGGAAGTACAACTGCAGGCACTGATAGAAGATGGGAAATTCCTCTTACAAATTTAAATGAGGATGGTTTACATTTTCTATACATTCAGGCAGAGTTTAATGGTGAAAAGAGTTCACCTTCATTCAATTTTTGGGAACCAATGGTTGTAAAGGTTGATACGATGATTGATGCAATAGGATTTGATTTCGATAACTTCATAATATCTTCCGGCGGTTCTAATATTCTTCCACGCGCTCTTGGCGGATCATCCGGAACAACGCCCAATACTGAGTTCAGAATTAATAAACGGCAGAATGCAGTAAGAGGCATACGTGATTTACCGGAATATCTTGAGAAACACGGCTTAAAATTGGTAATTTATGAAGGCGGAAATGTATATGAGGAAATCCTTCCTGTATCCGAAGTTAACGAAGTTGATGAAGGCAATGCCGTTTCAGGTTCTGGTGCAGAAGACTTTGTAACTGCTCATGATTTTATATATGTGCATAAAGGATTTGGTGCCGGTGCAACAATTGAAATATGGTGCCTCCCAATGTATTATCCGGAAGATGGAAGCCCGCCAATCAGCGGATTAGTTTGGGTTAAATGCCATGAAATTTTAATTGATCCTGCCGGTTATGTTTATGATATTGAAATTGCCGGTTCTGAATATGAATGGCCTCAGGTTCCGCCTGAAGAATCATTGATAAAAAATGCTGAAGTTGTTGCAATGATGAGAACCGGCGATGCATCTTGGGAGAGATGGCCCGCAGAAGAAACCGGTCAGGTCAATCCGCAGGTTACTGATTCATTAACAGAAGATGGTATTAAGATTCCTGGTTATTTTGCTTTTTATGTTCCATCAGGACAATACCAGGTTAAAGCAACTGCTCCAAATTATGCTGATTATATAAGTCCTATTTTAACAGTGATTGATGAACCGGTTTTTCATAATGTAGGAATGCGCAGGATAGCAAATGTAAGCGGACTATGGGAGACCCCGGAAGAAAATCCTGAAACTCCTGCTTTGTATACCCTTTATCAGAATTATCCAAATCCGTTTAATGCAGGAACAATAATCAAGTATTATTTGCCAAAAGAATCTGTTGTTTCACTTAAAATATTTGATATTAATGGAAGACAGGTTGCTACTCTGCTTGAGAATGAATGGAAAAGCTCCGGAATGCATACGCTTCAATATTCTCCTATTGGAATGGCAAGCGGCGTTTATTTCTACCAGCTTAGTTCAGGCGGATATACATTATCCAGAAAATTTATACTCCTGAAGTAAACTTTCACCGGCAGTGTGGTAATCATGCTGCCGGTTTTTTCTTCCTTAAATTTCTCCGGAAATAAAAACTTCTTTCATCAACTTAAAATTAATTGTAAATGATTTTACACTATTTCATTCATTGATATGAATCTGCAATTTTCTATATTTGAAATCATCCCGAATATTTAAATTTTAATAAGGTAATTCAGCCGGAGATTTGTGAAAGAAGAGTTTCATCAATGGTACACCGATCATTTAAGCCGCGATTTTAAAATGCTCGTTTTCGGGCACAGCGGTTATCCGGTAATCTTATTCCCTACTTCAAAAGCTCACTATTATGAAAACAAGGATTTTGGATTGATAGATTCAGTTGCGCATATAATTGATTCCGGGAAAATTAAAATTTATTGTCCCGATGCAATTGATTCTGAGAGCTGGTACAATTATTCCATACATCCCGCAGACAGAGTAAAGACACACATAGCTTATGAGAACCTGATTCTTCATGATGTAATAGAATTTGCAAAATACGAAACAGGTGCAGAGAGAGTTGGTGTAGCTGGATGCAGCTTCGGTGCATATCATGCTTCAAACCTTGCTTTCCGTCACCCTGATAAAATCGGTTATTTAATAAGTATGAGTGGTGCATTTGATATCAAACAGTTCATTATGGGATATTATGACGATAACTGCTATTTCAATAATCCACCTGATTTTCTCCCAAACCTTAATGATGAATGGTATCTTGAACGATTCAGACAGATGGGAATTATTCTTGGCACCGGTGAATATGATATTTGCCTCGATGAAAATAAAAGACTATCCCAGATTCTGAATTCTAAAAACATAGATCATTGGCTTGATATAAGAAAAGGGGCAGCACACGATTGGCCGTACTGGAAAGAAATGTTTAAAGATTATCTTGCAAAAGTGAATTCATAAATTTTTATTTTATTCAGATATAATTTCCTCTTTAACTGCAGATAATAAAACGATTTTTTTTATCAAATAATCAGGTATACTTCATGAAAAAAATTGGTATTCTGTTTGGCCAGGAAAATACTTTTCCGCAGGCATTTATTGATCGTGTAAACTCAAAAAATGAAGACGGCATAACTGCAGAGTTCGTAAAGATTGATAAAGTAATTCAAGGTGAAGACAGTGGTTATGATGTAATTATTGATAGAATCTCTCAGGATGTTCCCTTCTACCGGGGTTACCTGAAAAATGCAGCAATAAGCGGAACAGCAGTAATTAACAATCCATTTTGGTGGAGTGCTGATGAAAAATTTTTTAACAACGCACTTGCTACAAAAATAGGAGTAGCCGTTCCAAAAACCGTTCTGCTTCCTTCAAATCAGCATCCCGTTGATACAAATGAAAAATCGTTCAGGAATCTTGCTTATCCTTTGGATTGGGAAAGCATTTTTAACTATGTTGGATTTCCTGCATACTTTAAACCGTTTGCCGGCGGTGGATGGAAAAATGTTTACAAGCTTAATAATCCTGAAGAATTTTATAAAGCCTATAATGAAACAGGGCAGTTGGTTATGATGCTTCAGGAAGAAATTATATTTACAGATTATTTCAGATGTTATTGTTTGGATAGAAGAGATGTTCACATCATGCAGTATGATCCGAGGCAGCCGCATCATTTAAGATACGTTCGCGGCGGAAAATCTGCAGAAAATAAATTACTGGAGAAAGTAAAAGATGGAGTTCTCGCTTTAAATAAAGCACTGGGTTATGATTTTAACACTGTGGAATTTGCAGTGCGTGATGGAGTTCCTTATGCAATAGATTTTTGCAATCCCGCTCCCGATGCTGATCTTCATTCAGTTGGAGAAGAAAATTTTGAATGGATAGTTGAAGCTGCTTCAAATATGGCAATCAGACGGGCTAAAAATCATAAACCAAATCAGAACAATTTAACTTGGGGAAATTTTATTACCTCATTTGCCAACAACAAAGCATTAGAAAATAAATAGCAACTAAGTAAGCAGGCAATAAAATGGCAGGAAAATTATTTACACTCGGCATTGAAGAAGAATTCCAGATTGTTGATCCCGAAACACGTGAACTCCGCTCACACATTCATCAGATTCTGGAAGACGGCAAATTAATTCTTGCCGAAAACGTAAAACCTGAAATGCATCAATCAGTTGTTGAAATGGGAACAGACATCTGCATTGATGTTCACGATGCCCGAAAACAGGTTACAAAATTACGAACCGAGCTGGCGAAACTTGCAAAAAGTAAAGGACTCTGTATTGCCGCAGCAGGAACACATCCGTTTTCTCACTGGAAAGATCAGAGAATAACTTCACATCCAAGATATAAGACCATTATCTCTGATATGCAGCAGGTTGCAAGAGCAAATTTAATTTTTGGATTGCATGTTCATGTTGGACTCAATGACCGCGAAACCGGAATTCATATTATGAATGCTGCAAGATATTTCCTGCCGCACATTTTTGCTCTTTCAACAAATTCACCTTTCTGGCTTGGCAGAAACACCGGATTTAAATCTTACAGAAGCAAGGTCTTTGATAGATTTCCGCGAACAGGAATTCCTGATTACTTCAACTCACTTGCAGAGTATGATAATTTTGTAAATCTTCTTATAAAAACTAACTGCATTGATAATGGCAAGAAAATCTGGTGGGATATACGGCTTCATCCACATTTTGAAACTCTGGAATTCCGGATTTGTGATATTCCAATGCGCGTTGATGAAACAATTGCACTTGCTGCTTTAATGCAGGCTGTAGTTGCAAAACTTCACAAATTGATTAAACAGAATCTTGGATTCAGATTATACAGGCGGGCTTTAATTGCTGAGAACAAATGGCGTGCTGCAAGATTTGGAATTGGCGGAAAGTTGATTGATTTCGGAAAGCAGCAGGAAGTCGATTTCAAAGATTTGGTAAAAGAATTGCTTGAATTTGTTGATGATGTAGTTGATGATCTTGGTTCAAGAAATGAACTTAATTATGTTGAGAAAATCCTTGAAGAAGGAACCGGCGCAGACAGGCAGCTTGAAGTTTGGGAACAATCTTACAATATAAAAGATGTTGTGGATTATATTATCGATGAAACAAAACGAGGTTTGAAGATTGATGAAACTCCGCAAAAACTTACCTCCAACTGAAAAAATACTATATGGATTTTACTCAAATTGAATTTGATAAGGAACTTTCACCAGGAGCTTTTAATGCGGTTAACATCTGCCTTAAAATTAAATCAGTAGAACGTGTAACAATAATTACTGATGAATCCACTGCTGAAATAGCCGCTTCTCTTATAAATGAAATTAAAAAAACCGGAGCTGAATACCGCATCTTTCTGCTTGAAGATTGTGCAAACCGTCCTCTGAAAAAAATGCCGGAAATTATATTAAATTATCTTGAAAAATCTAATGTGAGTATTTTTGCCTGCCAGACTCAGCCGGGTGAATTAAAGGCAAGAATTCAGATGACGGATGTAATAAATAAAAATAAAATCAGGCACGCGCACATGGTTAATATTAATAAGCAGATAATGATGCAAGGAATGCGTGCTGATTTTAATGAAATTGACAGGCACTCTCAACAATTAATTGAACTTGCAAGAAAAACGAAAATAATTAAAGCTATATCGGCTGCCGGAACAGATATAGTTGCTGAATTCTCTCCGGATATAAAATGGATTAAGACCAGCGGAATAATTACGCCGGATAAATGGGGCAATCTTCCCGGCGGTGAAATTTTCACATCACCTCTTAATCTCAATGGTATTTTTGTAGTTGATGGCGTTGTTGGAGATTATCTCTGCAGAAAGTACGGAGATTTACAAAATACTCCTTTAAAGATTGAAATTATTAACAGCAGAATAAAAGCTATGCACTGTTTGAATTCAGAGCTGCTTGATGAATTTGCTGCTTACACGATGACTGATGATAACAGCAGCAGGGTTGGAGAATTTGCTATCGGAACAAATACTGCAGTTAAAGAAGTGATTGGAAATATTTTACAAGATGAAAAAATTCCTGGTATCCATATTGCTTTCGGTCATCCTTACACAGAACATACCGGCGCTGATTGGACTTCAACAACTCACATTGATTGTGTTGGAAGAGATTTTGATATCTGGTTTGATGATTTCCAAATAATGCAGAATGGAAAATTTTTAATCTAAAAAAATTATGCAGCATGAACTAAGAGAACAATTCAACAAAAATTTTACGCAGGAAAAATACTCCGCATTTTTATCGGCAATTAATAATATATGCCAATATCCGGCAGATTTCAGAGTTGCAGAATCACCATTGTTTCTCACTTCTGAATTTGCAAATGAAATTCAAAATGCGGCACATGAAATTGCTGTACAATTACAGACGGAAGATTTCAAACAAAAATCCAAAGCAGCAATTCCGCAAAATTTATTTGTTCCGGGAGAAACAGATCATCCGCTTTTTATCCAGATAGATTTTGCTGTTAGCTATGATGAGAATGGTAATTATTTTCCCAAATTGATTGAACTGCAGGGATTTCCATCACTATATGGTTATCAATATTTTCTCGGCAAAATTTCTAAGGAGTTTTTTAACGTTCCGGGAAATTATAAAAGTTATTTCAGCGGGATTGATGATACAGCGTATGTTAATCTTTTAAAGAAAATAATTGTTGCAGATAAAGATCCCGAAAATGTAATATTGCTTGAGATAGAACCAGAGAAACAAAAAACAAGAATTGATTTTGCATGTACAGAAAAATTGCTGGGAATAAAAACAGTTTCATTAACTGATATCAAAAAATCCGGTAAAAAACTTTTTTACAAAATTGGCAATAAAGAAATTCAGATCAATAGAATTTACAACAGGATAATTTTTGATGAGTTATTCAAGAAAGAAATAAAAACTGATTTTAAATTAACCGATGAACTTGATGTTGAATGGGCAGGCCATCCAAACTGGTTTTTCAAAATAAGTAAGCACTCCCTCCCTCTTTTAAACGGAAGTTATGTTCCTGATTGTTTTTATTTAAATGATATAAATGGTTATCCGGATGATCCTCAAAATTATGTTTTAAAACCATTGTATTCATTTGCAGGCAGCGGAGTTGAAGTTGATGTTACTCCTGATATGCTGAATGAAGTTCAGGATAAATCATCATACATTTTACAGAAAAAAATTGAATACGCTCCTGTACTAAAAACTCCGGAAGGCTTTGCCAAAGCTGAAATCCGCATGATGTTTTTATGGGATGCTAAACCTTTACTTGTAAACAATCTCGTCCGTTTAAGTAAAGGTAAAATGATGGGAGTAAATTTCAATAAAAACCAAACCTGGGTTGGTTCGTCAATTGCATTTCATAATGTATAGTGACAATTAACTATTGTATTAACCCACCAAATTTTGCCATTAGATTTGTTATATTTCTGCATTTGTATATTATTTACACCAAGTTTTTTCATTTGCAGGAGAAATAATGCTCATTACCCGGCCTAACCGATCCGGAATTAAATATGATTTTCATGTTTCAAAAATTACCAGAGAAAAATATGGATTTGAGGAATCTCTTTTTTCAATTAATGGTGATTTGATTGTTGCAAATTTTTACCAGGCACGCATACTTGCTGAAAAGATAAATTCAATAAGAAAAGATGAGCAGGATATGCAGCAGGTTACAGCGGGACAAATAAATGCACTCGGCATTTTGCATGAAATCTATCATTACATGATGAGACATTATGAAGAAAATGAAAATCCTAATGTTTTCTCCCGTGCTGTAAATAATATAAAAAATTCTATCGGTGAAAATGATCTTCAAAAAATTCTGATCGGATACATTAATCAATTTCCTCCAGGAGATGTTTTCCGCGGCATTATTACTCCTGAAGAATATTTAAACGGGAACACCGGAAACAAACCAAATACAGAAATTATTCTTGAAGAATTGATTATCCTTCATCTGGAAAATAATAACCCTGCTTCAGTTTCACTTGAAGAATTATATTCTGACAAACCTTTGATTGATACTACTGCGTACTTAAATCTTATTGATGCAGCGGAAAAATTCTTTATTACAGAAAAACCATTTGGCCCGGATAATCTGCCGTTAACACAATTCCTCAGAGAACCCATTAAGAATAATCCATATAATCTTGAAGCACAACTTGATTATCTGCGGGAAAAATGGGGCGTGTTCATTTATATAAAATTTTATGATAGACTTTTGAGCAGCAAAGATCTTCTTCATGAAGATTATAAATTATTTATTCATCACGGCGGAGGTGAAAAATCAACACCGCCGGTTCCTGTTTATAAGTTTGATGCTGAATTTTTTGAATCAATAAAAGCTAAAATTGCTGCCGGTGAGCAATTAACTCCGGAAGAATCTCAGTTTTATTATGCAGAAACAGAGCAGTTCACCGAAGATATTGACTGGATGCCAAAAGTTGTGATGATTGCTAAGAATACATTTGTCTGGCTCGATCAGCTTTCTAAAAAATATCAACGTGAGATAAAAACTCTTTTCGATATTCCCGATGAAGAGCTTGATAATCTTGCACGATGGAATTTTACCGCACTCTGGCTGATTGGAATTTGGGAAAGAAGCAGCGCATCAAAAAAAATAAAACACTACACTGGCAATCCTGATGCTGTTTCATCCGCTTATTCATTGTATGATTATGTGGTGGCAAATGAAATTGGAGGTGAGGAAGCTTTTCAAAATCTTAAAGAAAGATGCTGGCAAAGAGGAATAAGATTATCAAGTGATATGGTACCTAACCACACAGGCATTTATTCAAAATGGGTTGTTGAAAAACCTGATTATTTTATTCAGACGGATGTTCCGCCTTATCCGGGATATACTTTTAACGGACCGAATTTATCTGATGATCCAAGGGTTGAAATCCGGATTGAAGATAAATATTACAACCACACCGATGCCGCTGTTGTATTTCAGCGGAGAGATGCATATACAGGAGATATAAAATATATTTATCACGGCAACGATGGAACTCACATGCCGTGGAATGATACTGCTCAATTAAATTTGTTAAAACCGGAAGTACGTGAATCTCTCATCCAAACTATATTGCATGTTGCACGCAAAACACCAATCATACGATTTGATGCAGCGATGACACTTGCAAAAAAACATTATCAGCGTTTATGGTTTCCGCAGCCCGGAACCGGAGGCGCTGTTCCTTCAAGATCAGATTATGCAATGACACGTTCTGCATTTGATGATGCGATGCCTGTTGAATTCTGGAGAGAAGTAGTTGATAGGATCAATTCTGAAATGCCTCAAACATTACTGCTTGCTGAAGCATTCTGGCTTATGGAAAGTTATTTTGTGCGCACTCTTGGCATGCACAGAGTTTATAACAGCGCATTCATGCATATGATGATGAAGGAAGAAAATGCAAAGTATAGAGAGCTTGTAAAAAACACTCTTGAATTTAATCCTGAAATCCTGAAACGGTATGTAAATTTTATGAGCAATCCCGATGAAGAAACAGCAGTTAATCAATTTGGAAAAGGTGATAAATATTTTGGCGTTTGTGTTCTGATGATTACTATGCCCGGATTACCAATGTTTGCCCACGGCCAAATCGAAGGATTTTCTGAAAAGTATGGAATGGAATATAAACGTGCTTATTATGATGAATTCATTGATGAGAATCTTGTTCACAGGCATGAGGCTGAAATTTTTCCGCTCGCTGCAAAAAGATATTTATTCAGCCAGGTAAAGAATTTTGAAATGTATGATTTTATTGATAACAACGGTAACGTTAATGAAAATGTTTTTGCTTACAGCAACAAAACTGGAGATGAAAAAGCTTTAGTTATTTATAATAATTCTTATGAGGAATGTGCAGGAACAATTAATTATTCAGTACAGAAAACTTACCAATCAGGTAATTTAATTACTAAAAAAATTGCAGATGCTCTCGGGATAAGGAATGATAACCTATTCTTCTATATTTATAAAGATCACCGCACAAAACTGGAGTACATTTCAAGCGGCAAAGATATTCATGATTTTGGTTTTTATGTTCCCCTGCAAGGTTATGAATATAAAATTTTTATGGAGTTTAGAGAAATATTTGATACAACCGGAGTCTACAGACAGATATCTCAAAGTCTATACGGCCGCGGAGTAAAATCAATAGAAAGGTTGAAAGAAGAACTACAATTTAATATGGTTCATCAATCTTTGAGAAATCTGTTATCAATTGATCATTTTAAAAAATTTGAATCATACTGCTTCCCTGCTTCCGGTAATGAGACTGATCAGAAATCATTTGAAGAAATAATTAATTCCGCTGAAGATTTCATAGATGAGATAAATTCTGTTATTCCTGTTCCGGTTAATAAAGAAATTGCCATAAGTAAAATTAAGGATGAAATGAATGCAATTAGAGAATTTTCTTCTCTTATGCGTAAACAGAGTTTGAGAAAAAGAAAATCTAAATGGTACACTAATGCCGAATCAAAAATTGGAACCTTTAACAATGGAAAAGAAAAACGTGAACTTTTCTTTCCGCTATTGGTGCTTAAAAATACTTTTTCGGTAATGAATACATCCGATGATCAAAAAAATCTAAATATGGTAGATCATCTTCATCTTGAAAATATTCTTTTTGAAAATCTTAAGGGGTTCGGCCACAAAGAACATAATATCAAAGAAGAGATTAACTTGTTAAAAATATTAACTGCTGATGATGAACTTTATAATTCAGAAAGAGTGAATTTAAAATCCGAATTCCCAGATGAATCAATCAAAACAAAGAAATCAGCATCACCCAAACCAAAGAAAATTTTACGTGCTGAATTTCTAACGAACATTATATTTAAATTAAATGAAAACGATAATTACCTCCGCGTTAATGAACACAACGGCATAATCTACTATCACAAAGAAAATTTTGAAAATTTAATAGATTGGATTTGCAGCCTTGAAATTATTGAAGATGCTATCAGGTATCTCGTATTGAAGGATTCGATTGAACAGAAAAGAAAAAGAACAGCAAAACAGGCAGTTGAGTTAAAAGAATCAGATAAATTGAAAAAAAATATTTCAGCATTTGCAACTCAACTAACAAAAGATGTTGAGTTTTTTGAGAGACTAAAATCATTATCTGCAGATTCAAAATACCAGGTTGAAGAATTAAAAAAACTCGCTGCTGCTAAGAAATCCAGCAAATCAGATTCATCACGTAAAACTGTGGTGCGTTCTGCCAGGAAGAAAAATGTGTAAGTATTTACAGATAATTTTTTTATTTATTGTGTGGAATGGTATATCATTCAGCCAGTTTGAACTTGAAGAAGCTTTTCCTTCATTAAGATTTACTAATCCAGTTGATCTTCAAAATTCAGGGGATGCTACAAACCGTATTTTTGTGGTTGAGCAGGCAGGCAGAATAATAGTGTTCAAAAATAATTCATCAATATCTGCTTCAAAAGTTTTTCTTGATATTACTGATAAAGTTACTGATGGTGGTGAAATGGGATTACTTGGTTTGGCTTTCCATCCGCAGTATACTGAGAACGGATATTTTTATGTTAACTATACAAAAAATAATCCGAGACAAACAATTGTTGCAAGATACAAAGTTACTGATAATCCTGATTCAGCGGATAAAAACAGCGAAGTAATTTTAATGACGATCAATCAGCCATATTCAAATCATAACGGCGGACAAATTGCGTTTGGACCTGACGGCTGCTTGTATATTGCACTTGGTGATGGCGGTTCATTTGGTGATCCACAGAACAATGCACAGAATCTTCAATCGTTCCTCGGAAAAATTCTAAGGATTAATGTAGATACAACATCCGGAAATATAAATTATGGAATCCCGCCTGATAATCCTTTCATTAACGATTCATCAGCACTGCCTGAAATTTTTGCTTATGGTTTGCGTAATCCATGGAGATTTAGTTTTGACAGCACCGGTAAATTGTGGTGCGGGGATGTTGGGCAGGGAGATTGGGAAGAAATTGATACAATTACAATCGGCGGTAATTATGGATGGCGGATAATGGAAGGAACTCACTGTTACAATCCTTCAAGTAATTGTGATACTTCTGGATTGATTTTACCTATTCATGAGTACGCTCATAATTCACAAGGCGGCGGCTCAATTACCGGGGGTTATGTTTATGAAGGAACTGCTGTACCTGAATTAAAAGGCAGATATATTTTTGCTGATTATATTTCAAGAAGAATCTGGTCGTTGGGATACTACGGTATAAATCCGGATTTACCGATTGTTGAGCAGCTTGCAACTGCGCAAGCCGGAATTTCATCATTTGGAGTTGATGAAAACAATGAGCTTTATCTTTGCTCTTTTGATGGTAAGATATATCGTTTTAAATCAACCGTTTCAGAAGTTGAAGATGATATTAATTTAAATGATTATCAGCTTCTTCCTAATTATCCTAATCCTTTCAACCCGGAAACAACATTGCAGTATATTCTTCCTGAAAAAAGTAAGATAAAAATCGAAATAATAAATCTTACCGGCAGTATAATTGAAAAAATTCTGGATGCGGTTCAATCAGCAGGAAAATATAATATTACCTGGAATGGAGCGGAAAATTCATCCGGTATTTATTATGCAAAATTAACAGCAGAATCACTTGTCTCTGGCAAAAAAATACAAAAAAGTATAAAACTTGCATTGATAAAATAGTTTCACAAACTTTTGGTAACTTCGATTATCATTTTATCTGGTATTAACGTTTAACCACTTCATCCTTCACTCAATAATTATTTCAGGATATATTTAACTGCAGCGGCTGCACAATTCTCACCATCAATTGCGGCAGAAATAATTCCACCAGCATAACCAGCACCTTCTCCGCATGGAAATAATCCCTCAACTGAAACATGCATTAGTGTTTCCTTATCCCGTGGAATTCTGATTGGCGAACTTGTACGGCTTTCTGCTGCAAGAATCTGTGCTTCTTCAGTAAAATATCCTTTCATCTTTTTATCAATAATAAGCAATGCTTTTTGAAGTGAATCTCTTATAAACTCAGGCAAAGCTTCATGCAAAGGTGCAGATGTTAATCCGGGAATATATGATGCTGCGGGAAGTGATTGTGAAATTTTTTTATTTACAAAATCTGTAACACGCTGTGCAGGTGCACTTTGGCTTTTATTTGCAAGCTGAAAGGATAATCTTTCTAATTCCATTTGGAGTTTTAATCCGCCGAATGGAAATTCATTTTCATATTTTTTCCAATCATTCCCTGAAACAGAAACAACAAATCCTGAATTTGCAAAAGGAGAATCTCTTTTTGAAAGAGACATGCCGTTAACTACTATTTCTTCCTGAGCAGTTGCGGCCGGAACAATTATTCCACCCGGACACATGCAGAAAGTGTAAACTCCCCTTTCCCCAACTTCACATGCAGCAGAATAACTTGCTGCAGGAAGATTAATATTTTTTCCTTTTGTATGATACTGAATTTCGTTTATTAAAGATTGAGGATGCTCAATCCTCACTCCCATTGCAATAGGTTTTGGTTCAATCTTTATATTTTTTTTATGAAGGAGAAAAAATATATCGCGGGAAGAATGACCTGCCGCAAGTATAACTGCATCAGCAGTAAAATCTTCGGACTCGTTTACAACTACTCCTTTAATAATATTTTTTTCAATAATTAAATCTGTAACATGAGAGTTAAAATGAATCTCACCGCCGCAGTTTAAAATTGTCTCGCGGATTTTCTTCACCACCTGCGGAAGCTTATTTGAACCGATATGCGGATGAGCATCAATCAAAATATCTTCGTGTGCACCATGCTGAACTAATATGTTCAGCATTTTTTTTACATCACCTCTTTTGGTTGAACGCGTATAAAGTTTGCCATCACTGTAAGTTCCGGCTCCACCTTCACCAAAACAATAATTTGAATCAGGATTAACAGTATGAAACTGCTGTATAGCTCTTAAATCTCTTCGTCTTGACTGAACATCTTTTCCCCGTTCAAAAATTACAGGCTTTATTCCAAGTTCAATTAAATGAAGTGCGGCAAACATTCCTCCCGGACCGCAGCCGATAATAATTACTTTTTTATTTCCTTTTACATGCTTGCAATTTATTTCTGTTGAAATTTCAGGCGGTAGTTCATTTATAAAAATATTTGATAATACACGATAAACTGGAGTTGAGCTTCGTGCATCAATTGATCTTCGTACAGGCACTACAGATTTTATTTCTGCGGGATTTTTTCCTGTTTTTATTGCGGCTTGTTCGTACAGATAATTTTTATCATTAATGAATTCAGGCGGAATAACGAGTTCAATTTGTTTAATCATTCGTTTTTATAACCAGGCAGCTTATACAATTGGGAATCAAAATCTTTTTCTTTTAAGATTAAAGAAGACCTTTAATATATCCGCCATCAATTTGAATAGTATTTCCTGTAATATAGCTTGCTTGTTTTGATGCAAGAAACAAAACTCCTGAAGCAATTTCTTCCGGCTTTGCAAGTCTGTTAATGGGAATTTGTTTTGCCATATCGGCTAAAATTTCTTCATGAGATTGCCCTGTGCTTTTAGCTTTATGAACCGCAAGATCATAAAGTCTGTTGGTAAGAGTATAACCCGGAGCAACATTGTTCACAGTTACGTTAAACCTTGCAACTTCATTAGAAAGTGATTTGGCAAATCCAACAACTCCGCTGCGAAGAGAATTTGACAGCATCAGGTTTTCAAGCGGCTGTTTAACAGAAATTGATGTAATATTTATTACTCTTCCCCATTCATGATAAATCATATCAGGAACAACAAGATTACAAAATCTTACAACACTCAACAAAACCTGTTCAAACGCGCTCTGCCAGCTTTTATCTTCAAGTTCACGGAACAATCCTGCAGCCGGACCGCCGCAGTTGTTCACAAGAATATCAATTCTCCCAAATTGTTTTTTAACTTCATCTACAGTTGTTTCAATATCTTTTTGCTTACTTATATCACAGATGCACCAGAATGGCTCAAAGCCGTATTTCTTATTAATTTCTGAAGCAGTATTAAGCAAATCAGATTTTGTTCTTGAACAGATTGCAACCTGCACACCCTCTGATGCAAATGCTTCAGCAATTGCTCTGCCAATTCCCTTGCTAGATGCGGTAACCAAAGCAGTTTTTCCTTTTAAACCCAGCTCCATTTTTTCCTCGTATTGAATTTTCTAAAAAACAACGAAAAGAAATAAAAATAAAATGAAGAACAAACTTTATTTTGAAATTCCTCTTGAACTTGCTGCAATAAAATTAATTAAATTAATTATTTCCGGCGTCTGCTGAAGTTCTGTTTTAATTTTTTCAACCGCTTGTGAGACATTCAAACCTGATTTAAAAATAAAATTGTACGCAGACTTTAATGAGTTAATTGCATCATCTGAAAAATCTCTTCTTCTTAATCCTTTCACATTCAATCCCTCAAACTCAAGCGGATTGCCTGAATACAAACTATAAGGCGGAACATCTTTAACAACCATAGAATGTGCACCTATCATGCAATGTCTGCCAATTTTAACAAACTGATGAACACCAGTTAAACCGCCGAGGATTGCAAAATCCTCCAGGTGAACATGCCCGGCAAGCGCAACAGAATTGGCAATGATGCAATTATCACCGAGTGAACAATCATGTGCAACATGAGAATAAGCCATCAGCAGGCAGTTGTTACCAACAACTGTTTTTCCTGCATGAATTGTAGCCCGGTGAATTGTTACACATTCTCTTATCGTGTTATTATCTCCAATTTCAACTTCTGTATACTCTCCGCTGAATTTCAAATCCTGCGGAATTGCAGAAACTCCAGCGCCCGGAAAAATCCTGTTATTTTTTCCAATGCGGGCACCGTTGTAAATAGAAACATGATTATAAAGTTTTGTACCGTTTCCAATTACTACATCATCTTCAACATAACAGAATGGTCCGATCTCAACATCATCTGCAATTTCTGCTTTACTGCTTACAACGGAAGTTGGATGAATTATAGCCATAAAATTTTTCAATAAAAATTTGTTAATAAAACTTCGTTAAATTTAATAATTCCTGATGAAGATTACAGATGGTAAGTTTTAGATTCTTTGGGGAAGTGAGTGATTTCAATTTGTTGATTGAATCTATATCTTTAACACACAGTTTGGATTAGATATGGACAGCACATTTAAATTAAAAAGAAAAGCTGCGTTGATCTCCTTATTTATTGGTCTGGGAATGCTTGCAGCAAAAACAGGGGCTTATCTTCTCACAGGTTCATCAGCCATTTTTTCAGATGCCGCTGAATCAATTGTTCATGTGCTTGCTACATCAATGGCTTTATTCAGTATTTACCTAAGTGCAAAACCGGAAGATGATTCTCATCTTTACGGCCATGGAAATATCGAATATTTCTCCGCAGGTATAGAAGGTTTGTTAATCATTATTGCAGCTTTCTACATAATTTATGAATCGATTCAAGCAATAATTACAGGCCCTGAATTAAAGCAGCTTGATATAGGTGTACTTATTATTACTGCTGCAGGCACAGTTAATCTCTTTCTTGGTTTTTATTTAATAAGAATGGGAAAGAAAACAAATTCCTTAACGTTGATAGCAGACGGTAAACATGTACTTACTGATTCTTATACAAGCATTGGTGTAATTGTAGGAATTATTTTAGTTCTGATTACAGATTTTAAAATTCTCGATCCTCTTTTTGCAATAGCAGTTGCATTAAATATTTTATTTACCGGATCAAAATTAATGCGTGATTCAATCGGTGGATTGATGAATGAAAATAATCCCGAACTTATGAAAGAAATTGCGGGAAGACTGGCGGCAATTAAAAAGGATTTTTGGATTGATATTCATGAGTTAAGATTCTGGCGGAGCGGCGATAGAATATTTGTAGATTTTCATTTGATTTGCCCATTTTATTTTACGATTCAGCATTCACATCAGGAAGAAAACAGGATAAGTGATTCGTTAAAAGAATCATTCCCAAATGCACAGTTAAAAATTCATTTTGATTACTGCAGACCTGAACTTTGCAAATACTGCGGCTACTCTGAATGTATTCACAGATCCGAAATTAAATCAAACAGCTTTATATGGAATGAAGAAAAGATGAAAGGTAAACCTATTTATGAGTTCAAAGTTTCCTGATTTATTATTTCAGGATCTTTTACCTTAGTAAGAATTAATAATCCTACAATAAAAAAGAATGTAACTGAAATAATTGCCATTCTCTGGCTTCCGCTTAGATAACTTACCAAACCAAATACAAGCGGACCAACTACTGCAGAGCTTTTTCCGAAGAAAGAATAGAAACCGAAAAATTCTGTTTTCTTTTCCGGTGGAGTTAACTTAGACATAAGGCTTCTGCTTGTTGATTGACTTGAACCCATTGCGGAACCAGCGAGTAATCCAACAATGTAAAATCCGGTTTTATCATCAACAAAGTAAGCAAGCACCACAGTGATAAGCCACATTATAAGGGTTATTACAATCGTTTTCTTTTGTCCAATGGAGTCTGCAATTATTCCCAATAAAATTGAACCAACGATAGCTGTAGTTTGAACTGTTAAAAAGAAAATCAGCAGCTCGCTGTCACTGAATCCAAGCGTTGTGCTTGCGTAATTTCCTGCAAAAAATATTACTGTGTTTACTCCTTCAATGTAAAAGAAGTATGCAACCAGAAACAGTGCAAGATTTTTATAATATTTAAGATGTGTGAGTGTTGTCCAGACTCTGTTTAAACCAATTGAAATATAATTGCCTGAAGTTTGAACATTCTTTCGTGTATCATGTAAAAAGAAAAAAAGTGGAAGGGAGAATACCAAAAAAAATAATGCTGAGAGCGGGAATGTTTCTTTTATAAGATCGTTTTGGATAAATGGAAATACAATTCCAAGTGTTGCAAGCGAGCCGAGATAACCCATTCCAAATCCATATCCGCTCACTCTTCCATAATTTTTTGGTGAAGTAATTTCAGGAAGAAAAGCATCATAAAAAACAAGCCCTGCTTCAAAACCAATATTTGCAAGAACAAAAATTGTTATACCCCAGAAAATATTTCCGGCGCCAATAAAGTATAAACATGAAGTTGCTGTAATGCATAAGATTGTGAAGAAAAGTAAAAATCTTTTTTTGCCTGCAGAAAAATCAGCAATTGCACCAAGCACCGGTGAAATAATTGCGGTGATAATCATTGCAACACTTGTTGCTATACTCCAATACAAATCTCCAACAGGTTCACCTGCTGCAACCGTTTTTTTGAAATAAACAGCGTAGAGGAAAGTAACAACAACAATTGAGAATGAAGTGTTGGCAAAATCAAAGAGAGTCCAGATAAATATTTTTTTCTTTTCTTTCATACAGCAGTAACAATGTGTTATTTATAAAAAGAAATATTTATCCGGCATTTCAATAAATTGAAATTGGAGAAAATAATTTTTTGATCTGTCAAGTAAAATTATCCTGATTATTTTTTGGGAGATGATTTTATAATAGTCTCTTCAACAAGCCCGCGCCCGGATTTGTTCAGCTTGCCGCTCTTCTTCAAATCAGAAAGAACAGCATCAAGAATTCCATTTATAAATTTTCCGCTTCCCGATGTGCTGTATACTTTTGCTATTTCAATTGATTCATTAATTGAAACTTTGGGAGGAATATCCGGGAAATAAAAAATTTCACATAATCCCATTCTTAAAAGTATTTTATCAATTAATGCAATACGGTTCATTTCCCAGTTATCAACACGCTCTTTAATTTTAAGATCAATTTCATTTTTATGGATGATAACTCTGTTAACAAGATCATTAGCAAAATCACGGTCTGCTTTATCAGGAACATCCTGCAAAATTCCGCCAATAAGTGTCTCCAGCGCATCCCTATTCATTTCATAAGCATAAAGAATCTGAAGAACTTTTTCTCTTACAACCCTGCGTTTGAACATTTGAGACATTTAAACTTCTCTGCTGATAATTAAGAACATTTTTTCAAAAAGTGATTTTTAATCTACTAAAAAATTAATAACTATTACAAAATTAAAGCGCAAAAAACCAAAAAAGAACAAGCGCCACGCTTTCACGGATTTTATAATAAATTTTATTCTCAAAACTAAGGCTAAGATCAGAGGAAATAACGCGTGCATCAACATCATAAAACTTGCAGATTTCTTTTATTCTTGTAAGATGATAAGAATCAGAAACTATAAGAACCTTATTTATTTCTCTTTTGTTCATAAGATTATTTTTGATAAACTCAATCTGCTCCGCTGTAGATGTAGTATTTTTTTCAATAAGAATATGTGTTGTATCTACATTTCTTTTCTTAATATAATTATAAGCAACCTCGGCTTCGCTCAGCTCACCCGGTGCATTGCTGCCTGTAAGCTGAACCATTTCAACAATTCCTTTATGAAAAAGTTCAGCAGCTTTTTCAGTTCTTGATGCAAGACTTGGACTCGGTTCATTATTACTCCACACTGCGGCACCAAGCACCACAGCAATATTTCCCTTTCCATTTGTATTGTTTTGAAGTGAGCCAGCATCAGGTTTGCCGCTCATATATAAAAATGCAAAAAGGAATGAGATGAGAATGAGAATTAATGAATTTACAAGTGCTCTAAGGATTATTAATTTTCTGCCTCCCCAGATATTCATCCACAAAAAAGAAATAAAAATAAACTGCACAATTTGATAAAGCAGAAATAAAAAGCCGGTTAAAACATAATTAAACGGCCGTGCAAATAAATATAAGTTTTCAAACGGAAGCACTATAAAAATACTTACCGCCGCTAAAACAAGAACTACATTTAGTATAAGTATGAATGAAAGAAGAGCAGGTAATCCGGGACTTTTCTTTTTGTAGATATAAATCACAACCCCAAGGCAAGCAGTAAGTGCAAAAATGAGATTAAGAATATTGCCGATGTTAAATAGATTAAAATCTTTAAGTGAAAGGTGCTGATTAAAATATTTTAAATAATAAAGAAAGAGTAAATCAAGAAAAAGAATTAGGATAAAATATGGTAGAAATTTGTTAATATTTGAATTTTTTTTGCTTTTCAGGGGCATGAATTTTCCTGCAGGAAGTAACCTTTTTTGGATCCTGTTATTTTTAAAGATCAAAAAGGATTTTAGTAATAAATTATTCCAAAGTTAGTGAAATGAAAAAAGTGCTGCAATAAAGTTAGTTATGCCTGAAAATAAAAAAAGCGCCCCGGAAGGCGCTCATTAGATTACAAATTATTTGTTCTTATTGAAGCTTAAATACAATTGGAATTGAAACCTGAACTTTTACAGGTTTTCCTCTTTGTTTACCAGGTTTAAATTTGGTCTGCTTAACAGCATTTAGAGCGGCTTCATCAAGACCTGCACCTAATCCTCTTATTATTTCAACTTTTGTTACATCACCCTGTTCATTAACAAAAGCGAGCACATAAACTTTCCCTTCAACTCCTGCTCTTTTAGCAATTTCCGGATATACTATTTTGCTTTGAATTGCCTGAATACCGCCGATTGGCTCCGGCATTTCTTCAACAGCAACAAAGTATTGAGGCTCTTCTTCAACCTTCTTTTCTTCTTTTGGCGGAGGAGGCGGTGCTTCCATTTGTTCACTTAAATCAATTTCAGTATCACCAATTTCTATATCTTCGAGCACATCATCCGAAGGAGCTTCAATTGGAATTGGCGGTTTTGGCGGGGGCGGCGGTCTGTTTTCTTGTTTAGTTTGTTGAATATCCTCTACATTAAATAATTCCTGAGGTCCCTCCACAATAGCTTCTTTAGTTTCTATATCAGGAAAAAATTTGAAGGCGATGATCAAAAACACTAATGAAGCGATTAAACTAACTTCAAATATCCTCTTGTATAATCTTCTCAAATCCGCCTTCGGATTCTTTTTAAGTGCCATTTATATCCTCCTATTCCGCCAGTAAATTGTCCGGCAAATTAATAAATGAAGCAGGATTTGTCAATTTAATTTTCTTACTCAAAAACAGTAATTAATGTTCCTTTGCTGAGTTTTTAAGCGCAAAATTTATTTTCCATTTTCCGAAAATAAAATACTTTATGATTATTACAGCAAGTAAAATTCCAATAACATCGGCAACCCAATCCATTAATTCACAGCTTCTGCCGGGAATAAAAGATTGATGAATTTCATCAAGTGCACCGTACAATGCTGTAATAATAATTGTAAACAAAGCCGGCTTTTGTTTGAAAATTTTGTATCTATTCTGAATAAAAAGTGCAGCATAAACAAGCGAAGCTAAAACTGCATATGCACCAAAATGTTTAAACTTATCACTCACTCCTAATGATGGAACATGATCAGAAGGAATTGAAGTTGCAGCAAAAAGAATTATCCAGTAAACAGTTAAATAAAAGTAGACGTATCTTTTATTATTAATAATTTTATTTATCAAATGAATTCCTTAAAAATTTAATTGCCGAAGGAAGTTTTTTCAGTATATCAGATGCAGTGTAAGAGTATTCAGTGAAATCTTTTAATAACAAATCAGCTGCAAGGCTGTGCAGATAAACACCGCAAATAATTGCTTCCTCAATTTTTTTATTTTGAGCTATGAATGCAGCCAGAATCCCAGAAAGAACATCTCCTGTTCCGAATTTAGCCATACCGGGATTTCCGGTTGTGTTTATGAAAGCTTCACCCTGCGGGTTAAAAATTATTGTTGGTGCACCTTTTAAAACCAGGAAACTTCCTGTAGCAGTTGAAAAATCTTTTCCATACCTCAAAATGTCTCTTTTTAATTCTGATGTTTCAATTCCAATAAGATTAGAAAATTCTCCGTGGTGCGGCGTAAGTATTGCGTTTGTTAAATCCAAATTTTTATAATGATTATTACCAAGTGCAAAAACAGCATCAGCATCTATTACAATATTATTATAGTTGTGTTCCCTGATAATTTGCAATACAGCATAAATTGTATCTTCTTCCCTTCCCAAACCAGGGCCGATTGAAACTGCATCTGCCCATTTAATTCGTTTTGAAATTTCTTCAATATTTTCTGAAGATAAATATCCTCGTTGATCATCATCATACGTTTCGATAATTATTTCAGTTGCTGCCTTTTTGATTAATCTTCTTGATGATTGTGGAACAGCGAGAATTGATGAGCCGGCACCTGCTTTTAAAACCGCTGATGAAGTTAGAGCAGCTGCACCGGGCAGTTTTGCAGAACCGGCAATTGTAAATACTTTTCCTGCTGAATATTTATGGATGTTTTTTTGTTTTTGCGGTAAGAAGCTAAAAACATCTTCAGGTTCAATTAAATAATCTTCAACTTCAAATTTATCAAATAGTAAATTGCTTACACCAATGCTTCCCTTTAATATTTCTCCCGCGTTTGAATAACCCGATTCAATGAACAAACCTTTTTTAAATTCAGCAAGAGTTATGGTTAAATCTGCATTAAATATTTCTTTTGAATAACCGGTATCCGGGTTTAATCCTGTTGGAATATCAATAGCAATTTTATATGAATTAAACTTGTTCAATTCAGCAACGATCTTTTTGTACGGTTCTCTCAGCTCTCCTTTTGTACCGCTTCCCAGCATTGCATCAAAAATTACATCACAATCCTTTAGATATTTAAGATCTTTTATGCCTGAAAACTTTTTCAAAAAAATATTCTTATTTTCTTTAGAGATTTGAGTAAGAATTCTAAAATTAATTAATGCATCTTCTGATAATTCTTCTTCAGCACCCAAATAAATTATAGTGGTTTTAAATCCATTATTTGAAAAATGTCTTGCAGCAGCGAAACCATCTCCGCCGTTATTTCCTTTTCCGCAGATAAATCCTGCATGATTAAAAGGTTTATTAATTGAACTGAATCTGGAGATGGAGATATTAAAAATCTCTAACGCGGCATTTTCCATTAATATGATAGAAGGAATTTCCAGTTTATTTATTGCGTAGAAATCTATCTCCCGAATTTGCTGAGGTGAAAATAATGGAATCATACAGAATAAATTAATATTAACATTACTGTAAAAATAGAAAAAGCAGAGATGATAATCTGTACTGCATCTGATCTCCAAAACCAGATGCAGTTTATAAGAAGTTAAATTCAGTAATACTTATTATAAGAAAGAAGCAATAAGATTTATTACAGAACCTGGTGCAATCCCCATCACAATTACAAGCAGAACAGATATGATGACAGCAAACAATCCGGAATTGCTTTTTTCAAGATAAACTTCACCGGCAGAATCCCTGAAATACATGAGGACAACAATTCTTAAATAAAAATAAACACTAATTGCGCTTGAAATAACACCAATAATTGCAAGCCATGTTAGATCAGCTTTAATTGCAGCAATGAAGATGTAGTATTTGCCAAAGAATCCTGCAAACGGCGGAATGCCCGCAAGTGAAAACATACACAGTGAGAGAAGCGCTGCTAAAAGCGGTGATCGTGAAGATAATCCTGAATAGGAATTAATTGAAAGATTAGTTTCATCCTTTCCTTCAAGCAACGCTACAATTCCAAATGCGCCCAGATTCATAAAGGTGTATGCAGCAAGATAAAAAATAATTCCTGATATGCCCTCAGAATTTCCTGCAGCTAAACCAATAATAATATAGCCGGCATGAGCGATTGAAGAGTACGCCAGCATTCTTTTTATATCTTCCTGGGCGATTGCTACAATGCTGCCAAACAGCATTGATAAAACTGCAATTACAGAAAGATAAGGTTCAAATGTGTTTGAGATATTTTCTAGTGTAAAGATTGCACCCAGTGTAATAATTATTGCGCTGAAAGCAGCGGCTTTACCGCCGGTTGAAAATAATCCCGCAATAGTAGTTGGCGCTCCCTGGTAAACATCCGGCACCCACATATGAAATGGAAAAGCAGCAATTTTGAATGAAAATCCAATTAAGAATAACAGCAATCCTGCAATAAAAAGTAAGTTACCGCTAAGCAATGAAAACTTTGCAGTAATCAAATCAATTGAAGTTGATTCTACAGTACCATAAATAAGTGCAATGCCGTATACAACAAAACCAGTTGCAAATGCGCCGAGCAGAAAGTATTTGAGTGATGCTTCATTTGCAGTTTTTCTGATACGATTAATTCCGGCAAGAGCATAGAAGCAAACAGACATTAGTTCGAGTCCCATGAATATTACAATAAGATCTTTTGCCGCCGCCATGAGCATCATACCAAGAACAGAGGCTTGGATCATTATATAATATTCACCGTAGTGTGTGCCGTATTTTTTCACATAATCAATTGAGAGAAGACAGACAAGCGCTGCGCCGAAATTAAAGATGAAATGAAAAATGTTTACGTTTCCGCCGGTTGCCAGCATTTGCTGTAAAACCACTCCCGTTGAATTAACATTGTAGAGCGCATGAAATCCGGCCGCAAGAAACATGATTATTGAAAACCATGGTAAAATTTCTATGTTCTTTTCAGAATACATCTCAATAAATAATGAAATGACGATTCCTGCACCGAGGATGATAAACGGTATTATATTATAAAATTCCTGAAAACTGTTTAGCATAATTTTATTCTATGAATAATGTGTCTTCGCCGGCTTGTTCAATAATTAGTAAATGATCTTCACCAAGACGAAGTGCAAGTTTTAAATGATTTTCTTTATTAAAAATATCTTTATCTTTTTCTGCTATTATAATTTTTATTGATTCATACTTTGAAACTATTTCCCTTAAATCTTCTTCACCTGTAAAATAAATTTCTGTAAATGCTTCGGTTTCATTTATACAAACTTCTTTGGAAGCCGGAGAAAAATCTTCAAGTATATCATTATCAATAACTATTTTCAAAATATAACCATGGAACGGAAGTATAATCCGGTTTCCAAAATACAGCCCGTTCTTTTTTTCCTTTAATGCATCTTCAATTTTTTTCATTGAATTTTATCCTTTACCCATGAAAAATAATAACCATATTACTGTAAATATGGGAATTAAAACCGGGATAGAATATTTAACAAGGTAACTGAAAAAACTCGGCATCTCAATTCCCGCTCTCTCACTGATCGATTTTACCATGAAGTTCGGTCCGTTGCCAATGTATGTAAGCGCACCAAAGAATACTGCAGCAACAGAAATTGCAATGAGATAAATTTCATCATGCACAACAAATTCAGCTACCTGTGATTGAACATTCACATCCAAATTGTATTTACCCATTGCTGCACTTAAGAAATTAAGATATGTTGGAGCGTTATCTAAAAATCCTGAAAGCAATCCTGTAGCCCAATAAAAAACTCCCGCATTCAATTTATCTCCAAGCACATTTGCCTCATGCGCAATTAATTGAAGAGCAGGAATCATTGTTGCAAAAATTCCAACAAACAGGAATGCCACTTCTTTAATTGGCTCAAAATCAAATTCATTTGAACGAAGAATTTTTTCATCAGCAGTTTTATACGAGAGAAAAACTACAGAGAACATAATTATTTCACGGATGCCTAACGGCAGAGGTGAAAGGCTTGGTACCCAGCTAATTACAGCGGGATCGATAAATACAGATATTAAAATTACGAGCAGATATAATAGGTTCTTCCCACCTTTGAATTCAATTTTGCCTGTATATTCAGCCTTAACTCCTTCGCCTTTTTTGTTTTTTGAATCAAGAAAATAAAAAACAATAAGTACAAGGATTGTTGCAGGAAGCCAGATGTACCAAACATTTTGTATCACCCAGAAAAAAGGAATACCTCTAAGAAAACCAAGAAACAACGGCGGATCACCAATTGGTGTTAATGCACCGCCAATGTTGCTTACAATAAAAATGAAGAAGATGATATGATATGGTGAAATTCTGTTTTTATTAATCTTGATATAAGGTCTTATCAATAGCATTGATGCGCCGGTAGTTCCTATAATGTTTGAGATAATTGCTCCGAATAGAAGAAATCCTACATTAACAATCGGAGTGGCTTTTTTATCAACATTGATGTGTATTCCGCCGGAAGCAACAAACAGTGAACTTAATAATGCAATAAAAGATAAGTACTCAGCTAATGTATGAACCAGGCTGTGTGTATCCTGAAGAAAAAATAAATAATAAAATACAGTAACCAGGCCTAATGCAATTGAAATTTTTGGGTAATGATGTTCCCAGAAATGTTTATAGAACAACGGGCCGGTTGCAATCATCAATAAAAGCACAACAAACGGAATCACCATCACCGGATCAGGCAGCGTATGTTCTGTTGTTGTTTGATCAGGTCCAACAGATAAAGTATCTGCAGCGGCGCCGGAGTTTTGAAAATCAACAGAGGATGATGCAGAGATATCCGAACTGAAGAAAAAAACTATCAGCAGCAGAATTGATAAGAGATATTTTGATCCGTTAAACAACACTTATTTATTTATTTCCGTTAATTGTTTTGGTGAGATAACCTGTTCAATAATTTTAGCTGTGGATTTTTCAGAAACTTTAAGGAATGTTGAAGGATAAATTCCTATCCACACAATAAAAATTAATAACGCTGCCATAACAAACGTTTCTCTCTTATTCATATCTGTAAGCTGTGAAAGTTTAGCGCTTCCTTTATATTCACCAAAAACAATGCGCTGATACATCCACAATAAATAAACTGCGGCAAAAATAACTCCTGAAGTTGCAAATACCGTAAACCACCAATTATCAAGAATTGGAGATTTAAACGATCCTAACAGAATAAGAAATTCGCCAACAAAACCATTTAATCCCGGCAATCCAATTGATGATAGAGAAGCAACAAGCAGCGCGACTGCATAAACCGGAACTATCTTAGCAATGCCGCCATAATCAGCAATCTCACGTGTGTGTGTTCTTTCATAAATAACACCAACTAAAAAGAATAGTGCCCCTGTTGATAAACCATGATTTATCATTTGAATAACTGCGCCTTGAACAGCCTCCTGGGTCATGGCAAAAATACCAAGAACCACAAATCCAAGGTGTGCCACGGAGGAATACGCAACAAGTTTTTTCATATCCTTCTGGACCATTGCAACAAGAGCGCCGTAGATAATTCCGATTACAGCTAAAACAGAGATCGTTGGAGCAAAATTAATTGCAGCATCAGGAAATAACGGGAGACAAAATCTCAGCAATCCGTACGTTCCCATTTTCAGAAGTACTGCTGCAAGAATTATACTACCGGCTGTAGGCGCCTGTACGTGCGCATCTGGCAGCCATGTGTGTAAAGGAAACAATGGAACTTTAATTGCAAAGCTGAACGCAAACGCGAGGAACATATAGTTCTGAATATTTTTTGCAATTGTTGGTCCAACGCTGTAAAGTTCAAGAAGATTTGTTGAGAAATAACCAAGCGGAGCAGATGCATAAACCGCAAGCCAGATAATAGCAACAAGCATAAGCAAGCTGCCAAACATTGTGTAAATAAAAAACTTAACTGAAGCATAAATCCGCTGTTCCCCGCCCCAGATTCCAATTATGAAATACATTGGAATTAACATTGCTTCCCAGAAAATGTAGAAGAGGAAAAGATCAAGTGAAATAAATACTCCAAGCATTCCTGCTTCAAGAATGAGCATGAAAAAAGTAAACTCTTTCACTTTCTTTTCAATACTCGTCCAGCTTGAGATTAAAGTAAGCGGAGTTATAAAAGTTGTAAGCAGAACGAGCAGCAGTGACATTCCATCAATGCCAATATGATAACTTATATTAAGATTCTCTATCCAGTTGAATTTATGAACAAATTGAAAACCGGAGTTTTCAGGATCAAAACCAAAATAAATAATAAGTGAAATAATAAATGTTACTGCTGATATAAAAACACCAAAGTAACGGATCAGGTTTTCTTTATTCTTATTAAAGAATAATAAAAGAACGGAACCGATTAGAGGAACCATTAAAAGGTATGTAAGCAGGTTATTATTTTCCATATTCTATTTTATTTACTGATGATATTTTTATTTAATAAATCATCAGGAATTATTTCTAAAATTATTTTCCTAAACTTAGTATCACCCAAAAGAGAGCAGCGGCAATTCCTACCATCATTGCAATTGCGTAAAGTTGTGCAACTCCGGTTTGAATTTTTCTAATGCCCGAGGAAATAACACCGATTAATGAAGCTGTTCCATTAACGAGGCCATCAATAATTTTTGCATCAGCAATTTTCCAGAGAAAAGATTCAGAGGTTTTTTTAATTGGATTAACAACTGCGGCATCATAAATCTCATCAACAAAATATTTATTCCACAACAGGTTATAAAGGCTCTTGAATTTTTTGGATGCGTTTTCTGCAATTTCCGGTTTCTTCAGATAAACATACCGGGCGAATAAAATTGACGCAATTGCGCCAACAGTTGAGATTGTCATCAATAAAATCTCTTCCAGATGAGAATGGCTGCCGAAGAATGCCAATTTTCTTTCAGCATTTTTGAATATTGGGGCAAGCCAGTTGTGAAAAACATTTCCGTGCTCACCTGAAAACACTTCGGGAATTCCGATAAAACCACCAATAATTGAAAGTACTGCTAATACCATTAATGGAACTGTCATCACTTTCGGTGATTCATGCGGATGAATATTATGCCCGAATCTTTCTTTCCCCTCAAATGTTAAAGTGTGAAGGCGGAACATATAAAAGGCTGTTATAAGAGCAGTTAAACCTGCAAATAGCCAGTATAAAAATCCGCCGTTAGCATAAGCAAACCAGAGAATTTCATCCTTGCTAAAAAATCCTGAAAGCAACGGAAATCCTGAAATTGCGAGTGCAGCAATAAGAAAAGTTTTTGAAGTAACGGGCATGTATTTTTTTAATCCGCCGTAATGCTGAATATCCTGCTGTTCATGCATTGCGTGAATAACAGAACCTGCACCAAGAAATAGTAATGCTTTAAAGAAAGCATGGGTCATCACGTGAAAAATTCCTGCTGTAAAAGCGCCAACGCCAAGAGCAAGGAACATATATCCGAGCTGGCTTACAGTTGAATACGCAAGAACTTTTTTAATATCATTTTGTACCAGGCCAATTGTTGCTGCAAATATTGCGGTAAGTAAACCAATAACAGCAATAACTGTTAATATAGCCGGAGCAGAAGCAAAAATGATTGAACATCTTGCAACCATATAAACTCCGGCAGTAACCATTGTTGCTGCATGTATAAGCGCAGAAACCGGCGTAGGGCCTGCCATTGCATCAGGCAGCCATACAAATAATGGTATCTGTGCTGATTTTCCGGTTGCACCAATAAATAAAAATAATGCTATGTAATTAAAAATTGATTCATCAACTCCGAATGCTGCCGCTCTCGTGAAAACTTCATTAAAATTCAAACTGCCGAATGTCATATAGATCAGAAACATGCCGAGCAGAAATCCAAAATCTCCGATTCTGTTAACTACAAATGCTTTTTTAGCAGCATCACTCGTTGTGCTCTTTTCAAATTTTCTATCATACCAGAAACCAATTAGCAGGTAAGAACATAATCCAACGCCTTCCCAGCCAAGAAACAGGAGAACAAAATTATCACCTAGAATAAGGTTCATCATTGCGAAGATGAAAAGGTTGAGGTATGCAAAGAATCTCCAGAAACTTTTATCACCGTGCATGTAACCGATTGAATAAACATGAATGATGAAGCCAACTCCGGTTACAATCAATGCCATTACAAGGGAAAGCTGATCTACCTGGTATGAAAAAGAAACATCAAGACCGCCAACATTTAACCAGGTAAAGAGTGTTACAATATTTTGTCTCTGTTCAACAGGCAAAGCGATAGTTTCAAAAAAGGCACCTGCAACAATTAAGAAGGATAAGCCAATAACTCCACTGCCTATTGTGCCGATTACTTTTTCATTTTTTATTCTACTGCCGAAAATTCCATTAATGAGAAATCCGATTAGCGGAAGAATAACTGTTAGATGTATTAGTTGAATCATGTTGAATTATTATTTTTTCAAATCAGTTTTAAATGGCAATCTTACCATTTAAGAATATTTATTTCATCAATATTAACTGTAAGCTTGTTTCTGAATAATGCAATTATAATTGCAAGCCCGATTGCTGCTTCTGCTGCTGCTACTGTCATAACAAAGAACACGAACAATTGTCCTATTGAATTACCCAGAAAGGATGAAAAAGCAACAAGACTCAGGTTCGCTGAATTAAGCATGAGTTCAATAGACATAAAAACTACAATTGCATTTCGTCTTGTTAAAACTCCTGCCACGCCAACCACAAACATGAAGGCGGATAAGATGAGATAATATTCTATTGGTATGTTCATATTATTATTGAAATTTCTTTTTAGCTAAAACCAATGCACCAATTGTTGCTGCAAGAAGTAAATAACCTGCGGCTTCAAATGGTAAAATATAATTTGTGTATAGTTCCCTGCCGATGGATTCAACTGTGCCGGCTTTAATACTTGCAGCAACTTCAGGATTAAGTGAATCTGAAGGAGCGGCAAAAAATATCATGTAAGCAAACTGAATAAAAACAAGAATTGCCAATGCAAATGCGAATGTCTTAATTCCTTTTGTTTCAAAAAGTTTTTCATGGCCGGGGCGAAGCAGCATGATTACGAAGAGGAAAAGTACCATAATTGCACCGGCGTAAACAATTACCTGAACAACGGCAATAAATTGCGCATTCAAAAGCAGGTAAATTCCTGCGAGCGCTCCCATATTAAGAATGAGAAAAAGCGCACTTATAACCGGGTTGCTTCGTGTAATCATCAAAACGGATGATGCGGCTGCAACACCGGCAAATACGATAAAAAGTATTAATTCTAATGACATAAAAAATTTAGCTGTGTTAAAAAAAGAAATTCCCTAAAGTGAAATTTTTCACCAAATGATTAAGGAGTATTCCTGTATATCATTCTTGGGAATGGAATTGTTTCCCTCACATGTTCAAGTCCGCAAATCCAGCCGACTGTTCTTTCAAGCCCGAGTCCAAAGCCGGAATGCGGCACTGAGCCGAATCTTCTGAGATCGAGATACCATTCAAAGGCTTCCTGCGGAAGATTATGTTCTTTTATTCTGCTAAGCAGAAGTTCAAAATTATCCTCACGCTGGCTTCCGCCAATTATTTCACCATAACCTTCAGGTGCAAGTACATCAACTGCAAGAGCAAATTTTTCATTTTCCGGATCACGTTTCATATAGAATGCTTTTACATCTGCAGGATAACGATGTACCATTACAGGTCTATCAAACTGGCTTGAGATAATTGTTTCATCCGTTCCGCCAAAATCATTTCCGTATTCAAAATCAATTCCGTTGTTCTTAAGAATTTCAACTGCTTCATCATAACTTATTCTTGGCAAAGGTCGTTTAACATTTTTTAATAATGTTACATCTCTTTCTAATATTTTTAATTCTTCTTCTTTTTCTGAAATTACTGTCTGCACAACATATTCAAGAAATTCCTCAGCAAGATCCATATTATCATTCAAATCATTAAAAGCTACTTCAGGTTCACACATCCAGAATTCAGTCAGATGTCTTCTTGTTTTCGATTTTTCAGCTCTGAAAGTTGGACCAAAAGTATAAACTTTTCCCAATGCCATTGCGCCGGCTTCAGCATAAAGCTGACCGGATTGGGTTAAATAAGCTTTTCCTAAATCAAAATACTCTGTTTCAAAAAGCGTTGAAGTACCTTCACATGCTGCCGGAGTTAAAATCGGCGGGTCCATCAAAACAAAGCCTCTGTCATCAAAAAAATCACGAATTGCTTTAACGATTCTATGACGGATTTTAAGAATTGCAACCTGTTTGCTGGATCTAAGCCAAAGATGGCGGTTATCCATCAGAAATTCTATACCATGTTCTTTTGGGGTAATCGGGTAATCATGCGCTTCGTGAATCACCTGAAGTCCTGTTGCATCAAGTTCAAATCCGCCTGGTGCACGTGGCTCTTTTTTTACTTTCCCTGTAACTTCAATTGCAGATTCCTGGCCAAGCCGGTCAGCGGTTTCAAAAACTTCGGGTGTTACATTCCCCTTAAAATATACACATTGAAGATATCCGGTCCCGTCTCTGAGTACAATAAATTTTATTTTTCCACTTGATCTTTTGTTATAAAGCCATCCTTTTAAACTTACTTCCTGATCAACGTATCCTGATAAATCCTTGATGTTAATTTTCTGCATAAGAGTAGAGAATATTTATAAAAATCGAGTTCAAATATAGGGAGGGGTGCGGAAAAATCAAAAATAAACAGATGTGTATTGTTAAAATAGATTATGTTCTATATAAGATTTAATCCCGTTTTTGTAAACTGATTTATAATTCAACAGTAATCTACCGATAAATTGTTTTTTATTTGCAGAATATTTTGAAATTCAGCTTAAAATGCTCTTAAATTGTAAATGAATGAAAGAATAAAATATCTGCCTAAAACATTGGACCGGGTATCTTCAATATACAAATCCGTTGTTTCACGCCTGATGTTTGTATCCTTATTTAGAATATCAAGTACCGAAAATCTTAATTCCCCGCTTTCATTACTGAAAAGCTTTTTGCCAATATTAATATTCCACTGAATTGAATTTTTTTCATAATCATCCGGCAAACCACCGTTGTATTGATGTCTGAAATCAGTTTGAAAGAGAAAGCCTTCCCAAAATTTCCAGTAAAATCTAATCCTTGAATTTTGAGTAAGATAATTTCTGTTTGAACTTTCTCTGAGTGAACTTTTAACATCAGAATAATTTGATTGCGTTGAAATTGTAAAATCAAGATCTCTGCTGAAATTACTGCTTATTACAATTCCAAGCCCGAATGTGGAGGAATTTGAATATCCCGTTTGATTATTAACCACTCCCGGCGTTCTTACATATCCGCCGGATAAATTCAAATTGATATTTGATTTGATGAATGCGAACGGAAAACTGTAAGTTATGAAAGAACGAAGATTAAAATATCCATCAAGATTCTGCGGACGCGTTATCTGTGTTCCCCTGTTTAATTCAATTCCGTCATAAACAATTGTATCATTTGAAGCAATGAACGTGTTGTTTCCAATATAATTATTTGTAAAAGTTGAACTAAGCATTACAAAAATTGAATGAAGAGTTTCCATATCCATTTCAGAATATCTTATGAACAACGAATGCCTGTAATCCTGTTTAAGATCCGGATTACCGATGCGTAATTGTACGGGATTGGAATTATTTAATACGTTCTGAAGCTGATTCACAGAAGGATCGTTGTTATTTGTCCTGTAATTAATTCTGATATTTTTGTCTCTTGTAAAATTATAGCGCAACATAAAAGATGGAAGAACAGAATTAAAATTTTTGTTAATTGTAAAGCTGCGCGGAAATGTCTGCTCGCTGTTCAGCGATGCAAGATTATAATTCAGATTTGCGTTGATGGATAAGCCGCTTTCCTGAAAACGATAACCGATTCCATAATTTTGTGAATTATATTTTTTTTCAGCAAGACTGCTCAATAAAGTGTCTAAATCATTATAGCCTGAAATAAAATCATTTGAGAAAGTTCTTTGATCACTTTCATCTTTAGAAATTGAAAATCTGCTGTTCAATTGTATCATGCTGTTTTCACCAAGCGGCTCCGTATATACAACATTTGCAGAACCTCCGCTGCCTTCCGAAAATAAATCAGAAAGCTGGTCAATTGTATCCGATGAAGTCATTTCATCAAAGAACAGATTTTCCGAGAATAATTTATTGTTACCATCATTTTTTTTATAAGATGAATTCAAACTGATTGAAATAGTTCTGCCGCGGGTTTCAAAGCGGTGGCGGTATAATAAATCTGCAGAACCGTTTAAAGCTGATAAATCAGAATTGAATAAATTCATTATACTGTTAAGATTGAACTGATCTGCAGTTGTCAATCCAAATAATGAACTTGCGCCTTCATTTGTCTGTGCAGATAACCGTGGTCTGAATATAATTGAGTTCAATGAATCAAACTGCATTTCAAAGCGCATGTTAAATCTATGATTGATATTTTGTGAGGAAGAGAAATTCTGTTCAGAATAATTCTGGACTGCATTTGCAGAAAGAAAATACTCACGCTGAATTTGAGATTCAGCATCATTATCAGAAAGATTGAAGAAATAACTGGAAGTTAATTCAATATTATCATTCCATTTATTTGCGTAATTAATTCCAAATGATTTTGTAGTTGATATTCCATTGCGCACATTAACAAGAAAATCAGAAGCATTTCCGCCGCCGAATCCCCTGCTGCCTCTGCCGCCGCGTCTTCCACCGCCGCCTGAGGATGCAGTTATTCCAAGCAAATCTTCAGTGGAAAAGTTTTGTTCATTAATATTATTGATCTGGGAAAGAATTGTAATCCGCTGATCATCATTAAAAAAATTTATGCTGCCGCCTGCCAAATATTTTTTTGCACTTCCAAACCCTGCGGTAAATTTGCCAAATGTTCCTTCCCTTATTCTCATCCGCGTAATAATATTTATAGTTTTATTTGTATTTCCATCATCAAAGCCGGTGAACTGTGCCTGCTCACTTTGCTCATCAAACACCTGGATTTTTTCTATAATTTCTGCCGGAACATTTTTCAGCACAGCATTGGGATCATCACCAAAAAATTCTTTTCCATCAACTAATACTCTTTTTACATCTTCACCCTGAGCCTGCACCTTTCCATCCTGCACTGTAATTCCGGGCATTTTAGAAACCAGTGCTTCTGCATCAGCATCTGTAGTTGTTTTAAACGCATCAGCATGGAATTCTGTTGTATCACTATTTTGAACTACCGGAGGAAGAGTACCAATAACTTCAACTTCTTCAGTTTCAACTTCTTCGGGAGATAAATATATCTTCTCAAAATCTATTGATCTGTTCTGAACATTAAATTCATTCTCAAATTTTTTATAGCCGATAAAACTTATTGTTAATCTATATCTGCCTGGTTTTACGGAAGGGAAATAAAATTCACCATTATTATTTGCAGCAGTTCCCCTTATGGTTGAATCAGCTAAATTTTTTAAGATAACATTTGCCGATATCAGCGGAGTACCGGAGATTGAATCAATTGCCGTTCCCCTAACACTAACGGATTGTGAAAGAGAATTTATATTTATCAGAAAAAACAGAAAAAGAAATGCAGTAATTTTCTTCATTTGGAAACCGTTTTGTTAAGTATAATATTAGTCAATTGATAACATGTTTTGGTTTAAAATTGTTCTGCAGGAAAAATACTTAAGGCTTTTCATACACAGAAATACCTCCAACAACCTTCTATCTTAAAGCATCGGTATCAGGTGGAGTATAATCTAAATGTCTTCCCATTGAAAGTATTTGTCCTTTATGATGGTATTCATGTGTAATTACGTGAGTAAATAATTTTAAAGGAGTTGCATGAATTTCTTTTCCAAGTGCAATTCCGGTAATCTGCTTTGTAAAATCATTCCTGAATTTTCCAAGAAACTGCAAAACCATTTTATCAGTATCATCAAAATAATTTCTGATTTCATCAATGCCTGAATAACTTTCCGCTGGTTGAAAATCCGGTTTCAAATTCTGCGCAAACTCGTTTAGCCAGTAATAATATGTATCAGAAATATGAACAAGAATATTTCTTATGCTGCCTCTGCCAAAATTTTCAAACACATGGTTCAGTTCTTCATTTTTTATTTTTGAACAAAATTCAAGCAGCACATTTCTTGAGCTTTTTGTAAGCTCATATTGAAAGGATAACATTTCCAACGCTTCCATAAATTCTCCATTTAAAGAAGATAAAACAAAACCGGCAGAGTTATAAAACTTAAAATTATTCCGAATCCCACAAGCGCCGCTGCAAGATTGGGTGCTAATCCGGCCATAATTGCTAAAGCGCCCGCTGAAACCATCGGCGGCATAGCTGATTCAAAAATTGACACATTTGTAACTTCATCGTTAAATCCAAACATCCTTGTAATCAAAAGTGCGGCAGCGGGTATTATAATTAGTTTCAAAATTAAGCCGTAACCTAATGGTTTTAATTCATCTGTGTGTATCTTTATCTTCAGTTGAAATCCAACCGCAATCATTACTAACGGAATTAAGGTTGATGCAAGTACTGAAAGAATATTTGTGAATATTGATGAATATTCTACCGTGCGGAAAATGAATGCAGCAATCAAAGCGATAAATGGTGGAAAAGTAAAAACACGTTTCAAAATTTCTGACGCAGAAACTTTTACCCCGGAATTTCCAAAAACGGCAATTATCACAGAACCATAGGTTGCAAGCGCTAAAAATGTTCCAGGCTGATCATAAAGCAAAGCGTATTTAACAGCATCAATCCCAAAGAATGCTTCAACCATTGGAATGCCGAGAAAGGAAGTGTTTCCCATTGGAATAAGCAAAAGCATGCAGCCTGTTATTTTTTTATTCCATTTAAAAAATGATGCTAAAAAAAGAATAATAGACGCAGTAAATATTAGTACAACCCAGCAAAAAATTATTGGTGTAAGAAGGGTAAAAGATATTTCCAGTTCTGGAATTGTTAAAAGAACAAGTGCCGGAAGTGAAATATAAATTACAAATTGATTAAGAACATTTGCAGTTTCTTTAGGGAAATTAGTTAACCTGTTTAATCCAATACCAATTAACAGGTAAATGGTTATGATAAAAAAATTCTCCATTAACAAACTGTATTCATCAAATCATTCATAAATAATTAATTTCCCTTCTTTTGCCAATGCCAGTGCCAGGGTTCAAATGCAACTCCGTATGGATTATCTTTTGGATATGATAAATAAAAATTAAAATCTTCTGCATTCTCCAGCATCCATTTGTATTCCGGCAAAGCTTCAAATTGATCAGGTGTTTGCCCATCATTAAATCCGTTTATACCTTCTTCACTTGTAAAATCAATTGCGTGATTAACCGGATGCCCGTGTTCACTGTAACCCGGCATTGCAATCCATCTTGCATTTTCTTTTAGAACATAGTTACTGCTTGTTACAAGGTAATAAAAGAAAAGATATGCCTGTCTTCCGGGAGAGCGGTAACCTGAATCGATATAAACAACCGTACCGATATCTGCTTTCATTTTTGCAGCCATTCTTTTATAATCTTCATAAGAATGTGAGGGACAATATTGAACTCCGGTTTCTCTCCAGTAATCTCCGCTTCCAATTTTTTTTGATTCAAGTTTGATTAAATCTTTTGCTTTCTCTCTTGAATAGAACGGACCTTTAAATCCGATCTCCTGCGGATTTATGCTCAAAATTTTTTCTGCAAACTTCCGTTCAAAATAATTCAGTTTGTTCATCAGTGCATCATAATCAACAATAGCACGTTCATCAGGATGAAGTGTGTTTATGTATTTATCCCATTTCTGGTAAACTCTGTTTGCAAAATATTTTTGAACAAAATTAAGTTCATCATAATCAGGTGGAAGCAAAAACAAAATTAATAATGAAATAAAAAGTGAGGCTCCGATTAATGAAGCAGTGAATGAGTATTTCATATAGCTCCGTATTATTGAAAGCAGTTTAGAAAAATCAACGTAAAAAAATTAAGGAAATTATCGCTGCTTTAAAAATCTGCTTTTGAAAAGATTCATTCTCCGTGAGGAAAAAATATTATTAACATGCTCCACATCGCAGCAATATCGTTATCAAATGAATAGTTTATTATTAAAATTATTCTAAGGAGGTATTATGGAAGATATAATCAAGATGGTTCAGGATAAAACCGGATTATCCGAAGATAAAGCTAAGATGGCTGTGAATACCGTACTTGGTTTTATCAAGGATAAACTTCCCGCATCGATTGCTTCCCAAGTTGATAATGCAATCAGCGGAAAAGGTTTTAACATGCCCGGACTATAAGTTAATTTGTTTTATGGCAGTGCACAAAAAAAACTGCACTGCCACACTTTAAATTAAATTTCATTAATAAAATTAATCATCCTCTTGCGCAGATTTTCATCCGGCAATTTGCCGTAACCAGCCTGAATATTATCCAGCAAATGATTTGGTTTTGATGTTCCGGGAATAATACATGTAACCGCTTCATTTGATAAAATGTATTTAAGAAAAAATTCCCCCCATGAATTCATATCATTTTCCCTTGCCCATTGTGGAATTTCTTTTCCTTTAACCTTACCAAATAGTGAACCGCCGCCGAAAGGACGATTTACAAGTACTGCTGTTCCGTTTGAGGCAGCAGCAGGAAGCAAACGATTTTCTGCTTCTCTAACATCAATGGAATAATTGAATTGAACAAAATCAATTTTCTCCTCATTAATTATTTTTTCAAGCTCAGGATAGGATGATTCGGTGTAGTGCGTGATTCCAATATAACGAATCTTCCCTTTTTCTTTTAAATCCAGAATAGTTTTTAGATGAGTTTTCCAATCAACAAGATTATGGATCTGCATAAGATCCATTTGTTCTCTCTTCATTTTTCCAAATGATTCTTCCATCTGTTTAATCCCCTCTTCACGTCCTGAAATCCAAACCTTTGTAGCATAGAAAAAATCGTCCTTAAAATTTAATTGAGAAGTCAGATCACCAACAACTTCTTCTGAAGAACCGTACATTGGAGAAGAATCAATAACCTTTCCTCCTTTTTCATGCAGTACTGTAAGAACTTGTGATAGAGTATTTCTCGCAGTTTGATCATTGCCAACATCAAAAGTGCGCCATGTTCCTAATCCAATTACAGGAATTAATTCTCCGGTTGAGGGAATTTTTCTTTTCATAATATTTTCTGTTAATATCTCTTTCATTTTAAAACCGTTTAATGCTGTATAAGCAGCAGAAATTCCAAACAGTTTTAAAAATGTTTTGCGGGTAAACATTCTTATTTTAAGGCAAATTTCACTTTAACATTCCTGGAAATTGTTACATTGCCGCTGATAAATCCAGCCTGTGAATCTTCTTTAGTCATCATATTGTAAGCCATCGGATAAGGCTGCACATTTCCGGTTTCTTCAATTTCAATTACTTCACCAAGTTCAACATTAAGAGTTTTGCTCATGTATTCAGCTTTTTCTTTCGCAGCAATTAAAGCTTTTTCATAAGCCTCTTTGTGTTTGCTCTCATAATTAGAAAGTGAAAATGATGAATTTACTTCAAAGTTATCATCGTCGGCAAGTTTATCAGTTAGTTCAAGATAATTATCAAGCTGTTTTAAAATGAATGTAACAACAACCGTTGCAAAAAATCCATCCTGCTTTCTCTCTCCTCCTGTATAAACATAATTTTTACCGAGTGAAACCGGTGAAACTTCAAGATCTTTTGTATCAATATTTAGATCTTTAAGAATTGAAAGCAAGCGGATTTTGGCATCATCATTAAGTTTTTTGCTTTGCTTAACTGATGCACCAATTGTTCTTATCTGAACAGAAAAATTAATTTGATCTGCAGGCACAACAATTTGTGATGTTCCTGATACGCTTATGAATTTATTTTCATTCTGTGGAAATGCTGATGTAAAACAAACTACAAAAAAGATCAGAAGATATTTCATTGTGTATCCTTTTATTATTTTATAATAATACTAGTTCAACAAAAATAATTTAACCTTATAAAAATATCGTACTAATAAGTTCCGTGGAAGTAATTATTTTTTTTGAGGATTTGGAGATAATCTTAAAGAAAAAATATGAGCATAAATTTTTTATTTATTTGTATGTTTGAATATTCTTTACCTGAAAACTAAAGTGACATACAGCAGTAGAAAATTAAAATTATCAGAAGATTTCATTGGAAAGATTGCGGAAATTTCCGCCGGATATTTATCCCCAAAATCTTTTGATGAGTTAATTTCACTTATTGAAAATGAAATTGTCTCAAAACATTTCTCCGATAGTTCTGAATCAAACATGCTTAGAATTATTATGGCAATGTATGATAAAATTTCTTTCTTCAATGATTGTTTAAAGTATCCCCATTATGTTGAACTCCTAACCGCAATTACAGGCAGCAGTAATTATTTAACAGATATACTCGTTCGTAATCCGGAATATTTTTACTGGATTGTTAATCCAACTCATTTAAACTCTATTCTTAATGAGGAAAAATTAAATGCTGAAATAAAAAAATTAACTTCAGCTTATAATTCATTAAGTGGAAAATTGAGTGCACTTCGTCTTCTAAAGCGAAAGGAAATTTTACGCATTGGCTCAAAAGATATTCTTTACAAACCTCCGGTTGAAGAAATAACAACAGAGCTTTCAATTCTTGCAGCAGCTATTTCACGTGAACTATTTTCTATTTGTTATTCTGAAATACTGAACAAACATCAGATTAAAATTACAAACCGGAGTTACGCTCTAATTGCTCTCGGTAAACTTGGCGGATATGAACTTAATTATAGTTCTGATATTGATCTGATGATTTTTTATGATGAAGATGAACAAATCACTCCTAAAAAAACGTACCAGGAAATTTTAATAGAAGCTATTTATTTATTTATTGAAAGTACTGTTAAAGTAACCGGTGCCGGATATATTTACAGAGTGGATTTCAGGCTGCGCCCGGATGGAAGAAATTCCTTGCTTACAAGAACCATAAATTATTATCTGAATTATTACGAAAGCCGCGGTGAAGATTGGGAAAAACAGATGCTCATCAAAGCGTGTTTCATCGGCGGAAATAAAAAACTTTATGATAATTTTATTTCTTATCTCACACCATTTATTTATCCGGCTTC
Source organism: Ignavibacteriales bacterium (assembly GCA_044507695.1). Lineage (GTDB taxonomy): Bacteria > Bacteroidota > Ignavibacteria > Ignavibacteriales > Ignavibacteriaceae > JBIQJD01. The sequence goes on along the minus strand of JBIQJD010000001.1, from coordinate 301,080 downwards.
ATTTCTTATTTCTCCAACCGAACAAATTACCCGTTTAAAATTAAGTATTGAAAAAAAACTTTCCGGTGAAGAAAATATTAAGCTGAGCCCCGGCGGTATCCGTGATGTTGAATTTTCTGTTCAGGCTTTGCAGTTGCTGAATGGCGGAAAGAACAAAAATTTGAGAACACCAAATACTCTTGAAGCAATTAAAAGATTAGAAGATGCCGGATTGCTTCAGAAATCCGAAGCAGAAAAGATGAGAAATGCTTATATAATTTTCAGAAGAATAGAACACTTTCTTCAATTAATGAATGATAAGCAAACTCATACAATCCCCGCTGATGGAGAAATACTGGAAAAGCTGGCCGCGTTTCTTGGTTACTCTAAAACTTCAGATTTTAAAAAAGAAATCAATCAATTGCGAAAGGAAATTTCCCGGATATATAAATCAATAATGGGGAATTCCATTTTAAACAATAAGAAAAAAAGTTTGGAAATTAATTTTGAGAATAAATCCAAAGCAGAAAAAGATATTTTATTCTTAAGAGAAGGCCGCGGACTATTAGCCCGGCGCCAGTTTGATCAGAGAACAATAAGTGCGTTTAATAAAATTGAAAATCAGCTGTTTGCTTACCTGCGGAAAAGCTCAAACCCGGATTTAGTGCTGCAAAATTTTGCAAGAATAATGAGAGCTGAAAATTTTCAATCAATCTGGTACAATGAATTTGCAGACAAAAAATTTTTTGATTCATTTTTAACAGTTTGTGAATATTCTCAGAAAGCTGTTGATCTGTTTGCAGAAGATGAAGACTTGCGGGAAAATTTTCTAACAAGAAAAGTATTTGAAAAAATAAATCATAATAAACTTCAGAACAATTCAACAAAAGAAATTCTGTTTTCAATTCTTGTGCAGTTCACACTTAAATTAATTACTGCTGAAAAAGTATCTGATTATCTCTCCCGTTTTTTTAAGATAAAAATCTCATTTATAACTGATGCCGATAAAACAGCAGAAAAAATTAAATCGAATTTCTTTATTGCTGCACTTGGAAGTTTTGGAAGTGGTGATTTAACTTTCACTTCTGATCTCGATATAATTTTTGTTGCTGAAAAAATTTCTACCGAAACAGATGTTCAAAAATATTTTCAGAATCTTTTTTTAAAATTTAAAGATGATTTTAAACCATTTGAGATTGACTGCCGTCTCCGGCCCGAAGGAAAGAGCAGCTGGCTAGCATGGGATTTGGAAAATCATTCCAATTATCTGAATACAAGAGCCCGGGTTTGGGAACTTCAGGCATTGTGCAAACTGAGCTTTATACATGGTGATAAAAAGTTATTTAATTCTTTTAAAACAATAATTAAAAAGAAAATCATTTCTCTCAATTCTGAAAAGTTAAAATCAGAAATATTAGATATGCGTAAGAAGCTTTACCCGCAAAGTCTTTCATCAATAACTTCAAATATTAATTTGAAAAAGAGCCGCGGCGGAATTATTGATATTGATTTTGTTATTCAGTATCTGCTGTTGAATGATGCGGAGTTTTATAAAAAATTTGCCGGCAAAAATACAGTAAAAATCATTACCAAAATTTCTGAAGAGGTTAGACTAAGTGAACTTAAAAATCTTGTTGATAATTTCATCTATCTGAAAAATCTTCAGCTATCAATTCAAAATATATTTAATACAGGCAATAATATTCTTCCGGATGATTCAAAAAAAATGAATGCATTATCTGCGTATCTTAATTATAGCTCTCCGCATAATTTATCAGAGGAATTGCGGGAGAAAATGAAAATGAACAGACAGATTTTTGATAAATTTTTACTTGAAGCAAATTGAGTTCATTTAAAAAATATTTTTACGTTATACCCGCACAGGCAGCGTTTATTGTTTATCTCATTACTTTGGCTCCCGGCGTTTTGCAGATTGATTCCGGTGAACTTGCTGCGGTTCAGGCAACATTAGGAATTGCTCATCCTACCGGATACCCGCTGTTTACAATAGTTGGATATCTGTTTTCAATTTTGCCGCTGCCGTTTACAATTATTTATAAGCTTAATCTTCTTGCTGCCATTTTTTGTGCCGGAGGAATTTATTTATTTGCGCTTACATCAAGGGAGTTATTATTAAATGTTTCTTCATTTCAAACTTCATCTAAAAAAATCAAAAAAGATAAAATCAAAAAACAGCGGCGTAATAAATCCGAAATTAATATCGCCGAATCAGTTTCTGAAATTCCGCAAATAAAAATTGTAATTTCAATTACTGCGGCTTCACTAATACTTGCATTCAGCCAAACGTACTGGCTGCAAAGTACATCTGTGGAGGTTTATTCACTGCACATTTTTTTAATTCTGCTGATAATTTTTTCTTTAGTAAAAGCTTACCTTAAAAAAGAAAATGATCTTGTACATTGGCTTTGGTTTTCTGGTGCACTGGCACTTGGGTTTTCAAACCACATGACTACACTCCTCATTCTTCCCGGTGCCGCATATCTTTTTTTCATGAAGAATGGATTTAACAAAACCGCTTTTAAGAAAATCGGGTTGATGCTTTTAATTTTTGTTCCGCTTCTTGTGCTGATTTATTCATACCTCCCGCTTCGGGCTGCACAAAATCCTGTAATAAACTGGGGCAACCCGATAGATTTTGAACGACTGATGAGGCACATTTCAGGCAAGCAATACCAGGTGTGGCTTTTCTCTTCATCAGAAGCAGCAAAGCAGCAATTGATTTATTTCTTTGAAAATCTTTTCCGCGAATTTAACATAGGAATTTTCATCTGTATTTTTGGAATTGTTTCATCTTACCTTATTTCAAAAAGAGCTTTTGTTTTTTTACTCATTTCGCTTTTCTCAACCATACTTTATTCAATCAATTATGATATTGCAGATATTGATTCATATTTTCTGCTGGCATATATCAGTCTTGGTTTCTTTTCTTTATTCGGAATTGTAAAACTTCTATCGATTCTGAAGTTTAATTCATCAGTAAATAATTATTCATATAAAGTTTCAGCCATACTAATTGCAGTTTTTGTGTTATTGCAATTTTATCTGAACTTAGGCAAAGCAGATAAAAGTGATACATATACTTTCCAAGATTACACAAAAGCAGTTTTAACCAGCACCGGAAACAATGCATTGATACTTAGTTATCAGTGGGATTATTTAATTTCACCTTCATATTATTTTCAGTTTGTAGAAGGTTACAAAAGAAATACAGCAATAGTTGATAAAGAACTACTGAGAAGATCATGGTACTATAAACAACTTGAAACTGCCTACCCGGGAATTTTATCCGGAATAAAAAATGATGTTGATCTTTTTCTGAATGCTTTAAAGCCTTTTGAATCAGGAGATGAATATAATTCAGTTCTGCTTGAGAATCTTTACCAAAGAATAATGGCTGGAATTTTATCTTCAAACATTAATAAAAAAGATATTTTTATAGGACCGGAAATTTTTGAAGTTGAAATGCAGCAAGGTTCATTCAAACTACCTGATGGTTACACTCTTATACCTGATTTGTTTTTATTCAGGGTTACAAACAGCCGTGAATACTTTCCAGCAGCGGATCCTAATTTTAAAATACGATTGCCGGAAACCAAAAATTATTATATAAATATGATTGAGAATTTTACAGGATCAATGCTAGTAAGAAGAGCAGTTTATGAAATGCAGTTTGATAAAGTTGAACGGGCTAAATTGTATCTGCAGAAAGTTAAAACTGATCTTCCCGATTATAAAATCCCCCATGGACTGGAATCACTATTGGCTGATTAATTTTACCTGAGCGGTTGGTAATCTTCAGCCGCACTCTGAAGTTCAGAAATTCTTTCCTCACTAAGTTCAGCTTCAGTCATAAATGATTGAAGAACAACATCCATCTGATGAATTAAATTTCGTTTGTAATATTTGGGAGCGAACACAGAACCGTCAAGCATATAAATTCTTTTTGTGTTCTCATCGTAAAAAGTATAATTTATAAAAGGACCGCCCATTCCTTTAATATTCAGGTCCCATAATCCCTGAGTGAAAATTGCATACCGTCCTTTAAAATTAACTTCACTTGTCATGAAATAATCTTCCGCAATCACAACGTAGGAAGTATCATCCGTAGTTCTGTAATATTTCTGAGTAATTCTGTTTCTTATAGTGCGTATAGAATCTTCGTTTAAATATGCAGGTGAGGCATTTTCAATCCAGTGAACAAAAATCCAGCGTTCCATATCACTGTTAGGAGATCTTCTTAGCCAGATAAAATTGTCTTCAGGTTTATCAAGAGCAATATTAAAATCAGCCTGAACATAAACTATCCAGCCGTAATCTTTCAATAATTTTCCTTCAACCGGTTCACGTTCATAACGTGAATTGTAAAGTGATTCATATAATCTTTTATCTGAAATTTCCTGGAAAGCATATAGCAGCCTGTCTTTTTCCTGAAGAATTTTAACTTCAAGTTCTTCCATTGATGGAGCAGTTAACAGCATTACAAGCTGATTCTTTGCCCACAGATCATATTTATTAATTATGAACGTTTCATTATTTACAATTTGATTCTTAACTGATGAATCGATTACCGCATTAATAAATTTTGAAGTGTTTGATTTTGAATTAAGCGGAGCAGTTATAATCAGGTTTTTTTTATTTTGATTATTTTCAATTTGATCGGGAGAAATTCTTTTAAGCTGAAAAAGTTTTTCAGGCTGTGGAGTGTAGATTATTTTTTCAAATGCAGTTTCTAATGCGGTACGAAGTTCTTCAAATTCAACTGAGTCAGCCACAACGTAAATTTCATCCTCCAAACCGCGCGCCGGTTTATCAGCCGAATCACAAGAAACGAGAACTAATCCGATTACCCCGATTAAACAAAATGTAAAAATTCTATGCATCATTACCTCGGTACGTTTGGCAGAATAAATTGTAATTCCGGAAAAAACAATAAATACAACCCCCACATAGTAAAACCGATTGAAATTGGTATTGATAAATTATCATCGGCAATTCCGAAGGAAACATTTTCAATTATGGCACCAATAAATGCTGCAAAAATTCCTATAAAATATTCAGAAGCCAACCCTTCAATCTTTGGGGTGAATAAAACTACGATGCTTGCACTTATGAAGAAGGCTAAAGTTCCCTCTAGACTTTTCCTAAGAAATTTATGGCGGCCGAATTTGCGCCCGATTAATGCAGCAAGTGAATCGCTAACAATCAGAATTGAAAATGCAGTAATGAAGAATATTTTCGGGAAGATAATTACACAAATTAAAGCTGATAATAATACATATGTTGCGCCGTTCAGATTTTTTTTACGTGTATCAACTTCATGTTTTCTCAGTAAGAAACCAAATAGTGAATGAAAGATTTTACCCACCGAAGGAAGATAATGCCTGCCCAGATCAAGTATAAGTGCAATAAAAGTAAGTATGCCGAGAATAATCACGGCATCTTTTTGTGGAATGAAATAGTAAATTATCGGGATAGATAACGAACAGAGATGAATTAGTTTTCTAACTATTTCATCCCTGTAATTAATTGTTCCGCTGTCAATTTGATTCATCTTTTGGGGAAGATTCTTTCGGTTTTCTCTGTTCCATTAATTTCTTAACGTGATCAGGAACATCAGCGGGATTTTCTTCTGCAGCCCCGTTTTTCTTAATAGGCGGAAGTTCTTCCCCGCGAATTAATTTATCAATCTCTTCAGAATCAAGAATTTCTCTTTCAAGCAATTCTTTAGAAAGCCTGTGTAACAGATCAATATTATCCCTTAAGATTTTTTCAGCACGTTCCATGGCTGAATTTACAATTCTGCGTATCTCATCATCAATTTCAATCGCTGTGCGTTCGCTGTAATCGCGGTGTTTTTGAATTTCACGTCCGAGGAAAATTTCTTCTTCTTTTGCACCGTAACTTAAAGGACCGAGCTTTTCACTCATTCCCCATTCACAAACCATTTTGCGTGCAATGCCGGTTGCTTTCTCAATATCATTACCCGCACCGGTTGTGTAATGATCAAAAATAATTTTTTCTGCTGCTCTTCCGCCTAAAGCATAAGTAATTATCGCTTCAAGATAAGATTTAGAATATGTATGTTTTTCATCTATTGGCAAATAACTAGTAACGCCAAGTGCACGTCCTCTTGGAATGATAGTTACTTTATGAACAGGATCAGCTTCCGGAAGCATTCGCGCAACAAGTACGTGCCCAATTTCATGGTAAGCAGTAGTTTTCTTTTCTTCTTCAGAAATGATCATACTCTTTCTTTCCATTCCCATCATTACTTTATCTTTGGCTTCTTCAAAATCTACCATCTCAACTTTTTTCTTGTTTTTTCTGGCAGCAAGCAGTGCAGCTTCATTTACAAGATTAGCCAATTCAGCACCTGCCAAACCTGGTGTTCCTTTAGCAAGTACTTCCAATTTTACATCAGAATCCAACGGAATATTTCTTGTATGAACTTTTAAAATTCCTTCTCTTCCTTTTACATCAGGTCGATCTACTACAACCTGGCGATCAAATCTGCCCGGTCTAAGCAAAGCAGGATCAAGTACATCGGGACGATTTGTAGCAGCAATAATTATAACGCCGCTGTTTTGTTCAAAGCCATCCATTTCAACCAAAAGCTGATTAAGAGTTTGTTCTCTTTCATCATGCCCGCCGCCAAGGCCAGCGCCGCGGTGTCTTCCAACCGCATCAATTTCATCAATAAAAATTATGCAAGGAGCGTTTTTCTTTCCCTGTTCAAAAAGATCACGAACGCGGCTTGCACCAACACCAACAAACATCTCAACAAAATCCGCACCGGAAATTGAAAAGAAGGGAACGCCTGCTTCTCCTGCTACGGCTCTTGCAAGCAAAGTTTTCCCTGTTCCGGGAGGGCCTAATAGCAAAACTCCTCTCGGAATTTTACCGCCAAGTTTTTGAAATTTGGTTGGTTCCTTCAGGAATTCAATAATCTCATGAAGTTCAAGTTTAGCTTCATCTGCACCGGCAACATCTTTAAAGGTAATTCTTGTTCCGGATTGAGTAATAAGTTTTGCTTTACTTTTCCCAAAAGAAAAAATACCTCTCGTTCCGCCGCTGCCGCCCTGCATTCTGCGCATTATAATTATCCATACGGCAATTATAATTATCCACGGAATGAAACTGAGAAGTATGTTCAGCCATTCACTTGATTCCTTATCAAATGAATAACTGATGCCTTTCGATTTCCAGATAACTTCCTGTTCTTTAATCATTGGTTCAGGAAGATAAACTGAAATTTCCTTAACCCTTACTTCCCTGCCATTTATGTTCAACAGTTCTTCTGAGACAAGTTCAGCCTTAAAGAAATAATCGTTTATATCAGATTTGGTTATAGTTGCTTTAGCAATTTTATCCTGTTCAAGTAACTTTTCATACTGATTGTAAGAAATTTCAACATAGTTTGCATTTCCGGTTCTGAAAAGCTGCATTACAATTACGGCAGCAACAATTACTGCTCCCCACCCAAAGACAAGGCGGATAACTTTTGACCAATCAAAATTATCATCAGGCTTATTCGGTCCGCTGCCTTTAGGTGGTTTTGGAACCTGCCTGTTATTGTTGTTATTATTGTTATTTTCAGCCATTAATAAATTTATTTTTTGATTCATTTGTTATTTGCTTCTCCGTCATCACTTAAAACGTATATAGAGCTCAAATTCCTGTATCTCTGAGCATGATCTAAACCATATCCAATCACAAATTTGCTTGGAATATCGAAGCCAATATAATCAATTTTTACATTATATCTAAGACTATTGGGCTTCATCAGCAGCGAAACAACCTTCATACTTGATGGTGTGTGATGTGAAATTAAATCTTCTATGAACTTTATTGAAAGTCCTGTGTCAACTATATCCTCCACAATTATTATATCTCTTCCGTTAACATCGCAATTTAATTCTTTAAGCATTGTAACTTTGCCTGATGAAATTTTTTCATCACCATAACTCGATAATTTAAAGAAATCAATTTCGCAGTCAATAGAAATATGTTTAATAAGATCAGATAGGAAAATGAATGCTCCATTCAGCACACCAATAAAAACGGGAGTTTTTCCCTTATAATCTTCAGAAATTTGTTTGCCAAGTTCTTTAACTCTTTGCTGAATCTGGTCTTCAGTAATAAAAGGAACGAAAACATCATTCCCGATCTTAATATGACCGTTTTTTAAATTAGACATAGCTGGTAAATCCTTTTAGTAGATTTTGTAATTTTGAATCTGTCGTCTATTCTTAAGCCAATTACCCAAACAATCCTGCCTGCATTAGTTAACAGCAGCTGCTCCTTTTTTTTGAATGAAAGGATTTTCTGTTCGTTTAAGAAATCTGAAATTTTTTTTGATCCTTTCAATCCAAGCGGAAAAAATTTATCCCCCTGCTTCCATTGCCTGATAGTGAATTGATCATCAAGATCATCAGCAGAAATATATTCCACTGTATGGGCATCAGAAAATTTTTCCGGTAAATTAGTGCAGGTATTTATAAAAAGTGTTTTGCCGTTTAATTTAATTTTTTCTCCGGCGTATATTTTCAAATGAATAAATTTTTTTTCAGGATGATTCCGGTAAATATAAATTTTATCTCTTTCCTTTGCCGCTGAAAGTTTACCTGATAATTTTACTAATGTACCTGTCTCTTTTTTTAGCAGGGATAAAATTTTAGCCGTATCGTTAAACGTAATTTGTGCTGAAAAGTTTCTTTCAATAACTGTTCTTACAACTTCCGATTTTTCTATTTCTTCCAGCTTGTTTAACTCATCAATTTTCAGTTCAAGCTCTTTCCCGTTATAGTGAGAAACCAAATTTGCTAATGCAAATAATTTTTTCTCAAAATAATTTAAATGATCTCTGAAATTTTTTGATGATCTTAAAATACTATCAGAAAAAGATGGATTTAATCTTCGTTTAATAACCGGAATAATTTTGTTGCGGATTAGATTTCTCTCATAATCATTTGAGAGATTTGATTTATCCTTCCTGTATTTAAAATTATTCTCATTAAGAAAATTCAGGATTTCATCTTTCGTAATTGATAAAAGTGGACGAATGATATTTCCGCGTTTAAACGGAATTCCGGAAATCCCTTTCAATCCGGTTCCTTTAATCAGATTCAATAATACTGTCTCAGCATTATCATCAGCAATATGCCCGGTAGCTATTTTTGTACAGCCGGTTTGTTCAGCAATTTTTTTTAGTTCATCATAACGTACTCTTCTGCCAGCTTCTTCAAATGATATTTTTTGAGAAGCAGCAATCTTTTTTACATTAATTGATGATGAAAAAAAAGGAACCTCCAGTTGAACACATAACTTCCTGCAAAAATTCTCATCTGCATCCGCAGCTTTTCCTCTCAGTTGATGATTCAAGTGAAATGCAGCTAAAGAAATTTTAAATTTACTTTGAAATTTTTTCAGGAAGTGCAGCAGAAAAACAGAATCCGGCCCGCCGCTTAATGCTATTAAAACTTTATCATCATTTTGCAGCAGTTCGTTTCGCTCAATAAAATTTATTACAGCCTGTTCAACTTTTTTCATTTATCAGCAGGAAAATTAAACCTGCGCTTTCTTTCCTTCCATTATTCTTTCAACATATTTACCAAGCACATCAAATTCAAGATTAACAGTATCGCCGGGTTTCTTAAGAGAAAAAACAGTTTCCTTCCATGTGTGCGGAATAACGCCAACAGAAAAAGAATTCTTGCCCAATTGTGCTACAGTCATACTTACGCCATCAATAGCAACAGAGCCAACGTAGATTAAATATTTTTCAAATTCTTCCGGGAAAGAGATATTTACGAAATGGCTGTTGGAAAGTTCTTCTATGCTTTCAATTTGTCCTGTTGTATCAACATGACCGAGTACAAAATGTCCGCCAAGGCGTGCATCAGCTTTTAAAGGTCTTTCAAGATTTACTTTGCTTCCTTTTTGTAAGGTACCCAAATTTGTTTTCTTTAAAGTTTCTTCAATTGCATCAACCGAGAAATGATCATTTCCAAATTCCACAACAGTAAGGCAGCAGCCGTTAACCGCGATACTGCTTCCGGTTTCAATATCATCCATTACTTTTTTTGCTGAAAAAGTTAAACGGTAACCGTTACCAGTTGGAATTTTTTCTATCAACGAGCCTGTTTCTTCAATTAAACCTGTAAACATATTTTATTCCGGAAGAGAAATTATTTTTTTAATTCAACAAGAAGATCGTCACCGATCCGCTCAATATTTTCTATTTTAATTTTGTGCGCATTACTGATGGATTTTGTTCCGATGCTTTGAACAACGGGAAGACCGCAGCCAAGTAATTTGGGGCTTATAAAAAGCAAAATATCATCATATAAATTTTCATGAATGAAAGAACTGAACAATCTGCTTCCGCCTTCTACAAGCAGAGATGATATATTCATTTTGCCTAATTCTTTTAATACATTTTTAATATTAAGCCTGCCGTCAGAATTTTCTTTTACAAAAATTATCCTTGCTCCAAGTGAAGTTAGTGTTTTGATTTTTTTGCGGCGGATGCTGCTTGTTTTAGAAGTAAGGATAATCAGTTTTTTATCAAAATTATTTAAAAATAATTTTTTATCAGTTTTCAGTTTCAGCCCGGCATCCAAAATTATTCTGTATGGATTTCTGCCCTCGGTTAATCTTACAGTAAGGCTTGGATCATCTTTTAAAACCGTGCCGGTGCCAATTAATACAGCATCATAACGTGCACGGAGCGAATGAACGAAACGTCTTGAACTAACCGATGAAATCCATTTGGATTCACCATCATTATCTGCAATTTTTCCATCAAGAGTCTGCGCAGCTTTTAAAGTAACATATGGCTGCTTTTTTGTTATGTACTTGAAAAAAAATTTATTTAGTTCAATACATTCTTTTTCAAGGACACCAACCCGGGTTTCAATTCCGGCTTGTTTTAATTTTTTAATTCCCTGCCCGCTTACAAGGGGATTCATATCCAGCGTACCAATAACAACTTTTTTAATTTTGCTTTCAATTATTCTATCAACGCAAGGCGGGGTTTTTCCGGTGTGGCTGCAAGGTTCAAGATTTATGTACAGCGTTGCACCTTCTACACTTTCAGCAGCAGAATTAATTGCATTTATCTCAGCGTGATTTTCCCCGTACTTTTCATGATATCCGGCACTGATTATTCTATCATTCTTTGTAATAACACAACCAACTAAGGGATTAGGGCTTACCTGTCCCATTCCTTTTTTTGCAATCTCAATCGCAAGTTGTATGTAAGATTCATCCGTCAAAGGATCATTTTATAAAAAAATTATTTAATGGATAATATCTCAAACTCCAGTAATCCGGCGGGAGCTTTCACTTTAACAATTTCACCAACCTTACTTCCCATCAAGCCCTGGCCAACAGGAGAAGTAACAGAGATTTTTCCAGCCTGAAAATCTGCTTCCTCGGGGGAAACTAGTGTGTATTCAAATTGCTTTTGGGTTTTGATATTTCTTATTAAAACGGTTGAAAGAATATGAACCTGACCTTCGGGAAATTGTGAAGCTTCTATTACCCTAGCACGCGCCAATGTATTTTCCAGCTTACTAATCTTTAACTCAAAAAGACCCTGTTCTTCTTTAGCAGCATCATATTCAGCATTTTCTGAAAGATCGCCATGAGCTCTTGCTTCAGCAATTTTAGCGGCTATCTCTTTGCGGCCGTTGGTTTTTAATTCCTGCAGCTCTTTTTCGAGCTCTACCAGACGTTCTCTTGTAAGGTATACGAAATTTCCCTCACTCATATTTATCTGCCCATATTATTGATGAAAATCTTTTAAAAAAAATTGCCACCGTTTCGATAAATCGTAACAGTGGCTGATCCCAAATTAAAAAAATTAAAATTTGATGTCAAGAATCGTAGATCGTATGCAAACTTCTTACAAGCTAAATAAGATTTTTATTTCCGGGTGGAAGGCCTTTTCATGTTTTCTAATCCAACTTCATCAATTAATGTTCGATAATTAACAAGTTTAATGTTATTCTGATTGATCAAATTTAAAAATTTCTCTGAAGTTAATGCATTAAGTTCTGCCTGTCTGTGTTTGCTCATCTCCCTCAATCCAAAAGAATTTTCATCTTCCATTGCTGCTAATTCAGGATCATCAACGCCGATGTGGCAAACCAAAAGATTAACTTTATCTTCTTTTAAATTATTCATAATGAAATACAAACTATCCGCTTTTTGTTCATAAGGATCATTGTACATATTATTTGAATAAAACTCATGCAGGTATTGAGAAATGCCAAGACCATATTCATCCGCAAGTTTTTCAACGATTGCACGGTGTTCAGGCACTTCAACAGCAGCGCCCATGTGATAATCAAGATAATCAATTTTTAATCCGGCCGTGAGAGCCTTTTCAATTTGCGCACGCAATTCGTTTTCAATCTCTTCTATCGTAGGATTATTCGCCTGAAGTAAAGCCCGGCTTGGGAAAAAATATCCAAGCTCATCAACCAATCCCGGAACTGCTTCCATGCCAAGGACAGGTCCCCACTTATAATTTTTCCATTCAGAATTTAAGGTAAGATGAATTCCTACAGATACCTGCGGATTTTGTTTCAATATTTCAACTGCTTCCCTGAACCATGGACAAGGGACCATAACGGAAGCAGAGAATGGAATTCCTGTATCAATTACTTTTTGTAAAGCGAGATTAACTGAGTGAGACATTCCGATATCATCAACACGCACGAGTAGTTGTTTTTGCTGAGCGAGAATGATTTCTGAGAGAATAAATAAGGCAAAAAGCAGTAACAGTTTTTTCATTATATCCCTCTTAAGAATTTTTAATTATATAATTAGCTGCATTTTATTTTACTTGAGCAAAATCATTTTTCGGGTTTGTGTAAATCCATTTACTTTTAAAGAATAGTAATAAATTCCGCTCGTCAGTTCATCAGCAGAGAAATCAACTGTGTACTTACCGCTTTCCAGTTCCTCATTAATTATCGTCTTTACTTCGCTTCCTAATTGATCATAAACTTTTAAAATTACATTTCCTTTTTGTGGAATGTTGAATGATATCTTTGTTGAATTATTAAATGGATTTGGATAGTTCTGCTCAAGATAAAATGAATTAGGTGCACTTTCTCCTTCTACAGATGTAACTGTCGCAGATTTTAATATCCACTTCTCCGGATCAAAACTTAAACTAAGCGGTTTGCTGTTCAATATAATATTAAAAGTCTGGTCTTTTTCCGAATTAAAAATTGTAATAATTGTATCACCAGCCGCAGTATTTATTTTCAATTGAACAGGCATTATAAACAGATCACTTTGAAGTTGTAAAATTCTTACAGATATTTCATTTTGATCCAATGATTTCCACGAAACTGAATACCTTGGAAAACCCGGTTTATAAATCCATTCATTAAAAAAATACTCAAGTGATGATCCGTAAACTTCTTCTGCTATAGTCTGAAAATCTTCAGTAACGGCGGTACCATAAGCAACGGAAGGATGATTTGCATAGGTTTTTAATATATCAAAAAAAACTTCATCACCAACAATTCCCCGCAGCATGTGAAGCACCACTCCGCCTTTTGAGTATGTTCTGGATCCGTTAAAAATCTGATTGATATTACTAATATCCTGTACATACAATGTACCATCTGCGTTGAGTGCAGAATTCATTTCATTAAAAATATTATTTTGATATGCCTGTTTACCACCTATTGCTTCATCATAAAGAGCTTCTGCGTAGGTTGCAAATCCTTCGTTCAGCCAGATATGGTGCCAGTCCCGGCATGTAATTTTATCACCAAACCATTGATGCGCCAATTCATGTGCAATGATAGCCCGGTTAAATGCACCCATTGAAGAAATTGTTTGATGTTCCATTCCTCCGCCCCAGCCGAATTGTGCATGACCATATTTTTCTTTTATAAAAGGATATTCTCCAAATTTTTCAGAGAATACCTCAAGCATTGTAATGGTTTCATCAAGAAAAGATTTTGCAGATGAAAATTTTTCCGGATATACATAATGTACTACCGGCATGGAATCACTCTCACTGTACCTGAAGTATTGTTTATATTCAGTGTAGTTGGAAATTGCAAGCGAGATTAAATATTGAGCAATAGGATAACTAGCCTTCCATTTGTATGTTTTTGTTGCATCACCATTATTAGTAACATCAATCAGCAGGCCATTGGAAACAGCAATTAGATCTGAACTGCATGTAACCCAGATATCAGCGGAATCTGCCTTATCAGCCGGAGTATCTTTAACTGGCCACCAATCACTGGAACCATATGGTTCACTTAATGAGTACATCGCAGGATGACCTTCCGGAGTTGAACCAAACTGAAAACTGCCCAAACCTGTACTGCGGGGAATTCCCCTATAATAAACTATACATGAAAATTCTTCATCCGGTGAAAAAGTTTTATTCAGCGTAATAAATATTTTGTTGTTACTTCTTGTAAACTGAAGCTTGTTTCCTTCGGCAATTATTGAATCAACAATCAGCGCATTATAAAGATCAAGGAAAAATGAATTGATTGCCTGCTGTACCGGTTTGGCTTTTACTTCAACAGAACCGGTTAAGTAATTCGGTGAGTATGTTAGTTTAAGATCCAATTTGTAGTATTTTATATCAATTGTTTCATCACCCGGATAATTTATTTGAGAAGATTTTGATAAAACTTCAGCATGGCTTTTTTCTTTTTCCAGGTATGGTTTTTCAATCTGCTGAGCTTGAACAGATGTAGTTAAAATTAAGAGAAGTATAACTGCTGCAAATTTCATAAGTATTTTTTTGCTAGTTGAACAAACATAATTATTTCTCTTCTGCCAAAATAAAACTTTAAATAATTAATAAACTTCCTGAATACGGCAGATACTTTTATAATTACAGTAATCGCAAATTAATTTATCACGATTCGGATGCGGCGAAAGAGGAAATTTGCCGGAAGATATTTCATCTACATATTTTACAATCATCTGAACGCAAATCTGTGTAATGTTTTCATTCAATATTATTAAATCTTCTGATGACAATTTCCTTTCCTTTGTGAAACGCACAGGAATGCTGCCAAAATCATTCTCTGAAAATTTTAACGAATAAATTTCAGCACCTGCCGGTTTATATTCTTCTTCCAGTTCCTGTTGGATTAATTTTTTTGCAGCATACATATACAATGGCAACTGAAGTGAAATGCCATTATAAATTTCATCAAGGGATGGTTTTTTCCCGCTTAATTTATAATCAAT
Organism: Ignavibacteriales bacterium; assembly: GCA_044507695.1. Classification (GTDB taxonomy): domain Bacteria; phylum Bacteroidota; class Ignavibacteria; order Ignavibacteriales; family Ignavibacteriaceae; genus JBIQJD01. Next base: position 285,831 of record JBIQJD010000001.1, on the reverse strand, counting down.
AATTTTATAAGTTTTATTTGCAGGATTGATATCAATCCTGTCAATCTTGCCTCTAACCAGAATTTCACCCGCAGTAATTGCAGAAGTATTCGGTTCATCCATTCTGCCAAAAGTTTTTTCAAACAACTCAGGTTCAAATCCGTTTTGGTCCTTGCTTTCATTTTCCAGAAATTTGTACAGAAGTGAATTGTTTCTGTTTCCATTTATGCCAAGAATTTTTTCCTTCTCATAAAAAGCAAGTGCAGAATAAAATCCAGCCTCCTCAATTTTCTGCTGCGCAATTTTAAAGATTAATTCTTCAGCAAATTTAAATTGCTCCTGGTTAGCACCTGATAATTTTATTCCTTCATTCTTTAATTGCTTATAAAATTCATATAAAATTTCATGAAGCAGGCTGCCCATTTCAATTGCTTCAATTTCTTCTGTTGGCTCAACTGCCGGCTGAAGACCTAAAACACGCTCAATAAAATATCTGAACGGGCATTTGGCAAATGTTTCAAGCTGGGTTACCGAAAAATTTGTTCGTTTAAATTCTTCAAGTGCATTTTTTGAATCAGTGGAAATTGCCTTACCTATTTGCCCCGTAAATTCTGATTCGGCAAAAGGATTATTCATCCGGATTTTATCAATCTCAATTCCATGATTAATTCTTTCTGCATTAATCCATTTTGCAGCTTCAGTATAACAACTGATTTTATCCATTCCATTTCTGCCTAATTCAACCTGTAATTCTTCAACGGAAAATAATTTATCAGCAAAATCTTCTTCACTCTTTTCTTTGTAAGCAAACACAGTTGAGAACTCAGTGAGAAAATTAGATTTGGAAAGTTCTTTCCGGTCATCCTGAAGTGAATATGTAAGATAAAGTTTCTTGTTCCATGAACATAATGATTGATAGAAAAGGTATCGTTCTTCAACCTGATGATTCAGTTCACTCTTTACATAAGAACCTGAGAAAAATATTTCCGGTGAAAATCTTGTGGGAAAATCTCCGTCTGTTAATCCGGATAAAAAAAGATAATCAAACTGAAGTCCGCGAATTTCATTCATCGTAGTTATTTGAACTCCGTAATTCGGTTTCTCTTTTATATTGTAGCGTGTTGAAGAAACCATTGTTCTTATATTATTCAGATAAAACTTCAAAGAGAATTTTTGTTCATTATCATATTCAAGATGAAATAAATCAAGCATTTCATTAATTGAATTGATAAATGTAGTAACTGCTTTTATATTTTCTTCAAGCCTGCTTTCATTCTTCTGAGCATGATTTATCAGATGAAATGGAATCTCAAGAGAATATATGAGTGATGTAAGATTTTCTTTAAATTCACTCAAACTCATTTTGCCGTGAAAGGGCGCTAAAATTTCCGCGATCTTTTTTATATCAGAAAGAGCACGGCTGTAAATTTCTTTCCTAATTAATCCGGCACTGGAAATATCATCATCTTCATTATCAAATCTGTTAAATGCATCTGTCAGAATATTAATCCAATTTTCATAGCCGGAAATAATTTTCAGCTGAACTGAAGCTTTCAGCAAATTGGAAAGGTTGATTCCTTTTAAATTTATGAAGCTGCCGTTCAATGCGCGGAAGATGTTTTTATAGTAAAAATCATTTTCAAGAATTTCTAAAAAATTAATTATGGAAATAACCGGCGGTGAGGTGCTGAGCAAGGAACGGTCTGTAAGATTAATAGGAATATTATTTTGTGAAAAAATATCCCTGACAACTGGAGAATAATTGCTTATCAAATTAAATGTAACGCAGATTTTATGCGGCTCAACTTTATTTTCAATTATTAATTCTTTTATCTCTTTTGCAATCAGTTCAATTTCTTTTTCACGATTTAAGGCTTTAACAACAGTAATATCATTCCTATACCGATCAACAATTGTTTTGTTTTTTTTGGTAAATAAATTTTCTTTAACATCAGAAATAAATCTATTGCCAATACTGATTGAACGGTCTTCAATTTCTTTAAAACCATTCTCAATTAATTTATTGTAACACTTATCAAGATGTGAGAACACAAGCGGATTGTATCTGTAATAATCAAAAGAAAGATAAAGCTCAATGTTCTTTATTTCAGAAGCGGAGTTAATGATTTTTATTTCCGGAGCAGTAAATTCATCAAATCCCATTACAATTATAAGATTGACTTCGGGAAAGATATTTCTAAAATTTTTCTCATAATCTTCTTTGACTATGGAGGTTAATCCTGCGTAAACATCTCCAATCTCATGAACCTGTAAATCATAACATTTTTTATTATACGTTTCATAAAGCTGTGCAATATCCAATGCTTTAATTTTTTCAGAACCGGTGAGCGATTCCGATTCTGCTCTTAATTTATCGGGAGTAATTCCGTGCTTCTTATATTCTGAAATTACATTTTTTATTTTGCTTAATGTACCGGGGGGAATTTCATTTTTATATGCAGAAAAATATTTCAGATCGGTTTCCTGGAAACTTTGTTTCAATAAAATTGCCGCTGCGCCTTCACTCAACAGATTGGGATTCTGCTCTATTTTATTGAAAAATAATTTTGTTGAATAACTACCGATCGTTTCGAGATTAAGAGTTCCAACTGCCTGCGCCGGTGAAGATGAAATCAATTGTTTTTTAAAACTTCTGATTTTTCTATTTGTGGGAAAAAGAAGGAGCAGTTCGTTCAATTTTCCAGATGAAATTTTTTTATCAATTTCATCATCAATATTAAAATACTTTTTGGTGCTTTTTGTTAAAATCATTTTGCTGTAATTAAATCCCTGTAAGAAGCCCGGATTTGCTGTTCAACATTTAGATTGAGCAGCGAGATTATTTTATCAAACTCATGTTTTGCTTTACCATTCAAAATTACGTTTTCAAGTTCAAGAAAGAAACCCAGTTTTTTTAACTTATGCTGCAATTCGTTTATGCCGTAAACTTCATCAAGATGAATCCTTGTATTCTTAAAGATATACAAACATGCTGCATAATTTTTAGAATTGTTTTTTATTTAAGAATGCCTTTAAATTTACTGTAAATCAAAATGTTGAAATTAGCAGTTGATATTGGATTAAACTTCACTATTTTAATAAGAAAAAATTGAACGCTATGAGAAAATTAATCTTTGCCGCAATATTACTTATTCCGTTACTTAATGTAAAAGCACAGGGAATTGGAGAACTGGCTCCGGAAAGAGCACCTGAAATTTTTCCGAATAATGCATTCGGTATGGATATAATGTTCAGTGAAGGAGGATTTGGACTTGGAACTTTTTACCGCAGACAATTATCTCACAATCTTACATTCTTCACTGATTTTTCAATCTCAGAAGCAAAAGATGAAAATGAATTTGAGTATGTTGATTGGTTTGGACAAACATACACAGTGGGCAAAAAAAACAGAGTGTTCCTGCTTCCTTTAAATTTTGGATTGCAGTACAGATTATTTGAAGAAGTTTTGTACGATAATTTGAGGCCTTATATAAATGCGGGAATCGGCCCAACGATGACATTAACTACTCCGTATGATCGTGAGTTTTTTAATGCTTTTGGTAAAGCTCACGCAAAATATGCTCTTGGAAGTTACATTGGATTTGGCGCAAATTTCGGATTGGATAAATCAAGTTTGGTCGGTATCAATTTACGCTACTACTTTATCCATTTCTTTGATCAGGGTGTAGAAAGTCTTGCAGGAAGATTTAAACAAGATCTGGGCGGTTTTTATCTAACAATTAATATTGGAATGATGTATTAACTTACATTCTTCCACTTAATTGTACAGCCGATTGACCATGTTTCGGGAACAGAAATTTCTTCCCCTCTCAGTAATTCATCAATTGCATCGCGCAAATATTTACTTTTAACTTTTTCAGGTTCCTTCCAGTTATCATCAATCTTACCCTGGTACACTAATTTTCTTTCTTCATTAAAAAGAAATACTTCAGGTGTATGAGTAGCACCGTAAGCAATTGCAGCAGATTGATCTTCGTCTCTTAGGTAAGGAAAATTAAAATTTCTTTCTGATGCTCTTTTCTTCATTTTATCAAATGAATCTTCAGGATATTGTGCTGCATCATTAGAATTGATTGCACAAACAGCTATTAAATCTTTATAATCTTGCTGAATTGATTTGATCCTTTCTTCATACGCCTGCACGTACGGACAATGATTGCAGGTAAAAATAATTATCAATGCTTTTTTCTCTGCAAAACTTTCCAGTGAATAAAATTTACCATCTGTTGCAGGTAAATTAAAATCGGGTGCCTTTGAATTAAGTTTTAATCTTTCTGCCATAATTTTTTCCAATATATTTTTGCTAAAAACAAGCTTAGTAAATAAATTAAGTTATAATTAAATTTAGGGAAAACAATGAAAAACAAATTACTCTTCTTCATTTTTATTTTTACCGGAATTTTAATGCCTCAGAATATTGAATTTACAAACCATCTATATAACAATTACGAAAACTACAAAGAAACTTCATTAACCAAACGAAGATTTAAACACGCCGATATAGTACCATTAATAGAACAATTAAAAAATAATTCATTGTTCACCGTTAAGAAAGCAGGCCAATCTGCGGAGGGACGGGATATTTATCTCATTTCAACCGGAAGCGGCAAAACAAAGGTGTTCTTATGGTCCCAGATGCATGGTGATGAATCAACCGCAACAATGGCGCTGTTTGATTTATTTAATTTTCTTTCTTCTGATGATTTAAAGGAAGAGAAGGAAAAGATTTTAAGCAATCTTACGATTTATTTTATGCCGATGGTTAATCCGGATGGCGCAGAAGTTTTTGAGAGAAGAAATATTTTTGATATCGATATTAATCGTGATGCAGTCAGGCAGCAAACTCCTGAAGGGAAAATCCTTCGTGGCACATTTGAAGAACTAAAAGCGGATTTCGGGTTTAATCTTCACGATCAAAGCACAAGATATTCTGTAGGCAACAGTCCAAAATCTGCAGTGCTATCATTTCTTGCACCGGTAACAAATTATGAAAAAACAGTAAACCCGGTTAGAGATAATGCAATAAAATTAATTGGTGTTATGTACACAGCTTTATCAGAATACATTCCAGGCCACATTGCAAAATACTCTGATGATTTTGAGCCGCGTGCATTTGGTGATAATTTTCAAAAATGGGGAACAAGTACAATTTTGATTGAATCCGGCGGATGGGAAAATGATCCGGAGAAACAATTCATCCGCAAAGTTAATTTTATAGGAATCTTATGTGCATTGAAATCTATCTCTGATGAATCATATAAAAATGTAGGTAATGATATTTATGATTCAATTCCGTTTAATGATAATTATTTAAAGGATGTTGTTTTAAGAAATCTTAAAGTTTCCAGAAACGGATATGAATATCTGATCGATATCGGAATCAACAAGTATGAGAGAAGTATAAAAGGTGCATCTGATTTTTATTACCGCTCTTCTGTAGATGATCTTGGTGATCTTTCTGTTTTTTACGGTTATGAAGATTATGATTTCTCAGGATGTGAAATTACGCCGGGAAAAACTTATCCAAACAAATTCACTTCACTTGAAGAAGTTAAAAAACTTGATTTTAAAAAGATTCTTTCAGAAGGATACACAAATGTTATTCTTGAATCAGAAAAGCTTTCTGAGAGATTTGTAAATCTACCGGTAAATATTGTTACGAGCAGAAACAGAGATACAGACGATGAAATAGAAATTGGAGATTCTCCCGATTTCATAATTTCAAAGGATGGAAAAATAAAGGCAGCAGTAGTTAATGGCTTTGTTTATGATCTTGAGAATTTTAACGGCACAAAAGGTAACGGGATTGTTTATTAAAAATTTAACCAATGAGGTTTAACATGTTCAACATCAAAAACATTCTGCTTACTACGGATTTTAGTGAATTCTCTCTTTCCGCCGCTGATCAGGCATTAAGCCTTGCCGAAAAATATAATGCTAAACTTCATTTAATATTTGTACTTGAAAAAACTCCGCCAATACTTGCAATCCGCACGTTAGATTTATCCGAAGAAAGCATTAAGGAATCTATAGAAGCAGATGCAAAACAGCGCCTTGAGGAAGCCGTAAAAAAAATCAAAAAAGAAGGGATTGAAATTCTGCCCGTTTTGAAAAAAGGCATTGATTATGTAGAAATCAATAAATATGCGGAGGAGAATAATATTGATCTGATAGTGCTTGCAACGCACGGAAGAACCGGAGTTCTGCATACATTGATCGGCAGTGTGGCAGAAAAAGTAATCCGGCACTCAAAATGCCCGGTTTTAGTTGTTTCTTCCAGGGATGAGTAGCGGTCAATTAAAATCTTGATTATGCATCGTTCATTAGGTATATTTAAAGTCCGTTTTTAAAGGAAGGTTATTTTAATGGCACGTATTAAAAATGTTGAAGCTTTCTGTTCGGTATGCAACACTGTTAGAAAGATGGAATTAGCAGGTGAAGTTACCGGTGCGGGAAATGAAAACAAGCGTTGGGCAAAGTGTAAAAAGTGCAAACAAACAATGATTATTGATTTATCTGAAAATGTAAAAGAAACAAAACCTTCTCTTGAAGGTATAGAAAATGAAGATTGTACTGTTTATTCGCCCGATAAATCATTCAAAGTTGGTGAATCTATTTATCACAAAAACTGGGATGATTTTGGTAAAGTGATTTCTAAAGATGTACTTTCCAACGGACAAAGTTCTATTACAGTTGAATTTCAAAAATTAGGTAATAAAAAATTAATTGAATCTTTAACAACTTAAACCATCCTAAGCAGATGGATACCATAAAAGTGAGGTGAAATAATTGGTAGGAATTACAGTTGGCGATAACGAATCCATTGATAAAGCACTTAAACGCTTTAAGAAAAAATATGAACGCTCTGGTGTTTTGAAGGAGTACAAAAAAAGAACTTTTTTTGTTAAGCCTTCTATTAAGAAAAGAATGGAAAAAATGAAAGCAGCCAGACGTGCTCACCGCACTGAAAATATGGAGTAACAATTGAGTCCCGGTTTTGACCGGGACTTTTTTTATTTAGCCAGATCAACCTTCGGTTCAGTAGCCTTAATTTCTTTCTCGTTCAAATAATTATCCTCAAAATGTTTTTTAATTAATTCAAATGCTTCATCCACTGTATTACAGAATGAGAATAATTTCAAATCCGTTCTGCTTATCATTCCATTCTCAGCAAGTGAATCAAAGTTGATAATTTTTCTCCAGTATTTTTCATCATAAATTGTGATTAAAAGTTTTTTCTTAATCTTCCCTGTTTGAACGAGTGTAAGAATTTCAAACAATTCATCCATAGTTCCAAAACCACCCGGGAAAACAATTAAAGCTTTTGCCAGATAAGCAAACCAGAATTTTCTCATAAAGAAATAGTGGAATTCAAAACTTAAATCTTTTGATACATACTTATTCACATACTGTTCAAAAGGAATGCTTATATTCAATCCAATAGAATAACCGCCGGCAAGTTTTGCTCCTTTATTTGCAGCTTCCATTATACCAGGCCCGCCGCCGGTACAAATTATAAATCTGTTTGCGTAAGTTTCTAATCCTAAAGACCATTCTGTTAGTCTGCGGCTCAATTCAACAGCATCTTCATAATATTTAGACATAAGTGCCTGATGCTGCGCATTTCTTAAATTCTCAGCAAGCTTTGTTGTTGCCTTGGGGTTTATCGTTTTGAATTTATTTAATGCCTGTGTTGTAAACTTTTTTGAATGTATCCGTGCAGAACCAAAAAAAACAATTGTATCAATTATTTTATGTTTACGGAATTTTGACTGAGGCTCGAGAAATTCAGCCAGCATTCTCAATATCCGCGCATCTGATGAATTCAGGAATTCAAGATTCTCATACGCTTTAAGTAAAGTTTTCTTTTTTGCCATAATTACCTTTGGTTAGATTTTTTGTTGAAAGATCAAATGCAGACTTTCATTTACTTTTGAAAGTTTTATATTTGAAACCACTTTAAAAACAAAGATATATTTCGTTTTATAAAAACAAAATTATAAAACTGTCTTCATTACTTCACGGAGATTATTGATTTTTATGCCTATACGATTTCTGGTTTTAGTTCTGTTTTCTGTTTCCATTCAAATTTTTCCCGTAACAAAAGAAGATATACAAAACAGGATTGAAAAAATTTTATCGCGCCTGCCCTCTTCAACCAAAGCAGGAGTATTAATTTTTAATCCTCTTCTGCAGGATACTATTTATAAATTAAATCATACCACATCGATGATTCCGGCATCAAATACAAAATTATTTACAACTGGTGCCGCATTAAATTTGATGGGAGGAGATTTCACCTTATCAACAAAACTTTTAACTGATGATAATAATACAGCAGATGGTATAATTAATGGAAATCTCTACATAAAAGGGTTCGGCAATTCACTTTTCTCGGAAAAAGATCTGGAAGCAATGGTGCTTGAGTTAAAGGAGAAAGGAATTAAAAAAGTTACCGGAAATATTATTGGTGATGATTCCTATTTTGATGAAGTTTATACCCGTGATGATTGGATTAATAACGAAGTTGCCAATGTAAAATTACCGCCGATTTCTGCAATTGTAATTAATAGAAACAGAATTGTGACGACATCAAAAAGTGGAAGAAGAGTAAGGAGATATTATTCTGATGTTGCAAATCCTCCTCAATATGCTGCCGAGCTGCTTAAAAAGAAATTATTGAACAACGGAATAGAAGTTTTGTTAAGTGCGCAGAAAGGCATTACACCTGAAAATGCAGTAACAATTTCATCTAAAGAAATTTTATTAAGAGACCTGCTTAAAGCAATAAACAAAAGCAGTGATAATTTTTTAGCTGAATGCTTATTTAAAACAATTGGCGCAGTTGCTAGCGGAAAACAAGGAAATGCTTTTTACTCTACACAGGCTGTTTTAAGTTTTGTTGATGATAATAGCATTTATTCAACGGGAACTTCTGTTGTTGATGGATCAGGAATTTCCAGGTTTAACCAAATTACATGCGGAGCAATTGCCGGCTTGCTTGAAAAAATGTATTTCGATCTTAAAAATTTTGAAGATTATTATGATTCATTCAGCATTGCCGGAGTTGATGGAACATTAAGGCACAGAATGAGAGGAACATCTGCGGAAAACAATTTTCATGGTAAAACCGGAACTTTGAATGGCGTTTCTTCCCTTTCAGGTTACGTTACAACAAAGAAGAATGAAGATATAATTGTGAGCATAATATTTGAATTTGACCGGGGCGGCGCAAATCTGCACAGGCAAATTCAGGATGAAATAGTTGAAACTTTAGCAGATTGGGATTGAAAAAGAAAGCCGGGATAAAATTCCCGGCTCATAAAAACCATTATTGATTAGGAGTCTGCTCTTGTTGTGGAGCTTGCTGCTGCGGCAAGGTAGGAGTTGGAGGAACACTTTGTCTTCCTGATCTTTGAATAACACTTTCACGATCAGATGTATCCATCTTACCAGGTAAAAAGAATAAATTAATTATTAAAGCAAGTACAGCCAGACTTCCGCCGAGCCACCATGTAGCTTTACTTAAAAAATCAGCGGTTCTTCTTGTGCCAAACATCGTTCCCATTGAGCCGCTGCCGCCAAAAGTTCCTGCAAGCCCGCCGCCCTTACTTGATTGAAGAAGCACAATAATAATTAAAAATATTGCTATAATTGATGAGATTATTAATAATAACGTGTACATTTTAACTCCATTAAATTTGGTAGCGGGGGAGGGATTCGAACCCCCGACACGTGGATTATGATTCCACTGCTCTAACCTACTGAGCTACCCCGCCGTATTTCAAATTTTAGCCCGTAAATATAGAAACATTATCCTTTATATTCAAAAAAAGAAGAATTATTGTAATTTATTAATTACAATTTACCTTTTATGTTTTGTTGATATTCCGTCCTGTAAATTCCCTCTCCTGTATCAAGATAATTTTTTACAGGAATCCCGTTTTGCTGCAGCCTTTGATTTGTATTATCAATTCTGTCAATCGGATCAGGATGAGTTGATAAAAAAGTTTCTATTTTACTGCTGTTGGAACCAACTAATCCATCATCATGCAATCTTTCAAAAAAGAATTTAACTCCGCCGGGATAGTATCTTGTATCCTGTAAATATTTAAATGAATATTCATCCGCCTGGTTTTCATCTGATCTGCTGTTTGCAAGAAAAGCCAATCCAACAAATAAGTTAGCCGCAATCTCTGCAATCTGTGAGGGATTTTCTCCAAGAAGCAAACTTAAAAGAAAAGATACACCATAATAAGCAGTCATTCTCTGAGTTGCATGCCGCAAATCAGCATGAGCAATTTCATGGCCAAGCACGCCGGCAAGTGCGGCTTCGGAATCAAGATATTTCAGTAATCCGGTGTACACATATAAAAAACCGCCGGGCAAAGCAAATGCATTAAGTATTTCCTGATCATCAATTATTTCCAATTGATACTGATAAATATCCTTCCCCTGAATTTGCGGAGATTGAAGGATATGATTAAAAATCCTTTCGTTTATATAAGCTTTGACAGATGGATCACCTTTGAAGATCGGATATTCCTGAGGATTGGATTGAATTTCAGCAGCAACTTCTTTGCCTAATTCAACATCATTGGAGCGGGAAAAAATATTCACTCCTCCATCGCACGAATTGAAAACGATCGGAAGCGAGAGAAGAAATAAAACAATTGAATAGTTTTTTAATTTCATTTTACTTCCGGAAAAATTTTTATCAAATATTAATATTCAGGTGAAGTATTAATTTACTGAAGATCATAAATTAATCTTCCTGATTCTGATGAATCAATGCCCATAATTTATCAAGCAGATTGGGAATTCCAGATCCAGTTGCAGAAGAAAAAACTATAAGCGGTTCATCTATTCCCCTGATTTTCTTTCCTTCTAATTTTTTAATTTCATCCTCCGGTATCAAATCTGCTTTTGAAAGTGCAACAAGTTTTTTCTTCTTAGAAAGTTCGGAACTGTACTGCCTTAACTCATCATTTAAAGTTTTAAAATCTTTCTTATAATCTTCTGAAACTGCTTCAATAAGAAAGAGTAAAATTTTGGTTCGTTCAATATGCTGGAGAAATTTATGGCCTAATCCTTTACCAAGATGTGCGCCTTCAATTATACCTGGAATATCCGCAACAGTAAAACTTTGATAATCTTTATAATTAACTATTCCTAAATTTGGCTCAAGCGTGGTGAAGGGATAATCGGCTATTTTTGGCTTTGCAGCAGAGATCTTAGAAATCAACGTTGATTTGCCTGCATTCGGAAATCCTACCAAACCAACATCTGCAATTAATTTCAACTCTAAAATAATTTTTTTTATTTCACCCTTAGTTCCCGGTTCAGCGTACCTTGGGGCCTGGTTAGTTGGCGTAGCGAAATTAGAATTTCCCCTACCGCCTTTTCCGCCTTTAGCTGCAACCACACGCATTCCATCTTCAGTTAAATCAAAAAGAATTTTTTTTGACTCAGCATCTTTAACAACTGTTCCAACCGGAACCTTTATTATTACATCCTGACCGTTCTTTCCGTCCTTGCGCGCACTTGCACCCATCTCACCTTTTCCTGCCGAGTAATTTCTGCGGTATCTAAAATCAAGTAATGTTGAAAGGTTATGATGAGCTTCAATAATAACGTTGCCGCCGTTACCGCCGTTTCCGCCGGATGGGCCGCCTTTGGGCACATATTTTTCTCTGCGGAATGTAACAGCACCTTTACCGCCGTCTCCGGCTTTTACTTCAATTTCAGCGTAATCAATAAACATTAATTACACCTGGTTAAAATAATTTGAAACTGCATTGGTGAGAGTAACTGCATCTCGTGAATATGGATTAACACGATAGGAAAAGAATACCCCTTTTAGAATTTCTGTTGCTTCATCATAAGTTTCACAGTCTGAAATTCTCTCAAGTGTGTTGGTAAAATCGTCTCTGTCTTCATTAAAAACATTAGTTGTAATTTTTTCAATATCTTTATTAGATAGATAAGAAAAGATATCCTTGGTAAAATTTTTCTTAGCTGTTTTCTTTTTTTCTTCCGGAACTGAAACAAATTGAGTATCATCTTTCGAAGAATCAAATTCATCTGTCCTCAATTCATGCTTCTGTTTTAGTTCTGCTTCTTCTTCAACTTTTTCTTCTTCATCAATATCTTCGGGAACATCAAGCTTCTTTATTCCGATTGATAAATCATCAATCATTTCTTCTTTATCTTTCTTCAGATTATAATCGCCGGTTGATTGAATTTCTTCTTCCAGATTTTTGTCTGATGGTTTTTCATCTTCAATTTCTATTGATGAATTGTTTGCTTCCAGGGCTGCATCTTCAAAATCATATACCTCATCAAGATGCTCCTTTTCGGAAAGATCAAATTGTATTTCATCTTCATCTGATTTTATTTCTTCAGCAGATTCAAATTCTTTTAATTCTTCATCATACATCTTCAGCAATTCTTCGTCTTCCGCCTCTCCAATAATTAAATCTTCATCCTCTAATTCTTCAGTGTTAGCTGTGTCTTCAGCCGATTCAATTTCCTGTGAGGTGATTTTATCAAGTTCAGCCATAAATTCATTCTTCATCGCTTCCAGTTCAGGAAAAACTTCTTCATCATTCCCGGGAATAAGTTCACTTGATGTTATTTCCGGTTCAATTGTTTGTTCTGTTACCGGTTCTTCTTCACTTTCCTTTTCAGGAGAAAGTATCTGCTGCTTCTGAAGCGGAATTACAGAATACATCACCGATCTGATCTCTTCTATCTCAAATTTTCCTTTTGAATCCGGAGGAAGTGCTCTGCGGAGTCTGAATAAATAATCAATTAAATTTTTTTCTTTAAGAAAAATCTCAACTGGAATTGCAGATATGCGTGATTTGTTTGTTCCACCAATGTTAAGAAATTCCCCCATTGAATAAATTGCATTATCAAGCATTTGCTTTGATTGAGCAGGAGAAAAAATTTCTTTATCGATTTTATTTAAAATGATTTCAAATTCGGCAAGGCTTAAAGTTAAGATTTTCCGTTTATCAATATATGCAAGAAAAATATTCCGCAGATAATCATAATAGTAGAGATAGTTAAACATCAACTTTATTTCATCAACAGATTTAACATCCTGATTATCATAAACAAGTTTTGTTAAAGACCATTTGGGACGAGCTAAAAAATTTATATTGAATGATACAGCCTGAAGTACAAGTTTTTTTATATCCTCGTAAGAAATTCTTTTAGTCTTTTTTAGCTGAATATTTATCGGCTGAAACAATTTTGAAATTTCCTGTCCGGAATAATCAAACACTGATTTTTGAAGCAGTTTCTGCCTGTCTTCATAAATTAAATAATCAAGCTCTGCTGAAATGTACTGCACAATGGCGGGGTGCAGATCTGCAGCATTCAATTTTTCAAAAGTAAAAAATGAACCAAGGTTTTTAATTCTATTCAGATTAAAATCAGAAATGAACTTTATTTCTTTTTCAAACATGATATAACTTCCGGAATTTCAACGCATAAAATAAAAAAATCCCGCATTAAATGATGCGGGATTTGCGTGGAACTAAATTTTTACCGCGCACAGAAACTTCAATTATTTTTCCTTTTTCAGATTTGCCCGCATATACTCTCTTCTCAATGCAGCAATCACATCCATTGAAATTTGTTTCGGGCATTCTGCCGAACAAGCTTCAGTATTTGTGCATGAACCAAATCCTTCTGTCTCCATCTGTTCAACCATTGCAAGTGCACGCCTTTCACGCTCAGCTTTGCCTTGAGGCAACCGTGCAAGGTGAGCAACCTTTGCTCCAACAAATAACATAGCAGATGCATTTTTGCATGCAGCAACACAGGCGCCGCAGCCAATACATTCAGCAGCATCAAGCGCTTTTTCCTGATCCTCTTTTGGAATTAAAACAGAATTTGCATCAGGAGCGCCGCCGGTACTTACAGATACAAATCCGCCTGCAGCCATAATTCTGTCAAAAGCAGAACGATCAACAATCAAATCTTTAATAACCGGAAAAGCTTTTGCGCGGAATGGTTCAATGGTTATAGTATCACCATCTTTAAAACTGCGCATGTGAAGCTGGCAAGTTGCAACGCCTCTTTGCGGGCCGTGAGGCCTTCCGTTAATAAACATACTGCAGCTTCCGCATATTCCTTCACGGCAATCATGATCAAAGGCTATCGGTTCTTCTCCATTCTTAATCAGATTTTCATTCACAACATCAATCATTTCAAGAAAGGACATATCGGGTGAAACATCATTAGCTTCATAATCAACAAAACGGCCTTTATCATCTTTATTTTTTTGGCGCCACACTTTTAAGTGTAAATTCATATGATTTGCCATTTATTTATAGCTCCTCTGTGTAGGTTTAACGTACTCAAAAATTAATTCTTCTTTGTGCATTTCCGGCAATGCATTATCTCCTTTAAATTGCCATGCAGCAACGTATGAAAAGTTTGCATCATCTCTTTTAGCTTCATTCTCTTCAGTCTGGCTTTCTTCACGGAAATGTCCGCCGCATGATTCTTTTCTATGCAGTGCATCCCGCGCAAGCAATTCACCCAGCTCAAGAAAATCTGCTACCCTTCCAGCTTTTTCAAGTGATTGATTTAATTCTTCGTTAGTTCCGACAACATTAACATTGTTCCAGAATTCATCTCTTATCTCCTGAATTTTGGAAATTGCTTCTGTCAATCCTTTTTCATTTCTTGACATTCCAACATTATCCCACATAACCGCACCAAGCTCACGATGAATATCATCTACAGTTTTCTTTCCTTTAATTGATAATAACTTTGTGATTCTTGATTTAACTTCATCGGCAACTTCTTTAAAAGCCGCATGGTCTGTTGAAATTTTATCAATTTTTTCTGAAGCAAGATATCCGCCTACAGTATAAGGAATAACAAAATAACCATCAGCAAGCCCCTGCATAAGTGCAGATGCACCCAAACGGTTTGCACCGTGATCCGAGAAGTTACATTCACCTAAAGCAAATAAACCCGGAATTGTTGTCATCAAATTATAATCAACCCAAAGGCCTCCCATTGTGTAATGAACCGCCGGATAAATTCTCATTGGCACCTCATAAGGATCCTCCGCGGTAATTTGCTTGTACATATCAAACAAGTTGCCGTATTTTTCTTTTACCTTTTCTTTACCAAGCCTCTTAATTGCATCAGCAAAATCAAGATAAACAGCAAGACCTGTTGCTCCAACACCTTTACCCGCATCAGCCATTTCTTTTGCATTTCTTGAAGCAACATCACGCGGAACAAGATTACCGAATGATGGATATTTTCTTTCGAGAAAATAGTCTCTGTCTGATTCAGGAATTTGATTTGGCGGCCGTTTATCATTCGGATCTTTCGGAACCCAGACTCTTCCATCATTTCTCAAACTTTCGCTCATCAGGGTTAATTTTGATTGGTAATGCCCGCTAACCGGAATGCATGTTGGGTGAATTTGAGTGAAACATGGATTAGCGAACAAGGCCCCTCTTCTATAAGCTCTCCAAATTGCAGATGCGTTAGATCCTTTTGCATTTGTTGAAAGATAATACACATTTCCATAGCCGCCGGTTGCAAGAACAACTGCATCTGCTGCATGAGATTCAATCTCACCGGTAATCATATTTCTTGTAATTATCCCGCGGGCTTTGCCGTCTATTACAACAAGATCCAGCATTTCCCTGCGCGGAAAAATTCTTACCTGGTTCAAACCCACCTGACGCATTAAAGCACTGTATGCACCAAGCAGAAGCTGTTGACCGGTTTGACCGCGAGCATAAAAAGTTCTTGATACCTGGGTACCACCAAAGGAACGGTTCTCAAGTAATCCGCCATACTCGCGCGCAAACGGTACACCTTGTGCAACGCATTGATCGATTATATTTACACTTAGTTCTGCAAGTCTGTAAACATTTGCTTCACGAGCACGATAATCACCGCCTTTAACGGTATCGTAAAATAATCTGTAAACGCTATCGCCGTCATTTTGATAATTTTTTGCTGCATTAATTCCTCCCTGTGCAGCAATGCTGTGTGCTCTGCGCGGGCTGTCCTGAAAACAAAATGATTTAACAGAATATCCTAGCTCAGCTAAAGTAGCTGCTGCAGATGCACCCGCCAACCCGGTTCCAACAACTATAATTTCAAATTTTCTTTTGTTTGAAGGATTGACAATTTTAAGATTGAATTTATGATTATTCCATTTTTGTTCTAAACTGCCGGTAGGGATTTTAGAATCAAGTTTTCCTGTAAAATGAAAATTAAGATCGTTAGCCATATTAGTATCCTCCCCCCGTTGTGAATAAGAAATATATTGGTATTAAAGCAAAGCCGGCGCAGATAAGTATTGCAAATGTTATTCCTGCACCTTTTAAAAACGGGGTGTATTTGTTATGTCTTATTCCGAGTGTTTGAAATGCACTTTGGACTCCATGCACTAAATGAAACGCAAGAAGTATCATTGCCCAAATATAGAATAGTGAGTACCAGGTATTTTCAAATGCTATTCTTGCACCTTCATACATTGTTACAGAGGGATGACCAAACCGGTATTCAATAAAAAAAGTTCTTAAATGAATTATAAGAAAAATAAAAACTATGATACCGGATTGAATCATAAATCTTGAAAAGAAGGAACTGTTGGCAGAAGCATTAACAACTTCATATCTAACCTCTCTTGCACTCCGGTTCAATCTCCACAGCCTTATGCCATTTACAATATGGTATATGAATACAAGAAATAAAACTATCTCAATTATTCTAACAGGAATATTATTTGTACTGCTCATGAATGCAGCGTAAGCTTCAAAAGCTTCACCGCCGTCATCTTTTAAGAGAAATAAATTTGCTATTAAATGTATTACAAGGTAGAGAGAGAGAAATAAACCCGTAATGGCCATTATCAGTTTCTTCCCCACAGAAGAATCAATAAACTGTATAAACCAACCCATTAATAAACTCCTTTAATAGAAATATAATATTGGAGGGAAAGATAATTTTGCTTTTAAAATTTTGATAAGTTTCCCGCACCGGCATTCTGTAATATCAGAAGTTAATTATTTTTTGTGAAAAATTATTAATAAATGGCTATAAAAGCAATTTGTTTGATTTAGTAAGAATTTAAAATATGGGAGTTTTAAAAATATTTTGCGCCAATATTTTAACTCTATTAATAATGATTTATCTTACCATTTGGTAAAACTTTTAGTGGGGCGTAAAACGGAGCATGAAGATCGTTCAAACAATTTTAATTATTTTTTTAATTCCTGCTTCTCTGTTCTCTCAAAGAATTGATAGTTTAATAAATCTTCTGCCTGATTTGCAGGGCAAAAGCCGCGTTGAAATTCTTCTTCAAATAGGAGAAGAGTATTTAACTTCAAATCCTAATCAATCTTTTTCAGCAGCCGATGAAGCAATTAAATTATCTCAGGAATTATCGGATAAACTTCTGTTCGGGAAATCAACCCAGTTAAAAGCAAAAGCATTATTCAGGCAAAACCAGTTTGAACGCTCAAAAAAACTTCTCTTAATCTCTCTTAAAATTTTTGATCAATTAAAAGATACTGCTTCAATTGCTTCTGTTTACGATAATCTTGGTGATGTTTATGACAGGGCCGGCAATAAGGACAGTGCTCTTATCTGCTTTGATACTGTTCGGATACTTGCTGGAATTATTGGCGATAAAAAACTGGAATCACTTTCCTACTCAAGTACGGGATTAATTTATTGGAGGATGGGACAAAACCAAACTTCTCTCGAATATCATTTTAAAGCTTTGGAATTAAGAAGAGAGATAAATTTTGATCACGGAATTGCTATGACACTCAATAATATTGGGGTTGTTTATTGGAGGCTTGGCAATTACCTGAAAGCTCTGGAGTATTATACTCAATCTCTTAACATGCGCGAAAAACTGAATGATCAGCGGGGTAAAATTACTGCAAACAATAATGTTGGATTAATATATCTCAAACTAAACAACTTTGAAACTGCAAGGGAATTTTTTGACAAAGGATTAACAGAAGCTGAAGCACTTGATTACACCTTCGGCATTGCTTATTCAAATCATTGCATTGCACAATTGCTTCTTGAAATTGAACAATATGATAGTGCAATTAGTTATGCAAATAGAGCCGTTGAAAAATATTATGATATTGCCGAATTAAATTCTGTTGCCCTTTCAATGAATTTTTTAGGCCGGGCTTATACAGGTCTTGGCGATTATCAAACCGCACTTAAATATATTGATGCAGCATTGGATACCGCCAGAAGAATAAATGATAAATTTTCTTATGCACATATTTTACAAAGCAAAGCAAAACTTTTCCTGAAACAAAATAATTTGAATAGTGCAATTACTAATCTGAAGGAATCTCTCAAAATATCAAATGAAGAAAAGTTTGCTGATCTGATGGTGGAAAATAATTTACTCTTTTCTGAAATATTTAAGAAGCAAGGCAAACCTGCAGAAGCATTAAAATATTTTGAAGATTATGTTAAACTTCGTGATGATTTCAGATTAGAACAATTAAGTACAGATATCTCTGATTGGCAATTGCGGCAAAAAGAATTTGAAAATGAACTTCTCCGCCGCGATAACAGTTTAAAAGCAGCAGAAGTTGAACAGGAAAAAATTTATCGTAAATGGCTAATCATTTTTTCAGCAATCTCAATTCTACTTGTAGTAGGATTTTTCCGCTCCTACTTTTATAAAAGAAAAACCGCAAGACAAATTCTTGAGCAGAAAGAGGAACTTGAGAGACTTAATAAAATTTTATCTGAAAAGAATTTTGGACTTGAAGAAAATAACCGTGTAAAAGACAGGCTGTTTTCTGTTATTGCACATGATTTGAAAACACCGTTCCAGGCTTTAATCGGCTACTCGGAAATTATGGCAACAGATGTTGATGAATTAACCCGCGAAGAAACTATTGAATATTCCAATGCAATTAATAATTCTGCAAAATCATTATTAAATCTTACCCAAAATCTTTTAAACTGGTCAAGAATTCAGTTTCATAAATTTTCTATTACAAAGAAAGAAATTGCTTTATCCGAGTTAATAGAGGGTATAATAAAATTTCAGAAAGATATTGCCGAATCAAAAAATATAACTTTCAATTTAAGGATAGAGAACTCCTTATCTCTTAAAACCGATGAAGATATGCTTCAGGCAATTCTAAGAAATATTACATCAAACGCTATTAAGTTCAGTTATCCCGGTGGAATTATAGAAATTGGTGCGTGTAAAAATCATAAAGATGTAACAATTGAAGTTAAAGACTCAGGAGTTGGCATTCCGCCTGAAAGATTGAGTAATATTTTTTCAATGGATAATATTAAATCAACAGACGGCACGCATAATGAAAAAGGTACAGGACTTGGATTGTACATCTCAAAAGAATTTGCAGCAATTCTGGGCGGAGATATAAAAATAGAAAGTGAAGTTGGCAAGGGAACTTCATTTAAAATAATTCTTCCGCAGGAAGTTCAGTAATTGTTTTTTAAAAAATTGATTTTATCTTTGCGGTTGTTCTTTTCAGTTTTATTTATGGTGTTCCGGCTAAAATTAAATTTAGTAACGGAAATTATAGGGAATCCGGTGAAAATCCGGAGCTGACGCGCAACTGTAATCCCATCGGGAAAGCCAGGAGACCTGCCATAAATGCTTTTAATCAACCTTCGCGGGTGAGGTTGTTTAACGAAATAAATTCTTTTCGTTATCACATTCCCCACGAAGTTACACCACAATTTTTACAAGGAGTAACTTCTATGGCTTTTCAAAAATTTTTTTTCATCTTCTGGGGATTATGCATTTTCCCCTTCAGTAATATTTTCTCTCAAAACGATTCCGTTAAAACATACAAGCTTCCTGATGTAATAGTTTCTGCAACAAAAACACAAATCTCCCCAATTGAAGCTGCAAGCTCGGTTAGTGTCATAACCCGGAATGAAATTCTAAACAGCAAAAAAATTTTCCTGTATGATTTATTAAAATCAGAACCGGGTATTTCATTTAATCAGCAGGGAGGTGCGGGAATGTTTGCATCTGTCTATCTGCGCGGCGGAAATCCCGGACATACATTAATACTTATTGATGGCGTTGAAATAAACATGCCTAATGATCCGGCAAACGCAGTTGATCTTGCTACGCTTCCTTTGGATGATGTAAAACAGATTGAAATTTTGCGCGGACCGCAGAGTACATTATATGGCTCTGATGCATTGGCAGGTGTAATAAATATTATTTCAAAAAAAGAAGAGAAAAAATCTGCAACTTTTCTGCAGAGTGAAGTTGGTTCATACAAAACCTTTAAAGCTGCCATTGGCACGGGTGGAAATTTTAATCTTTTTAATTATTCACTTTCATTAGGTAAGGTAACAACAGAAGGCTTTTCCTCAGCTTCTGAAAAATTTGGAAATACAGAGAAAGATGGACACAATGGTTTGAATTTATCAGCGCATGTTGGAGCAAATATTAATGAACATTTAAACTTATCAATCCTATACAAACACAACAGAGCAGAAACTGATTACGATCAATTCGGCGGCATGCTTGGTGATGATCCAACGTATATTTTTAATGTTGAAGAAAATATTTTCCGCACAGAAGCAAGAATGAATTTTTTAGATGGAGTTATAGAATCTAAAGCGGGAGTTTCATATTTCAAAAATGTGCGGAAGTATAGTTACGATTCAACCCTAAATAATCCTTCCTCTTCAACAAGTTTTTATGATGGCAAGAAATTAAAAGTAGATCTTCAGAATAATTTTAAAATTACTGAGAATAATATCATCACGCTTGGTTTTGAAACAGAAGAAGAAGAAGCTTACACAGAATATTTTATCTTCTCTTCTTTATATCCATTCGAAAGTATTCTTCCTTCAAGTAAAAGCAGAACATCCGGCGTTTTTCTCCAGACTCAAACAAATATTGCAGGTAATTTTTTCGGCAGCGCCGGAGTACGTTATGATCATAACGATCTTTTCGGCTCAAGTGTAACATACAGAATTGCACCTGCATATATCTTCTGGAAGACAGGCACAAAAATTAAAGCCTCACTCGGAACGGGTTACAAATCTCCTTCCATCTACTATTTGTTTGATCCGGCATTCGGTAATCAATCGCTTAAACCGGAAAAATCAATTGGCTGGGATGCAGGAATTGAGCAATATTTCTTTAAATCAAATTCAAATGAGATTGGATTGACTGTGGGCGCAGTTTATTTTCAGAATACATTTAAAGATCTTTTTGGATTTGATGAATCTTTTAAAACAATAAATATTAACGAAGCAGAAACAAAAGGTTTAGAGTTTTATTTAAATGCCGATCTATATAATGATATAAATTTGAAATTGAATTTTACACTGATGGATACAAAGGATTTAAGTAAAGGCTCTGTAGATGAAGGCAAAAAACTGCTGAGAAGACCGGCATCCAAAGGAGCACTGGTTATAAACTATAATTTGATTGATCCATTAAATCTGAATTTTGAAACAATATATGTTGGCAAAAGAGATGATAGGGATTTTTCAAAATTCCCTGAAAGAATTGAACTTAAAAGTTATGTGTTACTTAATTTTGCTGCGTCTTATAATATTATTGATGCAGTTCAGCTTTACAGCAGAATTGAAAATCTTCTCGATACTGATTATGAAGAAGTATTTGGTTACGGTGTGCCGGGTTTATCATTCTACAGTGGAGTGAGATTAAATTTTTAGCATTAGTTGATTCGAAACTTTGAATAGCAAATTAATTATTTCTATTTTTTAATTAACTTAATAAGGAAAGACTCGAAAGGAGAATCCAATGAACTCAAAAATAAATTCCGGGTATTTGATTTTGGCTGGAATGATTTTAGGAGCTGCATTTTCAAGATTAATTCCGCATCCCCCGAACTTTACAGCGATAGGTGCGATGGCTTTATTCAGTGGTGCATACTTCAATAAAAAAATACTTGCATTTGCAGTACCGCTCACAGCAATGTTTTTATCAGATATTGTTATTGGGTTTCATCCCGGTATGTATGCGGTTTACACAAGTTTTGCTTTAATAGTATTAATTGGAATGACATTAAACGGAAATAAAAAAATCGGAAACATTTTTTTAGCATCTGTTACTGCTTCAGTTGCATTTTTTGTAATTACCAATTTTGCAATGTGGGCAACGGGAGTAATTTATCCTAAAACTGCTGCAGGATTAGTAGAATGTTTCATTGCGGCAATTCCGTTTTTTCATTATACATTACTTGGTGATTTGCTCTTTGTTGGTTTGATGTTCGGATCATTTGAAATTATAAGAGCAAAGTTCCCTTCTGCCGTAAGGGTGAAAATTTAAATATTGTTTATGCGGCGCAGATTTTCTGCGCTGCATTTTTATATAATGAACAACAAAACTTTACCTGTCTTAATTGATTTTGATGGTGTACTGAAACTTGGTGAAAATCCCGCACAGGATGCACATCAATTTCTTTCATTCTTAAAAGAAAATAATTTTCCTTCCATCATTCTCAGCAACTCTACTTTATATAATGGCAGCAGAATAAAAGAATTTCTAAAGCAAAATGAAATTAATATTGAAATAAACTGCATAACTACTGTTGATGCCTCCCTTGAATATTTAAAACAAAAAAATTTAAAAGCTGCAGTTTACTGCAATGATATAATCCATCCACTGTTTAATGATTTTTCTGATAATGAAAATCCTGATGTTGTATTGATTGGTGATCTTGGTTCAAAATGGAATTATAATTTAATGAATGAAATCTTCCGAAAAGTTATGAACGGTGCAGATATAATTGCTATGCAGAAGAATAAATTCTGGAAACCAGCAGATGAACTATGTCTTGATGTCGGGGCATTTATTGCATCAATTGAATATGCTTCCGGGAAAAAATCAACTCTGATTGGAAAACCATCACCGCTTTATTTTCAAATGGCTCTTAAAAAATTAGGATTTGATGAAAACAAAGAATTTATAATGATAGGTGATGATATTGAAACAGATATAGATGCTGCTCAAAAAATAAATGGCAAAGGAATACTTGTCTTTACAGGTAAAACGAAATTTCCATTGTCTGAAGAACAGAAAATTGTTCCCTATTCATCTGCACAAAATTTAACGGAGGTTATTACTTTCTTCCAAAAAATGTTCTGGATTCAGCAGCACCGGGATCATCAAGATCAAATAAAGCACCCAGGAAATTAGACCCGACTCCTCTGTAAGCCGGTTTCCGTTTTATATGATCATCTCTTTCAATATTTGGATTTTCAGGTTTTTCTGTTTCTTCTTCAATTATCTTCTCATCTCTTTCGTTCCATTCAGCAACAGATCTTTCAATTATTTTATCAAGTTCTCCCCTATCAAGCCAAACTCCCCGGCAGGCTGGACAAAAATCAATTACTACTCCTTCTTTGGTAATCTGCTTCAACTCGGTTTTATCCTTCGGGCAATACATTATAAATCCTTTCCTGTTCATTTTCCGGGTATAATAAAAATTTTTAAAATGAAAGGAATGGATTAGGAGCACAGAGATTTTTAGAGAGAAAAATTAATTAAGATGCTTCAGGTAATTGCGTTTTCTTATACCGCGATTCCAGGCCAATTCAATTATTTTTTTTAGTGCGCGTGTGTAGGAATATCCGGCTGCCTCAGCAGAACGCATAAATCCTGCTCCTTCTGTAAGATCAGGATTCGGATTAACTTCAAGCACATACAATTGATTATCTTTTGATAGCCTCATATCAACTCTGGCGTAATCGCGGCATCCCATAATCTTAAATGCTTTAACTGCTATTTCTTTTGCTTCTTTGGTTAATTTTTCAGGAAGAACTGCCGGACAAATGGGAATTGTTTTATGATATGCTTCGTGGTGAGGGTCCCATTTTGCCTGGTAACTAACAATATTATAAAGATGTGAAGGCATTGCCGAAAAATCAATTTCACTTATTGGAAGTGCATGAGGTCTTGTATCTCCCATTACCGCCACATTCAATTCTCTGCCATCAATAAATTCTTCCACGAGTGCAGGCTGGCAATAATACTCGTGCACATATTTGATGCGTTCTCTTAATTTTTTGTTGTTTGTTACTATGGAACCATTTTCAATTCCAACACTTGCATCCTCAAAAGCCGGTTTTACCATTAGCGGAAACTTAAGGTTATGATTTAATCTTGCTTTAAGTTCTTTAACCACAATAAAATCCGGAGTTCTAATTCCGTAAGTTTTTAAAATTCTTTTAGCTAAAACCTTGCTCTGGCAGTTAGATAAAGCCATTGGTGGTGCGCCGGTGTAAGGAACTCCTGAAAGTTCAAGGAAGCTTACGCAATTCATCTCAAGGCGGGAATCTTCTTTATAAAGTTCAACAAAATTAAATATTACATCCGGCTTATTTTTTTTTATATCTTTAAGCAGAAGCAGAATATCGTCGGTAATATTTAGCGTGTATGCATCAAACCCTGCTTTTTGAAGCTTTTTTGCAATAATTTCGAATTCATCTAATGGTGTGAGTTTCTCTACTTCAAAAAATGGAATAAAATCAACATTTTTGTTTTCATTATCCTCGGGTGTATGGTAAAAATCCGGGTGTGCTTCGTTAAAAACTACTGCTACTTTAAGTGGTTTCTTGTTCATCGAAAATAAAAATAAAAGAATTTCCGGTTCCTTGCAAAATTTCTATACTGTTTTAATTGATTGCTTTAATTAAATTAAAGTGATATTATTTTATAAACTATGAGCTTTTATCCCCAACCTTACAAATATCAATGCGGACCTTTCGCTTTAAAGTACGGCCTTGTTATGCTCGGCAGATTTGAAAATGAAAAAGAAATCGGCAGGAGAGCCGGAAGCACATGGTGGTATGGAACAGATGAAATTGGATTAGCAAAAGCAGCAAAAAGTTTTGATTGTAAGATGAAATATTTCCGCAGAGAAACTCCTGCAGAAGCAATAAAAGTTTTAAGCAATCATCTAAAACTCGGGCTGCCCTGCATCTTAAGCGTTGATAATTGGGAACACTGGTTTACTGTTATTAATGAACAACAGGGAAAATTTATTGTAGTTGACAGCGGACTTGATAAAGTAATTGTTATTTACACTGCAAAACAGCTTTTAAAAAGATGGAAATATGTTGATGAAGAAAGCGGATTTATAAGTTATGATGGATATGCATTAACTTCAAAGTTCCGTCCGATGAGCAAGGCAAGTTTTTCACTTGAAAAAGCAAGATATGTAATGCGTGAAAGAAACAAACAGCTTGCTGAAAAATGGGATACATATTTCAATGATTTAATAATGATCTGCCGGCCAAAATCACCCCAATCAAAAAGAACAATTTCATTTAATGAATTTTTAAGACGTTACGAAAAAATGCTTGTAAAGCAGGTTGCAAACTGGCACGGTACACCAACCTACAAAGAACTTCAGAAAATTTTAAAGAACATGCAGTTTGTTGCAGAAGTTTACGATCTTGTAATTCATGTTGAAGAACAAAAAAAAGCACTGGTTGATTTAGCCGCACTGCTTATGATGTATGCATGCGGCAAATACGGTATGGATCCTATCTATTAATTTTTAACGGAAAAAGAATGAACACCGTAATAAGAAATGAAATAATTTTGCGCAGAGATAATTGTGCACTTTTATTGATCGATATTCAGGAAAAAATTCTCTCTGTAATGCATCAGCCTGAAAAGGTAATTTCAAATTCTTTAAAACTCATTAAAGGATTTAAAAGTTTAAATATTCCGATTTTTTATACGGAACAATATCCGAAAGGATTAGGCTCAACTCATCCAAAGCTGCTTGAAGAATTACAGGGATTAAGTGCTATTCAAAAAATGACTTTTAGCTGCCGCGGCGCGGGGAACTTCTTTACAAGATTGTACGATAATGATGTTAAGCAGGTTGTTGTTGCGGGAATTGAGACTCATGTATGTGTTCAGCAGACAGTGCTTGATTTACTCGCAAATAATTTCCAGGTGAATGTTGCTGCCGATGCTGTATCTTCAAGAAATGAATTTGATTATAAAACCGCGCTTAATAGAATGCGTGATCATGGAGCCGAAATTACAACCGCTGAGGCAATTTTGTTTGAACTTCTTGAAGTATGCGGAACCGATGAATTTAAAACTATTTCCAAACTAATTAAGTAGTAGAATGATTGATAAATATTTTTTATTGTTCGGATTATTTTTCACGCTGTTAATTTCTGCTTGTAACAATCAAACAAAAGAAAAAGAAATATCTGAATTGCAAAATCAAGCTCCGGTATCCTCAACCATTTCTCCAAATACAACTTTAACTTCCGATGAAAATTTAATTATTAAAATTAAAATACCAACCGCAGTTTGTTCATCATGTGAAAAAACAATTACTAAGGCTTTGCAAAAGATGGATGGAGTAGAAAAAGCTGTAGTTGATGCTGAAATAAAGATTGCTGAAGTTGAATTTAATGGCGCAAAAATTACTGCTGATGAAATCCGAAAGGCAATATCAAATTCAGGTTATGATGCGGATGATGTGAAAAGAAATTCATCAGCTTATCAGAAACTTGATGAGTGCTGCAAAACAGAAATAAAATCGAACAACTGATTTAATAATTATGTGAGTTACGCCTAATAAAATTTTTTATTTCTGCTTAATTTATTCTGAAATTTTTTTGGAATTAAAATGGATAAACAAAATACATCTGTGCAATCTGTTTTGGGGCTTCATCATCTTACAGCAATTGCCGGCAATCCACAAAAGAATTATGATTTTTATTCCGGAATTCTTGGTTTACGGCTTGTAAAAAAAACGGTAAACTTTGATGATCCGTTTACCTATCATCTTTATTATGGAGATTATTCAGGTTCACCAGGAACAATTCTTACTTTTTTTCCCTGGTCAGAAAATGCCAAACGTGGCAAAAAAGGCAGCGGACAGATCACTGCAATCCCTTTCTCTATCAATTCTGATTCAATTGATTTTTGGACTGAGCGATTAAAAAAATTTAATATAGAATTTTACGGGCCATATAAAAGATTGAATGAAGAGGTAATTTCATTTGAAGATCATGATGGATTTGAAATTGAATTGGTTGCTTCCGGAAATAAACCTGTTAACAGCAAAGGGAATGGTAAAATTCCTGAAGAACATTCCATCCATGGTTTTAATCATACAGTACTTACACTTGATGGAATTTCCCGAACAGAAGAACTTCTTATAAATGAATTAGGGTTTGAAAAAATTGCAGTAGAAAATAACCGCCACAGATATGGAATAAAAAATGATGCTGCAGGGAAATTTATTGATATAATTAATCAACCGAATTCTCTACCGGGAAGGATGGGCGTTGGTGCAATTCATCATGTTGCATGGCGGACGGAAGATGATGTTTCTCAATTAATTTTTAGAGACAGACTAAACCGAAACGGATACAATGTAACTCCGGTGATGGATAGAAACTACTTTCACTCAATTTATTTTAGAGAGCCAGGAAATGTGCTTTTTGAAATTGCTACTGATCCGCCCGGATTTTTAATTGATGAACCACTTGAAGAATTGGGAACCCATCTTAAACTTCCTGAATGGTATGAAAAGAACAGAAGTGAAATTGAGAAAAATCTTCTTCCATTAAATACAAAAGAAAATGCCAGAATTTAATCCGCAGGATCCTCACTCAAATCAACCTGTTTTGTTCGGCGGCGCAAGAATTGAATATGCATCTAAAGCGGTGATAATGCTGCACGGCAGAGGTGCAACTGCTGATAGTATTTTAAAATTAGGTGAGGAATTAAATAAAGATGATAAAACAATCTTTGCAGCACCGCAGGCAGCCGCAAACACCTGGTATCCATATAGTTTTTTAGCTCCGAGGGAAATGAATGAACCGGGAATAACATCAGGCTTAAGCGCAATTAAAAATCTGGTTGTTTCTTTTACCAGCCATGGAATTCCAACTGAAAAAATTATGCTGCTCGGTTTTTCACAAGGCGCATGTATAACATTAGAATTTGCCGCAAGAAATCCTGCAAAATATCTTGCTGTTGTTGGATTAAGCGGCGGTTTAATTGGAGATAAACTTGAACCAGAATCTTACGCAGGAAATTTAAAATCCACTTCAGTATTTCTTGGCTGCAGTGATATTGATCCGCACATACCGCTGGAAAGAGTAAATGAATCTGAAAAAATCTTCAGTAACCTTAACGCATCTGTAATAAAGCAAATCTATAAAGGAATGGGGCATACTGTAAATCGTGATGAGATAAATCATATAAATCAACTTTTAACTAAGTAAAACATCATCTCAACCTTACATAAACGGTAATAATTACTTGTAAGTTCTTCTCAAAGATTTAAAAGTATTTCATTTCAAGCCATTTTCTTAATTTGGAGCATTGGCATAATCCTTGAACAAATATGGGCAAACGAATTCTTATATCATTTTTGAGAGTGAACATGAAACTTGTAAAATATTTTATAGCATTAAGTTTTTTAATTATAATAGGCTGTTCTGAATCACTTGTGGATTCAAACCAACCGCAGAATGTTCAGAATTTTGCTAAACATAACTGGATTGCATTAAATAATCAGAATTCTGCTTCAGTTGAATCCAATCTTTCAGCATCAGAAGTAATAAAGAAGAATAAAGGCGGAAAAATTAATCTGAATGAGCGTGCCGGCAGCATAAAAATTAAAGCAAAGCTGGATGTTCCTAAAAATGCTTTCTCAAATGATGAAACTCTGTTAGTTACTGTTTCTGCTGATCCTTATTCTGCATCGGTAAATTTTGAACCATCTCCATATACATTTGATAAAGAATTAAGT
The DNA here is from genome assembly GCA_044507695.1 of Ignavibacteriales bacterium. GTDB lineage: Bacteria > Bacteroidota > Ignavibacteria > Ignavibacteriales > Ignavibacteriaceae > JBIQJD01. The sequence goes on along the minus strand of JBIQJD010000001.1, from coordinate 257,017 downwards.
TTTGATCTGGAATATGATGGATTAAATCTCAACGGTATCGATAAATCAGAAATTGATTTCGGTTACTTAGCACCTGATGGAAGTTTTGTAAAAGCAGAGTATGATAAGATTGATTTGCACAATGATAAACTGAAAGTTAAAAATGCCCGCATATCTCACTTCAGCAGATATGGATTTATTAAAGATCAGCAGGATTAATGATTTTATTCTAATATAATAGATTATGATAAGCCGGTTTAAGCCGGCTTTTTTTTTGCACTTCCCTTCCCTTTCAATTAATTCCTAATAAAAGTTAATTAAATAAACTCTGAATCAGTTATGAAGATTAAAAACTATCTGAAATACATCAATCTTTTGTGTTTAATAACGATTTTGCATCGATTTAATGCAGCCTTCTCAAAATTTTACAGTAATATTTACATAGCGCAGTAGAACATTTTTCAAAATGTTAATTTAAGCGATAAACGGTAAGTAAACTTTACATATCTGGTAATGGCACAATCATTGGCTCGTTCAATCTACAATTTCATTATCAGAGAGGTTTTTCAATGAAACAAATAATTTTTCTCTTCGTTATTTCGGTTTTCCTAATAGCGGGATGTTCTGAACAACCTGTAGCTCCTACACAGACTAGTTCAGCAAAAGCAGAGTTCTTAAAGCTCCCTGTGAATAAAGCTCTTTCATCTGAGCTAACTTTTTCTGTTACGAAAGAAATTAATGGTGATAAAGGCGGAACCATTGATTTGAGCAAAACATATATAAGTTTATTCCAGGGTAAGATAATTCTTGTTAGTGCAAAAGTTGAATTTCCGGCAGGAGCTTTCAGCGGTTCAGAAAGAATTACTGTATTAGTTAACTCCGATGAAACTTCTGTAACATTTTATCCCCACATGAAATTCAATAAAGATGTTAATTTTGATCTTTCTTATACAGACCTCAATCTGGGCAATCTTTTAAGTTCAAATGTGGATTTCGTTTACGTAGATGATTCTGGTAACATCGAATATATTGATAGAGATTATCTCTTACTAAACAGACTTCTCGGCACAGTTGCTGTTCATGGTGCAAAACTAAAACATTTTTCTCGTTATGGTTTTATAAAAAACCCACAAAACTGATTTAAAAAAGAAAGCAATAAATAAATGAAACGGAAATTTTTCATTGTAGTTCTTCTTGCTTTAACCTGCTTTGGTTGTTCAGAAAACCTGGTTAATACTGATTCTGAAAATGGAATGCAGAGTAAATCCAATTTTAACTGGATGCAGATGCCGAAAAAATCCGGAATGTCTTCTGTAGAAACTGAATATACTGTTTCCCGGCGCATTGTGGGCAATCAAGGCGGAGTTCTTAATCTTAGCGGTTCTTATATAACTGAAGATAACAATACAGTAACAATTTCCTCAGAATTGATTATTCCCAGCAGAGCTTATAATGGAGCAGAAGTAATTACTCAAATTACTAGCACTGACGCTGCAGTTTCCGATTTCTATCCTTCAATGTCATTTAATAGTCCGCTGATTCTAAATATTAAATATTCAGGACTTGACCTGAGCGGAGTTGATCCTGCCGCTGTTGGTTTTTATTACATTGCAGAAAGCGGAGAATTAGAAGCTGCTCAAAATGATGGAATAATTGTAGATACTATAAACGGCACCATAGAAGTAAAAGCTGCACGGCTGCCTCATTTTTCCAGGTATGGCTTTATCAAATAATAATTAAATAACTTATTAAGAATAAAGGCTGAAATTGAAAAATAAAAATCAAAATACTGGTAAAATAAAAGAGATACTCAAAAAGTATTTCAACCGGGAAGAGATTTCAGAATTTTCAGATAAAACTTTACAGCTATTAACGGATGAAGAAAAACTGCAGCCTCAGATTGATATTGATACAGATCTCCGCGCTATCTCTGATCTTCTTGTAACCTTCGCTATTTCAAAATTATCATCTCAAAAACTAATTGAATTTCTGCAGGAACTTGGCAGTTTTACAATTATAGCGGGTGAATTTCAATCTGCTGTTGATATCTATAAATCAATTCTCCAGCGCACAAAAAGCAGCAGCAAAAACCGCAGTGTTTATGCTGATTCACTACTTTCAATTGGTGAAATTTACAGCAGGCAAGCTGATTGGAAGACGAGTTTCAGATATCTTAAAAAAGCAAATGAGGTATTTCACTCACTGAAAGATTATTACGGTTGTGCAAAATGTGAAAATCTAATCGGCACAATATACGGAGATATGGGAAACGTAGATAAGGCTAAAAATCATTTTGAAAATAGTCTCATGTATCTAAAAGATCAGAAAAGCAGCAGCCTGAAAGCAAATGTTGAAGTTAATCTTGGAATTCTAAACACAATAATGTGCGCTTATGATTTTGCTTTCACCTACTTTAACAGGTCTTTAACTTACTATCAGAAATTGAATGATCAAAAAAGACTTGCAGAGATTCATTTGAATATCGGAATGATTCATCTGCGCAAAAATGATTTTAAAAGCGCATTGAAAGAATTTGATCAGTGTATTGAGTTAGCAGTTGCATCCGGTTATTTGCAAATACTTGAATTTGCGTATCTCAATAAAGCTTTTGTGTATACTAAGATCAAAGATTATTTGTATGCAGAAAAATTTGCTGACAGCGCGCTAAAAATCTGCTGCAGAATTAATGATCGCCTATCCATCGCTGATATTTATAAAATTAAAGGAATTATTCATCGTCAATTAGCTAATTACTCGCTGTCTGAAAATTACTTTTTAACAAGTCTCCGTTTTAATCAGGAACTTCAGAATAAATTAAATGAAGCAGAAACAAATTATGAACTTGCAATACTTTATAAAGAAATTAATAGGAATGCGGAAAGTAAAAAATTGTTTACGGCTTCACTAAGATATTTCAAGAAGATTAAAGCAGCAGATGAGATAAAAAATATTGAATCACATATGAATTAAATTGCGGGGATTTTCCGCCAATGGATTATCCCCTTCCCTTCTCTCCTTTCAAATCAATTTACAGCTTTCAGAAAATTACATATCTTTCACAACCCAAAGTAGTTTAATTCAGAGGATATAATGATTAAACAAATTAAATGGTTTGATCGAAAATTTAATTTCGATTTTCCGGTTGAACTTTTTCCAAATATTGTTGAACGGCTTGGCGGAACTCCTGCAAGATTGGAAGAGAAATTCCGGATGCTGCCCTCAACTATTCTTACAAGAAAATCCGGCAGCGTATGGTCAATCCAGGAACACGCAGGCCATTTGATTGTTCTTGATGAACTTCATTACGGAAGATTAATTGATTACAAGAATGGTGAGACAAAACTTCGTCCTGCTGATTTGCTGAATACAAAAACAAATGAAGAAAATTTTAACATCAAAAATCCTGATGAAATTTTAAAAGAGTTCCGCAGCCTGAGAATGAAATTTGTAGCTGAACTAAATAACATAAATGAAGTACAAGCCGCTGCAGTTGCAGAACATCCCCGATTGAAGCAGCAAATGAGATTGATCGATATGCTGTATTTTATTGCTGAACACGATGATCATCATCTTGCGGCAATGGAACGGCTCGCAAATTCTTTTTAAACGTATAATTCAAGAAGAGTTTTTAAATCTGATTTATAATAATCATAAAGTGCTTTTAAATCTTCGTTATCAATTTTGATTATATCCTTTACGTTTTCAATTGCCTGAATCTCGGTTTTAATTCCAGGAATAACTGTTGAAACTTCCGGATGACTCAACACAAAACTAATTGCAAATGAAGTTTTTTGAATATTATACTTTTCTGAAATCTTCCAAACACGCTCAAGTTTATCAAGCGATTTAGAAAGTACATCAGGAGGAAGCCTGAAATGTCTATGATCATTTTCTGAAAATCGTTTATCCCTGGAGAATTTGCCAGTTAATAATCCAAATTGAAGCGGCATACGTGCTATGATTCCGTATTTTGCATCAGCAGCCATTGCGATTGTTTTTTCAAGTGCACGCTGATTAATTACATTCAGCACAAGCTGAAATGTATAACCGAAATCATTCTTAACAAAAAATTCGGCTTCATCTTCCGGTGAAAATGTGTTTAATGAAATTCCCCAAAACCTAATTTTACCTTCCTGCTTAAGCTGCTCCATTGCTTCAATACATTCACCGTTTTGCAAATGATTTATTCTTGCACTATGAAGCTGGTAAACATCAATGAAATCTGTGTTAAGCCTTTTCAGACTTTTCTCACATGCCGATAAAATATAATCTTTCGTATAATCAAGCAGGATTGAATTATCATCAGCTAATTTGTGCCCAACTTTTGTTGCAATAATTATTTCTTTTCTTCTTCCATTAAAAACTTTCCCTATTAATTCTTCGCTGTGCCCGAGTCCATAAAAATCGGCAGTATCATAAAAATTTATTCCCAGTTCAAACGCTTTGTTCAATGCTTTAATTGATTCTTTATCATCCACTTCACCCCAACCAATTGGAGTATTACCAGCCATCGAAGGCCCGCCAATTCCCCATGCACCAAATCCTACTTCCGAAATTTGCAATCCTGTTTTGCCGAGTGTTCTATATTTCATTTCACCTCCGGTGGATAATCCAAAATTTATTTATTTAAAATATTGATTTTGATGATGAATAATTAATCGGGATTTTGTAGTTTTGCTTATGTTATTTAAGGGGAGTTCAAAAATTCAACTAGTAATAAAATAACATACTTCTCAAACTACTTCCCTGATTTACAGCAAAATAATTGTTTTAAAATATCAGAGAAAATTTCAAACTGAAATTTCATTAAAGGAAGGAGACCTATTATGGCACACACACTAATTGCTCACGCAGAGATACCAACAAAAAATCCTGATAAAGCAAAAGAATTTTTTAAGAATGTTTTTGGCTGGGAATTTAAACCATTTGGAAAAGGTTACCAGTTATTTAATACACACAAAGGATTAACAGTTGGATTAAGAACTGCTGAAAATTTGCAAAGTGGCGATACAACAATATTCCACGTTTATGTTGATAGTATAGATGAAACATTAACGAAAGTTGAATCATACGGCGGCAAAACTGAAAGAAAGAAAACTGTAATTCCCGCAATGGGCTGGTACGCATTGATAAGAGATGCGGATAATAATATCATCGGCTTGTATGAATCAAACAAATAATTGAACTGTGATTTAATCCCTTAAAAAGAAATTGAGATATTCCTGAACATTGATTAACTCCGTTTTAAGTATTATATAATTAAAGGTTTGATTACAATTTTTTTAAATAACTTATTGTGGAGTGATTATGACAAAAAAGAATGAATTAATTTTAGGTGCAGAAGGATTTATTCTCGGCGGTATAGCCGGCGGATTAACAGCATTGTTATTAGCTCCTAAAAGCGGCGCTGAAACACGTCATGATATTTATAAATATTCCCGTCTTGCCAGAATGAAAAAGCGGAAATTAATTTCAGATGCAAAATTATACTCACATGAAATGGTAAGACGAGCTCAGGAAATTCTTGATAAATCTGTTTCGTTTGCTTCGGGTAAGTACAATGGTTCTATTGATGGATTTGAAAAAGAACTGGCAGGTATAAGAGCAGGATTTAACAAAGCGATTGAAGCTTACAAAAATTATCCCGGTCAAAGTACGGATAATATGGTTGAAGAAATTTTTGTAGACTTTGATGATCCATCTCTTAAAAATTTGAATGATGAAGAACTTCCCAAGCGTGAAGGAATGGGAAGAAGATCAAATTAATTTTATAATTCCTGATCATGAATGTGGTCAGGATTTTTTTTGTCCTATCAATACAGCCGCAGGAAAAGAATTAAATATTTCACCCGCATGCAATTGTGTTTTCATATTTAAAGTTTCTCCGGTAAAAATATTTTTCCATTTACTAAATCCTTCCGGAAATTGAACAGAAGTTGCTCCCCAGATTTTTTTGCCAAACGGAAATTCGTTCTCTTTAACAAGCTCGGTTAAAAAGCGAGGCAGAACGACCACTACAGCTTCATCATTGTGAAGCCGTGCGTATGCAATTAAGTTATTATGTAGTTCACCATTAATATTAAGGGGCACCATCTCTCCATCGTTGAATACTTCTAAAAAATTATTTCTTACCTGAAGAGTTTTATACACAGTCAATATTTTAATTCTTGAATCATGATAATTTTTTAATATATCTGATATGTATTTAGAGAGATTATTCGATTCTGATTTTTTTATTTCGGTAAGAATTTTCTTTCTTAATTCATAATCCACAGATCTGCGGTTATCGGGATCAACCATCGAAAAATCCCACATTTCCGTTCCCTGATAAAAATCCGGAATGCCGGGAGCAGTAATTTTTATTACAGCCTGAGATATTGAATTAAACATCCCATAAAATGCAACCCGTTTTTGGAATTCATAAAAATCATTAAAAAAATCTTTTGATAATTCCCTGTTAAGAATTTTATCAATAAAGTTTAAAAGTGCATTTTCATAATCAGCATCAGGTGAAACCCATCTGGTAAAAATTTTAGCCTCGCGTGCCGCTTTAATGCTGTATTCTTTCAATCGTGCAACAAATGAATCATGCTCATCATCATAAAAAGGATAACAACCAATCATTGTTTGGTAAAGAAAGTATTCATCATTTTTAACGGGAGCATTTTTTCCTGCAACGTTTGTTTTATAAATCTTATTAATCTTGTTCCACTTTTTTACTTTTGATTCCCACTCATCCGGAATTTCTGAAAGCACATTAATTCTTGCACGTACATCCTCTCCTCTTTTCGTATCATGCGTTGAAGTAGCATTCATTGTGTGCGGCCATTTGCGTTTTCTTTTTTTACAGAAATCATAAAACTCCGGTTTGTTAATTCCGAACTTTGCAGGGCTGCCTCCGACTTCATTTAACGAAATGAAACGGTTGTAAATGTACAATGTAGTATCTTCAAAACCTTTTGCCATGATAGGTCCGGTTAACTGCTGAAATCTCATTATAAAATCCAGCGCGTTTCTTTTTTGCTCTTCCGAAAAATTGAAACTATATTTTTGTAAGAGCAGATTGCCGATATACTCAAATTCTTTTTTCAAGCGCGGGTTCTGATACTTAACTTTTTCAATTACTTCTGAAATATATTTTTTATCATTTTCGCTGAAGATACCTTTTCGTACATAAGTTCTGTAAATAGGAAAGTGTGTAAGGATTTCTTCCAGCGCTTGTTTCAAACCGTGCATTGTAATATCAATTCCGTACCGGTCATTGCTTGAAATTCTTTCAACAATAAAAGCAAGACGTTCAACATCTCCAGCCATACGCTTTTCAATAATCATTCTTTTTTTGCTGAGATAAATCTGTTCGAATGGAGTATCAATGTGCGTGAACTTTGTATAAACGCTGTTCATCTTTCTTTCATTTTTCATTTTACAAAACAAGCCGTTTACAAAGTTCATAAAATCATAACCGGTTGTGCCTTGCACAGGCCAGTCTTCGGGCAAGCATTCACCATAATCAAGAATTTTTTCAACAACAATGAAACAATCTTTCGCCCTTTCACGCAGCCGCTCCAAATATTCTTTCGGATCATATAATCCATCAACATGATCAACACGCAGTCCCTTGAATTTTCCTTCCTTCACCATTCTTAAAATTAATGAATGAGTGCGGTTGAAGGTTTCTTCATCTTCAACACGCAATGAAATCAATTCATTAATATTAAAAAAACGTCTGTAATTTATTTCCTCGTTCGCTACCTTCCAGTAAGAAAGGCGAAAATGCTGTTCACTTAAAAGTTTATCAAGTAAATCATAATTACCAGTGTTCTCCCGTTCACTGTTAAATATTTTTACGGTTTCATCAATAAAATCTTTTATTGCATGATTTGATTGGTACAATTCCCACAATATTCCTTTAACAAATTTTATCTGCAGATATCTTTCATCAATATCATCAGCAGTTGGTAATGATTTCAGTACATACAACACTCCCTGGTAACGAATAAATTCCGGATTATTTATGCCGAGTTTATTCCTTAACTTATCCAAACGATAAGCAAGCACATCAGAATATGATTCCATGCTTAACGGAAGGCGCGTATCATAGTATGTAATACTGAATCCGTTTTCATCATACCGCAATTTGATTTCGCCGGCTTCTAATGCTTCCTGATAAAATTTACCAAGAAAAGGTGCAAGCAGCCTTTGCTTAGAACTTGCAAACGGATGGTCCCATTCAATATCAAAATAATTATAACAACGTGAATTATTTCCATTTTCAAGAAGATCAATCAGCATTTGATTCTCATAATTGAATGCCATGTGATTCGGCACAATATCCTGAAGCCAATTTATATTATTCCTTTTACAAGTTGAGATTAATATTTCGAAATCACTCTCGCTGCCAAGTTCAGGATTAAAAAGATTGGGGTCGGTAACATCATAACCGTGCGCACTGTTTTTGCGTGCTTTGAAAACCGGAGATGCATATAAATCACTTATACCAAGTTCTTTCAGGTAACTGATATACTTAACAGCATCTGAAAATTTAAACTTAGGATTAAACTGAATGCGGTATGTTGAAACCGGAATATGATTCACCTTATCCTCACTTGCAAATAATTTTCCAGGCTGGAAAATTTCTCAAGCCATTTTTGTGAATGTTCATCCTCCTCATCAGCCTGCTTTTTAATTCTTTCATAATTTTCTTCATGAATCATAAAAAGAATATTCTGAGCTTTCCAAACATCAAGCGGAATTTCAAGCTCATTAAAAGTGCTGATTGAAATTTCAATTTCATTAAGAAGCTGTAAATTTTCAGGATCCGTAAGAAGATCTTCCATCAATGAATTTATTCTCTGGCCGGCTAAAAGTCCAAGAGCAGGCTTTTCAAGTTCAGCTCCCCATTTTCTTGCTTCATCAGATAAATGCTGAAGCTGGTTAATATCCATTTCATCATCTGCTAGAAGAATATTTTTCATATCCTGATTTATTACAAACTCAACTGCCGTTTTAATGTAATTTGGAATCGGAAGATTCATATTTTTCATTGCCTGCATAACAGGATAATGATTTTCGTATATACTTCTGAACGAATGTTCAGTATCTTCAAGCGTTTGCTGCATTATCTGGTTAAAAACTTTTCTTCTTTGATCTTTAAACAAGTGCCATAAAGAATAATTATGAGTTCCGAAATGCTGATCAATCAGCAAAATAATTTCGGCAATATTAATTCTTTCAAACGCAGCTTTTAATTCTGATTTCATTTTTTCATAAGCTTCTTCATTAATACTTTCCCTTACACCGCCATTCAGATTCTGATCACCGAGATGCAGAAAAGCAAAACTAACTGTTTCTTCTTCATATGTAATTTTTGATCGCATTCTTGAACTTCCGATTATCATTTTAATTTTGCCGGCTTGAAGCAATTCATAATCTTCATTAAAGACCTCATACGAATAAATTTCAGAAGTACGGTTGTATCCATCAAACAACGATGATACAGCATAATGCGCAGCAACACGCAGCAAATCAACTATAGCAGGTTTTACATAGGATTCATAAGCTTTTGCAGCATTTCCAAGTTCCGGAATATTACTCGGAATTTTCTTCATCCTTTCAATGAACTCAGGCTCAAAATCTCCCAGTTCAAGTTCTTTAGCAAGCTGAATAACTCTTGCTGCATAGAGTATAATTTGTATAGTTTCTATTCCGGAAATTTCATCAAAGAACCAGCCGCAGCTTGTGTACATAAGCATTAAATGTCTTTGCATTTCAAGCAGTTTTAAAAGCTGAACACGATCTTTTTTGGAAAACTTTTTTATTCCGTTATCGTTAAAAAACTTTTTAATTGATTTTGGAGAACGATCAAGAATTACAGAAATATATTCATCGCGTAGTTTCCATACATCATCTGTAAATTTCCCCGCTGCTGATTCGTATAAAGGAGTTATTTCATCACGCAGCCAATCAAGCGCTTCACGCAATGGTGCTCTCCACTGCTGATGCCAGCCTTCCCTGCCTGAATTGCATCCGCAGTCACTTCTCCATCTTTCAATTCCATGTACACAACTCCATGAAGTATTTTCAATTATTTCAACTTCAAATTCGGGTGGAAATTTTTGCATAAACTCACTGTAAATCGTAATATCCGTATTGTGAATTGCTTCGATATAATGGAGGCAATAAGCAAGTGCCATATCGCCGTGAGTTTGATGATGGCCGTATGTTTCACCATCGGTAGCTATGTGTGCAATTTCAGGTTCGTTATTCCTGCTGAAAGTAGCCATCAATCTGTTCGCAAGATTTTCTCCGTTATCAAGTAAATCACCAAATGCAAGTTCCTGTGAGATAACACCATCATAAAAGAAAATATTAATACTTCTGCCGGAAGGAAGCTTGCATAAATAAGCACGCCGCGGATCAATTCGTCCGCCGCTAACATCTTCCCATTTATCCGAATCAATCTTTTTTACCTTACCTGCCTGGCGTGGGGCAAGAATTGTATATTTAATTCCCTGCTCAGCCATTATATCAAGTGATTCCAGATCAACTGCTGTTTCAGCAAGCCACATTCCTTCGGGTTCACGTTTAAAGCGGTGTTTGAAATCTTCTATTCCCCAGATTATCTGAGTACGTTTATCACGTGAGTTTGCAAGCGGCATAATCATGTGATTGTAAACCTGCGCAATTGCAGAACCGTGTCCGGAAAATTTTTCCTTGCTTTCTTCATCCGCCTGTAATACAGCTTCATAAACATCAGGCGCATGATCCTCTAACCAGGAAAGAAGAGTTGGACCGAAATTGAAACTTATCATCGAATAATTGTTTACAATAGCTGTTACGGTTTGATGATCGAGAAGAATGCGGGCGGCTGCATTAGGGCTGTAACATTCTGCTGTTATTCGTTCGTTCCAATCATTATAAGGATAGGCGGAATCCTGAATTTCAATTTCTTCAAGCCAGGGATTTTCCCGCGGCGGCTGATAAAAATGACCGTGAATACATACGTACTTGTTCATCGTTTTCTTTACTCTAATTCATAAATTGTAAAGCTGCTCGCTCTGATTGTTAAATTCTGAAGTTTGCCTTCAACCCTGCTGGTTGTTGATTCGCCGGGACCAAGCCATTTTTCCGAAGCTGAATCAAAAATTTTACGCCAATCTCCTTCCGGAAAATCTACAGGCATGGTAATTGTTTCTTCATTAAAATTAAAAATGCAAAACAGATGTTGTGTGCTGCTCTGTCTGCTTAATAAAATTGTTTTGTCTTTTTCCCCGCATACAGCTTGATAACTTTCTCTTTTAAAATTATTTAGTGCAGAAGAATTTTTTCTAAAGGCAATCAAATCTCTGTAAAAATATAACAACACCTTGTGCTTTTCTTCATTCTTACTTGCATGATTTAATTTGGATTTCAGGAATGTTTCTTCATCAAACGGATCCGGAATAACACCTTTCCAGCTAAAGGAACTGAATTCTTTTTTTCGTCCTTCCTGAACGGCTTTAATTAAATGTTCATCCGAATGATCAACAAAATAGAGAAAGGAATTTTTTTCACCGTACTCTTCGCCCATAAACAGCATTGGTATTTGCGGAACTAACAGAAGAATTCCCGCGGCAACCTTTAATGCTTCAAATGAAATAAGATTTGAAAGCCGTTCACCAAAAGCACGGTTACCAATCTGATCATGATTCTGCAGGCAAAAAATAAATTTCAGAGGTGATATTCCCGAAGCAGAATTGCCGTGTTCTCGTTTACGAAAAACAGAGTATCTTCCCGAGTAAGTGAAATTTTCATTTATAGCTTTAGTAAGATCTTCTGTTGAACCAAAATCTACATAATAACCTAACTTCTCACCTGTTAACAGCGTATGAATTGAATGATGAAAGTCATCACTCCATTGTATATCAAGATCATATCCGCCCTTAGATTTGGGATTAATTATTTTCACATCATTTAAATCACTTTCCGCAATCAGAAATTTATTCAATCCTGTTTCAGCAGAGATTTTTTTCACTTCTTCAGAAAGTTCGAGCAGAAAATGTTTTTTGCTGTTATCATAAATTGTATCAATCGCATCAAGCCTGAGTCCATCAAAATGAAAATTTCTTAACCAGTATCTGGCATTTTCTATAAAATAATTTCTCACACCTTCACAATGTAAACCATCAAAATTTATGGCATCGCCCCAGGGTGTTCTATAATTATGAGTAAAGTAAGGTGAGTATTGTGAAAAATAATTTCCTTCCGGTCCAAAATGATTATAAACGACATCAAGTATTACTGCCATGTTTTTCTGATGAGCAGCATCAACAAGATTTTTTAAGCCTTCAGGTCCGCCGTAAGAATTTTGTACGGCAAAGGGATAACATCCATCGTATCCCCAATTTCTTGATCCTGTAAATTGTGAGACCGGCATTATCTCAATTGCAGTGATACCAAGTTTTTTTATTTCATCAAGTTTATCAATTGCCGAGTTAAATGTGCCTTCCTTTGTAAATGTGCCAATATGTAATTCATAGATTATCAGATCTTTTAATTCAACACCCTTCCAATCTGAATCATTCCATTTATAAGCTGAGTGATCAACTACCCGAGATGCACCGTGAACTCCGTCTGGCTGATAGTTTGAAGCAGTATCAGGTCTGTCATCAGAATGATTAAGCGTATAAAAATATTTAGTACCAGGTTTTATATTTTCGATTTGAACATGCCAATAATTGTTTTCATCCTTCTCCATTTCAATAACATGTTCAAATGGTTCTACAATTTTAACTGCAACACTGCGCGGATTAACTGCCCACACAATAAAATCACAAGTATTGTTTCCCCGGTAAATTGCTCCAATTTTCATTATTAGTTAATCACCTTCTTTTAAAATATTCATCAGATCAAAAATTATTTTAATTCGATAAAATTTAATCCAGTTGTTTAACAATATTTCTAATGCCTTTAAGTGGAACAGAAAGCCACGGAGGATTATTAAGAATACTGTTTGAAATCTCATTAACAGCTTTATCTAACAAATAAATTTTTAAAAGATACTGCTGTTCATTTTTATCTGCCGGAAGGAATTCTCCTTTTGGAATATTTTTAAAATAAGATTTTAAAAATATTCTGCTCATGAAAAGCCACCACTGTTCTGCAAATGGTTCTAAAAAAGATGTTTCAGGGCGGATAAATTTATATTTAATCAAGGCTACATGTGCAGCAAAGTGGAATGACCAGATCATAGATGCTGCATCTCTTAATGGAGAGCGTTTCAGCCTGCGTTCACTATATGGTGAAGCATCAGCACCTTCAAAATTAATTATCAAAAAATCTTTTCCTGTAAAGAGAATATTTTTCAAATTATAATCACCGTGCACACGGATTTTCTTTGCAGGTATTTTGTATTTTAAAATATCAGAAGGCAGTTCAAGAACTCTTCGTTCAAGCTGAAGAATATCCATTGCTTCTTCTCTCAGTTCACCGGGAAAGTTTACTGCGTTCTTCTCAATTAATCTGAATGCATTCTTTGCAGCATTTCTTATAGATTGATAAATTGATCTTTGGTAAAGCATTGAAAATTCTTCCGCTTCAAAACCTGATTCTGTGTTTAGTGAATAAAGAGCATTGTGCAATTCCGCTGTACGCTGCCCAAGCAAAGCAATCATCTCAATGTAGTTTAGTTCTACTGCATCAGTGAACAATGTTGAAATGTTTTCATCACCATAAGAATCAAATAATTTCAGATTGAAAGCTGCTTCAGTTAATTTATCAGTTCCCAATGCAAGTAGATTATCAAAATACTTGTTAACTGCATAAACCATGTAGTACCAGCCATCACCCTGATTTTTCGTGTATTCGGTAAACAATCCCACAGAAGTTAAAAGCTGATCTGATCTTTTATAATTAATTGTTCCGGCATAAGGCAAAATATTTTTGAAAGAAGTTTTTTCACTCAGATTCTTAAGTATGCTGATGCCCGGATTAATTCCTTCTTCAATTTTTCTATAAAGGTTAAGATAATTTTTATCAAGATATGAAATCCGGATGTTCACTCTGCCGGCTTTTAACAAATGTGAATGAATTATATTTTCAGATGTATATGTCTGGCGCATATCTTTACTCAGAGAGATATGTAATTCTCCAATTCTACCTTTTATAATTTTTTTTGATGTAAGAGATTTTAGAAGATTTTTTCTGAATTCCTCATCATCAACAGCCTCCATCAAAATTTTTTCTTCATCATCTGAAATTAATTTTGCTATAACCTTTGTTGGATTTTCATGCTGGAATTTTTTTGCCGCATCACCTTCTGTAATAACTGCGGATATTAAATAAATTTCAGGCAGATGATCGAGATAGGTTACTTTTACTATTATAATTGCTTCATATCTTTTGGCATCCGGAATTTTTATCTCATCAATCACTCTTAATTCCTGCATTTTGGAATCATGTGCAGCCCAGCCATTTGCTATTATGTAAGATGAAAGGATATAATCTTCAAACACATCCAGTTCAGGATCATTCATTATTGATCTGAAATTTCTTCTTACCTCAACCTCAGGCGTAGTTCTGTGCGTAAACATTTTATCCTGTTGTTTGATCAGTGCAAACCAGTAATAATCATATGCATTCAAGGTGAGCATGTAATAAGATTCTTTTATCTGCGGAAATTTATTCCTGCTGAAAACTTCAACCGGTGAATAGCCGGCATATTTGGAAAGATCAAGTTCAACTACCTGTGAAAAGCGGGAAAGGTTTGCAACAACAAGAATTATTTCATCTTCATATTGCCTGGTAAACGCTAGCACTTTTGCATTTGATGGATGCAGGAATTCAAGTTTCCCTCTTCCAAATGCTTTATAATTTTTCCTGATGTTAATTGCCCTTTTCATCCACCACAAAAGCGATGACGAACTTCTTTGCTGCACTTCAACATTCACAGCTTCATAATGATACTCCGGATCAATAATGATGGGCAGAAAAAGTTTTTGTGGATTGGCATTTGAGAACCCGGCATTTCTATCGGAGCTCCATTGCATAGGTGTTCTAACTCCGTTCCGATCACCGAGATAATAATTATCTCCCATTCCTATTTCATCACCGTAATAGATAATTGGAGTGCCGGGAAAAGAAAACAAAAGAATATTCAGCAATTCAATTTTTCTCCGGTTATTTTCAACAAGCGGAGCGAGCCTTCTTCGGATACCGAGATTGATTCTCGCCCGGCTGTCTTTAGCATAAAATCTATACATGTAATCACGTTCTTCATCGGTAACCATTTCAAGAGTTAGTTCATCATGATTCCTGAGGAACATTGCCCACTGGCAATTCTCCGGAATATCCGGCGTCTGTTCAAGTATATCAATTATAGGATATCTGTCTTCCATCTGGATTGACATAAACAATCTTGGCATTAGCGGAAAATGAAATGCCATCTGGCATTCATCACCTTCACCAAAATATTGAACAGCATCTTCCGGCCATTGATTTGCTTCAGCAAGCAGCATTTTGTTTTTAAATTTCCTTTTTACATGCTCGTTCAATTTTTTAAGAAATTGATGGGTCTCAGGAAGATTCTCACAGTTAGTTCCTTCCCGTTCATACAGATACGGAACAGCATCAAGACGTAAACCATCAACACCTGCTTCAAACCAGAAATCAATAATTTTAAAAAGATTTTTATGAACCAGCGGATTATCAAAATTTAAATCCGGCTGATGATGATAAAACCGATGCCAGTAATAAGCGCCGGCAGAATAATCCCAGCTCCAGTTTGATGGCTCAAAATCCTGAAAAATTATCCTTGCATCTTTGAATTTTTCAGGTGTATCACTCCAAACATAGAAATTTCTTTCGGCAGAGCCGGGTGGATTTTTTCTTGCGCGTTTAAACCATTCATGCTGATCAGAAGTATGATTCAATACAAGTTCGGTAATAACACGAATACCTCTTCTATGAGCTGCTTTTAAAAATTCTTTCACATCTTCAATAGTTCCATAATCCGGATGAACGTTATAATAATCTGCGATATCATAACCATCATCTTTCAATGGTGAAGGATAGAATGGAAGCAACCATATAATATTCACACCAAGATCTTCTATGTAATCCAGTTTTTCTCTTAATCCCTTAAAGTCACCTATCCCATCATTATTGCTATCCTTATATGCCTTAATGTGAACCTGGTAAATTATTCCATCCTTGTACCACAGCGGGTCATCATTAAGTTTTAACTTCTGCAAAATGAATTCCTCTTTTTGATTGGTAAACTGCTTTTAAAAGAAGTTAAAAAAATATTTTAACAGATTATAACTTCCGGATAAAAAATTAATCCCTTTGGTTCAAGTTTTTAATGAGTGAGCACACAAGACAATTTTTCAGGTATCAGTTTTAATCTCCGTTGATTTCAATAATGTTGTTCATTAGAAAATTATTATTGAATTACTCATTGAAAATTTCAGATAAGAATC
Source organism: Ignavibacteriales bacterium (assembly GCA_044507695.1). Classification (GTDB taxonomy): domain Bacteria; phylum Bacteroidota; class Ignavibacteria; order Ignavibacteriales; family Ignavibacteriaceae; genus JBIQJD01. Next base: position 240,581 of record JBIQJD010000001.1, on the reverse strand, counting down.
ACTGCAGATGTTTCACTGTTACTAACCTCACCTTAATTGTGTCAGGGTTCTTCTATTTTGCTTCATCAATAATGAATAAAACAAAATGACGGTTACACTTGAAAATAAAGCCCCAGGCGTTTCATCCAAATTGATGAGACTTGGTTTTGTTGGTGCAGGTTGGATTGGCAGAAACAGAATGGAAGCACTATTAAAATCGGGTTCTGCTGAAATAACAGCAATTGCTGATCCAGCCATTGAATGCTTAAATGAATCAAAAAAAATTGCTCCTGATGCAAAGACATTCTCAAACATTGATGAGTTAATTTCAGAAAATGAAATAGATGGAATTGTAATTGCTACACCAAGTGCTTTTCATTCAAAGCAAACAAAGCTTGCACTTGAAAAAAGAATTCCAGTATTCTGCCAAAAACCTTTAGCAACAAATTTTTATGATTCATCTGATGTTGTAAACTGTGCGCGCAGTTCAAACCTGCTGCTTGGAGTAGATTTTTCCTATCGCTACACTGAAGCTTTCCAAAAATCTGATTCAATAATTAATTCAGGTGAAATCGGAAATGTTTATTCTGTTGATTTAATTTTTCACAATGCTTTTGGTCCGGGCAAGGACTGGTTTTATGATATTTCCCAATCAGGCGGCGGCTGCGTGATTGATCTCGGAATTCATCTGATTGATCTAGCTCTATTCTCAATGAAATTTCCTGATGTAAAAAAAGTAAGCAGTAAAATTTATTATAACGGAAAGCCTGTTCGAAATTCCAATCTAGTTGAAGATTATGCTACAGCAATAATTGAACTTGTAAATGATTCAATCCTGAATCTAGATTGTTCATGGAATTTGTCCGCCGGCTGGAATGCGGTTATAGAAATTAATTTTCATGGAACGAAAGGCGGAATCTCAATAAAAAATATAAACGGTTCATATTATGATTTTACAGGAGAGCTTTACCATGGCACATCCAGAACAGTTTTCTGCCAGCCTCCTGATAATTGGAGCGGCAGAGCTGCCGTTGATTGGCTTAATAAATTAATTACATCAAATGAATTTGATAAAGCCGCCGATGAATATCCCAAATCAGCATATGTAATTGATAAAATTTACGGAAGGATTTAGCATTCATGAATGTTGCAAAAAATTTTCCTTCCCGGATTTTAATGACCACCGATACAATTGGCGGTGTTTGGACCTTTGTAATTGATCTTTGCACATATCTTAAAACTTTTAATATAACAATTGCACTTGCTGCAATGGGAACTTCTTTCACTTCTTACCAAAGGAAAGAACTTGAAAGACTGAAAAATGTAATTCCGTTTGAAAGCAGCTATAAACTCGAATGGATGAATTCACCATGGTGCGATGTTGACAGATCTATCAACTGGCTTGAAGCTATTGCTGATAAATTTAAGCCGGATATAATCCATCTTAATACTTTTTCACACGGAGTTATGAAGCATAAAGTGCCGATGATAATTACTGCACACTCAGATGTTTACTCCTGGTGGCAGTCAGTTAAAAATGAAAACCCGCCGTATCTTTGGCAAAAGTATTTTGACAGAGTTTCTTCAGGATTAGATAATGCAGACATCATCGCTGCTCCTTCATACAGCATGCTTAAAGCACTCAAACAAAGTTATAACACAAATACAGATTCAATTGTTATTTATAATGGGAGAACAAATTCCCGCTTTAGAAAAGCTACTAAGCGAAATTTTATTTTCAGTGCCGGAAGATTGTGGGATGAAGCAAAAAATATTTCATTACTTAAAGAAGCAGCACAAAAAATAAAATGGCCTGTTATAGCTGCCGGAGAAAATGATTCAGCGTCATCAAAAAAATTCAGGAATATATTTTTCGCAGGAAAATTATCACCACAAAAAATTTCATACTACTTGTCTCATGCATCCATTTATGCTTTGCCGGCAAAGTATGAACCATTTGGACTTTCCGCGCTGGAAGCTGCTTTTTCCGGCTGTGCTCTTATACTTGGTGATATTCCTTCACTCAAGGAAATCTGGGAAGATAACGCAATTTATATAAACACAAATAATACCGAAGATCTTGCAAGTAAAATAAATTTTTTAATTGATAACAGAGATGTAGTTGAAGAATACTCAGACAGAGCTTTTAATCATGCACAAAATTTTAATTTGGTAAGAATGGGAAATAATTATCTGAGCCTTTATAATTCACTTTACACACAATACAATAAGATGATATACGATGAGAATAATAATGTTTTATCATTCCCTGATTTCGGATTGGAATCACGGGAACGCTCATTTTCTAAGAGGAATAGTTACGGAATTAATTTGCAGGGGAGAAACAGTTGAAGTTTATGAACCAAAAAATTCATGGAGTTTCAACAATTTAATAAAAGCCAATGGTGAAAATGCTTTACATGAATTCCATGAATATTATCCAAAGCTTAACAGCATACGTTATGATTTTGAAAAACTTAATCTTAATAAAATCTTAAAAGATGCTGATCTTGTAATTGTTCATGAATGGAATGAACCCGAACTGGTTAACCGCATCGGTAATCTCAGAGATAAATTCCGCTTTAAACTTTTCTTTCATGATACTCATCATCGCATTATAACTGATTTTAAAAGCATATCTAAATATAATTTATCGAATTATGATGGAGTTCTTGCATACGGAAATGTTATCCGTGATTTATATCTGAAGCATAAGCTTGTTAAAAAGGCCTGGACATGGCATGAAGCCGCTGATGTAAGATTATTTCATCCAATGAATAAAGTAGAAGCACCTAGTGATCTTATCTGGATTGGTAATTGGGGAGATGATGAACGAACAAACGAGCTTGAAGAATTTTTAATTACTCCGGTTAAGCAGCTCGGCCTGAAATGCAGGGTGCACGGTGTGCGTTATCCTGATTCTGCAATAAAAAAATTGAAAGATGCCGGAATAGAATATGGCAGCTGGCTTCCTAATTTTAAAGTACCGGAATTATTTTCAAGATACCGGTTTACTATTCATGTACCGCGGAAGCCTTATGTAGAAATGCTTCCCGGTATTCCAACCATTCGTCCATTTGAAGCTTTAGCCTGCGGCATTCCGCTAATATCTGCGCTATGGAAAGATGAAGAGAGATTATTTAATTCGGGTAAAGATTTTCTTATTGCAAGCAGTGGAGAAGAAATGGAAGCATTAATGAAAAAAATTATTGAGGATGATTTACTTTCAGCAAATCTTTCTGCAAACGGAATACAAACCATCCGGCAAAGACATACCTGTACACATAGAGTAGATGAACTTTATCGGATTTGTGAAATGATTGCACAAAATCAAAGTGAGGAATTATGGGTTTAAATATTGCATTTTTCGGATCTAGTCTTGTTTCAGCTTATTGGAATGGAGCTGCAACATATTACCGCGGCATTATCAAAGCTATGGATGAATTCGGGCACAAAATTACTTTTTATGAACCTGATGCTTACAACCGACAGCAGAATCGTGATATTGAAGATCCGGATTGGGCTGTTGTGAAAGTTTATGAACCAACAGAAGATGCTGTATATAAAATGCTGGCTGATGCTGATTCCGCGGATATAATTATTAAAGCAAGCGGTGTAGGTGTTTTTGATGAATTGCTTGAATCCGCAGTTGTGGATATAAGAAAATACAATCAGCTCATTGTTTTTTGGGATGTTGATGCGCCTGCTACTCTGGTACGAATTGAGAACAATCAAAATGATCCTTTCCTTTCACTTATTCCAAAGTATGATTTGATCTTTACATACGGCGGCGGAGAACCTGTTGTAAATTCATATATGAGTAACGGTGCAAAAGAATGCCATCCAATCTATAATGCAGTTGATCCTGCTACACATTTTCCCGTTCCCCCCGAAACTAAATTTAAATGTGATCTCGCTTTTTTAGGAAACAGATTACCTGACAGAGAAAAACGAGTTGAACATTTTTTTCTTGAAGTTGCGGCTTCAAATCCGGATAAAAATTTTATTATTGGCGGAAGCGGATGGCATGATAAACCAATGAGCAAAAACATAAAATATGTTGGACATGTTTTCACAAAAGATCATAATGCTTTTAACTGTTCACCAAAGGCATTATTGAATATTTCCCGTGATAGCATGGCAAAATTCGGATTCTCCCCTGCTACCAGAGTTTTTGAAGCTGCCGGTGCAGGTGCTTGCATCATTACAGATTATTGGGAAGGTATTGAGTATTTCTTTGAGCCGGATAAAGAAATACTAATTGCAAAAGATGCACGTGAAGTTACAGATTATCTCAATTCACTTAAACAAAAAACCGCAAACGAAATTGGTCTTGCCGCAATGAAAAAAGTTTTAGCACAGCATACTTATTCTCATCGTGCTAAAGAATTAGAACTTCTTCTTGAAGGGAAATTTAACAAGAGTACAAAGAATGGATAAATCATCTTCTTTAAAGATAATTGTTATTGGATTATCAATTACATCATCCTGGGGAAACGGGCATGCAACAACCTACAGAAGCCTTTTACGCGCATTAAATAAACGCGGCCATAAAATTCTTTTTTTAGAGCAGGATACTGAATGGTACTCACAAAATCGTGATCTCGTTTCACCTGATTACTGCAAAGTTGAGTTTTATAAAAATCCTGATGATCTAAAATCACGGTTTCTAAATCAAATAGCTCCGGCGGATTTAGTAATAGTTGGTTCTTATGTTAATCGTGGCGTGGAAATTGGCAAAATTGTGTTAGATAATGCAGAAGGATTAACCGCTTTTTATGATATAGATACTCCGGTAACACTTGCTAAATTAGAGAAGGGAGATTATGAATATATCTCACCGGAATCAATTTCAGGTTATGATCTTTACCTTTCTTTTACAGGCGGTCCAATTCTAAATTTTATTGAAACACAATATGGTTCACCTTGCGCAAAGCCGCTTTATTGTTCAGTTGATCCTGATATGTATTTTCCTGAAGAAAAAGAAAAAAGCTGGTGCCTCGGTTATCTTGGAACTTATAGTTCAGACAGACAACCTTCAGTAAAAAAATTTTTAATAGATACTGCAGAAAAAATGAAAGGTGAAAGATTTGTAATTGCGGGTTCGCAATATCCTGCTGGAATACACTGGTCTTCCAATATAGAACGAATAAATCATCTTCCTCCATCAATGCACAGGAATTTTTATAACAGCCAGAAATACACATTAAACATTACAAGAAATGATATGATTAAAGCAGGATATTCTCCGAGCGTAAGATTATTTGAGGCTGCAGCATGCGGTACTCCAATCATCAGTGATTACTGGAATGGGATTGAAGAGATTTTCAAACCGAAATATGAAATTCTTATCACCCGCTCAACTGAAGAAACAATAAATTATTTGCTCAACATTCCTGAACAGGAAAGGTGGGCTTTAGGAATGCGTGCAAGAAAAAAAGTTTTGGCAAAACATACTTCAGTTCACCGTGCTTTAGAATTGGAAAAATATTTTTTTGAGAGTGTAAAGAATAAAAGAGGAATTAATATTTAATCAGCGCTTTTATAAAACCATCCGGACGCCTGTTCATTAAATGAAATGCTTCATTAATTTCGCTAATCAGGAAATGATGAGTGTAAAGATTGAGAGGTTTTAAAAGATTATTCTTTACAGCATCAATAGCATCTGAAATTCCCTTCATATAAATTTTTTGATCCCTTTCATGAGCATTAATTACATCTATTCCTTTCCAGTTCCAGTTTTGCATATTAATATTTCTCATTCCATCCTGATGATACCCGGCAACTATAAGTTTTCCCCTTACACTTATTAAATCCCCGGCAAGATCAAGAGGCTGTTGTAAACCAACTGCTTCAATTACTCTTTCACACATTTTTCCCTCTGTAATATTTCTAACTTCATCAATAACTTTTCGGTAATCATTCAATGGAATAATAAAATCTGCGCCTGATTTTTTTGCAAGATTCAATGCAAATTCCCTGCGTGTAATTGCAATTACTTTTGCACCTTTGCTTTTAACAAGCTGCACAAGCAGCAAACCGAGAAATCCTATTCCGATTATTGCCACAGTTTGTTCCGGTTGAATATCGCTTCTGTTGAATATATTTAGTGCACATCCGAGTGGTTCTCCTGGGAAAGGAATATGGGAAAGTTCATCAGGGATTTTTATTACAGCATCAGCATTTGCTTTATCATACTCAGCAAATGCATTATAAGAAAGTGCAGCAACTCTATCACCGGTTTTTAAATTTTTTACATTAGGTCCAATTTCAGAAATGATTCCCCAGCCTTCGTGCCCGGGAGTGCCAGGTGTTAGAGGATAATTAAACCATTCCCTCCCCTGCCATACCGGTAAATTTGAACCGCATACGCCGCAGCCTTCCAGCTTAATTAAAACTTCTCCTTCACCTGGCACAGGAATTTCAATTTCTTTTATTTCAATTTTTTGCAGCGAATTGAAAACTGCAGCTTTCATTAAACTGCTAACTCTCTTGTTCTGTTAGAATCATTAATTAAAAATATTTTTTGTGCAGGAACTCTTTCATCAGACGGATGATTTTTTACCAGCCAGCGGTAAAGTTTTTTTACTCCGGTTTTAACATCAATCTGCTGCTTCCAGCCAACTGCAGAAGTAAATTTTGCAGTATCAGAAACATAATATTTCTGATCGCCTGTCCGCCATCGGTCAAAACTAACATTAATTTTTTCGCTGGTTAGTTGTTCAATTATTTTTAGAAGTTCAATCAGACTGATTGTATTTGAAATACCGCCGCCAATATTGAATGGTTGTCCGCTTATCTTATCTATATTTTTTAATGAAAGTTTAAAAGCGTTTACAAGATCAGAAATGAAAAGAATATCTCTTACCTGTTTTCCATCTCCATATAGAATGATTGCTTTTTTGTTTAATGCCTGAATAAGAAAATGTGCAACCCAGCCCTGATCTTCATTGCCGTACTGGTGCGGGCCGTAAATGCAGCTCATTCTGAACACTGCTGTACGCAAATTAAAACAGCGCGAATAATCAAGTACATATTGCTCTGCCCCGCCTTTTGAACAGCCGTATGGGCTGTGAAAATCAAGCGTGCGCTGTTCACTAATTCCGCATGATTTAATTCTATCATCTTCCGGTTCGTATCTTGTTTTTTTACTTCTCAGTTTTATATCATCGAGTCCACCGTAAACTTTATTGGTTGATGTGAAAATTACAGGTGCATCAGGATTGCCTCTTCTAACTGCTTCAAGAATATTAAGTGTTCCGTGGAGATTTGTTTCAAAATCATGAACCGGATTTTTAAGACTTGTAGTAACGGCAACCTGTGCTGCAAAATTAAATACGGCACTTACACCTAAAATTGCTTTGGCTATTGATTCAGTATTTCGCACATCACCTACAATTGTTTCAACAAGATTTCCGTAAGAATTTTTTAACCAGGTAAGATTTCTCTCAATACCTGTGCGTGAAAGATTATCAAATATTTTAACCGGAGTTCCTGATTTAAGAAAGTGTTCAGCTAAATTTGAACCTATAAATCCTGCACCACCAATTATTAAAACAGGTAAATTATTTTTGCTTCTTCTTTTTACATTATATCCAACTGATTTCCCATCATTCATCGTCGTCTCCTTCATACGGTTAATCCCCTTGCTGCCAATTCATACTGTGCAGTGTTAATATTATCCACCGCTTTTTGATTTTTCAGCCAATCAGCTAATTCAATTAAACCATCCTCAAAACTAACCTGAGGCTGAAAGCCCAGTATTCTTTCTGCTTTTGAAATATCAGCAAAACAATGCCGGATATCTCCAACTCTATACTTGCCTGTAACTTCAGGAATGATGTCTGTTTTGCCAATTACTCTTGCCATACGGTATGCTATTTCATTAATTGTTATTGATTTGCCGCTGCCTATATTAAATACTTCTCCTGCTGAGTTTTGATTTTCAAGTGCAAGCCTGCATGCAAGAGTAACATCATGCACACTCACAAAATCCCTCATTTGATTTCCATCTTCAAAAATCAATGGTGGATTATTGTTAAGAAATCTTGATGCAAAAATTGCAAGCACACCCGTATATGGATTTGATAATGATTGGCGCGTTCCATATACATTAAAAAATCGTAAAGCAGCAGTTGGAATATTGTATGCATTACCTATCATCAAGCATAATCTTTCCTGATCATATTTTGATAAAGCATAAACAGAAGACAAAGCTGGTCTTTTATTTTCATGTGTAGGATACGGAATTAATTTATCACCTTTATCGTTATAAACTTCCCAATCACCGTTCTTAAATTGATTAACAGATCTTTCCTTTGCTTCGGAAATTTCACCATCTCTGTTTTTATATAAACCTTCCCCATAAACACTCATACTTGAAGCAACAATAAGTTTCTCCACCGGGTTCTGTGCAAGCGTTTCAAGCAGAACAGCCGTTCCTACATTATTTACATCTGTGTATTCTTTTATCTCGTACATGCTTTGCCCAACACCAACCATTGCTGCTAAGTGAAAAACAAAGTCCATTCCCAGAACAGCTTTAGCAACAATTTGGGGATCACGGACATCACCTGCTATAAATTCAACCGCTTCATTCAGATAGTTCGGAGTTTCCGAAGCGGAACCATGAACCTGCTCGCATAAATTATCAAGAACGCGTATATTATAACCCCTGTTCAGTAAGTGATCAGCCAGATGTGAACCAATAAAACCGGCCCCACCGGTAATCAATACATTTTTATTCATAGACCACCAGAAATTATATTTTAAATTTTAATTTGTGTAACAGTGTTAAACGCAGGATTCATTTGGTGTGCTGAAGAGAAAGTTTCATTAAAAGGAAAATTGATGATCAATTATTTTTTCACCTAATCTTTGTACCAAGCATATGCATCCAGCGTCTATTCGATCATTCTTAATCAAAGATAATTAACAAGACCCATGATTATTGTGATTGTTTCCGAAATACAGGACGATTGTGAGATAGGTTGTTTTCTGTTGAAACTGATGATCCCTGCAAAGCAGAAACAAGTAACCAATATTTGGCAGCTTTAAGTATTTTCATTCCGATTAACAAACTTAAAGAACCTGCTTTCACCGCCGTCTTTAACTTCATCCTGATAAATAAATGCGAGATTACTTTCTTCAAATTTTTTGAAGAATGTATGCCATGAAATTTTTTCAAGTGTATCTTTTCCGCTGTAACCGGGAAAATCTATACGCAAAAGTCCTGCTTCTTCATTATTTTTTTCAGTAGTTTTAACAGCTGCCGGCCAGCCGCCTCTTTTTTCAACCCATTTTTTTATTTCCTCATGATTGGTAGTAATTTTAGATTCGCCTGCCATTTTTTCCTCCTTTTTTTAGAATTTAAAATAGCAGAAAAGCATTCCTGATTTTTTGATGCAAAACAATTTCAGAAATGTAAATTACTATTTAAGTAAAAGAAGTTTTTTATACGCTGAGTAATCACCTGCTGTTAATTTGTAAAGATAGACTCCGCTGGAAAGCCCCTGATTGATCGCTGATGCATCAAACCTGAATTCATGCTCACCAGCAGGCTGTTCTGTGTTAATCAAATCAGCAATTTTGTTGCCGAGAGCATCAAATATTTTAAGTGAAACGAAAGAATTAACGGGCAGAGAATATTTAATGAGAGTAACAGGATTAAAAGGATTTGGATAGTTCTGATACAAATTGTATTTCAATTCTTCAGAATAATTAATTACAGATTCAGCGATAAATTTGGACGAACCATCAAAATCAATTTGCTGTAATCTGTAGTGATATTTACCCGGAAGATTTAAAATATCCGTACATTCATAACTCGCTGCAAAAGTAGTTGTTCCTTTTCCAGGAATGAAATGAATTTTTTCATAAGCTCCATTTTCTGTGATATTTTTCCTTTCAAGTATAAAGCCATGATTATTTATCTCAGATGCTGTCTGCCAATTAAAATGCACGGTATTATTCATTAAAGATGAATTAAATGAAATTAGTTCAACCGGTACAACTCTATCGCCTGCATCCGGACCAACATCATTCGGAGTTAACGGAGCGTAGAATGGAATTCCGGTTGAAAATTCATCTGCACCGATATCTTTTGATTCATCTCTCTTTTCTCCATCTATATCATTAAGAACAAAATCAAAATTACCTGATGCGGAATTTACTGCGGGACTATTTTCTGATAACCTAAAGTATCCATTGAGCAAATTTAATTTTGGATCAACAATTTTAATCTCGTCGATTGATGCATTAATACCGGTAACTGCTGCCTCATACGGAAAAAAGATATTTCCCTGCCATGAAATATTTTGCGGAACTCCGGTGATTTTTACAAGCTCATTTTTATTTCCCTGAACAATATTATTTGCAAAAGTTATATCTGCCGGAACTTTATTGTAACTGCCGTTATTTGTATAACCTATTTCAATATTGTGATCATTGTTAATCATTGTATTGAACGCAATCACTGTGCGTCTCGGACGAAAATGTTTTGACAAATTTGAGCTTGGATAATCAGCATCACCATTTGTTACAGTAATTGCGGCATCCCATGTTGTGCCTGTTAATCCTTCAAAATAATTATTGAATATTTTATGATCATCACCATAAAATCTAACTCCGCCTGTGCCGTTTTTTTTATTTCCAATAAAAAAATTTCCTTCAACAACATTTCGGTTTCCATGGCGCAGTACAAGAGAACCCTGGCATGAAATGAATGTATTGTTGCGGATAATATTATCACAGGTCTTTACGGAAATGATTTCGGGATCGCCATCGCAATTCTCAAATAAATTATGTTCCACAATTGTGTAGCCGCTTGAAAGAGACATCTCGCTCCATCCAATTCTTACAGCTTCCATTTCATTTTCAACACGGGGACCGATGTTCTTAAAATAATTATGATCAATCCGATCAAACTGTGATGATTTTGCATTAGGTTCAGGTGAGCCATCAATTGTTATAAAATTGCCGGGCTTATGTTTTTCTTCAAATATATTATGATCAATTCTGTTGTTAAAACTTTCGGGTTCAGTTAAATTGTAAGTACCGCCAATAACAATCCATTTTAAAGAACTTGTTTCTTTTAATCTGAATATATTTCTCGTTATCCTGATATTGCTGCAGCTTTCTGTTTTAACCGCCGTAACATCTGTACTTGTGAATAAAAATCCCTCAATGATTACGTGAGAAATCCGTTTACAGGTAAAATATGATTTTGATGTTAGTTCGGCTTTTCCCCTGTTAAGTGCACGGATAATAATTGGATAATCTTCTGTTCCGCTTTTTGTTAAACTTAAATTACCGTTAAAATTGTATGTGCCGTCTGCAACTTCAATAGTATCTCCGGGAACAGCGTTTTGGACCGCTGTTTTCAATGCTGAAACTGTTGATACAATTTTTTTGCTTCCGGTTTGTGCATTGCTTTCAGAATCAGAATAGATGCAAGAAAAAATGAGTAAAAAAAATAGAATTAATCTTTTTCCCATAACGGACCTGTATCTTTTTTAGATATTGGATTGTTCCGGTTCCACAATATTATTTCTTTGTTTGTAAACGGATTTAAAGGCATATCTGCAGGGTTGAAGCTGGTTAGAAAATCATATGTTATTCTGTAGATACCGGAATCATCTTTTTTTAATTTTGGATCTTCACTCTGCGGCAGGCCAATCCCGGTTTCTGATCCATAAAAAATATTCCCTTCCCATGTAAAGTTTTGTGGTTCAGAAATTTTTATTACAAATGGATTTGAACTCTTATAAAAAATATTATTCAAAATATTTGAATTCTTTGGCGGAAGAGATAATTCATCATCCGCTCCAACACCTATTATCATATTATATTTATTATTGATAAAAATATTTCCGGCAACAAGTGCATTGTTTATCTGGAAGTACCTGTTTAGAGGAGAATTTGGAACGCCGTTCATCATTGGAAGCGCAGCCCATGCATCATCTCCGGCAAGATCAGAAAAGTAATTATTGATAACCACCTGGTCTTCTGCAATTATTCTAACGCCTCCGGTTGATGGTTTGTTGTTGCCAAAGAAGAAATTATTTTCTACAAGAGTATTGTTTCCGTGCCGTAATGTTAATGTGCCTTCGCACTCAACAAATGTATTGCCTCTGTAAATATTGCCGCACGATTTATTTGAAATAATTTCCCGTTCACCGTTGCATCTTTCAAAATAATTATTCTCTACCGTTGTAAATGAATTATGCATTGACCAATGACTTGTGCCTATCCTTATTATTTCTGCACCGTTATATCCAAGCGGAGGACGATAATCGAAATAATTTGAATCAATTAAATGATAATCAGGCGTTTCATCCAGCCAGACTACAAGAAGGCAGCCTGAGTGTACTTTATTTTCAAACCTGCAATGATCAACTCTATTATGTGTACCGTAGAGCGAAACCCATTTATAATCCAAATCTTTATCCGCAGGGTTATAATTTTCAATTACAGTGTTTGTTAAACGTGAATGATTACTCAATTTTTTTGTCCCATCTCTGAATTCAATAACCGCACCTTTATCAATCGCTCCATCCTTAAAGTGCAAGCCATCCACAATAAGATAATCACCGGCAATATGCAGAGTTGATGAACCGGAAAGAATTACTTTACCCGGAGTTTCAGCACGAAGCAGGATTGGTTTTTCAGCAGTACCGTTAGCCGTGAATTTAATCTCCTGATCAACCCACTGCCCGTTTAACATAATTATCGTATCACCGGGCTGAACTGATTTAAGAGCTTGCTTAATTTCTAACGCTGATGAAGTTATAAATTCCTTTGCAAGGATTTGAGAAGCCGCCAGGAAAATTAATAAGAGTAAAAATTTAGTTTTCATGATATTTCATTTCATTTATAAAAAAGAAGATTATACAAACTTGATTTAAATTTTAACTTTTGCTCATTCAAAATTTCTCCATCCATTGAATTTGTTTTTGAATTATATGCCAACAGCAAAGGGTAAAAATCTTTTTCTTCAAACGATGTAATTTGCTGATAAGGAAATTCCTTTTCTCCTAGTGCATATGGAAGGATAAAATTAAATGCTTTAAGAATTGATCCGCCGTTTGGCGATTGATAATTCCATAAATCAACGTTTACCTTTTCTGCAATTTTTGCAAGTGAAAACAAAGCCTGCAGATTAAACGCTGAATAACTAAGTGCACGGGTTCGGGCAAGTTCTTCAGGCTGGGCTCCATCTGATTTTATTTGAGCATCGATCCTCTTTGATTTTGCTTTCTCAAATAATTCTTTAGCAAAGTCTTCCTTCCCAAGATATAATGCAATTGTTCCTGCCTGAACATCATACCATGTACCATGATTATTGGATGCATGGGCCTCTTTCTTTCCAAGTACGTTTTCTGTAAGCCATGTAAAATATTCTTCAAACCATTTTCTCAATTCTTCATCATCAGATTTACTCCAATGCTTTGAGTTCTGTATGAATCCAATTGATTCTATTATTTGAGTAAAGTGCCTTGCTTCAATTAATCCAACCGGTCTTCCTTCAGATATTCCGGGAATCGCTTGTCCATAATTAAAGTTGGGATTCATTTTTGTTTCATCATCAAGAAACCAGACCCTCAAAAGCAAAGCAGCATGCCCGGCAAACTTTTCTTCATCAGAGAAATAATATGCAATGCTGAGCAGATAAACCGCTTCACACATTTCAACATAAGAGCGTTTATCTGTATCATCATAAATTTCCGGGTTCACTAAGCCATCATATTTTTTGTAAGGTAATCCATCCGGTTTTGATGAATCAGGCCACCAGTATGGTCCGTAGCTCAGGTAATCATGTCTATCCCCGCTTGGTGGAATCCTTTTTTTATATGTAACAGAATATGGTCCCATGCTCAGTGCAGCTTCTGCCATTGATAAAAGCTTATTATATGAGAATGATAAAAACTTATCGCCGTTTTTTAATTTTGTTTTATTAGCTGAAATTATTTTTTCATCAAGCAGAAATAGATTTAATTTTTTTCCGGGAGATTCCTGAAACTGAAACTGGAACGCTTGTGCTGGGATAAAAAATAAAATGAACAGAGCTGTAATTTTTTTTATCATGATAAATTCTTAATTAATCACTAATTCTTAAATAATCGCCTTTAAAATCCTGATTGCGCACTTCAATTACTGATTCATCAAATCCGATCCGTTTAAATTCAATCTGTGCTTTGCCATTTGCTGCTTCAATAATTGAACTGCCTGCGGGGGTTCCCATATTTTCTATAAAGTAACCGGGACCACTCAGTGTAAAGTATAATCTCTCTTTATAATCAATGCACTTATTACCATCTTCATCTTCTACTATTGCGGTGATGAGGTAATTGCCATTACGAAGCCTTTCTGATGTAATTTTAATATGATCCGGAGTACCTGCTTTTGTATATGAATAATTTACCGTAATACTATCAGTTGCGGTTGCAGAGTTATCTTCATATCCAATTGCTTTTAGTTTATTATTTCCTTCACCAAAAAATATTTGCCAGCTTAATCCGGACGCAGGAAATTTTGTTTTGTCTTTTTTCTTTCTACCGGCACTTACTTCATTAATAAACAATTCAACTTCTTCACAATTACTAAATACAGTAACTTCCCGTGATTTATTTTCAGGCCCGTTTCTAACTGTCCATGAATGTGATTCGATATAACAAAATTTATCTTCATCGTTCCAATAACTTTTAAAAACATAGAATGCGTCTTTTGGATTGCCTGCCCTATCAACCAATCCTTTTTGATTCATGTAAGGAATCGGATTTCCGGGACGAAGCGGAGTTCCAAAATCTTTAAACGCCCATTGAGCATTGCCTGTAAAATTTTTTGCATGTTCTGAGTATTGAAGATACCAATCAAAAAGATCAACGATATAATTTTCACTCCAATCACCCATTGATGCAATATTCTTAACTTTTATCTGGTTTATTCTTTCTTCCCATTCGTCCGGATCCAAAATCCCATCACCATTTATTGGTTCCTCTGTATGCCTGCCAACATGGCTTGAGCCGCCATACTCCATATGAAGAAGTGCCGGATATTTTTTTTGCGCATCTTCAACTGCTGTGCTGTAATATTTATAAACTCCATTATACCATCCTGCCCAGATTGAAGGTGAAAAAACATCAACTATATCAGAACCTTCGTAATATTTTCTAAGTGCAGTTAATCTGCCGGGATCTTTTTGATGTGCTAAATTGTTTAGCTCTTTAAGAAATGATTGTAAAGAATCGTTATTATCTCCACCGGGAAAATCAGGAAGCCAGTAAATTTCATTACCAAGAGACCAGATAATAATCGAGGGATGATTAAAATTCTGATCGATCATTTCACTTAACAATCTTTTTGTATTTGATTTCCATTGTTCATCACCAACTCCGCCCCTGCACCACGGAAGCTCATCCCACACAAGTATTCCGAGTTCATCACACAATTCATATACTTTAGGATCCTGAGGATAATGAGCAAGTCTTATAAAATTGGCTCCAACTTCCTTAATCATTTTAAAATCTTTTTCTTTAAGAGAATCAGGAATTGCATTGCCGATTCCTGCGTAATCCTCATGCCAGTGAGTGCCGCGTAATAAAAGTCTTTTACCATTTAAATAAAACGAATGATCATCTCTAAACTCAAACCATCTGTAACCTGTTCTTTCCGAAACTTCATCAATTATTTTTTTATTTAATTTTAATTGAATGTTAATAGTATAGAGATAAGGATTTTCCGGTGACCAAAGATTGGGATTTTGCAGTTCAGGCAAATCAAGTTCAACTATATGATTGCCTTCACTAAATTTTTTTTGAATGGAATCAGAAATAATTTTCTTTCCGGATTGATCCAGCAGTTGAATAAAAAAAGTATAATCTTCTTCTTCGCCTGTATGAATATTAATTTTAATATTTGTAGAAGCTGATTCAGCATTTACAACAGGTGTTGAGATTTTAACATCTGATATATACGATTCAGGTAAAACTTTCAGCCATACATCACGATTAATTCCGCCGTAAATAAAAAAATCTGATTTTTGTGAAGGAATAATTTCACGGTTGATTGAATTATCAACCCGAACATGAATTATATTTTCCTGCTGAGGCTTTATAAATGGAGTTATATCAACATCAAAGCCAACGTAACCGCCAACATGCCTTCCTGCTTTTTTGCCATTAACATAAACCTCCGAAACAATGTTTGCGCCTTCAAAATGAAGAATAAAATTTTTATTTAATAAATCAGGAATAAATATTTTTTTCTGGTACCAGCTTGCATCTCTCCTGTAACCGGGAACATTATCAACAGCATCAAACTTATTCCATGTATGCGGAAGATAAATTTTTTCCCACTCTTTATTTGAAATGTGCAAATTAGATATGTCTTTAAGATTATCTTCAAGATAAAACCAGTTTCCATTTAAAAGATATTTTTGCCGTTTATCTGAATCTTTAATGAAAAAATATTCATTCATAAAATGATTATATTTTACAATTGTCTCCATCATGTAATAATCACCGGCTGGAAATGATTCATCAACTCCCCATTTTTTATGATAATGATAAATTGTATGCAGCAAAATTCCTTCTTCATCCCGGCGCGTGCTGTTTGTGAAGAGATATTTTTTTATTAATGATTCAGAAATATTAATTGCAGCATGAAGATATTTTTCATACTCAATTTTAGTTTTTGATACATCAGAAAGGAGAAACAATCCGGATGCAGCAATAGCGGCGGCAGAAGCATCTTTTAAAACATTTTTATTTTTCAGATCGAGATCCCAGGCAGGAACAAAATCAACAGAAAGATTCTGCAGGAAGTAATCAGCCATTTTTCGTGAAGCATGTAAAAATTTTTCATCACCAGTGTATTTAAATGCAATTGCGAATCCATAAATTCCCCAGGCCTGCCCTCTTGCCCATGTTGATTTATCTGAATAGCCCTGGTGAGTTTTTTTTGCAATTACATTTCCATCTGCGGGATTAAATTCAACTACGTGATAACTTGAAAAATCCTCACGCACAATTTCCTTTAGCGTTGTTAGTGCGTGTTTGTAGGCAATATCATAAAGTTCCCAATTACCTGTTTCCTGTGCAGCGATGAATAAAAGTTCAAGATTCATCATTGTATCGATTATTATCCAGCCAGCCTGTGTAGTATCTTTTAATGATCCCCATGCACGAATAAAATTACCCCGGCTGTTAAATCTGTTTGCCAACATTTTTGCTGCATCAGAAACTGCGTTTAAATATTTTCCATCTCCGGTGTGAAGGTATGTCTTATAAACTCCGGGCAAAAAAATAAATCCCATATCATGTGTATAATCAATGCCGGAGTATTGGATGAGATTATCAGCAAGTGCTATAGCAGAAGTTTTAAACTCATTCTTCCCGGTTAAATCATACATATACCATAATTCACCGGAAAGAAAACCTGAAAGCCAATTAACTTTATCCCTGAATTTCCATATACCATTTTCAGTATATTCAGGAAATTTTAAACCAATTGCTTTTTCTTTTTTTATTAATTGAGATGATAATTTATTCAGAAGATTTTCATTAAGAAGATTCTGCGGGAATAAAATCTCTGAAACGAAAATTAACATCAGAAGAGTTAACTTTTTCATATCATATATTTAATCCAAAGTTCCGGCCAAAGATATATTCTCCTCTGAGTACCGGAATTTATTTCATCCCACTAACTGCTTGATGCAAAGAGAATATAGAAATCTCTTTTTGAAAAAAACTATCTCTCTGCCTGATTATTATTATCCTTTGAATTAACTTTTATTCTTTCCAGATCACCGCCAAAAATAAAAACACAAGCAACTCCAAGTGGAACCAGAATAGCGCCGAATAAAAAGAACGGCGTGTAAGAATGAACAGTTAATTCCGGAACCAGGTATGTTGTAATTGCAACGCCTATTGCTGCGGTTGTTCCGCCTGCACCTGCAAGTGAACCAACTGATTTACCTGTGAAAATATCACTTGGAATTGTTTGGATATTTCCGATCGAAATCTGGAAGCCAAGAAGAATTAAAGCAATGAGAAGTACTGCATTAAGCGGAGAAGCAGCCACTGATGTTAACAATAAAGATGGAAGCATTATAACACCGCCCAGGGTAACGGTGAATTTTCTTGCTTTACTTATACTCCAGCCTCTGTTAATTAATTTTCCGGCAATCCACCCACCCAATAAAGCACCAACTGCAGCGCCTGCGTAAGGAACCCATGCAAACAATCCAATCTGTTTTATATCAAAACCAAATTTATCAGCAAGGTAAATTGGCAGCCAAAAAACAAAAAGCCACCAGATTGGATCAAGAAAAAAGCGTGAAGCTAAAACAGACCAGCTCTTTTTATATCCCATAATTTCGAACCAGCCGGGGGCGCGTTCATCTGTTTCTGCACCTGCAACTCTATCTTTTTGACCTTCAAGAATATATTTTTTTTCTTCATCACTAAGCCATGGGTGAGATTCCGGTAAAGCTTTGTTAATTATAAGCCATGGGATAAGCCAAAGTAATCCCAATACACCAAGAATAATGAATGTCAGTTTCCAGCCAAACCAGGTATAAAGAAGCGCAATAAAAGGAGCTGAAATAACTGCACCAATTGATGCACCACTGTTAAAAATTCCCTGAGCAAAAGCTCTTTCTTTAATTGGAAACCATTCCGCGTTTGATTTAGTTGCACCGGGCCAGTTGCCTGCTTCACCTAATCCAAGCATAAATCTGAAAAAACTGAAACTCATTAAACTTCTTGCAGCGGAATGAAATGCAACTGATAATGACCATACAACAATTGAAATTACAAATCCAAGCCTCGTACCGATTTTATCATAAAGTTTTCCCGAAAGACTCTGGCTTATTGCATATGCAACCGTGAACATTATTCCTATTAAAGCATAATCTTCCTTAGTTAATCCAACATCTTCCTGTATGGATGGCCACATTATTGCAATTGCACTTCTGTCTATATAGTTGATGATGGTTGCCAAAGCGACGAGTGAAACAATCCACCATCTTAAACCTTTTATTTTTTTCAAGATGAGCTCCTGATTATTTATTTACAAAATCTTCCCGGTACGGTGTAAATACATCAATAAGTTTTCCTTCTTCAAGACAAACAACTCCGTGTTTTGCATGAGGAGGAATAAAAAAACAATCTCCCTGAGATAGAATTTTTTTCTGTCCGTCAATTTCAACTTCAAATTTACCTTTAGCAACATAGGTTACCTGTGTATGCGGATGTGCATGAACATAACCAATACTATCTTTACAGAAATTAACATCAACCATCATGAGGTTATTATCATATCCCAAAATTTTTCTTTTCACACCTTCCCCGGCATCTTCCCATGGAAGCGAATCTCCCTCAATGAATACTTTATTATTCATTCTATCTCCTGATTTATTAACGATAATTGATTTCTAATTTTTAAATAATTTCACCGGACCAGTCCATTTATACGCTCTGCCGTTTAAGCTGATTTCATGCTGAGCGGTTTCATCAGAATTATTATTTATAATGATGAAAATCCAGTTAAGATTATCCCGTCCTTTAATATTTACAACCGTATAATTCTCATCTGATTGAAGAACCTTTATCTCTTCAAAACTGCTGTATGAATTAAAAGAATATTCAAGTGTAGGATTAAATTCACCATGAGGTTCTATTATTGAAGCGAACACATGATCTTTTGCTTTTGTGCGAATCATAATTCCCTGTTCATTCCGCAAATTATAATTTGGATCTGATGCGCCAATCTCTGTAAAAAATATTTTATCACCCGGCTTTGTGTTTGAAGTGATTGAATAATACCTCGTACCATTCAGCCAGGTAAAAGTTGATGTGGATTGCGGATCTGCTTCAGCAGTTTTCCACAAATGCTGATAACCGTTTTTAGCTCCGAGAATCGTACGCTCTTTAGAAAATGGATTGTATTCAAAATTGGAGTAAATGAAATGTCCCATATAATAAAACGGCAAATCATATTGGTGTTCTTCTTCTGAATTAATTCTGAATATGTCAATTAATATTGGCTTGCTGAGATTTTCATCCTTCACCATTGCAATTGTTCTGTGGAATTGAACACCTTCATATACGCTGTCTGCTTTTGCACTCGTTACCTGAAAATTGGGATCATCAAGATTAACATAATATCTATCAGGATGATGCTTTTCCGATCTAGATCTTTCACCATTGAAGTGAGATTTTTCATCCACCACAACGGTGTTGTGTGCAACTGTTTGCATTGCGTATGAATTATTTTCTTTCAGGTATCGTCCGCCCGATTTTTGTTCAACATTTAAAAATCTTGCTGCGCCGTAATCCTGAATTATTTCTCTTCCCTGATCATAAAAGAGCATCTGAAGTTTGTCAAAGTGGCCGTGTGAAAGTCCATGAGATCCATATTTAAAAAGCATTGCAGACTGATCTGAAGGATCACCCCATCGCAAAATAGAAACACCTCCTTCATCACCATTAGCACCATCTGTGTATTCAACACTCTTCCAGTTAAATTCCGGAATATTCTTTATTGTATTTAAATCTTTTGCAACCTTAATTCCGCCGCCTGTTAATGTTACGCTTCCCTGCCGCTTTGCAATGCTTAATAGTTGCTCATCAGCGCCGTAATGATCATAAACAAAATTAAGAGCATAAATCATTTCCACGGAGTGGAAAGTTTTTTCTTTTAATGCATCGTTGATCGGGATAAATTCACCGTTAGTATATGTTACCTGCAGTGCAGAATAAAATGCTTTCTTTAAGATCTGATCATGGTAATTATAGATTTTTATATCAGGTAATGTGTTGTGAATTGATTCTGCAAAAATGAAGAAAGGCCACAAAGCATATCTTACATAATATCCGCCTTCTGTATAATATCCATCCGGAGAAAACAACAACTGAAGCTGCTGCAGAAAACCGCCATTTCCATCTTTGTGAGAACCGTAGAGCGATTTTTCAATAAGATCCTGATTACCTAAAACCATTCCGGTCATTCCAACGCAGGCAACCATCCACGTACCGTGATTATGAATCAGATTAAATTCATGTTCGGTTTCTTCAACAAAGAATTTTGTCATCGGCAGAAAAATTCTTTCCTCATACTTTTTGCGGTCTGCGGGAGAAAGCCAATCATAAATGCAATCGTAAGCCTGAATTGTATGGAGCAGCCAAACAGTTTCATTTAATGATTGCCAGAATAATCTGCCCGGCGCCTGCTCTTTTGCCTCCGGATGATTTTTCAAATCGGGATAGAACTCTGCATATTTATCTAGTAATTCCTTTATGAATGCTGCATATTTTTCTTCTCCTGTAATTTGAAAAAGAATGCCGGCATAATACATCTCATTATAATTTTGCTTGTGCTTTTCGTGCGTGTAACCACCGCCAGGGTCTTTTGGTAAAGGAACATCTTTGGGATTTGCAATCGCCGCATCAACCATTTGTTTTGCTTCGTTATAAGATTTATCAAATAACGGAGCTGTACCCAATGCGGATTTTATTTCTTCAACTGCTGACTTTGTTAAAACAAGATTGGGATGACTCCTCTGTGCAGTTACTGTTATGGTGATTAAAAATAAAAATGAAAAGATGAATTTCATTACACTCTCATTATTAATTAAATAAAATATGTTCCGCCGTTAATCTCGATTGACGCACCGGTAATAAATGATGCTTTATCTGAAACAAGATATGCAACAAGATCAGCCACTTCAGCCGCTTCACCTTCTCTTCTTAGTGGAGTAGCAGCAGCAACTTTTTGTCTAACTTCCGGCTTTGTGAAAGTGTTATGAAATGTAGTGTTAATCATTCCCGGAGAAACACAATTAACTCGTATTCCTTTGGGTCCCAATTCTTTTGCAAGTCCCTTTGTAAAAGTTAATATCCCGCCTTTGGAAGTTGCATAAGCAATAGCGCCGGGTCCGCCGCCATCGCGTGCAGCCTGTGAAGAGAAATTTACTATTGCGCCTCCGGATTGCATGTAAGGCAGGACTTCTTTTGTTGTAAGGAATGCTGTTTTTAAATTTAATCCGATTACAAAATCCCAGAACTGTTCATCCATTTCTTCCATTGTTTTTCGCGCTACTAATCCGCCAATTACATTCACAAGTAT
Source organism: Ignavibacteriales bacterium (assembly GCA_044507695.1). Lineage (GTDB taxonomy): Bacteria > Bacteroidota > Ignavibacteria > Ignavibacteriales > Ignavibacteriaceae > JBIQJD01. The sequence goes on along the minus strand of JBIQJD010000001.1, from coordinate 218,474 downwards.
ATCAATCCTGCTGCCAAATTCTGCTATGCACTTTGCAACAGTGTTTTTTACTTCTTCGGGTTTTGTAAGATCAGCGGCAACGCCAACTGCAGTTCCGCCGGCTTCATTGATTTCCCTAACAGTTTTTTCACCTTCTTCCTTGCTTTGATAGTAATTAACAAAAACATTTGCCCCACAGGAAGCGAGTCTTTTACTTACTTCTTTACCAATATCTCTTCCGCCTCCGGTAACAAATGCAATTTTATTTTTAAGATTTATCATCATTTACTCCGTATTATAATTTCATGTTGATTGTTAATTGTTTCTTTACTTTAAGATTGTTAATCGGATTTTAACTTTGCTTAATAAAAATTCCTTTTGATTTTTAGGATACAACATTATAGCAGCAACTGTTTTAATTTAAAATCTGCGGCAAATAATTTTCAGTTAATAAATTATCTTTCAACTCTTCCTGATGCATCACCCTTTGCAAGTTTTTCAACTTCATCAAGTGATACATGATTAAAATCTCCGGGAATTGTTTGCTTCAGGCAGGATGCTGCAACTGCAAATTCCAGTGCATCCTTTGAATTATCTTTAGTGAGTAATCCATAAATTAAACCTGATGCAAAAGCGTCTCCACCGCCCACTCTATCAACAATAGTTATATCATAAATTTTTGAACGGTATGGTTCCTTGCAATCTTTATCATCATGCAGCAGCGCGCTCCATCCGTTTCTTGATGCAGAAAAACTTTCTCTTAACGTTATTGCTACTGCTTCAAAATCGTATTTTGATTTTAATTGTTTGGCAAGTTCAAAGTAACCCGATTCGCTCAATTCAGCGCTTTCAATGTTGGTTTGTTCAGCGTGCATTCCAAGACTCTTCTCCGCATCTTCTTCATTGGCAATACATACATCAACATATTCCATAAGCGGAATCATAACTGATTGGGCTTCTTTTTCTGTCCACATTTTTTTTCTGAAATTAAGATCGCAGCTAATCTTTACATTTTTTGATTTTGCGGTTATACAAGCCTGCTTCAAACAATCCTGTACTAATTTGCCGAGAGCCGGCGTAATTCCCGTCCAATGAAACCAATCAGCGTCAGTAAAAATTTTATCCCAGTTTATTTCATCATTTTTTAATCCGCTCACCGCTGAATTAGCCCTATCATAAATTACTTTTGAAGCTCTCTGACTTGCACCGGTTTCAAGGAAATAAATTCCGATTCTATCACCACCGCGGATAATAAAATCATCTTTAACTCCGAAACGCCTGAGGTGATTTACTGCAGCCTGTCCTATTTCATGTTTAGGAAGTTTTGTAACGAAGTATGATTCCAATCCGTAATTGGAAAGCGATACAGCAACATTTGCTTCACCACCGCCGAAGGTAACATCGAAAGATTGTGATTGAACAAATCTGCTGTAACCCGGAGTTGAAAGGCGAAGCATAATTTCCCCGAAAGTAACTACCTTTTTCTTCATTCTACTTTATCCCTTATTATTTTTTTCACGGAATGAATTTATACTATTCATTAAAATTTTTGCATTCGCAGTGAGTTGAGCATATTCTTCATTTTTAATTGCGGTATTATCTACCAAAGCACTGCCTACGCCAACTGCGCACGCACCTGATTTAAGCCACTCTCCTGCATTCGTAAGATTCACTCCGCCAGTTGGCATTAGTTTTAAATGGGGCAAAGGTGCAAGAACTGCTTTAAAGTATGCCATTCCAAGAATATCTGCAGGAAACACTTTAACTATATCTGCTCCCGCTTCAAAGGCAGTTAAAATTTCAGTTGGAGAAAATGCACCAGGCATTACCGGAATGTTTTGCCTATGGGCTTCATCAAGTATTTCCTGTTTAAAAACCGGACTAACAACATACTTTGCTCCGTTATCAATTGCAGCTCTGGCTGTTTCTGCATTTAAAACAGTTCCAACACCAAATAATATTTTATCACCTAATTTTTGGGAAGCATTGCCAAGCACTTCAATTGCATTTGGAGTACTCATTGTTATTTCGATTGACTTCACGCCGCCTTCATAAAGTGCCTCAGCTACATGAATCATTTTGTGCGGCTCAGGAAGTCTTATTACAGCAATAGCACCATTTTCTATAATCTGATTTATAATTTGTTCACGCAATTTTCATCTCCGGATAATTTTATTCTTTCAGTTAAATGATTGTTATCTTCCCATCCATCCACCATCAACAATAAGTACTGTTCCGTTAACATAATCTGAAGCGGCGGATGCGAGAAAAACTGCAGGACCTTTAAAATCTTCAGGCTTTCCCCATCTTCCCGCAGGAATTCTTGCAGAGATTGCATCAAATCTTTGTTTATCCTTACGCAATGCTTCCGTATTATCTGTTTCAACATAACCGGGAGCAATTGCATTCACATTAACTCCTTTTGAAGCCCATTCATTTGCCAGCGCCATTGTCAGCTGAGCAACTCCGCCTTTGCTTGCAGCATATCCGGGAACTGTAATTCCGCCCTGAAAAGAAAGGAGTGAAGCAATAAAAATTATTTTACCGCTTCCCCTGCCAACCATTTCCTTTCCAATTTCTCTGCTTAAAATAAATTGAGAATTTAAATTCACTTCTAACACTTTATCCCAGTATTCATCGGGATGTTCAACTGCAGGTTTACGAAGTATTGTTCCGGCATTATTTATGAGAATATCAATCACCGGAAAATCTTTTTTCACCTGTTCAATAAAGGAGTATAATGATTTGCGGTCAGCAAAATCACATTGATAAGCTGAAAAATTTCTGCCAGTTTTTTTTATTGAATTTTCAACATCACTTCCCTGTTTTGGCAGAGATGCACTAACACCTATTATATCAGCACCGGCTTCAGCAAGTGCTTCTGCCATTGCTTTTCCCATGCCTCTGCTGCAGCCTGTAACAAGCGCAGTTTTTCCGGAAAGATTAAATTTTTCGAGTAACATATTTTTAAAATTTTATTTTAATGTTTGCATTGCTACCGGATCCATATCATCAAACGCCTGGTTTTCTCCGCCCATTGCCCAGATGAATGTATAATTCTTTGTTGCTGCACCACAATGAATGGACCAGCTTGGAGAAATAACAGCCTGCTGATTTCTTATAACAAGATGGCGAGTTTCATCAGGAAGCCCCATCATGTGAAACATTACTGAGTTTTCATCCATATCAAAATAAAGGTAAACTTCTGATCTTCTTTGATGAGTATGAGCGGGCATTGTATTCCAGACACTGCCCGGCTCAAGTATTGTTAACCCCATTACAAGCTGGCTGCTCTTTATTCCGTTTGTATGGATGTATTTATAAATCGTCCGCTTATTAGCATCTTCAGATGTGCCGAGTTTTGTTGGTTCAGCTTCGGTAAATTTCATAAGAGCAGCCGGGTATTCTTTATGTGAAGGATAACTCACAATGTAAAACTTCGGCGGATTTTTTTTATCAATTCCTGATGAACTGAATAAAATTTCCTTTGTGCCTTTACCAATGTAAAGTGCATCTTTATTTTCAAGTTGAAATGATTTACCATCCGCATTAATCGAACCGGATCCGCCAATATTTATAATTCCAATCTCGCGGCGTTCGGCAAAGTAATCAGCAGCCATTTCTTTTTTGCTGCTTTCAAGTTTAAGATCTTTGCTAACCGGAACAGCTGAACCTATAATTGCACGATCCACATCTGAATAGAGAAGATAAATCTCATCATCTTTAAAAAGCTTATCAATAAGAAAAGCACTCCGCAGTTCATCGCTTCCCATAGTTTTGTAGCTGTTCATATCTGCAGAAAATCTAACATCCATTTTTACAACTTCCTCTTTTTAATGATGGGATTGACTAAAAATTGTTCTTTGTATATCAAAATTACTTTTTAGCCAATCCCGTGCATTGAATATTATTTTAGTAACAACATTTTACTTGTTTTAACAAAATCACCTGCTTCAATTTTATAGAAATAAACTCCGCTTTCAAACCCGGATGCATCAAATGTTACCTGATGGTATCCAGCCGGTTTCAATTCATTTAACAGCAGTTTTACCGTCTCTCCAAGTGCATTTATAATTGAAAGTTTCACCTGAACTTCTTTAGCTGTACTGAAACTTATTGTTGTTGAAGGATTGAATGGATTCGGATAATTCTGCTCCATGCTGAAATTTAATTCAGCAGCAAAATCAACTTCAACAATGTTTGAATAATTTACTGTTCCATCAAAATCAATTTGTTTTAACCTGTAATAATATTTCTGAGGTGAAACATCTGCATCTGTAAATGAATATGATTTGCTTTCAGTTGTTGTGCCGGCTCCGGGAACAAAAGCAATCTTGCTGAAAGATTTACCATCAACACTTTTTTCAACTTCAAAACCTGAATTATTTTTTTCTGTTGCAGTTATCCATTGCAATTCAATTTTATCTTTTAGGATTGAAGCAGAAAAAGAAGTAAGCTCAACCGGAACATCATTAGTAGTTGTACCGGCTGCTCTTGCAAGCGCAACAAATACGCTTGTTCCAGTTGCTAACGAAACAGGAGAATCCAACGAATCACTTTCAATTAGTGCAGGCAGATTGGATAAATCTGTAGTATGATCAAACGGGCCGGCGTTTTGCCATGAAGCACGGCTGTCTGTAGAATATGCTACGCGCAAATCCATGTTGCCTGCTGAAACACCATCATCACTATTGTATGCAGGTGCAAATTTATAAACAGGCATTTCTGCTGCGGTCCCGGCTCCCTGAATATACCCTATTTCATAATATCTATTCTGTGAAACTTTATCAATTCCGGGTGAGAATGTGCTGCTTCCGGTGTTCGCGTCCTCATTAACTACACGCGCCCAGACAAAATGGCCTGTAGCATTGGCAGGTGCAGTAACTTTAATTTCAACTGGTCTGAATGTGGTTCCATCGCCAATTGGTAATTCTCTTGTAACACTGTTGTTTGCACTGTTAGAAATTCCACGGCCAAGAATTCCGTTTATATAACTTGCCGAAGATGCACCTTGCACTGCAGCGCTTGAGGTTGCAAGATGAACCCACATGTTTTCACCGGTTTCAATAATTCCGGAAACAAATAATAATGTATCAGCAGCGTTGGAAGCATTATTATTCTGGAAGAGATTACCTGATTGAAGAATAACTTTTGCATCGCCCGTTTTTTCAATAATAACAGAATTAAACTCTTCTGCATTACTGGAATACGTAGTTTGTGAAAGATTTATAACACTGTTTTCACTGCCTGAAAAAACAACTCTTCCAACAGCTCCGTTGGCTCCGGAAGTTTGCCGCATATCAAAAGTACCGCCGGAATTTACTGTAAGATTCTTTTTCAATTCAACAGAGTGATAGAGAATTGGAATTCCTGGTGTTGAACTTGCCATTCTCAAACGTCCACCGTTTTCAATAACTGCATCTCCATTTACCACAAGTCCCATACCGGATGTTGTGTTGGAAAAATAAATATATCCGGCTACGGTTAAATCATTGCAAGTTGCATTTGGAATATCAATAGTAACTGTATGACCATCTGCGATTACCACATTATCACTTGCACCGGGAACAACACCGCCGACCCATGTTGAAGCATCAGACCAGTTGCCGTTTTGTGCAGAAGTAATTTGAGCATATGACATAGTTGAAACAACAAAGAAACAGAACAAAAAGAAAAATAGTTTTGCAGTTTTCATACTGCCTCCTTTATAATTTAATTTTTTATTTAAGAACGACCATCTTCCTTGTTTCTGAAAATGTATCGCTGCCATCAGCAGCGGTTAGTGTATAGTAATAAACGCCGCTGGTTAATCCCGAATATTTTGTACTGTTAAATTCTAGCTGATGATCACCTGCTTCCATCTGGCTGTTCAATAACACGGCTACTTCATTTCCAAGAACATCAAATATCTTTAATGAAACATGGGAATCATTTTTTATTCTGAATGAAATCATTGTGGATGGATTAAAAGGATTGGGATAATTCTGCATTAATAAATATTCAGATGGAGCGCTCAAATCCACATTAACAATCTGTGAGTAAGAAAAGCTTCCATCAAAATCAATTTGTTTCAGGCGGTAAGAATAAATAGCCGGAGCTAAATTTTGATCAGTATAAGAATATGATTTAGCTTCTGTTGTTGTACCAAATCCTGCAGCAAAACCAATCACCTCCCAATTCCCTGAATGTATTTTTCTTTCAATTTCAAATCCTCTGTTATTCTTTTCTGAGGCAGTAAACCAATTTAAAATTACATTTTTATTACTAATAGAAGCACTGAAAGCAGTAAGTTCAACAGGGAGTGAATTTGTGCTTGTTCCTGAAGCTTTTGCAAGTGCAGCAAAAAAAGAAGTATGTGCTGCTATTGTTAAGTTACCCGGAATATCATCTGATCTTATAAAGTTTGGCTGATCTGAAACATTTGTTGTATGTGCATTTGTATCGGCAGCACTTGGTCCAATGTCCATCCATGTTGCCCTGTCATCGGTTGAAACTGCAACTCGTAAATCAGTATTCCCTGATTCAACTCCATCATTCAAACCATAGCTTGGAGAGAGAGCTTTAAAATTCATAGGTCCGTTAGATAAATTTGAAAGTTCATAATAATGAGCTTTTGAAACCATATCAATATCACCTGAGAATGTGCTGCTTCCGGTGTTTGCGTTCCCATGAATAACACTAACTTTTAACGGAGTGTTGCTTATGGATGATACAAGTTCAACTTCAATCGGTGAATAATTTTCATCATCACCAATCGGATAAACACGAACAGGGGAACCACTCGGCATATACCTGACAAGATTTCCTTTTACATAACTATCTTTCGAACCGCCCAAAACTCCTGCTGCTGAACCGGTGGCTTTAACATGCCATTCAAAATCTCCTGTTTCAACTATTCCGTTTGTTAACTGGAGAATTCCAAGCGGAAGATTACTGCTGTTGTTATTCTGATAAAAATTGCTTGCAAGTATAACCTTAGCTCCGCCGGATTTATCAATTGTAACTCCATTAATATCCATATTTGATGGGCCTGATAAAGTTGAATTACTGTTTCCTGTAAGTATCAAATCGGCTGCACCAACATTTGGATTTGAACCATATCTTAAATCAAACAGTGAAGTTAAAGATAAATTACCGTGAAGAGTTATTGTATGAATCAGCGGTCCAACACCATCAAGGCTTGAAGTTTTTAATGAATCTCCTGTTATATCACCGTGAACAGTTAATGATCTGGCAGTAACGTTTTCAAACTCAAGTGTGCCGTTAATTGTAAGATTATTACAAACCGCATCTGCATCTAAAACAACCTTATGGTCATCAGCAATGATTACATCGGCATTCTCCGGCGGTACTGCGCCGCCAATCCATGTTGATCCATCGGACCAGTTGCCGGACCCTGCGGAGGTAACCTGCGCAAAGCTTACGCTTGATGAAATTTGAAGTAATAATATACTAAGGAACAAAACTGATAAAGCAGTCTTCATAAACCGCCTCCTCTTGATTGTTGAAATTATTTATTAATTATATGATGCATAATCAAATTCATTTTAAATAAATCATTTTCTTAGTTTCAGATAATCCCCCTGAAGTAAGCCGCATATAAAAAATGCCGGTTGAAAATTCTTCTGCCGAAAAATTAACTGTATAGCTTCCGGGTGATTTTTCTTCATTAACGAGAACTGCAATTTCTCTTCCTATTGCATCAAAAATTTTAAGTGTAACGAATGAATAATCTTTAATTGTAAAATCTATTTTTGTGTTCGGGTTAAACGGGTTAGGATAATTCTGCATAAGTGAGAATGAGGCGGGTTGTACCGGTTCATTCTGAACTTCTATACCCGTTGCTGTCATTCTTTCTTCTAACTGAGCGAGATAGAGAGAAGAAGGGGATAAACCCGGCTGGTTAGTGCCTTCAATGTAACCTTCCGGTTCGTCAAATTCAGCGTAAGGCAATAAACCTGTAACTCTGTTGCCTTTGCAGCCGATTGCATAATTCTGCGCGGTTGGAGGCTTTTGAACGATTAAGTAACCATTTGCAACATCACAATTCCATGCAATTGAATTTGCAATTGCCCAGCCGTGGCTAGTGCCATAATGGCCGCGGTTATATAATGCAAGAAGAATAGGATTTCTTCCCGCTCTCGGTCCATCAAGTTCAGTATGATTATCAAATAAAATTCCGTTGCTCCATTGTCTGTGTCCTTCACTGCTCGCATAAGCACCTTTGGAAGTACAGTTCAGAAAAACACATCCTGATGTAAAACTTGTTCCATTTGATACGTAATGATGTCTTCCATTTTCGGCAGCACAGTTCTTAAAAAGAATTAATTGTGAAGCAGTGTAGATGTTAAAATTGTATCTTCTCTCTCCTTCAATTTTACTTACTGGTTCAATGGCTCTGCAGTTTTCTACAGTAATACGGCTGGCTGTATTACATCTTATTCCTGATTGACCGAAGTGAAGCATTGAGCAATTTCTTACCCATCCATCTTCTAACTGATAAAGATCGATAGCCTGCCATGCGTGATTTTCATCAGTTCCGCCGGCAGTTTCAATATCAACTCTCAGATTTTCTATTCCAATGTTTGTCTGCAATCCCGTTCTTGCGTATTTATAAATATAGGATTGGGATAGGCTTCTTTTTAGTTGATTAAAAACCGGAGCATCAATAGTAATTTCGTTTCCATTTATTTCAGTAATATATCTGTTATAAATAATCGGCAGTTGATTAACACTCCACGGAACATCAACTCCGGGAACTGCGCCGGATTCATTTGAATGTGTGCCGCCGTAGTTGATGGATTGAAGCCAGAGTTCTGTGCATGGATGATAGATTATAATATTATCACCAACATTAAATTTTGATGCATCTTCAACAGTAAATTTTCTGTCTCCAACAAAGAGTGTATCCGTAGTAATATTTGTTTTTGTTCCACTTATTTGCTGCTGCCATTTGGTTGAACTTCCTCCGCCTGCAACAATAATTGTTCTCTGATGCGGAGAATTTCCCTTTCCATAAATGATAGTATTTGTTAGAGTATCTTCGCCATCGCCTGAGCCACGCAAAATTACTCCGCTGTGCCTAACTCTTATTGTTCCGTTCACCTGGTACTTACCGGGCAATAGTAGAACAGCACCGCGGAATCCATTATTTCCCAAGGGCATAAATCCAACTTCATCAATTGCTGATTGGATGTGAGCAGTATTGTCTCCTTCGATTGGTGAGATAGTTTTTACAATGGGTATATCCGGAATTTCAACTTCACCGTTTTTATATCCTGCATAACTAAAATCCGGAATTCTGTTTCCTTCTTCATCAGATACATAAATTAATTTTGAAGTAATTGAATCCCGGTAAACTATTTTAGACTGCCAGCTTTGTGCAGCAATTTGATCTGATCCGGAAAGAATGAGCAGTGTGAAGAATAATAAATTTATTTTTTTCAAGATCATTTCAGCAAAATCATTTTTTTAGTTTCAGAATAATTACCGGCAGTCATCCTGTAGTAATAAATGCCGCTTGAAAATCCGGCTGCGTTAAACTCTGCATTATATTCACCGGGAGATTTTATTTCATCAACAAGAACAGCAGCTTCATTTCCCAGGACATCAAAAATCTTAATTGATACTTTTTGATAAACGGGAACTGAATATTTAATAGTTGTTGAAGGATTAAACGGATTCGGGAAATTCTGATGAAGTAAAAATACCTGCGGAATTAATTGTTGATCATCTATATCTGTAGGATCATTCTGCCATCTTAAATCACCCATTGCAGTAAAATCAAATGCTTTGCCGCGTACAGGTGAATTTTGCGCAAGTGTAAAATTTCCGTTTTGCGGATCTGCATAAAGCGGATCGACATAAAGCATACCGCTGCCTATTGATGCAGTTCTGTTTAGTGAAAGCGGGCCGACGTTATAAATATCCGAGTAAAGAATTTTTGAACCTGTGCCGTCAAGGCGGATAGAAATTTCATTGCCGGGACTATTTGAGAAAATGCAGCTTCTGATTTCTGCACCATCAACCTCCTTTGCATAAACAATGCTGGAATTATCATAGCCGCAGTTATCAAATGTAACATGATTTATAAAAACTTTTGGTCCAGGTGTACCGGGATTATCATCACCCGCATATATAGTTATTGCTTCTTTAGGAATATTCCAGAATGTACTGTTTGATACTTCAAAATATTTAACATTGTACTTGCCGGATTGAGAAGCTTCATCTTTGAGCCTGATGCCTTCTTTTCCGCTGTTCGTAAAAAGACAATTTGAAAATTTAATTGTATCAGCAAAAGTTCCTGGATAAGCCCGGAAGAAATTTCCATCACTGCCTGAAACAACATCTTTAAACGTGCAGCCTTCTGCAATTAATTTATAAGAAGAGGGCATCTGTTCATCATCAGTTCTAATCAGATATTTTGCAGGAGTTGATGATCCGGCTAAACCATCAAGAATTACTCCGCTCAGATTTAAACTTCCACCATTTTTAATTTCAATTATACTTTTGGATGAAGCATCAGAATTATTCAGCAGAACGGGAGGATTTTTTAATCCATCTTTGGCGCGGATTGTTACAGGAACATTAATTTCAAGATTGGAAGTGTTTGAATAAATTCCGCCATCGGTTACAAGTTCTAAAATATCCCCGCTGATTGCATTTTGCAAAAAATAGGTTAAGGAATCAACTCCTGCCTGAACGGGTTTTACTCTTGGATCAGTATTCAAATCTGCCAGCCACTTTGGACCAACATCTGCCGGTTTCATTGGTCTGTAAATTATTGGATCGGAAGAGAATTGGTCTGCGCCGGCATCTTTTGGAAGATTGCGAATCTGTCCATCCATATCAACAGTAACAAAATCATAATTGCCTGATGCTGCGCCAATTGCAGGACTGCCCTCACCTATTCTCCATAAACTATCTTCTGCAAAAAATAATTTGGGATCGGCAACTGTAATTCCTACAGGATTAGTAATGCCAACATTTGCACCATAAACAATATTGCCTTCATAGAATGTATTTATGGGCTGATCAACAAACCTGAATATTGGAGAAACATTTGCACGAACAACATTATTTGCAATGATGCAGTTTTCCGGAGGTAAAGATTGAGTTGAACTTTTTCCTGAACCGAATTCAAATGTGTAGCGGTTATCTACAAAAGTATTAAATGCAACTATCGCATTCTTTACCTGGTAATAACCTGATAGCGGCGAAGCAGGAATTCCATTTACAATCGATAATGCAGAACGATAACCATTTCCATCTAACTGATAAAAATAATTATTGAATACTTTATGGTCTTCACCAATGATCCGAACACCGCCTGTTCCTGATTTCTTCTCACCAAAGAAAAAATTTCCATAAACATAACATCTATTGCCGTGTCTTAATGTTAGCGTTCCGCTGCAGCGGTAAAATGTGTTGTACCTGTACGTGTTTTCACATGATTTATTGGAAATAATTTCGGCTTCACCATCACATGCTTCAAAATAATTATATTCAACCGTTGTGTATGAATCATACATTGACCAATCACTTGTACCAACCCTGATTGTTTCACCACCGTTAGCTCCAAGTTCAGGTCTGTTCCCAAAATAATTATGATCAATCAAATGGTAATTTGGCTGGCCTGAAAGCCAAACAACAAGAGTAGTACCTGAGTGAGTTTTACCGCGGAAGTAACAATGATCAACTCTGTTATTGGTACCGTAAAGTGAAACCCATTTATAATCGGTTGATTTGTTTGGCGGATTATAATTTATGATTGCTGTGTTTGTTAATCTGCAATAGCTGCTGTGATTACTTCCATTTCTGAATTCAATTACACTGCCGCTGTTTAAGTAACCATCAATAAAATATAATCCATCAACAACAAGATACTGTCCGGCAATTTTTAAAGATGATGAACCTGTTAAAATAACACTGCCGGCAGTTTCAGCTCTTAATAAGATCGGTTTATCTGCTGTACCGTTTTTAATAAATTTTATTTCTGAATTTTGCCAGATACCATTTCTCATTACAATTGTATCCCCTGGTTGAACCAGTGAGAGAGCTGAATTGATTTCAGCAACGTTGGAAGCATAATATTCAGATGCGAATAAATTGGCTGTTGCTGCCAACATTGCTGCGATCAAAAATTTTCCAATAAATTTCAACAACTAACTATTCCTTATCCTTTCATTATCTTATTAAAACCATCTTCCTGGTTGAGATAAAATTATCCGCTTTAATCGTATAGAAGTAAACACCGCTTCTTAGATTCTCAGCATTGAAATTCAATTTGTATTTTCCTGCATTCTTAAATTCATTTACGAGTGTTTCAACCTTTTCTCCGATAAGGTTATAAACAGTGATATTTACAAAACCGGCTTTTGGAATTTCATAGTTAATGATTGTTGCAGGATTAAATGGGTTCGGATAATTCTGATGGAGTTCATATGATTCTGCTATACCGGTTTTTTCTTCACGAACAGAGACAGGTTCATTGGTTGCCCATCTCAAATCACCAAGTGCTGAACCATCATGGCCTTTGCCGTATGCAGGAGAACCGGCAAGCAATGTATAATTGGAAGCCTCGGCATCTTCATACATTGGATCAAAGCCGTATATTGTAACTGAATCAACGGTTCCGCCTTTTGTTGCTTTTATCAATTTGGCGGATGGGTCTAAAGCATGCGTAATATTCATTGTATCAATGTTGCTGACTACTGAACCGGAATCCTGTACATCCATAACATAATCAGTTCTGGATTCTCCGCTTATTGTTGATCCATCAAAATCATTGGTGATAATTATATTTCTTACGATTGTATTCTCATTGTTCTTAATAAAAAATGTTCTTGTATTACATTTGTTAATTGTTAAATGCTCAATAAGTACATATGCGTCTTCTGTTTCATCCAGTAAATCCGAATAAAATCTTACACATTCGGCAGCAATGTTTTCAAAGGTACAATTTCTAACAATCAATGTATCAAGGCATTTTGTTACTGCATATTTTTCAGTTTCTGTCATTCTGATTGCTTCATAACCGGTATTTTTGAATGTACAATTTTCTATAAGTACTGTACCGGCAACAACATCTTTTAAGAAGTAAACTCCATGCCCTTGTCCAAATCCTCCTTCATAAAAATTTCTGAAATCACAATTTTTTATGGTGAGATTAAGACCATTTTTTGCGGGTGCACCTGTTACAAAATTAGGACCTACACGGATACCATATTTTCGTCCGTTGGTTGATTGCGGATGTCCGCCATCGAGAATAACTCCATCAAGAGTCAGATCATCCGAAACACGGAATAATTCAAGAATATTTTTTGTACCCGGATCACTGCTGTTGATGAGAATTGGTTTTTCTTCAAGTCCCGGTTTAGCCATAATAACAACTGGCTTACTGATCTGGTATGTAAAAGTATCTGTTTCAGCATAAACACCGCCGCTAACACTTAAGAAAATAGTATCAACGCCCGCTGAAGCTGCAAAGGTAAGGGCTGATCTCAAACCTTGTTCAGGTGTTACCTCAATACTGGTTTGAGAATAGATCTTACCAACAACTAAAAAGAGAAACAGCGGAGTAAGTAACCATCTGGTAAATCTAGCCATATTAACCTCCCGGTTTTATTATAATGAATAAGTAAATCCAAATAATATATTGCTGTAATTTTCTGTTACATAATTTGTATTGCTGAAATAGGAATCATAATAAGTAAGTTTTCTAATTTCATAGGCTGCATCAATTCTGCCAAAGAATAAATTAAGGCTCAACCCAAAAGTATAGCTTACTGCTTCGGGTCCTCTGTCTCTTTCGGCAGCACCATCAGGAACGAAAACCTGCGGTACATTTTTATAACCTGCCTGAAATGCAATAAAATCATATGGTGAATATTCAATTCCGAGGCGGATGGAGTTTCTATCAACCCATTTTAATGCTGATGCATTTGTTGATGTAAGATTAAATTCAGCTTTGCTGAACTTTGCAGTTTCATAATCAAAAGCCAGCATGAAATTATCAATAGGTTTGAAGTTAATTCCAAAGTTTAAAACAAGCGGATAGTTTAATTCATCCGTTCCCGCTGAATTAGTTGTGGAATTTGAGATTGAATCGCGATATGTTCTCGTATAACTCCATTCACGTTTTAAAGTGTATGGAAGCTGAACATTCACTCCTAATGTAAATTTATTTAACGAGGCAATTGCACCAACACTGTATGATAATGCTGATAAATCTGATGTTCCGTTTACTTCTTCATAAACATCCTGATAATAAAATCTGAAACGGTTTTCATCAACAAGATCAAATGAACCAACTCTCACAAGGTTTTGATAATCATCAGTGCTTCCCCACTGATAATTTATTGCTGCTCCAAGCTGAAATGTTTCATTGATTGTATAGGCAAGTGCTGCATCTATTGAATTGATTTTTCCTGTGCGTTCTCTCGTAAATCTTGACCAGTTAACAACCATGGTATCAATACCGTTTACGCGGGAAAGATCGCCATATCTTCTATCACCGGGATGAGGATTTAAGTAAGTATCATTCCTGTCATAATCAACAATATTGTATCTTTCATTATAGGAAACGGCGGCAACAAATTTATTTTTTCCAATCTGGAATGGGTAAGCAGCAGCAATATTATTTAATGCAAAATTATTTTGATTTTTCACCCAGTCTGCCGCTTCTTCACTGAAAGGATCGAGTCCTAGTTTTGGTGAATTAACTTCGTAAATAAATGAAGTATCTTTAGCAAGTTCATGATCAAATTTTCCGTTATCTTCCGGTTTAGGTATGTACAAGCCTTCGAGATAAAACGGAAGTGTAACAAAATATCTGTTTGGTCTGTAATCCTGATTTTCTCTCCAATCTTTGCTATAAGAATTTCCTGAAACAGAAACAGTAATTGAATTTAATCGGGCTAATCCTGCAGGATTATAAAAGATGGCGGAGAGATCGCCCGGAACAGCAGTGAAGGCATTGCCCAATGCGGTTGCTCTTACACCAAGTTCATTTTTATCGGCCAATCCCTGGAAAGAAAGATCATCACCTCTATGCTGTGCTTCTGAAGTAACAGGTAAAAGCAAAAGCATGATTGAAAATAAAACTGATTTTACTTTTAGTATTTTTTGTATGAATTCCATTAATGTGAACTCCTGAAAATCCTAATTAAATTGAAATCCCAGTGTAACTCTGTGAACAGAATTTAGATATTGGCCGTAATCATTAAATGCATAATCGAGACGGTAATTCTGAAACAAAAGTCCAACACCTGCGCTTAATCCTTCCTGATCACCATTGAACTTATAACCACCGCGCAAGAAAATCATATTATCATAACTGTACTCCAAACCAACAACATGCTGTTGATCAAAATCCCGCGGCTGAACCATATCATAAGAAATTACAAGATCATGCCCGTTAACCTGTGCAAGCAGCGGATCACCGGGTGAAAATAAATGTCCTGAAATACCTATCGTAAATGTTTGAGGAAGCGGATAACTTTTATCAATAAACTGAACTTTTGGACCGAAGTGAAGAAGAGATGCTGCAAGAACAATTGAACGGAAACCTGTTTTAAAAACTAATCCGCCATCAAAAACAAGTTCACCTGTTTTTTCATAAACAAGATCTTCATACACATATTTAGCAGTTAACCCAAAAGCAAATTTATCTGTTAAGAATCTTGCAAAGGAAATACCGAATGATCCTGCTCCGGGTTTTATTACTTCACCAGTTAAGCCAGGATTATAATTTTCACCAACAAAACCAAGACTTGAAACACGTGTTACTTCTATTTCACCAACATCAGTAAATAATCCGTGAAACCCTATTGTGCCAATTCCTTCAAAATTGTAAGCAGCAGAAAAAGAATAATGTTTTACATCCAGAAGCCAATCAAGGTAGCTGACTGAAGCATCAATAAACTCAACGCTGGCTAAACCGGCAGGATTAATAAACACGGCTTCCGAGTTATCAACAAGTGCGGTTAAAGATCCGCCCATTGCTGAAGCTCTTGAACTCATAGATATTTTTAAGAACTGAAAAGAAGTTGTTCCAACTTTTTCAAACGGGAATGAAGCTGAATTTGAAAAAACTAGAAGCAAAAATACTATTAAGATTATTTTGGATTTTTTCATCTTCACTCTCCTTACTTAATCACAACAAATTTTCCGGTTGTCTGTTCACCTTCCGGAGTAGTTACAACATAGAAGTAAATTCCGGAGGCAATTTCCTGTCCATTCTTGGTAACCTGCAGCCATTCAGCAGAATAAAGTGGATCATCGTGTTCTATTGTTTCAACAAGATTGCCGGAGTATGAGAAAATTCTGATTGTACATTTTTCAGGCAATCCATAAAATCCAATTTTATCAGCTACTTCACCTTCTCCGGTAAATCCGGATTTAGATATGAAAGGATTCGGCACCGCATAAACCTTTGTCAATTTTTCAACCGAGCCAATATTTTTTTGAAGACGGGTAATATTTGTTTTGCCGCTTTCATTTCCATGTTCATCTACAGAAGTAACAGCATAATATTTTGTTTCACCAATTTTGAATCCCTCATCATCATCAAACCATTCATAAATGCCTTCGGAATTAACATCACCTTTATTGATTGATTTAAGAAGTGTCCAAGGACCCATTGCAACATTTGCGCGGTATATGTTAAACTTTGCCAACTGTCCTGTTAACCGTGGGTGAGTAAAATCTTCAACTGCTCTAATCCATGCCAATCTTACAGAACCATCGGCAGTATTTTCAACTTCTATTGCTGGAGCGGGAACAGGAACCGGAATTTTATAACTGCCTTTGCTGGGGTTATCTTCGGGCCAAATAGGAACTACAGGCTCTTTACCCAAATAAGCAGTGAAAGCTTTATGTGCAACCTGCGTAACATTCTTAACATCTGAATTGACATAATCGGGATAACCAAATTCTTCAAGATAATTTTCAGTCATTACTTCACCATCAACCACAACTCTTCTGTTCCAGCCAGGAGTAAAATCCCATTGCTGCTGAACCTGTCCGCCTTCAATTCTTTTGCCTGTTTCAGCACCATAGCCAACTACCTCTGCAAGTGCATAATGAAGTTTATCACCGATGTTAAGTGTGTAAGGACCAAACACGATGTGTTTCTGTCCGGCATCATTGCTTTGCCTGTAATTGTAAGCAGCTCTTCCGTACCATCTTGGATCATTACGCGGAACTTCAGGCCATGTTGTACTGCCTTCGCTGTAAACGCCGCTCCATCTGCTATCCGGGTTAATAGATTGATCCATCATCTTAACAGAATTTGTATTTCCTGTACTAACTTTATTAGACCATGGTTGTTTAATATGATTGTTTTCATCGAGTTCATAATACACGCCCTGGCGTTGTCTTAAGACCTTTACCGCTTCTGATTCATTTAAATCAGGATTATTTGGGTCAACAACAGCAAGATGATTCAAATCATAATAAAGCATGCAGTACCCAGGAGCCTGTGCAGCTAATAACCCGCCGCCGTTTTCGCCTGTTTGAGCAAATCGTCTGAACAATTCTTTATTCGGTTCAGGTTTTCCTGCAAGATTAGGATCAAGATTTGTTTGAACATCCATATTAAATGCGAGCCAATAATCAGCATCCCAAAAAGTTCTTTGATCACCGCGATAAATTCCAGCTTCATATTTCCATTCCTGGTAATGTCTTTGGTAGCCAAGCATTGAAGGAGCAAATCCATATATGAATAAAATCATTGCATCAACAAGAGTTGAATCTCTTTCAATTGTTGCCGGATTGCCGTCCGTATCTCCGGTATATTCAAAAGTATATTCATAGATGATCATATCATCATAATCAGGATAACTCCATGAGCGTGAAGTTCTGGTTACAGTAATACCAACGGGAGTAGCCCACGATGAAGTGATTATTTCTTCAGCTTCATCAGGGTTATAATCTGGATTTAATGTACCATCAGGAAGAACAGGATAGTTTTCAATCTCTTCCATAAATAACGGAAAGCTCCAGCGGCCGAACACAACTTCAGGCTGGCTTGCACCAACACCACCGCTAAGTGCATAAAGCCGGTTTTCTTTACCTGGTTTACCTTTTATGTTTGCTGCAATATATACGCCGCCGCCCAGCATATTATGATGCCCGCTGTATTCAATTCCATCAATAACAGTTCTTGATCTCGGAGGCCATTCAAATAGAGGAACATTTGTTTTATTCCCGGCGTCTCCGGTCATCCAGCTTCGTGCTATATCACCAGTATTGAATACTGTATTGTGCAGCATTCCGCGGTCATGAATCCGGTACTCACGAATTTGGGATTGAGTTAATCCAAACGGAATAAGTAAACTCAATACAATTATTTTAATCTTTAAATTCTTCATTAAGACCTCAATAAAATTTAAAATCTGAAAATCATACCGAGGCGAAAATGTCTCGGCTGATTATTCAACAGATAAACTTCCTGGCTTGTAGCGTAAGGTGCATATTCTTTGTATGTTAAAACGTCTGCTCTGTCTTTTTCCCATCTTACAGTATTCTCATCACTGTTAAACATTCTTGAATAATGATATATCTCCTGGTTCAGCAGATTAAAACCTTCCAGGTAAAAAACGACAGCATCACGCCCAAATGGAATTTTCTTTTCAAGGCGTACTCTTAAATCACGTTCTGTTGGTGTGCGTTTGTTGTATCTTAAACCCTGCCCAGTTTCATCCCATGTGTACGGGCGGCCGGTAAATAAACGGAAAGTAACACTGATTGAGATATCTGCAAGCGGATGGAAATCTCCAATGGTGAAACCGAATTGTTTATCAGTTATATATCTTAAATTAAAAACTGCCTTATGTGTTCTGTCATAATCAAGAAAAACGTCTTCTGCATCAGGAATTTCAATTGCTTCCTGCCCTTCCGGGGGATTTTCAAAATAAGTTACAGGCGCATTAAATTCATTACTGCTTTTACCTGTTGCTGCTTCATAATTGTATCTTATAAATCCTCTTAAAGCTCCATCATTTTTTTCAACGCTTATATGAAAGCCTTTTATATCTGCATAATCGCGGTTAGTATAGGTTCTGTAAACCGTCTGCTGCTGATCATAAAAATATGCAGTCTCAACAAGATTGGTAACATCTTTATAATATGCACTGATGTCCAGTTTTATTCCTAATGGGAAAGCATTAACAAGTCCGATATCATAAGCTTTCGTGTTCTCAGGTTTTAATCGCGGATTACCAAGAATTTCAATATCATTAAATGCTGTTATTTGGCTGAAGAATACCTGATCAAAGGAAGGGCGCTGCGTAAATGTTCCATAATTAAGATGGAAAACGGAAAACTCAGTAACAGGAAATGAAATTCCTATTCTTGGCTGAAGTTTAGCATATAGCTTTGTTTTTTCTTTAGCTGCAAGATTACGATCATAATACTGTCCCCTTTCAAGGTAAGGAAGGTTTTCATCGTAATAAGGATTTCTTAACGGAGAAAACAAATCGCTGAAATATTCAGCATTGAAATCATAGAAATCCAAACGCAAACCAACATTTGCTATGAATCCTTCAAACTCCATTTTATCCTGCAGATAAAGCGCTCCTTCAAACGGATAATAATTGAAATTAATTGCTCTGTATCCGCCGGCATCAACAACATTTAATTCACGATCAACATCTACATTGTAATATGAGAATTGAAGACCGCCTTTAATCAGATTATACTTATTGAATTGTGTTAAAATACTTGCGTGGATATCGTATGTAGTTGTTTTTTCATCACCCCTGTCATCATTTGCTCTGCCAACCCTATGTGCAGATGGTCCGGTATAATCTACCCAGTTTGTTCTGTTATTGTAATCCTGAATAAATTCTCCATCATCAAGCAGTTCGATCCTTTCATTCAATTCTGTTTGAAGCAGATTAAGCTTTAGGTCTAAAATTGTTGATTGATTAAATACATGCTGCCAATCAAAGCCATATTGTTTTGTATTCTGAATTTCTCTTGAAACACTGAGTGTACGATCAAACATCCAGCGGAGCCAGTTGCTATTTAAAATATTTTCATACTGATAATCATAAATAAAACGGAATTTGAATTTATCAAATTCGGTAGGCTGATATGTAAGATTGGACATCACCTGGCGTTCAACATTCTGGTTCGGAGTTGGTACAATTGGGTATTCAAGATTCTGCCGTGCTGCAACAAATATTTTAAAATCTTTTGCGATTGGTCCTCCGGTAGTAAAATCAAAACGGTAATCAAAATTATTGTTGTATTCTAACCCAACATCTCTTATTGATTGAAGCCAGGCTACTTGCCCCAGCCGTGCAATTTCAAGTGAATCTTTAAGTGTTAAAGGATTTGGAGGCCAGACGTTTCTTGGCGGGAGATATGTACTTCCGAAACCAAAACCGGCATCAAATAATGCTCTGCCGGGCTGGGTTGGATTTTCTTCAAGCCACGCTTTTACATCCTGAAGTGTATTATAAAAATCAAGATTGCTTGGTGAGTAAACACTTCCCGCCCAGCTTTTATAATAAGGAGGAGTTGTTGAAGCTTCAAGCCTTGTTTCCCATTTATCTCCGCCTTCTTTAGCTACCATATTTACAATACCTGATTGAGCATTTCCATATTCAGCGCTAAAACCGCTTGTATAAACTTCAACCTGCTGCAATCCGGTCACAATCGGTCTGAATGCTCTTTCATTATTAAGCGGATTAACGATTGTTGCTCCACCTATTAAGTAAAGAGATTCACCAACTCTTCCTCCTCTAAAATGATCATCAACCACATCAGCCTGAAGTTCAAGTATATCTGCAATATCAGAAACACCGGCAAGTGTTTGAACATCATTTATATTGTAAACCTGTTTTGTTGCGGTAAGATCTTTTTCAACTGTTTGCGGAGTGTGAGCAACAACTACTACTTCATCTGTTTGAAAGGCTTCCGGTGTTAATTGAAAATCAACTCTTGTAGTTTTATCAACATCCACCTGAACCTGAACGGTAATTTGTTCTTTATAGCCGATATAACTTGCACGAATACTGTAGAGTCCGGGAGGAATGTTAAGAATAAAATACTCACCTTCCACATCCGTTGAAGCACCAAGTAAGTTCTCGGCGCTTTGTTCTGCACCATCTATCCATTTACCGGTAATTACAATGTTTGCTCCGATTAACGCTTCACCAGTAGAAGCATCGGTAATTTTTCCGGCAATCTTTCCTGTTTCACCAGCGTATAAAGATGCTGGAAAGAAAATCAATAGAGATAAAATGAGAAGCAGATTTTCTATCTTCTTTTTTATCTTAACTTTATAATTATATCTCTTTGGTGATAACCAGGATTGGAAGAGGTGCGGTGATTGTGAACTGAATTTTAATTTGGGCTGATAGTTTAATTGTGTTTTCATAGATCAGCTTAGTTTAATTTTTAAAATGAGTAAGATGTCATACAACTTTTTTATTTAAAATTTTTTAGTCTTCTTCGTCTTCTTCAGTTTTTAACATCTGTTGCGTATGCTCAAGTGCTATCTCAAGATGTTTTTTCATCGTTTGAAATGCTTTTTCAGGATCCGAATTCTTTATTGCCTCTACAATTTTTGAATGCCACTCAACAGCCGATTGAAATGCATTTGGTACTGTTGATAATATCCTTTGTTTAATTTTAGGCATCAGCTTGTGAATTGGCTGTAGAATGAGCGGCATAATATGATTCTTTGAAGCTGCAGCAACATGAAGGTGAAATTGCAGATCAAGATTTGCATGTTCCTTTTCGTGTCCCTGGTTTCTTATCATCTCATCAATATCATTCATCAGAATCTGGATATCTTCTTCATCTCTGTGCATTGCAGCGTATTCTGCTATTGAAGGTTCAATTATCAGTCTTGCTTTAATAACATCAAGTACATCATTTCCTTTAAATTGGAGATAAGTCATCATCGGGTGTGTAACTGTTTCGGAGGAAAAGCCGTTAACAAAAATTCCGCGGCCTTTTTCTATTGAGATTATTCCCCTTGCACTTAACATTTGAAGTGCTTCACGCACTGCTGTTCTGCTAACGCCAAATTGTGCACACAACTCTAATTCTGATGGCAGACGTGAACCGGAATGTATTTTTTTTGAGGCTATCGCAGCTTCAATTTCTGCAGCAACCTTCCGGCTTAATGATTCCTTATTTCCAATTGGTGAAAAGATTTTAATCTCTCCTTTAACATGTTTGTAATATGTATGATGTAATATATATTCTTAAAAATTTATTGTCAATAAAAATATTTGGCAGCACTTAATAATTCTATTATTAAAAAATGAAGGGAAGTATGGATAAAACTTTTTTTATGAAATTTTTTCAGCAGCAATAATCAATATTTTAAATGATTAAAAAAAATGATTTCTTAATCTCAGCAAGAAATTCTACTCATTAGCAGTTTGCACTTTATTTTCTTCGGAAGGAAATATAATAATGAATTCTGTTCCTTCACTATTATTCATTTGAATAGAACCTTCAATCTGGTTAACGAGTGTATTAACAAGCTGAAGCCCGAGTGAAGATGTGTTCTTAAAATTTATTGAGGATGGGAAACCCACACCATTATCACTAATTATCATTTTGTGAGAAGCATTATCATTTTTCTTAAGTAAAAAACGAACCCTGCCTTTCCTTCCGGCAGGAAATGCATATTTAACTGCATTGGAAATTAATTCATTAATAATTAATCCAATCGAAATTGCAGCATCAATACTTACTTCAAATTCATCAATGTCTACATCAACCTTAATCTTATCCATATCAAGAATATAGGAGCTGACAACATTTTTAATTATTTCTTTTATATATCCGGGAAGATCAATGTACGATATCTCTTTAGATTGATATAATTTTTCATGAAGCAGCGCCATTATTCTTATCCGGTTCTGGCTTTCTTTTACAATATTCAATACTGATTGGTCTTCAATTGAACCGGATTGAAGATTAAGCAGGCTGTAAATTATTTGCATATTATTTTTTACACGATGGTGAACTTCTTTAAGCAGTGTTTCTTTTTCTTTTAATGAATCAGCAATTTTTTTCTCCACCTGTTTTCTTTGTGTAATATCCTGAGCAATCCCGGTAATACCTGTAAATACTCCATTTTCAATTAAGGGATTAACAAGAAAACTTACCCAGCCTTCTTTATCATTGCCGTTTGTATATCGGAATTCAAGGTAGGATGATTTTTCTTCCACTAAAGTTTTTTTAATAAAATGCTCATGAACTTTTTGTCTGTCTTCTTTATGAACAAATTTCAGATAAAACTTTCCTAATATTTTGTCCATCGGAAGATTGAGCAGGTTTGATGCTGCTTCATTAGCATAAGTAAAAATTCCATGCAGATTTGTTGTGAATAAAACGGCATTTGTACCTTCAACAAGTGTTCTGTATTTCTCTTCTGATTTTCTCAAAATCTCTTCACTTAATTTTCTCTGAGTTATATCAGATCTGATAGCAACATATTGATAAGGTTTATTGTTTTCATCAAGGAACGGAACTATTGTTGTCTCAACCCAATAAATGCTGCCATCTTTAGCGCGGTTTCTAAGTTCCCCTTTCCAGATATTCCCTGAAGCAATTGTCCGCCACAGATTTCTGATAAACTCTTTTGAATGATAACCGGAATTTACAATCCGGTGATCCTGTCCAACCAATTCATTGTATGAGTACTTTGAAATCTTTAAGAAATTATTATTGGCATATTTTATAATTCCTTTTTGATCGGTGATTGCAACAATGCTGGAAACATCAAGAGCATACCTGTAATCGGAGAGTTCTTTTAATATTGATTCAAGCTCTCGTTCAGTTTTCTTTCTGTCAGTAATATCAGAAATTGAACAAAGCCATGATATAGTGTTGTTTGATTCATCTTTTATTGGTGAAACTGAAATATGAACATCAATTAAATTCCCTTTCCCGGTTTTAAATTTTAAATCAAAGCCTTCGGGCGGCGCCTCTCCCCTTAACATCTGCTGCAGCGCTGAATTAATTTTTTCAGCTTCTTCTTCAGGCCAATAACTGTATGGAGGATATTTATTGATTAGATCCTTTTCATCCATTGAAATAATTCTACAAAAAGCCGGATTTACATAGGTTATTTTTCCTTGCAGATCAACAATAGCAATTCCTTCGGGAATTGAATCTTCTATTCCTCTTCTCAGTTTGTATTCTGTTTCAAACTTTTGTTCGGCTTGTTTTCTCTCAGTAATATTTTCATGTATCAATACAAGTTCACGTATTGATCCGTTTATATTTTTAACAGGATAAATATAAGCCTGAAGCCAGAGTTCATTGTCCTTGTATTTTCCTTGTGAAGGATAATATTTTATGGGAGGTAAAAATGATGCTTCACCAGTTAATGCTTTCTTAATTAAATCAAGTGTTCCTGTTTCGGCAAGCTGCTGATCATGCAAGATATTGTAATCTTTAAGATCATCCATAGATGCACCAAATAACTTTTCCCATGCATTATTAACCTGAAGAGTTGTTCCATCGGGAGATATTATCTGCGTACTCAATGGTGATTGTTCAAATAGAAGTCTGAAGCGCATCTCGGAAATTTTTAACATCTCCGCTGCATTGCGTTCGTCAGTTATATCATGAAAAATATTTATCGCTAATCTTACATCACCATCTTCATCAAAAACGGGCGTTGAATTAATCTTAGCCCATCGTTCTTCACCTGTTTCTAAAATTTTAAATCGTACAACTGTTGAAGCGTTTGGAATTCCCTTTAATGCAAGTCTGCCCGGCAGCCTTTCAAGCGGAAAGGGAAAACCATTTTCATCCATGATATGAAATTTACTCAGCAGTTCTGTGCCCGATGCATTCCGAAACTCCATGGCAGTTGCATAACCGCATAGCTGCGCTGCCGCATCATTTGCATAAACCAATCTGCCGGAAGAATTTTGAACAGTAATGCCATCTGAAACATTTCGTAAAATTACATTCAACTCTTCACGTGATCTCCGAATCTCCTCTTCTGCTTTAACTCTTGAAGTGATGTTTCTTATAATTGTCAGAACATATTCTTCGCTTTCAGCACCGGAATTATCAGCCGTAAATTGGCTTGAGATTGATTCAACAAATATCGGCTCACCATTTTTTTTATGATGAACATTCAGACTTTTCCATTTGCCATTGGATTTTAAGGTGCTCTCAATAATTTTTCTTTCTTTAGGATCAGGCAGAGAAACACGAAAAACTTCTGCCGAAGTTTTGCCTATAACTTCACCAGCGGTGTAGCCGTATATTTCTTCAGCTTCATTATTCCAAAATATTATTTTATCATCCGGTGAAGATAACATTACTGCTTCGCTTATCTGAGAAAAAATCCGCATTCTGTTTTTTACTTCATCTTCAATCCCGGTTGATGGTGAAACGGCGGCAATAATAACCTTTTTATTTTTCTGGATTAGTTCCGAATAAACAGCATTTACTTTCACTGAGCTTTTATTTTTTGAAAGATGAGTCTGCTTAACTTCCTTATCTAACACATCAAACGCAGATTCTCCTGTTATATCTTTTATATTTAATGAAAGAAATTGTTTTTCTGTGTAGCCATAAAATTCAAGTGCAGCGGAATTAACTGCAATGAACGAACCTGTTTTAGGATCAGCTATCCACACAGCCTGCTTTGAATTTTGAAATAACATAAAAATTTAAACTTGTAATTGAGAATCAGTTAGTTAAGAATCTCATGAGGAATAAATTTTAAATTGATTCTGAATCAATAACGTAAGTGTAAGTTAGCTAATTTTTTGAAAATGATTTTTGATTTGAGAGAGATGTGATTTATATCAACGAATGTTCAGTGAAGAAATTTCTTAAAGCCTGAAGAAAAATAATGATTGCCTGCGCTATCAATTATAAAGCATTCTGTATCGTTCAATCCTTCAATTAATTTAATTCCCTCTTCCGGACCTAAAACAAAAACAGCAGTTGAAAGAGCATCGGCAGTAAAATC
This sequence comes from Ignavibacteriales bacterium, assembly GCA_044507695.1. Lineage (GTDB taxonomy): Bacteria > Bacteroidota > Ignavibacteria > Ignavibacteriales > Ignavibacteriaceae > JBIQJD01. The sequence continues at coordinate 192,520 of JBIQJD010000001.1, read as the reverse complement.
ATCCTCCGTAATAACTGTTGCGCTTATTGATTTATCTGCAGGATATCCGTTGCGTGGATTAAGAATATGATGATACCTTTTGCCGTTCACTTCAAAATAATTTTCATAATCTCCGGAAGTTGCGGCAGAAAAATTTTTCAGATTTAATTTTAAAATAAAATCTCCTGGTATCCTGGGATGTTGGACGCCTGTTAACCAATCATTACCGAGTTGTTTTATTTCTCCGCCCAAATTTACAAGAGCTTCATCAACGCCTGAATTTTTAAGTACTTCAATAATTTTATCAACTGCGTAACCTTTAGCGGATGCACCAAAGTTCAGTTTAGCTCCGTTTTTAATTCTAATTTTTCTGTTCGGATAAATCTCAACATTTCTTGTACCTGATTGTTTTAATGCTTCGTTTATTTTTTCCTGTGAAGGAACAGCAGGAGTGTCCGTTTGAAATCCCCACATATCGATTAAAGTTCCAAGTGAATAATCAAATGCACCATAAGTTGCCTGGCTAAGTGAATCACAACGCAGTATAAATTGGTAAATTTCATCCGGGACATTAATTAGTGTATCCTGCATTGAATTAATTTTAAAGATCGGGCTTTCAGATTTAAAAGTTGTAAAGATTGAATCAATTCTTTCAGCTTCATCAAATGCAGATTTAAATATTTCATTTGCTTTATCATCATCTATGTTTCTTATACTGATTTGCAGCAATGTACCCATAACTATTTTTGAGCGGCTGATTGTATTATCTCCACTTTCATCTGAGGTTAAAGTTGACAGGAAATATCCGGCGGCAAAAGTTAGAAGCAGTAAAAAGATATAAATGAATTTTCTGATCAAATTTTTTCTACTCTTACAATTAATTTATTTGGAGCGCACGCAATCATATTTCCGGGATGAGATATTTTTCCGTGAAGTTCACATAATTTATTCTTGCATGAAGATTTTTTTACAAATACAAATCCATCTTTTATCTGAATAGAAGTTTTACCGCAATTTCCATCTACAATTATTGAATCATAATTTGAGCTCAGCAGAACTTCGTCAATTATTCCTGAATTATTTTCAATTATAATTTTTTTATCATCCTCTGAAGATATAAAAGCGAGCAAACTTTTCTTCCTGAAATTCACATTTAAAAAATAATCAGCTTTTTTGTTGCGCAGGCTGCTGCGGATGGATTGGAAGTATTGATCAAAATCAGTTGATGGATTATAAATTAATTTCTTAGCATCAGTTAAAAGTATATCACATTCCGGATGATGATTTAATTCTTTTAACTCAATATACAATTCATTCTGCGGAAAGAATGATGAAGCAAGATTTAATTTCAGTTTATTTTTTAATTCTGCATTAGCAAATATTTCAGCAGAAGAAATTTCAAACTTTTTAAAAAAAGAAGAAATAATTTTTTCTAATATGTCAGAATCGGCAGGAACAAAACCGTAGAGAGAAATATTTTTCTGTTCTGATTTTTGAATTAAACTACCGGAAATATAACCTGCAGTTAAAGCTGCTGTGCCTGCACCAATTGATTTTAAAAATGCACGCCGTGAAATCATTATCATCCTTAAAAATTTAATCGGAATTGTTAATGCATAAATAATAATTCCCGAAATGAAATGAAATTCAATAATTGAGATGAATAAAGAAAGTATAAAGGTAAGATGATAAATTATTAATTTCAGATTACTTCATTTTTCAGAATAATTAATCCTCACCATAGTATTGAGAAGATGTTCAATTAATTCTTCCGGGTTGCTGCAGCTTCCGGTATGAACCGGTGATGTTTGAATAATCGTGCTTCTTGGTGAAACCAGCCAGTGAAATCTTTCCCGTTTAGATAATTTTCCGATCGGCCCCGCCTCTTCACCGCCTTTGCAAATGCGCGGAAAAACTTCAAGATGCTTCTTAACAATTTCAATATCAATTCCGGGATCAAGTGCTTTCAATCTTTCTTCATCAAGTTCAATCGCTGCTTCAAGAAATTCTTTCGTAGGGCATGAAACAATCACTCCAACATTAATAAACTCCTCACGTTCTACTTTAGGGATGCATCTTATTATTGCATAATTGTAATTATGATTTTGCATTGATTGCCTCCTGAATAAAGAGACGCGGTGATTGATTCCTTTTTGTTAAATATTCAACGTACGCATTCCTGTATTCTTCAACAGAGCTAAAATAATTTTCATTTTCAAGCCAGGCATCAGGAATCAGTTTAACAATTTTAGATAATAAATCCTGAGTAATTTGTGAAGATATTTTTTCATCTGCTTCAGTTAAAGAATCTGCAAAAGGCAAAAGCACATGATCTTTAATATGTGGAAATCTATCTCCTGTTTTTTCTAAAAAATTATCCCATTTATGATGGAAATAAAAAGCTGCTCCGTGATCAATTAAATGAAGGCGTTTATGCCAGATAAGCATATTTGTATTACGCGGAGTGCGGTCAACATTCGTAATGTATGCATCAAACCAAACGATTGATGAAGCTAAATCGTTATCTACTTTTTCAACAACAGGATCAAACGCTGCGGAACCGGGAAGGTAATCAAGAGCAAGATTTAATCCAGCGCTCGCTCTGATTAAATCCTGAATTTCGGGATCAGGTTCAGAACGGGCAAGTTCCGGATCGAGTTCAACAAATACAATTTCCGGCACCGGCAGATTTATTGCTCGTGCAAGTTCACCGGCAAGTAATTCAGCAATTAATGCTTTTGTACCCTGCCCCGCTCCACGGAATTTTAATACATACATTCCATCATCATTGGCTTCAATGATTGCAGGCAAAGATCCGCCTTCTCGCAAAGGTGTTACATACCTTGTGGCTTTTACTGTTCTAATTTTCATCAGGTTAAATTGCTTCAAATTTTGTTTAGCAAGATATTAAAGTTGAAAGGCATGTTCAATTATGGAGGGATTTTGAAGAAGCAATGCAATGAACTAAATTAGCTTAAGGTTACTATTTACAAATAAAAAAGCCCTAAAAGATTCTCCGGGCTTTGCTCCGCAGGCAAGACCCGAATCTGCATCCCGAATACTTTTGGGATAACAGCCGAATGCCGAATTAAGCGCCTCAGCAAATTATCTTTGATTCATTTTAAAACTACAAATCCCATTTTATTGGGATTTGATTTTTAGCTCCGCGAGCAGGACTCGAACCTGCAACCCTTCGGTTAACAGCCGAATGCTCCACCATTGAGCTATCGCGGAATTTTTGTATTTCCTTCTGAAAAAAGGTCTCCAAACATAGCAACAGGAAATAACTTTGTCAAGAAATAGAAGGATAAAACTGAGTTATTTTTTTATAATTCCGGAAATTTTTGTTAGGCAAAAATATTTTGCAGGAAATTCAGAAATGAACTTCCTGCATTTTTAATCACCTTACAAATGAATCTTTTAATCTTCTGATTACAGAAATTATAAATCCAAATACCATAACAAGAACCCCTGTCCAGACAAGATTTATAAACGGTTTTACGCTTGCAGTAATTGTAAGAACTTCCTTCGCAGGTTCATCGGGTGTTTGGTGTATATCTTCAATCGGAGAAACTCCAACGGCAACTTTTCCGCTTGCATCAAGATTCAGCAGTTCCAATTTAAGATTTGCTTCAGGCAATTCTTCAGAAGTTAATTCCCGCTGCCCGTTAGTACTTTTCATTGCAAGCTTAACTGTATTTCTAACACCATCTTTTTCAATATTCAGGATCACACCAATCTGAAAATCCTTACCTGCCATCATATCCTGCATTGTATTTTCGGGAAAATCAAAATCAGTAAAAACTATTTTTGTTCCATCAACTTCAACAGGAATATCTTTATCCAGCGTAACCTCTTTGCCATGATTGTGCACCTCTCCGCCGCCTTCTTCATATCCTAACGGAGAAACATAAAAATCTTTTGTAGCCATTGATACAATAGCCGGTTCACGCATCAATCCGTTATTAAATTCACTTATGTACATAATAGGAGAAACTTTGTACTGCTTGTCTCCTTTTTTCAAATCAATATTGAAAGCGTACTTTGTATTATTTTCAACTGGCTGATATCCGGTGAATGTAAGTTGATACCCAAATGCTTCTGCCGGTTGATTCTTAATAAGATCAATATCTGTTTCTTCACTGTATGCAGCTGAACCGATAACTCCAAGTATGAATAAAGCAATTCCAATGTGTGCTACATATGCGCCAAGCATTTTTAAATTGCCGCGGATAATTTTAACTGTAATATCCAGATTTACAATCAGTGCAAATGAGGTTGAAAGTGTTAAAAGTATCATCATCAAATCAGTTATCTTTCCAAACACAACAACAAGCGCTGTAAAAAGAATAGATATTGCCGCAGATGCAACTGATTTTCGAATTAACTCCTGACCGGTATTCTTTTTCCACTTTAAAAGCAGGCTTATTCCGTTAAGCAAACCGATAATTATTGCCAGCGGAATATGCATTTCATTATAAAAGAATGTATCAACTGAATGACCAAAGAGAGGTGCCGATGTTCCAACTAAAACAATTATTGCTGATGCACAAAGAGCAACCGCACCAGTAAATAATGCAAGTTCACGGGAAAGCAGGCTTTCTTCGATCAATGAATTTTCAGTTAGATATTTCCATCTGTATATCAGCATTCCAAAGCCAAGCACAATGAATGTAGAAATGAATATCAACAAGAAGAGATAAACGATCATTCCGGGATCTACAAATGAATGAACAGATGCATCACCCAAAACTCCGCTTCTTGTAAGAAAGGTGGAATATAGAACAAGAATATATGTAAGAAGGCAAAGAATCAGATTTGTTTTTGCAAATTTGCCAATCCCATTTTTTGCCTGGCTTTTTTTCTGAACCAGCATTGTATGAATTGATGCAACTCCAACGAGCCATGGAATTAAACTCGAATTTTCAACCGGATCCCATGCCCAATAACCGCCCCAGCCAAGCATTTCATAAGCCCAGTAGCCGCCAAGCATTATTCCTAATCCCAATACGCCCATTCCCGATAACACCCATGGAAGAGATTGCCTGATCCAATCACGGTAATCGTTTTTCATCATTGCAGCAATAGCAAATGCAAAAGGTACTGTGGCCATTGAGAATCCGGTGAAAAGTACCGGCGGGTGAATCTGCATCCAGAAATTTAAGAGCTGTGGATTTAATCCTTTTCCATCAATAATAAATTGGTTTACAGAAATTCCTGCATTAGACAAAAGTGTATGAAGCTCCGCATTCATTTTTATAAAATTTTGTCCGGTGGAATTATCACTGAACATAAAGTTCTGCAGAAACGGCTGATTGAAGAATGCAGAATTAATATCCTTTGCAGAAATGAATAATGGTTCTGCCCAGATGTAAGCAAAGGGATTTTTAAATAACGGCGAAACCATTATAAGAAGAAATGTAGTTGAAAGTGAAAAGACAGCCATTACTCTTGGTTCAAGATCACCGCGTTTTGAAGAATATGACTGAAGAATAATTCCAACAATAGAAGTTAAGAGAAGCCAGAGCATGAAACTTCCTTCCTGCCCTGCCCAGAAAGTTGCAGCTAATATTCCTTTGGGAAGTTCATTACTGCTGTAACTGTATACATATTTAAAACTGTATTGATGAGTTAATAAAATATAAAATAAATATGCTGATGCTGCTATTACCAGCATTGCCATTGAATGATATGCTATTCTGCCATAGTTCAATGTGTTTTTGTAACCACGGTAGCTTAGATAATACATCACCATCGAGATGATACTGCATGCCAGAGCTATGGTTAATAAAATACTGCCAATCATTTTTTATCCTGCAATTATTAATTGTCTTCCAATATATCCTTTTGGGACTACATACTGGAGGTTTTTACATTTTTTTGTTCTTCGTATTCTTCCTCATACTTGCTCGGGCATTTGGTTAAAATATCTGATGCATGAAAAACTCCATTCTTATATCTTCCTGTTACAACTACACTGGTAGCAGTTTCAAAGTTGTTTGGAATTGTTCCATTATAAACTACTTTTAATTCAACGCCGTTTGCATCAACCATATAAAAAGAGAAAGTTTTATTTGATTTATCTATCTCATAACTTTTTTCTTTAACCCATGCGCCGGTAGCTTTAAAGGTTTTATCTTTTTCTTTAATCTTGCTGAAGTCTTCTTCATACTGAACATTACTTTGTGTAAACAGGTAGATCATCATTCCAAGAAAAATTGTTACGATGATTCCACCGAATATATATTTGCTATTCATTTTTATCTCCGCTTAATTCTTTTTCAACACTTTTAATACGTTTATCAAGATTGAGCATGTAAAAAAATATTCCTGCCCAAACAATAAGTACAATAATAAGTACAATATAAATTGCGTTATTTTCTAAAAACTGATATAATCCGTTCAATTTGCCTCCTGCCTTAATTATGGCTGGTTAATAAAATTTTGTTCAGTTTATCTTTATAAATAATTGATTTATAACCAAGTCTCCACATCCAGAAATAAAGAATTGTGAATCCTATAAGTGATAAAAAAAATATCAACTGCATATTTGAATTCATTTTAAAATCCACAACCGGACCGGCATTGGTATCATCAGCGGAGCCGGGATGTAAACCTGCCATAATTCTTGGCATAATAAATATGAAAAACGGCACTGTTAAAAATGCAATGATTGCATAAACAGAAGAAAGAGATGCACGCTTTTCTTCAGATTCAATTGATGAACGAAGCGCGAACCAAGCACCGTAAATAAGCAGCAGTGCAAATATACTTGTTTGTCTAGGATCCCAGCTCCAGAATGAACCCCATGCAAACTTTGCCCAAACTGCACCTGTTATGGTTGCAAGAATACAAAATATTATTCCAAGCTGTGCTGCTGCATAAGATTTTGCATCATCGTCCAGATTTCTTTTTCTTAAGTATTTTATACTAAAAATTGTTGACATTGCAAATGCAATTACCGTAAGCCATGCGGTTGGAACGTGGAAAAAAATTATTTTTGCATTTTCTTCAAGACCAGGAATTAGAGGAAATTCATACCATGCGGAAGGCTTCTCAACAATGGGAAATGCTATTCCCGCAACCGAAACGAAGCTGAGTAATAAGAAAAGAAATATTTTCCAGACCATTGGATAATTCCGTTGTTTTTTAAGTTTTATTTTAATCTTTCCAGATAAAGTCGAATAACATATACGATGCTGAAATCATCAGCCCATCATAACTGGCAACAATTGCAAGTTCGAATATAGATTCTTCAATTGTTGTGCCATCTATTGAGTATAAAGTTAACTTAACAGAGGTTAATATTAAAGGCAGAAGGATCGGGAAAGATAATACAGGATATAACGTTCCTTTTGCACCTGCCTTTGCAATTATTGCAGCAATTATTGTTGAAGAAACTGCTAAACCGATGTTGCCGAGCAAAAATGTAATTAAAAACAATAAAAAATTTCTAATTATAAACTCATCAAAAAAAGCTGAGTAAAGCAAGGTGATGATGATGTTCATTAAAAAAACGAGAATAATATTGAACAGAACCTTGCCTGAAAAAACTGTTGCCGGTGATGCAATTAGCTGCAGAGTTAATGCTGTGCCGCGTTCTTCTTCAGATACAAATGCTCTTGATAATCCGGACATTGCCGAGAAGAAAATAACAACCCAAAGCAAACCGCCTGTTAAACCTGGAGTAATTCTTTCATCTCCAACTGAAAAAAGAATTACACTGATTGCAATAATAATAAACATGACAAGAGCATTAATTGCATACCGCGTTCGTACTTCAGAACTAAAATCTTTTTTAAATAATGCAAATGCTTTAGAATTCATAATCAATTAAATAATTATTATGATTTATAATGCTCCAGTTCAATAAGGCTGCTGCACAATGCAAGATCACTGCGTTCATTTGATGCAATAATAACAACTGCATTTTTGGATTCCTCCTCAACAATCTGGTAAACAGATGCTTTCCCTTCATCATCAAGATTGGAAGTTGGTTCATCAAGAATTAAAAGCTGCGGAGAATGCATCACTGCAAAAATAAATTTTAATCTCTGCTTCATTCCTGATGAATAAGTTTTTACAAGATCATTTCTTCTGTTGTAAAGAAGAAATTTATTTAACAGATAATCTATTTTTTCTTTATTGAATTCAACATCTCTAATCTTAGCAAAATGATAAAGATTTTCATAGGAAGAAAATTCATCATACAGCACAAGATATGGGGAAACAAATCCAATAAAGTTGTGCAGTTTCTCCGGTATAATCTCAGTTCCGTTTGATGAATGAATTACTTTTCCGCCGGAAGATGAAATTATTCCGCCGATAATTTTTACAAGTGTTGATTTACCGGAGCCGTTCGGGCCAGTTATTCCGGTTATGCCGTTATGCTGAATTTTAAAATTAATATTATTAAAAATTAATCTTCTGCCGAAAGATTTATTCAGCCCGATAGCTTCAACGGAATAATTATTACTCATTGAAGATCACAATCTTTCCTGTTGATGTTTCATCTCCGGTTTTAACAGCGTACAAATAAACGCCGGTAGCAAGCTTATTGCCTGAATTATCAAGCGCATTCCATCGCACAACAGTTTGTCCAAATATTTTTTGAACAGTAACTGAGGAAGAATAAACAAGATCCATGCTTGAAGTGTAAATGTTCAGATCAGTTCCTCTGAATGCATCAAACTTTGCCGGAATAAGTATGTATGAATTTTTTGTATAGTAAAATGGTGATGGGAAAACATAATCAATTTCTCCTTCAGTGAACACTGCGCCTTTTATCAATTCATCATTCAGAATTTCAGCGGTTGACCACGAAGTTGAATTCTCAGAATTAAATTTAAAATAATAATCTGGGCTCAACTTTGATGCTCCCGGTTCCGGATGATCATATAAAGTATAATCAAAAGCGAACGAAGAGTTTTGATTACTAACTGCACTCTTAAAATCAAAATTAGAAATCATAACAGTTAAAGTATCAGGAAAACCGGATAACTTTTTATAAAACGTGATATATAAATTTGAAGCCGGAGTTGAGCTTGCTGAAACAGATTTTGAATTAGAAGTAAACTCCATTGAAGAGAGTGAACGAACTGTAACCGGCAGTTCTGCAGCGTCTTCAAAATACTGATCGGGTTTGGCCCGGTAATTTGTATAGTAACACCATATACCAAATTCATTTAGTTTTTCACTGAATGATGAACCATTTTCAACAAGACTTGTATTTATAGCATCCATAGCTCTCATGTTTGGCATTAACTGCCATTGCCTTTTAATTATATCTATGTTTAAAGTATCAGCTATAAAAATATTCCACAAAGCAAGATCATAACCATAAAGATTATTGTTTGGATTTTTTGAAAAAACTCTATTTGTATTATTGAAATAGGAATAAACATAAGCGTGATAATCATTTACATCGTTGAACACAAATTCTTCCATTGAGGTTGAAGTCAATTCGTAAAAGAAAAGATCCTCTGAGCGGTAAATATAGTTTCCCATCTGAATCGAATGATGAAATTCATGAGCAGCAGTAACTTTCATTGCTTCTGTACCATGTGTATTAAAACTGCCCACATAATCATTATCAATTACAATGTAACTTGTATGTTTCTGGCTTCCGGTTGGCTTTGCAAAATCTGGTTCTGTATATCCGTAAGTTCCATTTCCCAAATTCACAACATAAACATCATATAAAATATCTCCGCCGTTTCCTTCATCATCAGGAGGGGCAGGGTAGCCGAGATAATCAACTTCAAATGAATAGGAGGAATCAAATGCTTCTGCAACAAGCATTGCATTTTGTTCAGCGGATAAATTTGGTACATAAGCCGGTGCGCTGCTTCCTGTAGTATCAAAATGGATTCTGAAAAATCCTGATTGTGATACTATACTTTTTTGCAATTGAGGACGTGCAAGTACAGATTGAAGTTTTGCCTGCTGCGCTGGTGTAAATTGAGAAAGGTTAGTTTTTATTTCTGATCTTAATCCAAATTGGCATTTAATAATTTCATTTTCTGATGAAACACGTGCTACATTTTCATTATCACTTAACCCGATCTCAATCATCAGTCTGTTGTAAAGTGAATCATAGTATGATCTGTCTTTTTCCTGAGCATTACTTGATACAAAGAAAAAAGTAATCATAAACGATAAGGCTGCAACTATCTGCGGAAAATCAAAATTTAATTTTATAATCTTCAATTCTTATATCTTTTTTATTGTAATACAATTTTCTTCAAGGTTAGAATATACAACATGATATTCTTTATAACTCATATTCTGAATAAAGTAATCTGCATTATTATTAATAGATGCAACTTTAGCCGGAATAAAATTTCTGCCGCCGTGAATAAAGTCTATCCTGTAAATGAATTTATCTTCAGGGTTGAAATAAGTTAATTTTTTAATTCCATTCAAACGAATCTGGTTAAAATAAAATCCTTCCGGTTCAGGGAAATTTTTGTCCGGGCTTTCATCATCCAGCGCTCTTCCACGCAATATTCTAGTCATTTCATCATTAGCAATTACTACTGCATTTGTCCCGTCTCCATTGAAAAAAGTAATTGAAACATCTTTTTCCGAATTGAAAAGATCACCCACAAATGATTTTGTTGATTTAATTTTTATTCCTGGCAAATCTGCATTAACAAGTTCCTCACTTTTTTTGATTACTGAATTAAAGCGGGATAAAATTACCTTATTATTTTTTGCCTGCCAATAATATAATGAAGGTGAATTAAGCAAAGAAATATTAACTCCCGATACACCATGAGCAATTGCCGGGTAATCATCTGTGATAAATCTGAAATTATTATTTGTAGTAACAGAAAATCCCAGATTATTTTGCTTCAGGTATGCAGTGTAAATTTTAATATTCTCTTCTTCACGTTTTATTTTAAAATCAGCAATCTTTCCGGGTGAATAAATAGAGTGACGTGTAAAATCATTCTGCTTAAAGTTTACAGTTACAGATTCTATAAGCCTATCATCATCAGAAAAACAATAAAAAGTTTTTTGCTCGGTTAAAGAATAATCCACAACAATCCTGTTATGTTTCCGGTAAAGCGGATAAGAAAAATAACTTGAAGGAACACCTTCTGCATCTCTCAAAATAAATTTTAATTTAGAATCGTATTTATCGATAAATGCAAAATCAATTATGCCATTATTATCATTATCAAACCAGCAAAGTGCTGATGGTTCTGCACCGAGTGATAGATTAACCTGATCGGAAATTGAAGTAAAATTAGTAATAGTAAAAATCTCGCCTTCACTACTTAGAGCAGCGAGGCCTGTAATAAATCGTGAATAAAAAGGAACAATATCTTTCAATCCTTTTTTCTTCAGATAAATTATTTCCGGATAAAATTCCATTTCACTTTTTGCAATCAGTACGGAGACTATACCATTTAAAAAATTCAGATAGACGATATCAATTTTGCCATCACGATTAAAATCTCCGGTAATTAATTTATCAGCAGCATATTCTGTTTTAATATTTAAACGATTTTCAAAAGATGAAGCAGGATCTCCATAAAGAATTTCTATTCCTCTGCCGGAAGTAAAAACAAGATCTTCAAAATAATCGAGATTCATATCAAACGATTTGAGCTGGGAAATTCTTCCTTCCACCGGAATGCTGCGCACGAATTTAAAATTTCCTGTGCCATTGTTATAAAAATAATCAATACAATTTTCATTTAGATTTACTGCTGCAATATCGGCAAATCCATCATTACTTAAATCAATAAACAATGCATTTGAGTAACTATTCCCGCCCGCTAATTTTGTTTCAACTGGTTTATCATTATTAATGGATATAATTGAAATGCCATCAAATGCACTGCCGGTAACAAGAATTTCATTAATTCCATTTCCGTTAACATCAGCCGCGCTTATACTTTCAGGATAATATTTAAAATTAATTTTATGCCGCAGCTTCATTCTTCCATCTTTTAAAAATTCAAACAAGCCTACCATCATTGATTTGCGGGATGAAAAAATGTGTCCGGTTATTCTATTATATCTGTTAGATAGATTCTGAATGTTTGAGATTTCATTCAAAACCCGGTAAGGTTTATTCTGATTAAAACTGCCGCTCTGGTTTCCTTCAAGCGAGAGCATTTGTTTCCGCTGCGGGTTAAATAAGATAAGATCAGTGTAGGAATCTTTATTAAAATTGGTTGTAAACATTCCTGTATAACCGGAATCGGTTTTAAAACTATTGTATTTACAAAAACCATTTATAGGAATTTGCGGATAGCTTTCGCCTGAAAGCAGGAGCAGAATCAGCAGAAAATTAATTCTGTTAAGATGTAATGTTCTGTTTAATTCGATTTTTGAGACGATTCTCCCTTCTTCGCAATGCCTCTTCATATCTTCGTTTTTCATCTTCAGTTTCAGGTACTGCTTCAACTGCCTGAACAGGTTTGCCGTCATTATCTACACTAACAAAGGTTAAATATGCAGTATTAGTATGAACTTTTGTGCCCTCTTTGAATGATTCGGCATAAACTTTTACACCTATCTCCATTGAAGATTTAAATACTCTGTTTACTGATGCTGTTAAAGTAACTGCTTCACCAAGTTTTATAGGATGGTGAAAATCAATTCTATCTACCGATGCAGTTACACATACTCTTTGATTATGTTTTGCCGCGCATAAAGCAGCACAAATATCTATCCAATGCATTAGCTGCCCGCCGAGCAAATTTCCCAATTGATTTGTGTGATGCGGCAGCACAAGTTCCGTCATTGTTATAACGGATTCACTAACTTTTTTTGAAGCGATCATCTGGCTGCTGAAAGTTTATTTTCAAGTGATGATTTGAGCTGCTGCAGTTCACCAACTCTTAAATTATCAGGATACCTGTTAAGGAACTTTGTTATTTCAGCCAGCGCTTCACTGCTGCGGTTTCTTTCAATAAGTAATTTTATTTTATCATACATTGCCATCGGTGCATATTTTGTATCGTGATATGTTTCAATAACATTATCATAATATTTTAATGCTGCGGTGTAATATTCAAGCCGTTCATAAATGTATGCGTTATTATATTCTTTGTGGGCAAGTTTTTCATTCAGTTCAACAATCTTATTTTCAGCTTCAGCAACACGATTGTTTGTTGGGAAAAAATCAATGAATGCCTGAAATTCTTCTATCGATTTAATAGTATATTTTTGATCAAGTGAATAATCCGGTGAAAGCTGATAATAACATTCCGCAAGCATGTATTGAGCTTCCGGTATGTAATCACTTGCAAGCATGTTCTTAATTAATTTGCTGAACTCAAAAGCCGCAAGAACAAATTCTCCTCTTTTGAATCTTGACATTGCAAGATAATACTGAGCATCATCGGCAATTGCATTTCCGGGAAATTGCAAAAGTATCGCTTGAAATTCATTTACTGCATTTAAATAATCTTCATCATCATACAAAGCCATAGCAAATTTTAAGCGCGCATCGGCATCATAAGTAAGAGTTTCTTCGGTAGATGCACAACCTGCCAGGTAAAGCGAAATCAATATAAGCAGAAGGATTTTTTTCATTTAAAAGCTGTTCATTTTTTAAAAAGTTAATTACAATAATACGTAAAATGCCAAAGGCTTCAAAGGCAAATTACAAGCCTATTTTGCAATGATAAACCCATCATTTACTTCTCACAGTGAAGAAGAGAATTACCGCAGCAGCGGCGGTTCCGATTGCTATAACCGGTTCAAATAGTCCGGCAAAAAATGGTTCTTCGGGAATTTCAGCATGAGTAAACGGGAAAGAAAAATTCTCAAATGATCTTACTTCATCTAGCGGGATTGAATCACTATAAGAAATAGAAAATTGATTCACAGAATCATTCCCGGCTGCAAAATAATTTCCTTTTAAAGTAAGATTTCTTGTAAGAAAATAATCACCTAAAAATCCGCTGCGGAAAATCTCACTGTAATCCGTGGATGCTTTTTCAACTACAAAAATTACTTTAAACGGATTTCCATCTTCGGAAATTTTAATTCCTTGTTTGTTTAATGCTGAAATAATTCTGCTGTTGAAAACAGAATAAATCGTTCCGGAATTCAATTCAAGATTTACTGAATTAACGGAAGACGGAATGTTAGAAATCAACTCTCCTGCCGCTGAATCGACAAGAGAGTAGAAAATTTCCAGATTTGATTTTTGCTGTGTAAAGCCCTGGAATGAATAAAAAATTAATAAGGCAAAAAATATTTTTATTCCATTGCTGAAATTTAAAAACATCAGATTCTTCCGGCAGCTATTTGCTGAAGCCGTTCAATTCGTTCCTGTACCGGAGGATGAGTTGAAAACAATTTTGCAACTCCGCCTCCATGAAGCGGATTAACAATAAACATGTGTGCGGATGCTGGACCGGCATTGTTAACAGGCTTAATCTGGTTTGCAGCAGAAATCTTCTGCAAAGCTGAAGCTAAAGCAAGCGGGTTACCGGAAATTTTAGCGCCTCCCTCATCAGCTAAAAATTCTCTTGATCTTGAAACTGCCATCTGCAGTAATGTTGCCGCAATTGGAGCGAGAATTAATAAAAGTAATGAAGAAATTCCTCCTCCGTCTTCATCATCATTTCCGCGCCCGAACATCATTGCCCAGCCAGCCATTTGTGCTATATATGTAATAGTTCCAACAAGAGTTGCGGCAATAGTTCCGATTAAAATATCACGGTGCTGAACGTGTGCAAGTTCGTGCGCCATCACTCCGGCTAATTCCTGGTTATTCAATCCTTGTAAAATTCCTGTTGTGGCTGCAACTGCAGCATTCTGCGGATTTCTTCCGGTAGCGAAAGCATTGGGAGTTGGATCATCAATTATATATACTTTAGGCATTGGCAGGTTAGCATTCCGTGCAAGTTCTTCTACCATATTATAAAATTTAGGCGCCGTTTCTCTGGTTACCTGTTTGGCTCTGTACATTGAAAGAATTATTTTATCAGAAAACCAGTAACTGCCAAAGTTCATTGCAAGTGAAAAGATAAAAGCAATTGTCATTCCCGTTGAACCCCCAAGCAGGTATCCAACCAGAAGGAATAACACCATCATTAATGTCATCAGGAATACTGTTTTCACCGTATTCATTTTTAGATTTCTCCGTTTAATAGTTGCTGTTCAAAATTATATAAAGTGATAAGTATCCGCAAGGTAAAGTGGATAGCCGGATTTATTACTTGCAAATCACCGTTATAGTTCCAAAAAATAATAAGCAAATTGATTTTAGTTTAAGTTGTCCGGCGGCTTTGCCCTTGTATTTCTTTCAATTTCTGTTTAAATAAGTGCCTGATTTTTAGGAGTTTAGATGAATTTCAAAGGTGTATTTTCTCTCTTCATTTTTTTAACTGCAGCAGTTTTGGTTAACGCGCAAAACACATATGAATTTTTAAGAATAGATATGAGTCCGCGGGCAGCTTCTTTAGGCGGCAGCTTCGTATCAAATAATGATGATCCTGACGTAATATTTTATAACCCTGCCGGAATGCATCTGCTTGAAGAAAATCCTATTTCATTTTCATTTGTAAAGCATTTACTTGATATAAATCTTGCCAGTTTATCTTACTCAACAACTTTTAATGATTGGGGCAGATTTGGAATTGGAGTAAAGTATATCAACTATGGTACTTTTACAGAAGCAGATGAAGTCGGAAACCGCACCGGTGAATATGGCGCGGGGGAAGCCGCACTTGTAATTGGTTACTCAAATATACTTGACGAAAATTTTTATTACGGAGCAAATGTTAAGGTAATTTATTCAAGTATAGCTGATGCATCATCCTCTGCACTCGCTGCTGATCTCGGACTTCATTATTTAATTCCATCTCAGGAAATGAGTATCGGTTTTGCAGTATTAAATGCAGGCACACAATTATCCCAATACATAAACACAAAGGAAGAATTGCCTCTTGATGTTGTAATTGGTGTTTCTAAAAAACTTGAACATCTGCCTTTAAGATTATCTCTTGATTTTCATAAGCTGAATGAAGACAGGGAAAGTTTTGGTGAACGTTTCAAAGCTTTTTCTGTTGGTGCGGAATTTACTTTGAGCAAGGTTTTAAAATTAAGACTCGGTTATGATAACGAAAAAAGAAGCGACTTAAAGATTGGTGCATTTGCAGGTTTAGCCGGATTTAATCTCGGTTTCGGTGCAAAGATAGCTGCTTATAATTTTAATTATGGATTCTCATCAATGGGGGCAATTGGTACGCTGCACCGTATTGGTTTAACAACTGTTTTATAAAAAAAGACGCCCGGTTGAGCGTCTTTATACATTATAGAATTTTTTATAAAATAATTTTCAAACAACTTTTAAACACTCATCAATATCCATAAGAATATCCTCTGCATTTTCTAGTCCGGCAGCTAATCTTATTCCGCCGGGATTTATTTCACAATCCACTAATTTTTCAGCCGGTACCATTGAGTGGGTCATCGAAGCAGGATGTTCAATTAAAGTTCTTGTATGTCCAAGACTAACAGCCAGCGTCATTGTATAAGCCTTTTCAGCGGCGTAATTCATGAATCGTTTTCCGTTTTCTTTACTATCCTGTGCATCCTTTCCTTTAAGAACAAAATAAATCAAACTGCCCGGCGCAAAGTTACCGTTAAAATCACGCATCTGTTTTTTAGCAAGTGAATAATATTTATAGTTTGGCAGCCCCGGATAATTAACCACTTCAACTTTCGGATGAGAGTTCAGATATTCTGCAATTCGCATAGCTGTTTTCATCTGCTGTTTTATACGTATAGGCAGTGTTGGAAGCCCATAAGTTAGTACATTCCACGCTGCTTTGTTATTCAATACTGCACCAAAATCTTTTCTGTAAAGAAGAAGAGTATCCTTGTATTTATTTTTTCCGGCTACTACTCCACCCATATCTGTTCCAAATCCGCCAATTCCCTTTGTTAAAGAATTAATGGAGAAGTTTGCGCCAAGTTCAATCGGGCGCTGGCAATAAGGAGTTGCGAAGGTATTATCCACTACAATCTTGATTGTATCTCCTTCATCTCTTTCTTTATTGAATTCATCAACAATCTTTCTGATTGCTGAAATATCTATTATTTCAAGATTGGGATTTGCAGGTGATTCAATATAAATAACCTTTGTATTTTTATGAATTACAGAATAAAGATTCTGAGGATTTGTTAGATCAACAAAATCAGTGTTGATATGTAATTTTGGCAGCCAGTTTGTAAAAAGTGAATACGTGCATCCATACAGAGTTTTATGAGCAGCAATTCTATCAAACGATTTTAACAGTATACCAAGAATACCGGAAATTGCTCCCATTCCTGAAGCGAAGGTAACTGCCATTTCAGCACGTTCAACATAAGCAAGATTTTCTTCAAGCATTTCTTTGTTCGGTTCACCCAATCTATCATATATATAAATTGGTTTTGGATCTTCTCCGGCAATTGGAGAATTAGCAAATTCAAGAAAACCCTCTGCGCCGCGTTCAACTGAATTTAAACGATATATTACGGAAGATGAAACCGGAGGAAGTACATGATGTGAATAATCCCATTTTCGTGTTTCATTTTTTCCATAGATCATATGTGTATCCATGGAATATTTTGTATCATCAATAAGAGATTTTTCTTTAAGTGAGGTTAAATCGGTTTCCATTTCGTTTCCCCTGAAATGTTGTTAATAATTAACTCAAACTTAAGAAATATTAGGCAAGCAAGCTATGTAATTATTCTGAAAGTGTGGTCAATGATGTAACCGGAGCCTGATAGTTTTTTCCTAAAGAATATTAAATTATTAATCAAACTCCGGATAAAAAATCAATTTACATCAAAGCATTTTCAATATCTGCAATAAGATCTTCAATGTCTTCAATTCCAACAGAAAATCTTACCAGGCTGTCCGTTATTCCAAATTTTTCCCTATCAACTTTGGGAACTGTTGCGTGAGTCATTGTTGCAGGGTGGCTTATTAAACTTTCAACTCCACCAAGACTTTCACCAAGAGTAAAAACTTTAACATTATTTAGAATCTTCTTAGCAGTTTCTACATCTCCAAAATCTGTTGAAATCATCCCCCCAAAACCTCTCATTTGTTTTTTTGCAAGCTCATGCTGCGGATGATCTTTTAATCCGGGGTAATAAACTTTTTTAGCTGCATTAGAATTCACAAGCCACTCTGCTAAGGCTTTAGCATTCTTTTCATGGCGTTGCATTCTAACTGCAAGCGTTTTTGTAGAACGAAGAATAAGCCAGCAATCAAATGGCGATGGAACACCGCCGGCAGCATTCTGAATATAGCGAAGGCGTTCATGAATTTTTTCATCATTCATTAATAAAATTCCGCCAATAACATCACTATGTCCGTTTATATATTTTGTTTGGCTGTGCAGAACAATATCGCAGCCTAACGTAAGAGGATTTTGAAAGTACGGACTCATAAATGTATTGTCAACAACACAAATGAGATTATGTTGTTTACAGATTTCTGCCGCACCTTTTAAATCAGTAAGGTTAAGCATTGGATTTGTGGGTGATTCAAGAAATACCATTTTAGTATTTTCTTTTATTGCATTTTTGATATTTGAGAGATCACTTGTATTAATCCACGAAAAATCCAAGCCGTAATTTTTCATATTAAGTTCAAACAAACGATATGTTCCGCCGTAAACATTATCCGAAACAATAATATGATCACCTGCTTTCACAAGACTCATCAATGCGTGAGTAGCTGCTAAACCGGATGCAAAGGCAACACCAAATTTTCCTTTTTCAAGTGCTGCTATATTTGCTTCAAGTGCGGCACGGGTAAGATTGTGTGTTCTGCCGTATTCAAATCCTTTATGTCTGCCAAGTTCATCCTGTGCATACGTTGATGTTTGATAAATAGGTGTAATTACTGCACCGGTAACCGGATCGGGTTTTTGCCCGGCATGGATTGCATCAGTTGAAAATCCCATAATGTTCCTTAAAATTTTTATTAGCTTATTGAAGTAAGTTATTATTAAATCTAAACTGAAAATTCAAGCACATCATATCTTGTAACAATATCAATAATTCTTCCATATTCTGTTACAAGTACTGCCGGAGATTCACTTAAATACTGTTTAACAATCTGCAGTTCCGTTTTTTCATCAAGTGTTGGAAACCCCGGCGCCATAATATCTTCAACATTAGCATCAAGCAAACCCGGATTATCAAGCAGCTTTGCCATAACACGTGCCTCTCTCAAACTTCCAACTGATTCACCATTTTCAATTACCGGAATTTGTGAGAACCCTTTTGAATTTAAAACTTCAACCGCTGTTTTAACCTTATCTTTTGCACTCAAATACACAAGCTCTGTATGATGGCTGTCTCTCTTAGCTCTTGAAATATCTCTTAAAACTTTTACTTCTGTAGGAAGCAATCTTTTTTCACGAAGCCATTCTTCACTATGAAATTTACTCAAATATCTTTCACCGGTATCCGCTACAATAAATACAATGATTGCATTTTCATCAAGTTCTTTTGCAAGTTCAAGCATGCCTTTTACAGTGGTGCCTGTACTGCCGCCAACAAAAATACCTTCTTCTTTCGAAAGCAGTCTTGCATAATGAAATGAATCAATATCAGACACATTAATTATCCGATCGATGTATTGGAAGTGAACATTTGCAGGAAGACAATCTTGCCCGATACCTTCAACAAGATATGGATTACTGCCGGAAAATTTACCCGTTTCTTTATACTCTCTAAAAATTGAACCATAAGGATCAGCACCAACAATCTGAATATTTTTATTTTGCTCTTTAAGATATCTTCCAACACCGCTTATAGTTCCGCCTGTTCCAATTCCTGAGACAAAATGAGTAATCTTTCCTTCAGTCTGCTGCCATATTTCCGGCCCTGTAGTTCTGTAATGTGCTTCGGGATTTGCGGGATTGGAATACTGATACATAAAAATTGAGTTAGGTGTTTCCTTATTTATTTTTCTTGCAATGTTAATGTAGTAATCAGGGCTGTCATGCTTAACAGCATTTGATGTTACAATCACATCACCGCCAAGCGCTTTGAGATAATTAATTTTTTCAAAACTAACTTTATCCGTTACAACAAAAATAGATTTATAGCCTTTAACAGCACAGGCAAGTGCAAGCCCAATTCCTGTATTGCCGCTTGTAGCTTCAATCACTGTTCCGCCGGGTTTAATAATTCCCTGCTTTTCAGCATCTTCAAGCATTGAAATTCCGATACGGTCTTTAACACTTCCGCCGGGATTAAATGATTCAAGCTTTGCGAAGATTTGCGGCTTTAATCCTTTAGTAATTTTATTGATCCGGACAAGCGGGGTATTCCCGATTGTCTCAAGGATATTTTCTTTGTACTGCATTTATTTTCCCTAATAATTTCAAAAATGAAATTTTCATACTACTTTTTTTAGTGGAATTAAAAATACTTATTGGCCGATGATCAGCGGTTTAATATAGCTCACATTTCCGTGAAATTAAAACCACGAATAAAATTTTCAGCAGACATTTTTTTCTTGCCTTCTTTTTGAAGTTCAAGAATTTTTAATGATTTATAATTACAACCGATAAATAGTTCTGTTTTTGTTTGTTTTATTTCTCCAGGCTTTAATTTTAAATCAGATATTTCAGTTTTATAGATTTTTATCTGCACTCCGGCATGATAAAAATATGCACCTGGATTTGGTGATAAACCGCGGATAAGATTATGAATGTCCCTCGCATTATCATCCCAATTTATCAATCCTGTTTCCCTGGTAATTTTTGGAGCAGGGGTTGCTTCATTACTATTCTGCGGCTTTAATAAAAAATTTCCCGATTCAATAAGATCAACAGTTTCAAGCACAGCATCTGCACCGAGTAAACTTAATTTATCATGCAAAGAACCAAAATTATCTTCTTCATTAATCTTTGTTTTTTTTTGAAGAAAAATATTTCCTGTATCTACTTTCTCTTCAAGAGCAAATGTTGTTACGCCTGTTTCAGTTTCACCCTTTATTAATGCCCATTGAATAGGTGCTGCACCTCTGTACTTTGGAAGCAGAGATGCATGTAGATTAAATGAAATTTTTGATGGAAGCGTAAAAACTTCAGGAGGTAAAATTTTAAAAGCTACAACAACAAAAATATCTGCATCAAAAGATTTTAATTCCTCTATAAAATTTTGGTCTTTTAATTTTTTCGGTTGAAGCAAAGGGAGATTTTTTTTCAGCGCAAATTCTTTTACCGGAGTGAAAGATACTTTTTGTCCTCTTCCCCGTTCTTTATCAGGCGAAGTAACAACTGCGGAAATTGTATGCCGGCTGTTAAATAATTTTTCTAAAGATGGAATTGCAAAGTCAGGCGTCCCCATGAATATAATTTTCATCGAAGCACATAATCCATTTTTTCTGTTAACGGATAATCTGTTTCAACCTGGCGTAATCTTATTTTTTGAAGAGCCTTCTTAAACTTTTTTAGAACGCTTTCGTGAATCTTATCAATAAATAAAATTCCCTGCAGATGATCATACTCATGCTGTATAACTCTGGCAAACATTTCATCAGCTTCAATTGTGTGTTCCTTCATATCGGCATCAAAGAATTTTACTTTCACCCGTTTTGGCCGTACTACATCATATCTTAAATCCGGCAGGCTCAGACATCCTTCTTCAATAGGAATAGTTTCTTCTGATCTTTCAAGTATTTCCGGATTTATAAATACCATCGGCTTAATATTTTCTGAGCCTTCAACACCGGAAATATCAATTACAAAAATGGATTTATCAGCACCAATCTGATTTGCCGCCAATCCAATCCCATTTGCATTACGCATGGTTTCAAACATGTTTTTAATTAGTTCGATAACCTGCATATCAACTTCTTTTACAAGCTCAGTTTTTTTTCTTAAGATTTTATCGCCGTAAACAGTTATCGGTAATATAGCCATTACATTCCTGGTCTTTTGTTTAAGGATGCGGGTCAAAAATAAATAAAACAGGATGAATAAGAAAGTATAGAATCTGCCTGCAGTGATTCAAATTATCTGCAAAATAAAGCGATGCTAAAATATTTATCTACTGCTGGGTTTGCGGATTAAGATTCTTCATATCATTACTTGTAGGATATTGAAAAATTTTTAAATCAAATTGATTTATAACTGCAAAGATATGATCAAATATTTCTGCCTGAATATCTTCATAAGGCACCCAACTGGTTGTATTTGCAAAAAGATAAATTTCAATTGGAAGACCTGTGGCGCCGGCTTCTAAATATCTTACAATAAATGTAAGATCACTATGTACATCTTCCCTTCTTCTTAAATAAGTTTTAAGATATGCTCTGAACGTACCAAGATTAGTTAATCGTCTGCCATTAATTATCTCACTCAGATCGGCATTTAATGAATCATTATATTTTTTTATTTCTGCTCGTTTGCTCTTAATATAATCTTCTATAAGATAAAATTTTTCAAAGCGGTTCAGCATTTCCTCGGTGCAAAATTTAATACTTGTAACATCAATATAGATTGCGCGTTTAATTCTTCTTCCGCCAGTCATCTGCATCCCGCGCCAGTTTTTAAATGATTCTTCAATCAATTTATAGGTTGGAATTACTGTAATTGTTTTATCCCAGTTCTGCACTTTAATAGTATGAAGTGCAATATCAATAACATCTCCGTCTGCACCGTATTTAGGCACTTCAATCCAATCTCCTTTTTTAATAAGATCGTAAGAAGATATCTGAACGCTTGCAACAAAAGAGAGAATTGTATCTCTGAAAATTAGAAGTATAACCGCAGTCATCGCACCGAGTCCGGTTATTAAAGCCCATGGTTCCTGCCGTGTTAATATGCCGGCAATAACAATTCCACCAAGAATGTAAAGAATGATTTTTACAATCTGCAGATAACCTTTAATCGGATAATCTTTAAACTTCTCGGATCGTTCGGCAATTTCATTTAATGTAGATAGGAATGCACCAATAATAAGCAATATTAAAAAAACAATAATTGAATCAAGAATTAATTTGATCCAGTTTTCTGAGCCGGGTAAAAGATAAACGAATTGATATAAAACTATTACCGGTGCAATTACTGCAATTCTTGTAAGCAGTTTTTCATTGAAAAGTATATCATCTATTTGTGTTGTAGTTTTTCTTGCAAA
This sequence comes from Ignavibacteriales bacterium, assembly GCA_044507695.1. GTDB lineage: Bacteria > Bacteroidota > Ignavibacteria > Ignavibacteriales > Ignavibacteriaceae > JBIQJD01. The sequence continues at coordinate 169,405 of JBIQJD010000001.1, read as the reverse complement.
AGCCTTAACACTTTGAACGATGATTTTTTTTACGATGTAATAAACAAACCAGGCAAGAAGAACAACCCCGAGAAATTTCAGGTTATCCTTAATGAATGGATATTGATCAAGCCAGTTGCTGATAGCTTCTAACATTACTCCTTAATTTTTAAACCCAATTTAAAAATTTTAAAAGTAAGATATAACCCTGCAGACCATATATGTTGATTTGGCGGGTATTTTTTTAATGTCCGGGTAAAGAGGATTAGAAATTAAATCAGAAAAAATTTTTGCTATTTTAAAAAAAAGCCCCGGAAAAACCGGGGCTTTTAAATTTAACCTGATGTTACTTCATTAATATCATCTTCCTGGTAAGAGAAATATTATCCGAAGTTAACCTGTAAATATATGTTCCGCTTGCATATCCTGAAGCATCAAATCTGTAAACATGTTTTCCTGCGGGTAGGAATTCATTTGCAAGTATTTCTACCAATTCACCTGTTACTGAATAAATCTCAAGCTTTACCTTTGCGTCTACAGGAAGCATGAATGATATATCGGTATTCGGGTTGAATGGATTCGGATAATTCTGCAGAAGTTCAAAATTGGTAATTGTGTTAATTTCAACTTCAACTACATATGAATAACTGAATGTTCCATCATAATCAATTTGTTTCAAACGGTAGCTTAATTTACCTGATGGTACATCAGTATCAACAAAGCTGTATCTCTTAACTTCTGTTGTAGTTCCTGTACCGGGAATGAATCCAATTTTTTCCCAGTTATCAGTTATCTTTCTTTCAACTTCAAATCCGCGATTATTGGTCTCTGTTGCTGTTGTCCAGTTTAGTTCAACATTTTTACCGTTAACTGCTGCTGCAAATGAAGTGAGTTCAACAGGAATAACAACACCGCCTTCATCAGCTCCCATGTATGGGAAGGTTGTGCTTCTCAATTCTCCATCAATGTCTGTTGTAACGATAGCAATTGGAGTACCTGCTAAATCACCATCTCCAACTGAAGCGCCGGCTAAGTGGAGATCTGTTGCTGAAACAAATTCAACTAACTTAGAAACTGAATTTGAATCTCTGCCGGCAGCTCGCCATGCAGCAAGATCAGCATATAATGAACCGGTGAAATTAACTAAATTCTTTGCTGAATAAAGATCATTAAAATCTGAAGCAAGAACAGAAGTTGCCGGAATAAGGCCAATTGCTGATGAACCATTATTACCGGTATGTTTGTTAATGATAATATTATTCTTCAAATCAATATTAACCGGACCTGTTCCATTGAAATGATTCCCGATTCCATAGCTAACAGCGGTTGATGTCATTTCATTTATAAGAATTGTATTATGGTAGACTTTAAGATTTCCCATTGGCTGCGCAGAACGTAATCCAATTCCGTAAACGGAACGTGTTTCAGAAGCAGAACCCATATTGATCATATTATTAGATATTTTGAACCAATCTTCACCGCTTTCTGAATTTCCGGCAAATGCAATTCCAATCAAATATGAATTGTTAATTACTGTTGGAGCTAAACAATTAATTACGTTATCGCTGATATCCAGTACACCTGATCCGCCTGTAATGTAAATTCCATGATTGTATGCATCGGTTCCGCCAGTAACATCAGCAGGAATCATGTTAATAGTATTACCAATTATCTCACAATCAACAAGATAGATTGTAGTAACACCGCGTACGCCAGCATAAATTTCATTATTCACAATGCTGAAATTATTAGGAACAGCACCGCCGCCCCAGGGGGCAAGACCATCTCTGCGCACCGGTTTATCTGCGGAACCTATCTGGCAGTTTTCTACCCGGAATCCCCAAACGCCGCCAACATCATTAATAACTGCACCATATCTGAAATTTAGAGGAACATCAACTATGTTTTTAATTATAAGATTTTTAAGTGTAACTGTATCAGCGTTTGCGGTATTCAAACCAAAAGGAACAGCTACTCCATCTTCTTCTGTTGAAATAATCAGATTCCTCGTGCTGGTTCCGTTGTTACTTCCATCAAATGTAACGTACCCTCTATCAAATCCGATCATCTGAGGTCCGTTTCCTTTGCTTGGTCCGGCAGTAACAAATAAAACAACATCACGCCCGGGTGCTGGTTTAATAACTACATTATTATCTGCAGATAGATCAGCATTAAATGTGAAAGAAGCTTCTCTTAAAGTATCAGCATCTAAAATAAAATTAACAGTGCCTGATGCACCATTTATATTTAATGCTGCAACTGCTTCTGCAAGAGTAGCAAAGCCTTGCGGATTGCTGCCCTGAGGAATGTAATACTCACCAGCAAGCGGAGTTCTCATATCAACCTGGTAAGCACCAAAACCATTTAATGAAGCTACAACGAATAAATTATAAACATAGTCATTCACTTTCTGTACTGCTACATCGCCATTTCCACTTGCTGAAACGTTACCAAGCAGATTAGTTGTACCGAATTCTGTTGATGCTGCTGGAACACCTCCGGGGATTTTTAATATCTTAGCATTATTTATGGTAGTAGCTAAAAGTTCACTTGATACAATAAATTCATCACCTGAAATTGTATTCAGGTATCTTATAGCACTTCCTCCGGTGGAGATTACACTGCTTGCAACTTCACCGATAAAAGTACCATCAGCTTGATATTTTTGCGGCCTGCCGCCCTGAATATTGTAGTAAAAATCACCATTGGGCAATGGTCCAACTGAAGGTGCTGTACCTGTGGATGCTTTGTTGATGATTTCCGGAGTGAAGGAATTTCCGTTATCAGTTGTTTTAAATTTCAGGATATTTCCGTTACCTGTAGCATTTGCAGCCCATATGATTATGGAATTATCCGCTGTTGAACCTGTAACTGTAAATTTATCACCTAATCTCATTCCTGTTGCATCGTATTCAATAACTGCAACCGGAGCTGAAGCTTCAGTATCATATTTATAAACTTTAAAAGTACCACCTGATGCTAAATTACCAACAAAGATTTTACCATCAGTTGATACTTCTACATCGTTAACGGCGAGTGTACCACCGCTGATTCCGGTTGTATCAAGTGTTCCAACTGAATCACCTGTAGCAGCATTAAGAATCACTATTTGTTTTCCCCCAACACTTGCGGCCCGTGTTACAACATAAACTCTGTCGTTACCATTTACGGAGCCGTAAGCGATTCCGCGGACTGTTCCACCGTCCCATTCAGGCATCGTTCCTGCCGCTAATGACTTCTCCCATAACGTTGTAACCTGCGGATAAGCTATGGCGGAGAAAAAGAGAACAAGAATTGAGTAGACTAATTTTTTCACTAGTACCTCACTTGATAATGAATAAGTAGAATTTGATTAAGAAATGAATTAATAATTAGAGAAACAGGAGTTAGAGCCATGACTAAATTTTCAGTTAGAAACCGCGTTTTCGAATAAAGTAGTTAATTATTATGGACCAAAAAATCACTGAACTAATATTGCATTTAATATTATCAGTTTCAAGTAGTCTGGAAGAAACTGTAGAATATTTTAGAGAACCTTTTATCTCATTTTTAATATAAAATGAATAAACCTTCAGGAATCAAGCTAAATGCTGTCCTGAAGGTTTAATAAGGAGGGTAGAATGAAATTTATTTCAACATCATCATTTTCTTTGTTTGAACAAAATTACCTGCCTTAATTCTGTAAATATACATTCCTGATGCAACCTGTGCTCCATAATTGTTCCTTCCATTCCATTCAACTGTATAAGTTCCGGCATTATATTCTCCGTTAAGCAGTGTTGAAACTTCCCTGCCAAGAACATCATATATTTTTAATTCTACCGCTGAGGATTGAGGCAGTGCAAATCTGATTTGTGTAGATGGGTTAAATGGATTCGGATAATTCTGGCTCAGGTAATATTCAGTTGGAAGTAAATTCACTTCTTCAACAACGGTTACAACATCACTTGCTTCTTCAAAAATAATTGCATCAGCTCTTAGTACAAATGTATCCTGCAATGCCGGATTAATACTTTCATTAGCATAATATGCGCTAACAAGTGCAGTATCATTTATCAGTTCAACAGAGCCATAAATTGTACCGCTGCCCGGTGAATCTTTTCCACCACGGATAAATGTAAATCTGCCGAGAGGAATTTTTCCATTATTTAATGTTCTGTTGAGTTGGGATATTACAACATCAGTTATACCGTTAAAGTGTTTTACTCTGTACTTTACAGCTGGTGAACTGTTTGGTGAAAGGACGGGCACCTGTGCGTAAACATCAAAACTATCCGCTTCATTTATTCCTGGATTATTTGGATTAAAAGGAAAATACGGAAACCATTCAAATTTCTGAACATCAGTTTCAGGAGTAAAATAAATATGCGTATACAAACCTGTTCCGTTCACTGCACCGGCATTAACATATTCAAACCATTTATGCATATTAGAATTATCTTTCGGAGTTCCTGCCGGAATTATATCTGCCGGGAAAATAAAATTTGTTTCTTCTGTATTATCAACTGTAATTCCTGTTCCAACTCCTCTTCCAATTAAAACAATTTTAATTACCGGATCCTGTTCATCATTAGAATGAATTGAAAGGGTATCAGTAAATGATTCAATTAGGTTGGGAAGAAATGAAACAAACAGGTTATACTGTCCATCAATTGCCGGAAGTGAAGCAGGAAAACGCGGCAGATTATCAATCTTATAAGCATTTCCATCGGAAAGATACATTGTATCAATTATTAAAGGTGTTTCTCCATTAGAACTTAGAACAAAATTTCTTTGATAGTTGTATTCAGCTAAACGAACTGAATCAAAAATAGAAACAGCACCAAAGTTTATAACACGATAAGGATCAAGATTTGTACTTATATCAGGCGCTATGGGTACTGCTCTTACCCGAAGAAGATCAGCACGTAAATAATCAGCATTACCTTGCGAAGGATGAGTAAACCTGATGGTTGTTAATCCACCGCCATTTAAAGTGAAAACTTTATTTCCTCCAAGTCTTGCCCACGGCTTAGCCACTGAAACAGATAATCTTGAATCAAAACCCGTCACACGCTGCGTATCTCCAAGTGCAGGTTCTGTGTTTGTAAAGAAAGGAGTAACAACATCAATTGTAACATTTCTTGCCGCGTTTGATGAATAAACCGGACCGGAGTATTCCAGATAAAACGCGCCGTAAATTGTATCCGGCAGGGTGAATTTATAAAATGCAGCTACGGGATTATTCTCAAGTGTGACTCTGCCGTTTAAATTTCCGCCGGGTATTGGGTAAGTCCATGTTGATTTACCCGCAGAGGAATTGAGAAAAGCGCCGAGTTCTTCGTATGAAGAATTTGGCGGAGCGTTCCAGTGCGGCTCTGTTCCGTCACTCGCATTTAAAACAAAATTATAATTTATTCCTTCACCTATTACCGGAAGCAGCGCTTCCGGTTCAAGTGCATCATTACTTAAAATGGCAAGGGTATCAATAGTTACTTCTTCTCCCAAGGGAGCAAACTTAATTGTAATTTCTGATTTTCCTCCCGGCGGTATAACTATGGGTGTTGGAGTTGTAATTGAAAAACGTGTAGTTTGTGAAGCAAACCCAGAAATAATCAATGGTTCTGACCCAAGATTATAAACCGGAATATTTTTTTCGGAAAATCCTGCCCACTTAAAAGTTGTTTGGGGGAAATCAATCGGTGCTCTTTCTTTAAAGAAAGAGGAAGAGTAAATAGTATCCTGTGTTCCGGGATCAATCATTAATAAATCGGATCTTCTGTTTCCAAATTCGATATCGGGTCCGGATTGTGAACTTCTTAAAATTCTTACTGCATCAACTTGAAGTATATTTACGTTAGGAACATCCGTTCCCAGATCAACAGTAAGTGCACTATCTGCAGCAAATACTTCTACAATTCCAAGCGGAACCCACGAACCATATCCATCGGATAAATTGTGAGAGAATTGATGATAATAAATTGAATCAATCGGAACTGATTCACCAAACCTGAAAAACTTAACGAGAACTCTTGCGGAAGAATTAGCTGAATTTCTTAAATGGTGATAAACGAGATAATAATCTGTAACAGCAACATCAAACGAATAACTTACATGTGAGCCTGTAGGATCACCAGTTCCCTGTCTGCTTGCCCACCTGTTTGAACCGCCGTAATCTTGTGATGTAACCTGGGACCACCATCCATCATTTATAGCTGGTTGAGATTCATTTGAAGGATATTCTTTATAGTGAGGTCCGCTTAAATTTGTACCGGGCATGCCGCTGGTAAAAAGATTATTGTCATCTAAATTATCAACTGTTATTGTGTTTGATTCTTCAATAATCTGCTGGGCAGAAATTGTAATTACGGAAATCAGAATAAGAAGAATAAATATGTGGAAGGAACGATTTAGCATTTATTGAGCTCCCTATAATATGTAGAACAGATGTTGCGATAAAATTATCCGGATGAATTCTGCTAATATTTGCAGTTAACCTAAAAACTGAATTAAGTATTTACAACAATGATTATTTTTTAAAAAAAATCTTGCTTTTTAAATAATTAATCTAAATGAGCTGATTCCATAAAAAAGCCCGTTACAACTGAACGGGCTCCTCAGTCTTAACATTTAAAAAATTACTTCAGCAGCAGCATCTTCCTAGTTTTTACAAAATTACCTGCTGTTATTTTGTAGATGTATATTCCGGATGAAACTTGTTCTTCATACTGATTTTTACCATTCCAATCAACTGAATATGTTCCGGCTTTATATTCCTGGTTAAGCAGAGTTGCCACTTCGCTGCCAAGAAGATCATAAATTTTCAATTCAACAAATCCGGATTGCGGAAGTGAAAAATTAATTTGTGTTTCCGGGTTAAACGGATTTGGATAGTTCTGTTCAAGTGAGTATTGCTGAGGAATATTTCCCGGTTCATTCATACCGGTTATGTTATTCGAGCCAACTCCATAAAGATAAATTAATTTTAAGGGATCATTCTTAGCATTTGATTTGATAAACAATGTATCTGAATAATGTTTATCTTCATCTGGCAGGAATAATATTTCACATTCTATCATTTCATCAACAGAAACAAAAACAGGAAATTCAAATTCTCCGTTTAGTTTGAATGCTTGACCGGAAGAAAAATAAATTGAATCAATTCTTAATGGAACTCCACCGGTAGAATTTATTTGTAATTGATATTTGTAACTATCAGTTTGAGATCTAATTGATTCATACACTGAAACTGAATCAAAATTTATTTCCGGTGAATCTAGATTTAATGTAAAAGCCGGGGAGGCTGCTGCAAGTGTAAGCTTTATAAGATCAGCTCTCAGCGGCATATGCTCTGGCTGCTGTTTAAGAATGATCTTTGTACGCCCATTACCATTGATAGTAAAAGTTCCAAGCCGTTTCCAGAAGATGCTTGTATCTTCTGCTGAAAGTCTCGGATTAAACACTACTCTTTGAGTATCAGCAAGCGGGTAATCCGGATTTAAAAAATTTGGTGTAATTATATCAGCCTGAATTTCTGGTATTGAAGAAGATGCAGAATATATTGTATGTGAATATTCTATATAGTAATCTCCGGATAAACTATCAGGAATTGTAAATGAATAAATTACTGCCGCACCTTCGGGACCACTTACGATGCTGTGCAGGTTACCATCCGGAATTGGAAAAGATTCCAAAGCTGGAAAGGAATTAAAAAAGCTTCCAACTAATTCAAGTCCCGGTTCAGGTGTATTCCAGTAGGGTTCACTTCCATCAAGACTCGCATTTAAAATAAAAGAATAATCTGCTACCTCAGCATCTACAGGGATCTGCGATTCTGTTTGAAGTGCTATATTTATGATTTCTTTCTCAATCATCTGCTGCGCGTAAACGTTAAGGAAGAGAGATAAAGACAGCGGAATAATCAATCGGCGAAATAGGAAAGACATTTAAAATCTCCTATTTAATTTGAAGAAACAACCAGAGGTTGATAAACCTGTATAAAACAAAAAGCCCCGATATTTTCTACCGGGGCTTTAAAACTGAAATTAATTTTTTATTTCAGCATCATCATTTTCTTTGTTTGAACAAAATTGCCTGATTTAATTCTGTAGATATACATACCTGATGCAACCTGAGCACCATAATTGTTTTTTCCATTCCATTCTACAGTATAAGTTCCGGCATTATGTTCTCCGTTAATAAGGGTTACAACTTCCCTTCCAAGAACATCGTAAACCTTTAATTCTACCATACCGGATTGCGGCAGAGCAAATCTGATCTGTGTAGTCGGGTTGAATGGATTCGGATAGTTCTGGCTGAGAGAATAAGCTGTAGGCAGAACTGTTAATTCTTCAACATCGGTTACATCGCTTGCTTCTTCAAGAATAACTGCATCAGCTCTCAATACCCATGCACTATCTCTAGCCATGTTTGAAACGCTGTCTGCAAAGAAAGCACTAACTAATGCTGTATCATTAACTAATTCAATTGAACCGAATACTGTTCCGCTGCCTGGTGAATCCTGGCCGCCTCTGATGAATGTATAGGTTCCGAGTGGAATTTTACCGCCGTTAAGAGTTCTATTCAACTGAGAGATAACAGTATCTGTTTCACCGTTAAAGTGTTTGATCCTGTATCTTGCAGCAGGAGAACTATTCGGTGAACTTACAGGTATCTGAACGAATACATTAAAGCTGTCTGGTTCATTCACACCTGGATTATTCGGATTGAACGGGAAGTTCGGGAACCATTCAATTTTCTGCAATCCATCCTGTGGATTACGGTAAATGAATGTATAGAATCCTGTTCCGTTTACAGCACCTGAGCTTGTATACTCAATCCATTTGAAGTCATTGGTATTGTCAATCGGTGTTCCAGCAGGTACAAAATCAGCAGGGAATAAGAAATTGCTCGGATCAGCATTATCAACCGTAATTCCTGTACCAACTCCCTGTCCGCTCAATACAATTGTAATAAGTGAATCATTAGGATCGTTAGATGCGATGAAAATAGTATCCGGATAAAGTTTAATTGAATCTGGCAGGAAATTAACAATCAGGTTATACTGTCCATCAATAGAGGGTAATGATAACGGGAATGTTGGCATATTTACAACTTCAAATGATTGTCCAACTGAAAGATATATGGTATCGATCACAAGAGGAGTTTCACCATTTGAACCTATAATAAAGTTTCTCTGATAATTAAAATCTCCCAAACGTACTGAGTCAAATATAGAGACAGAACCGAAGTTAAGTAATCTTGCGGGATCAAGAGAAGTACTGATATCCGGAGCAAGAGGTACTAATCTTACTCTTAAGAGATCTGCTCTTAACAAGTCTGCCCCCTGGTTCGGATTTGTGAAACGAACAACAGTTTCACCACCGCCATTTAATGTAAATACCTGGCTTCCGCCAATTCTTGCCCAAATTGGTGCCGGGCTTTGAATTGCTCTGGAGTTGAAGTTTGTTACTCTTTGAGTATCGCCTAATGCAATATCGGGATTAGTATAAAATGGAGTTACAACATCAACAGTAACATTTTGTGCTGCATTTGATGATCCGGCCGGTCCCGAATATTCTATGTAATAACTTCCAAATAATGTATCAGGCAGCTGGAATTTATAGTAAACAGCAATGTTAGGATCGGAACCAACGTTTACACGGCTGCTAACATTACCGCCGGTAATCGGGTAAGGAAATGGTGATGTAGCAGAATTCAGGAATTCACCTAATTCTTCATAAGTTGCACCGGATGGTGCATTCCAATGAGGTTCAATACCTCCGTTGCTTGCATTCATAATGAAGTTATAGTTAATACCTTCACCACTTACAGCCAGAATTGCTTCCGGCTCAAGTGGATCATTACTTACAAATACTAATGTATCAACTGTTACTTCTTCACCAAGCGGAGCAAATCTGATTACTACGTCTTTCTGTTCACCAGGTTGAATAACCATCGGAAATGTTGAGGTTGAATAGAAACGTGATGTTCCTGCTCTAACTTCGGTTATAACCAACGGATCTGATCCTAAATTAAAAACCGGGAATACCTGATCTGTATAGCCATTAAATTTGAACATGGTTTGTGCAAATTCAAACGGTGCACGTGCAGGAACTGTTCTTCTTTCACCAGTAGTTATATTGTAAGAAAATCCATCATGATAGAAACTTGAAAGCCAGGTAGTATCGCCTGTTCCGGCGTCAATTGTAACTTGATCTGATCTTCTGTTTCCAAATTCGATATCAGGGCCTGTCTGGGAACTACGGAGGATTCTAACTGCATCAACTCTTAGTACGTTTTGTCCTGTAGAATCTAATCCAAGCTCAACTGATAAAGCACTGTCTGAAGAAAATACTTCAACAATACCCAAAGGATACCAGCTTCCTCTTGAATCAGCGAGGTTATTGTTTCTTTCATTGTAATAAAAATTTGCAACTGGCTCTGATTCACCAAATCTGTAGAATTTAACATTTACTCTTGGTGAAGAGTTACCTGAAAAAGGCATATGATGATATACCACATAATGATCAGTTACAGGAACATCAAAAGAGAAAACTGCACGACTTCCCACGGAATTACCTGATCCTTGTCTTGTTGATCTTCTGTGGTTTCCGCCGTGTCCGATTGTATTTGTCCACCAACCATCGGATATCGTTGCCTCAGAGAGAAAAGAGGGATACTCTTTATAATTGGGGCCGCTCAGGTTTGTACCGGGCACTGCATCCGTCCCAAGGTTGTTATCATCCAAATTATCCGTGGTAATTACATTTGCACTATCGAGAACCTGTTGGCCTAAATTCTCGACTGATGCAAACATAAAGACACCAACCGTAAGGATGATCATAAGGTACATTTGTTTCATTCTAACCTCCGTTTAAATGAAGAAATAGATTATTGATTTAGACTTACCCGTAAAGTATCTGATGCTTGTCCTACAAAGCGGTCAACACCATTAGGTAGTACAAAATAAAACGCAACGCTGTCGGCAGCAACAAAATTAGTATCCACAAAAGATAATTCCTCTGTGATAACACGTGATGCAAATGATATATTTATATTTTTTGCTCTGTACAATTCAAAATTCCTCAGGTTTTCTGTTGTTGGTACCGTCCATGAAATACTAACTCTTTTTGTACCTGAATCAGTTGTGTCAACCGTTGCACTCAAATTTTGAGGGCGTGGTACGCGGCTGTAATGAGTTGGAGAAATTATTTCCTCAGGCTCCGTGCAGCTGAGTAATAATATAGTTATTAGAAAAAATGCCGGTAAAAATTTTAATGTAGTTATCATGTGTAAAATCAAAGTTAAATTATGGAAGATTAAATTTAAGTTCAATACCTGTTAAATCCGCAGCAGAGCTAAGATTTAAATTAAAGCCCGGGTTATTTGATGAAAACTCATCAGCACCAAAATCTTCACTAAAGAAAATTACATCAACCATATTCAAAATCCATACCCCCAAAGCGGTATAACTGAATATTTGTCTTCTTTTGTGATCATTATCTCTATTGCCTTCTTCAAATTTTATTTGTGCCCAGACCTGTTCAGCAGTTTTATAATCACCGGTAGTAAGATATGTTTGAGTTAATGCCTGAATTCTGTCGTCTCTTCCAATCATATTATTATGTGCCAGAATTGCAGTTAATGCAGTTCCAAAAAATGCAGTCGTAAAACCAATTCCTTTCAATTCATTTCCAAGAAAGGTTTGGCCGGAACCCGGAACGAATGTAGAGTAAATAATAGATTTTGTTCTGCGTGAACTGAAATCAATAAATGGTGCTGCAGGTTCTGTTTTCGTAACAGCAGATAAAAGTTCCAATTTGGATTTTACTTCCGGCTCTGCTGCATCAGAGGATTCTTTATTCACCGCCTTAAGTAAGTTAGCTGAGAAGAATATTAAGACGAAGAGTGTAATACAAAATAGTTTCGCTTGCTTCATTTTTATTCTTTAATTTTTATATGAATAGACAATTAAATTTAATCCGAAAATCCGCGGTTCCTTTGTATCATAATTGGCTCCGCTGTCTTCGCTCCACATTACAGGATATCCCTTTGCTGAAATTATCATTACGAGTTTTTCATTAAGAAACAATCCTTTAATTGAATCTATTGTTCCGGAAGATAAAACATGTTCATCATATCCTCTCGGCAGCCTGTTAAGCTTTTGCCAAATATTGAAGATCGGATGCTCGAGACTGATATTTTTAATTTCTGTTTTTCCCGATAACCGGTTCTTTACCTTCTGCATAAAATCATCCGCAACTTTATTATATGCATAATCCCTGTTTTGATATGAATTATCCATATAAACAACTCCGCCTTCTTCAATATATTCAGCGCATGAACTTGCAACGCTTTCACTTAAATCAGGTTTTGCCATTCCGCCAAGAATTACAGCGAGTTGAGCTTTCATTACCTGGTCTTCGTCAAAAGTGCCCTGAACAAGTTTGGTGTTCAGTTCAGTATTTTGTTCTGCATAAGCAAGAAGCGATGAAAGGCTGGTTGGAACAGGATTCCAGAATTCTCCCTGCCCGCGCTGGTTAGTTGCTTCTATTGCATACTTAATTTGTGCAAGTGTAAAATCACCTTTAATTCTTCCGGAAGTATCAGCAGATGCAGTTGCAATTGTTGTTGTATCCGGTTTATCAGGCTGGAAAGGCACCTGCTTAAAATAAAAAGTTAAGTCAATGAAATCGCTGGGATCATTATTTTCATCATAGCCGATTATAAAATCATTCACTGATATTTTAAGCTTCTCAACATTATCAACTATTGGATCAAACACAATCAATCCATCACGGCTATCACCTTTATAAATTGGTTTTCCGTAATAAAGCATTGTACGGCGTGCAATACCCATACGTGTTTCAAAAATTTCTTCATCAACGCCGCTGCTGCCTTTACGTTTTTTGTAATACTCTTCTATACTGTAATATTTTGAGTTCTTCTGTTCACGTGCATAAGCATGAAAATAATCACCACGGTCTGTTTCAAGCACAGTGAGTTCAGGATCATAATTAAGTTTTGAGCCTGTGTAATTGTAAACAGTAACTTTGAATACTGTGAACTTTCTTGGCGTGTATCCGAGTTCAGGGTCAATCCAGTTGCCGTATGTGTACGGATTGCCTGATAATTCTTTATCATCAGATTCTTCAGGAAATTCAAAATTATTCAATTGATAATCTGACATGTACTTGATTTCAATCTTCCAGTTCTTTGCATCGTATCCTACAGTTGTTCCATCCTTTGAAATGTAATAACTTGAATCATTCAAACTTGCCATGATTGATTCATCGGGAACCAGCGTATATTCAACACGCGGCGGAGGAAGAAAAACATACTCATAAACGGAATTACATCCTGCAATTGTTAATGCAGTAAAAAACAGTACTAAAAATTTTTTCATAATTTATTTTGAATTTGTAAACTAAAACTTATTGAACTACTTTTACCGGAACTGCTGCCGGTCCCAGATTATTATCCAGAACTATTTTCTGTCCATCATTTCCTGTTAAGAATGTTGCAAAGCCCGAAGCTAATCCGATATTAACTTCATTTAAAAAGATTACGCAAGTTCTGCTTAACGGATAAAGCCTCTGCACAAAATAACCCGGATGCGGCTCAAGATATGAATCTTTTAAACCGCCCTGCGCTCTTAATCCAAGATTTAATATTCTAACCTGCGAGGAATCGTTCAGCAGGTTGAATCCAACAAAACCAATTTTATTAATATCCGATCTTACCGTTTCAATTATTTCTTTTTCACTCTGCAGGATCTCAGAGTTTTTTAATTCATTTCCGTTTAGAACTTCTCTGCTCAGATATTCATACACACCTGAATTTTTACCCGGCACAACTGTTGACACCTGCGAGAACTTTCCGCTCAGCAAATCCTTAAGCTGATCAAAACCAATATTTTCAAGCTGGGTTTCAAAAGAAGTAATTGCTGCAATTCCATCATAGCAAAATTTCATTGTTTTAATATCAAGATTATTCTGAATTACTGCCTGATGTTCTTCTTCATTAAACTCACGTGAACTGATAAAAATCTCTGCGTTATCATTTATAATTTTTGCAATACCTTCGCGTGCAGTAACTTCAATTAAATCGATTTTTGCATCAGGATATAATACCAGAAAAGTATCAACCTGAATTTTAGCGATCGGGAAAATTGACTCATCAGCATAAACAACCAGGCTGCCTTTTACAGGTGATTCGGGTCTTTCATCGCAGCCGTTAATCAAAATAAAAAAAAGAACAAAAAGGAGCGGAAGAATAAAATTTTTCATTACTGAACTTTCTTCAATTCCTCTATTTCCGGTTCAGTTAAAATTCCAACAGAATAACGTGCAAGTTTTGCAAGATTTAATTCATCAATAATATCAACCATGTAATGGTATTTTGCTTTTCTATCCAGTTTTACAAGAATAATTATGTTCGGATCATAAGCAGCTTTTTCTTTAAAGAATGCCGGCAGCTCACTGAATTCAATTCTCTTTGGCGTCTCAAGTCCAACACTTTGATAAATATTATGGTCCGCATCAACTTTTATTGTAAGCAGATTGCTTGCTGCCACCTGAACATTTGTGCTGCTCGGCGGTAATTTTATTTCAAGAGTCTGCGGTCTTCTGAACACAGTAGTAAGCATAAAAAATGTAAGAAGAAGGAATGCAACATCCACCATTGGTGTCATGTCCATCCTGATTCCCATCCTTCTTTTAGGGCGTCCTTTCTTCTTTTTACTATGCGATCGTCTCTGTTCGCCGCCACCGGCATCACCAGCCATCAACTACTCCATTTATTTTTTAGGCATTTCCAGATTTGTAACCATTGCAAATTTGGAAATTGCATTTTCCTGCAGAACCTGCATTACATCTGATACAACACCGTATTCAGATTCTGCATCACTTTTAATAACAGTTTCAAGTTTAGGATTATTAATCCTTGCCTGGGTTATGAGATCAGGCAATGTTTCCAGCCGCACTTCCATTGAACGTTTTCCCTGTGCAGCTTCACCGAATAATTGATCCATTAAAAACTGTGAATCGAATCCGAGGAATATTCTTCCCTTTTCTCCAATAGTAATAGTCATAACATTTGTTTCAGGCAGCTTGCTTTGGGAATGTGAATCCGGCAAAATAACCTGAATTTCTTCAGGGGGCCTGAATTGTGTGGTTAACATAAAAAATGTTAAAAGCAAAAAAGCTACATCCACCATCGGTGTCATATCTATACGAATGCTTACTCTTGCTTTTTTAATTCTGGGCATAAAATTATTTGTTCCTTAAAATCGATATCACGTTGAAAGATGCTTCATCAACCATATATGTAAAATTATCAACGTTATTTATAAATACATTGTAGAACACAATTCCAAGGATAGCAACGAATAATCCTCCGGCAGTATTAATAAGCGCTTCAGAAATACCTGTTGCGAGTGCTAATGCATCAGGTGCACCGGCTTGAGCAAGAGCTTTGAATGCACGAATCATTCCGATTGTAGTTCCAAGCAATCCTACCATTGTAGCAATTGAAGCGATAGTAGATAAAGCAATCAGATTTTTTTCAAGAAGCGGAGTTTCAAGCATTGTTGCTTCTTCTATAGCGCGCTGCACTTCGGCAAGCTTTTTCTCCTCATCTTCGACTGTACCAGTACCCTGAACTTCTTTATATCTTGTAAGTGCGGCACAAATAATATTAGCAACAGAACCTTTCTGCTTCCGGCAGGTTTCTAATGCTTCATCAACATTTCCGCTGCGAAGCTGATCCAAAACTTTTTTAAAGAAAACATTATTAGACCCTTTACCGCCTGCTTTCTTCAATGATATTGCCCGTTCAATAATTATAGCAAAATCCATAATTGAGAGGGCAACAAGAATAGATACAAGCGGACCTCCGGTGTAAACCTGTCCCATCAGGTTTATTGGAACTTCGCGTGCAACACCATCTTTAAAATTGGATGGATCACCGAATATCAAATAGTAAATGAGGAATGCTGCAACCAGGGCAAAAACCGTGAGCACAACTATAAATAACGATTGCTTCATATCTATGTAGCTCCTTTATACTAACTATTGGAAATATATTTTAAACTTTACTTAAAAATTTTCTTACTGATTTTCTGCTGCAAGCTTCTTGTTGTTAAGATCAATAATTCCGCCTTTTTGAGTACAAGCAAAAACAACAACATTTAAACCAAACTGAAGCTGTCTAACATTATCCTGAGGGCCTCCGCGGCTTGGAGGACTAATAGGCCATTCGCCCCAGGCTTTACAATATCCTTTACTGCTTAGCAGAACAGCAAGTCTGCCGTTTAAGAAAATACCTTCAAGATATTTATATCTTTCTTTTACTTCATGATCAGGATTTGGCCTTGCTTCATCTTCACCCGCAGGCGGGCCGGAGAAATCTTCCCAGCAATGATACAACCAGTGATTGTTCGGAATTTTTTCCCATTCAGCATCATAACCAAGCGCATCTTCAATCATCTGCCTTACTTTTTGATTGAATGGACCCCACCTTGCAGCAAATCCATCATCAATAAATAAAAATCCTCCGTTGCGCAGATATTTTTCAAGATTTTTCACTTCAACTTCAGAATAAAGAGGTGCGGCTTCAGAGCCCATCATATAAATCATAGGAATTTCAAGAATCAAATCATCATCAAGACGGATGCTGCCTTTCATAACAATATCAAGCTTGGTTTTTGATTCAGCATATTCAACAAGTGCATGAAGAGCATTTGGGACTGCGTTCCAGCCGGGTTCACCATTTGCTGCAAGTTTAGCACCGCGGTACTGAAGCTGGTAGAAATTCAAAAATCCTCTGATATCTTTTTTGTTTTTCCCCTGTATCACCATCGCTTCAAATCTATCCTGGAAGTTTGTATAATCAATAAGCTGGTCTTTTAGAGATTCAGTTCCACGTGCGGATGATCTTGAGTTAATAACTTCAGAAGAAATATCGGGACCAAAATCCATTCCGCCATCGTCTCTGCCGAATAATCCTCCCGTTCCGCCTCTGCCAAGACTTCTTCCATAGCTTCTGGTACCGCCGGGAATAGACCAGCCTTCTGCACCGCCTGTTTCACTTGATGTTAAAGCTCCGTGGAAAACACTTCCCTGCCCTGCGCCGGATGATCCAATATTTGGTCTTATTTCTGTTCTCAATTCCTGAACATCAATTTCAGACATTGAATATTCTCTCGGCTGAATTTCAGTTGCAGTCTGCTGCTCTTTTAACAGATCAAAAGATTTTGCAAGCTTTGGCGGTGTTGGTTCATATTTAATCGGCGGCGGTATTTTTTCATAATAAGTTTTGATCTTAACTGTTTTTTCATGGGCATCTTTCTTTTCAGAAAAGAAATAAACCCAGCCGATTACAATAAGGTGAAGTATAATTGATAACAGCACACCCCATGTAAATGCGCGCTTGTAATAAATTCTCCAGCGTGAAGAATCAAACACCAGTTTACTGAAAGCTCTGGCGTCAAATTTTTCGAATATGTTTGATAGTTTATTCAGCGGCTTCATATCCTAACCATTCAAGATGCTGCTGTGAAAAATATACCACCCCTGAGCCGGCGGGATGATCTTTATATTTGCTGATTATACTTCTATAAAGCTCAACTGCTTTGTTTTTATTTCCAAGTTGTTCATAAGCGGATGCAATATTAGCCTCACATGCCATTGCAACTTCCGTATCAGGGTATGAATCAACTACCTTCTGCAAATCTGCAATTGCTCCGTTATAATCTTTTTTATCAAAACGCACAATTGCTTTTTGATATTCTTTAAAGGCATCAATTTGTGATAATTCTTTTATAAAACTTTTTGCTTCTTCTGTTTTATAGTGATCGGGGAATCTATCAATAAAATTTTTATACTCTATTAATGCTTTTACATATTCTTTCTTGTTATAGTAATAATCACCGATTGTAAATTGAGCTTCAGGCACAAGATGATTATCAGGATATTCATTAATCAATCTTTGAAGCGGAATAATCATCTTATCGATTTCCTTCATCTGATAGTAAGCCCATGCTTCATTGTACAAAGCGGCGGGTGCAAAATCACTTTTAGGATATTTGGTCTGAACAATTCTGTACTCGGCTGCTGCATCACCAAATCTTGATAAATTATAATATGCTTCACCAATATTGAATTGTGATTCCGCAGCGAACTCATCTTCAGGATATTCTTTAATGTAATTCCTGAACGATTCAATACTCTGTTCCCAATCTCCCAGTTTGTAATAAGCGTAGCCGATAAAGAACATTGAATTTTTCTTTTCAGGAACATCAGGATATTTATCAATGAATTTAGTGAATGCTTCAATTGCATCGCGCAGATAATCATTATCATATAAATTAACTGCGTAATTAAAAAACAATTCTTTTGATGCTTCAGGAAATTTTTCTGATGCTTTGTTAAGAATATTAATTCCCTTTATAGATTCATTTGTAAAGTTATAACTGGTAGCAATAAGGTAAACAGCATGAGTGTATAGCTGTTCATCATCTCCCGCCAGTGTTAGTGCTTTCTCTCCGTAAGAAATTGCTTTTTTAAAATCTTTAGTATCATAATAAACTTCAGCGAGAGCTACAGTATAGCGTGCTTTCTCAATTGAATCAGCAGCGGAGTTAATGAAGTTGAGCATCATATCAACTCCCTTTTGAAGCTGTCCTGCATTAACATAAGCAGTTGCAAGTCTTCCGCGTGCATTTGGCACAAGCAATTCCATCCGTTCTTTAAACTTCGGATCATTCAATGCTTCTTCAATATCTTTTATTGCGGCTGTGTAATTTCCCTGCTGGCTGTAAAGTGTTCCTCTTAAATAAAGCGATTGCAGCTTAAGTAACTCGTTTGATTTCGGGTCATCGATAATTTTAGTTAATTCCGGCACTGCAAGTTCATTTCTTTTTGTATTTATGTAAAGATCAGCAAGTGAATAGTGTGCCTCAGGCAGAAAGTAAACTGAATCCTTAACAGAATCCGCAGCTGCAACAAGCCGGGTTATGAACTTCTCACCTTCATCAAATTTTTTATTTAGTATAAAAGACTTTGAAGTTTTAATAACTGAAGGAACAAAGTAAGGGGAAGTAATATTTATACTGTTAAATACGGCTGGAATTGAATCATATGTACCGGCATCATAATAAACCTGGAGGAGATAATAGTTTGCTTCATCATTAAATTTGGGATAAGCTCCTTTTTCAATAAATGATCTCAAAACATCTGAGGCTTCTGAATATTTTTCCTGTTCATAATAAAGTCTGCCAATGTAAATACTTGCTAAAGCGGCCTGAGAGCTTTCGCTGTCCTCTGCAATCACCTCTTCAAATTTCATTCTTGCATTATCATAATCTTTTAAAGAGAAATATGAATTACCGCTTAGGTAAATCAGATCGATCTTATATTCACTTGCCGGATATTTAACAATGAAAGAATCAATCTCGGTTATCGTCTTTTCAAAAAGTTCAGCATTAAAAAGATTTATAATTCTGAAATACAAAGAATTCTCAACAGGGAAACTAATTAAATCAGCAACTTCTGCATAACCTGCTGCATAAAAACCATAAGCATCAGCAGCTTTTTCAAAGAGATTATTATTCTGATATGTTTCGGCAATTTTATACTGCATTTTTGCCTGAAGCTCTTTGTTTGCAAAATTTTCATCAATTGCCGATTGATAAACAACAATTGCTGAATCTATTCCTTTTTCTTCAAGAGTATATTCAGCCATTTTTATGTATGAAACCTCAACAAGCACCGGAAGCAGTGAGTATGTTACAACAACCTTCCTGTAATGATTCATTGCTTCATAATATGCTTTTTTATTTTTATACGCATCGCCAATTTTAACCTGAGCTTTTGCAACAAGTTCAAGAATGGATTCATCAGTTTCACGCCCTGCAGTTGCTTCAAAAATCTGCCGTTCTCTTACTGATTTTAATTGTACATTTTCCCAATCCTGCTGCTGGAATGATTCAGGATTAAATCTTGTTACAAGGTCATTCCAAAAAAGAATTGCGTTATCATAATCCTTCATCTCAAAATAATTTTCTGCAATCTGATACAGCGTGTTGGGTACGTATTTACTTTCGGGATATTTCTCCAGCAGCTGCTTTAATGCTTCATTACTTTTTTCTAGATCATTTAATTCCTTGTAAGCCCAGCCAATATCGTAAAGAGCATTTTCAGACTTTGGATCTGTAGGATATTTCTGTACTAATTTTTTTGCCTCAATAATTGCAGAATCATATTTAGCAAGCCTGTAATAAATATCATAAATCTGAAATTGTGAAAGTGCTGAAAGAGTTGGTTCATCGGTCCTTGCTTCAACAATGCGGAATATTTTAATTGCGCCGTCTTTATTTTCCAGGTTCTTTAAAGCATTTGCTTTCTGATAATAAGCAGCCGCAACAACGCCAACTACTAATTCCCCGCTGAGAAGCTCAACTTTTACGCTGTCTTCATCGAGTAAAGGAGATTGTGTATTAATAATAATATCATACTGTTTGATAGCTTTATCAAAATTGCCGGATGCATAGAAATTCTGCCCGGATACAAACTCCTTCTGAAGTTCCAGCGGAGTGGGGACAAAATAACTTGCAACTGCCGCACCAAGTATGATAATTAATTTCCAGAGCATAGTGACTTAACCTGTATTAAAATCCTGCGTAAACCGAAAAGAATAATGTCGATTCCTGATTTCCTAAATTTCTGTCCTCAGGTCTTAAGAACGAAATTGATGTAGATTTAAATCCAAAATCAAGGACAATATTATAACCCGCGTACTGAGATTTATTACTTATTGAAAAAGCAATTGTGCTTCTGTTCTGGCTTCCAACATTATCTTTAAAGTTTCTGATTCTGTGAAGGAAGAAATCTGTTAATTTAAAGAATGTGAATCCCTGAACACCAAATCTTAGTGCAGTATTTTCTGTAAGATTATAATCAACCCTTATAATCGGAATAATTTCCTGCCGGTGTTCAACTACATCCACAACATCTGTATTAGAGTTTCTTGCTTCGGATGTTCTTTTTGTTTTTTCAGTACGAATTTTTAACTGCGGACTAATTCTTAATGAATTATTAAGCATTGAGAACGTGTAATCAATCTTATTTACAATTCCCCAGAATACAATTCTTCCCGGAACCTGATCGCCAAGCAATCTTGCTTCAGGAAGAAAAGCATTGCTCTTATTTCCGATAGCAAACTGTTTGTTAAGTTCTACTCTTATATTATTTTCAATATTAACATTGCGTATTTGAGTATAAGTTGTTCCAAGGTAAAGTGAATTTACAAGTGAGTTCCTGTAATTTAGAGGATCTTCAACATAATCAGGATAAGGATCGGATGTTGTTATTACTCCTTTAAATTGATAACCGTTGTTTTGAATATTATCCTGCACTTGTTTCATCACATAAAATATTCTGAAAGAGCCAAATTTTGGAGTAGAAGTGAAGTATTCTGTTTTAAAATAATTAACATCATTTATTCCGCCGCGTATAATCGCGCGTTCATTAATTTTACCTATAGAGAATCTCAATCCATCCAGCACATTTAACTGAGTAAAAATATGGTAACCATCAATATCCGGCTCATAAGGATAATCTGGTAAGATATCATTTTCCTGCTGATCAATTACACCGTTATTATTCCAATCATCACCATAATCAAGGCTGGGTGGATCAGCATAATATGTTAGGAAGTCCTGAGAGAAATCCGGTATACCATCTGCGTTTCTGTCATCATCCGGAATACCATCATTATCTCTATCTTTTCCGGGGAAAATTCCAGTATCAGGTCTTCTAACAATTTCCTGCAGACTTCTTAATTCATTGGTATTTTGTCTATAACCAAGTTTGAAGTAATCCCCATTGCCGTTTATAACATCCCTGTTTTTTAAATTAATATCAGTAGTTACAACATCGTAATGATAAAATCCGTCTTCATAACGGTCGTTATCATCGTTATCATCAACCAATGGATAAAATGCACCGCCGGGGAATAAAGCTGTATTTCGCGTCGGTACATATGATCCGTCAAATCCAAGAAAGTCCGGAAGGATAGGATTAGGAATTGGAATCCTTCCTGTTTCACCTGGTGAAGCATAATAAGAATTCTCCATTACATAAGTATTCAGGTATGTAATGTAATCGGGAGAAATATGATAACGCTCCCCGCCAAGTGTAAATCTTCCGAATTCTTTTTTGCCTCTTAAAAACCATGCACGGCCTTTGCTTTCAAATCTGTTGCCTGCAAGAAGCGGATACTTCATGTAATCAACGCTTTCATCAAATTCACCTTCAATATCAAACCCGCCCCATTTAAATTTAAAATTCAAACCATAAACAGACATACCGGATGATAATCCATAATTAACAACCACAACCCTTTTGTTACTTCCATCTCTGACATTACCCTCAGCTTGCGCACGCACAAAGAAAGGTGTTGGTGTTCCAAGCTGAAGACTATCATTGTGAGAACTGAATGCAGCACCACCATAAGTATCAGACATATTCACATAATCATGTGCAGTTTCAACTTTGTAATCATTAGCGAGCGTTATATGAAATTGTACAGATTGTGCACCTTCTGGAATAACAAATGCGTAAACAAGATTTTCCCTCTGGCTGCTTGATATCATAAACGGATAAGCAGGGGGGCTTACAGAATATCTGAATGCGTAATTTGTATAGCGTGAATAACTCGTAGTATCTGCACCGGTGTAGAAATTTTTATCGTTAATAGTAAAGCCGCCGCCTGGCAATGAAGTTGTTTGAGGAATATCTTTATCTCTTAATATCCAGTAGTTTATCGGCTGATCTAAAGAAACTGTTCCGGGTGCCGGGCTTTGGAATACGAGATTTTTTGTTGCTCTTGGCTGCCCGTTTATGATTATCATTGGCGGGCCAAAGATAATTGGTCCTGAATTATCACCCGGTGAATCATCACTTATTCTTACAAAAATTACACGTGGAATTGCATTTGCAACAACACCTTTCAGCGATGCTTCTTTACTATCAATACTGCTTCTTCTTTGATGCTGATTAACATAGGTAACTCCAAGTGTTAGAATATCGCCAATATCTGTTTCAAAATGCCCGCCAAAGAGATACTGCGTCCAATCACGGATTCTTCTAACACCATCAGTACCGGTTAAAACGTTATCAAATCTGAATCTGATAGGATCTGAAATTCTGGAAGCAATAACAGTACCGCGGTATTTAGTAGTACCGGCATCCCACCTGATTCCATTAAAACGAGCTTTGTTAAGAGTAAGGTCTGTAAATTTAGTGCGGATAGCATCACCTACCATCAAACGTGTTTCAAATCCGCCGTAAGTATCATTTCCTATAACAAGGTTATTAAAGTAGGTGCTGTAATATCTTGATTTGATAATATCACTTTGTCCGCCTATTATATCTTCACCTGTCTGCTGGCTTTGAATTTCAGATAATTCATAAACAGTTGTACCTTCAATAAGGAAGTTTCCGAAATTATCGAAGAATTTTTTCTTTATGAAGGTAGTAGTATAGTTTTCATAGTTTCTTCCAGCGAAATTCCTGTAGGTTTCACTGGAGCCGCTTCCTTTATTTGCAATGAACTGGGGAAAAGCAACATCAGAGAAACTGATAAGTAAGATTAAAAGAAAAATACAGTAACAATATTTTTTCAAAATTTCCTCCGAAAGACAAACTTATAAATTGAAGTTATAACTGAGAGAAAGTTTGTGGCTTCCCCCAACTTGTTCAAGCTCAAGAGGGAAAACATAAGCATAATCTATACTTAGGTTTTCCACATTAAGCCCGAAGCCTCCATTAATTCCGCTTTGTTTAAACAAACTGTTTCCAACAATTCTATCATAACCGGCACGAATAAGGAATGCAGTTCTATAACCAAATACATTCTCTCTTAAGCCGGTAAATTCTGCGCCTGTTTTTATCATGTATGTATCCTCAACTCTAACTGCATCAACAGCGATCAGGTAATTGTACAGGTGAGAAACAAAGGCAAGACCAACTCCAAGTTCCATTGGAAGATTACCATCGCTGCTTCCATTGTTGGCAATGCTCGGCTGAGTAATATTTCTTGCTGCAAAACCTATGCGTAAATCTGATTGTTCGAGAACATTTGAAATAGTATAATGTGCACCGGCATCAAATGTAAAGCCGATATACGATAAACCTTCTTCACCCGGTGCGGGTTCGGATGCCCATCTTAAAAGTTTGAAACTTCCTCCAACTGCAAAAGATTTGTAAATCTCTCTTGCGTAAGTTCCGATAAGCATATTTTCCTGCCAATTATTTGAATTAAGGAAGGTAGCTCCAACTCCCAGTTCACCCAGAAAACTCATTGGTATTACTCCGCTGAAAGCAAAGTAATTCAAATTGTCATCAACAACACCGGGATAGAGATTAGAATATGTGGTTGAAAGATTTAGAGTTTTCAGCCTGTGGATTCCGGCAGGATTATAAAATACAGCATAAGGTGCATCAGCTACAGCAATATAGGCTCCGCCGAGTGAGACTGCGCGGGCGCTATTGCCAAGATCATCAAATCCGCCTGCCTTAACAGGTGTTACAATCAGCAGAATTAAAAATAGATAGTAAAATAATCTCACGTTTGCCTCAATAATATTTCAATAAGAAATTACAATTGTTCGTGCTTCAGATTCGCCGCCGTTATCGCTGTCAACAACGATCTGATAAATGTAAACTCCCGGTCTTAGAAGTTTTCCGTCTTCATCTCTCCCATCCCATTCAATAGCGTTGCTTGAGATATATGCAAAAGCTCTGCTTGCATCTTCAAACACTGTTTTTACAAGCTTTCCGGTTAAATCATATACTTTAATGCTCAGATTTCTTATCTGCGTACCAATAAGATTATTAGGCTCACCAACATTACCGAGGAAGAAATTAAATTTGGTTACATCATTTTTTCCATCACCATTTGGTGTGAACGGATTTGGATCTGCTTTTGCAGAAATGATTAATTTTTCCGGTACGCCAACTGTAATAATACTCCAGCTTGCAACATTATCTGTAATGGGCGCATCTATTCGCTGCGGATTATTTGCAACCAATTTACTGCTTGCCAGAACTTGATACGGGCTTATACCTAAAAACGGCGTTGTCTTAAATACAATATCAATTGTGGAATTTGTTTTTATTGTAGAATTAAAAACGAGTACTAATTCATTTGCATCAACATTAGAGAGATATGATGCAGGTGTACCATTAAGAGTAACTCCTAACAATTCCACCGGTGATGGCGTGGAAATCCTTAATGTATCGATGCCATGATCACTTTCAGCAAATTGAGCAGTTACAGAAAGTGTAAATTCATTTTCGGTAAGTATTGTGGCAAACTGCGGTGAAATTTTTGAACTCGTTACACTTGCAACATTTGCAGTATCGTAGTTTATTCTAATATAGTCAACCTGCGGAGTGAAAAGATTGGAAGTGGTTAATTTTACTCTGTATTGAAGATACTGCCGCGGCTCATATACAGAAAAAAGTGAATTCTGAATGGAAGAATATTCCGACCATTCACTCCATAATGTATCAGGCTCGGGTGAATCTCCGGTCCGGAAAGAAAAATCAACGGTAGTGCCATTTGGAACATCACCTCCATATTCAAAGGTGGAGAAATTAACTCTCTTTGGTAAAGTTTTTATATTAGAATAGAAAACACCTTCAGGTAAAAAACCTTCTCCATAAACTTCAATCTCAGAAATTGTTAAGTTTCTATCTGTTGCAATAACATTAAATACAACTTTTACATAACGTGCAATAGTAGGATTAAAAGTTGCTTCAGCATTAACATCTTCATTATTTATATTTTCAAACACTTTTTCCATAGTAACAGTATCTTCACCGGCGTAGATGGAAAAAGCCAGTGGTCTTAAATTCGGATTGCCAGCATAGGTACGAAGCACTACACGTTTAACCGTTCTGAATGCCTGAAGATCAATTACAATATAGGATAGATTATTATTTCCGCCAAGAATTAGTGAAGGTATTGAAATAAAGGTTGTACTGTTACCATCAATTACACGCTGCCCTACTCTCCACAATGTATCTGCCGGAGGATTTGCCTGGTAAACAAGATAAGCAAAACGATTTCTGGCAAGGTTTTCTCTCTCGCCTGTTTCTAGCTGAAGAATACCAGGTGAAGTTTTATAATCAACTGCAACCGAATTTAATGAATCAGCATTATCAACAAAGGTTGTATCTTCAATAAAATTCTGTGCGGTGGAAATTTCAGGTACTGTAACCAGGAATACAGCTAAGAGAAATAGTTTAAGGAAATTAATTTTCATAAAAACTTTTTTGTTTTGTTGGTGAGAACTCAATTAAAAAGCAGGTAGTTAATTTTTGAACCATATTTTCCGCAATGACACTCTGTTAAATTTCGAACTCAAAAATAGAATCATTAACTATTTAAAACAATATAAATTGCAATAGTATTTAATTAAATTTTTTTGTGGATGAATAATTTTGAATTTTTTGGTTCAAAGGGGGATACTTACAATTGCTTTTGGCGTGCAAGTATAAAAATTTTTTCTTCTAATTTATATACTTTATAAAAGAAGAAAAAGGGATTAAAGAAAATTTATTTAACAAAAAGCTTTCCATCCTGCATAATTATTCTGTCATCCAAATAAACTGTTGGTTTTTTGATGACTCCGTCAAGATGAATCGGAACATTTATGCTTCCGCCCATGGATACATTATTTCCAATTGCAATATGAACTGTGCCCATTACTTTTTCATCTTCCAGTAAAATTCCGCTTAATTTTGCACTATCATTTGTACCAATTCCAAATTCAGCAATATTCCGTGCATTTTTTCCTATCTTATCTAACTGTTTATTTAATTTTGCTGCTAATGTGCCCCCGGTGATTTTGACGGCAAATCCTTTCTGAACTTCAAAAGTAAGATTGGCATTCTTAATCAATCCTAATGATGCCATTGAACCATCAACAACAAAAACTCCTTCGGCTGTACCCTCAACCGGAGCAATAAATGCTTCACCTGTAGGAAGATTTCCACTTTCACCGTTTTTATGGAATAATCCTTTGCTTGCAAAAGCTTTTCTTCCTTTTATACTGAAAGAAATATCAGTGCCGGATGGTGAAGTAACACGCACGTTTTCTTTTCCTTCTAGAATACCCGCTAATTTAATTGTAAGCTTAGAAATCTTTTTATAATCTGCATTCATTCCGCGGATCATTACATCTTTGGTAATTCCCGGAAAGGTAGCAATGCGTACACCCTTTGCTGATGCCGCTCTTCTTGCATCTGTATGTGTTAATGATTTTGCAGTTGGGCAAAAAACCACATCAAATTTTTGCATAAGATCAGCAACTTCAGCCGGGGGTTCTTCCCCATTAATTTTCCCTGATTTCATTTCAACAAACAATGCTTTGTATCCAAGCTCTACTGCATTTTTATACAGTGAATAACCAATCTCATTTTTTAATTCATCTGTAATTACCAGGATGGATTCATTCTTCTTTACTCCCATACATGTTTTTATTGCGGTGATGGAAGCAGTATCTAATTTTGTTTTCATAAAAAATTCTATCTGTTATAATGGAAAACCAATATTAATTTGAATTACAGCATTAAACCCGCCTGATTCAATAAAGTTTTTCATCGGAACGGCAGCAGTTTCATCTGCAGGGAATGGAATATCATTATCAGATACATTATCAATTTTAAAAACTGTATAACCAGCCAGCCCTTCAAGGCTGATATATTCATCAACTATCTCTAAAATAAATCCAGTTCCAACTGAATAACCGATGACTGAAGCATCCGTTTGATATTTTTTAACTTCTGTAGTACCAGGCGCGTTTGCAGTGTTAGTTAGTGTAGCTGAATTGAAAAGAACTGCTGCATCAATTACCTTCCAGCTAAGAGCACCTGTTATAGATGTTCCAAGATCAAGCCCCACACCCCAGCTTTTAATATCCAGTTTTAAAGATGTTGAAGTTTCACCCACACTTGCTTCATTTTTTTCTGTCAGGTGCTGATAAAATCCTTTCGTTGTAAGGATAAATCCTTCAAGATTGGCTCGGAAAAAATTCAGTCCAACCCTATAGCCTCTTGCTTTACCAAATTCTCCCATTGGTGAAGCGAGAGAATCATTTTGTGATTCATTAAATACATTTATATAGTCATTCAATCCGGTTGGAGTATATCTTTGATAGCTGTAGCCGGCATAACCGCCAACAAAGCCGAGACAGCCAAATCCAAAAGCTTGCGCTTTAGCAGAAACACAAAAGGTTAAAGAAATTATTCCGGTTAAAATTAAAAATTTCATACATCCTCAATTGGACTATTAACTTAAGAATAATAATCCTAAAAAGGTATTTACCTTTGCGCAGAAGAGTTCTGCAATTTTATAAATAAGAAATGATTATGGAAGAAAATCCATAAATTATTTTAAAAAAATACTCTTTAATAATCAGAATATCCCTCAGTGGATTACTTGTTCCAGGCCATGCCCTCGCGGACCTTTTTCAATTTTCCTCAGATAGTAAGAAAATATTAATCCCAAAAATCCGAGAATAGAAAAAATCCAAAGACCAATATTATATCCTTCAGGATTATCAGCACTTGCGCCGCCAATATCATTTGATTTACCAATAAGCCAGTTCATTCCCGCAAGACCAATCTGCTGAATTAATGTCATCAATGAATAAGCTGTACCTAATCTTTTCTCTTCAATTATATATGCAACAGAAGGCCACATAACTGCTGGAATAAGTGAGAAGGCAACACCCATCATTATTATTGGTACATAAAGAGAAATATCAGTATATGCCATAAGCAGATAAACCGGAACAAGAAGCAATGATCCAAATGCCATGAACAATGCTCTGTTTCCCACCTTATCAACCAGTAAACCAAATAACGGCGTAGCAATAATTGCAGATGTTGGCAGGATGCTGTTGAGGAATCCCGCCATTTCACGGCTGGCACCATGAGCTTCCATAAAAAATTTAATTGCAAAAGTTCTGAATGGAAAGATTGCAGAATAAAAAGTTATACATAAACCAACTATCAGCCAGAAAGATAAATTAAATTTGTAAAGCTGTTTTATATCCAGTTTATCTGTCTGCCCGGCAGAACCTAAACTATATTTTTTTTCAGCTTTAGATTCCATAACCCAATAAACAACTGCACCAATTATGCAGGTTAAGGATATAATAACAGCAAGAAATAACGGGCTTTGCCAATCAGTAAAATAATCGCTTGCCCATGATGGTGAATTATCGGCGGCAACAGAACCAAGTCTGGCAATCATTAAATTAATTCCGAAAGCAAAACCAAGCTCTTTTCCTTTAAACCATTTTGCAAGTGCGGTTGTAATTGCAACAATTAATGGTTCTGCACCAAGCCCGAGCAGCACTCTGCCGGCCATCATTATTTCAATTTGAGGAGAAACCATTGTTAGTATTGCGGCGATAGTACAAAGTACAGCAAAAACAAATGTAGAAATTTTTGTTCCGAACTTATCTATAACATATCCGCCGATTAACAAAACAATTATGGCAGCAATACTATAAACTGAATAGAGCGAGCCAATTTGTTCATCGGAAAATCCAAGCTGGCTTTTAAGCAGATCAGCTATAGGTGCAATACTATCGTACACATAGTAATTGCCAAACATTGCAAGGCTTATAAAAAAAAGAACCACCCACCGGTAAAACGGGGATGGTTCATTACGTGTAATTTTTATTTCTTCTGTCATTTCTAATCTTTTCTTCTGGATACTCTGTAAAGAATATAACCCATCACTGCAAAGAAAATAACACCAAGAATTTCATAACCTGAACCACCAAGCAAATGAATCAAACCTTCTTCAAAATTTAATTTTCTTAAGAAATTTTCGATTCCTTCGTTCACAGAAAGTAAAGCTACTATCACACCAAACAATGCTCCGCCGGCAACAAGTCCGGTTGCAAACAAGCTTCCTTTACCAAGTTCACTATCCTCCAGAGTTTCACCCTTTCTTTTAGCAACAGAATCTGAGATACCCTTTATTGCTCCACCAACAAAGATGGGAAGGGTTGTTGAAAGCGGCAGGTAAGCTCCTACTGCAAATGATAAGGATTTTACTCCGCAGAGTTCAACAGTTATTGCTATGAAGACTCCAACGAGTACAAACTGCCAATCAAGATTGAATGAAAGTAATCCTTTAATTAATGTTGCCATCAATGTTCCCTGCGGTGCAGGAAATGCATTACTGCCAATTGCATGTGTAATGCCCTGTGCAGCCATTTCCTGCGTAGGATTATCAAGTATCTGAACAGTTGCACCAATAACAATTGATGAAACTATGGCGCCAACAAATAAAGCTATCTGCTGATATTTTGGAGTAGCACCAACTATAAAACCGGTTTTCAAATCCTGTGATGTTGCACCGGCATTAGCTGCAGCAATACAAATCATACTTCCCACAACAAGTGCCATTGGCTCATAAACTAAACCGGTCCAGCCAACTGCAATAAAGACAAGTGCTGTGCCCATGAGTGTGGCAATTGTCATTCCGGAAATAGGATTTGAACTGGAACCAATTATACCCACAATACGGCTTGAAACAGTAACAAAGAAAAATCCAAATATTACAACAAGAATTCCGATTAATAATTTATTAAAAACAGAATCACCCGGAATCTGCGGCAGAATAGTCATCAGAATAACGAGCCCAATACTTCCGCCAATTACGGTAAGGAATGACAGATCATTTTCTGTTCTTGAAACAGCAACATTTGCTTTTTTATCTTTTAATGAAGCCATGCTGTTTTTAAATGAAGAAATAATTGTAGGAAAAGTTTTTATTAATGTTATAAACCCGCCCGCTGCTACAGCTCCAGCGCCGATCTGTCTTACATAAGCTCTGTATATTGCCTGAGGAACATCTGCAAAAGTTTGAGTTGCAGGATCCCAGCCGCCCGGTCCGCCGGGTGTGGTAAGATTCGGAAGGTAACCGAGTTTAACCAGTTGCTCTGCAATGGTTGCCATGGGTACAAGACTTGCAAGCAATGGAATTAAACCAACCCAGGCAAGCACTCCGCCGGCTACAAGCACGCCTGCAATGCGCGGACCAATTATATAACCAACTCCAAGATATTCTGGTGTAATTTCACCATTTACAGTGGCAGAAGGAAAATACTTATTTGTTTGTGCAGTGACCCATTTTGGAGCTTCAGCAATTACATGAAAAACTTTTTGTAAGAATGCATAAACCAATGCAACGGATAATCCCATGTAGGCTGTTTTTGCAAAGTTGCCTCCTTTTTCACCGGCAATAAGAACGGATGCACATGCAGTACCTTCAGGATAAGGAAGAGTATGATGCTCATTTACAATCAGCGAACGTCTTAATGGTATCATCATTAAAGTTCCGAGTATACCGCCGAACATTGCAAGAAAAAATATTGTCCAGTAATTAAAATAATCTGCACCAACACTTACATTATTTTCATTTAATGACATGAACAAGAATGCGGGCAAGGTAAAAACAACCCCTGCGGCAATAGATTCACCCGCGGAGCCTGTTGTTTGAATAATATTATTTTCAAGAATTGAAGTTTTAAAAAACTTTCTGCCAATAGAAATTGCCAGCACAGCAATTGGAATAGATGCAGATACTGTTAATCCCGCCTTTAATGCAAGATATACTGTAGCAGCGCCAAAAAGAATTCCGAAGAACGCGCCAAGTAAGATTGATTTTAAAGTAAATTCGGGAATTGTTTCTGTTGGAGAGATATAAGGTTTGAAGCCTGAAGCTGTATTGTTTTCCGCCATAAGCCGCTGCTCCCAATTGGTTGTAATATTTTATTTAAAAACGATTCTGAATATTTGAATAATGAGTTACAAATGCAACAAGAGATTTGGTGGATTATGAATTTGCGGATTTACGAATCGATGGATTAAATTTGAATTCGTACAAAGAAATTTAGAGAGTATATTTTGTAAATCTTTTTAAGGTTTAGAAATTCATTCTTCTCATACCAATATGGCAGATTGCAAAATCATATTTAACAGGATCATGTGAATCAAACTTTTTTAAATTTTCCGTAATCTCTTCAGCCATTTTCCAATTTACATTTTTACGTGAAGTAAGTTTTAACTGTTTACAGATTCTTGCAACATGTGTATCAACCGGAATAACAAGTTTTGAAGGCGGAATTTTATTCCAAATACCAAAATCAAGTTCGTCTTTTCTAATCATCCATCTTAAAAAAAGATTCATCCGTTTACATGCACTTCCCTTTTCCGGCAGAGGAAACATAAATTTTATTCCATGTGAAATTTTGCTGCCGGTTTTTTCAAGAAAAAATTTTGAAAATTTATTTATAGCATTTTTAAGATTCTTATCATCCGGATTATAAAATTTCATGAATAGATTTTCTAAACTTTCTTCATTCTTATACACCGCTCTTATTGTTTGAAAGAAATTATTTATATCATCCTCCGAGTAAAACCTGTGCTTTATTCCTGATAGAGATTTCTTTAATTCTGCAGCACCTGAGTTCAGAATAAAATCATAAGGCTTGTTATTACCGGCAGCAAAAAGTTTATTCAGCGTATTTATTATCTGCTTAACATTTCCGTAAGCAAACACGGCTGAAATAAAGCCAGCAAGTTCAATTTCTTTTTCATCAGAAAATAAATGAAGAAACTGAAGCGGATCAGGTGAGATTTGTGATTTATCAAATGCCTTGTAATGGTATTCTAATTTTTCTTTAAGTGCGGAATGCTGAAGTTTCATCAATAATATGCAATTAAGGTTTTGATTAGAAGAGCAGCCGCCATTGCCAGCAGCGAAGATAATAACGTTCCAATTAAAACGTACTCTGCAAATTCACGTTTATCAAGTTCTTTAAATCTTGTAAATCCTTTTGCGGCAATTATAAATCCAATTGCTGCAAACTGATTTATCAGTACAAAAAAGAAAATCAGCACGCGCTCAAGCATTCCTATTACCCTGCCGGCATTATATTCCTTCCTATCAATTTCATTTGAACTTTCTTCTTCGACTTTGGGTTCAACAGCAAATAATTCAAAAAGATAACGGATGAAAAGATTTACTTCATTCAAAAGAAAAAGTAATCCTGTAATAACCAGATTTGCAGTATGGAGATTTCCTTCTTCAAAAATTTTAAATAGAACTGACACTCCGGCTAAGAAATGGAAAAAAACAATTAACCCGGAATTAAATTCTAATTCAAAAATTCCTGAAGTAAAAACGCTGAAGATGATTAGTAAAGTTATGAATGATAAAAATCTGAATAGATTTAATTTTTCAATTCTGTTTTCAATAAGAAAAAACAAATAATTAATTGCAGCAGTAAGCAGTATAAGAATTACTAAACCAAAGTTTATCCGGAATGCCAGCAGCAGAACAACCTGAATTAACATCATTACAAAATATTTGCGCAGAGTAAGCGGCTGATCTCTAAACAAAAAAAACAACCGTGAAAACATTGCAGTATTAAGCAGGTAAAAAAATTCCATCTTATTTCTTTTGTAATGATTTGTTTATTTGTTTAGCGATTTCTGTTGTTAAATTTAGTACAACATACAGTGCGCCTGATGTTATATTTTTATAAACAGCTTTATCAGTTACAGCCATGCGGCTGGCAATTTCTTTTGGCATTAATCCTTCATGCAGCATTGTTAAAATTTTAACGCGTGTTTCTTTCCAGTTCTCAGCAAAATGTGAAATAAGATAAAGGCTTTGCCTGCAAATCTCAGTGTTGTTTGATTCTTCAAAAATTATGTTTAACAGGTATCCTGTATTTTTCAACTCTTCCAGTCCTTTGCGCGCATTATAAAATGCCGGTCCATCCATTCCGATTGCCTGCTTTCTGTTTATCCGTGTAGAAATTTCTCCAACACCGATTGAAAATCTTATCTTAACCGGGTGAACAGAATAAATTATCTGCCAGATATCTTTAAAAAGAAAATCAGCTTTATCATACACTGCCTGGAATTCGTCTCCAAGTGTTATTGTATAAGGTGAAATAACACTGCTGTTTTTGTTTATTCTTCTGAAAGCAGACTGAAGTTTTTTCTGAACCTCTGCCCTGTTCTTTATTCTTTTAGAAGAAACTATATCTGCAATTACTGCTATTCTTTTCATTTTTTTTGATTTAAGTTAACCAATATAAAACTGTAATTCAACCTGTTTGGTTGAATTTTTATTTTTCAACCATTTTGGTTGAATTTTTATTTTTCTACCCATTTGGTTGAATAAACAATTTTTAATACTGAAATCAAAAAATAATTACAACATAGCATTGTAATTTTATTATATTAGCCAAACCAAATCAGGTAAACTCAACCCTTGGAAAAAGCAAAATTAATATTAAAAAATGTCTTCGGCTATGATTCATTTAAACCGCTGCAGGAAGATATAATTAAAAATGTTCTGAATAAAAAGGACTCTTTGGTAATAATGCCCACCGGCGGCGGTAAATCAATTTGCTACCAGATTCCTTCTTTAATTTATAATGGCTTAACAATTGTTATTTCTCCTCTTATTTCATTAATGAAAGACCAA
Organism: Ignavibacteriales bacterium; assembly: GCA_044507695.1. GTDB lineage: Bacteria > Bacteroidota > Ignavibacteria > Ignavibacteriales > Ignavibacteriaceae > JBIQJD01. Next base: position 134,848 of record JBIQJD010000001.1, on the reverse strand, counting down.
GTTGAACAATTAAAGCAACTTGGAATTAAAGCTGCATTATTAAATAGTTCATTAACTCCGCGTGAGTATAACTTAAATTTTACCAATGTAAAAAATGGAACGGTAAATCTGCTTTATCTTGCACCGGAATCACTTGCAAAAGATGATATTAAGAATTTACTAAGCAGTGTTAAATTAGATTGCATTACTGTTGATGAAGCACATTGTATTTCCGAATGGGGACATGATTTCAGGCCTGATTACAGGCAGCTTGGCAGTTTGAGAAAACGATTTCCTTCAGCCGTTTGTATTGCACTAACAGCAACTGCAACTCCGCGCGTGCAAAATGATATTGAAAGAAATCTGAATCTTGTTGATGCTTCAAAATTTGTTGCAAGTTTTAACCGTGAAAATTTATTTCTGCGCGTAATTCCCAAAAGAGATCCATTAAGCCAGGTTGTTGATTTTCTTGAAGAACATAAAAATCAAGCAGGAATTATTTACTGCTTTTCGCGCAGACAGGTGGATGAGCTTCATGAAGATTTATCAAGAATGGGATATTCAACAAAACCATATCATGCCGGGCTTTCTGATGAAGAGAGAAATATAAACCAGGATTTATTTATAAAGGATGAAGTTCAGATTATAATTGCAACAATTGCATTTGGAATGGGAATAAATAAATCCAATGTAAGATTTGTAATTCATCATGATCTGCCAAAAAATATTGAATCATACTACCAGGAAATCGGAAGATCTGGCAGAGATGGCTTGCGTGCTGATTGCCTTTTGCTCTTCAGTTATTCTGATATTTCAAAGATAAATTTTTTTATTGATCAAAAAGAAGACCGGAAAGAATGGCTTTCTGCCAAAGAACATCTGAATGCAATGGTAAAATATGCAGAACATAGTGCCTGCAGAAGGATTCCGCTTATTTCTTATTTTGGTGAAAATTATAATGTGGAAAATTGTTTGATGTGCGATAACTGTCTTGCCGATGAAAAAGATTTGACAGACATAACAATTCCTGCTCAAAAATTTTTATCAACAATTAAACGAACTGGAGAAATATACGGCGCAAATTATGTTATTGATGTATTAACAGGATCAGAATCTGAAAAAATTTTTAAGAACGGGCATAACAGACTTACTGTTTATGGTGTTGGAAAAGAATTTTCAAAAAGGCAGTGGCAGTTTATTTCACAGCAGCTTCTTTCAAAAAAATTAATTGAACGGGATATTGAATTCGGCAGCTTAAAACTTGGTTTGAAATCATACGATGTTTTTTTAAGGAATGAAAAAGTCTATGGATTGATTAATGAATCTCAATTAAAGTACAAGAAGGTAGAACCAAGTTCTGAAAAATATGATGAAGCATTATTTGAACTTCTGCGTAAAAACAGGAAACAGCTTGCTGATCAATATGATATTCCGCCATATATCATTTTTACGGATCAATCGTTAGTTCATATGTCAGTTCATTTTCCAGTAACTGAACAGGATTTTTTAAGAATTCCCGGAGTTGGCAGAAGAAAGTTTGAAAGATACGGCCATATTTTTATTGATCTGATCAAAAAATATAATGCGGGCAAAAATGTTTCTAAAAAATCCAAAAGATTTTCAATTAAGAAATTAAATAAACTGCGGTATATTGAAGTGAGTGAAGCATTTAATGCCGGTAAATCTATTGATGAACTGGCAGAAGAATATAATGTGCAGATTCAAACAATTGTTGCTCATCTTTCAAGGTATGTAAATGAAGGAAATATTATTCGCATTGATGAATTACAAAAACGGATTTCAATTCCTGAAGCAAAACAAAAAGAAATTTTTATGGAATTAAGGAATGCAGAATCAATCAGCATGAAACCAATATTTGAAAAGAATAACGGTGAAATAAGTTATGAAGAGCTGCACCTGTTAAGATTAATTTACACTTGCAGAAAAATGAAAAAGTAAATCAAGCAATCAGCCTTATCATCTCACGGACTGCTTCTTTTATTCCAACAAAAACCGCGCGCGCAATTACAGCCTGCCCGATGCTTACCTCATCAATATCAGAAAGTTCGCGGAATATTTTTATGTTTTGATAATTCAATCCATGACCGGCATTTACACCAAGTCCAAGTTTTTTTGCATGTTTAGCTGCAAGTCTTATCCGTTCAAGTTCATCAAATTGTTCCTCTTCAGATAATGCATTTGCAAAAACTCCGGTATGAATTTCAATGAAATCTGAATTAATCTCTGCCGAAGCATCAATCTGATCTATCTCCGGTTCAATGAAGAGAGAAACTTCAATATCATAATTATGCAATTCTGTTATTGTATCTCTCAGATGATTAATATTATCAACTACATTTATTCCGCCTTCTGTAGTTAATTCCTGTCTCTTCTCAGGAACAATTGTAGTTAATTCAGGAACTACATCGCAGGCAATTTTAATTATCTCTTCTGTTGCTGCCATTTCAAGATCAAGTTTTGTTGTAAGAAGTTCACGCAGCAGTCTTACATCTCTTTCATTTATATGTCTTCTGTCTTCACGCAGATGAACAACAATTCCATCTGCGCCTGCCTGCTCTGCAATTAAGGCTGCAGTAACAGGATCCGGCTGCATCTCACCTCGTGCATTTCTTAAAGTTGCAACATGATCAACATTTAAAGAGAATCTCATAAAACTACCTTATAAAAAATTTTGATAATGTTTGTGAAAAAATTAATTAATTCTTTTCATCAATTAAATAGCTGATTCATCACTTCAATAAATGAATTTAAACCCGTTCCGTAATTACCTGATTTGAAGCGCAAGATAGAAAATAATTCAATCATAAACATAACTCCGAAATGTGTAAGCACTCCATATAAAATTGATCTCGTTCTGAAAGCAAGTACACCTAAAGCTATTGCTGCAATGATTGCTCCGAAAGTTTCAAGTTCAGGTTTGCCGTTATGAAGAATTACAAATGGAATCATCTGAATAAATATTGAATATGCGCCGAACTTTTCTTTCAATCCAAAAAGTGTAAAACCTCTCCAGATAAATTCCCAAGCAAACATGTACAATAGCAAACCGGATTCAAAAATAAAAAAATGAATCCACGAATCTTTGATTGAATTAAGCATTGGATATGCAGAAGAGAATGATTGCGAGGAGGAAGCAAACCAAACGATCGGAAACATAACGGCGAGAAAAATAAAAGAAAGAGTTAATCCGGTTTTGTAATTACCAATTATTAATCCGTACTCTGAAATTTTCTCCCGTAAAAAAATCTTAATAATTAAAAATGGAATTACCAGCAGAACTAAAAAATCTCCGGCAAACCAATAAAGAAACTCAAACAGATAAACATCCGTGGATGATTCAAAAAGAAGGAAAAAATTATCGCGGAAAAATTGTCTTGAAGTAAAATACCATGAAATTGTTTGAAGTACGGCCACGGATAAAAAAATAATTGTTACTTTTTTATCCAATCCCTTCAACGGAAGAATAAATTGCCTGAACTCCTGCTTAAAATTCATATAAGAAAAATTTTAATAAGAAAATAAAAAGATATGCAGAGATAGTTTTAAAAAGAAAAAATTAAATAACATCAGAAAGTCTCAAACATCTTAACAATAAAAGAATAATTTTTAAATCCTTCCCAAATGAGAAATTGATACTAAAAATTCAGCCTGAAGCTGGATTTCTTAATTACTTCCTATATTAGAAAAACTTAATTTTTAAGCTAAAATATGATATTTCAACCACTTTACAACATGCCCGGATTTCTTGACAAAATTTTTGAACAATGTTATATTAGCACTCAACTTTTATGAGTGCTATTAAATTTCCCTATCTAAATTTTTAATTAAACGGAGGTAACTTATGGCAAAAATTAATCTGAAACCATTGGCTGACAGAGTGGTTGTTAAGCCGGCTGAAGCAGAAGAAAAAACAAAAGGCGGAATCATTTTACCTGATACTGCAAAAGAAAAACCAATAGAGGGAACTGTTGTTGCGGTAGGTCCTGGCAAGGTATCTGATGACGGCAAACCGGTAAAACCGGAAGTTAAAGTTGGTGATAAAGTTCTGTATGGAAAATACAGCGGCACAGAAGTTACAGTTGATGGTGAAGAATATCTCATCATGCGTGAGAGTGATATTTTCGCTATTGTCGGTTAATCAAAAGGAATTGAATTTTTTAATTAAATAAAACGGAGGATTCACATGGCTTCAAAATTAATTGAATTTGACAGCGATGCTCGTACTAAGTTAAAAAGAGGCGTTGATAAATTAGCTAACGCCGTTAAAGTTACACTAGGTCCTAAAGGCCGCAATGTTATTCTTGAAAAAAAATTCGGCGCACCAACTGTAACAAAAGATGGTGTTTCAGTTGCAAAAGAAATTGAACTTGAAGATGCAATTGAAAATATGGGCGCACAGATGGTTCGTGAAGTTGCATCCAAAACCAGCGATGTTGCAGGTGATGGAACAACAACAGCAACAGTTTTGGCTCAGGCTATTTACAGAGAAGGATTGAAAAATGTAACAGCAGGCGCCAACCCGATGGATTTAAAACGCGGAATTGATCTTGCAGTTACAAAAGTTGTTGAGCATTTAAAATCAATCAGCAAAGAAGTTGAAGGAAGAAATGAAATTGCACAGGTTGGAGCAATTTCTGCAAATAATGATAAATCAATCGGTGATCTTATTGCAGATGCAATGGAAAAAGTTGGCAAAGATGGTGTAATTACTGTTGAAGAAGCAAAAGGTACAGAAACCGGTCTTGAGGTTGTAGAAGGTATGCAGTTCGATCGCGGTTACCTTTCACCTTATTTTGTAACCAATACAGAAACAATGGAAGCTGAGTTGGAAGATCCTTTCATTCTTATCCATGATAAGAAAATTTCTGCAATGAAAGATCTTTTACCTGTACTTGAAAAAGTTGCTCAACAGGGCCGCTCAATGTTAATTATTGCAGAAGATCTTGAAGGTGAAGCATTAGCTACACTTGTTGTTAACAAAATCCGCGGAACTTTAAGGATAGCTGCTGTAAAAGCTCCTGGCTTTGGTGATAGAAGAAAAGCTATGCTTGAAGATATTGCAGTGTTAACCGGCGGTACTGTTATATCAGAAGAAAGAGGATTCAAGTTAGAGAACGCTACAATTTCCTACCTTGGAACCGCTAAGAAAGTTGTAATTGATAAAGACAATACAACAATTGTTGAAGGTGCTGGTAAGACAGAAGATATCAAGAAGAGAATTAATGAAATTAAAGCTCAGATTGAAAAAACAACTTCTGATTATGACAGAGAAAAATTACAGGAGAGACTCGCTAAATTATCTGGCGGTGTTGCCGTATTAAAAATAGGTGCATCTACAGAAGTTGAAATGAAAGAAAAGAAAGCACGCGTTGAAGATGCATTACATGCTACCCGCGCTGCTGTTGAGGAAGGTATTGTTCCCGGCGGTGGTGTTGCATTTATCAGAGCTACATCGGTACTTGAAAAACTTGAAGGTGAAAATGCAGATCAGACAATCGGTGTCAAGATAATTCAGAAAGCTCTTGAAGAACCGCTGAGACAAATTGTTAACAATGCCGGTATTGAAGGTTCTGTAGTTCTTCAGAAAGTAAAAGAAGGAAAAGATGACTATGGATTTAATGCAGCATCAGAAACCTATGAAAATCTGATCAAAGCCGGAGTTATTGACCCTACCAAGGTAACAAGAACAGCATTAGAAAACGCTGCTTCAGTTGCTTCATTATTGATTACAACAGAAGCTGTTGTTTTTGAGAAGAAAGAAAAAGAAGCTCCTATGCCTCCAATGCCGGGCGGCGGAATGGGTGATATGGGCGGAATGTATTAAGAGTAATTATCTTAATAAAACTCATAATCGCAAGCTTAATCTCTTAAAGGCGGGAAAAAATTTTTTCCCGCCTTTTTTATTTTAAAAAAGATTAGCGAATTTTCGGATTAACGAATCCGCAATTCGACAATCCTCAAATCTTATAATTTTTTATTTTTGAATTACTCACTTTTATTATATTGCATTTGAAAAATTTAGAAGACTAACGGAGATTTTTTTGGTTACTGATGATCTTGAAGAACTACTTGGTGAAGCATATGAACACCTTAAAAATGGCCGTTACAGAATGGCGCTTACATCTGCAAAAGAAGTTTATGAGCACAGGCCAAATGATTTTAGAGTTGTAAGCTGCCTTGCTTGGGCAACACTTGAAAACGGAGATCCTGCCCAGGCACTTGAACTTGCTAATCTTGCTGTTCAGCTAAGTAATGATGAAACTGATGCAAGACTTTACCGCGGCTATTTGTTAATGCGTATGAGTATTTATGAAGGCGCAATTTCTGATCTTGATTTTGCAATTAAAAATCACACCGATTCTCTTTCCTGGGCTTTGCTTAACAAGGCACGTTCATTGGCGGGGCTTGAGAGATATTTTGAGGGGCTTGAAGAAATTGAAAAAGCACTTAAAGCTGATCCGGGAAATGAAAAACTTGTTCAGGTAAGAAATTGGTTCCGTAAAACACTTGGATATGAAAATAGTTTCTTTACAGAATTTTTTAATAAAAAGAAAACATTGCTGGAAGATGCGGAAGAAGCAGTTAAACAAAAAGAGTTCTGGTTTTCACTCTGGGCTGCGCGCGAAACTCTTAACACTCCTTCATTAAGAAAAGAACATAATCATGCATATCTTATTGAACTTGAATCACTGCTTGGTACATTTCAGATCAGAGCCGCACTGGAAAAAGCAGAATCTTTAAAAAGCATTTTAAATGATGATCAGAAATTCCAGAGCATCTACCAAAGATTACTAAAATTAAATATTTCTAAATCTGATGTTGAAAATGAATCATCAATTGAATTGCGAACAATTGAAAAGCGTACTGATTTTGAAAAGTATGATACAAGTATCTACAATACAATCAGTGCAAAAACTTTTGATCTTGTTGATAATAACCTCTCAGAAAAAAGAACATACCTTCTTCAGTTTGATGAAGACACAATCCGTTACATTGGTGTTGAAGTAATAATTGATAATCCTTTTTATCAGAAAGAAGATTTACAGATTGAAGGTACTGCTGTTTGGTTTTTAAATACTATTAAAGTTGGCAAACATCAATTCAATCTTGATATAAAAAGAGAATGGAAATATCTCGAGTTCATTCAAAGCTGGGGAACTGATACTCCCGGTTTCTGGCACAGCGGACAAGGCCGGGTTGATATTTATCTTGCAGATAAACATGTCTGCTCACGCTGGTTTTTAATCGGCAAAAGTGAAGTGGTAAATTTTGAAGAATCAGAAATGATGTTTGATGAAGTGGATCAGCTTGAAAAACCATCAACCACGCAGCCAGCAGATGTTCAGGAACACTCAAAGAAAATCCAGGATACAAAATCACTTGAAGAATTACTGCAGGAACTTGATAAACTTGTCGGGCTTGAAACTGTAAAACAATCAATGAATGATTTTGTTGCGTATTTAAATTTTATACAGGAAAGAAAAAAACTTGGATTAAAAACTCAGGAAGGTTTATCAATCAATTGTGTTTTTCTTGGCAAACCCGGAACAGGAAAAACAATGATAGCCCGTTTGCTTGGAAAAATTTTTAAGCAGATGGGAATACTTAAAAACGGCCATGTTATTGAAGTTGACCGGAGCGGACTGGTAGGACAATACATTGGTGAAACCGCACAAAAAACTGATAAAGTTATTAGTGAAGCAATAGGCGGTTTACTTTTTATTGATGAAGCCTATACACTTAAAAAACCAGGTAACCAGCAGGATTTTGGTCAGGAAGCGATTGATACACTTCTAAAAAGAATGGAAGATAAAAGCGGTGAGTTTGTTGTAATTGCTGCAGGCTATCCTGATGAAATGAACGAATTCATTAATTCAAATCCCGGTTTAAAATCACGTTTCTCACATTCATTCGTTTTTGAAGATTATACTCCTGATGAAATGGTTGAGATCTTTAAACAGATTGCAGCCGAAGAAGAATATATAATTGAGGAAGATGCAGTTGAAGCACTTAAGAAAGAATTTACAAATCTTTACAGATTAAGAGATAACACTTTCGGCAACGCTCGCCTCGTACGTAATTATTTTAACGATGCAAAAATTCAGATAAGTAAACGATATTTAAAACTTCCTGCCGAAGCGCGGACGCAGGAAGCGATGACTACAATTTATCTTGAAGATATAAATGCACTTAAGCGTGATCTTCAATCAAAAAATGCCTTAATAGGAATAGATGAAGAAAATCTTTCCGCTGCTCTCAAAAAGCTTGATAGTTTAACAGGGCTTTCTACTGTTAAAAAAGAAATAAATGAAATTGTTAAACTCGCACGCTATTACGCAGATCAAGGTGAAAATATAGCGAACAAATTTTCTTCACATCTTGTTTTTTTAGGTAATCCCGGAACAGGAAAAACAACTGTAGCAAGATTGTTCAGTGAAATTTATGCTGCGCTTGGTATTCTTCCCAAAGGGCAGCTTGTTGAAGTTGACAGGCAGGCACTTGTTGCTTCACATGTTGGCGAAACAGCAGAGAAAACTAAAGCAGTGATTGATAAAGCAATTGGCGGCACGTTATTTATTGATGAAGCTTATGCTTTAACAAAGAAAGAAGATGATAGTTCAGATTTTGGAAAAGAAGCGATTGATACACTACTCAAAAGAATGGAAGATGACCGCGGTAAATTCATTGTAATTGCAGCAGGTTACACAGATGAAATGGATAAGTTTTTGAAAAGTAACCCCGGGTTATCATCACGTTTTACCAGAACAATAACCTTTGATGATTATTCACCTGATGAACTGTTTAAGATTGCCTTAAATCTTTTTAATGAAAAAGATCATGAACCTGATGATGAAACAAAAGAACAATTAAAGAAATATTTCAACAGGATATACAGAAACAGAGATAAACATTTTGGCAACGGAAGAATTGTAAGAAATATTGTTGAAGCCGCTCTGAAAAATCATTTGTTAAGAATTGCAGATATTCCATCTGAAGAAAGAAACGAAGATGATGTGAAGTATATAAGATTCTCTGATATTCGTGAATTAGTTTCTGCAAAAAAAGATAAAGAAGCAGTTAAAATAGAAGGCGATCCTGAACTTCTTAATCAATATCTGAAAGAACTTAATGATCTTGTTGGATTGGACTCTGTTAAAAAATCCGTTGAAAAATTAATAAGCAGCCTTAAAGTTGCAAAGCTTCGTGAACAGCGCGGTATGAAGGTGATTCCTAAAAATCTTCATGCAGTATTTACAGGAAATCCCGGGACCGGTAAAACAACAATTGCAAGACTGCTCAGCAAAATCTATAAAGAACTTGGAGTAATTGAGAAAGGCCATTTGATTGAAGTTGATCGTTCAGCATTGGTTGCAGGCTACCAGGGACAAACCGCAGCGAAAACCGATGCTGTAATAAAAAGTTCGTTAGGCGGAACATTGTTTATTGATGAAGCTTATACTCTTTCACGCGGACCAAATGATTTTGGGCAGGAGGCTATTGATACTCTTCTCAAACGGATGGAAGATTACCAGGGAAAATTTATTGTGATTGTTGCAGGCTACACAAATGAAATGAAAGATTTTATTGATTCAAACCCCGGCCTGCTTTCACGCTTCACAAATAATTTTATGTTTGAAGATTTTACTCCGCGCCAGATGCTTGAAATTACATTATTCATTAGTGAGAAACACGGCTACACACTTGATGAAGGTGCATGGCAGCTTCTGCTTGAAATGTATACAGAGCTTTATAACAAACGCGATTATAATTTTGGAAATGCACGAACCGTAAGAAATATTCTTTATAAAGCCATCAGCAACCAGGATGGCAGAATATTAAAACTTGCTGAACCAACCGATGAAGACTTATGTACTATAACGCTTGAAGACGTTGCAAATATTCATCCGCAGGAACTTTAATCATTTCTTGAAACAAATTTAAAATAAAAATCCCCCTTGCGGGGGACCATTGGCTTTGTTTGAGGGAACAAGTACTTTGCCTAAGGCAATGTGTAGCCAATGAAACCAAATAAAGGCGGAGAGGGCTTTCGAATCCTCTCCACCCACTTAACTAAATATATCTCGGAGAAAAATATATTTAGCGGATTTCTGTTAAAATCATTTTGGAGAAATAGATAGGAAAGATTTTTAAAATTAAGTAGTTGCGTTAAACATCTTATCCTTCCCATACCCATCGAATTCCATTTTTGAGTCGATCAAAAATATAAAATTCTTTTTACCCGTACGTGATACAGATTATATCAGTGTGAAAAATTCATCTATCGAAGAATTTTAAAATCAAATAATAATCATTGATTAATTATTGCTTATATAATAAACCTCCCGGATTAACTCCGGGAGGCATGACCCCCGTCCCTTTCGGGAAGGGGGATCATTGGCTTTGTCTGAGGGAACAACTTTGCCAATGATAATTCTAAATTATATCTCGGAGAAAAATATAAATTAGAGCTTCAAAAAATTCTTATGGGTTTAACTTGCCGCCAGTAAAGTTGTTTCAATTGAAATCTAATTTTTAAGTGCAATAATTTATGCAGTCAATACTTAATCAATTAAGCACAAATCTGCATTTCACCATTTTTAATAATCAATATGAATGCCAAAGAATATTTGATAAACAGGGCTTCAAATGCACTTTTGATTTGTGATATCGGGCAATTTTTTCGGAGGTGAGAATATTATTCGGTGTATTCAAAATGGAAGATTAAAATTGAGTTGAATTCCTCCCGGTTCAGCATATTTAATATTGATTTGATCTTCATTTTCAGACGAACTGAAATCTGTAAAAAATAAAAGATCTATTTGAGAATAAATCCACAGGGCTGCAAAAGCAATCAAAGAAAGATTCCTATTCTTATAAGCTGAATTATATTCATCATACTTTGCTGCAACTCTGCTTACATTGGTTTCGTTAGCATAACCTTCTCTTTTTGTTTCTGTATCAAAAATAAAATATAATGATGAAACAAGTGAAGCTGAACTAAGAACAGAAGTAAACCAGTTTTTAAAATTATTGTTTAAATACAATTGCCCTAATCCCGGTAAAAGAATCGAACGGTATAATGCACCTTTAATCTTTTCTTCAATTTCCGGATCAGGAATTTTTTGAATGACATAAACTGTATCGGCAGCTTGCTCTTTTAAGATTTCAGCTAATTCCTGCTGTTTAAATTCTTTTCTTGTTTCATTAAAGAATGAAATTATTTTAGGAGAAGTCTTGGCTGAATCAAGATTAAATGTAGAATCAATTTCTAAAATTTCAAGGAAACTTTCTTCGGCGAGTTTATTTTGATCAAGGGAGAAATGAGATATTCCTTTCATCCTGTATATTTCAACCAATGTCTCATCGGATAAATTATCCGGCAGTGAAAGCAGACTATCTGCTGTTGTAATTACGCTGTCATATTTAAATGATTCGAATTTCCTGCTTATATCCTGCAGAATATTTTCATCCTGTGCTAAACCGGTAAATGGAAATAGAAGAAACAATAACAGAGTAAATTTTATCATCTGCATTTTTTGTTGGTGGATAGGAGCAAAATTCAGTTTAAAGAATTTATTTACTCAGATCTGTTTTAAAATTCAGTTCGAAAGTAGTGGTTTCTTTTTCAGAAATTCTGATACGCTTTTCACTTTTTCCAAAAGCGGGATTTGTAACTGTTAACAAATAACTGCCCGGCAGAAGCACAATTGGTTTAATTGGAGTTGTTCCTTTAAAAACATTGTTAATATAAACATCGCCCCACGGCTCAACCTTACATTCAAGATATCCAACTAGCTCATTAAAATTAATTTTTAAACTATGTTCTTCCCCTGCTCTTACTCTCAGTCTTCTCGTGTAAACCGGAAATTCAGGATGTGTTAATTTAATTGTATGCCTTCCGGCAGGCACAGAGATTGGTTCTTTCAAAGGAGTTGCACCGTAATCTTTTCCATCCACTTCAACATACGCCCATGGAAAAACTTCTACCTTCATCATGCCGGGTAAAGCAGCAGTTGCCGCATCTTCTTCCCTGCTCTCTTTTTTTGTTTCAACCGGAGGTTCCTCTTCTGTATTCACAGCAGTTTGTTCCTGATCAGGTGAAAATAAAAAAGTTGAATCAGTTTGCAGCATAGGTTCTTTTGATGAAAAATTAATTAGCGGGCTATCTTTTGCAAACATCCAGAGAGAAATAAGCAAAATTATTATTACCGGAATTCCTATAAGCAGTAGATTATTTCTTCTTCTGAAAAATGTAAGTTCAATATCATCCTTCGGCAGATCATAAACAGTTGCATTTATTCCGAACATGCTTAATCCATCTGATGCAGACTTTAATCTTGCCGCTTTATTCTTTTTTAGCATTGAACTTATTAAAAGTTTTGAAGGGTTATCTATATTTTCAAGTTCAACCAGTTTAGCTTCATCAAAATTCAAAATATTATTTATTGTACCGCTTAAATCTTTTCCAACAAGCGGATTCTTTCCCGTGAATAACTCATAACAAACAATACCGGCTGAAAATAAATCCGATTGTGGTGTCAATACTTCCCCTCTGATTTGCTCGGGAGACATGTAACTCGGCGTACCAACTATTGATGATTTTTGTGTAAGTGAAGTATCATCCTGAACAAGTGCAAGTCCGAAATCCGCAATCTTCAATTCAAGATTATCATTAACTAAAATGTTTTCCGGTTTTATATCCCTGTGAACAATCTGTGTTTGGTGAGCAATGTTTAATGCTTTAAGCAGTTGAATGATGAGTTGATTTTTTTCTTCAACTGATAAATTATTATTCCTGATTACATCACGCAGATTGCGGCTTTCAAAATATTCAAATGAAATGTAGAAGTGGTGAGAGTAAGTTCCAAAATCAAGAACTTTTATAAGATTAGGATGATCAAGCCGTGCAAGAATTTTTGCTTCTCTTTTAAATCTTTCAAGAATTGTTTTATCGGAAAGATTATCTGTATCAAGAGTTTTTAGAATTATTTTTTTGCCAAGATAAATATGGTTTGCAATATAAACAGAAGTATGCGCATCTTTTTTAAGACACTCTAACACTTCAAATTTATCAAACAATATTTCTGTGGAAGTATGAGACATTTACTGAATATTCATTTCCTTTAGTTTAAGCTGAACCCACCTAACAGAAACTCCGAGTGATTTGGCTGTGATTGTACGATTGCCGTCATACTCTTTTAATCTTTTAAGAAGAAGCATTTTTTCAAACTCTTTTAAGGTACCTGTAAAACTAACATCTTCGTTATCTTCTTCAATTACAATGTGTTCGGGTAAAAGTTTATCTCCTTCACAAAGTATCAAAGCCCGCTGAAGTACATTTTCAAGCTGCCTTACATTTCCGGGCCAGGTATACTCTTCAAGCATACGCATTGCACTGAAACTTACATGAATATTTTTATCTGAAAATTTTTTAATGAAATGTTTTACAAGCAGAGGAATATCTCCTCGTCTTTCACGCAGCGGCGGAACTTTAATCGGAAATACATTAAGCCTGTAGAAAAGGTCCTCACGGAATTGCTGATCTTTAACAAGCTGTTTAAGATCTTTGTTTGTTGCGGCAATTACTCTAACATCAACCTTAATTACCTGTGTATCTCCGAGACGCATTATTTCTCTGTTCTGCAGAACTCTAAGAAGCTTTGCTTGTAAGGCGAGTGAAATATCTGCAATTTCATCGAGGAAAAAAGTGCCGTTAGTTGCAACTTCAAATAACCCTTTCTTATCCGAATTTGCTCCTGTAAAGGCGCCTTTTTTGTAACCGAATAATTCGCTTTCAAGAAGTGTATCGGGAATAGAACCGCAGAATTGTGCAAGATATGGTTTATCGCTTCTGTTGCTTAAAGTATGAATTGCACGTGCAACAAGTTCTTTTCCTGTTCCGCTTTCACCTAAAAGTAAAACAGTTGCATCTGTTCTTGCCACTTTATGAATCAGGACCGCAAGCTTTTCCATTGCATCACTTTGGCCGATCAATTCCGGAATTTGCTTTGTTGCCTGAAGCTGGTTCCGAAGAATTAAATTCTCATCCTGCAGTTCTTCATACCGGATAATCTTATCAAGTGCAAGTGAAACAAGATTTGAAAAGAAATCAAGGAAGATCAGGTTTTCTTCCGTGAACTCTTTTCTGTTCATTCTGCTGTCAACAAGAATTACTCCCCAAACAGAATCGTTTCGGATTATCGGAACACCAAGAACAGATTTAATATTATGAATCTGAATACTTTCAAACTGTGAAACAAGCGGATCATTTTGAACATCGTGATACAAGCTTGGCTGTTTTGTTTCAATTACTCTTTGCAAAATACCCGAAGAAAATTCCGATAAATCTTCGATTGATTCCCGCTGAATATTTCTTGCGGCAATAATTGAAAAGTTTGAAGTCTCGCTGTCATATTTCACGAACAATCCGCGTTCAGCCTGAAGCACGTTAATTATTAAATCAAGAGTATCACTTATTAAAGCATCTTCGTAAACTGCGGAATTAAGCGTGCGGCTGATCTGATAGAGAGTTTCAAATTGCTCTTTACCAATCAGTTTAATCTTTTCAATGTTTTCTGAAGTATTTATTTCCATCTTATCTTTACAAAAAATTATAGTACTACAAATGTTGCCGGTTTAGATCTGGACCGATTATAAAATTCATCAACTATCCACAGAACCCAAAAATATTCATTTGCCGGTAATGGCTGATTAAGTTTATAGGATGTGGAATCTTTTGATATTCCCGATATTCTTGCTGCAAGCTGCGCATCAGCAGGATCATTGGTATATATTTCAATCGTGTAATTAAAAAAATAGCCCGATGAAAATCTATCCCATTTTAGTTCAGGTAATGAATCAGCTACACTGCCGTTTGCAGGAGAAATGATATTAACCTGATTTTTAATTACACGTGAAACTTTTTCACTCCCGATTTTAAAAGTGTTTCCAAAAATATCATTAACGATTATATCGAATTCATGGCCTGTAATTTCCTCTAAATCATTTATTTTTAATTCAGATAAAACAAAATTTACTTTGTAAGATTTTTTATCCACATCATAGTTCATTGTTTTTTCAATATTAAGAGGATCACTTCTTACCTGCACTGAATCAATATCATTATCAGCATCTGATATTTTTGCAATAATAAAAAGCTGATGATTAATTTCCGGTGCAGTTTGATTAATTATAACAGTATAAACAGAAATACTATCAAGCTCAGGCAATTTATTCAGATTTACATCTTTTGAAATTTTTTTTGAGTTTTCCCATAAAACCCGAATTGTATCTGATAAATATCCTTCCTTTTCAATAATCAATAATCCATCGTCCGGTTGAATATTTTGAATTAGAAATTTTCCTTCTTCATCCGTTTGAAGAAATAAATTTCCCGGAACCCAAATTACCCTGGCTCCTTTTAACGGTATGTAAGGAATGCTCAGCGTTCTTACAGTTCCTTCAATTGAAGCCAGATTTGAGTTGATTCCGTTCATTGGATCAATAGGATTGCTCCTCGGCGCTTCACAAGATAAAAATATTACTGGAATAAACAGAAAGAATGCCGGCTTTACGGCTGCGAAAAAATTGCATATAGAAGGTTTTATGTTCAACAAACTCCTCTTAAAAATATACGCCGTGCCAGTATGCATTTAAACTTAATTTAACAAATTATAGCCAAATACAAATTGATGAAATACAAAGTAAAATTTCAAGGCAGTTGAAGGTCTGATTGATAATATTTTTTTATTTTTAGGAAAATATTAATATAATTCAACCTAAAGCGGTGATATTTTCATCATACTTTCAAATAAATTATTATTCTTATGGAAGATAAATTCTTACTTGAAGCAATTAATGAAGCTAAAAAAGGGCTGGCAGAAGGCGGAATTCCTATAGGCTCCATTCTGGTCCGTAATGGAAAAATAATTTCCGGCGGACACAATAAACGCGTTCAGGAAAACAATCCGATGGTGCATGCAGAGATTGACTGCCTTATGAATGCAGGACGAATCGGCAGCTACAAGGATACAGTTCTTTATTCCACTTTAATGCCGTGTTTTTTGTGTGCCGGCGCTGTAGTTCAATTTGGTATTCCCAAAGTTGTGGTTGGTGAGTCAAAAACTTTTGGCGGAGCAGTAGATTTTATGCGGGCACATGGTGTTGAAGTTATTGATCTTGAAAATGAAGAATGCATAAAGATGATGGAAGAATTTATTGCCCATAATCCGGAACTTTGGTATGAAGATATCGGAGAACTTTAATTTAATTTTCATTTAAGAAATTGATTAATCTATATCTTTAATAAAAGTTGGAACTGAAAAACTCTCTACAACTTCTCCATTATCAATAATAGCGGCGCTTAATTTATTTCCCGTGTAAACGGAAGTATCAATGTAGAGCGCATTTCCGGATTTTGAAAAATTAATTTCCTCCTGCCGAGTATGCCCCACCACCTGAAGTTTGCCGATATTAATTAATTTATCACGCGTCCAGAGAATTCCATGTTCATTTCCAACATCTTTTTTAAGAATTGTATCAAGTGCATCATGATCATCAAATAAATATTGTGGAATTCTGCTTCTGTAAAATTGTGAGATTCCTGCATGGGATATAAAACAATCATTTAAATTTATGAAAAGCGGCGCACTGATTATTGCATCAAGATGTTCGGTTAATTTTTCAAGCCTGTTTTCGTAAGATGAGATTGTGGGTTCAGAACCATTATAAAGCCATGCTCTTCCAAGCTGGCTTTGCGGTTCTTTTATGAAATGATAAAACATATAATCATGATTGCCGGGTGTAAAGCGGATATTTTCAGTAATAATAAATTCAATTACTTCATAACTAAAATTTCCCCTGTCTACAAGATCTCCTACGCAGTAAAGCTGAATGGCGTGATATTTTTCACGAATTTTTTTAACCAGTTCAACAAGTGTGTTGTAGCATCCGTGTATATCTCCAATAACAGCAACCATAGATTCCTGATTAATTATTAAATCAAAATTAAAATGAATGTTTAAACTTATTTAATTAATATATTTTTGCTCACGTGCGTATTTTAATAAATCTTCTCTAAAATCAGGGTGAGCAATATTAATAAGTGCATAAACACGTTCACGTAGGGACTTTCCGAAAAGCTGTGCTGAACCATATTCTGTAACGATATAGTGTACATCGGCACGGTTAGTAACAACACCAGCACCAGGTTTCAGTTGTGCTACTATCTTGGAAGAGCTGCCGTTTTTAGTAACTGATGGAAGAGCAATTATTGGCCTGCCTCCCTCGGAACGTGCTGCACCGCGTATAAAATCTACCTGCCCGCCAAATCCGCTGTACAATTTTGTTCCTATTGAATCGGAACAAACCTGGCCCGTAATATCAACTTCTATTGCAGAATTAATTGCAACCATTTTGTTATTCTTTGCAATTACAAAAGGATCATTCACATACTCCTGCGGATGAAATTCAATTGATGGATTATTGTTTATGAATTTATACAGGCGTGAAGTTCCTAGTACAAATCCCGCCACCATTTTTCCGGGATGAAGTGTTTTCATCTCATTCGTTATAATTCCGTTTTCAACAAGTTCAATAACTCCATCAGAAAACATTTCTGAATGAATACCCAGTGCTTTTTTATCATGCAGGAATTTTAAAACTGCATCCGGAATTGCGCCAATACCGAGCTGAAGTGTTGAACCATCTTCAATTAAATCTGCAATATGGCTGCCGATTTTTTTATAAATCTCTGCCTGTTCAGCGGGAATATTTTTTTCTCCCTGCGGCAGTTCCCTTATCTCTTCTTCAATCTCAACAAAATATTTTATTTTACTTATGTGAATGAAACTATCTCCCAGTACACGCGGCATATTGGGATTTACCTGTGCAATTATAATTTTAGCTTTTTCTGCGGGAGATTTTGTAAGTCCTACTTCAACTCCAAAACTGCAGAAGCCGTGTTCATCAGGCGGTGAAACATGAATTAGAGCAACATCAAGATTTATAAACCCTTTTGTAAAAAGGAGCGGAACTTCATGCAGAAAAATTGGAATTACATCTGCTCTTCCTTCACTAACTGCAGATCTGCTGTTATGGCCAAGGAACAATCCAACATGCCTGAAATGATTTTCCATTCCAGGCTGTAAATAAGGAAGATCACCAACGGATAATGCGTGATAAATTTTTACATCTTTAAGTTCATCTTTCCGTCTAACCATTGCATCAACTAATGTACCGGGAACCGCACAGTTACTGTGAATTAAAACGTTATCACCTGATTTGATTACACGAACTGCTTCATCAGGTGAAACAACTTTGTTTCTGTAATTTTTGTAATAGTTGGTTTGCACAATGTTGGCTGAAATATCTTTTTGTATGATCATAATATTCTTTCTGAGAATTTATTTTGATTAAGAATGATCTTGTAAATCATTCCGAAATAAATTTGAGAATTAAAAGAAAGCTTTTTCCATTCTTATCTGAACAAAAATCAGCGTTTCAGTTTGTTGAAAATACACGAAGCTTTCTGTACTCAAGATTAAAATTATTGGCAATTGCTTCATTGGAACAGTACCCGTTATAAGTACAAACTCCTTTTGAGAGCCCGGGATCACCTGTTAAAGCGTTTGCCAATCCGTTATCAGCAATATTTTGAATGTATTTTAAGGATGCATTAGTAAGTCCGTAACTTGCAGTTCTTGAAACAAGCGCAGGCATATTAGGCACACAATAATGAAGAACATCGTGCATAAGATAAACCGGATCACTGATTGTTGTAACCCTGCTTGTTTCGATACAGCCGCCCTGATCAATTGAAGCATCAATAATTACGGAACCTTTTTTCATTTGCTTTACCATTTCCTCCGTTACAATATGCGGAGTTTTTTCACCTTTTATTAATACTGCACCGATTAAAACATCAGCAAATTTTACACCACGTGAAATTGTATAGGGATTTGACATTACAGTGGTTACTTTGCGGTTAAATTGCCTTTCCATTTTTCTCAATCGGTTGAGATCATTATCAATAACGATAACCTGGGCACCAATTCCGAGAGCGGTTCTGGCGGCTGTTGTGCCAACAACTCCGGCGCCAAGTATTACAACTGCGGCAGGTGCAACTCCGGTAATTCCGCCAAGTAAGATTCCTCTTCCGCCGGGGGAATAACTTTCAAGATATTTTCCGGCAATCTGAATTGAAAGTCTGCCTGCAATTTCGCTCATTGCATGAAGGATTGGCAATCCGTTTTGATCTTCAATTAATTCATAACCGATTGCTGTGTTTTTTTTCTTTAATAGAGTTTCAACTGTATTTTTTTTCCCAACCGGAAGATGCAGACCGGTAAAGATAATTTGTCCTTCCTGTAGAAGTTGAAGAACTTCATCTGCAAGCGGTGAAACACGCACAATCATTTCTGAACGTATATAAACCTCTTCTTTATTATAAACAATCTGCGCTCCTGTTTTAATATAATCTTCATCACTGAAATGGCTTCCAAGCCCTGCGCCGCTTTCAACATAAACGGTATGACCTGCGCGCACGAGTGAATCAACCCCGGCAGGCGCAAGACCAACTCTTCTTTCATCATTTAAATTGTCTTTTGGTATACCAATTCTCATGTGAGCTCCCTTTATTATCGAAGTGAAAACTACCTATATGACTGTTGAGATTCAATCAAAAAGAATTGAAAATAAGCATATTAATAAACAGGTGTAATTGGTTTGCGGCCTGCTAAAACTGCATCAACATTTTTTGCCGCAAGCAGTGCCATTGCTTCACGAGTTTCAAATGTTGCGCTGCCAAGGTGAGGAAGCAGAATTACATTATTTAGTTTCATAAGTTTCGGATTTATTGCAGGTTCATTTTCATAAACATCAAAACCTGCGGCAAATATTTTTTTCTTTTTAAGGATTTTGATAAGCTCTTTTTCATCCACAACCTCTCCCCTTGCAGTATTTATAAGTACTGCGGTTTCTTTTAATAAAGCTAAACGTTCTTTATTTAACAGATGAAATGTTTTTTCATTCATTGGTACATGGAGAGAAATGAAATCTGCTTTTTTTAATAATGTATTAAGTGAAACTTTTTTAGCTCCGGTGGATACTTCAAAATCTTTTTTTGCCGAATTAGAAGTATAGATGATTTTACAGCCGAAAGCTTTTGCACGTATTGCAGTTGCAATGCCGATTCTTCCGGCTCCCACTATTCCAAAAATTTTATTTTTCAGTTCAATTCCCAAAAGCAATTTTGGAGCCCAGCCTTTGAACTTATTTTTCCTTACAAGATTTTCTCCTTCGTAAAATCTTCTTGCACAAGCAAGCGCAAGTCCCATTGCAACATCGGCAGTTGAATCTGTAAGAACATCCGGAGTATTTGTAACAGTAATTCCCTTTTGCCTTGCGTATTGAACATCAATATTGTTAAAGCCGACTGCATAATTTGCAATTACTTTACAATTGCTCATTGAATCAATAACAGATGAATCAATTTTATCAGACAGGAGAGAAATAATGCCCGAAACATCTTTAATATTTTTAAGGAGTTCTTTTTTAGGAATCGGAATATCCTTTTCCCAAACTTTTATGGAGTATTTTTTCTTTGTAAGATAATTTACTGCTGCTTCCGGAAGTTTCCGTGTAATAAATATTTTCACTTAACGAGCATTATTTTTATTTAATATAAATCTTGTAAAAATTCTTTATTCCATCTTACCCAAACAACAACCTGACAATAAACACTGCACCAAGTATTCCGGCAACATCTGCAAGCAGTCCCGCGGGAAGTGCGTGACGTGTATTTTTGATATTTACCGCTCCAAAATAAACTGCGAGCACATAGAATGTTGTTTCGGTACTTCCAAAAAAAGTTGAAACAAGAATACCAATGAACGAATCCGGCCCGTGAACAGCAATTATTTCTGCCATAATACCAAGTGATCCGCTGCCGGATAACGGACGCATAAGCGCCATCGGCAGAGCTTCCGCCGGCATACCAATAAAATCTGTAATAGGGCGCAGCACAAAAATCAGCCATTCCATTGCGCCGCCTGCTCTGAAAATTCCAATTGCCATAAGCATTGCTACGAGATAAGGAATAATTCTTACAGCAATATTAAATCCTTCTTTAGCGCCTTCAACAAATGTTTCATATACTCTTACTTTTTTAAGCGCGCCGTAGCCAATAAATAAAATTATAAGCAGCGGAATTGCGATAGTTGAAAATATCTG
The DNA here is from genome assembly GCA_044507695.1 of Ignavibacteriales bacterium. Classification (GTDB taxonomy): domain Bacteria; phylum Bacteroidota; class Ignavibacteria; order Ignavibacteriales; family Ignavibacteriaceae; genus JBIQJD01. Next base: position 113,617 of record JBIQJD010000001.1, on the reverse strand, counting down.
AATGATGTTTTTAAAAAGATCAGGAGTTACAAAGCTGAATAAAGAACCAAAAACCTTCCCTATTCCTGTAAAGATGATTAAAGCAGCAAGTGCAATTAATCCTAAAAAAATAAAAAGCGCTTTAAGATTTTTTCCCAACCAGTTTGAAAATTCACCTTTTTGGATCGGGAATTTCTCCATAATTTTAACTGCAGTTAAGCCTGTTACAGTTGCGCAAAATGAACCAAACAACGATGTGCCAATTATTATTGCGGGATCAGAACTGCCTGCTGCTGCACGAATAGCTATTGCCGTTGCAGGAATTAAAGTCATTCCGGCAGTGTTGATAGCCAGAAATGTAATCATTGAATTGGTTGCTGTTCCTTTTTTTGGATTCAGCGTGTCCAGTTCTTCCATTGCTTTTAAACCAAATGGTGTAGCTGCATTTCCCAAACCAAGCATGTTGGCTGAAATGTTCATAATCATAGATCCCATTGCGGGATGATCTGATGGAACATCAGGAAATAATCTTTTGGTAATTGGTTTTAAAGCTCTTGCAATTATAGCAATCAAACCAGCTTCTTCAGCAACCTTCATTACACCGAGCCAGAGAGCCATAATGCCTATTAAGCCTAATGCAATTTCAACTGCTATACCTGCGTAATCAAGCGCGGAGTTCGTTACTTCTTTTAATTTAAGAAAGGAAACTTCTTCAAGAATAATTTGTCCTTTCGCGGTAGTTCCGGAGGTAAACTCATTTACTTTTACGATGCCGCTTATATCATCTTCATCCCCCGTAGCTTTTGCAATTTCATTCCATGTTAAGGGAGATGATTTATCGGTCTTAAAGAAAATAGTATATTTATCTTCTTTTTTACTATAGGAAATTTTTGCAGGAATGGAAAAATCATCAGGAATATTTTCTTTATATAGGCTGTTGTAATCTGAAGCTTTTACCTTAATAACAGCATCATAACTTTTATCAACGGATTTTTCCACCGGTGATGCAAATTCAATAACAGCAGGTACCGGCTGATTATTCCTGTACTTGTTTTGGCTTTGATTAATTATATCGGTTGAAACTGCAGCTCCAATTCCAAGAAAAAGAAGCGCAAGCCAGACGTAATTTAACATTAAGCAGCTCCCGGCCCAAAGTTTAAACTCAGGCTTTTTATTAATTGTTATTGGTTAAAACAAGTATTTCTTTGTGAAAAGGAAATGAATGATTTCCTCTTTTGTTTGCAGCGATTACTCTTATTGTATGAGTTCCGGCTTTAACATCAGAAATATTAACATTAAGTATATTCGGACTGTCTTCCGCAAAAGAATAATCAACCACATCGGTTGAATCAAATTGCACACGTACAGAATTGGGATCTATTCCGGCTGAATCATCAATAAGAAATGTGAAGCTCTGATCACCTTCAACAAATTTAGAATCTACATTTACAAAATTAACTTGTGGAACGCCGGCTGCAAAAAATCTTGCAATTCCTCTAAAAATTCCCCATGCCTGAATCTTGTTAAACTCAGCAGTTGAAATTCTTTTTTCTTCATGAGGATTTGTAAAGAAACCACACTCAACAAGTACAGCAGGAATTTCAGTTCTGCGAAGAACAGAAAAACCGGCACCGGGATAAATCCAATAATCAGAATAAGTTCCATCAAATGAACTTAAACCGCCAGAATTCCTCATTGCATAAGAAAGATCTCGTTGAATGTATCTTGCAAGATCATGTTCGGATGGTTCGTATTCATAATCAGTTTCACGCGCGTGATAATATGTTGAAGTGTAATTAATATATTCATCTCCCGAAGCACCGGGTGCGTTGTGATGAATGCTTATAAAAACATCAGCGCCGCTTCTGTTTGCCATGTATGATCTTTCTTTCAGATCAACTGTCATGTCTGTCTGGCGGGACATTTCCACTGCAGCGCCTGCTTCAAGCAAAAAATCGCGCAGGGCAAGAGCAACATGCAAATTTGCATCCGCTTCTGTAATTAAGCCTTGCGGACCTTTGCTTCTGCGGTCTTCGCCTCCGTGGCCGGGATCAATAAAAAATTTTTTCCCTTTTAAAAATTTGGAGTGTGTATTTAGAAATTCTTGTTTCTTTTCCGGCTTCCTGAACTCTAACGGTAGTTCATAATACATTTCCATTCCGCTGTAGCAGCCGGAAATAAATAAGGCAGCGATAAGAAGTAAAAAATATTTCAATAGTTAACCTCCTGTTTCTTCAAATGCCTGGATTTCTTCAGAATCAATTATAACCGCTTTATCATTTAAGTCAATTATTTCTGATTCGTCTCCGTTATTAGAATATTTTTTTAAGAATCCCGATTTTATCTCATCAAGTTTTTGCTCATCAACTTTACGAAGGTTACCTGTAATTGTAATAGATAAAGCATGGTAAGTGCTGCGGTTTTCCTGCTTTGAATTTTTTCTCGGTTTGTCATTTTTTATTAAAGCAAAACTTGCCTGAGAATCAAAATGAAGAGTATCATATATTTCTTCATCTTCAAGAAAGATATAAATGTTTTTATCGAGGTATAAAAATGTTGTTGGAATCTGTAAAACTTTTTCATCCTCATAAAGTGCAAGAACTCCCACATGCGTATTATGAAGCTCTTTTTCTATCAGTTCGATATCTCTTATCTGACGTTTGTTCTTTTTCATTTCCTTTTTTTCTTCCGCTGATTATAATACAATACAACTTTTAAATCTTACTGAATAACTGCACCTGGCACAGTGTTCAGTATTTTTAACATAATTGTTTTGGCGTATGTTTTTAACCATCATTTCAATTTCTTTATTATTTAATGAAATATCCTCAGATGCCGCATTTAGAATAACAGGATCATCTGGATGCTTTATAAAAATTAATCTTAATTCAAATTGATTAATCCCCGGCAAAAACCGGTTTACAATATAGGAATAAAATTTTAATTGAGTTAAATATGCTTTTGATCTTTCTTCAATCTCTTCATTCTTAATATCATCGGTTTTGTAATCAACAATTATAACTTTTGATCCGGTGATAATCAGTTTATCAATTATTCCGTATAAGTAATAATCATTTTCTTTAACATAAATTTCAAATTCATTTTTGTAATTATCAAACTTTTTTAAAAAAGTATAACTATCCGATTTATAAAATTTTAATGCATCATTATAAATGCCCAATTCAAATTCTGATATTCCGGGCTGGTTATATTCCTGAATTCCGATTTCATTTTTTACTTCGGCAGAAATAAGATCACACAGATTTTCTTCCGGAATTTCCCGCTGAAGTATTCTATGGATTATTCTTCCTTTTACATCAGCAATACTGCGGATTGTTTTTTCTGAATCTGAATCTTCAAACTTATCCTGTTCAGTTTCTTCACTATTAAAATCAAATCGTCCTGAAGATTCATTCAGCCATTTTTTATAGTTGTTAATTAATGGAAGAAATCCAAGTTCATAAGTAAGTTTATATTTGAGTGGACATTGCTTATAAACAGCAACCTTTGTTGCGGAAATTATTTCTCCTTCAGGAATATCTTCAATTTCCTCAAGTAATAATTTTTTCTTCATATAGATTGAATCATCCTGCTGAACCGGAGCAGAAGTAAATTCAATTTCTGTTTTGACCGGGATAATTAAATCTTTTTGTTCTGTTAAATTTTGGTAGCCGTTTTCTGTTTTTTTCAGGTAGGTTAATTCTGAATTAATTTCAACAGCTTCTCCCGACAAATCATTTCTCAAACCTTCCTGAAGTAAACTGATAAATGAATCAGCCGGATAACTTAATTTTTCTTTAAATGGAGCGGAAAGAAAAAGACAATCTTTTGCGCGTGTAACTCCAACGTAAAATAATCTTTTTACTTCGGCAAGATTTTTTTTGTGTACGATGTAATTACTTAATTCAACTATTGGTGCCGCTTTATATTTTCCAAAATAATCTTGATTTACCGGAACCTTTGTCAATAATCCAAACTGCTTGCTCACCTGTATTCTTTTACTTGCTGCGCGTGAGCTTTTTGAAGACTCACTGCATTTATAAAGAAACACTGCCGGATATTCCATTCCTTTTGATTGATGCAATGTCATAATTCTCACTGAATCTGATTCATCTGCAAGCCCTGCCTGGGATTCATCTTCTGCAGTGCTGATTGATTCTTTCAGAAAGTTCACATAATCATATAAAGTATGAAATCCCTGAGCATGAAATTTTATTGTTAAGGAAACCAGCTTACTAATATTTGCAAGCTCCTGCTGCCCGTTTGGTTTTGATGCAACAACAGCGAGATAATCAGAATCATGCAGAATCTTCCGCAGCAGAGAAGCCATATCAAGCGTACCGGCAGAAATTATATTATCTTCAATCTTCTCTATAAAAGAATTATAAATTGATTTTTCTTTAGCATAAGCTTTTAATTTATCCCAATACAATTTTTCCGGCCTGCGGGAAATCTCAAATATTTCTGCATCAGAAATCGAAAAGAATGGTGAACGAAGAATTCCAACAAGCGCAGTATTATTCTGCTTATCTGTTAAGAAAGAAAAATAATTGTAGATATCATAAATAATCTGTCTTTGATAGAATCCCTTTCCACCAAGTATTATGAACGGAATATTATTCTGAATAAAAACTTTTTCAAGTTCAGTAAATGATTTTCTCTTTCTGCAAAGCACTGCAACATCAGACCATTTATATCCGGGGTTTTCTGTCATCAATTTCTGGATTCGCAAAGCAATAAGTTTTGCTTCTGCATCTGTGCTTTGCTCATCTTTACCGGCAAATAATATTTCAACTATTCCAACAGGAGAATTTTCTCTTGCCGTAACAAGATCAGAATGTTCTACTTCATTAAAATAGGGGTTTGGATTACCGAATAAATTTTTAAAAATATAATTTGTAAACAGGCATAATTCCGGAGCCATTCTGAAACTATCCGGAAGATTTAAAAGATTTTTCTCACCACTTTGATCTGAAATATTTTGTTTAGTCCGGTTGAATATTTCAAGCTCCGCATCACGGAACATATAAATACTTTGCTTTTCATCTCCAACCACAAACAAATTTCCTTTCCGGAGATAATCGAGAATAGGAAGAAAAATCCGGTATTGAATTTCATTGGTATCCTGATACTCATCAATCATTATGTATTTGTACTTTTTGTGCAAAGCACTTCTAACATTTTCATCATCAAGAATTTTACCAGTAAAAAGAAGTATATCCTCATAATCAAGATAGCCGTTCTCTTTTTTTCTTTCGGTATATCTTTCAACAGCTTTTACAAAAAAGCCGATCATCTTTTTGCCAAAAACAGCAAGCTCTAATTCAATCTGCTTATGATCATCAATTTCAAATGCAGGAAAATCAGCAAAGTAAGTTTCTATGAATTCACAGGAAGGCTCAACAGAATTTCTCGCTGAATTTTTTAAATATTTGATAGTATATATTTTTCCGTTGGTACTGCAGATAGTTGATTTTATCTCGAGCATTAATTTAATCTGCGAGGTAGTATCTTTTTCTTCAATTAATTTGCTGATTAATCTTTGAACAATTAAGGCTTTTTCATTTCCGTAATCTTCAGCAATAACTGCTTCATTAATTATTTTAAGATGAGAAATGATCAAATCTTTTTTATGCAAAAATAACTTGTTGAACATTTCCCCAAGCTGATCATGGAAATAATCTGCAATTTCTTCTACAGATTTGTTGTATAATTTTTTCTCAAGTTCAATTACATTTTTTCTGTTCTTAACCAATGATATCAGTTCTCTTGCAAATAAATTTTTAGAAGCAAAAATTCTTATAAGATATTTAAGGTCATCCGATTCCGCCGGATTGTTAAGAGAATCTTTGATTAATTCTTCAACAGTTAATTCAATAAGTTCTGACGATAATCGTTCATCAATCGGTGTAAAGCCCGCATCTAATCCGGCTTCAACAGGAAATTCACGCAGAATATCAATACAGAAAGAATGAATGGTTGAGATGTTTGCTGATACAAGCTGCCTTCTGATATTTTCAAGTTTCTTTATTTCCCTATCATCAATTGATTTTGAAATCCGATCTTCAACCTGTGAAGCAATTTTTTTGTACAACTCACTTGCTGCTTTATCTGTAAAAGTAATTGCGGCAATATTTCGTAATGAAATATTTTCATTTAAAGCAATCTCAAGGTAGCGGTGTGACAGAACAAATGTTTTACCGGAACCTGCATTTGCGGTTAACGAAATATGATTATTGTAATCTAAAGCTTTAAGCTGATGAGGAGTTAAAGTACTCATTTTTCCGAAGCCTGATTTCCTTTTACTGAACCGAATTTAGGAATCTTTATTTTAAATGATGTTCCGTTATCAGAAGAAGTTACCAATTCAATCGATCCGTTTATTCCTTCTAAAAATCTTTTAGCGAGTTTCAATCCTATACCTAATCCTTTTTCTTTCGTTGTAAAATTCGATTCAAATATTTTCCCGCGATAATGCTCAGGAATTCCACTGCCGTTATCTTCAATAATAATAGAATAAAATTCAGCTTCTTCATAAATATTAAAAATTATTTTTGTTGATTGAGCCTGAATACTGTTGCGTATGAAATTAATTATCATTCTTCTCAGTTGAGAATAATCGGCTTCAACTTCAGCAATATTTATAGTGGTTGATATTTCAATTTTAATTTTTTCATCAACAAATAAATTTACGGTATCATAAATAACAGGCAGCAGGTTGAGTTTTTCCAGATTTAAATTAGGCATTTTTGCAAACCGTGAAAATTCAGAAGCGATCTGGCTGAGATTTTCAATCTGGTTTAAAATTGTTGATGAAAGTTTCTCAAACATCTCATCAAATTTATTTACCTGCGTGTTATTTTCTTTTTTATCCCGGTAAGCCGCTGCAAGCTGTTGAACAGCAAGCTTCATTGGAGTTAACGGATTTTTAATTTCATGTGCAACCTGTTTTGCCATCTCCTTCCAGGCATTTTCCCTCTCAAGAGCGGTAAGTTCTGCTTCATTCTTTTTCAGTTCTCTGGTCATCATGTTAAATCCATCCAGCAGATCGCGCAGTTCACCCCGCTCATTATTAATTAGCTGAACATTCAAATCACCATGTGCAACGGAATCAGTTGCTTTTGTTAATCGCCTGATTGGAGCAGAAAGTTTGTTGGCAAGTATTGTACTTAAAACAATTATTATTAAAACTGCAAATGAGTATATGCCGAATAAAAAAACATCCGCGTCAACTATCGAAAATGAAACCTTGACTTTGTTGAAAGCATTGTTTACTTCAATGATTAAATTTTTGCCGTTGAATGCTATGCGCTTATATAATGCATCATAATTGTAATCTTCAATTTTTTCATTTGTATAGAATTCACGGTAGCTGAGATAATTGAGATTGTAATATGCCAGCGGATTTAATTTCCTATTGAATAATCCGGCATCGTAAAATTCTCCCTTCGAGTTGAATATCATATCAGAACCATCATAAACCGCAAATGAAATTCCGAGTTCTTTACCTGCATTTGAAAATGCTTCGAGCAAATTCCGTTCAGGATTTTTTTCTTTTTGTAACCGTAAATGATTTTCAAGATATCCCAATCGTTCACTTAAAGCATTAAAGATTGAAACATCGCTTCGTTCTGTAAAAACATGCCGGTTGTAAATTGCAAGTACAATTACCGGAAGAATAGAGATAATAAGGAAGCCAATAAATATTTGTGTGCGGAAACTGTATTTAACCTGCTTATAATTTACTGTAAACAGTATTATAAATAAAATGATTATGAAAATACTGTGAACAAAAAATATTTTAAAGAAGTTAAAGAGATTCCATGTTAATTCTCTTTCACGAAAAGCAACCGCAGTTAATTTATTAGCTCCTGATGTTTCAGTATTTAAAACGTATGTTATAAAATTCTCTTCATTGATATGAAGCGTTCGCCAGGCTTCTTCACCTGGCTGTAAATTTAAATTAAGCAGGGGTTTAATCTGATCCCGTGAAGGGTAAATATCACCGTAAACATTTGATAATCTTCCGTTCTCAATTTCAAAAATCTTCAACTGCCTTGCATCAAGCACAGAACCTAAAATATTTTTTTTGGAATCAAGAAAATCAGGAATCTCCGAAGAAATAATACTATTAAGTTCAAGAGCAACTGCAGCGGTTACAAATCCCTTTACTCCGCTGCTGTTAACAAGCGGAATAATTCCGGCAAAATATTTTTTAATGTTGTTTTTATCGGGATGAATTTCCTTCACTTCGGGTTCAACATTTTCTGGAAGTGTTAGGTAATGAGCAGGATTTATTTCTTCATCAATTCCAATTCTGAAAGAACCAATTGGCATTAATGAATTGTTGTAAATTATTACAAGTGAATTAAGTGATTCTTTTTGAAGTGAACTCTGGCTCCAGATTTTAAATGCAGCGGCATTAAAATTAAAATTCTTTTTATTAAATGAATTAATTAATTGTTGATCTTTTGATGCCGTTAATAAAGCTTCACTCACAAGGAATTGAAGCAGATTTTCATTCGGGCGGTTAATTTCATATGCTGTTGTTTTCAGTGCTTCTTTTTCCAGATCAAGATTAAAATGATTTAAAAATGAAATTGTAATAAATGATGCTGCAATTGAAATGAATACGTAATTAAAAATTGATTTGAATCGTACAAAATAAATGTAATAAGTAAGAATAAAGAGAATTGTTGTGAACAGGATACTAAAAAATGGAGTAACCAGAGGTTGATTTTGAATGAGAATAAAAATTACTCCGGCTGGCAGAAATCCTAAATAGATAAAAAGAAATGATCTCTTTTGCTGTGCAGATTTTTTTTGCGGCAATGCCGAAAGAAGCAGCAGAATATAGCTGACAAGCAGGAAGATAATTGCAGTGCCAAGCATCAGCACATTTAAATTCATTACAATTGCAGGATACTCAGGAATTAAAGCAGGTACTTTAAAATATCTTAAAGTGGAATCAAAAATAACGCTGCGAATGGCTGCTCCCAATCCGCGAATTGTTATATAAAAGAAAAATGCCGCAGGTAAAAAGAGAAGAAAGACAATTAAGTTAGATTTAAACCTCTCACATTCAGTTGAAGAAATAAATCCGGTAATATATCTGAATGCAGTAAGTGCGAGAATCAAAATAAATAATGCTGTTACAAAAAACTCAAGTGGTGATTTAACAATACCGCCTGCAAAAGCGGAAGAGAAATATGCTGGTTCTGTAAGAGGTCCTTCCAGAACATTTGCGGGAAAATTTAATAAGTAAAGAATTATTCTGAACGCACCAAAATAAATTACGAGAAGTATAATTTTTATTGTGCGGTATTTTATTTTCCGGAAGTCTGTCTTACATGCAAATGCAAGAAAGAAAAATCCAAGTACCATCAGCAGCGCCTGGAATTTGGATACGTTGGAATTGAATTCCTGAATTGAAGTATCAAGCGCAGGTTTATTTAAAGTAACCAGTCCAATTTTATTTTCATTGTTATTCAATATTTCAAAAGAATATTTTCTTCCATCTTTTGTCTCCGGTGCGTAAGGGTTAAATTCTACTTCAAACTGAGTATAAAATTTTTCTGAAATCTTTTTTGTAAATCCGAAATCATGGTAATAGGTATTCTGTAATTCATAATGTTTTTCGAAAGGTAGGCTTGCAGAGAAATAAAAAACATCATTCTCGATATGGAAAGTATCAACAGTGGTTAAATATGTAATAAGATCTTTATTAAAAAAATATGTTTCACCAACTGGATGATCTAAAGGAAACAATTCATTCTGCGGAACAGCAATAATATTGTTCCATGCAATTAATCTTCCGTTAGGTGCAAAAATTTCTATTGAATAATTACTGTATCTGTTTTCATTTACTAATTTAATCAGCCTGCCATACGAAGTATTATCCGGACTTAAAGTTTTATGAAGTTCATTCTTCAATACAGAAATTGCAGATAAAAGATTTTTTTCTTCTTCTTTAAATAATTCCATTACTGAAGTTTTAATCTCATTGATTTTTTCTGACAACTCCCTGTTCCAGTTCTCTTTACGGTTTTCAATAAGAAGCGGAGAAATGAATGCGGACAAAAAGAAAAGTATTAATACAAAAAGGACGATAGCAAAATATTTCCTATCGTCCGATCCCGAAAAGATTGTTTTAAAAAACTTTCTAAACATCAGTTTATAGTAATCTGGGTTATTTTCCAGCCGGAACCGAATTGTTTAAGAGAAATATAAACCTGAGCGTTATCTTTCTTACCCTTAAATTCAAAACTGTAAATACCGGTTGCATAAGGTGTGCTGCCTGCCGCGTGTATATTCTTAAATCTGAATGATGTTACATTATAAATTTTAAAAAAGTCTTCCAGTATGTAATAGGCCTGGTTAGAACTATAATAGCCGCTGACTCCATTTGACAAACTGAGATAAGTCTGTGAACAAAAGAAAGTTGAAAGTGATGAAAAATTTCCTGAAGAAAGTGCTTTTTCCATATCTGTAAAAATTAATTGAACTGCTGCTGTACGATTATTGCTGCTGTTATCAAATTTTTTAAGTAAACTGTTTTCCTGTGCATAAATTGCTGCAGCAGTAAGTAAAAAAAAGATTCCGATAAAAAATATTTTCCTCTTCAACATATCCATAACCTAAATTTAACTAATAATCAATTTGAATGCTATTACAGTATATTCACCCGAAAAAACAAAAGCGGCTATTCAGCCGCTTCAGTCACCCTGGTAAATGATCTTGTCAACGGTCCTCGTTTTTCAGGAACAGCGTTCATTTTTAACTGCCTCTCTCCTTCAACAAGCTGAAATGCCCAATCAAATACTATCCGATCGCGTGTAATGGATTTGATCCTGACCTTCGCAAAATGATTATCCCATGTCCAGATTACATACGTATGTCCTGTTCTTGCTATTTCATCCTTGGTTGGAGACCAGCCATTTAAAGGAGCCTGCGCTATATCATAAATATCACTTGTAGGTCCCATATCAATTATATCTGAATCATCCCAAACATCCAGGTAATATGTTCCGTTAAAATTCTCAAAGAAAAAGTCTGCGTTGTCTGAATCATAAGCTACTGGAGAATAAGTTGTGAAGGAATATCCAGCATTATCCGGATATTTTCTGTAATCAAATATTGATTGATTAAATCCTTCAGGTCTAGGAGTTGAGTAAATTACATCATAACTCAATTCACTTTCGTTGCCATTAAAATCATATGCAGTAACGGCATAATAATATGTATTTCCGTTTACTGCATCATAATCAATGAAGTAGTTATCAGTGGTTCCGCCGATTAAGGTGTATTTTCCTGAATATGAATAACTATAGTAAACATTATAACCAGCAACATCTTCTTCTCTGTTCCAGTTCCAGGAAAGATCTACGCGGTTATCTCCGTTGAATACAACAATTCCGGTTGGCGGAGCAGGTGGAGTATAATCATTATAATAATGATCATGATTGTTGATATCACAAGCTGCAAATAATAGAGCTGCTGATAAAATTATTAAATAGTTGTAAAACGATTTTTTCATCACTGCACCATAAAAATTAGTTCAATTTAGTAAACCAATTTGAGTGCCATAAAAAAGTTTTATTGGGGAAGGATATTAGAAGGTTTTTATTACAGATTGTCTAAATAATTGAACAAAACTGTATCCTTACCGGATCAAAAACGTTCAACAAAAATTTAACGCAGGCAAAAAGTCATGATCAAATATCACGGAAATCATCTTTAAAAAACATTTTCTTATTATTAATTGCTGCAATTGCCTTTCCCTTAAACGATCTGCCATTGAATGGTGAGTTTTTTGATTTACTTTTTGTTTTGGTGATATCGTATATCCACTCAAAATCAGGATTGAAAATTGATAAGTTTGCTTTCTCCCCTTCTTTAAATTTCGGAAGAGGAATGTTTAATATTTTTCTTGGGTTGATTGAAAGCTTTTCAACAATTTGTTCAAGTGAAAGATGATTTTTGTGATAAAGTTCTGAAAAAGTTAATCCAACCTGTGTCTCTAATCCCAAAATTCCGTTAGGTGCAAGTTCAAACTCTGCTTCTTTTTCTTCGGGAGAATGTGGTGCGTGATCGCTCGCGATACAATCAATTGTTCCGTCTTTTAAACCTTCAATCATTGCATCAACATCAGCCTGAGTTCTAAGCGGCGGATTCATTTTTACATTTGTATCATAGCTTCTTACAGCATCATCATTTAATGTAAAATGATGCGGAGTAACTTCTGCTGTAACTTTTATTCCTTTCTTCTTTGCCTGTCTTACCATCTCAACAGCATTTTTTGTGCTGATGTGTGCAATATGTATTTTCCCGCCGGTATAATCAGCAAGAAGGATATCCCTGATTACAATCAAGTCTTCTGCTACTGATGGAATAGGCGGAAGCCCGAGCATGGTAGAGTTTAAACCTTCATTCATTGCACCGCCTGCTAATGATTCATCTTCACAATGTTCAATTATCGGCAGATCATACATTTTAGAATATTCAAGTGCACGTTTTACAATGCCCGCAGTTTTAATTGCAACACCATCATCTGAAAAACCCACTGCACCTGCTTCGTTTAATTCTGCCATTGGAGAAAGGAGTTCCCCTTTTCTGCCAATAGTTGCAGCCGCAATGGGAAAAACATCAACCAGATGACCGGCAGCTTCTTTTTTAATCAGCATAACTACTTCAGCGGAATCAATTGCGGGTTCTGTATTAGGCATACATGCAACAGCGGTAAATCCTCCTGCAGCAGCACAGTTGCATCCGGTAATAACCGTTTCTTCATCTTCTCTGCCCGGTTCACGAAGATGTACATGCATATCTAAAAATCCCGGTGCAGCATAACATCCACTGAAATTAAACTCCTCAGCATCTTTATATTTCCCGGAATCTATTTTGCCAATGTTTGTAATTACCCCATCTGAAATTATTATATCAACTTCATTTGAGTTTTTAACTTCTGGATGTATGATCTTTATATTTTTTAATAAGATTTTCATTCTGCCTCAGTTTTAAATTAGTTCATTGTTCCAAGCAGATAAAGAACTGCCATTCTAACTGCAACACCATTTGTAACCTGCTGAAGTATTATCTGATTCATTCCATCAGCAACTTCTGATGAAAGCTCCACACCTCTGTTTATTGGTCCGGGATGAAGTATGGTAATATCTTTTCCAATCTTTTCTAATCTCTCACGTGTTATTCCAAAATATCTGGCATATTCACGGATTGAAGGAAAATATTCTCTCGCTTTTCTTTCAAGCTGTATACGAAGAACATTAAGCACATCATTTTCTTGTATAGCTTCATCAATATCATAAATTACTTTTACACCAAGTTCTTCAATGTAACGGGGAATCATTGTTGAAGGGCCGCAAACGGTGACTTCAGCTCCCATAGTTTTTAAACCAAAAATATTTGAGAGCGCTACCCGGCTGTGAGCAATATCTCCTACAATACAAACTTTTAATCCTTCAAGCGTGCCAAATTTCTCCCTGATTGAATACATATCAAGCAAAGCCTGCGTTGGATGTTCATGAATCCCATCTCCGGCATTAATAATATTTGCATTACTTATTTGCGTTAAAAATTTTGGAGCGCCTGCGGTGGAATGCCTGACAACAACCATATCAACCTTCATTGCTTCAATATTGCGCATCGTATCTTTGAATGTTTCTCCTTTGCTTACACTGCTTAGTCCAACAGAAAAATTCACAATATCGGCGGATAATCTTTTTTGTGCAAGTTCAAATGATATTCTTGTTCTTGTGGAATTTTCATAAAATAAATTTACAATTGTTTTGCCCTGCAAGGTTGGAACTTTTTTTATCGGCCGCTCCAAAACTTCTTTAAATGTTGTGGCTGTATCAAGTATAAGCTGAATATCTTCCTTTGGAACTCCCTGCAAGCCAAGTAAATGTCTGCTTGATAAAGGCATTATTTTTCCCCCTCCATTTCTACCAGATAAACTGCATCTTCACCATCAATCTCTTTCATTTTCACACGAACTTCTTCGTTGGTAGAGGTGGGAATATTTTTCCCAACATAATCTGCTCGAATGGGAAGTTCTCTATGTCCTCTATCAACCAGTACAACAAGTTGTATTGAAGCTGGCCTTCCGAAATCCATTAAAACATTTAGGGCAGAACGAACAGTTCTTCCGGTGAAGAGTACATCATCAATCAATATGATATGTTTTTCATTTATATCAAAGGTAATGTTTGTTACTGAAACTTCCGGCTGCTTCAGGCGTGTTCTGAAATCATCCCGGTACAAAGTTACATCGAGAACACCGAGCGGAATCTCTATCTTTTCAATGTCTTTAATTTTGTTTTGGATTCTTTGTGCGAGAAATTCCCCTCTTGTGCGCATTCCAATCAGAATAAGATCATTTGAGCCTTTATTCTGCTCAAGAATTTCGTGTGAGATTCTGGTAATTATTCTTCTGAATGCTGTTTCATCAATTACTTTGGATTTTACATTCATATAAAAAAATACCTCCCTGGATTAGACCCACGGAGGTAAAACTCTTTTGCCGTCTGCTGCTGATTCATTCCTTTTCCACCTCTCGGGATAGATTTAAAGGTTAATTATTTAACGGGATTAACTTAAATTAAAACCGTTTAAAAGTAAAGCAGCACATTTTATAATGCAGGTAATTCTTTTGTAGATTCCCTGCTATCTTAATACTTTGAATTCGATTCTTCTGTTAAGCTGTCTTCCTTCAGGAGTTGAATTATCCATTATCGGGTTGCTCTCCCCCATTCCAACTGCTGTCATTCTGTTTGGAGCAACTCCTTTTGCAATCAGGAAATTCCTTACTGCCTGGGCACGCTCAAGTGAAAGTTTCTTATTATAACTTTCCGATCCTATATTATCTGTATGCCCTTGAATCTCAACCCTGATATCCGGATTGTTCAATAAAATCTCCGCAGCATTATATAAGATAGGAAGTGATTCCGGACGAAGAGTAGACTTATTGAAATCAAAATTTACACCCAGCAATACCCAGTTATTTGAGAGAGACGAAACATTGGATTTATGTTTCTTAACAATATCCTCAATTCTATCATAATCAACTTCAGCAGGTTGGGTAACAGCGTAACGTTTTACAATCTCTTCAATTTTATCGTAATCAATTTGTGCATTTACACCATCGTACATATCACAAAGATTTGATTTTTCTCCTTTTGAAAAAAAGTACTGAACTCCAAGATCAAAAGTCATGTAGGCATCAGTAATTCCGCCTAAAACTCCGCCGTTTTGAGTACCATATGTACCATCAAATTTACTGCTGGCTGCTGTATGATATCCTAATTCAGTTTTCAGATTCCATTTTTCAGAAATTCTCCATTCTGCACCAAAGTTAAAATTTAATTGATAATCCAGGTTGGATTTATTCAAAGCCGTGGTTGGTGAATTTTCAATCGTATTATAAAATAATCCTAATCCGGCGCCGGCATATGGAGAAATTGGTTCACACGGAATGAAATAGTATAGAAGATCGAGATCACCAAGAATTAGATTATTGGTAACCGTATTTCCGGCTTTTCCTTCAAGATGCAGGTATGATGTTTTAAGTCTCATTCCTACATGCTCAGAAAAATTCCGTTGGATTGATAAATAGCCGCCATATCCTGTTTCACCTGTTACATTCACAGAAGTGCTAATGTATTTTGGATAAGAAACACCAAATCCAAAGTTCCAGCTATCTTTTGCAAGCCATTGATATTTTGAAGATTGTGCAAATATCGGGTTTAAAAATATCAGCACAAGAACAGCAGCAAAATAAAACTTTTTCATAATGAACCCATTAAAATGTAATTAGTTAAAGATAATAATTAAGCCAAGTAAGCTAAGTTATTGTAATTCAAAATATTAGATTTGCAAAAAAGATGCAACATTTTTCTTTTAATAATGAAAAAATAAAGCCAGGTGAAAAATAAGGAGTGAAAAATGATTTGTGTCGGGGTGGGGAGATTCGAACTCCCGACCTCTTCGTCCCGAACGAAGCGCGCTAACCGGGCTGCGCTACACCCCGAAAATGAAGTTCAAAAATAAATTCTTTGATTAACATTTCCAAAGTTTTACAAATTATGCGGTCATTAAAAAAATTAATTATCTTAGCTCAAAAAAAATTTGTACTAAATTTAAAGGAATATTATGGCACAAAATCATTCATTTGATATTGTTTCAGAAATTGATCTGCAGGAAGCAGATAATGCAGTAAACCAGGCGCTTAAGGAAATTCATCAGAGATACGATCTTAAAGATTCTAATACCTCAATTGAACTGAATAAAAAAGAAAAAAACATCTCAATAAATACACGTGATGATTATTCTCTTAAAGCGGCAATTGATATCTTACAAACAAAATTTATCAGAAGAGGATTATCTGTTAAAGCTTTGAAAATTAATGAGGCAGAACCTGCGGCAGGCGGAAGATTGAAATTAAAGATTGATCTTCAGAGCGGAATATCAAAAGAGAATGCCAAAAAAATTACTGCACTGATTAAAGAATCAAAATTAAAAGTTAATGCACAGATTCAGGATGAACAGGTTCGAGTTCAGAGCCCTAAAATAGATGATCTTCAGGCAGTAATTAAATTAATAAAAGAAGCTGATTTTGATTTCCCTGCCCAGTTCGTCAATATGAAGTAGTGATTTTATTTTTTCTGTTGATTTTCATCAATCCAGAAATCAAGAGGATTAAAACTTATCTTTACATTTTTCTTAATTACAGGTAAGTTACAATTGGTTGAATGAAAGGAGAGGAAAAAATGATTACTGATGATGACCTTGTGTGGACATGCCAGTACTGTGGAGTTCAAAATACAGTTTGGATTGATCTGACTGTGAACGGCAAACAGGATATTATTGAAGAGTGCAGAATCTGCTGCCGCCCGAACAGAGTAATAGCAACCGTTGATCAGGAAGAAAATGTTCTTGTTGAAGCAAGACCAAGCGATGAATAACAAAATATGCTATTCAACTTCAGATCAATTTATATGCATTTATTAATCCATTATCATTCTTAAAAATGAAGAACTATCCTCATCACCTCTTGATGCTTTTTCTTCCTCTTCATTTTTCTTAGGCTTATCTTTTGCCCAGTTGTATCTTGATGAATTAAAATTAAATCCGCTTTGTGGATTGTCTTCTTTCTTATCCTCCTTCGGTTCATCTAAAGATGATTTTGGACTTTTTACCCGAAGAATAGTTGGAACATCCAGATCATCTGTATCAACTTCACTGTTTTCTAAAAAATTAAAACCACCATCTCTGAACATTCCGGTGTCTTTTTGTTTTGATTGAGCCTGGGCAGTTTTAACAATATTAGAATGTGAATTATCAAATCCTGTAGCAATTACCGTGTAAGAAACATAATCATTCATCTCTTCTTTAAGCACGCATCCGAAGATAACATTTGCCTCTTCGCCAGCAGCCTCAAAAATTACACTGTTGCCTTCATTAATTTCCTGCATTGTAAGATTGCTGGAACCGGTAACATTAAGCAGTACACTTTTTGCACCCTTAATATTTATTCCTTCAAGCAGCGGAGATGAAATTGCTTTTTGAGCAGCTTCAATTGCACGATTCTCACCGCTTGCAATACCGCAGCCCATTAAGGCTTCACCGCTCTGGTTCATAACAGATCTTACATCCGCAAAATCAACATTAATTAATCCTTCCACAGTAATTATATCTGCAATGCCGCGTGTTGCTTCATATAAAACTTCATTCGGTTTATCAAATGCAGCAAATGCATTTATGCTTTTATCAAGAATACTCAGCAGCCGTTCGTTCGGAATTACAATCAAACTATCTACATATTGTTTTAATTCCTGGATTCCCTGTTCAGCATTAAGCATACGCTTTTTGCCTTCCCATCTGAATGGTTTGGTTACTATGCCGACAACGAGAGAGCCGATACTCTTTGCAATGGATGCAATAACGGGTGCACCGCCCGTACCGGTTCCGCCGCCCATGCCTGCAGTAACAAAAACCATATCACTGCCGGAAAGCACTTCGGCAATTTTTTCTCTATCTTCTTCAAGAGATTTACGTCCAACATTAGGATCGGCGCCAGCACCAAGGCCGCGGGTAATATTTGTACCAACCTGAATTTTATGAGTAGCACTGCTGCTGTTAAGTACCTGCGCATCGGTATTCACTGCTACATATTCAACACCGTTCAATCCCCGTTTGATCATGCTTTCAATAGCATTACAACCGCCGCCGCCAATACCGACTACCTTCAGCACTGCTGACATTGGTTTTCCTCTGTCTATAGTTGCAAATCGCGCCATGGTTTACCTCCTGTGTTGGATTATTTATAATTCATCAAAAAATTGTTGAACTTTTTTAATTATAACTGAAAACTTATTTACACTTTTAGATTTTTTGGGTTTAATCAGAACCTGGTATTCACTTGATTTTCCGCCGGGAATTCCTCTTATCAATCCGGCAACTGTTGCAAATTCAGGGCTTTCAATTTCATTGGATAAGCCGGTTCCCAATTCCTGCGGAACACCTATTCTTGCCGGTAATCCGAAAACTTCTTCAGCCAGTTCTGTACATCCCTTCAATAATGAGCCGCCGCCTGTTAAGACAATTCCTGCTTTAATTTTATTTTTAAATCCTGCACTTCTTATTTCGTTATCAATCAAACTGAACAGTTCTCTCATTCTTAAACTGATAATCTGTGTAAGAAGCGTAATTGGGATCTTTGTATTTCCTCTTGCGCCAACGCCGCGAATCAAAATGTCTTCATCTTTTATGATTGCACTTTCAATAGCGTAGCCGTAATCTTTTTTGAGTTTCTCTGCTTCCTCAGTAACAACACCAAGCGATTCTCTTATATCATTCGTAACCTGGTTTCCTGCAACTCCAATAACCTTTGTATGCTTTATTGCGCGGTTATGAAAAATTGCTATATCAGTAGTTCCGCCGCCAATATCTATAAGAGCTACACCAAGATCTTTTTCGCTATCTTCAAGAACAGAAGAACTTGATGCTATAGGCTGAAGTATATAATCCTGAACATGTAGTCCGGCACGTTCAACAGACTTCCTTATATTTTGAATTGCTGGGATTGAAGCAAGCACAACATGATTCGTTGCTTCGAGTCTTGAACCTGACATTCCCAGTGGATTATCAATCCCGCCCTGATGATCAATAGAAAATTCTTCCGGAATTATGTGAAGTATCTGCCTGTCTGATGGAATAGTAATTGTTCGTACATCAGCTTCCAGTCTGTCAAGATCAGCTTTGGTTATTTCTTTATCTTCATTACTGATTGTTACATAATTTCTATGACGGATACTTGTAATATGTTCACCTGCAACACCAACATTAACAGTAGTTACTTCGTATCCGGCACGGTTAGATGCCTGTGCAACGGCGGTTTTAATTGCCTCTGCTGTTTTGCCGATATTTGCTACAAGACCTTTGTGCAACCCTTCAGATGGAGCAACGCCAAATCCTAAAATATCCAGACGGGATTCATCGGTTTTTTCTGCTATTACTGCACAAACTTTTGTTGTGCCTAAATCCAATCCGGCAATAATATTTTTTTTCATTTAGTTTAAACCTGTTTTAGTACCGTTACTGGCGGAACCAACATAAATTTCATTTGCAAACCTGATATCTATATAATCGCTCTCTTCTGTAAAGCTGCTTCCATTAATAATTCCTTCCCACATCAACTCAAGGTATACCATTTTTTTTGCGGGTTCACCCTTGCCATAAATTACCGGCGGTTTTACTCCGGAGAAACTGAGAATAATATCACCGCCGTTTCTTAAATTAATTTCTGATAATCTTTTTAAAATATTTTTATTCGTTAATCTTGCTGCATCTATAATTTTAAATGCTTCAATAATATCTTCATCTTTAAATACCTCAAGCGGTTTTAGCGAATCAGATTTCTTTGGATTACTTATCACCGGCAGATCACTAAACTTTGTATTTGTGAACAATGGCAGAATCTGAAATTCAACTGTAATGAAATATGGTTCACGCCCGCCAAGCACTACCGCCATAATTTTCTTTTCTGTTAAGATAACCTTTGTCTTATTCTGATTTTCAAGTTCAACATCTGCACTAACAACATAAGGATGTTTTTCGAGCCGATCTTTAATTAAAGGAAGTGTTACATTCTCGTATCCTTTAAGATTATCCAACTGCGAGAAGGTCAGGTAATCAGTTTCAGATAGAAGATTATTGCCTGTTATCTCAATCATCAGTATTTCTCCTTTGTTGGTTGACTCAGTTGTATAAAAAATCAGAAAAAGGAGGCACGAAATTAATAGAAGAAAAATCATAATTCCCATTAATTTACTTCTATTCTCGCGCATCAAATTATTCTTTTAATAGTTCAATAAATTTTTCACCATACTTCCAGATATCACCTGCACCCATCGTAACAATAATATCACCATCCTTCTTAACTTCTTTAAGTTTTGCCGGAACATCTTCTTTATTTTCAACATAGATAACATTCTTGTGCCCGAATTTTCGCGCTGTATCTGCAATAAGTTTTCCTGTAACTCCTTCAATTGGATTTTCTCTTGCAGGATATACATCTGTACAAATAAAAACATCGGAGTTTAAGAATGATCTTCCGAATTCCTGATAAAATTCCTGTGTTCTTGAATAAAGGTGCGGCTGAAAAACAACAACGAGTCTTCTCTTCCAGCCTGATCTTATTCCCGCAAGAGTTGCGCTTGTTTCTGTTGGATGATGTGCATAATCATCAACTACCATAATTTCTTTATTATACTTTACTTCAAATCTTCTGTAAACTCCTGTAAATGATTCAAGCGCTTTTTTAATTATGCTGAATTCAATGCCAAGTTCTTTTGCAATACAAACTGCAACAAGAGAATTTTTAACGTTGTGAACACCGGGAATTTTTAAAGTGATTCTTCCTAAATCTTCTCCCAGATAAAAAACCGTATACGAACTTGTGTTTTCATCATGTGTAATATCAACAGCGCGGATATCAGCCTGAGTTGTTAATCCGTATGTGAAAATCTTTTTGTTTATCTGCGGAATAATATCCTGCAAAGCCGGTTCATCAAGACATAAAACTACAAAGCCGTAGAACGGAACTTTATTTGCAAATTCAATAAATGCTGATTTGATATCATCAAGATCTTTATAAGTATCAAGATGCTCGCTCTCGAGTGTTGTTAGTGCTGCAATTGTTGGTGTAAGTTTTAGGAATGTTCTGTCAAACTCATCCGCTTCAACAACAATAAACTCACCGTTGCCAAGGCGTGCATTTGTTCCGCCTAAACCACTTAATTTTCCTCCAACTATAATTGTGGGATCAATTTTACCTTCAGTTAAAGTTAATCCAACCATTGAAGTTGTTGTTGTTTTTCCATGTGTTCCTGCAATGCCAATTCCGTACTTCATTCTCATGCATTCAGCAAGCATCTCTGATCTTTTAATGATCGGAATTTTTCTTTCTACTGCAGCTTTCACTTCCGGATTATCCAGATTAACTGCAGATGAATAAACGAGTACATCAGCATCTGATAAATTATCAGGTGAATGTCCTTCAAAAATTTTTATACCAAGATCACTTAATCTGTGTGTTACTTCAGAAAGGGATTTATCCGATCCTGAAATTTCAAATCCCTGGTTAAGCAGTATTTCTGCAATGCCGCTCATTCCTATTCCACCAATTCCTACAAAGTGAACTTTTTTAATATTCTTAAACATTACTTCTTTTTTGTTTCTTTTATTTACTGATTTTCAATTACTGCTTTTAATTCACGTAATCTTTTTTCAAGTTCATCCTGATTCTCATAATCCAAAAGCCTGATCATTAAAGGTCTTGTTCTCTGTTTTATTTTTATTCTCACCATTCTTAAGGCATGCCTTGCTCTTCTTTCTCTTGAAAGTTTTATTGATTTTATCTGATCTGCCGGAATAATTTTTTTACCAAACCTGCTGATAATTGCAATTCCGTCTTCAGTTACTTCAATATGTTTTTGTTTGTAAAGATTGAAAAGCAAACCGCCAAGTGAGATCAAAACAATTAAAGCGAAAAAATAAATTATCGGATCACTTGTAATAAGTTTGAATGAATCTTCAACAAACTCACCGCGAATTATTACATAAAGAACAAATACAATAAAATAAATTATTGTTGATTGATAATAGAACGATAAATTATATCTAAAAGATTTTCGTTTATTTAATTGTTCTTCGTTCATATTGCTTGTGCAAATTGAATTGCCCGTTTTGCAATTACCTCAGCAGCATCAGGTTTGCTTATTTTTTTTGCATTACTGCTGAATTCATTCAACCGGTTATCATCATTTAT
Source organism: Ignavibacteriales bacterium (assembly GCA_044507695.1). Taxonomy (GTDB): domain Bacteria; phylum Bacteroidota; class Ignavibacteria; order Ignavibacteriales; family Ignavibacteriaceae; genus JBIQJD01. Next base: position 91,293 of record JBIQJD010000001.1, on the reverse strand, counting down.
GAGTTTTAAAACTTCATCTGCTAATGCTTCATTAATTTTTTTATCTTCAATAAGAACAGCGGCTTCTTTATCAGCTACTGCTTTTGCATTATAATATTGATGATTCTCCGCAACATTTGGAGATGGAACAAGGATAGATGGTTTGCCAAGCACAAGCAGTTCTGCAATTGTAGTTGCACCAGCTCTTGCAACAACCAGCTCAGAAGCTGAATACGCCTTGTTCATATCATCAATAAATGCATGCACTTTAATATTCTCTGATGAATATGTTTTATACTTTTCAAAATAGTACTGGCCTGTCTGCCAGATAATATTAAGATTTTCTTCTTCAAATTTTTTAGCTGCCTTTGATAATGCTGAATTAATTGTTCCAGCTCCTAAACTTCCCCCTAAAATGAGAAGAGTTTTTTTCTCCGGATTAAGATTGAAAAATTCAAGTGCTTCTTTTTTATCAATCGCTTGTAAATCTGATCTCACGGGGTTTCCTGTAACAAAAATCCTGTTTCCGTTCTTTAAATATTTTTTTGAACTTTCAAAACTTACATGAACTTCATTTGCACATTTTTCAAGCAGACGCGTTGTTACTCCGGGATAACTATTCTGCTCAAGCAATAAAATTTTTGCACCTGTGATTGAAGCGGCAAATATTGCCGGCCCGGAAACATAACCTCCCGATCCGATTGCTACACTTGGGCGGAAACCAAGATTAATGAACATTGACTGAATAGTTGAAACAATCAGTTTAACCGGGAACAAAATATTTTCCAATGTTAGTTTTCTTGAAAATCCTTTGATCCAGATCGATTTAAATTTATAACCAAGCTTCGGAATAACTTTACCTTCAATTTTAGATTTAGTACCGATGAACATTATATCTGCTTCAGGAATTAATTCTTTTATTTTTTGTGCAACTGCAACTGCCGGAAAAAGATGACCGCCGGTTCCGCCGCCGGCAAATAAAAACCGATATGGTGTTTTATTTATAGTCAATTATTAATTCCCTCTGTATCTACAGTTTTAGTTTTTAATAAAATGTTATTTGATAAAGCAATGTTTACAAGTATTCCAACTGATATGCACAGGAAAGTTAATGATGTTCCGCCGTAACTAATAAATGGCAGCGGAAGTCCTGTGGTTGGAAATAATCCGGTAGCAACAGCAACATTTACGAATGCATAAATTAAAATTGAAAAAGTAATTCCAAATGCCAGCAACTGGCCGAACTGATCTCTGGTTTTTTTAGCAATCATTATACCTGCAAGAAAGAAAAGCACAAAACTTATAAGAAGCAGGACTGATCCAATGAAACCAAGTTCTTCTCCAAGTATTGCAAATATAAAATCACCGTAAGCTTCAGGAAGAAATAAATTGCTCTGCTTGCTGTGTCCCATTCCAACACCTGTTAATCCGCCGCTGCCAAGGCTGTACAATGCCTGCTTAACCTGAAGGTTTAAATCTCCACCGGTTTGAACACTTTCAATAAAAGATAGTATTCTGCTTCTTGAGTGCGAAAAGATCATTGCTGCAGTGCCGCCGCATACAAGACTAAAAAACAGTGAAGAGATAATATGTTTGAACCTTGCGCCGCCCACATACATTATTGTTAAACTGATTATCACGAGCAGCACTGCATTACTAACATTCGGCTGAACAAAAATTAATCCCGCAACAACAACAACCCAGAAGAATAGATATAAAAATCCGTTTTTATAATTTGTTATTATTTCTCTTTTATCTTCTATTAAATATGCTAAGTGCATAATCAAAATTAATTTTGCTGCATCTGCAGGCTGAAAAGTGAAGAAACCAAGATTGATCCATCTGCCGGCGCCTTTGATGTTTGGTGCCAAAAAGAGTGTAAGGAACAATACAATAGTAATACCCAGGATGAATTTTTTACTGTGCTCTCTGTAAAGTTCATAAGGAATAAAACAGAACACAATCATCAGGAATATTCCAAACAAAACTTTAAATACATGAGAATTAAACAGATGAAATAAATCATCAAATTTAAATATGCTGTAAGTGCTGCTGGCACTCATTACAATAATCAGCCCGAGGAGCATTAATGCAAAAGCATCAAAGAAAACTATTGCAGCAAATTTTTTCATAGTTTATTTACAGCCTCTTTAAATACTCTACCTCTGTGTTCGTAATTATCAAACATATCAAAACTTGCACATGCCGGTGAAAGCAGAACAACATCACCGCTGCGCGCCTCGCTGTTTACAGTGTTAATTACTTCTGTAAGATTTTTCTTTATCTCAACTTTAACATGAGCGTGGAAGTAATTAAATATTTTGTCAGCGGATGTTCCTATCGCATATATCTTTTTTACTTTTTCTGCAACAAGGTTTTCAATCTTACTATAATCATTGCCTTTATCCTGACCGCCAAGAATGAGGAATATTGGATTGTCAAAACTCTTTAATGCATACCATACGCTGTCAACATTCGTTGCTTTGGAATCATTAATAAATACAACACCATCAATTTCTCTAACAAATTCAAGACGATGTTCAACACCTTTAAATGTTTTTAAAGCAGATTTTATTGATTCATCCCTGCAGCCAAAAATTTTTGCTGCTGTAATTACAGCCATTGCGTTTGAGTAATTATGTTCACCTTTAAGATTGATATCAGAGACCGAACATGTGAATTTCAATTCACCATCCTGATTAAAAAAAATCTGATTACCGGATAGGTAACAACCGTTTACCTGTTCACTAACAGTAGAGAAGTAAAAACTCCTGCTTTTATGTTCACTCAAATTATCCATTAAGGTTTTGCTGTCAGCATTCAAAATCAATAAATCATCTGCTGTTTGATTTTTATAAATACTCAATTTTGAAGCGATATAATTCTCAAATTTATTTTCATATCTGTTAAGATGATCAGGAGTAATATTTAATATTACTGCAGCCTTTGGTTTAAACTGATCAATCAAATCAAGCTGAAAGCTGGAAACCTCCAGTGCAACAAATTCATTCTCTTTAATATCCAGTGCAATCTCTGAAAAAGCATAGCCGATATTTCCTGCGGTGTATGTTTTCATTCCTGATTGATTAAAAACATAACCGCACAATTCAGTTGTGGTTGTTTTACCATTGGTGCCTGTAATTGCAATTATATTTCCTTTACAAAAAGCTGAAGCAAATTCCAGCTCACTTATTATTTTAATTTTTCTTTTTGATGCTTCAACAATTACTACTGCATCAGATGGAACTCCCGGACTTACAATCATTAAATCACAATCAAAAACCTTATCTGAATGTTTGCCGGTTTCAAATTGAAAATCATTTTCGTTAAAGATTCCGATTGATTCTTTTAATTTTCCTTCCGGAGCCGCATCACTAATGAACGGAATGCCGCCAAGTTTTTTTACAAGCCTGGCAGCACCAATACCGCTGCGCTGTGCACCTATAATTGTAATATGTTTCCCGGCTGTTTCCATTATCTAATCTTAAATGATGCAAGACTAACTATTGCGAGAATAATAGCAATGATGTAAAACCTTATAACAATTTTTGGTTCCGGCCAGCCAACCATCTCAAAGTGATGATGAATGGGAGCCATCTTAAAAACTCTTTTTCCCTCTCCATAAACTTTTTTGGTGTATTTGAAATAAAGTCTTTGAATTATAACAGAGAGAGTTTCCATAAAAAATATTCCGCCAAGAATCGGAATGAGTAATTCTTTTTTAATAAGCACGGCAAGAATTCCAAACGCTCCGCCAAGTGCAAGTGAACCCGTATCACCCATGAAAACCTGTGCCGGGTAAAAATTGAACCACAAAAAACCAAGTGATGCGCCAATCAATGCTGCAACAAAAACTGTTAACTCACCTGAGCCAGGTAAAAAAATTATATTCAAATAATCTGCAAAGATTGCATTACCGCTAACGTAACTTATAACCGCTAATGCAAGCATTACAATTATTGTAATTCCAATTGCAAGTCCGTCCAATCCATCTGTTAAATTAACAGCATTGGATGTTGCCATAATTATGAATACAACAACCGGTATATAAAAGTATGAAAGATCAAGATTCACATCTTTTAAAAACGGAACAGTAGTTACAGAATTAAATCCTGCAAACTCAGGTGAAAAGTAAATTACAGAACCAACAACTAATCCAATAACCAATTGTCCCAGTAACTTATATCGTGCTATCAAGCCGTTTGGAAGTTTCTTAATCACTTTCAGGTAATCATCTAAAAAGCCAACACCGCTTAACCAGATTGTTCCGGTAAGAATAAGAATGATATATGTGCTTTTAATGTTAGCCCAAAGCAGCACCGGAATTACAACAGAAAGAATAATGATTATTCCGCCCATTGTTGGCGTGCCTGCTTTAGACCAATGAAATTTTGGTCCATCAGCTTTCTTTGCTTCACCTATCTGATGCTTCTGAAGAAGCTTAATTATTTTTGGTCCAATGTAGAACGAAAGAAACAATCCGGTAATTGCAGCAAGAGCGGATCTGAAAGTGAGAAACCTGAAGATATCAAATCCGGGCGGATTAAAAGTTTTGTTTATATAATCAAACAGATAATAAAGCATTATTCTTTTGTCCGCTCTTCAATTGTTTTAACAAATTCTTCCATCCTCATGCCGCGTGAACCTTTAACAAGAATTACTGAATTATTAAAATTATACTTACTCAAAAATCCCGTTAATGATCTTCTTCCTGAGAAATGTTTTGCTGTAATTTTTGAATTACGTAATCCCTCAGAAATTATTTTTGAAAACTTCCCGATTGTATAAACTTCATCTAATCTGTTTCTTCTGATTATTGGAATTATCTCTTTGTGCTTTTTTATCGTTTCCTCTCCCAGTTCAAACATATCACCGAGTATTGCAATTTTTTTTCTGTGAACGGAAATTTTGCCGAGCAAATCAAGAGATGCTTTCATTGAATCAGGATTAGCGTTGTATGAATCATCAATTAAAAAGAAATTTTTATTACGTTTAACATTTAATCTTTTTTCAACTGCATTTAATTTTTTAATGCCGCGGAGAATTTCTTCCTTTGTTAAGCCTAATTTAAATGCAACTGCTGCGGATGCTAAAAAATTTTTTGCGTTTTGTTCTCCATATAAAGGCAGCGCTGCACGCAATGTTGTTTTATTGTATTTGATTTCAAAGTTCGCTCTTCCATCCTCGGTATAAGAAGTTATAGCTGCCTGAACATCTGATTTGTTATCAAATCCGTATGAAATTTTGTTGGGATAACTTTTTAATATTTCTTTGAGAAGCTTATCATTATTATTGATAAACAGCGTACCGTTTCTTTCGGCACATGCTTCAAACAAAGCAAGCTTTTCTTTTAGCACTCCTTTTCTGTTTTTGAGAAATTCAAGGTGTGAATCTCCAATGTTGGTTATTAACGCATAATCAGGCTGAGCGATATTTGCGGTGTAATCAATCTCTCCAAAATGATTTGTTCCAAGTTCGGCAACAAGTAAATCATGAGCAGCTTTTGTACTTAAAATTGTAAGCGGAACTCCAATATGATTATTGTTATTTGCCACTGTTTTATTCACCGAAAATTTTTCACTCAATAAAATTGAAATCATTTCTTTAGTAGTAGTTTTACCGGCGCTTCCTGTTATACCGATAACTTTCGCCTGTAATTTTTCCCTCCATTTTTTAGCAATATCTCCGAGAGCAATTGTTGTATCTTTAACAGTAATAAAAGGTAAACTGGTATTTTCATATTCCTTCAATCTCCTTCTGTTGATAACCAATGCTTTAGCACCGTTTTTAATTGCATCGTTAATAAAATTATGCCCATCGAATCTTTTTCCTTTAATTGCTATGAATATACAGCTGCCAGGAATATTTCTTGAATCAATTGAGACCGAAGTAACAGGGTTAAATAAATCAGGATTAAAAATTTCCGATCCCGGTATATCAAATAAATCTTCTATAGTAAGTTGTATTTTTTTCATTCGTTCAGAAATTTCTTTGCAGTTTCCAGATCGGAAAAATGATTTCTCACTCCTTTAATTTCCTGGTAATCCTCATGTCCTTTTCCGGCAACAAGAATAACAGCATTCTCCTCAGAGCTTTTTATTGCGTAACGAATAGCTTCTTCCCTGTTTTCAATTATTTCAAAATTTCTTTTTGTTACTCCGGCTTTAATTTCATTTATTATTTCAAACGGATCTTCAAACCGCGGGTTATCTGAAGTGATGATTATTCTGCTGCTAAGTTCAGATGCTATTTTTCCTATTAACGGGCGCTTTGATTTATCCCTGTTTCCGCCGCAGCCAAAAACTGTGTACACCGGATTTTTATTTCCTGTAATTTTTTTGATTGCAAGCAAGGCTTTCTCAAGGCTGTCTGCGGTGTGTGAATAATCAATAATTACTTTTTTATTTTCTTTCCCTATTACTTCAAATCTTCCGGGGACTTGTCTTGTTGAACTGATACCTTTTATAATTTTATCTTCATCAATTCCAAGTAAGGCCGAAACAGCAAAAGCTGCACATGCATTATATGCGTTGAATTCCCCAACCAATAATGTTGAGACAGGATAATCATTTCCTTTATAATTTATGACGAAGTTAGTTCCGTTTAAATCGTATTGTACATTCTGAATTTTAAAATCAGCATTTGAAGCGGTGCCGTAACTGAACAGTGAAGCTTTGGAATCTTTTATAATTGCACTGCTGGCTTCATCATCAATATTATAGATACCAAAAGCGGAACCGGAGAGTGAATCAAATAAAATCTTTTTTGCATCAAGATAGTTTTCAAATGATTCATGAAAATCAAGATGGTCTGAAGTTATATTTGTAAAAACTCCGGCAGCAAATTCAAGTTTATAAGTTCTTTTCAAAACGAGTGAGTGAGAAGAAACTTCCATTACAGCAGCACCACAGCCTTCAGTTACCATCTCCTGAAGCATTTCATTCATATCGTTAGATTCCGGAGTGGTAAGAAAAGAATTTATTTTTCTATTGCCGATATAATTTGCTATTGTTCCCACCAAACCTGTTTTTATTCCTGAAAATTCAAAAATATTTTTTACAAAATATGATGTTGTAGTTTTACCGTTTGTACCTGTTATTCCAATCAATTTTATTTTTTTTGAAGGCTCCTTGTACAAATAATTTGAAAGTTCAGCAAGTGCTTCCCTGCTGTTATGCACGAGGATTTTTGTAACATCTCTGTGTATAAAAATTTCATCCGGAATTATTGAATTATCCTCCAATACAATTGCAATAGCACCTTTGTTTATTGCATCAAGTATAAAGCGGTGGCCATCTAAACTGAATCCTTTTATTGCAACAAAAACAGAATTTTTCACAACCTTCCTGGAATCGTAACAAATTCCTGCAACATCTTTCCGCTGAACGTTGCCGGCAACTTGTATTGCATGAACGCTATTTATTAATTCAGTTAATTCCATCTTTCAAATAATTTTCTATCCGTCTTAATAAATTGTTGCGCCTGTTACGGCGATTTCTTCACAGACTAAAAAACAGGATGCTCCTTTGTTTATTTTTTCACCCGGCAATATGCTTTGCGAAACTATTCTGCCGGAGCCCTTTACTTTATAATCTATTCCTAACTCATTCAAAATTTTTAATGCATCACGAACAGATGAATTTATCAAATCAGGCATTCTGCTTCGATCGGTTATTTTTGGGACAGAAGTCTGCACAACATTTGAAACAATTTGTATTCTGTTGCTCTGTTTTACAGCAAACTGCTGATCAATTTTATTTTTAATTGAGCCCGGAGTTAAATATCTATCCGGATAAGAAAGTACAATCCTTGATGCAACATTTTTAAATATTGGAGCGGCAGCTAATCCGCCATACTTTCCTATCTTTGGAGAATTAAGAAGCACAAGACAAATAAGCCTGGGATTATCAATAGGAAAAAATCCGATGAATGATGAATTGTGCTGTGAACTTGAATATTTCCCATCAATTAATTTTTGTGATGTTCCGGTTTTTCCTCCAATAGAAATAAAATCAAGTTTTGCATTTTTTCCTGTTCCTTCTTCAACTATTGAGTATAAAATTTTTCTCATCCTTTCAGATGTTTCCGGAGAAATCACACTGCGAATTTGTTTTGGTTCATTTTCAAAAACTACTTTGCCGCCTGATGTTTTACTTTTTATAATTTGCGGCTGATACAAAATCCCGCCATTAATAATTGCGGAATATGCAGTTATCATTTGAAGCGGCGTTACTGATAATTCATATCCAAAAGACATAAATGATTTTGTAATCGGTGTCCATTGATTCGGTTTTTTTAAAGTACCTTTTGCTTCACCGGGCAGATCAATTGAAGTGAAATTTCCAAAGCCAAAGCCTCTCAGATATTTATAGAACGATTCATCATCAATTTTTTGTACTAATTTGGAAATACCGATGTTGCTTGATTGTTCCATTACTCCTTTTACGGTAAGCCATTCATGCTTGTGTGTATCTCTGATGTAAACATTTTTAAATTTATATTTTCCGTTCTCCGCAAATACCAGATCATCTTCATTACACAAGTTCTGATCGAACAAAGCTGCAAGAGTAATTGATTTAAATGTTGAGCCTGGTTCGTATGTATCAGTTAATGCTTTGTTTCGTCTTGAATCATCATCAGCCTCCCAGTATTTATTTGGATCAAAATCATTTACGTTTGATAATGCAAGTATCTCACCGGTATTCGGATTCATTATGATTCCGGTTGCGGAGGAAGCTTCATACTGTTTAACTCCGGCACGTAATTCTTCTTCAAGAATATTCTGATAAACTTTATCAATTGTTAAGATGATATTATTACCCGGAGTTGCAGGATTTGTTGCATCTTCTTCAACTGTAAGCATTTGCCCGATTGCATTTCTTTCAACTAATCTTGTTCCGTCCTGTCCGTGAAGATCTTCTTCAAATGATTTTTCAATTCCGTTTATGCCGGCATATTCTTTATCAACAAAACCAATTATGTGTGATGCAAGGTTTTCGTAATGGTAAACTCGGGTTGGATCTTCCTGGTAAAATAATCCATCAACATTAAAATTCTTCAATATCTGTGCTTTCTCTCCTGATGCTTTTTTCTCGATGCAAATTGTTTTTCCTGATCCTGCTAATAAATTCATATAGTAAGTTTTGCTGTTCCCGAATACTTCCGAAAATCTTCCGGCAATCATTTCTTTTTCTTGTTGGTTAAGCATTCTTAAATCAGCATAAAATGAAACATCATTTCTGTTATAAACAAGCAATACATTATTACGATCGTAAATCATCCCTCGCTCAGCAGGAATTTTTTCCAGCTTTGTTTGCTGGCGCTGGGCAAAGTATTTTAATTCTTCACTTTTTAAAATCTGTATATCAAACAGCTTTATAACTAATGCAAAGAAGAAAAAGAATACAAAAATTATTACAAGAATTGCGCGTGCATTAATCATACTTGTCCGATAAGATTTTTGAAATTTTTAAAATCTTTTCTTTATCAGCTTTTAATTTCATAGCAGGTTTTGTTCTTTTAATCATTCCTAATTCATTCATTGCTATTTCTGTAATTCTTTGTTCAGAAGTAAGCATTTGGTTCTGTGCAAGAAGATTAGTGCGCCAGTTTTGCCTTGCTGCAAGCTGCTCTTCCATTAAAACTTTTTCTTTTGTAAGAACTTCACATTTCTTTTTAACGCCAACGTAAATTAAAATTGCCGCTGTTACTGAAATGAAGAAGATTAAAATGAATATGATAACCGGCTTAGAATTTTTTTTCATGTTCTTTCAGCAGCTCTTAATTTTGCACTGCGTGAACGATAATTTTTCTTAAGTTCTTCATCCGAAGGTTTAACTGGTTTTTTAGTAAGAATTTTTAATCTTCTTTCTTTATCACATTGGCAAACGGGATATTCTTTCGGGCAGATACAATCAAGAGTTTCATATTTAAAGTGTTCTTTAACTATTCTGTCTTCAAGAGAATGATAAGAGATAATTACAATTCTGCCGCCGGGTTTTAAGAGGCCTGCTGCTTTTTCAAGAAATTCTTTAAGAACATTTAACTCATCATTTACAAAAATTCTTATTGCCTGGTAAACTCTTGATAAAGTTTTGATGTGAAAGTTAGGTGGAGTTAAACTGAAAATTATTTCATTCAAATCTGTAGTTGTACTTATTGGTTTTGCTGAGCGTGTTTCAACAATCTTTCGTGCAATTTTTCTGGAGTTTTTTTCCTCACCATATTTGAAAAGAATATCTGCAATATCTTCTTCATCAAATGAGTTTAAAACATCTGCGGCATTAATTACCTTTGTCTTATCCATTCTCAGATCAAGTTTGGCTTCCTGCCTGTAAGTGAAACCCGATTCAACAGTATCTAATTGGTATGAGGAAACTCCGAGATCTGCAAAAATTCCGTCAAAGAACTCAATTGATTCAATCTTTGCAATCAAATCAATCTGTGAAAAATTAAAATTATAAAGCCTTAACCGTTTATCACCGGCAAATTTTTGTTTCGAGTAATTGAAGGCAGCCGCGTCTGTATCTGTTGCAACTAAAACTGATTTCTCATCCAATCTTTTCAGAATCTCTTCTGAATGGCCGCCAAATCCAAGTGTCCCGTCAAAATAAATTCCGGTTGAACCGGTTATCAAAAAATTTAAACTCTCATTTAGTAAAACAGGAGTATGATGAATATTCATCACTGCGCCATAACTTTTGCTGCTATTTGCTCATACGTTTCAGATGATTGATTTAAATACTCTTTGTATACCTCAGGATTCCATAGCTCTATTTTCTTTAACGCTCCAAGTATCATCACTTCTTTTTCAATCTTAGCATACTCTAATAAATTTTGCGGGATTAAAATTCGCGATTGAGAATCGAGAGTGTCTTCTGCTACATACTGCATAGACATTCTGATAAATTTTGCGTGTTCAGGATTGTAAGGATTTAATTCATTCAGTTTTTCTTCCTGCTTAAGCCAGATATCAAGAGGATAAACATCAATGCAGGTTCCAACTCCCTGTTTAATTATAAATGTATCATTAGCTTCCGGTGAAATGTGTTTGCGCAATTTTGCCGGGATACTAACGCGTCCTTTTGAATCAACTGAATATGTAAACTGGCCTCTGAACAAATTTTACTCCTTCTTTGGTGGAATTCACCACAATTCCCCACTACTCCCCAAAAATAAGAGAAAAATTTACACATAGTCAAGAAAAAAACGTTCTTATCCCACATTTTGTTAAAATAATGATAGAAATAACAGTGGGGAAAAATTTTAATGGCTGATTCTTTGAAAATTTACACGAAGGAAATAAAAAAGCCATCTGCCGGATTCGAACCGGCGACCTACTCATTACGAATGAGTTGCTCTACCAGCTGAGCTAAGATGGCGAAAGTTTATTTAAAGAAAAGAAATGGAAAAGGTTTTCACATTTTCCATTTTAAAAAGACAGGACTATCTTAATTTCTTTTTATGTCTGTTCTTTCTTAATCTTTTTTTCCTTTTGTGGGTAGACATTTTATGTCTTTTTCTTTTTTTGCCGCAGGGCATTTAGTACCTCCGTTTATAATTATTTTTTAATGTGATTCTAATAATTCTTTTGCTCTCTTACCAACTTCTGAATTTGGGTCCAGATCAACCGCCAGCTTAAACCATTTTTTAGATTCTTCTAAATTTCCGGCTGTTAAATTAACTATTCCTAAATTCAAATGCGCTATCTGATGGTCAGGTTTATACTCCAATGCTTTTTTCATTTCTGTAATTGCTGAATTGTAATCTTTAAGATTGTAATAACAAACACCCATATCAACACGTGCATCAGCATCAGAGGGATTTTTATCCAGGTAATTTTTATAACTAATAATGGCTGCATCATATAAACCGGCATCATTTTTAAGATGAGCGAGATGAAGTAATGATTGCAAATCATCCGGATTAGCTTTTACCTTTTCTTCAAGTGCATTTATTTCATTCATTGCAGACAGATCAATTCCGGAAGAAGAATTCTGCTGAACCTGCGGAATATTTGCAGGAACAGTAGTTTCATCAAATATTCCCGAAGTGATAAGTAAAATCAGTGTTATTCCGAATGCTACAATAACAATCAGCATAATCTGCATTCTGGAAAGACTTCTTGATTGGGATGATTTTAATGATTCAATTTTTGCAGTCTGCCCGGTTGAATGAAGATTTCTTTTCTTACCTACAGATGCTGAAGATGTTTCGGGAAATGATTTTTTATTTTGAGGCTGGTTCTTGCCGCCCGGCAGTTTTGCACCGCATCCGTGACAGTAGGAATTATTACTGTCATTTGTTTCTCCGCAGACTTCACAAATTATGGTATTACTGCCGGATGATTTTTCATTCTCATCAAATTTTTCTGCACTTAAATTGTAGCCGCAGTTCGTGCAAAATTTAAAATCCTGATTCAGACTAATGCCACAGGATGGACATTTTTCTATCATTTACTGCTGCGCCTCTTTCATTCCTTTATCAACCATCTCTTTAAAATCTTTAGAGAACTTAAAGGTAGGCACAAAATGTTCGGGAACAAAAACCTGTTCACCGGTTTTAGGATTACGAGCCTGGCGGGCGTTTTTCTTTTTTACTTTATAACTGCCAAATCCTCTTATCTCTATTCCTTTACCTTCTTTTAAAGCTTCAATTACGGTTTTGAAAAAGCCTTCAATAATCGCTTCAGTTTCCAATTTAGTTAGTCCGGTACCTGCCGCTACTCTATCAACTATATCTGCCTTTGTCATAATTCACCTAAACTGTTATAAGTCTTTATAAATCAATTGTTTAAATTAAATATTGAACTGACTAAAATCAAATAAAACTGCAATAGATTGATTTGAAGCATTAGAATTCCGCAAAATCTCATTTTGATAAACTGTAAGAATATAATCTCATTTTGTTCATTTCAAAGATTGAAAATATTGAAATTTTAACCATTCTCTGCTTGGTATAGTTGTTGAAAATTTTATACAACTTCAAATTTAATCGGATAGTTATGGAGCTATTAGAAATAATCATTTATGTCTTAAAGTTGTTTTCACTTTCTTCCTTCATTCTGCTAACAATGTCATACTTCTTTTTTAAGTTAAAAGACCGGACACGAATTAAGCCTTATATGCTTATTAGCACTGATCCCGCAGTTTATGAAGCACCGGAAGAAAAACCGGATCCGGAAAAAATTAAATTTATACGCAGAACAAGAAGATTTAAAGTTGTTAATGAAGAAAGAATTATGCGGCAGGATTTCAGGCCTGCTCAAACAAGAATGGAAGTGAAAGAAGTTCTTCAAAAGAAAGCTCCAAAATCAGTACCGGAAAACCCGGCAAACATCTACAGTTTTTATACACCCAATGTTTCAGAACCAATGCACAAGCTGAAGTTCTCAGCAAGATAATTTATCCTAATTATTAATATTTTTAAAAAGAATAGTTCAGCTATTCTTTTTTTATTTTAAATAAAGGATAAGTATGAAATATCATATACAGCTTAACCCGTTTGTTGTACCAACAGATGATGGAAAATTGATTGAAGAGCATTTTGGATTGGCAAGTATAAATGCCGGTGAAATTAGCTTTGCTCACATGATTGCACCAGCCGGATGGAGCGAGCCTTTTCAAACTCCGGAGTTTGATGAGATAACTTATATAATTTCCGGAAAGAAAAAAATTGAAATTGACAATGAGGAAATCATTCTTCAAAAGAATCAAACTATTTATATAAAAAAAGGGATCAGGGTTAGATATTCAAATCCATTCCCTGATCCCGTAGAATATATTTCCGTTTGTATGCCTGCATTTTCTCCCGATAAGGTAAACCGGGAAGAAAAATAAAATCAGATTTTTGGAAGGCGTTCCAGGTAAGAACTGTTACTTAAAATTGCAAATGTTTCTGTCTTCCTTAAGTCATCAAGAGTGAAACAGTTCATATAACTCATTGAACTTCTCAAGCCGTCTGAAATGCTATCAATTACATTTTTAACGGAGCCTTTGTAACCAACCATCGTCTCCTCACCTTCAATAAAAGCATTTTTCATTTTTACTCCGAAAGATGCGGAACCTCTGTATTTTTTCCAGAGCTGGCCGCTGTATTTAATAACTTCACCCGGAGTTTCCTTTGTTCCGGAAAGCATTCTGCCAAGCATTACCGCATCTGCACCAAGCGCAATTGCTTTTGCAACATCGCCGGCACTTTTAATTCCGCCATCTGCAATAATTTTAATTGAAAGTTTTTTTGCTTCTCTTGCTTCAAGTACATTTAATAAAGATGATACCTGGCCAATCCCAATTCCTGTTTGAATTGAAGTACTGCATACGCTTCCACTTCCAATTCCAACACGCACAGCATCTGCACCTGAATCCTGAAGCTGCTGCAATGTTGCACCGTGAGCAATATTTCCAACAATCAATTTTATGTTAAACTGATTTTTAATTTCCTCACTCTTGCGCAATACTTCATTGTTATTCGCATTAGCTGTATCAAGGCAGATAACAAAATTTTGATCTGCCAGTTTCCTGATTGTATCTAAAGGAGTGTTTAATGCAATAGAAACTCCTCTTACTTTTTCTGCTTTACCGTTATTCAGAATTTCATTAAGTGATGAATCAAAACGATTCAATATACCGAGGCAACCAAGTTCTGTAAGCGTTACTGCCATTTCAATTCCGGTTACTGTATCCATCGGACTCGAAATAACCGGCAGCGCCAGATTCAATCCTAAAAATTCACATGAAGTATTAGCTTCTACTCTTGATTTTATTCTGGATAATTCTGTTGGAATGAGACTTATATCATCATATGTAAGCGATTGGTGATATTCATTTAATTCTTTTTTGCTGTATACTTTCATATTGAACGTAATCCTTCATTAAAAATGAAAAATAAATTTTAAATTTTGATTTAAATAAGAGCTTCTATCTCATCGAGTAAAGATGACATTTTTTGCGTAGTTGCCACAACCGGTTCCGGTGAGTTCATATCGACTCCGGCAGATGCAAGAATGTTAATCGGATAATCTGAACTGCCGGCTTTCAAAAAGTTGAGATATTTTGTTACCGCAGAATTTCCTTCATGTTTAACCTTGTGTGCAAGCACTTCAGAAGCAGCGTAACCTGTTGCATACTGGTAGACGTAAAAATTGTAATAGAAGTGCGGAATTCTTGCCCATGTATATTCCTCTTCTTCATCAACAACCATTACCGGACCCCAGTACTTCTGATAAATTTCTTTATACATCTTTCTAAGTACATCCGAAGTTAATGCTTCACCTTTTTCTGTTTTATCATAAACAATCATTTCAAATTCCGCAAACATTGTCTGGCGGTAAAAAGTTGCAGTAATATTATTCAGATATTTTTCAAGCAAATACAACTTCTCTTCTTTATCTGCAGCGTTTTGAATCAAATAATCAAGCAGCATTGATTCATTAAAAGTTGAAGCTACTTCAGCAAGAAAAATTGAGTAATTAGCATAAGGATATGGCTGATGTATACCGGTATAATATGAATGCATATTATGTCCCATTTCGTGAGACAGCGTAAATACATCATTCAACAGATCAGTCCAGTTTAGCAGTACGTATGGATGAATGCCGAATGTTGTTCCTGATGAGTAAGCGCCGCTTCGTTTTGATTGAGTTTCATACACATCAATCCATCTGTTATCAAAAGCTTTTTTAAGTGATGATAGATACTCTTCTCCCATGGGTTCGAGGGATTTTAAAACTATCTCCTTCCCTTCTTCATAAGAATATTTCTTTTCAGATTTTGCCGATAATATACTTACATAAACATCATAAGGATGTAGTTCATCAAGATTCAAAATCTTCTTCTTCAGTTCTCCCCAGCGGTGAAGCGGTTCCAGTTTTTTGTTCGCAGCTTCAATCAGATTGTCATAAACTGAAATTGGAATATTATTTTTATCAAGTGCAGCTTCTCTTGCAGAATTATATTTTCTTGCACGTGCATTAAAGATGTTGGTTTTAAGATTGCCGTTAAATAAAGTAGTAAGCGTATTTACATATTCTTGATACGGAGTGAAATAACTCTTAAATGCCTCTCTCCTGTACTCTCTGTTTTTTGAGTACATTGCAGCATAAAATCTTGCATGTGAAATATCAATTTCCCGTTCATTTTCATCTTTTATCCTGGGAAATTTAAAATCAGAATTGGTTAGGATTGAATACGTATTATATGGTGTTAAAGTAATTTCGCTTGCAAGTGATAAAATTTCTTCCTGTTCTCTGGAAAGTGTGTGTGCTTTCGTGCGGAGTAAATTATCAATCAGGTGCTTATATACTTTCAGTTCCGGTTCTTCTTCAATCATTGCATATAATTTTTCTTCCGGAATTGATAATAATTCCGGGCGGATAAAAGAACTTACTGTTGAAACTTTTGTGTATAAACTTTTTATTCTGTCATCGGCAGCCTGATATTTTGTTACCCTCATATCGCTGTCTTTAGAAAGCATGGAGTACAAATAAAGCCGTTCCAGTTTAATTCCGATTTCGTCATCAAATTTAAAACACCTGAGAAGCTCACCTGCAGAATTACCTAATTTGCCTTCAAACTTTTTATATTCCCCGAGATTGTTTTCAACATACTTAAAATCATTCTCCCAGTCTTCATCAGAGGGATAAATATCTTTAAGATTCCACTTGTATTTTTCTTCAATCTTATCCCGGGATGGCAATTCACCTGATGCTGTTATGGAAAATAATTTTTTGTATTCTGTCATAAATATTAAAATTTTGTATTGAAAATAATTTTAGCATGAAACCAAACAGCAAGATAATTAAGAATTTTAAAATTGCATAATAAAAATGAAAGGGGGAGGCAAGTTTTTGAGGATTTTCAAATGCCGGTTAGCTGCACTTTCAGCTTCCCTGAAAAATCAGAGCATCTGATTTTTATCTTTGCCGGCAGGTTCCCTTTAATCTCATAATAAAAGCCGGGCAGATTATCTGCATATTGTTCCGAAAAGATTAATCCATCATCTTTATTCAATATTGAAATTGAAACAGTGCCGGATTTATAATCTGAAAGAGTGAAATATAAACTTGTTGTTGAAGTTCTGAGATCTGGATAATCGACTAAATCAAATGATATCTTTTCAGCATTGATCAGAAATGTATATGAATTCCTGTAACGCATTTGAACCGGCTCATTTATATTTGTTGCAGGATTATCCGGCGGAACAATTTCTTCCCTGCATCCGGCCGTAACCAAAATCAAATATAAAATCAAACAATATTTAAGGTAAGTAGTTTGCATTGTGAAGGAACATATTAAAGAGCAATTACACTATCAATACCGGATGACATCTGCTCATAACTTTGTGCGCCGGAGAAAAACCTGAGCTGATTACCATTCTTATCAAAAATAAATGAAGCCGGTATTGCGCCGCTCCAACCAGGATTCAGCATCTCAATAATTTTTTCAGAACTTTTTTCATCAGCAACAACTACTTTAAATTCTGCGTTCTGTTTTGTGAGAAAAGGAATGATTTTTGTTTCCGCTTCTTCCGGCAGATCAACACTTACCGCAATAATTTCAATACCTCTATTTTTATAATTTTTATGAAGCTGAACGATTGCCGGAAACTCCTCAACACAAGGCACACACCATGTTGCCCAGATATTTAGAAATAAAGCTTTTCCTCCCCTGTTCTTAATTATTTCGGCAAGATCATTTTCATTTATTGTTTTAATAATGATTTTTTGCTGCTGAGCTTCTGCTTTTTCTTTTTGATCAGAACATCCTGCAATTGCAAGAAAAAATATTACAAGAGCAGAAAAATATTTTATCATGATTCTACTCTTTTAATAGTGCAGCCGAAAGCTTTTGTTCTTTTGGTTGAAACTTCTTTACCGCTAAGAATTTCATTAAGCGCATTTTCAAGATCTTTACTGTTTACATTTTTTTCATTTCTTGAATCATCAATTCTTCCGTGATACAGAATTTCAAAATCAGGATTAAGAACATAAATTTCCGGAGTAACACTTGCCTGCAGTTTATCAGCAATTACGTTTTTGTAATCCTTTAAAACCGGGAAAGGAAAATTATTTTCCTGTGCATGTGATTTTATTTCTGAAACTGATTCCTGTTTATTTGAATTTATACCAATGAAGGCAACGTTTTTTGCGCTGTACTTTTTCTGAATTTCAACCATCCTTTGATTGTACGCATTTGATACCGGGCATTGTGTTGCAACAAACATTAAAACTATTGCTTTAGAATTTTTATAATCTTTAAGTGAATGAGATTTTCCATTAAAATCTTTTAAAGAAAAATTTTCAACTTTTTGAACCCCGGGAGAATTGGAATTTTCATCATCCGGAGAAGCCTGGGAAATTGAAATAAAACTAATCGCAAGTACAATGATTAAGTAACGAATAAATGTAAATTTCATAGTTTTCTCCATTAGTTTTATGATTGTATCAAAATATAATTTTAAAAAACTTTTTCAATCCCCAATTTGGGTGGTAAGTTTTATTGTATTGTTAAACAAGCCGATCATTTTCCTGCACTTTCTTTCCCTGCTGCATTTAATTTCTCAAGTGCTTTTTCAAGTTTGCTTCTCACAATTATTCTTCGCTCATTATTAAGTAGTGTACTAATGAGATTTGCTTTTTTTGATGCACCAAGTTCTGCAAGTAATTCGGCGGCTTTTACCCGTGTACGGAAATATGGATTCTGCAATCCCGATGCAATTATATTAACTGCTTCATTAAAATGAGTATCTGCAAAAGATTTTACACAATCAAAAATTACAGTATCAAGCAGATGCATACCACCATAACTGAATTTATATTTTAAATATTCGGAAGCAAAGTTAAGCACTTCCGGATTTTCCAGATATTTAAATCCTTCAAAAGCTCCTCTCCTGATTATATTTCTGTGTGAATCGATCTTCAGTGCATCTTTTAAAATTTCAAACGCACCATTTATCCTGATCTTGCCAATTGAACTTAAAGCAGCGCCGCGGACATAATCATTTCTTTCTTCCTTCCATTTTCTTAACAGAACATATTCAGCCTTATCACCATTAAATATTGATAATGCTTTCACTGCGGCTTCACGCACACGCGCATCTTCATCTTCACATGCATTTGCAATTCCAGTAAAACATTTTTCAGAATTTATTTTTTTGAGGCTTTCAACTGCTTCCATTCTTACCGCGTAAAATTTATCCCGCAGAATAGAAAATGCTAATGAAGGTATAGCACTTTCACCGTATTTGACAAGTGCCTGCGCCGCATGTATTCTGCTGACCGGATCATTACTGTACTTTAATGTGTAATCGAGTTCCTCAAGCGATTTATCAAAATCAACCTTGCATAACTGCCATAGGTATTTATTGAATAATACCATATCCGGTTTTTGTTCAGCGGGAAATTCAAACAATTCTTTTTGTTCATCAATCATTATAGTATCAAGCAGAACGTTTTTATCTGCAGTTATTTCCACAAGTACCGGCATTTTGAATATTCCCACAGCAGGAAATTGTTTCTGAACCTGTTCAACATTAAGCAAAACTTTTTTGTCTTTTTCATTCCAGCTATAACTGACTTTAAACTCCGGATAGCCTGCACCATAAACCCATTGATTAAAAAATTCTTCAAGGTTAATTCCGCTTGCATCTTCCATTGCCTTTCTGAAATCTTCACTTGTAACATTAGAATTTTTATGCCGGTTTACATACAGTTCAATTCCTTTTTTAAAATTCTCATCTCCCAATTTAAAACGAAGCATGTTTAATATTGCAGCTCCGCGATCATAAGCTTTTCCACCATCTAGCTCTGCAGGAATTTTTTCATCAATACGTGATTTGATACTATCCACCGGATGTGAAGCAGATTCTGTGAAGTAATCATTATTCTGTGTATATCTTTTAAAATAAAAAACATCACGCCCATGTGCTTGTTCAATCCATAAATCAGTAAAGTAAGTTGCAAAACCTTCATTAAGCCAGATATGATCCCATGTAAGACAGGTTAAATAATCACCAAACCACTGATGAGCCAGTTCATGAGCAATTAAATCATCAGGAGAAAAATTTGGTCTTGCAGATGTTGTGTGATGAATTCTTCTATTTAAAGTAGTTGAAGTTACATTCTCCATTCCGCCATATTCAAAATCCTGAACAGAAGTTTGAGCATATCTTTCATATGGATATGGAACGATAAAATCAGAAAAGAAGTTTATCATATCCGGAGTTCTGCCGTAAGTGAACTCAGCATTTTCCTTCCAATCAAAAGGCATATTGTATTCAAGAACAGTTCCGCGTACCTTCTCAGCTACCTGGTGATATTCGCCAACAATTACGGTAGTTAAATAATTTGGATATGGTTTATCCATTTTCCAGTAAAAAGTAATTGTTCCATCAGAATTCTTTTCTTCTGAAATTAATTTACCGTTTGAAAATGCTTTAAATTTTTCAGGCACAGTAATAATTAATTCAGAAGTTAATTTATCATCAGGAAGATCGTATGCAGGATACCAGTACCTGTTGTTATTGTCCTGGCCCTGCGTCCATATCTGATAAGGAATTTCCGGAATCTCTTCTGTTGGATGAAAGAAATACATTCCTCTTGGCGGAAGTGATGTATAATCGATCTGAATAGTAACATCTTCGTTCCGGTTGTATGGTTTATCAAGATTTACAAAAAGATAGTTTTCATCATTTGAAAAAGTAAGTTCTTTTCCGTTTAACTTTATTGAATTTACTTCTATAGTTTTTGAATGAAGTACAAGCCGCGTGAAATTATCTTTTAAAGGAGAGAAGGTGAATTCTTCTTTTCCAAAAACTTTTCCTTCTTCAAATGAAAATTTAAGCTGAAGCTTTACATGCTTTTGATCATAATCGCGTGAACTAACATCAAGTTTCAATTGCTGTGAAGATAACACCGAAGTAAATAGAATTATGAACAAGAATGAACTAAATGAAAAACGGAACATCAGAACTCCTTTTTTGAATTATAATTTTTCCATTACAAAACGTTCGGCCTTTATTTTGCCGTTAAACTTATCGGTATGCTCTTTCTGAAGTCTTTTTGATTCTTTAACAGTATAAGACATAAATTTTTCATAGGATTCAGCTTCGTAATGAACTGAGAAGCTGATCTCTGTACCGCTTTTAGCCGGCAGAATCATGCTAAATATTTGTGCGCCGGTAAAGTAGCCGGTTTTTAAAACATTTGGAATGTGAACTTTCCTCATCCAGTTCAGCCATTCTTCCTGAATATTTTTTTCAATTGTAACGTTTACAATATATAATATCATTTGATGTTTATTTTGTTACAGCCCAGATCGGAAACTGCTGCAAATCAAATAAAAAAGAACCGATGAAATAAACAATTAGTGTAGTAATTATTGCACTCGCTATATTTAATCCAACTCCTGCTTTAACCATATGAAAGATATTTATTCTCTCACCGGCAAAAATTATTGTGTTAGGCGGAGTAGCAACCGGAAGCATAAATGCAAGCGAAACAGAAATTGTTGCTGTCATCATTAACAGCAGGGGATTCATTCCGATTGATACTGCAACCGAACCAAGAATGGGAAGAATCATTTGAGCTGTTGCCGTATTTGATGTTAGTTCTGTTAAAAAATTTACTGCAAGTGCAACTAAAAGAACCAATATAAAAGGGGAAACATCTGCCATACCTGAAAAACGTGAACCGATAAATTCAGATAAACCGCTGCTCGTAAATCCCTTTGCTAATGCAAAGCCGCCGCCGAACAATAAAATTATTCCCCAGGGAACTTTCTGAATTGAATTGGTATCGAGAATTGTTGTCTTACTGCCATCTTTATTTTTTGCAGGAATAAAAAATAAAAGCAGCGCCATTGCAATTGCTATGGTTCCATCATTAAAATTTCCGGGCTCAGAAAAAATATTTTGCCAGCCGGGAATTGTTGCAAAGCCAAGATTAAAGTCAACTCTGAAAATCCAAAGTAATGCCGCGGATGAAAATATTGCTCCAACAAATTTTTCTTCTCTTGAAATCCTGCCCAGGCTCAGGTATTCATTCCGAATAAAATTTCTATCAATCTTCAAAGAAGTGTCAAGTTTAAAATAGATTTTCGTAAGCAGAACAACCGCAACCACCATAACTGCTAATGATACAGGTATTGCGAGAAGCATCCATTCACCGAAGGATATTTCCGGTGCCTGAGGAAAAAGAATTTTATAAATTTTTATGAAAGCGAGATTTGGTGGTGTGCCTATCAGCGTTCCTATTCCGCCAATACTGCATGCATAAGCCAGTGCAAGCATTAGTGTAATAGAAAAATTTTTTGTTTTTTCAATGCCGAATTCATCTTCTAATTTATGAATAATAGCAAGCCCGATAGGCAGCATCATAACTGCAGTTGCCGTGTTTGATATCCACATTGAAATAAAAGCAGTTGAGAACATAAAGCCGATTATAATTGAATTTGGACTTCCGCCGAAAAGTGTGATTATCTTTAACGCAATTCTTTTATGAAGCCCGCTCTGTTCCATAGCAATTGCAAGCAGGAATCCGCCGAGGAAAAGAAATATTATTGAATTAATGTATGAACCTGCAATAGATTCACCATCAGCCAATCCAAGTAACGGATACAACAATAACGGCACAAGTGATGTTGCAGCAAGTGGAATAGCTTCAGTAACCCACCATGCAGCCATTAAAGCTGCTACTGCCGCCATCTTTGTTACCTGCGGATTTGCCGGATCTATTTCAATGAAGAATAGAATTATAATAAACAAAAATATTCCAGTTAAAAAGCCAATCTTTCGGATTTTATTCATTAAAGAAGTAGTTCGTTAAAAATGAATGGCAGAAGTTAAGAAAATAAATTTTAAATATTCTGAATGATTGTTAAAATAATATTTAATCCCCCAATTTAAATATGTTTATCATGAAATATGATTATCAAACAGTTCTTATTCACTTTCAACATGTAGGATTTCTTTTTTATATTTGATTTTCAAAATCACATGGAACTATGAACGATAAATACGAAGCAGTTATTGGCCTTGAAGTTCATGCACAGCTTCTCACCGAATCTAAAATTTTCTGCGGATGTTCAACTAAATTTGGCAATGCACCAAATACAAATGTTTGCCCAATCTGCCTTGGTCATCCGGGAGTTCTGCCGGTTCTGAATAAAAAAGTAGTTGAATACACGGTTCTTATGGGGCTTGCAACAAACTGCAGGATAAATGAAAGATCAATTTTTGCAAGAAAGAATTATTTTTATCCCGATCTGCCAAAAGGTTATCAGATATCCCAATATGAAGAACCTATTTGCGAGCACGGTTTTGTTGCAATAACTCTGCCTAATAATTCACAAAAAAAAATCGGAATTACAAGGATCCACATGGAAGAAGATGCCGGTAAATCGATTCATGATTACGGCTATGAAACAAGTATTGATGTGAACAGGTGCGGTATTCCTCTGATGGAAATAGTAAGTGAACCGGATATCAGAACAGCACAGGAAGCTTCTCTTTATCTTCAGAAAATAAGACAGATAGTGCGCTACCTTAATATCTGTGATGGAAATATGGAAGAAGGTTCTCTTAGATGTGATGCTAATATTTCCGTACGGCTGAAAGGTGAAACTAAATTCGGCACGAAGACAGAAGTAAAAAACATGAACTCATTCAGGAACGTTGAACGTGCTATCAATTACGAAATTGAAAGACAAATTGATATTCTTGAAGACGGCGGAAGAATTGTTCAGGAAACTTTATTGTGGGATCCGGATAAGGCTGAAGTAAGAAATATGCGCAGTAAAGAGGAAGCACACGATTACAGGTATTTCCCTGAGCCGGATCTTTTACCTGTAGTAGTTAGTGATGAATGGAAAAATGAAATTGCATCCGCAATGCCCGAACTTCCTGATCAGCGTGAGAACAGATTTATTTCTGAATACGAACTTCCTGCTTATGATGCAGAGGTTCTGACTCAATCACGCGCCTTAGCAGATTACTATGAGAAAGTTGTTTCTGTTACAGAAGATTATAAATCTGCCAGCAACTGGGTTATGGTTGATGTTCTCAAAGTTCTTAATGAATCTAAAATTGAAATAAATGATTTCCCTGTCTCGCCGGAAAATCTCGGCAGCCTGATAAATCTGATCAGCAAAGGAACTATCAGCGGAAAAATAGCAAAAGAAGTTTTTGCCGAAATGCTTAAAGAGAACAAAACACCTGAAGAAATCGTCAAAGAAAAAAATCTTGTCCAGATTTCCGATACTTCAGAAATTGAAAAAATTATTTCGGATATCCTTCAATCAAAACCGGCAGAAGTACAGGAATATATTGAGGGAAAAGAGAAAGTGTTTGGATTTTTTGTTGGACAGGTCATGCGGGAATCAAAAGGCAGAGCAAACCCTAAAATTGTAAATGAACTTTTAAGAAATAAACTTGATCTGCTTAAGCAGGAAAATTAAAAATGATAACAATAGTTTAACGGAGTAATAATTGGCATTTAAAGATGCAGTAAGAAGATTCTTCGGAATTAAAACCGAAGAAGAATTAAACCGGGTAAAAACACCAAAAGAGAAAACAAAAGAGTTTTTTGAATCCCTGCTGTTTGCTGCAATTGCAGCATTCTTCATAATTACATTTGTAATTCAAAATACGCGTATACCAACCGGCTCAATGGAAGATACAATTCTCGTTGGTGATTTTGTTCTGGTAAATAAATTTATTTACGGTTCATCCTCTCCCAAGTATATTCCGTTTACAGAAATTGAACTCCCCTATTTCACGCTTCCTGCGTTAAAGGAACCTGAAAAAGGAGACATTGTTGTTTTTGAATATCCCGGGGACAGGGATCAGTTAAGAGCATCGGAACTTGGTGTTAACTACGTAAAAAGATGCATTGGCGAACCCGGTGATACAATCTTAATAGTTGATAAACGTATTTATGTTAACGGAAAACCGTTTGATATTCCCGAACATATTAAATATGCAAATCCGTATCCGCGTCCTTACGGCATTGTTGAGCCGCGTATCTTTCCTGTGGGTATGCCGTGGAATGAAGATAATTACGGACCATTAATTGTTCCTAAAAAGGGATCTAAAATTAATTTAACGGTTGCTAATGTTGCTCAATGGAGAACAACTATTAACCGCGAGTATGGAAGAGAAGTAGTTGGAACTTCAGGTAATACTGTTACAATTGAAGGAAAGCCGGTTACAAGTTATACATTTAAAAAAGATTATTACTTTATGATGGGCGATAACCGGGATGATAGTCTTGACAGCCGCTACTGGGGTTTTGTGCCGCGGGATCTGATTGTTGGACAGGCTTTCATAACTTTGTTTTCATGGGATCGTGATATTCCTTTTTCAGATATTTTCAGATTGATAGGTTCAATAAGATTAGACAGAGTGTTAAAACTCCTTCATTAATTTTTTTGAAGGATTGACCAAGTAAACTGGAACTTTTAATAATAATTTTTATCTTCAAAACGGGAATGTCAGTTCCCGTTTTTCATTTTAATTTAGAATGCTGATGAATTTACTGGATATTGAATACGAACAATACAAATTAAAAAACGGACTTGACGTAATACTTTATAAAAATAACAGCCTGCCAATTGCCGCAGTTAATATCTGGTACAAAGTTGGTTCGGCAAATGAACATAAAGGCAAAACCGGAATTGCACATCTGTTTGAACACATGATGTTCCAGGGCTCACAGAATGTAGCCAAAGAAATGCACTTTAGGTACATTCAGGAAGCAGGAGGCTCACTAAATGGATCAACAAATTTTGACCGCACAAATTATTACGAAAAAATTCCTTCTAATTTTCTTGAATTAATTTTCTGGCTCGAATCTGATAGAATGGGATTTCTCCTCCCTGCAATGACACAGGAAAAACTTGATAACCAGATTGATGTGGTTAAGAATGAACGGCTTGAGAGATATGATAATCAGCCGTACGGATTAGCGTGGGAAAAATTGATTTGTAATGTATATCCTGAAAATCATCCTTACAGTTGGCCAACCATAGGATTTTTGGATGACATTTCAAGCTTCACACTTGAAGATATAAACAGCTTTTTCAAAAAATATTATTCTCCTTCCAACGCTTCATTGGTTGCTGCCGGAGATATAGATTCAATAAAAACAAAAGAATTAATTGAAAAGTATTTCTCTGATATTCCCGGTGGACAATCACTTATAACAAAGGTAAAAGATTTAACTCCGCTTGAAACTAATAAACAGATTGTTCACAAAGAGTCTGTTCAGCTTGAAAGAATTTACCTTGCTTGGAGAACCGGCAAAGCTTTCAGCCCTTTTGATGCTTCACTCGATATTCTTGCTGATATTTTATCGGGATCAAAAAACTCCCGGCTTTATAAATCACTTGTGTACGAAAAAGAAATTGCGCAGGATGTTACTGCTTATCAGTACTCCGGCAAATATGCCGGTCACTTCATGATTATTGCAACTGCTAAACCGGGTGTGAACCTTGATAAAATCAAATCAGAACTGATGAAGGAACTGGATAATATAACAAAGAATGGAATTGGTGAGCGTGAATTATTACGATCAAAAAACGGAATCAAATCATCATTCATTTATTCAATGCAGAATGTTGATAATCTTGCCGATCAATTAAACTTCTATAATTTTTTTCTCGGCGAGCCAAACTCATTCAACAGGGATCTGGAAAGATATGAATCAGTATCAGGAGAAGATATAAAATCTGCTGCGGAAAAATATCTTCAGCAGAATCATGTTGATTTAAGAATTATACCAAACAAATAAAATTATGCTGCATCGTTCAATTAAGCCGCCGGCAGGTGATGAAATTAATTTCAGTCTTCCGGAAATAAAAAAATTAAAACTTGATAACGGACTGCCTGTTCTTTTTGTAAGAAGGAATAATCTGCCCATTCTGCGTTTCAATCTTATAATTGATGCCGGAAGCAAATATGATCCTGCTGATAAAAAAGGTTTAGTTAATCTTTTTTCAATGATGATTGATGAAGGTGCCGGAGGTTTATCAGCGCTTGAATTGAATGAAGAGATTGAACTGCTCGGTTCAAACATGGATGTAAGCAGCAGCAATGATAATATTTTTATTTCACTAAGAACATTAAAGGAAAATGTTGATAAATCTCTTGAACTGTTTGCAAAAATTATTATCTCTCCGCATTTCGATGAAGATGATTTCCTGCGTGAGAAAAGAAAAATTTTAACAAGAATACTCCAGTTGAATGATGATCCTGACGAGATTGCTGATATAACTTTTGAACACAATTTATTCGGTGAAAACAATCCGTATGCTTACCCGGTTATTGGCAGCAAAAATAATATTGAAAATATCTCCGGCAGCAACGAACTGAAAGATTTTTACTTCAAATATATTTCTCCGCTTAATTCTGTAATGATCGTTGTGGGAGATTCCAATGAATCTGAAGTAAAAGAAAAACTGAATCATCATCTTGCTGAATGGAGAACAGAACCTGATAAGGAGGTAATTTCTTTTAATCCGCCTCCGGATGAAAAAAGAATTCTTCTCGTGCATAAAGAAAATGCTGTGCAGAGTGAGATAAGAATCGGGCATTTATCTTCAATACGAAAGTCACCGGATTATTTTCATAAAAATATTTTAAACACAATTCTCGGCGGGCAATTCTCCAGCAGAATTAATTTAAATTTGCGTGAAGATAAAGGTTATACCTATGGTGCTTTCTCCCGCTTCAGTTATTACAAGGATGCTGCTTACTTTTATACATCAACTTCTGTTGGGGTTGAAAATACCGGAAGTGCGGTAAGAGAACTTTTGCAGGAACTTGAAAGAATAAGACACGGTGTTATGTTTGAAGAACTTGCATTTGCACAATCTTCAATAATCAGAAAATTCCCTTCAAATTTTGAAACAAACAGGCAGATTGCTGCTAATCTTGCCGCAATTGTCATTCATTCCTTACCTGATAATTATTTTGATTCTTATCTTGATAATATAAAACATGTAACTATTGATGATGTAAATGCTGCGGCAGTTAATAATATTTTTCCTGATAAGGCAATGATTGTTATTGTTGGTGATAAGAAGAAAGTATTGCCTCAGTTAAAAAATTTTGGAAGGGAAATTGTTGAGATGAAAATTCCCGTGCTATAAAATTACATTCGAAGGATTTATAAATTTATATCCAACTTTCCTGAAATTTCTTATCACATCCTTTATCTCCATGTAATTTGAAGCCGAAATAACTGCTGCCCTGCTTTCCTTATGTTTAATACCTTTCAAAAATTTTTCTGCTGATTGATTTGCATCTTCACCAGTTATTAAATAAAAAGTGCTGCGCGGAAAAATCTTAATTTTTCTTTTTTCAAATTCTGATTTTATTAATTGATATGCTGATGAATTATATAAATTTGATTTTTCATCAATCAAAATAAATATTGCTTTGCCAAACGCTCCTAATATTGATCTGATTGAAAGTTTAAGCCTTTTCTCGGAATATGAAGGACTCAATTTAAAATCCAGTTCAGTAATTTCATCATTCAATTCAACCACATATTCTTTTCTCATTTCAACTGCGCGCTTTGCATTTTTTGCTGCACTGTTTGAAGGTGTAAAAATAATTGCAAAAGACTCCGGTGAATAAAGCAGAAGTGAATCATCATGTTCATCAAGTTCTTCAAAATCTTCAATCAGGAAAGCTGCGGTGCCGGCTTTTCTTTCTATCTCATGATTATATCTTAGTTCAGAAATTAACTTAACATTGCCGCCGGAGTAAATATCGGCAATCGTCTTTCCGCCAATTTCCGATTCCCGGGAAGATATGCTCACACTGTTAGTATCATAACTATTAAACAATTCTTTCAACACAATTGCTATGGGAAGGTCTGCAGGAACGTCAACTATGTAATGAGCATAAAGTGAATCATGATGTGAGCGGGAAATTTTTTTCTTCTTTATCCATGCAGAATCAAAACCAAGATTGCTCAGTGCTGAATGAAATGTACTGTCAATCTTCTCAGCAGGTGTTTCATATTCCGCAATCTTTTTATCCGGAAATATTTTATTTGCAGCAACGTTGAGGAGCAGTAAAAATAAAGCTGTACCAAAGAGTACAGCTATTATTTTTTTTGGATTAAAAGAAAATTTCATTGTGGAGAAAAAAGTTATTTACCGGAAAATTCAGGCTTTCTCTTTTCAAGAAAAGCGCCTGTGCCTTCTTTAAAATCCTCCGTACCGCAGCAAATTCCAAAAAGTGCAGCTTCATAATTCTGTCCTTCATTTGC
Organism: Ignavibacteriales bacterium; assembly: GCA_044507695.1. Lineage (GTDB taxonomy): Bacteria > Bacteroidota > Ignavibacteria > Ignavibacteriales > Ignavibacteriaceae > JBIQJD01. Next base: position 62,039 of record JBIQJD010000001.1, on the reverse strand, counting down.
AGAAAGTTGTGCCGCAGCATTAACTGCTTTGATTGATAACCTGACAGCATGTTTTGGTTTAGAAGAAATTTTCTGCGCCAGTTCGTGTGCTTTATTTAAAAGATCAGAAAGAGGATAAACATGATTAACAAGCCCGATTCTGAATGCTTCATTTGCATCAATCAAATCTCCTGTTAAAATATATTCCATTGCTCTGCCGGAATTTATTAATCGTGTTAATCTTTGTGTTCCTCCGTAACCGGGAATGATTCCGAGATTAACTTCAGGCTGTGCAAACTTTGCATTTTCCGATGCTAATCTTATATGACAAGCGAGTGCTAGTTCGCTTCCGCCGCCCATAGCGTATCCGTTTACCGCTGCAATAACAGGCTTTTCAAAATTCTCAATTAAATTGAAAACTGCCTGACCTTTTTCAGCGAATGCTTTTCCGGAAATCATATCCAGTTTGTTTAATTCGGAAATATCTGCTCCTGCAACAAAAGCTTTTTCACCGCTTCCGGTTAGTATTACTGCGGAAACTGAATCATCATTTTTTAATTCAGTAAAAATTGATTTTAACTCATCCATTGTTTCATGGTTGAGCGCATTTAATTTTTCCGGCCGGTTTATTGTTATAACGGCGGTAGAATTCTTTTTATCAATTAATAAATTTTTATAACTCATTTTTATCCTTAAAAATTTATGAACAATGGTAATCTTACTTTTAAATCAAATGCAATTGATTGGTTTGTTTCAAAATAATTATATGTTCCGAGTATCTCCATCATGAACATTGAAATCCCGGCACCAACTGATAATCCCACTTTTGAATTTTCCTCAAGAAAATTACTCTTTTCAGTTCCGGCTTTGTACTCATGTAAAATTTCATAATATGAAAATGCGGCAGATACTTCTACCAATGGAATAAGCAGAACTATGTTTTCAAGCATTGGCGGAAAGTAATAACGTATGCCCGCGTGTGCCGGCAAAATACTTGTTGAAAGATTTGCATGATCTGTTGCCTGGTAAAATGAATTTGAGCCTGGATATTGTTCAAATCCTATTTTGGCAAAAAGAAAGAAAGGAAGATATTCATTATCCGTGTACGAAATTTCCAGATTAAATCCATAACCGAGATCCGTTGAATTTGCAAAATAACTCACTGGCAGGCGCGGACCCACACCAACAGCAAGAAAAATTCCTCTCGCTTTTTCAGCAGGCGGAACTTTTGCATTTGTAACGGCCGGAAGGAGAATTAGAAGGAATAATATTTTTTTCATTTCATCTTTTTGATTGCTGAAATAAAAATACAAAATAATCACTTCTTCTAAAATGATACATCAACCGCTGATTGTTCCTCACATTGTTTGAATGTTGAACGGTAAGGCAGGGAAAGCAGCATCGTAATAATTAACAATATCATTTGTGCAGAAAACAGATACAGTTTGAAAATCTTATCCGCAGTAAAAAAGCCTTCCCAGCTATCATAATGTGAGGCAAAGAGAATATTAATTATTTCTGCAGAACTGCTGCCAAATGAAAGATAGTTAATCCAGAATAACGAAAAGAAAAGAATTACAAACCAGTAAACATTCCGGTAAAATTGAAAAAATAAACCGGCCAAAATTCCTGCAATAATCAAATCAACAAGATTGATGTAATTAATTTTTTCTATTTCAACCGGCAGAACTTCAAATGAGAATAAAAATATTATTGAAAGGAAAACCGGGAAGAATTTTATTTTGAAATTTGAGCTTATCAGGCTTAAATAAATGAACTGCAAAATTAATTGTGGAGAATTCCACAGAAGATAAATTGGATAATCAAATATTGATGATATTCCGAATTCATAAAAATATTGCGGGTCAGCTATTTGAATTTTATCCAGTGAAAAAAGAGGTAAGAATATTATTCCGTATGATAAGACAACCCACAGCAGCGGAAGTAATTTTAATCTGTATACAGGTGAAAGAAAGATACGCTTTAATGTATGTACAAAATCAATCGGAAGTATTAATAAAAACGGCAGCAGAAAACTTAAATGAAAGCGAAAGCCGAGAAGAATTATATATGTATCCCATCCAAAATATTTTAAACAAAAGCCCGCAGCCGCAGTTACAAGTATTGAAAGAACTATTCTGAACTGTTTTACTTTTTTCAAGCAAAATTACTCTTCTTCAATTTCCATTTTCTTTAACTCTGTTCCAACTCCGTGCTTATAAACAAGCGCTCCTCCATGATCGCCGGTTTCATAAACGAAATAAGCTCCGGCAAGAGCAAGCACAACAACTGCAAACTTAATAACTCCGGTAAATTTTTTCTTCAAAACTAAAAAAGTTCTGATGACAAGAAGAATTCCAAAGTACCAGGCAGTTATAGTTGCCCAATCAATATGTTCATTTATTGCTTTGAAAGGAATGATTGCACCTTGTTCTTCCCATTGGCTTGCAACTGCAAACGCCTGGTTACCCGTTAACACTGCCGCCAATGCACCCAGAACCCCGAGGAATAAAATAAGATGTGCTGTCTTTGAAAAGAAATCCCGCTTGGATACTGCACCGGCTAATTCAAGAAATGGATAAACAAATAATAATGCGATTGCAAAATGAACAACGCGCGGATGAAACTCAGCAAGAAATTCCATAATGTTCCCTTAAATTATTATTTGTTCTTTAGTGTTAAATAATATTCTTTCGGTGACATTCATTCTAATCATATCTTACTTTATATAAAAATAATCCTTTAGCAGGAACAGATTCACCTGCAGCTTCCCTGTCACGTTTCTCAATAATTTCATGGATGTAATCTATACCATAATTCAATTTAACTGCATTCAGCAGCGTCCCTGTAATTGATCTAACCATCCCATGCAGGAATCTGTCAGCTTCTATTAAAAAAATTACAAGCTGCGGCGTCTCCCTCCACCTTGCAGTAAAAATATTACAAACTTTATTTCCTGTTTTTGATTTCTTTTTTGAAAAGGATGAAAAATTTTCTTTCCTGACTAAACAGCTGCTTAACTCATTCAATTTGTTTATATCAATCTTATCATGATAAAAAAATGAATAACTATTATAGAACGGTGATTTTATCTTACTTATAAAATAAAGATAGCTTCTTTTTTTAGCGGAGAAACGCGCGTTAAATTTTTCATCAGCTTCTTCAATATTTAAGATTGAAATATCGTGCGGCAGTATTGAATTCAATGAATAAATAAACTTGTATGTATTCAATTGTGTTGAAATATGAAAATTTCCTACCTGCCCCAAAGCATGAACGCCGCTGTCTGTTCTTCCCGAGCCTGTCAGTGTAATTTTTTTACCGGTTATTTTAAAGATAGAATCAGCAATTACCTGCTGCACAGTAACTGCGTTTTTCTGAATCTGCCAGCCGGCATAATTAGTGCCATCGTATTGAATCAGCAGTTTATAATTATACATACTCACAAAAAATTATTTTCAAATATAGCAAATATACTTTAATTGCTTTAACTGCATTTAAGTCGTCATTTTACAGAAGAGAGATACAGTTAACAATGTGACTTCATACATAGAATAATAACTCGTTAAAAATTATTTTGAATCTGAAATAAAAAAGGAGATAAATATGCTCTGGACAATATTTGTTATTCTGTTAGTATTATGGCTCCTCGGTATGGTTACTTCATACACGCTTGGAGGATTTATACACGTGCTGCTTGTTATTGCAGTAGTAGTTGTCATAATCAGATTAATACAAGGAAGACGACCACTTTAGCAGAGGATATGATTACATTAAGCAAAATATGTTGAACATAAAGAAAGAAGGATGAGATATGAAAAAGCAGATGTTTTTTTCGTTCGTGTTTGCGTTAATTTTCTCTTTTGTTTTTATAGCCTGCCAGACAGATAGGACTGACAGGGATATGGAAACAGACAGAGGTTTGAACGGCACAAATAACACAGGCACTGAACTTGGCAGGATGGATGATGATAAAAATGATTTCTGGGATGAAGATCGTGATTTCAGTTATGATCAGAGAGCAGAATACAGAACAGAAGTAAATCGTTCAATGGAAAAATTGGATGCTGAAATAGCACGGCTTGAAAGCAGGGCAGAAAATGCTTCTGCTGATACAAAAGAAGATATAAATGAAAGAATAACTGAGTTGAAGGACAGAAGAGATGCAATTCAGAACAGGATGAATACTTTTGCAGATGTTCAGGAAGATAAATGGGAAGATTTCAAAGATGGCATTAATGATGCATGGACAGATGTAGAGGATTCATATGATAAGATTGTAAGAGATCTTGGTGATGATGAAGATGAACGTCCGATGTAATCTGCCTTAGTTTATTTATCAGCTCCTGCTGCGGCGGGAGCTTTTTTATTTTAAATCATGAATATGATTAAAAGATAAATTAAAGAAGACAAAATTAATACTCCAAGGCCGGCAAAAATATATTTTCTCATTCCCTGTGAACCAAACATTAAAGAAATAATTGCTTTTACAATGTTATTAGAGATTGTTGCAAGCACCACAGCTATTACTGCTGTTTTAACTGATAATCCTCCGCTGGTTAATTTTGCCAATGAAATTACAATGGCATCAACACTTGTAATACCCGCCAATGCGCTTGCTGCATATAATCCGCCTTCACCCAGATAAACTTCTGCGGCTTTTGAAATAAAGATTATCGCTCCGAATATTACCCCAAATAATAAAGCTGATTTTAACTCAAAAGGATTTCTGAAATTAATTCCATCTTTTGCATTTTCACCTTTGATTTTAAGATGTAAAAAATATGAAACAGCAATTCCTGTTAAAGTAAACAGCAGCATTGGCACCCACAGCGTTGAAACCAATCCCGGATTTATGATGAACGTTACAAACAAAATTCTTCCATACATCACTGTTGAAGCAAGAACGATACCCACAGCAAAATTTCCGGAAAGTTCGCTGTTTTCTTTACTCTTTTTTGATAACGCCACCGCAACCGCAGTTGAAGACACCATTCCGCCCATTAATCCGGTTATTGAAATTCCCTTATTCTTACCATAAAATTTGATGATGATATAACCAAGAAAACTTATCCCGCTGATGAATATAACCATAAGCCAGATCATGCGCGGATTAAGAACATCAAACGGGCCATATGTTTTATCGGGAAGAAGAGGAAGTACAATTACTGTAATAATTGCAAGCTTTAATGCAGCGTGCAAATCTTCTGCGCTTATCTTTCCAACAAAAGCATGAAATTGAATTTTTAACGTGAGGAAAAGATTTACAATTACACCAATTACCGCAGCGAGAATTATGAAATTCCAGAATACTAGTGATCCTAATAAAAAAACAATCAGAATAGAAATTTCAGAAGTACCGCCATGCCTTCCCTGCCTTGCTGAAAAAATATAGGATGATGTAACAAGAATTGTAAAACCCAAAAGGAGCAGTGCATAAACCCATTCGGAAGTAAATGAAGTTATAAGTGCTGTACAAAATCCAAATATTGCAATTAGCGGATAAGTTCTGATTCCTGCAAAAATTTTTTCTTCTTCCGGTTTTGAAAATTCTCTCTCAAGCCCGATGAACAATCCGATAAAAATTGCAATTGCAAGTTTTTGAACCAGTATCAGCAAATCTTCTGATTCAAGTACATTGCGTGTTGAAACAAGGTAATCCGGTAGTAATTTGATGGAATCCTGCATTTAATTCTCATTAAAAATTAATTTCATTCAGAATAAAATTTTACTGAATATAAACAGTTTTGATATTTACAAATTCCCTTATACCAAAAACAGAAAGTTCTCTGCCGTAACCGGATTCTTTCACACCGCCAAAAGGCAGCCGCGGATCAGATTTAACAAATGAATTTACAAAACAATTTCCTGCAAATAATTTTTTTGCAGCAATTTCTTCACCTTTTTTTAAATCTCCTGTAAATACTGCGGCACCAAGCCCGAAATTGGAATCATTGGCAATTCTGATTGCATCATCCTCATCAGCAGCCTTAATTAGTGCTGCAACAGGACCAAACATTTCTTCTTCATAAGCAGGCATTCCCCTTTTAACATTTGCCAGAACTGTAGGGGGATAATATGCTCCTTTTATGTTTGGGATTTCACCACCTGATAAAACCTTAGCACCTTTCTCAATACTTTTCAAAACCTGTTTGTGTAACTCATCACGCAAATCAGTTCTTGCCTGCGGACCAAGATCAACTTCATCAAAAGGATCACCCATTTTTTTAGCTTTCATTTTTTGAACAAATAGATTTTCAAATTCATCATAAACTTTTTCAACAATGATGAATCTTTTAGCTGCAATACAGCTTTGCCCGCCGTTTATTAATCTTGAAGTTACGCAAGTATCTGCAGCTTTTTCCAAATCCGCATCATCAAGAATTATATACGGATCACTTCCGCCGAGTTCTAGTACCGTTTTCTTTAGCTGTTCTCCTGCAATTTTTGCAACCGATCTGCCTGCCTGAACACTGCCGGTAAGTGTAACGGCTGCAATCTTTTCATTCTTAATTACCTTCTCCACATTTTTAGAAGAGAGAATTAATGTTCTGAAAAGATTTTCAGGAAATCCTGCATCACGGAATATCTGCTCTAACGCAAGTGCTGTGCCTGTTACGTTTGAAGCGTGTTTAAGTACGCCTGCATTCCCTGCCATTAAATTTGGCGCTGCAAACCTGATTACCTGCCAGAATGGAAAATTCCACGGCATAATTGCAAGCACTACTCCAAGCGGCTGATAAGTAACAAAACTTTTTGATGCATCTGTTTGGATCAATTCATCTTTTAAAAACTGTATGGAATTTTCAGCAAAATAATCACACGCCCATGCACATTTTTCTACTTCTGCTTCAGCCTGAACAAAAGTTTTTCCCATTTCAAGTGTCATCAATCGTGCGTATTCCTTTTTCCTCTTCCTTAAAATCTCTGCCGCTGATTTCATCAGCCTGCTTCTTTCAGCAAAAGTTGTTTTTTGCCAGTGCTTTAATTCTGCTTCAACAGAAATTATTATATCATTAATTTCATTCTCACTCATTTCGTTGTAAGAATGAAATATTTCTCCATTTGCCGGATTAATTGATTGTATCATTTCCTGCTCTTCAAATATTTAATTTAATAATTCAATCTTCTTCAAAAATAAATAAAGCTTTTGCAGAATTAAAAGAGTTAAATCGGTTTGAATTGATTTGTGATAAATTCCCTTTGAGCTGCTGATTCATTAAGAAAAAAAACAATTAAGCATCCAGAATTTCATTCAAAACAAAAAAGGAAGGATTTTCTGGTTTTAAAATGTGTTTACATTCAACTATTTTTACCTAACTCTTTTTGTTTTTTAAGGAAAGTTTAATGCGCACTCTCCAATTTGGGTTTGAATTATTCAATCAGTTCAATGAGATGTGCTTTTTGCTTTCCGCAACCGGTACAATTCTTAACGCAAATAAAGCCGCACTCAGCAGGTTATCCGGTTCTTCCGATTTTATTAAAAAAGATTTTTTTGAAATTGTTCATCCGGAATACAAAGAAAAATCCAGGATAATTTTTACAAACTGCATTGTTGAACAAAGCAGTGAAAGTTTATTTGTTAAACTGCATTCAAAAAACGGAAATGAAATTGATTCAAACCTGTTTTTTACAAGCCACAAATCTGATGGAGAGATTTTCTGCATTGTTTTTGCACGTGATATTACTGAAGAAAGAAAGAAGGAACTTGATCTTTTAAAATTTTATTACGTAGCTGAAAATACAGTTAACCCCCTGCAGATAACTGATTTGCAGGGAAAAATGATTTATGTTAATCCCGCTTTTGTTTCCGCGAGCGGTTTTACCCGGGAAGAATTAATTGGCAGAGAACCAAATATTTTCGGAAGCGGAAAGCATTCTAAAAAATTCTGGGCAAAGATGTGGAATACTATTAACAGCGGAAAAGTCTGGGTTGGTGAAGTAGAAAACAGGAGAAAATCCGGTGAACCTTTTTATACGCAGTTACTTGTTTCTCCTATTCTTGATCATGAAGGAAAAGTATCCGGATTTTTTGGTATCCACAGAGATCTTGGTGAAAAGAAAATGCTGGAAAAACAATTAATTCATACTCAGAAAATGGAAAGCATTGGCACACTAGCAGCGGGAATTGCACATGAAGTTGGAAACCCGCTTGCATCAATTTCAGCACTTGTTCAGGTTGTGCAAAGATCAACTGATGAACCGTTTATTAAAGATAAACTTGAACTTGTTAAAAGCCAGGTGCTGAGAATTTCTAAAATTATTCGTGATCTTGTTGATTTCTCACGCCCTTCAAATTATGAACTTCAGCTTTGTGATTTAAATGCAAACATAACCGAAGCAGTTGAAATAATTAAGGTTGCACCAAAGGCAAAAGATATAACATTTAATATGGATCTTGATAAAGAAATTCCCCTGCTTCCGCTTATTTCAGATCAGGTGCAGCAGGTTTTTGTTAATATTCTGTTGAATGCTGTTGATGCAATTGATGAATCAAATAAATATGAAAAAGTAATTTCAATCAGTTCGGAAGTTGATGACGACCTGGTTGTCATTCAATTTAAAGATTCAGGCGCCGGTATTACAGAAGCAAATATGAGTAAAATATTTGAACCATTTTTCACTACCAAAAAAGAAGGCCGCGGAACAGGACTTGGTTTGTGGGTCAGCTACGGCATCATAAAAAGTTTCCAGGGGAATATTACTGTTAACAGCACTTATGGTGAAGGAACAACCTTCACAATAACATTACCTTTACAATCATAAAGGAAAGATATGGCAGAAAAAATTTTAGTAGTAGATGATGAAGATATAATTCGTGAATCGCTCTCCTTCATTTTACGCAAGGAAGGTTATTCTGTTGATGAAGCAGAGAACGGTGAAGCAGCATATAATAAGATACTTAACGATTCTTATGATCTTGTGTTAACAGATCTTGAAATGCCGCAGATGAAGGGAATAGAACTTCTTGAAGAAATAAAAAAACTGAACATAAATACATCGGTTATAATCATTACTGCATTTGGTTCGCTTGAAACAGCCATCTCTGCATTACGCAGCGGAGCTAATGATTATATTCTTAAACCGGTTGAGTTTGATGAACTCCTTATAAAAATTAAAAGATTGTTTGATTTAAGAAATCTCATTCTTGAAAACAGATTTTTAAGAAAGGAAATTCAGCGCACATTTGATTTTGAAAATATAATCGGCAAAAGCCATTCTATTAAAAAAGTATATGAAATGATTCAGGCTGTGGCTGAAACTGAAAGCACTGTTTTAATTACAGGTAAAAGCGGAACAGGTAAAGAACTTGTTGCCCGTGCACTTCACTTCCACAGTAAACGGAAAAATAAACCATTTATTGCTGTTAACTGCGGAGCAATAACAGAAAACCTGATTGAGAGCGAGTTGTTCGGACATAAGAAAGGCGCGTTCACCGGAGCTGTTTCTGATAAAGAAGGATTTGTGAAAGCTGCCGAAGGTGGAACCTTGTTCCTTGATGAAATAAGCGAACTGCCGCTTCAGCTTCAGGTTAAACTTCTCCGCGTAGTTCAGGAAAAAGAATTTACGCCGGTTGGTACTACTGCTTCTATTCCGGTTAACATAAGATTTGTTGCTTCCACCAACCGCGATCTTAAGGAAGAAATTAAAAAAGGAAATTTCCGTGAGGATCTTTACTACAGGCTTAATGTAATTGAAATTATGCTTCCTTCGTTGAGTGAACGAGAAGAAGATATTCCGCTGCTGGCAGATCATTTTCTTGATAAGTACAGAAAAGAAATGAATAAAAGTATCAAGGGAATTGATGCTGCGGCTATGCGCGCTTTGATGGCACACGAGTGGGCTGGTGAAGTTAGAGAATTAGAAAATATTATAGAGAGAGCTGTAATATTTTGTAAATCAGATTTTATAACTTTAAATGATTTGCCTGAATCTTTAAGACCAAAATCTGAAATCGCTGATCTGTCCCGATCAGGAACATTGGAAGAAGCCCTGCGCCGCTTTGAACGTGATTATATTATGAAGGCACTTGAGAATTCAGATTTTGACAAAGAGAAAACGGCAGAAACTCTTCAGGTTGGACTTTCAACGCTTTACAGGAAACTTAAAGAACTTGATATAAAGGTCTGATTGTTTAATTATTACTCATTTCTCAATATTTGAAAAGCCAAAAGAGCGTTTTTCAGTTTAGAGAACCTCCCCGCTGCTGATTACACTTCAGTACCGCTAAATTCAACAGAATTTCAATCTTATCTTTTTTAAAAAATTAGCTCCTCTCAAAAAATTTAATGGCACATAAATAGAATACTGAACTAAATGTGTTGTCATCAACCAAGAGTGTAATGAAGAGTATTTTATTTTACAGCCCCGATTTTAGCATGTGCTACAGCCTGCTGATGTATCTGCAGGATAAATTTCAGGTTACTACTACCACAAATCTGAAGGTAATCCGTGATCTTACGGCTAACTCAGATTTTGATATAATTCTTATGGATACCGAGCCTTCAAAGGAAATTGAAGAACTCTGCAAATCCTTAAAAGAAAAAAAAGAAAATCTTCCGGTAATACTTACATATGTGTACCAGACACAGATGAAGGAACGCGATTCTAAAATCCGTAAGTATGTCAATTCTGTTTTTTACAAGCCATTTGATCTGAACGAAGTATCTACCAAATTAACTGCGCTTGCAGTTTAATTAATTAATTTCACAATTTTACTTCAGGAGAATTTAGTATTCTTCTGTGGGTATATATATTTGTGAAAAAGCTTAAAGTTAAAAGGAGGATCAATGGAAGAATTTTACATAAGTACGGATAAATCTTTAATGAACCCGAAAGTAGTTCACTCTTTTTTATCCCGCTGTTACTGGTCACTGAATGTTCCTGAAACAATTGTTAGAAAAAGTATGGAAAATTCTTTTTGTTTCGGAGTTTTTAAAAATAAAGAACAAATTGGTTTTGCAAGAGTTATAACAGATTACACAACCTTTGCATATCTTGCAGATGTTTTTATTCATGAAGACTACCGGGGAAATGGTTTATCGAAAAAACTGATGGAACATATAACAAAGCATCCTGAGCTAGGAACTATCCGCCGGTGGATGCTTGCTACAAATGATGCACATGGTTTGTATAAAAAATTTGGTTTCTCAGCTTTAAGCAAGCCTGAAATTATGATGGAAAAATATTTTCCTGATATTTATAATTCAAAGGAATTTAAATCATCTCAAACAGAAAACGAATAATCATTTTCTGTTCATTAATATTGAATAAGAAAATACTTTTTATATTACTAATCTCTTCGTCAATCGCTTTTGCACAACAAGGTGATTCTTCATCAATAAATTATTACAAACTTGGGCTTGTAAGCGGAATAACCGCGGCTGGATTTGTTTACGGACATATTTTTCAGCAGGATTTATGGTGGAAGGGAGAAAAATCTTCCTTTCATTTTGAATGGAATTATGACTGGCGTTATGCACTCGGCGCTGATAAATTCGGACATTTCTTTTTTCCTTATCTTGTTACAAATATTTACGCAGATGCTTTAGAGTGGACAGGTATAAAAAGAAAAAAAAGTCTGCTGTATGCTTCAACTCTTGCATTCATTTATCAAACCTATGTTGAAATGAGAGATGGTTTTTCAAAACGATGGGGATTTAGCTGGGGAGATTTTACTGCCAATTCACTCGGAGCCGCTTATCCATTGCTGCAGAATGAATTTCCCGTATTAAAAAATATAAATTTTAAAATAAGTTATTATCCATCAGAAAGATTCAGAAATAATTCACATAAATCTTTGATTGATGATTATGAAAGTACATACTCATGGGTAAGTTTTAACGTTTATAATTTCCTTCCGGAATCCTTACAAGAATATTTTCCTTCTTTTATTAATATTGCAGTTGGGCACAGTGTTAAAAGATTGGATTTTCCCGGCTCGTCTTATCATGAAATTTATCTCGGTTTGGATTGGAATTTAGAAGCTCTACCGGGTGATTCAGCATTCCTTAAAAAACTAAAAAAGTATTTGAACTATTATCACTTCCCTGCTCCGGCTGTGCGCATTACTCCCGGTGTTGTTTGGTATGGTTTAAAATTCTAAATACTAATCCAGCCGTTTAAAATTATAACCGCGCTTTTTCAATTCGGTTATTAAATCATCAAGTTTGTTATAAAATTTATCCGTTCTTCCTGGATCAGTTCCGATGTGTGTAAGAAGTAAAAATCCATTTAATCCATAAGGATCATTCTTTTCATAATTTAAAATTTTGTTATAGATAAACTCACTGCTGTAATATTTCTCATTCATTTCCGGTATTGTCCAGTCTCCGTTTGAATAAGTTCCGGGAGAATAATTCACTACCGTTAAACCTAATTCATTTACCCACAAACTTATTTCACTATTATACCATTCATACGGCGGCATAAAATATTTTGCATCATCTTTTTCTATACCGAATTTTTCCATCTCAGAATAATTATCAAGAATATCTTTAGTTATTTCTTCTTTTGTTAGAAGGGTTGAATCGCGGTTCTCCCATGCATTGTAAAGAAGGTGTTTATCAGAATGCGCCCCAAGATAATGCCCATCGGATTTTAAGCCATTAATTACTTCGGCATATTTTTCATTTCTGTAAAAATCACCTGTAAAGAAGAATGATGCTTTAATGTTATGTCTTTCAAGAACATCTTTTATTACTTCATATCCGTCAGCAAATTCATGACCGGTAAACACCAGGTAAATTACCTTTTCATTTTTATCAAAACGGATTATTCCCCCGTGTGAAATTTCATAGTGATTTTTTAATGAATCAGATTTACCGATTGCATAAGTGCCGGACGATGATGAAATGAAAATTGCGGTAACGTAAATGACTGCAGCAAAAAAAATATTCTTAAGCATTTTGTTCTTTTATATTTTGTTCTGTTTAAAATAAAAAAAGCGAAATAATAATTTCGCTTTTTAAAATGAATGGTGATTAATAATTACAACTGCATTAAGAATATTTTCTCGAGTGAATCTATCATTTTCTCGCGGAAGATTGGTTTGGAAATAAAATCATTAAACCCGGTTGCAATAAATTTCTCGCGATCGCCCGGCAGCACGTATGCAGTTACGGCAATGATAGGAATATTTTCATAGCCTGGCATTTTGTGGATTATTTTTAATGCATCAAGTCCGTTGTATTCACCCTGAAGATTTATATCCATTACGATAAAATCAAAATGGTTGCTGTCAAGCAGTGGAAGCGCTTCTTCAAAGCTCACTGCAAATTTTATATCCTTCAGTTCCTTCATCTGAACTTTGAACAAAATCTGTGAATCAACCTGATCTTCAATATAAAGACAGTTAAGCTGTGAAAGATCAAGTTTTTCTGATGTTCTGACCATCATTTCTTTTATTGATTCACTTTCCGGCTCGCTTTCGGTTTGTTCAGCTTCTTCCTCTTCTTCTGCTTCAGCGAGAAACTCTTCGGCAGGGCGATACCCTGAATGTCTTGGTTCTTCTTCCGGAATTTCCTCCTGAATTTCTTCCTGAACTTCTTCCTGAATTTCTTCCGGAATATTTTCCAGGGTATCTTCAGGTTCAGGCTCAACAACAGGCTGGGGTTCATTTACTGATTCAACCGCAGGAGAAAAACTTACAGGGAAAATAAATGCATAATCCGGTTTGCTGGATGTTTCAAACTTTTCAAATTTTCCGCCGAGCAAATTCAGCAGCGCTTTTGCATAATTCAATTGAAGTTTTGATATACCAAAATTCTTTGCTCGTGAACCGTCTCCGTAAATTAACTGGCTGAGATTATCAATTAAGCTTTGGGAAGCAGATGAGTAACTATCCTTAATGGAAACAGCAAATGAATTATCATCAATCTGGTATGAAGAAAAATAAATCTTCTTTTCCTTTGTTAAACCGGGAATGATTTTAAGAAGAATTGAAGTTAAAACTTTAAATCTCGATTTATCTGATTCAAACTTTAATGAAGAAGAAATTTTTCCATAAGCAACATCAACACCTTTTGATTCTGAAATTTCATTTACATCATTCTGCAGATCATCCAGAATTTCAGTTATGCTAATATCTTCAATTTTAATTTCAGCTTCTTTCTTCTGAATAGAAGAAAGCTCAGCCAGCGTATTCATTGTATTAAGCAGGCTGCTTCGGTTTTCGTTAATTATATCAACAGCTTCTTTTTGATCAGGTGTAAGATTTTCAATGCTGCTGCTCAACTCCTGTACAAAACCCAGAATAACATTTATCGGTGTTAGAATTTCATGAAAGATGTATGATAAAAACTGGGGCGCAGCAAACTGATCATTTGCTGCCTGAACCGGCACTGGTTTTTCAACTATTACTTCTTTTATAACCTCATTAACAATTTCTTTTATAGTTTCTTCTTTTTTGTATTTGCCAACAATGATGTATGAATCAACATTTGATTTATAATCCATCACCGGTGTGGCGGTAAGATCAACTTCAATAAATTTACCATCTGAATTTTTTAATTCAATTGTAAGTGAAGCTGTTTCTTTAAAATGAGACTGGAAAATTGTAGTATTGATTGTTGCACGTTCTTCATTTCTTACAAGAGCTGCAAAAGAAGTATTATCAAGATCTTTCTTATCATAGTTAAGCACTGTTTTTACAGCGCTGTTAATGAATGTAATAAAACCTTCCGGGTCAGTAATGAATAAAAGATCATCAGTATTATCAAACGCAGCTTTGAACAACTGGTTCTTCTTTTCAAGCTCAAGTTTATCAGTAATATTTCTTACAATATTAAAATGAGCATCGCTATCATTATACTTAAAATTAATTTTACTGATCTCAACAAAAACCGAAGAGCCATCCTTCTTTTTATGCCTGTATGGCCCGCTGAATTTACCTTCACCGGCAGATGTATTTGATGAATCAAGTAATGTTTGGATATCTTCAGGAGTGTAAAGATCAGTCAGATCCATTTGAAGAAATTCATCACGCCTGTAGCCGTATAAAGCAAGAGCAGAATCATTAACTTCTAAAAATCTTAAATTATCCGTGTCATAAATAAAAATCGGTTCGGGATTATTTTTAACTAGAATATCAAACATTCTTCCTCTTTTGTTTATTATTTTTTCCAGGTCATCCGAGGATTCAATTTTTACAATTGTTAAAAGCAGACCGGCAGCAATGCCTTCATCCGCATAAATTCTGTTCAAAGAAAAATGATAATCATCAATTCGCTCTTGCTGATTCAGCTTAACCTTAAGGTTATATTCTTCGCTTTCAACCAGTGAATTGATGAAATATTTAATCTTCTCAGATATTTCTACAGGCAGAATCTCTTCAAAAGAATGATCTCTGTAATCTTCAAATTCACCTTGAATTAATTTACAAAATTCTCCGCTTGTATTCCTAATTATTCCGTTATTATCAATCATTACAACAGGCATAGGAAGCGTTTGAAGGAATTGTTCTGCTGATTTAAAAAACTGTTTGAAGCCGAAATCATCATCGTTCTGAACGAATCCGATAAAAGCAATTACATTATTATCTGCATCACTCAGCGGAATCTGCACAATTTGCTGCTGTTCTGATGCAGGCAGACCCTGGAGCGGAACGCCGTTAATCACAGCGCAGTTGTGTGAATCTTTAATATATCTTGCTATTGAAGCATAAAGCTGAACGAGATAAGGCGGAAGAAAATTTGCTTCCGATTTTCCCTCCATCTGTTCGGCTTTCATACCAAGAGCATCTGCAAACTTTTCTGAAACAAGCAGATATTTTGAACTTGTATCCTTTATCCAGAAAAAATTTCCAAGTGAATTTATTCCGAAACGGAGTTTTTCTTTTCCTATAAATGTAAACGGGAAAAACGATTTAACTGATTCTATAACATCAATTACTTTTTCATCCTTAATGATTTTTTCCAGGTTATCTGTCTTAAAACTTATTTGCGTATTTCCTGAAATTAATAGTTGATGATCTTCCGGTTTGAATGTGCAGAAGTACAGCTTTTCTCTTTCATCATTATAAAGATTGATGATAAGCCTTAATGTTAAAATTTTTTTTGAGCGGAGAGTAAAATTCTGAATTGCATTAATTGTATGATTTGCAGAACGAAGTTCATCAAGCTGTTCATTCAGCTTGCGCGATGATTCTTCATCAAGAATATCAAATATGTTTGCTTCATCTGAGTTGAGATTAAAGAGGTGTTTTGCTTCTTTATTAAAGGAAACAATATTTCCGCTGCTGTCCAGTATAAGGAAAGGATGTTTAATATTCTCATTCAGAGTACGAATGAGATCAATATTTAGCTTTTCACCGGTTTGCAAATCTTCCCACAATCGAATTTAAAATTACCAGCATCCGCCATTTACTACAACGGCATCTGAAAAACCGGATGCTGAAAAATTGTCCGCTGCTTTTATCTTGTATTGAAATACACGATTGCAGGCGTCAACATTGTCTGTATAATTTCTTAAACTTCCGTCAACTTCAATCGTATCAACTTTAGCCGGACTGGTGGTAATATCCTTTCTTTCAATTAAAAATTTTGAAGCAGTTTGTTCAAACTCCCATGCAAGATAAATTTTTCCGCCGCCCGCATAATAATTTAGTGATATTACAGGCGGAAGTAACGGAACAATTTCAACTTTAACAGTTAATTCAGCACAAAAATCAGAATAATAAGTTCCATCAGTAGCCGCAAGTCTGTAGCAGTAGCTGTTGCCTGGAACTACTGAAGCATCATCATATTCACCTTTTACGTCATCCGCTTCAGCTATTAAAACAAAATCTGATTCACCTTCCGTTCTTCTGAAAACCTGTACCTTTGTGTACTGAGGATCATTATCCTTCCACTTTATAAG
The DNA here is from genome assembly GCA_044507695.1 of Ignavibacteriales bacterium. Taxonomy (GTDB): domain Bacteria; phylum Bacteroidota; class Ignavibacteria; order Ignavibacteriales; family Ignavibacteriaceae; genus JBIQJD01. Next base: position 45,203 of record JBIQJD010000001.1, on the reverse strand, counting down.
AACATTTGTAGATGAATAATTTGTAAGTGAAATTATAGTTGGCGGATTTAATGTAAAATACGGAGTTTGCACGTATGTTTCACTTGACCATGATGAATCAGAACTTGAATATGCTTTTATGCGGTAGTAATATTCTGTACCGGGAGTAAGCCCGTTCATGCTGTCTATGAAAGTAGTAACATTTTTTCCAGCAATGCCTACACGTTTGTATTCTGAAAAAGTGTATCTTCTTTCTATTCCGAAATAATTTTCATTATCGCTGTTATCACGCCATGTTAAAATAACTGTACGCGGTCCTGTTGCTGTTGCAACAACCTGGGTTGGTGGAAAAACAGATGGTGAACCGCCCGTGCCTATTGTATTCAGTTCTTCGGTGAAATCAGATTTACCGAATATGTTTACCCCTCTTATTTTGTAATAGTAAACTGTTCCCGGCAGAAGAGTTTCATCATTTATGTTAAAGGTATTCGGACCTGAAACGAGATAAGGATCATTGCCGTATGGTTCTGTTGATGCACGCCTGAATATTTCATATCCGGTTGTTCCTCTTGATGAATCCCGCCATGAAATATTTACAGATGTTTCTGAAAGTTTCATCAGCCTGAAATCATATGGAGTATACGGCGGATTATGATTTTCTGTAACAAGAACATTTCTTACAGTATCACTAAAAACAAAGTTGCCGCTTAAGTCATAATATATCATGAAAAAACTGATTCTTGATCCAATCATGTTGGAATCAATATCAATAGTTACTTTGGGAAGTTTTTTATATTCAAGCGGAACAATGTTTTTGTGCAGTTTATCATTTAAAAAAAGTTGAAGAAAATTTACCCCGGAATATTCTTTTACTGTGTATTTAATTTCTGTTGATCCGTAACTGATTGAATCATTGGAAACAGGATCAAGAATTTTAATATCAATTAAACTCTCGGTACCGGTTACAGCAGTATTATCAACTATCGAATCAACGCAGCCGTTTACTGCCATAAACACAGTTGTAAAGAGAATGATAAAAGATATTTTAAAATTTTTGTTCATTTAATCTAACCTGATGTTGATGTCTGAAATATTGTAAGAAAGATTAAACATTTTTATCGTAATCGATATAGTAAGTTCTTGATTCTCCGGGTTTCAGATCATCAATGTATAAGTACGCGGTTTTCTTGGCTTTTTCATATTTGAATCTTGCAGGTTTGGTGCCTATAATTTCAGTGTTTAGTTTAAGGTTGCCGGCATCGTCATTTAAATCAACGTCTATTATTATTCCGTCAACAGTTTCCACGCCCGGATTTGAAACCGTAACTGCCACACGTCTTTCACCTCTTCTGTCAACACGTATCTCAACGTAATTCCGTTTTGCATACCATTTCTCAATTTCCGATGCAGTAGTAATCCAGATATTTTTCTTCTTCATATCCTTAATCAGATCTTTTACAACGTGTACATTCTCCGGTTTAAGCTGATAATCTGTATGCATCTTAAATAAGTACAATCCACCTTCAAACAAAACACGGTCCACATCTTCCTGGTAAGTATATAATTGGAATTCAGGCTGGGTTAATCCAAAATCTCTTATAACTTCATAATCATCTCTTGCTGTTTTTGTCATTGAAATAATTCTGTTTTCACCCAGAATAATTGTACGCGGAACTGATCTGTCAGTAAGTGAATCAGTTACAACATATTTGTATTTAGCATCAATAAGCGCTCTTAAAGTAGACTCATCAAAGAGTCCGTAATATGGTAAAGCTCCGTAAACAGGCTTGCTTGTAACTGCTTCAATTGCCGCTTTGGCACTGCGGAATTTTTCAAACTGCAGGCTGTAATCATCAAGTTTGTTTACTGTATCATCAACAAAAGCGAGATATCCGATATCAACAATTGCAGAAACATCTCCGTATGCTGTAAGTGATTTTACTATGGATGAATTCTGTTCCGCAGCAGACGGCTCAATAAAAAATGATGCTTTAACTTTTTCCGCTTTTAAAATGCTTACCAGGTTCTGTACATTGCTAACATTTCCATTTAAAGTAGGCATCAGAACTGCTGCAGCATCATAACCATCGGGCCAGTCTTTAAGATATGCAATAGGATTATAGCTTAACCAATTAATACAATTATTAAATAAACGATCGAAATAAATATAGTCTTCCTGAACACCGATCACGGAATTTATTTCAAATCCCATCCAGACAAATCTTCCTTTACCATAGGTGCCGTAAACAATGCCGGCACTTTTCTTAATTTCTTCACGAACCAGTCCGTCTTCAAGCCTGTAGTTATACCAGAAACTTACCTGCTTGGTTCGGGGGTCAAGAACTTCAACGGACATTGGCTTGTCCCACGTAGCTACCTTTAACGGATAACCCGTAGGAATATTTGCGGTAATTGGTAATCCGCCGCGCAGCGTATGAACCTTGGTTACATTATCATTATCAATCTCTTTTGAGAAGTCCAGACCAAATACTTCAGAGAAGAATTCCCATCCTCTCCATTTACCATCATCTGAATAAGAAGCAGTACCGCTTGTAGCAAAAACGCTTCCGCCTTCATCAATATATTTTTTTATTTGCAGAATTTCCCTGTCGCTCAACGCTCTTGAGCCGGGCAAAACCAAAATCTTATAATTTGTAAAATTTCCTTTCTCTATATCCCCATCTTTAATGATATTATATTTTACATTCATGTTGCCTAAGAACTTTTTCCATGTGGTGATATTATCATTCAGCCAGGTACTACCTTCCGGCAGCATGTTTTCTGTGTACTGTGAATAAAGAATGGCAATGGAAGCCTGCTTTCCAAAAACCACACCTTCAATCACATCAGTATCGGGTACAAGTTCTGATGAATCGAACTTTCCAAAAATACCCTGCAGAATGAAGAAGTAAATTATGATGGAACCAACCAGAAACAGAGCACCGGCAAGGATAATTACGCCCTGGTTAACCCCACTTTTTTTACCTTTTTTTACCGCCACTTCAAAGCTCCTGCTTTTTTATCTTCTTTAGGATTAATGTATCCTTCAGATGAATATTTGTAAAATTTATCAGTGCCTTTTTCAGCAGTACCGGTATATCTTGCGCCGGAAAATCCTCTCTGCTGCTGGGCAGTTACAAATTGTCTTGGCTGTGTTTCATGCCAGCGTACGGCAGTTTGTTTAACCGGTGCTGTCTGCTGAACAAAGATCGGCTGCCGCTGAATTTCAGCTTCTGCATTTACAAAGATTGGCTGCGGCGTTGTTTTAGGCTGCTCTTGCTGAACCGGTACTTCTGCAGGTGTAATTATTTCAGCTTTTACTGTAGAAGGCTGAGGAGCTTTTGCCTGCTGTCCTTTACGTTCCCTTATCTTGTAAAGAATATAAGCACCGATTGCAAGCAGAAACGTACTTATGGTTGCAACCAGAATGATTGTTGATAGTATCGGTATCAGTTCCATTAGGACCCTCTCAAGATGATTATATTAAATTTTATGCTTTCGCAATACCTACCCGTTCAAGTTTACCCCAGGTCATTCTTATTCCCAGGAACTCTTCAATTGTAGACATCGCTTTACAAATATCAATTATAAGAATGAAAAACATTCTGTAAACAATTGCATAACCAACTAACCTGAATTCCTCTTTTTCTGCAGCTACGCAGTACAGCGCAGTTACAAGATCAAGCAGCGCAAGCCCTGCCCACCAAAAGAAGATGAGCGATGTAAAACCGAATGCAAGAGCAGCAACCATAAAGAATATATTTGCTGCAATGTTCATTGTAGGCCAGATCAGCGCTTCATAAAACATTGACCACAGAATAAAAGTATCTCCAAAATTAATTGTTGGATTAACCATCAGTTTTTTATGCTTCCTGATTGACTGCAATATTCCTCTTGTCCATCTGTATCTCTGCTTTAACAACTGCTGCAGTTTTGTCGGAGCTTCTGTATAAGAAATTGAATTTGGTTCATAGTAGATTTTCCAGCCGTTTGCAAGTATCTTCAATGTTAAATCGGCATCTTCTGCAAAAGTATCACTTGAATAAAATCCTGCTTCCTCTATTGCTTTCTTTCTGAATAAACCAATAGGACCCGGAATGATATTTACCAGTCTTACAAAACTCTGGGCACTTCGCGCCATGTTCAAACCTTCAATATATTCAAGTGCCTGGAGATCTGTTAAGAACTTGCCGCGGTTCATAACTTTTACATTTCCTGCAACCGCACCGATTTCCGGATTAGTAAAATGCCTTACTGCAAGCCTGATAGAATCAGGTGATAATTGTGAATCACCATCCATGCAAAGAACTATTTCAGCACGCGCCATTTTTATTCCGGCATTAAGCGCTTTTGATTTACCGCCGTTTGGTTTATTTATCAGTGAAACTTTAATATCGGAATACATTCCTTTATGATAACCAACAAGCTGCTCGGCAACATGTTTTGTGTTATCGGTTGAACCATCATTAACAATTATGATTTCATAATTTTTATAATTCAGGCTCAAAAGGGACTTGATTGAATCCGCTACAACTTTTTCTTCATTATAAACAGGAACTATGATTGTTACAAAGGGATAAAAACCGTTTGTTGATTGGAACGTGTACTGGTTGATATACAAATATGCCAATACAAGTATCGCAAAATATCTTATCAAAAGAACAAACAAAAAGATTACAAGCGCTACTATTGTTGAATATTCGATTAATGATTCAACCGATAATACAGTCATTGGCAGCGTATAAATAATTATAGCGATGAGTATTACCGATATAACACCGCTTACAATTATTCTTTTGATGAACTTTGAACTCTTATCAGTATCCTGAACTTCAGGTTCATTGTTCTCAAGATAAATTTCTGCTCTATTTGTTCTTTGTGATTTCTGCATAATTCCAGGCAATTTTATTTCAAAAGAATTTTCCAATTATAGTGCCATTAAAAAAAGCTTGATTATTGCTTTATATTTCAACATTTCATGTTTTATGATAAGAATTTCAGCACAGTTGTATCAGTTTAAAACAACAAAACCCCTGCTAATCTAACAGGGGTTTTAATTTTTTATTTTATTTAGTTTGATTTATTATACTCATCCATCAAGGCTTTTGTAAGAAGATCTGCTACTCTTGTACCACCTTCATAGGTCAGGTGGCAGTAATCCCGGAATGCAAGAGGCGGACCGGCACTCACCCACTGGGGAATAGAATTTTCACCGCCCATTGCTTCAAACAAATTCCAGAATGCAACCCCGGTTTTTTCTGCAACATTTTTCTGTGCTTCAAGCAGCATTGGAGTCTGAGGATCAGTTATAAATCTTGAACCTTTCTTTATTGCTTTATCACCAACACTTACAATAAGAATACTTGTTTCCGGGAAAGCTTCTTTGAAATAGTTTACAACTTTAATCATTCTCTTTTCGTACCAGGTATATTCACTGTAAGTTGGTGATAATACGTTGATTCCGAAATTTATAATGATGAGTCTATAATTCATTATATCATGAAAATCTTTTAGAACATCTTTTGGAATATCAACAAGAGACACACCTGAATTACCTTTTATCGGAAAGTTATCAACGTAAACACCGTTTCCGTTTTCAAGACTTACACCATAAAAGAAAGCATCACCGCAATTGTTAAAATCAATCTTGAGTGATTTTGCCGGGTTATCGGCATGAAGATCAAGAGCTTTTACATTATTGCCGCCCTGAAGCTTTGCCGTTTTTGAAGGTGCACCGTTAAAAGAATATTTTATTTCACAGTTTCCATCGCTGCCTTTGTATATCAGTCTTGCATCAGAAAATGATTTTAAAGTTTTTGAGAAAGAACTTGTTTCATACTTAACCCAGCTGTTAGCAGATGGAACAAACACTGCTGCGTTTATCCCAAAAGGCCAGTTGTTTGGATTTCTTTTAAAGATAGAAGCTTCTTCCCAATCATTTGAAAAAGAAAGCTTGGTTGATTTTCTCATCTGAACATCATCAGAATTAATTGAAACGAAGCCCGCACCGTTTCCGCCAAACTTCTGCTGCAGATTATCTCTCAGATCAGAGGTTATTACATCACCTTCAATAAGTGAATCACCGAAATGTGCAATTCTTACCTTCTTATTTTTTGCATCTTTTAAAGATTTGAAAAAATACTTCAGTTGATCTGTATTCCCGGTAATCGGAACATTTTTTCCAAGTGCAGGAGTATTGGATTCATTAGAAGTAATTTTAGGATCTTTGGAATATGAAAGAGCTGTAAAGATGAAAAAAGAAATTAAGAGTAATGTTGTTTTGCTTCGGCAAGCTGCCATCATGATTAACCTCCGATTTGTTTGAATTAAAGTCCGTTCATTCAGCATAAGTACCGTAACAGTTTTAGAGCGAAATGTATTCACTGCAGCTTTGCCTGCTGCAGTTCTGCTGTAGTTGATCAAGTTAAGGAATAGTGTTACACTATTTTAATGAAAACTTAAATAAGCTGAAAGAGAAGCCGAGAAAAAGTTATAACTTGATGCGAACCTGTAAGTACTGCCAACAGATACTCTTCCGGTTAAGAAGAAGTATGACAGCGGATTATATGTGAAATCTCCCCAGGCTTCTCTTATTATATAATCGCCCGTAGGTACATAACCTAATTTTCCGCCGAATGTTAAATTCAATTTTGCATTTTTAACTGCTGCCCACTCAGCCCATAAGCTGTGTGAATCAAAATTCTGAGGTGAGTAATAGTAAAAAGATGTTCTCATATAATTTGCGTATGCGTATTCGTATCCAAAGGTAATTGATTCATAAAATCTCTTACCAATCCTCAGCATAAAATCATTTCCTTTATTTCCATCCTGGATTGTTATATAGCTGAAGTGTCCCTGGATTTTTAATCCTGACTGATCAAAATAATATCCCTGCAGACGGAACAGGTCGGCATCAAGTGCAAGATTAACAAGGTTTGGAGAATATAAAATCAATCTTGCATCTGTATTTTCATAGGAAGCATTCAGCATGAATTTTTCAGGTATTTCATATCTTATGGAAGCATCATTAATATTTCTTTTTAATTCACCCTGAACATTCAGAGTACCGAATGCTGCAGTAATCCACAACGGATTGATTGGTCTTAAGAAAATCTGCCATTTAAATGCTGTAAGATTTTTATAGCTGAATCTTGTATTAAGATTTGTTCTGTTTAATGATGTACCAACTGTTAAGAAACTTGTAATTCCGAATTCAGCTCTTGCACCAAGATTATTGAATTGAAAATCCTGGTTATCAGCATAATAACTTCCCTGCGGTGCAATTGCAATGTGGCTCGGGAATGCACCGAATGATGTTCCGAATGTTGAGCCTGAAGGCAGCCAGCTTATTCTCTGTTCAATTATCTGGATTTGTGTGCTGTCCTCTGTTTCTTCCAGAAGCTGATTATATATTTCTCTTGCTTCATCAAATTCATGATTGTATTCATAAGCAACTGCAAGATTCAAACGTGCATCAAAATTTTCAGGTCTCTCTGCTACAAGGTTTTTAAATTCTTCAAGCGCTTTTATTGAATCTCTTACCCACAAATAAGCTTTGCCGCGCTGAATCGCCAGATCATAATCATATTCTTCCTGGAGCAGCCTGTCATAAATATCAAGCGCAGTCTGATAATTTTCTGCACAGGCATTTACATTTGCATATTCAATCTGTTCTAACCTTGTTGGGCCTGATATTTTTGAGAAGTACTCATCATACAATTCAATTGCACCGGTACAATCTCCTGCGGCAACAAGATCACGTGCATCATAAAGTATCTGGTAAATTTTCAAGCCTTCATAGTTTGATACACTCACATCATAATAAATCTGGATTGCTTCAACTTCCTTGCTTAAAGAATCAATTGCCGTTGCTTTATCAAGCAGTTCTTTTGCTGTTTCAAACTGCTGCTGTCTTATCTTCATTGATGCAAGTGATGTTAAAGCCTGAAGATTTTGCGGATCGTCTTCAAGAACATTGTTCAGATAAACTTCTGCAATATCCATATCCTGAACAGTCCAAACTGCAATCTGTGCGCGCAAAAGCTGATACTTTAAATTATCCGGTTCCTGTTCAAGCAAAATATTTAACTGATCAATTGCTGGTTCAAACTGATAGTTCCAGGTTGAGAACTGTGCGTACTTATATCTGACATCCTTCCCTTCTCCCGGAGAAACATTAGCAAGATAGTTGTCCATAATCTCAAGAGCCCTGTCATACTCCTGCAATCCGCCGTAATAATCGGCAAGCTGCAGCACCGCTTCCTTATCTGCAGGATTCTGAGTAATCTTCTCCGTGTACTCACTGATTTTTTCCTCGAAGATACTATCACGTATTGCTTTTACTTCTTCATAGTATACAGCGATTCTTTCTGAGTAAACTGTATCTCTTGAAATAATTTCAATCTGGTCAAATGCTTCACCGTAGCGCTGATGCTTAACAAGTTCTTCAATTAATTTATATCGTGTATCGTTGTCTTTCGGATTTTTCTTCAGCAGCCTGTAATACTTATCTATTGCATACTCTGATCCTGTAGCAACAGGCATTCCGTAATTATATCTTGCTGAAGTATCATTAACCGTATAGATGTATCCTTTTCCTCTTGCCTGATCAAGTCCATCCATTGCTTCTCTGAAAAATGGTCTGAATGATAATGCTGTTTCAAAGGCATGAATTGCCATTTGATTTTTACCAAGCCATAAAAGGAAATAACCATAGCGTGACCACAGGCGGTGATCTTCAGGATATTGATCAGTATATCTTTTTAATATTGGTTCACCTTTTTTGATGTGACCGTTCTTTGCAAGAATTTCTGTATAACGAATGATTTCATCGGGTGAAGCTTCTTCACGTTTTAAATATTCATCATACCAAACTTCTGCTGTTGCCCATTCACCCAAATTCTTATAAGATTTTCCTATCTCAAGATAATTAACAGGAACATTTGGATTAATTGCAATCTCTCTTTTGTGCCCTTCAATTTTATTATAAAGAAGTTTGTACCATGCTTCTGTAACCCTGCTGAGGTTTTGATTAATTTCTTTATCATTTGGTTTTAATTTTCTTGCAGATCTTAAATCATAAACTGCCATCTCGTACTGGCCGCGTTTCTCGTTGCAGAGTCCGCGCAGATTATAACCTTCAGCAACCTGGGGATTTGCAGAGATATACCTGTTTAAAAGATCAATTGCCTCTCCGTATCTGCCAACTCTCATCTGCTTTTCTGCTTCAAGTTTTAAAGCATCAGTAGCCTTCTGCCCAAACACAGTAGCGGAAAAAAGTAATAAGATTGGTACTGCCAGTATGGCGAAAGTTTTTTTCATGATTTTTCTGCTTAAAAATTTCCCATTTTATTGTGTTCTTTCGGTTCATCCGCCATAATCTCATTAAAAATATCTTCAGCACTTTGAATTCTTTCATCAATCTTTATTGCATAAACTGAAATGTACTGCATTACTTTTGAGAGATATGCCGGATCATTTACAGGCAGATTTGATTTAATCTTTGCAATAAGATTATTAATGCTTTTATTGTCTTCTTTCGTTATTAATACAACTACCTTATTTATTATAACACAAATTTTATCTTTTTTATCTGTAGATAACCTGATTGCATTTTGTAATTGGGTTATTGTAAGAAGTCCCTGTTTTTCTGCAGCAGCATCAAGCCTGAAAGAAACAATGCTGAACACCTGTCCCGTACTTTTAAACAGCGCAATCTGGTTATTTAAAATCAAATTGAAATCATTAACATTATACACGTTTGAAGAGGAATAATTCTCCGCAGGCACTTCAATATCTGCAAGAGATTTATACTTATAATCTTTTACAACGGGAGTCATATACTGCCGCGGCGGTTCCACTGCAGGAGCTTGCTCAATTGTAACACCTTTGTATGGTTCAATAGTGTAATTTGATGTGAACTGTCCCTCCGTATGGCCGATGTTGGGAGTAATTGTCATCTTTCCTCCCTGAGAAATTTCACCATCTTCTTTTTTCTGTAAGTAAACTATTCCTGTTGAATGATCGGCAAGAACATCGGTAATACTTTTTGCAGCCGGAGTTGCAGGATCGCCAAGAACAAACAAACTAGTAATTCCCGATTCCTCAATACTATCAGTTGTTCTTGAAAATACCTCGCGCAGAAGATTGGGATTTTCAAATCCAATGAATGGTGTTATTTCATCAAATACTATTTTATTAGGCTGGTATTGATCCACAACTGTAACAATATCGTTAAGATATTCAACTAAAAACTCATCCGGATTTCCTGCTTCATACAAATCGGAAGGCGGCGCCACACGAACCACAATAATAAGATTCTGATTCATATACTGCTGGAGATCAAAATCAATTGAAGCAGCATGAATGAGTAGATCTTTAGGCCGCATACTTGTGAAATAAAGACAAACTTCTTTTTGTCTTGCACATTCCATTGCGTATTGCAGGCTGAGCAATGTTCTACCGGATTTACGGGGTCCAAGAAGCAGGTAAGTTCCGCCTCTGTAGAATCCGCCCCACATTTTATCCACTAATGAAATGCCGGATGGCAGCAGTTGAATTTTCTTTTTCATAGCCTTCACATTTTTTTAGTTAAATTTTTCAAATATTATGCCGTTAACCAAAATTACCCATTTATGATACTTTGGATAGGTATGAATGTCTATTTTTTGGTTCAGTTAGAGACAGCGGGGAATGAATGTTTTATTTTGCAACAAAATAATTAACTGCAAAATTCATCTTTAAATTAATGAAATTATAAAATCGTAATTATGTGAGGAATAAAAAAGCTTTAACCAATCGAAGAAACTAAAGTAACTTACACCAATCAGAATTCTTTTTTGATGGGAAGCAGAAATAGATTCGAACAAGTCAATAGGTATTTTAATATTACCTTATCAGCATCATCTTTTTTGTCTTTGTAAATTTTTCTGTGCTGATACGATAAAAATAAATTCCGCTGGATAGCGTCTCACCATCGAATTCAACTTCATAATTTCCGGCAGGTTTTTCTTCATTTACAAGAGTTACTATTTCCTTCCCCAGCATATCAAAAACTTTTAAAGTTACAAAGCCGCGTATAGCCACTGAATATTTTATTTTTGTTTCAGGGTTAAATGGATTGGGAAAATTTTGAGCTAAGTAAAAATTATTTAATATTTCTTCATCTTCAGAGTCTGATAAGAAACCATTCCCCTCAACATACAACAACAATGAATCATTATTTATAGAATTTGAAATTAAAACCAGCGTATCGTTAAAATATTCCTTTCCGCTTTTGGATTTACAAATTACACATAAATCTACATACCCGAATACAAATTTCGCTGTATCATTCTTAGCTAAAAATACTTGTAAAGGTGTTGGATCAATTACCTGAGAAATTGAATAATATTCTAAAACTGTATCCTTTAATTCTATTTTCACAAAATATCCAATAGCCGGATTAACAGAGTATAGAGTATCCAATAATAAATCGGATTCTCCCGTATTAAATATCAGGAGTGTATCAGAATCAAATATTTTTAATTCAACTTTGTTTATCCCTATTTGCTGTGAAAATAACAATGGTGAAATTAGTGTTAGACAGATGAGTAACTTTTTCATAATGCCTCCTCTGCTAATTTTATTGTTCCAGCTTCGTGAAATTTCGGGTAGTATAAGAAATTTGAGCATCCTCAATTCTTACAATAGTGCTGTCATCAATAACAATTGGTTTAGGATTTTTATATATGAATGAAGGGTAATTATCCGCCGTATCATACTGAACAACCAAATTATACTTCTTCGTATCTGTTTCAGAAATGATATTGAACAATTCTTTTATTGATTTATAAGATTTAAATTCATTATACGGAACCATTGAGTTATCAGAAATTCTTACTGCGGCTGAAACAGTATCCGCTGAAACATAAAGCTTAACCCAATCCCCGGACTGATCGCAGTAACACTCCATCTTCTGTTCAATCACATAATCATAGGAAGAATTCTCATTTATAACATTTTCACATCCCCAAAGAAGAGTTAATACCAAAGCTGTTAATAAGAGTTGGATTGATTTCATAACGCAGTACCCCGTTGCTGTTAACTTATAGCTCCATTGAATTTACAAAATCGCCTAACAATAACAAAGAGATCATCCCCTCGCAAATTTTTTGTTTACTTTTTGATCTGGCAAACAGTAGCAAACACTTTGATGAATTAGCGGATTCACGAATTGGGGAATTATCGAATTACCGAATTTAATATTCTATTTTTTAGAATCTGTTATCCGGCATACGGCAGGCAGGTTGTTATTTGTCAGAAGGACTCCTTTGGAGTTATTTCCAATTACTTGTCATCCCGACCGATAGGGAGCGATCTTATGTATCTTTCAATTACCAAAAGAATTAATTCCAAAAATTTGGCTGGCAGTTCCGTTTGCAGCAAACAATGCCTGGTGCGAATCCATAGGCATACTGAAAGGTAAATCTTTGTAAGGAGTTACACCGCCGCCGAATATTCCTGAATCTTTAATTAGGTGCGTACCAATTCCTAACCATATTGCGGCTATTGCTTTCTCTTTATGTTTATCGATATAAGAATATATTTTGTCCCATGCAGGATGCTTATCAGCAGGCATCCTGTTTTTTACTTTATTCAGAAGCAGCAAAGTGAATCTTCCTGTAAACTCAATTCCGAATCCGATGAGTATTGAATGTGTGAATAAACTTCTGTGGCTTCCAATTCCCGCAGCCATTATATCCATATCGGGAACACCTCCCTCAAAATCAAATCCTCCTGCTGCGGTGAAAAAGATCAATAATGTTATTACTGTTACTGCAGCAATTTCAATTTGTTTTTCCCTGTTAAGTGAAAGAAAATTTTCATACAGCATACGTGCACTACCCGGCACTTTCACTAAAAAATCTTGTAATTTTTCAGTATCTGCTTTTAATGAATTGAGTACGCCTTCCTGTTTATAACGATTGATGGTATTGTCCAGAAATTTCACTGTTTTTTTCAATGAATATTTTTTTGTCTCGTAAGTTATCTTAGCCGAAATGATAGAAGCATCCCTGATCAATACAAACAATTCATCTGCAGATAATCCTTTTAATGCATACTTAATATCATAAGCAAGGTGTTCAAATAATTTTTTTTTGAGGCTGAGTTAATGCAAGTGAATCTGCCATATTAATTTCTCCGGAATTCAATTATGTTAAATTAAATTATGCAGGAATCTCCCCTGTTATTCCTGCAGACCTGCTAGTTCTGTTTTATTTGTGAAATAATTCCAATTCTTGATTCAGCTACATGACTTATTTGTTCAAAATGGTTTAAAGTTTCATTCAATTGATCAAGTAAATAAAGCTCAAGTCTTACCTGTTTACTCTTAAATGAGATTTTTTTCATCAGGTAAATCATATCATCTTTTTTATCAAGCGAAATTTTCCCAAACAAATGTCTGAAATCGCAATCCATAAATAACTGTCTTAAATATATCTCCGCAGCTGTTTCAATTTCAAAAATAAGCGGAGAAGTAATCTTTAATGCTATCAAATCCCCGGAGATATTTATTCCAATTTTAAAAAGCAGTTCACCATTGTCAAAGATATACCAAATATCTGTTTCTTTTCCCTGGATTAAAAGCCACTTCTTTATTTTTGAAATAGTTTGAAGTGCAGTACCAATTTTTTTCTTGTTCTTTATATAATTAGTTATTTCCATGCTTTAAGTTTTGCAAGATACATGCCATAATATATATTAAGTTTGCTGACCACAATAAAGATTTGAATTGATTAAATATGTAACAGGTGTTACCAAGATGGGTATTTAAGTTACAAAACTATATCTTTTTCCTTTCCCTGTATTTTCTCTGCTTTTCTGTCCCGGGATTTTGATTTAATAATCTGTCAACTTCAGCCATATTTCCATTTGCTTTTTTTCTTGCTTCACTTCTGATACGTTCAATATAATCTTCGATTGAAATTTGTAATGGCAATTCCGGCAGAAGAATATCTTTTTTGCTCTCCTTCTGAAATCTTGCTATATGATCTTTAGGCAAATCTTTTAAAGAAAGTTCTCCGCCATCTTTAAATCTTCTTGTTAATCTTCTTACCCATTTCTCCAATCCTCTTATATTATCTGATCCTACCCCCATATTGTAGACAAAAAGATAAGCAACTATATTTATAAAAAAAATATAGGAGCTAAAATGTCAGAGAAAAGGAATACATACGATAAAGAATTTAAAATCTCGGCGGTAAAGCTTGTTTTAGAAAGGAAACAATCAGCAATAAGTGTAGCCAGAGATTTAGGAATAAACGTGAACTCGCTTCATAATTGGAAGAAGAAATATTTGGAAGATCAGGAGCATTCCTTTCCCGGTCATGGTAAATTAAAACCATCAGATGAAGAACTCAGAAAACTAAAAAGAGAGTTGGAGACAGTAAGAATGGAGCGTGACATTTTAAAAAAAGCCATAGCTTTTTTTGCAAAGGAAGAGAAGTGAAATATCAGTTTATGAAGGAGAACAGAAAATATTATCGAATGCAAATTATGTGTAAAGTATTAAGAGTAAGCAGAACCGGTTACTATAAATGGCTTAAGCATAAACCACTCAGCCATAAAATGGAGAAAATGCTGCTGGAAATAATACTCTATCATTACAAAAGAAGCAGACAAACCTATGGACTGCCAAGAATATATGCGGCAATAAGAAAAGAAGGCTTAAGAGTAAATAAAAAAAGAATCAGGCGGATAATGAGAATAAATGGAATAAAAGCTAAGACAAAGAAAAGATTTAAGGTAACTACAAACAGAAACAAAACTCATTCAGTATCTGAAAATTTATTAAAAGGAAATTTTACAGCTGTAAAAAGAAACCAGGTTTGGACAAGCGATATAACCTACATCTGGACTAAACAAGGATGGCTTTACCTTGCAGTTATCATGGATATTTATTCCAGAAAAATTGTTGGCTGGTCGTTAGACAATCACCTCTCGGCAGAGCTTGTAATCAATGCTCTTACAATGGCTTTGATTAATCGAAATCCTGAAAGAGGTGTTATCTTTCATTCAGACAGAGGAAGCCAATATACCAGCAGCAGCTTGAGAAATATTTTAACACTGTATGGATTTAAGCAATCAATGAGTTCTACCGGCAGCTGCTATGATAATGCAATTACAGAAACATTTTTTCACACGATTAAAACTGAATTAACTTACTGGAATAAATATCAAACAAGAGAAGAAGCTAAGAAAAGTATTTTTGAGTATATAGAAATATTTTATAACAGGCAGAGATTACATTCATCTTTAGGTTATTCTTCACCTGTTGAATTTGAAGTAAAATTAAAGGGTTTATTTAATGAAAAAGTTGCTTAATTTATTGTTTACTTTTAGGGGGTAAGATCATCAATAGCAATAACTTTATTTATAGATTTAATAGTGTAGTTAATGTCACCCTTCTTGCAGCCTTTCATATTTCCGGCATTCGTTGTCAGATCTTCAACTAGATCTCCATTAATTGAAGCATAATCTTCAAGTACAGATAATACCTGATCTTCAAAGTCCTTGCCTTTAGCAGGACTTTTTTCCTTCATAATCTTCTCTGTCTCTGCTGCAGTTTTAATAGCAACAAATTCCTTCTTTAATTCTTTAAGTTCATTAAGAATATTTTTCTGAAGAAGATTAACTGTACTGTCAGGATTATCAAAGGAAAGTTTTTTATCAATTACTTTAATAAAATTTCCATCATCGCTGAAATTCTTCTCGATTAGATCCTTTAGCTGATGAGATATGCTCCCTTCTTTTTTTAGATCAAAATTGTTTTTCATCCTGTTTTCAAAATCTTCGATGGAGGAAATAAGTTTTGAAAGATGACTTGATTTTATATCCGGGTTAAAACTCTTATCAATCTCATTGGAAATCTGTGCTTTGTTATCCTGAACTTCTTTCAATGTAATTTTAAATTCTTTCATAAATTCATTCTTCTTCTCATCAAAGAATTTGTTGATCTTCTTTGTATAAGAACCAGATTTTTCAGGATCAAAATTTTCCTCAACAAGATTTAATAATTGCACTTTTGCCTGGTCAACACCAAGATTAAATTTGTTGGTCATCTCAGCAACACGCTTCTCAATAAAATCAGTATCCATAACCATTTCAACCTTAGATTTTACAAATGAACCAATATCAATAACCTTTTTTATTTCATTAATCCTTTCTGGTTCAGATTTTATTTTAATTAATTGGTTGAATAAATCAGGGTTATCTATTTCCAGGTGATTAATTATTACTTTGAATAGAATTTCATCCAGGGATATAGATGAATCATCGAATTGATGTAAACTTAATTTTTTTGCTTCGGACATTTTGCACCTCCATTATTTCCCATGAAATATTCAAAGGAGGTGCCAAATCGAAATTTTATAAAAACCCAGATTTTGCAGGACTTCGACGGTAACGAACGTTACGTTTATAGTAACATTCAACCCATTCAGATTCACAGCTTTATGGTTTTTCACGGCAGTATATTTTCCGGACAGTAAATTTATTTATGAAAAGACCAGGAGTTCGGCTAAAGCCGTGTTGGTTTTTGTTTCCTCAATCCACGAGCTAAAGCTCGTGGCAATTTTAAAATGGTAATATCTATCAAAAATAATTTTATCCATTGCGTTTATTTAATTGCCAAGGCTTTTAAGCCGTGGATTGTAAAGCTGCCTCATTCCATTGGGCTTTAGCCAAATTTTTTGGGAGGAAATTATGTATGAAGAAGGTTACAGGAGTTCGGCTAAAGCCGTTATAATTTTTCTTTCTTTAAACCACGAGCTAAAGCTCTTGGCAATTTTAGAATGAAATCTTGATTAAAAATATTTTTATTCAGCCAAATTTCTTCCGGAATTCTTCTCTATATTTCAATAAATTAAATCTAATATCATTTCCTGCCCGAGAAATATCCGAATACAAAAAGACCTGTAGCGTTGGTTACTATGGTTGGTTCGTTTGTTATATAATCCTGCCTGTCATCAAAATATTTTATGGAATCTGTATTGAAAGCATTGTACCTGAAGTTTTCTCTCTTTATATCATATTCATTTAAAATACTTACAGGTGCAGGTCCCGCAGAGATAGCTCCCGGCAGGTAGCCGTTTTTGAAATATGCAATCTGTGAATGAAAATGCTGCGGGTAAGTTTCTCCGATATTATAAATAAAACTTAATCCCCATGGATTTCTTCCAAGTATATAATCTCTGTGAAGTACTATCAGTGAATCATACTTTGCTGAGCCGGTAAGGTTTTTATATAAAATTGCCTGAAGTGAAATTCCGAGAAAGCTGTTTGTTGTTCCCCACGAATAAGCAAGTCCTTCATTAAAAACAGAACTTCTCATATTATTTAAGAATGCTTCAAGATTATCCCTGATGAATGATGAATATCGGCGTTCATATTTTGCAAGTTTAAAATGGGCAAGTGAATTAATATTTCCCCAGCTCCACCAGTAATCGGCGCCGGCACTGTCTGCATAACGTTTTGCATCATTCAGATAAGCTATATCATTTTTGGTTTGATATAATTCAACTGCGCCAAGAGCAAGCTTGCCGTAAAAATGTGTATCCTGGTAAAATCCCGATGCAGATGAATCAACATCAGGAACATTATTCCTGATAGAGTATAAGTCTTCCGCAGCAGCCAATAGTTTATTTGCAAAATCATAATCAAAAAATTTTGATGACCAGATGCGTGATGCCGCTGCCATTACTGCTGCAAATAATCCGATCTGATTTTTTCCCATTCCTGTATAGCCAATCCTGTCATAACGTAATGTATCATTTTCCGGTAAACGCCAGCCAACATCATGATCTCTTAAATCCTGCACCTGCGTTATTAATTTTCCTTTTTTGTAATTGCATCTTAACAGCCAGTCAATGCCAACACGTGCTTCTTCAAGAATATCAGGTGCACCGTTATTGTTATGATCAAACTGAAATTTTTCCGGTTCAAATTCATAAGCAAAAAGCATCATGTAGGTTGTGTAAGCCGTGGTAAGAAGAAATTTTATATAATCTCCCGCATCATGCCAGCCGCCTGTTACATCAACCATGTTATCTTTAATATCACCATTCAGCCTTGCAACATCAGAAAGATGGCAGACTTCATGCAGGTACGGATTTGTTGGTCCGCATCTTTGAACTCTAAAAAAAATCATAAGTGAATCAACAACTGCATTATATAGATTTTTATTAATCTCAAACGGAACAGAAAGCTGATCTGCATATTCAAGTACATATTTTCCCGGCTTATTCAGTTTTGTAAAATCAACGGCAAAACAATATTTAAATTTTCCGTACGAATGAAGGCTGCCCGGCAATACTCCTTCAAAAACTTTTCCGCCTGATGATAATTCTTTAATAGAAAATTCTTTTTCTTCAACCGGTTTTTCTGCCATTATAACGGCTGTTTTAAGATCACTCGGTAAATAGCCTTGCTGGTTTAATCTTATATAAACCGGGTCAGTCTTTACTGCACTGCAGCCAACAGACCAGAATGATATAATAATGAACAGTGAAATTTTGAAAGCAGTTGTCATAAAAATTTTTTTGATTTGAGTTTTTGAAAAGATAATTGAATCTGAAGAAGATTACAACAATGACTCAACGCGGCTGGTTTTTATTAAATAAAAAAACCCGGCATTTAGCCGGGGTTCGTTAAAACAAAAATTAATCTGATAAGCTTTCCTCACCCTGAGGTGAAAAAGATTTTTTTGTTTTAGGAAAATTCGTCCCGTAAATATCATCCCAAATCGGAGTGCTTACACCATATCCCAGGCCGGGATTTTTATAATGATGAAGCATGTGATGTTTCTTTAATGCAAGCCAGAATTTATTATGCATGTTATAATGATGAACTGCATAATGTATCATATCATAGCAGAGATATCCTGTTATGAATCCTACAAAAAAAGGTGCAACAAAAATATTGCCTATTATAAGTTTAAATAAAAAGAAGAATATTAATGCAAGCGGAACACTTACAGACGGAGGCATTACAAGCCGCCTGGAATCGTTAGGATAATCATGATGTACACCATGAAAAATAAAATGCAGCCTTCTGCCAAAATTAGTTTTTGGCTGAAAGTGAAATATAAACCTGTGAAGCGTGTACTCTGTGAATGTCCATACAAAAATTCCAAGCACAATAAATACAAGAATATTTATAAAAGAAAGTGAATACGAAACAATGGATACATACAAAAAATAGCCGATTACCGGAACATAAATAAACAGCGGAACTGTAAAATGAACTTTAGACAGCGCTTCAAAGAAATCATTTTCAAACATTCGCACTGTTTCGTCTTTATTCGAAATAAAATTCTTTGCCATAGTTAATGCCCCGCTAGTTAATGGTATCGAGTGGTAAATAATTTAATAATTTATTTTACAAGAATAAATTGTCTGCTGATTTCTTTTAAAGGATAGATTAGCTGGTTGATACAAATCAAACCATCTTTTTAACGCCTATACCCGGAAGATCCGAAAGTACGATTTTTCCATTCACAACCTTCATTCCTTCAAATACATCATTCTTAATAAGAAGTGCGCCGTCAAGATCAGCCCAATCAACCATTGTTGATAAATGAGAAGCGGCGCTTATTCCGCATGAAGTTTCAGTCATGCATCCAAGCATCACCTTCATTCCCAGCGATCTTGCCAGTTGAAGCATCTTATTGGCTTCACGCATTCCCGTACATTTCATTAATTTGATATTAATTCCGCTGTAAACTCCTTTTGCTTTAATCACGTCATCAAGTCTTTTTACTGATTCATCACCAATAGTTGGCAGCAGACTATTTTCAGTTACCCATGCATTCTCATCAACCATTTCTTTCGGCATTGCCTGCTCAACAAAAAGTACGTTCCGTTCACTAAGCCAGTTAATCATATCCAGTGCCTGGTGTTTATCTTTCCATCCCTGGTTTGCATCTACTGTTAACGGTGTATTTGTTACCGAGCGGATTGCTTCAACCATTTCTTTATCATTATCCCTGCCGAGTTTAACTTTCAATATTTTAAATTCACCGGCTTCTTCAGTTTTCTTTTTAACTATGTCTGCCGTATCAATGCCAATTGTAAATGATGTATAAGGAGTATTTTCTTTATTGTATCCCCAGATATTGTACCATGGCTTATCAAGAAGCTTTCCAACAAGATCATGAAGTGCAATATCAACCGCAGCTTTTGCGGCTGTATTTCCCTCTTCAATTTTATCTATATCGGATAAAATATCTTCAAGCTCAAATGGGCTGCTGTATTTTGAGAGATCAACCTTTGATAAAAATTTCATAATTGATTCCTGTGATTCACCAAGATACACAGGCATTGAACCTTCACCGTAGCCTTTTATTCCTTCATACTCAACTTCTGTTAATACAATAGGAGTAGTAGTTCTTGAATATGTTGCCACAGTAAATACGTGTCTTAACTCTAATGTATAGGGATAAAAAGAAAATTTAATTTTACCGCTCATTTTTTTTCCGCCGGATTTTTGTGCAAATAAATTGGGTGCGCTGCCGGCAAGTATAGCTGAGCCGGCGAGTAAACCAGAAGCTTTAAGAAACTCCCGCCTTTTTTGTTTCATAACCCCTCTAAAAGAGTTTTAATTCCTTTAAAGAATAAACTCCGTTTTTATTAATTGATGAAATGATTCTTTTGGCTTTAACAAAAGTGTTAAACCTGTACTCGCTGAAATTGGGACGTGATTTATCAAGACTGTTAATTCTAACCCTGCCTGATGAATGAATGAACTCGGTATCTCCGATATAAATTCCAACGTGAGTAATTCTTTCCTTTGTTGAATCAGTTCCCTTTCTTCCAAAGAAAAGAAGATCACCCGGCTGAAGATTTTCAAATCCGTTTTCTGTATCAACTAACTCACCAACATGCACCTGCTGTGAAGCATCACGCGGAAGCATTACGCCGTTTAAGAAATAAACTGTCTTTGTAAAACCGCTGCAATCAACTCCTTTTACAGATGTACCGCCCCAAAGATACGGCAGTCCCATTAACGATTTAGCTGTTGTTAAAATGTTGTCACTTGTTGGTTCCACATCTGAAATCCATAGCTCATAAGGCAATGCTGCTTCTTTGGGAATGAAAGCAGTTCTGCCGTCAGGATATTCAGCTTGATAAAATTTATCTGATTCTTCAATCAGTTTTAACACATCACCATAAACGAGATCAGAAACCGGGATTGATTTTAAATCTTCTTCAGAATATGAAAATCCGAAATAATCTGTATAGATAATCTTTTTAGAAGAATTCCATGCATTCAGCTCTTCTTCATTCATCGGATGAAATCCGTCATCATCTGTCCAGCCGAGATATTTATCAGGAGTTTGTATATAAAACCATCCGCGTGAACGCTCAAGCACTTTAACCGGTGTTCCAAGCAATGCCTGCGTTGATAACTCTGCCGAGTTTTCTGTTTTGGTTCTGATGTTTGCAACAGAAAGATTAATAACTCCGTAAATTTTATCACCTAATTCTTCCAATGGAAGCAGTTGAATTTTATCTTCCACTTTTATATCAGCTTCGGATAATTTCTTCAGCAAATCATTTTTTGCTTCGGCTAAATCGGTTTTACCTTCAATAAATACTTTGCCATTTTCTGAATTAACAGTAATATCAAAAACAGCCGTACGCCTGTCCGGTGCATACTGCGCTTTAACTTCATCAATTATTTCTTGAATATTATTCATTTTTTCCTGTGCAAGTAATGTGAAAAAAGAAAAGAAGAAAATTAATAACAATTTCATGATAACCCTTGGAAATTTAGTTCTTAAAAATATAAAAATAATTTATAATTGTGTTTTCAAATATTTCCTTAAAGAATTTTAAACTTTTTATTGGATTTAATTGTCTCTGTGATATTCATGGAACATTTTTCCATTTGCCTTGAATAATGACTTCTTAAATAATACCTTAAATTTTAGCAATCTTCAAAAATGCGGAATGACATGAATCGTATTTACACAATCTTCTTAATCATTTTTACTCTCAGTTCATTGGTCTTCTCACAAACAAGGCAAAGGTCTGCCGGAATAGTTACAGGAAAAGTAATTGATGCTTCAACTTCCGAACCGATTGAATATGCAAACATCATTTTATATTCTGCCGAAGACAGCATGCAGGTTACCGGAACAATTTCAAATGTAGAAGGAATTTTTACAATCACTCCGGTTCAGCCTGGCAGCTACTACGTTGATGTACAATTCATTTCTTATGATAAAGTGCGAATTAGTGATATCAAATTAAATATGGGAAACATGAAAGCTGACCTTGGTACTATTAAGATAAGCCCCACAGCAATCAGTCTTGATAATGTTGTTGTTGAAGGTGAGCGTTCACCCATTTCCTACCAGATTGATAAAAAAGTTATTGATGTTGATCAGCTAAGCACAACAATTTCAGGTAATGCAGCAGAGGTTCTTGAGAACGTTCCTTCCGTTACTGTTGATATCGAGGGCAATGTAAGCCTGAGAGGAAGTTCAAATTTTACGGTACTTGTTGATGGCCGTCCGTCTATTCTTGATCCGCAGGATATTCTGCAGCAAATTCCCGCAAGCCAGATTGATAATATTGAGATCATAACAAATCCCTCCGCAAAATATGATCCTGAAGGAAGTGCAGGAATAATAAATATCGTTATGAAAAAAACGAAAAGTGCTGGTATTGCGGGTGTTGCAAATCTTAATGCAGGTTTCAAAGATAAGTACGGCGGAGATTTCCTGTTTGAATATAAAAATCCATCTTTCAGCACGACATTCGGAATAGATTATAATAACAGGTTTCATCCCGGAACCAGCAGCGAAGAAAAAACGACTTCGTTCAATAATGTTGAATCATTCATTAATACTTCCGGTGATTCAAAACGCGGAAGAAAAATGCTTGGCTTCAGAGCCGGTATGGAATATTATTTAACTCCGGACGATGTTCTTTCTTTAAGAGGAAGATATGGTGATAGAAAGATGCAGCGCAATTCCACGCTTAATTATGATGAATGGAACAGCATTCAAACTGCACATAATTTTTACATGAACAAAACACACAGTGAACGCGGCGGATACTATTTTGCTTTTGATCTGAATCATCAGCATAAATTTGATTCAAACGGACATGAAATTTTATCCGAGCTCTCTTACCGCCGTAATAACTCTGATGAATTTTCTTCAACAGAACTTTATAACGAAAGTATTCTTACAAGCGGAAGACAATCAACCGAAAACGGACCCTCAACTGATCTTGAAGCGCGGATAAATTATACTCTGCCGTTCAGCCAGGGTTCAAGATTTGAAGCAGGCTATGAAGGTGAACTCGATTTTTCTGATGAGAACACAGGCTATTATCAATATCATGATGTTTTAATGGATTATGTATTTTTTCCTGAGTACAGCCATTCAACAAAGTTTGATGAACGAGAACATGCTTTGTATTCTCTATATGCCGGAGAAATTGATAAACTTGGCTTCCAGGGAGGCGTGCGTGCAGAATACACTTATCGTTCAATAACGGTAGATGAAACAAATAATTTTACAATTGATACGTGGGATTATTTCCCAACCTTACATGCTTCATATTCGTTCTCGCCAGCGCAGCAGATAATGGCAAGTTATACGCGCAGAATTGATCGTCCCGGCGGCTGGGCGCTTGAACCATTTGAAACATGGTCTGATGCAAACAGCGTTCGCAGAGGTAATCCCGCACTTAAACCTGAATATATTGATTCATACGAAGCAGGATTCAGAACACTTATCGGCCCGGTTTCATTTTCTTCTGAATTATACTACCGTGTAAATCATAACAGAATTGAGAATGTAAGATCTGCGTACGCTGAAAATGTAACTCTTACAACTTTTGAAAATGTTGGAACTGATTATTCTCTTGGTACAGAATTAATGCTCAACTTCGGAATTGGAAAAATATGGGAAGCAAATCTGATGGGTAATCTTTACAACTACAGGATTGAAGGTGTTCTGTATAATGAAGAATTCTCACGTGAAAGTTTTAACTGGGATACACGCTTAAATAATAATTTTAAAATTTCACCTGTAACACAGTTACAGCTTAATGCACGCTACATCAGCCCATCCGTTTCATCACAAGGAAGAAGAGAAGGATTTTTTATGACCGATGTTGCTGTTAAACAGGATTTCTTCAATAAAGCATTATCTGTTACGCTTCAGATAAGAGATATTCTGGGAACCGGCAAATATGAGTTCACTTCTTCCGGACCGGATTTTTACACTCACACTCATTTCACAAGAGAATCTCCAATGCTTATGCTGAATGTGCGTTATAATATTAACAACTATAAATCCGAAGAGAACCGCGGCAGGCAGGAAGAAAATGGTTTTGAAGGTGAAGAGGAATTCTAATTTCCCTAAAAAAATTCTTTTAAAATTCAGGGATTTCCTTATACCCTTTTAAGAAAGTTTCCGCTAAGTTTGTCTTCATTAAATCTTGGGATGAGAAATCATTCCCTTGATCCTAAGGCACGTTGGAAGGAGTTAAAGTCATCGGAGAACTTTAGCTCTTTCCGATTTTTAAAGATAAATGAACAACCCACCTCATTAAAATCATAAATCAATCATAAAATCGCTCTCATTGCTGCTTCCTTAAAATGCCGGCAGTTTTACTGAAACGAAGAAGATGATACTGCTTCGGTAATACTTCGGCGAACAGATTGTAGCTTTATTCTTTATGTAAAATGAAATTGGTAAAAATAAAATTATTGCTTCTATATTATTTTAAAATTACATTGGGAATGAAAACTTAGAGGGAGCCCTCATGAAAAAACTACTTTTCCTCTATTTACTTCTTTCCTTCTCCTGTCTTGCACAGGAAGAATTAATTGCTGACAAGCAGTTTATGCTTGGGTGTACTAATGTTGGTTCGACTGAAGAAGTCACTCACTATATTAATGCGGTCGGAGAAGTCTGGCAGTTAAGTAGCGGCACTTTTATAACAGGCGGTGTTTACAGTGGTTCACTTGTCACCGTTGGTAATGCAAATTTTGGTAGTAATGACTGGCCTGGTTTTAATTTTAATTGGTTACTTGGAGAACCATACTGGTCTTTAGGTTTATATAAAGTTACTAATTCTAAGCAAACGAATAAATATTTTTACATAGATGCACGAGATAATGATTTTGGATCTGCAACTTATAACCCCGACTTTTATATTTATTTTGATAACAGTTCTAACATATATAAATATAGATCCACTCATGAATCAATTGATCAAGGAGAAGTTGTTAGGATTTGGGACATTAAGGGAGAATCCCCCAATACATCAGGTCTACAGAACTATTGGAGTAATGTTTTATGTTTAGTAGAAGCTGACAGTCCAAGGTTAGTCTGGGGTCCTTATCCTTCAGAAGATTTGGCTGTGCAATCATATAAGATATACAGGGCAGTAACTAACAACACTATTCCGCCTCCAACGCCAAACTTTTCTTTACTAACTACCATAAGCAGTACTACCTGGGAATTTACCGATTTCGATTATGTAGTCGGCGGGTCTCTAAATCTGCATTACAAAGTGACGGCAGTTGTATATGATCCGGAACTGGACATAACCTATGAAACCTCAGCTTCAAATACTAAGATCACTTCTGGTGCTCTATATAAAAGCTTAAATGATCAGGAAAAATTTTCATACACGTTATCTCAAAATTTTCCCAATCCATTTAATCCTTCTACTACAATTTCTCTTAAAATACCTGAAATAACATTTATCAGACTTAATGTGTACGATATACTAGGAAATGAGATTAAAGAATTGTTAAATGAAGTTATGGAACCCGGTACATATTCAATTTTATTTGATGCATCTTTTCTTCCAAGTGGAATTTATTTCTATAGATTATCAACAAGTAGTTTTACAATCACGAAGTCTATGATTTTAGCAAAATAATTATCATGAAAATCAGAAAGGCAGGGATGAAAGTTTTATTTAGTTTTTTCGCAATAATTACTATTTCATTTGAGTCAATTTTTGCACAGGAAGTATTATTAAAGCATACTAACGGACCTATGGGGGGAATTGTAGGTGACATTGCTATTAATTCTAAAGGTGATATTTATGCCGGAGTGTACTCTGCTTTTATTGAATACGCCGGGTTATATAAATCTACAGATAATGGTGACAGTTGGTCAAAGATTAAGACGCAGTTCGATGATTTTGAAGTATATGCAATTTACATAACCGAAGAAGATCACATCTGGGTAGGCACCAATTTTCAGGGAAGAGTTTATCTTTCCACAGATAATGGATTAAGCTGGCAGAATAAAAGAAAGGGTTATAATACAGGCGAATGCTGGGCTTTCGGGGAAAGCAAAGACGGGGTTCTTTTTGCCGGCGATGGGCAATACTTTCAATTATACCGATCAACTGATTATGGTGAAAACTGGGAGCTGTCTGCAAATCTCCGGCCATTTGTATTTGCAACTGATTCAAATAATACTGTATATGCCGGTACACATGACGGACTGTTTGCAACAAAAGATAATGGTCTTATATGGGCTCAGAATAACTTCTTCGCGGGAGTACCGGTTTCTTCAATTCTGATTGATTCGTCCGATAATATTTACTGCGGAACAGGTTATTACGATAATGGGAATGGTGTTTTTTTTTCAAGTGATGGTGGAGTAAACTGGACACAAATTGGTTTAGCCGGAAAAATAGTTTTATCATTAGGATTTGACTCGCAGGGAAATCTTTATGCTGGAACAAAACACGATGGTTTATACAAGACAACAGATATGGGACAAACCTGGATTCATTACGATAAGGGACTTTATAAAAAACAACTATTCCGGCTCAAGCTGAATAAACAGGATGATATTTTCATTGGTTCTGAGTATGAAGGAGTTTTCCGGTCAACAAACAGCGGCGAAGAGTTTGAACAGGTAGGTTTACCAACTTCAAATTTAAAGAATATTTGCTTTTGGGGAGATAGTTTGATATTTGCTTCAACACCTTCCGGTGTGCAAAGTATGAACGTTCATACAAAAAAATGGACTAATTTAGGTTTGCACGATGTATTTGGCATTGCAATTAGTCCCGGCGGAATCCTATACGCCGCAACTTTTGCGGATGGATTATTTAAGTCGTTTGATTTCGGCAAAAACTGGTTATTAACAAATCTGAATAAAGACAGTATCATGTCAACATATAATGTGCTTGCCTTAAATGATGATACAGTTTTTGTAGCAACGGAATTTAACCTTCGTAAGACTACAGATGGCGGTGAATCATGGTTAGTCCTGCCGGTAAAAACCAATTTTTTTTCGAGGGGCATGTACCTGAACAATTCTGATTTGTGGGTAACAGGTTTTGGTAAATCTACTTATAACCTATATAAATCCGAAGACGGAATACAATTTGACTCAACTTTTTCTGGTTTTGATTGGTCTGAAAACAATTGCATATCTGGCTTAAAGAATGGGATAATTTTTATCACCGACAGATCGTTGGGAACATTCAGAACTACGAATAATGGAGGTAGTTGGCAGAAAATTTTACCTGGAAAACAGAGTATATGGACGGTATACTCTGGAGAAGGTGGATTAATTTTGGGTGGAGCAAGAGATAGCTTATGGATTTCTTCAAATTATGGAGATAATTGGTATGGCATACCTCTACCTCTTAAACGTAATAGTAATATAACTGAAATAAAAAAAGGTAATGATAGCCAGCTTTATATCGGCACATATGCTGAGGGGTTATTTGAAGCAGATATAATTACCGGATTAGAAGAAGGTATTTCCATGGCATCAAGCTATTTTCTCTCCCAAAACTATCCTAATCCCTTTAATCCCTCCACCTATATAAAATTTAAGATTGCAAATACAGAATTTGTTTCATTAAAAATTTATGATGTTCTGGGAAAAGAAATTGCAGTACTTATTAACGAGGAAAAAGAACCGGGTGAATATGAAATAAATTTTAATGCAGCCGGTTTAACAAGCGGCGTTTACTTTTACAAGCTTAGTGCCACGCCTGTCGGCGGGCAACCCGGCAGTTTTACTGAAACGAAGAAGATGATACTGCTTCGCTGAAATAGCGCAAAGAATAACTAAGCAAAAATTTCGCGGAGCAGGAACTTAGTTCATCATAAATTAATGAAATAATCTTCAAAACAGCTCAAAAGCTCAATGGCATTTCAGTTGCATATCCCTCTGTAAAATCAATTTTAGTGAGGGCTAAAATGAGAAAGCTCCTGTCTTTAATAATTCTTGCCATTCTATTTCAGTTGTCCGGATTACTTAACATTGAACCTCTGAGTAACATTGGTATCAGAAAACTCGATTTTACGGGTTTTGAGGAAAAGAGAATAGTTTTATCTGAAAAATTGTTATTAAAACCTGAACAAGTGGGCGGTCAGGATAATTATGAAAAGATACACCGCTTTTTGAATGTGCATTCCACAGCAAATAAGATAGTGCTTAATTTTATTAATGATTTATTTTAACGCCGATTAAAATTGGAAATAGATGAACGGCTGAAGATCTGCAGACTTTGCCTGCGCTGCTATCCAGAACATTAAAGCGAGAATTGCTGCCTGTCCGATAAGCGGCGTGTTAGAAATGATTTCAGCGGTTTTTATCTCAACTGATTTTGGAATGAAATGCAGAATATATCCAACGATAATTAAGATGAGTATAGCCGGATATGCTTCAACAAACTGCATAAAAACTTCACCCTGGAAAAAATTAAATATTTGTTTGAATACATCGAATCCGGTTTGAATATCTGCAACTCTGAAGAATACCCACGCCGCTGCCACAAGATGAAATGTAATAATCACCCGGAAAACTTTTACATATCTGGAATCAGTTAATTTCAATCTGCTGTAAAATAATTTGCGCGGTTTTGCGGTGAATATTGAAAACGCCATAAAGAAACCATGAACAGCACCCCAAAAGATAAACGTCCAGTTTGCACCATGCCATAATCCGCAAAGACCAAAGGTAATTACAAGTGCTAAAGCATTTCCCAAAATTCTTAGATTGCGGAATTTCATCTGCAGCGGTCTGAATAAATAATCAAGCAGCCATGTTGAAAGTGAGATATGCCATCTGCGCCAGAACTCAGCTACACTTCCTGCCTGGTATGGTGAGTTGAAGTTCTCCATCAACTTAAAACCAAGCAGTAATGAAATACCGATTGCCATATCGGAGTATCCTGAGAAATCACAATAAATCTGAAGTGCGTAACCGTAAATGCCGAGAAGATTTTCAACTCCGGTGTAACGCAGCGGGCTGTCAAAAATTCTATCTACAAAATTTAAACTGATATAATCAGCGATAACTACCTTCTTAAATAATCCTGCGGCAATAAGATAAATTGTCATTCCAATTTCAGCTTTTCTTACTTCGTAATCTTTTTTAACCTGCGGAAGAAATGCATCAGCCCTGTCTATAGGTCCTGCAAGAATGTTTGCAAAGTATGAAATGTATAAAGTGAAATCCAAAAAGTTTTTTTCGGGTTCAATATTTTCCCAGTAAACTTCAACAATATAGCTTATGGCTTTGAATGTATAAAAAGATATTCCGATGGGCAGCAGTATTTCAAGCGGATCAAGAGAGGCTTTGCCGATATCATTTATTATTTGAATGAAGAAGTTTGTGTACTTGAAATATCCGAGCAGTGCAAGATTAATTACAATAGTAAGAAAGAAAAGAATTTTTTTACCTGTACGTGATTTTGAATTTCCAATCAGTATGGCGCCGTAATAATTTATAAAGGAAGTGAAAATCAGCAGGAGAAAAAATAATCCGCTTACCTTATAATAAAAGAAGAAGGAAAACACAAGCAGCAGTAATACCCTGCCTGTTTTATTGGCTGATAAATACCTGTGAGCAATCAGCAATCCGAAAAACAGAAATAAAAAAAATGTTGTACTGAAAAGAAGCGGGTCCCATTCATCATATTGGAACAGAGAAATCAGTCTGTCAAAATCTAACCAGTAAAACATTTTTTATCCTGTTATTAAAGAAAAAATATATTACCCCCTCAATGTTCAAATCAGGAATCTATTAAAGAAAATCTTTTCATTGAACGGAATAACAATTATTAACTTAATTTTGAATCAACAAGTTTTTGGAGATCACCGATGTTTTTTAGGCGAAGCACTTCAACTCCTTTGAATCGTACGCCATATTCTTTTTCAACGGCAAGAATAACGTTTATGTGGCTGAGTGAATCCCAGCCCGGCACTTCATCGGCTCGCATTTCAGGACGGATATCATAATCATCAAGTTTAAGTTCTTTAAGGATCGTCTGCTTTAATCTTTCTGAAATCATTATTTCTCTCCGTTTGCTTTTCTTCAGTTATGCTGTTTGTTTGGCTAAGAATTCCTGTTTGATTTCTTCTTCAATATTACTTTTGTTAAGAATTCTTTCCCTGTTTGCTTTTCTGCTTGGTTTGCCCGCGGAACTTTTTATCAGCCATCTCGGCGGAACGAGATAAATTTTCTTAATTGAAATATCTACTGCATTGGCAGATTTAATAATTTTAAGCTTCAGATCTTTCTGTTCCTTTTCATCAGCAATATGTGTTTCAGCAGCAATACTTATCTGCTCGCTACCGAGTGATTCATCAAATTCACCAAACGCTACAACTCTGCCCGGAATTACACCTTCAACCTGGGATACAATATCTTCCACATCTTCCGGGTAAATATTATTTCCCGCAACAATTATTATATCTTTTTTCCTTCCAATGATATAATAATATCCCTCATGAACGAATCCGAAATCACCTGAATAATACCAGCCGTTCTTTAATGCTTCTGCGGTTTTTTCCGGGTAATTCCGGTATCCGTCAAACATTGAAACAGATCTTATTGTAATCTCACCAACTTTTCCTTCAGGAAGAATTTCTCCGTTATCATCAACAATTCTTATCTCGCATCCTTCAATTGTTTTTCCGGAAGATACACATACACGTGAAGCAGCAGGATCGTTTGATATCTTTACATTTCCATTTGCAAGTTCTGTTCTGTCTGCAAGAATTTTTCTCACCAGGCTGCCGGGCTCACTTTGTGTAACTGCAAATGTAGTTTCTGCCATTGCATAACTTGTTGAAACGGCAGTTGATTTCAATCCGTATTTAGAAAATCTATTAATAAATTTCTGATGACTCTCATCCCGTACAGGCTCACTGCAATTAATAATTAATCTCCAGCTTTCTAATGAAGTTCCTTCAAGCTCATCATCATAAATTTTATCTGCCATAATGTTGAAGGCAAAATTAGGCAGCCATGTAAGAGTTCCTTTTTCTTTTGATACTGCATCTGTAAGTAGAGCAGGAGCAACAATCCACTCAAATGTATCAATCTGTATAGTTGGAATTCCTGTTGCAAGCGGAAGATGAAATGCTGCAATCAATCCCATATCATGGTACAATGGAAGCCAGCTTACAATTTTATCTTCCCGGTTTAACTTTATTGCATTGCCGTAATATCTTACATGATCTAAAACTGATTTATGTGAAAGCACAACCGGTTTCTGCAATCCCGTTGTACCGGATGAATGCTGAAGCAGTACAGGATCATTCTCATTTAATTTTTCTCTCGCAGAAAGAACTTCATCTCTGTCTTTTCCTTCAAGTTTACTGGAAAGATCCCACTCAAGCGGAAACTGCAATCCTTTAATTGTGCTGTCTTCCTTCTTCACAAGAGGAGCAATAACAGGTTCAAGATCTTTTTCGGTTAAGATCCAGTCAAGTCCGGAACGCTGGGACATTCCTTCAATTCCCTGCCTGAATTTATCGGGATGAAGGCGCGGGTTTGGATAAGCAAGTACAGCGGGAATTGCTCCTAATCCTGAAACAGCAAGATAGAGCGGATAAAAATATTTGTTATGCCGGATGATTATAGCACAAACTTCCCCGGATTTTATTCCGTTGGCTTTTAATCCCGCAATAAAACTTTCCGCGGTATTAAGAAGCTGTGCATAACTCCAGCGGAACGGTTCTTCACCTGCAATCCAGTGAACGATTGCATCGCCATCGGGATTTTGTTCCGCGTTTTTACTCCACCTGTTCCAGAGAATTTCCTGCTGATGATTATTATTCATTTAGATACTTTTTTTATTATTTGAAATTTTTATAAGCATCAAGAATTGCATCCGCCATCATATCTGCAATTTTTTTTGCGCCCGGTAAATTCACATGTGTGTAATCTTTGAACGCAAGCGGCGGTTTTGCATTTACCCATTTTGCAATTGAATTCTCACCGCCCATTGCTTCAAACAAATTCCAGAAGGCTACACCCGATTTAACAGCAATATTTCTCTGTGCGGCAACAAGCTTCGGTATATTCGGATCGGTAACAAACGATGATCCTTTTTTAATTCCTTTATCTCCAACACTAACTATTAAAATACTTGCCTGAGGAAAAGAAGTTTTTAAAAGGTTTACAGCTTTAATCATTTCTTTTTCATACCATGTATAATCGCTCAGATTAGAACTGGCAACATTCAGACCGAAGCTTAAGATTATTAAATCATAATCCATCAGCTTGTTAAAATCTTTTAAGATTCTTCCGGAAAAATCTCTTATAGAAACTCCGGTGTTTCCTCTTAAAGGAAAGTTATCAACGTAAACGCCGTTGCCGCTTTCAAGACTTACGCCGTAAAAATTTGCTGATTTATCTTCTGCGGAAAAACGGAATGATTTAACTTCACCATCAGCCTTTAATACAATTTCATTTACTGCTGAGCCGGTTTTTAATTCAACGGGAATTTCCCGCCCGCCGTCAAAGGAGTAATAAATTTTTGCATTTGGTTTTGCGTTATTATAAAACACCCGTGCTGTATTAAACGAACGCAGATTTTTGAATCTTCCTGTAGTTTCATATTTAACCCATGCTCTTCCCTGCGGAATTGAAACAGATCCGTCAATTCCAATTTCAACATCTCTTATACTTCCGCTGAAGACTGAAGCAGTATTCCAGTTGTTTGAAAATGTATGTTTTGTTGAAGTACGGAAAGCAATATCCTGTGAAGTAATTGATAGAAATCCGGCGCCCGTTCCGCCAAATTTTTCCTGGAGATACTGCCTGAAATCAGCAGTAATCAAATCTCCTTCAATTTCTGAATCACCATAATGTGCAATTCTTACCTGACTGTTTCCTGCATTTTTTAATGCTCTGAAAAATGAATTCATGTGAGAAACATTTCCGGAGAGTTTTTCAAATGCAGGCGGTGCAGCATCCAAATTTGTTTCAGCTTCTGCAGAGCTTTTGTCTTTTAATAAATCTAAATTGAAAAATCCGGCTGCTGTTAACTTAAAAGAATTGATGGATTCGTTTTTTTCCTCAACAGAATTTTGCAATTCTGTTGGTAAAGCCGTGAGTAATGAATCCGGTTTAATATCAATAAAAAGATCAACCGGCTTTAATTCAAATGGACCAATTTTTATTCCGCCGGGAATTAATGAAAGAAGAATAAAAAAAAGTATAGCCAATCCAATTATCAGAACAGGCTTGTTCCTGTTGTTATCGGGCATCGTAATTCCGTTTTTTTGAAAGTAGTAGTTGAATTTATCTGCTTAATATAAAAATATCGGATTTAAAAAAAATTAATAACTTAAGCGGGAGTATACTTCAACAGCAGACTCCATTTTAATTTTTTCAGTATACATCAACAATTTATATACCATTTTAATATTGAGTTTTTTTAAAAGAAAATTTTTTTTACTCATTTTGAAATGAGATGGATTATCAGAATGAGGCAGAGTTGTGGTATAATTTATAAGAGGAAGTATGTTTAGAAGTGACATCTCTTTACAACGCTGAATAAAGAGATGTCATTTCTTCTCAATAAAAATTACAATCCTAATTTTTTCAGAACTTTATCTAATTCCTTTCCCCATATTTTATAACCTTTTCCGTTAAGATGAACTCCATCGTATGTAAGATCATCAATAAGCATTTTGCGGAATGACATTTTTGAATTCAAATCCATAAAAATGATATTATGTTTATTCGCATAATCAGACAGCATTTGGTTCAGCTTTTCAACCTGCTCATTTCTATCCGCAGCATTATTCCAGCGCGGTGAAACGTACAGAGTTGATTGTATAACTACCTGAATTTTCTGCTTCTGAATTTCTTCAATCAACTTAATGTAACTTGAAAAAATTGTATCAACAGGAATCCAGTTGTAAATATCATTTATTCCACCCATAATAAAACAAACTTTTGGATTAAGATCGAAAACAAAATTTAAGCGGCTTCTGAAACCTTCGATAACATCGCTTGCTATTCCACGATTCACTATTCGTTCCCTGCCGAGTAATTCATTCCAGTTTACACCCTGGGTAATTGAATTGCCAAGCATAACCACATCAGCGCTTTTGGTATTATATACTTCATATAATCCCATCTGCTGAATGTAATTTGGATTTGTCTTATACCTGAATGAATCAGAATTTGCCTGCTGCTGTGCAATGATTGATGAAGTAACAATCAGCACGAAAAAAAATTGCTTCATTGTATTCCTGTTATTTCTGAAGGATCATTTTATTTGTAATTATTCTTTCTCCGGCTTTTAACTGGTAGAAATAAATTCCGCTTGAAAGATTTTGCCTGCCGGAAGGAAGATTTTCTCTTGAGAAGTGAAAATTGTATTCGCCTGCCGGAAGTTCATCATTTATAAGAATTGCAATTTCATTTCCTAAAACATCAAACACTTTTAAAGTTACATGCTGAAGTTCCGAAATTGTAAAACGGATTGTTGTTGCAGGATTAAATGGA
Source organism: Ignavibacteriales bacterium (assembly GCA_044507695.1). GTDB lineage: Bacteria > Bacteroidota > Ignavibacteria > Ignavibacteriales > Ignavibacteriaceae > JBIQJD01. The sequence continues at coordinate 10,417 of JBIQJD010000001.1, read as the reverse complement.
TTCGGATAATTCTGGTATAAATTTATCGAAGCGGGAATTTCCTGATCATGAACGTTTGTTACACCATCAATCACTTTTAAAGTAACATTCTGAAAAGCAATCTGGTTGTGCTGGTTGGTTACTTTAACAATTAATTTATACTCACCTGTTTCAGCGGGAGAATTGCCTGATAAAATTCCATCAGGAGTAATTGTTGCCCATGCAGGCGGCGGAATTAAAAATGAATAGTGAAGTTCATCATTATAATAATTAAATGCTTTTATCTGATGAGAAAAGGCAGAAGATTTTTCAACTACTATAATTGAATCAGTTGAGATTACAAGTTCTGTGTTGAAAATATTCCATGTGAGGGATGAAGTATCATTCGGGTTAATTGCCATTCCTTTTATTTCATATTTTTTGGGACCAACATTATTCTCAGAATTAATGAAGTTATAATTTGATGTGAACGATACAACTTCATCATTCATCTTAAATAAATATTGTACAGGAAGTTTTAATGGATCTTGCGCAGTGATTGATAACTGCAATGATTCTCCGGGTTTAACAAGAAATTCCCTGCTGCCAATATTCAATTCTTCACCATTAATTATTTTGGAAATAAGATTAACCGGCTGCCAATTAATAATATCCGGCGGAAATTTATTTTCTAAAAATCTGTTAATAACATTTAATGTAATTCTTGAAACTACCGGATCAGGAGTTAAACCGGCATCTGGATTATCATACAAACCATCAACCCAATCAGTTGTTGCGGAATTAAATACTGCTCCCCCGTTTTTATTAAAATAAATTCCCATCGTTCCATGTGAGCCTGTTACTGCGGGATTATAATTTACCGACGGTGCAATTCCAAGTATTCTAAAGCCTGCAGGAGATAAATCATTTCCTGTTGCAGTAGGAATTCCGTTTTGCCAATTAAAATCCGCACCGTCTATTTCATAACCAACAATTGTATTAGTCTGTCCGAACTCATCTCCTTCCCCAAGTCCGGTTCCTTCAAAAACCCAGTGATGAGTATTGAATGCAGCATAATCTCCGTATCCTGAATCTGCGGGAAAAACAATTTCATTACCAACCGGAGTATTTACAAATCCGCCATGTCTGAAACTAACTCCGGTTAAAATGTTTTCAGGATAATTAACAGGATCTCTCCACCAATTGGTTGTAACAATAGAATCCACAACTCCGGTTAAAGGGTCAAGTGCTGCATCCTTATAACAGATCATAAGGCTGCCGTTTTCTTCAAACCGTACCTGCCACCAGCACGTATTGCCGCCGAGAATAATTAATTTTCCTCCCCCGGAAATATAATTTTCAAGCTGAATCCTTTCCTTTCTTGACCAATATTCATTATGTCCTGCAAGCATCACAAGATTATAATTCTGCAGGAAATCGGGATTTGCGTCCAGTTCCTGCTGTGAAGCAAGTTCAAACCTGATATTATTTTTGGTAAGCCATTGAATGAATTTAAATTCATACTTATAAAAATCAGCGCTGCCATCTCTGCCGAGCGGATATGCGGCCGGCCGGTTCATTGATACTGCGTGTGCTCTTATTAAATCAGATGAATTGTATTCGTATAAACTTTTGCCTCCAAAATCATTATATGCCTGCCATGTGTTTGTGCTGAGCACTAAAAGATTTTTTGCATAACTGCCAAGAATTTTTTCTCTTACAACAAAAAGAACTCCGCGATAGCCGCCTTCAATGGCAGGAAATTCTGCGCGGTAAATTCCGGGACTCCAATCATCAGGAATTACAAACCGGAATGTTTCATTCCATTGAGGACCATAATAAAATGCACTATCAGGCATCGGCTGGATTGCAGCATTTACATCTGCAAATTGAGTAACAAATTTTGCTGAGCTGTCAATCTTAAAAATGGTTAATGTAAAGAATGAAACTCCGCTTGAAAGGTGGAGCTTAAGTGTATCTCCTTTTGAAACTGAAAATGGAACAGCGTAACCACCTTCTTCTGCAAAAACAAAAGAGTGCAGTGAAAAAAATAATATAATTACAATTGGTTTAATTAAATGGATGATGAATCTGGACGGGGATTTCAAAAGTCTTCTCTTGATATTTTCTTTATGATGGTAAAATTAAATAAAACATCAGATATTTTAAATTAAGAGATGATGATGAATCTTTTATGAAAATAAAAAAACCCGGATTTTAGTCCGGGTTTGAGATAAGTGAAGCTAACCAATTTTATTGCATTAACATCATTTTAAATACTTTAGAATTATTTCCAGCAGTGATCCTGTAAAGATATGTACCACTTGCTGCTTTTTGTCCCGATTGGTTTTCACCATTCCAAACATAATTGTGCATACCGGGAGCCAGTTCACCACTGAAAAGACTTCTTATTTCCCTTCCAAGTACATCATATATTTTAATAGTTACAAATTCACGTTCCGGAATTGAAAACGAAATTATTGTAGAAGGGTTAAACGGATTTGGATAATTCTGCATTACAATAAATTCAGAAGGAACAACCGGATTTTTTTCAACATCTGTTGGGCTGTTAATCCCGGATTTAAATACTTCTGTCTGTGAGAAATTTGAACTTGCACCCAAAGAGTTTTTGGATCTTACTCTCCAGTAATATGCTTCAGCAGGTGGAAGCGAATTAATCTTATAGACCGGCTTGGTAAGATTATCTTCTTCAATAATTATACTGGAAAAATCCTCTGAGGCTGAAATCTGTAACTGATAAACCGGGTTATCAAAAGGTATTGGAAGATACCATGATAAAACAGGTTCTGCTACTTTAATTCCGGCAACAGGATTTGCAAGCAGCGGTACAACTGTTGGAGAAACAACATCGGGCAGCATTGTAAATTGTCTTATTGATGAATAAGCCGAATAAACACCTGAACCATTTTTAGCCTGAACGCGCCAATAGTATGTTTGACCCGGAAGTCCTGTAAAATCATAGGTTGAATCAGCGTAGTTATCCACGCTTGTTACAATGGTTGTAAAACTATTGCTTGTTGATACCTGGAGATGATATGTTAACGCCCCATCTTCAAAAACACCCCAGCTTAATTCCACCGGATTCGTTAATGCTGTTGTATCATCTGCCGGGTTTTTTAGATATGGAATTGCCGGCGGATTAACGCTCACCGATCCGCTGTTTACAAAGAAACTTCCAACTTCAGAAAAATCATTGTGTTTACCGGAGTTTTCATTATATGTAAGCACCTTCCAGTAATAAGTATTACCACCTGTTAACGGAGAAGTAACGGTATATTGCAATGAATTGAGAGGCCCTTCGCTTTCAACAACATGTTCTAAAGTTGAATCAGCGGCTATTATAACATCAAAATGATCAGCACCGGAAGCAGTTACATACCAGTATAAAGTGGGAAAATTAGTATAAACAGTTGCGCCGGCAACAGGATATGATAAATATGGTGTTGGGGCATCAAATCCGGATGCATCAATCACAAAGCTTTCAAAATCGGAATAATCACTATTTGTATCTGCTTCAGTATTGTATGATCTCACCCTCCAGTAATATGTTGTACCGGGAACTAATTCAGTAAGAACAGTATACTTCAAAGAATCAAGCATTTCTGCATCAACTTCCGGTGATGTAAAACCGGAATCATCATCTACCTGAACCTGGTATTTAAGATTCGTTCCGGAAGTTGTTATATACCAATATAGCACAGGATTATTTGAATAGACTGTTGCACCTCCAACCGGGTATGATAAATATGGTACGGGGGCTTCATAACCTGCAGCATTAATTATGAAGCTCTCAAAATCAGAAAATTCACCATGAGTATTAGAATTAAAATTATAAGAACGAACTCTCCAATAATATACTTTTCCGGGCGTTAAGCTGGTTACAACTGTGTACTTCAATGAATCCAAATCAGCCGCTTGTACTTCGGGAGTAAGAAAAGTTGAATCATCATCTACTTCCAGATCAAAATGATCAGCGCCGGTTGTTGTTACATACCAGTAAAGAACAGGATTTGCAGTATAGACAGTTGCACCGCCAACAGGATATGATAAATATGGAACGGGGGCTTCAAATCCTGCAGCATTAACCGTAAAACTTTCATACTCTGAAAATTCTCCGTATGCTTCAGGTGCAGTTGTTTTAGTACGTACCTGCCAGTAATATGTTTTTCCCGGAGTTAGATTCTCCGTAATTGTATGGGATGTTGAATCTATATCATCAGCATGGTAAGCAAGAATGCTGAAAGTTGTATCTTCAGAGATTTGTAAGTTGTAAAAAATGCCGCTCGCTGAAGAAGTAACGTACCAGTACAATTTTGGAGTTGTTGTATAAACTTCTGCACCGCCCACGGGATAAGATAGATAAGGCACCGGCTGGGCTGATACCGCAATCGGTATTAATAAAAAGAAAAATAGTAAAGCACATTTTTTCATAACTTCCCTCCCTCGGTTATGCCCTCTAAAAAATATCTGCCTTTTTAAAATAAATTTTGAAAATTTTTGGTTTTAAGCAGTGAGAATTTAATAATAAATGGTCTGTTTTAAACATATTATCGATTAAAGGTATTTAAGTGCGATATAAGGTATTTTATTCTTTAATTTTTAGGGAAGGTTAATCAGCCCATAAGAAGCTAAACAGCGGTACTTTAACATCAATGCAGATTCGTTACACGAAATAAAAATGTGATTAATAATTAAATTATGCAACACCTAAGTTTACAGAAGATGTTTGAATTTTGCAGCTTGATTGTATTAATGTAATTTTATCATATCTATTCAACAAAGAGAAAAAAATATGATTGACTTAATTCTTGAAGCCGCCGAACGCTTAAAAAATATTGCTAACAAAACACCGGTACTCACTTCTTCCACTTTAAATAAAATTACAGGCGCTCAGGTTTTTTTGAAATGTGAAAACTTTCAGAAAACAGGAGCCTTTAAATTCAGAGGAGCTTATAATGCAATTTCCAAATTAAGTGAGAAGGATAAAACAACAGGAGTGATTACTTATTCATCCGGAAATCATGCGCAGGCGGCGGCATGTGTTGGAAAAATGCTTGGTGTTAAAGTGCATGTAGTTATGCCTGAAAATGCGCCGGCAATTAAAAGAGAAGCAGCAAAACAATACGGCGCGGAAATTATCTTTTATAATCCCGCTGAACAGGTAAGAGAAGAAGTAGCACAAAAAATTATTGATGATAGAGATTATGTGCTAATTCCTCCTTTTGATCATTATGATATAATTGCCGGGCAAGGAACTGCTGCACTTGAATTAATTAATGAAGTTAAAAACCTGGATATGCTTATCACTCCCTGCGGCGGCGGCGGGCTGCTCAGCGGTTCGGCAGTTGCGGCAAAATCAATTCTGCCTGATTGTAAAATTATCGGCGTTGAGCCTGAACTTGCCGATGATGCATTGAAATCGTTTTATTCAAAGAAACTTCAGACAGTTAAAAATCCCCAAACTATTGCAGATGGAGCGAGGAATACTTCTCTCGGCAAAATTACTTTTCCAACAATTCTTGAATATGTGGATGAAATGAAATCAGTTTCAGAGCAGGCAATAATTGATGCAGTAAAATTTTTATTTTACAGGATGAAACTTGTTGTTGAACCAACCGGCGCTCTTGCTCTTGCCGCATTGTTAAGCGGTAAAATTATTTCAACAGGCAGAATTGGAATTATAATAAGCGGCGGAAATGTTGATGGAAGAATGATGAGCAGTATTATTAATGATCAGGAATTAGTAAAATAAATTTGTAGGGAATTCATATATGTATTCCCTACTCCTGTTTACCCTCTTCCTCAAAAACAGAATCCGGAATTCCCCGGTTGACTTTATAATTTGAATAGGTGATATACACTTTTCCCTTCTGCTCTTTGCCGGCTGATCTTTCCTCTGTTTTTTTCTTAGTATCTCCTGTCATTCCGCGCGGAAGCGGCAGACTGAAATCACCGGTGTTAAGTGTGAATTCCATTTTTGATGGAAGCGGATAATTGCTCTTTTCATCATAATCAAATTCAATTTGAAATGTGCCTGCCACCTTTGTGTTTGATTCAATTTTCATAATTACATCTTTATCCTGATCAATCCATAAAGTTGAAAGTACAATATCACTCTCGCTGTTAAGCGGAATGATTTTTACAATCGATACTTTTTTATTATCAACAGTATCTTCCCGTTCATAGAGTGCGGTATATTCTCCATTGAGAAATGCGGCTGGGGAACTATTTAAACCTTCCCTTGGCAGCATTGCAAAACTTTCTGATTCCACGTGAATTTTATCCGGAGCTTTGTAATAAATTTTTGCCCTGCTCTCAGGAACTTTAAGAAAATTAACATCAATTTTAATATTAACATCAACTGTATAATCCTTTACGGATGCAAATTTCTTTTTCACCTCATCCAAAATTTTATCAGGGTCCTTGGTTTGCGCGGAAATAAAATTTATCACTCCCATCAACAGAACTAAAATTATTTTCATTGCATCTCCATATTAACACAGGTAATTTAATGAAGCATAAGTTAATTATTTTAATAGATTGTAAAATAGTTACTTATTTTTTAAAGAGGTTTATTTACGATTTAACTTAATTAAATGGGGATCTTAGAATTGACAATAACAGGACACTCTTTCTCCAAATTCATAATTCCTCTTTTTGTTGACTAAACTAATTACTTTTTTATGTCACGTTACCATTTTTTAAAAAGAGAAATAATGCTGTCTAATTTTATGCGGGATACTTTACAAGCAAAATATGACAATAGTAATTACACTAAGAAGATTATCGAAACAATTGTATCTAATTTTGATAATAAAAAAAATCTAACGTTTACTGCATTAAAAATAAATTGTTCGAATAGGACATTACAAAGAGCTGTAAAAAGTGCATTCGATATTACATTTACACAATTGATCAGAACCTTAAAAATTTATATGGCTTTAGTTTTTATACAAGAGGACACTGAATTGTATGACATAGTAGTAGAATTATCCTTCTCTGAATTAAATAGTTTAAATCGAGACTTTAAAAAAGTTTTGGGTATCACACCAACTACTGCTAGAAGAAAACTCCAGTATATGACAGCCGATGAGATTTTTAAAGAAAATTACCATTACAAAAAACTATGTCATCTTTAGTCTATTATTGTCACATTTGGTGAAAATATGGCGTAACTGGTTTTTGTAAAATAATAATACATCATCAACTTAAGAAAGGAGAAAAAGTAAACCAGGTTATTTTATGCTTTTTATATTGGCGAATATAAAAGAAAAAAGAATTTTTCTTCTTCAATTATATTATCCTTTATTCTTTATCATTCTAATAAAAGATATTCACAACTGCTATAGCAAAACCTGCATACTCAGCTTGTTGAGAATACATATCTTCTATACTGGTTTTACGTAACATAAAATGATATAATTATTTCTTTCTTTAATAATTTTAAGGGGCTTTGATATGAGAGAAATAACTGCTTTAATACCTCAAATAAAATTTTGAAAGGCAATTTTTATGAAAAATTTAATTTTAATTTTAATAATATATCTCTTAGCATTATCTAATATTACTTCGCGCAATTCGAGCCGCAGTGTGCTGCACCATCTTCCGGGGGTACCATTAGTTTAAGCCAGGAAGGTGGAATATATTTGACAGCGCAAGGTACGATTAAAGTGCTTGTTGTTTTTGCAAGTTTCAAGGATGATGATTCCTATCATCCATATGGGCCGGTTGGGCAGCCACCACAAAATTACAATACATTTGTTGACCCAAATCTTCAGACTGGCTCAACTCACTATATTAATCTTACTAATTACTTTGATAAAATGTCATTCGGCGTTTATAAAGTAATTGGTCAGGCAGTTTATGTCGAAGCTCCTCATAATAAATCTTATTATGGATCAAATTATTATTTAGCTAATAAAGAAGTTCTTCAGCAGAAAGTTGATCCGCTAGTTAATTTTGCAGATTTTGACAATTGGTCTTCATCTGCAAACTACACTCATTCAAATCAGTCAGATGGAACAATAGATATGATCATAATGATTTGGAGAACAAGTACTACAGCATGGTTTTTCAATAGTGGTTGGAGCGGAGAAGCATCTCTTGGATATGGATCATCTTATACTGTAGATGGCGAACAAAGACAATTAAAGCAAATTTTGGTCTAAACAGTGGTTCCGAAGTTACATTACATTTTTGGGGACAAAGAATCCCGGAAAGAAATTTTAAAAATACTGTTCATGAAATAGGTCATTGGCTCATAGGGAGTAATCATCCTTATACTAATTCTAGTAGTAATGATGATCATAAAGTTTGGGGTATCCTTACAAGAGGAGATGATGGAATTTGCGCCAATACTTATGAAAGAGAAAGATTAGCATGGGTAAATCCAACTGAGGTTACGGGCAACATTTTAAATGCGCCTTTTCAAGATTATCTACAATATGGAACCGCATATAAATATCATCCTTCAAACGGCGCAACTGACGAGTATTTTTATTTTGAAAACCATCAGAAGCTTAATGTTTATGACAATGCTACTAATAATCCAAATGATAAAGGAATTTTTGTGTTACATCAGCAAGGAATTTATAGTAATTCAAATAACATTCGTATTAAAACCTCAAACGGTCAGTGGGATTGGGAAAACACCGGTATAGCTACTTGTTTTGGCGATGCAGAAGTTCCTAAATTTAAACCGGTTGCGGTAAACAGGGCAGGAAGAAATAATAAAGATAAGCTGTTGACAACAAATGGTGGAGCCGACTGGTTATTTTATTTAGATGATCCTGGAATTGCAGATTGGCCGGATTACGGTTGTGGCGGATGGTTAAACGGAGAAGGTATGAATAATTCATTCAATCTTAGTTATAATAATGTTTTCTCTAATTACAGCAATCCCTGGGCAAGAAGATGGACAAATGACGCTACGAATAATTTTACTATGGAGATTATTGATCAGAATGGCAGCGTAGTAAATGCAAGGTTTTATTTAACTTCTCCACTTGATGGTAAACCCGCCAAACCCCAGGAACTCCGTCTTTCAAAGAATGGCAGCAATAATCCAGTATTGACCTGGGCTGCAAATACAGACCCAGATTTATTACGTTACCGTGTATATAAAAAGCTTACTCTTGGCGCAGGTGGTCAGCAGACAACCTATACTACAACGACTTCAACTACATATACAGATAATAATTTTAGTATTACTACACATGGTTATGACCAGGCGGAATACTGGATTGTTGCTGAAGATAATACAAATTTGCTTTCAGTTGAAAGTGAACATATGAATACATCCGGAACAAGCTGGATTCAGTGGAAACAGGCAGAAGAGAGTGAACCAGAAATAAGAATAGACTCGTATAAATTAAGTCAGTGTTTCCTTAATCCGTTTAATCCTACAACTCAAATCAACTATGCAATAAAAGAAGCGGGTTTTGTTACATTAAAAGTTTTTGATTTACTCGGGAATGAAGTCGCAGCTCTCGTGAATGAACCATTAAATAAAGGAAACTATGCAGTAAACTTTAATGCATCAAACCTTTCCAGCGGAATTTACATTTATACTGTTAAGGTAAATGATTTTACTGCTTCACATAAAATGATTTTAATGAAGTAAAATCGTAAATAATAGATAAGGACGAGGTAAATGCCTCGTCCATTTTTTCTTTAAAAAATAACACCTGTACTATTTAAACAAGCATGTCTTCCAAACTTAAAGGATTTAATATTATGGGACGTTTTATTTTCTTTTTTCTTTTGTATTCTCTTACTTTTGCACAAAGCGAGGACCCTCTTAAATATTTCCCGATAAAAACGGGTAATATGTGGGAGTATTTTTTTTATGATTTAGAATATCCTGATACTGTTCAAGTCTTTAATATAAAAGATTCTGTGGATGCTGAAGGCAATATTTATGTAACTCAATTTGCGAGGCGAATACATCCTATTCAGGAACCACTTTTATTTACTGATACAGCTCATTATAGAATTGATACTGCATATAACGTTTATGCACCTCCCGGAATGGGAGGAGGATCTTTTATTACCGAAGAAGGGTTTATCTTATACAAGCTCGATGCAAATGAAGGTGAACAATGGGTAGTATTTGATTATTCTACTGAAGGAGGTGATGGTTATGAATTGGCAAGAGTAGAGAGAGTTTGGGGAAGACGAAATATTTTTTGGTTCCGGTATTTTTACCACTTTTAAAGGTTATAGTTATTACTATTCAGTAGATTCTACTGATACTACCGGTTTGGGTAGAGGCGGAGATGTTTTGGCTTATGGTTATGGACTTTGGTCAAGAGGAGGTGGTGATGCCATAGGCGATATTTATTTAAAAGGATGCGTCCTAAATGATACGCTTTATGGTGATACTACTGTATTGGTTCAGCGGAAAAAGGAATTTCAGGTTAGTTAAGTAAGGTAGATT
>JBIQJD010000021.1:0-41622 GCA_044507695.1 Ignavibacteriales bacterium | reverse complement strand
ATAAGTCGATTTAATTTTAACTACAATTCAAATTGCCATGGGTTTCAATATCTTCATTTCTTTTAATAAATTGAAAAAAATATTTAAGAATCTTTTGCTTTTGCAGAATATAAGAGATAATTATTCCCCGTTTGAATTTAAATAGCCATTTTAGTTTTCTAATTTTTTTAAGAAAGATCATAAATTTTTATGGCTGAATTTTTATACTCGATTGATGTTTCCATTTTATATTTTTTTAATCATACACTATCAACTCCATTTCTTGATAAATTTTTTTCCGTAATTACAAATGTTAACAACTGGTATATTACCTATGTTATACTTCTTCTTGTCTGTTTTATTGATGGCGGTAGGAAAGGTAAAATCGGGGTTGTACTCATTTTAATTTTAATTGCGCTCACTGATCAGCTTTCACATAATATTATCAAAGAATTTGTTCAGCGGTTACGTCCGTGCAATGTACTTGAAGATGTAATTACGCCGCTTGGCTGCCAGGGAACTTATTCTTTCCCGTCAAATCATGCGGTGAATAATTTTGCGGCCGCAGTTTTTTTCTACCTGCTTTTTCCCCGCTTAAAATGGGCGTTGTTTATCACTGCGGCGTTAGTTGCAATATCAAGAGTTTATCTCGGATTGCATTATCCATCAGATATTCTTGCCGGTGCAATTACAGGTACAGTATTTGGTTTTGGTTTTGGAAAAGCTGCACTAAAACTTGATGAAATAATTAAACTTAAATATCAAAAATCTTAAATCATACTATGGAAAAATTAATTATCAGATTTGCGGAAGAGAAAGATATCCCTGTAATTCTCCGGTTAATTAAAGATCTTGCTGAATATGAAAGACTTGCATCTGAAGTTAAAGCTTCAGAATCATCACTGAAAGAAACACTCTTCGGCAATAAGAAGTACGCAGAAATACTTCTTGCAGAATATGATGGTGAAGCTGCGGGACAAGCATTATTCTTTCATAATTATTCTACGTTCCTTGCAAAACCCGGAATTTATCTTGAAGATCTCTTTATTAAACCGGAATTCCGCGGCAAAGGGATTGGCAAAGCTTTACTAACAAGATTAATTCATATTGCAAAAGAAAGAAACTGCGGCAGGGTTGAATGGGCGGTTCTTGACTGGAATGAACCGGCTATTCAATTTTATAAAAAACTCGGCGCCGTGCCAATGGATGAATGGACCGTTTTCAGGCTAACCGAAGATAAATTTTAAGCTTGGAAATATTACATGAAGTTTATTCTTTTAAGCGTCAAAAATTTTTATCTTTGCAGGAAATTTTTTAAAGCAACCAAAAACATTCTTTAAGGAATTATATGAGCAATAAGAGCAACAGAAGAGTTGTAATAACAGGAATGGGCGCTGTAACTCCCATTGGCCTTTCTGTTGAAGAGTTCTGGAATTCTATGATGGAAGGAAAAAGCGGCTGCGCATTAATTCAGAGCTTTGATACATCCAAACTTGATACAAAGTTTGCATGTGAAGTAAAAGGTTTTGATCCTGCAAATTTTATGGATAAAAAAACTGCACGCAGAATGGATAAATATGCGCAGTTTGCATTGGCTGCTGCTTCACAGGCAATTAAAGATTCAGGCATTGATACTTCAAATTTATCTGATGAAGAAAGAGGAAGATTCGGCGTTATTTTCGGAAGTGGTATAGGCGGTATTCAAACTTTTTATAATCAATCAGTTATTAATCATACTGAGGGACCAAACAGAATTTCTCCATTCTTCATTCCAATGATGATCCCTGATATTGCATCAGGTTATATATCAATTCAGTATGGTTTACGCGGGCCGAATTACTGTATTGTATCAGCTTGTGCTACGGCTAATAATAATATGATTGATGCATTCATGCTTATTAAAAACGGATTTACAGATGTGGTTGTTACAGGCGGAAGTGAAGCACCGGTTAATGAAATCGGCGTGGGCGGATTTAATGCATCAAAAGCTTTATCCACAAGGAATGATAGTCCTGAAACTGCAAGCCGTCCTTTTGATTCAACAAGAGATGGTTTTGTTATGGGTGAAGGCGCAGGTGCATTGGTTCTTGAATCGCTTGAACACGCACAAAACCGCGGCGCAAATATTTATGCTGAAGTTATTGGAATGGGATTATCAGCAGATGCATATCATATTACAGCTCCTCATCCCGAAGGCACAGGAGCAGTTCTATCAATGGAAATGGCTTTGAATAATTCCGGCATCTCTCCTTCTGAAGTTGATTATATAAATATGCACGGAACTTCAACTCCTCTTGGTGATATTGCTGAAACAAAATCTGTAAAAAAAGTTTTCGGCGATCATGCTTATAAAATGAATTTATCATCAACGAAAAGCATGACGGGACATTTGCTTGGTGCTGCCGGAGCAGTTGAAGCAATTGCATCAGTGCTTGCGATTAAAAACAACAAAGTTCCGCCAACTATTAATTTTGCAAATCCTGATCCTGAATGCGATTTGAATTATACATTCATTAAAGCACAGGCACGTGAAGTTAATATTGCACTAAGTAATGCTTTTGGTTTTGGCGGGCATAACACTTCTGTTATTTTCAGGAAGTTTGAATAAATCCTTTTAATTATTTGAATATAAATTTTAATTATGCAGGAATCATTTTCGGTTCCTGCATTTTTTCCTTAAGCCAAAAAGATCATTTAAGATTGCATAAGTTTTCATGCTGATAATTTTTACCTCCCATTATTCTTCTATTAAAAAGTTTCACCAAAAAATAATTGATTAAATCATCCATCTTTTAATTAAATTTGGAACTGATTTTTTACGGGGTTCATTTGTTAAGACCAAAACTGTTAACTACTCTCAAAGATTACAACAAAGAAAAATTTGTTTCTGATATTACTGCCGGATTAATTGTTGGAATTGTTGCACTACCGCTGGCAATAGCATTTGCAATTGCTTCAGGAGTTTCACCGGAAAAAGGATTAATTACAGCAGTAATCGGCGGCTTTATTATTTCGGCTCTCGGCGGAAGCCGCGTTCAGATTGGCGGCCCTACAGGTGCTTTTGTTGTTATTGTTTATGGAATCATTCAATCTTACGGCATTAACGGATTAATGATTGCAACTGTAATGGCAGGAGTAATTCTGATAATTATGGGATTCGCAAAATTCGGATCCATCATAAAATTCATTCCGCACCCGGTTGTTGTTGGATTTACCAGCGGTATTGCACTTATAATTTTCTCATCACAAATCCGTGATTTCTTTGGATTATCAATGCAGGAAGTTCCTGCTGATTTTATTGAGAAATGGTCGGCTTATGCATCTCACTTTGATAAAATTAATTTTTATTCATTAGCAATCGGAATCTTTTCACTTGCAGTTATGATTTTCTGGCCGAAAGTATCAAGAAGAATTCCAGGTTCTTTAGTTGCGCTATTAGTTACAACTGCCGCTGTTCAGATTTTTAAAATTCCCGTTGAAACAATCGGCAGCAGGTTTGGAGAAATTTCATCAACATTGCCGGCACCAACTTTTTTCACATTAGATTTTTACACTGTAAAAGAAATGATTCAGCCGGCAACAACAATTGCGCTGCTTGCAGCAATTGAATCACTGCTCTCAGCAGTTGTTGCAGATGGAATGATTGGCGGCAAACACCGCTCAAATATGGAATTGATTGCACAGGGCGCTGCAAATATTTTCTCTCCCATTTTTGGAGGCATACCTGCAACAGGTGCAATTGCACGTACTGCAACAAATATTAAAAACGGCGGCAGAACTCCAATTGCCGGAATTACACATGCTTTAGTTCTTTTGCTTATAATGCTTTTCTTCGGCAAGTGGGCTGTGCTTATTCCTCTTTCAACACTTGCTGCAATTTTAATTGTAGTTGCTTATAACATGAGTGAATGGAGAACGTTTAAAACAGTACTGCAAAGCCCAAAAAGCGATGTGGTAGTTCTGTTAACAACATTCGGATTAACTGTTATTATCGATTTAACGGTTGCAATAGAAATCGGAATGGTGCTTGCTGTTTTTCTTTTTATGCGAAGAATGGCGATGGTTACAAATGTAGGTGTAATTACCCGTGAATTAAATGAAGAAGAGGAAGAACCAATAGACCCGATGGCAATTGATAAGAAAAATGTTCCTGAAGGTGTGGAAGTTTTTGAGATAAACGGGCCTTTCTTTTTTGGCGCTGTTGAAAAATTTAAAGAGGCAATGAGTCAGATTGAAAACGCTCCAATAATAAGAGTAATAAGAATGAGAAATGTTCCCGCGGTTGATTCAACAGGGCTTCATGTACTTGAGGAAGTACTGCTCACTTCACGGCGTGCAGGTACACATGTAATATTTTCAGGAGTGCATGCCCAGCCGCTGATGGCTTTTTCCAACAGCGGGCTGCTGAAAAAAATCGGGGAAGATAATATTTTCTCCAATATTGATGATGCATTAAATAAAGCGAGAGAAGTTCTGAATGAAATGCATCAGGAGGCGAAATAATTAATTTACAGTGATTGATTTTGGAAAAATCAATTTAATAACAGTCCCCTTTCCTTTTTGTGAAGAAACAAGAATTTCTACATTGTTCATTTCACATAATTTTTTTGCAAGTGATAACCCAAGCCCGTTGCCATCATAATTTCTTGAAAGCCCATGCTGCTCTTGTGAGAATGGAGTAAAAAGCTGTTTCATATATTCATCAGAAATTCCAATGCCTGTATCTTCAACACTAACTTCAATATTTCCTTCCGTATCAACACAGTAGTGAACATGGATTGTTCCCCTTTCTGTAAACTTAACAGCGTTATCCACCAGTTGGCTAAGCACCTGTTCAATAGAGTATGGATCAACAATCAGTTTGCAGCCATTATATTTTTTTACAAGGTTTAATTTCAGGTTTTTCTCCGCGGCATACTGATAATACTTATTATAAACTTTCTGAATTATTTCATCAAATAAATCTGTTGGTACCGGTTTGTTCTCATAAGTTCCGGTTTGGATTGAAGACATATTCAGAATCAATTCAACGGTTCTTATTATCCTCAATCCTGATTCCTTCATTGCTTTCAAATTTTGTTCTATCGGTTCAGAAAGATGATTCCTTTCAAGTAAATCTTCATAGGTATAATCCGTGTAATTAAGAAGCACGTTAAGCGGAGTTCTTATTTCATGAGATATCTGGTGCAGAAATTCTGTTTTTAGTTTATCAGCTACTTCAGCTTTGTTCTTTGCTTCAATTAATTCCTTAAGCATTTCTTTTCTCTTAGTAACATCTCGTATTATTCCTGTTGCATAAATTTTATCATCCAGTATAACGCGGGAGATTGAAAGTTCCGCAGGAAATTCGGTTCCGTCCTTTCTTAGCGCGTCAATCTCAATCGTATTTTCAGCAATGTTCTTTTGAGTTTCAGCTTTATCAGATCTCAAAAAATCTTTTAGTTTAACTTCGGCAACCGCCCTGTGTCTTTCCGGAATAATGTATGAAAAAATTTTCTTCCCTTTTATTTCATCCCTGTTAAACCCAAATATTGATGAAGCTGCATCATTCCAAACGATTACTCTTCCGTCTGCATCAACTTCTAAAATTGCATCTGTAGCTGCCTGAGTAATTGATGAAAACAGTCTTTCTGTCCGCTGAACTTCTTTTTCCAGCAGCTGCTTTAATTTCCATTCAGTAACAAGCTGATTAAAATTATCGATAAGATCTTTTATCTCATCGTTTGTTGTTGCTTCAATTTTATGATCAAGATTTCCGCTTCTGATAATTTGTGTTCCGGTAATTAATTTTTTAACAGGTTTTAAAAATCTTTTAGCTGTAAGATATCCTACCAGCAGTGAAATAATTCCCACTATGGTTATTAAGAAAATAAGAAGTGTTTTAAGTTCCCGGGTTGATGATAAGATAACATCAGCATTAACATCTTCAGCAATAAAATATCTTGCACTTTCAGCCTTGCTTCCGGAGAATATCGGTGAGTATTGAATAATCCTGTCTTTGTAATAAACAGTCGAATTTTCTTTTCCGTTAAGAATTTTTTGTGCAAGTTCTGTGGAATAATCACTAAATATATTTTCATCAAACCTATCAGTAAAAAGAGAATTCCAGTTGTTCTTTTTTTCTGAATGAAAGATGTAAAATCCTTCGCCGTTAACTATAAATATTTTTCTTGGAGAATCACCATACGAAGGGACAAGAATTTCAAACAGATTTTCAGCCCTTAATTTAACGCTTACAATTGATGTTAATTTATTTTGATCATCATAAACCGGAAGGATAAAATCAATTACGGATGCAAACTTACCGGAATTGTTAATTTTTATTTCGGAAGGAGAAAGATCAATTTCTCCGGGTTTCATCTCTTTTACTTTTTGCACATAAAAATTTTTTGATATGCGTGATAAGTTTTCCTCAGGAACTGCAAACGGCGTTTCATTATTCATAATTGAAATTAATTCTTTTCCCCGCGGACTCAGTAAATCAATCCGTCTGTAAAAAGTATTATCAGCAACAACATTAATAAACTCTTTCTCAACATTTTTGCGGAGTTCATCGTTAATTGCAATTCCGGACTTCAGGTTATTTAACAATTTTCTCATCTCGGTTGATTTCATCACGAGTGATATTTCGCTTTCAATGCGCGTTAAGAAGAGGGTTGTTCTTTCACCAAGCCCTTTAATATCGCTGTGCATATTCCGGATATTCTGATCCCGCTGAAATTCAATCTGCTGATTTACAGTAAAAATACTAACAAGAGTTAACGGCAGTGATGAAATGAGTATAAAAATCAAGGTAAGCTTTGCCTGTATACCCAATTTCATTTTAAAGATATTTGAAAATCCTGCTGCCATTTTTTTAATCTATAATAATATTTTTTATGAGCGATTTGTTTTCAGATATCTCCACATTTTCACTTTCAATTTCCGTATCTTCATGCCAGAACGATAACTTATATTTTCCGGCAGGAATATTTTCAATTAAAAAATTACCATCATCATCCGAAGTGCTGAAATAAGGGGTTTCAAGCACTACAATATAGGCGGACATATCATGATGAATATAGCACAGAACAGGAATGATTCCCGGAGTATCACAAATAATTGATTTTTCAGCTCCAGGCGGATAAGTACCAAGATCAAAATTTTTTACATCTCCGGTTGAGAAAACGCTGTGTCTTATTTTATCACTGTTTGGAAAAAGAACCTTTGTTCCTTTCATAACAGGAAGAACATGCGGAACAAAGCTTAAATTTATCTGGTCTATTAAAGCCGGTTCTTTCGGCGGATTGAAGTTAATCTTTGTATCCGGTTCAAGATAAACTACAACATTGTTTAATCCTTCATTATCAATTAAGATTTTTCCTTTCACAGATCCACCGGCGTAAATATTTAAAGTTGTAAAAAATATGATCAGATAAATCAACTTTATCATAATTACTTTCCTTAAAAAGCGAACATTAAATTAAGTGTTAAGAATTTCAAAGGATCTTTATTTACTGCCGAAATTAATTTTCCGGATGATTGACGGTCAGCTTCAATTCTTATTAAACTTTCTATTGAAAAGCGGATGTTTGCTCTGTAAACAATAATAAGAGCGGGAATAAGATTACTATAGTTATCAATATCATTATTCATAACCCATGAAGCTGCTCTTTCATATCTTAACAAACCAATAAGCCACGGATAAAAATTATAACTTCCTTCAACAAAAAATGCAGAACTGTTAAGATGAAGATTATCATTGAACGGATTATCATCTCTGCCAAACATACAGCCGCTGTAAATATCAAAATCATGCAGATGAAGATTTATATCAAGGCTGAACCGGCGAAAGTAATTATCGTAGAAAACATTTTCCATTGGAATTTTATTTCTGCTGCCGAAGTATGCATTTGCACCAACAGCAACAAATGTTTCTGTAAATCTCACTGCAGTTGAATCAAAACCGATATCTTTCCCATCATAACCTTCTCCGCCAAACTGATAAGCAATTCTTCCATAAAAATCTTTTTGATCACCCGGATCAGCAATTGTTTTACTCTCACCGTTTACAATTCCTGCAGCATAATAAAAACGATGATTAATTATTCCGTTCAATTCAATTCCTGATTGAGGATCAGAAGCAGACCAGCCGCCGGAAGGATTATATCCAAGTGTAATTGGTTCACTTGATGTCATCCTCTGAGTGCTTACATATCCATCAGTAATGCCAGGTTCAAATCTTCCTATTCTAACATTAAAATGATTTGGCGGGCCAATTACATCATTTAACTGAATAAATAATCTTTGCAAACCCCGCGCGTTTACTCCCGCAGAAAATGCAGACCATTCACCAAAGAATGAAACATCTTCACCGAAAGTTCCTCCAAACAACAGGTTGAAAAAAACAGGCATAACAAACTCGGTGCGGTTCCCTTTATTCTGTTCCTGGAAATCCTGACTTAAACGCATCAATGTAAATGCTGCTAACGGAAAAGAAGCCGGCAATGAGCCTGGCCAAACGGCATCAGGCCAAAGTTCTTTCCATGCTTCTGCACCAAGAGGGACAGGTTTTTCCTTTGTTACCCTTGTTTCTTTAAGCGGAATTCGATAACCATTTCTTCTGAATGCCTCACCGCTGGGATTACGTTTAGTAATTGCATCATGGCAGGTTGAACAACTTGTCTTATACTTTCTGGCAAAATATGGAATTGCTTCAGATTCTGATTGGAATACAATGAGGCTGATAAGGATTACTAAAATTGAAAAGAACGTTCGATTACGAAACATTATTATGTTCCTCAATTTTTAATAAATAGTATTGTTAAAGAGCAAAAAGTACCATGTTTACGTAAGGAAGTTCTCATCAATGCGGGTAAATGAAGTAATATTAATGTTATCTGATTAATAAAAACCGATTGCAAAATGAATCTAACAACTTCATTATAAATTTTCAAAAAGAATTTGGCTGGTTTTCATTTTGTGGAAACCTGTGAGCAAAAATCTTTTTCGATCTTCCATACTTCAGGAAGATTATATTCATCTGATTCAATGATTCCATAATTCTCTATCCAAACTTCTGTATTGAATTGCTTCACTCAAATGCTGCGGAAGAATATTATCTGAGTTATCCAGGTCAGCAATTGTTCTGCTTACTTTTAGAATTCTATCATACGCTCTTGCTGATAAACCAAGTTTTGTCATAGCCATCTTCAGAAGATCTGCACCAGCCGAATCAAGCCTGCAATAAATTCTAACTTCTTTTGAACCCATATCCCCATTATTAAAAATATGCCTGGCTTCGCTGAATCTTTTTAATTGAATTTGTCTTGCCTTAATTACTCTTTCTCTTACGGCGGCAGATGATTCACTTTTTGTATCTGCAGATAACTCTTTGTACTTAACAGCGGGAACTTCAATGTGTATATCAATTCTATCCAGCAGAGGGCCGGATATTTTTGACATATATCTTTGAATTAATGGTGTTGAACAAGTGCATTCTTTATTAGGATCAGTAAAATAACCGCACGGACATGGGTTCATTGCTGCTGCAAGCATAAAGTTCGCAGGAAACTCTAATGATAATTTGGATCGGCTTACAGTTACCTTTGAATCTTCCAATGGCTGGCGCAACACCTCAAGCACATTTTTTTTGAACTCTGGAAGTTCATCTAAAAATAAAACTCCATGATGAGCGAATGAAACTTCTCCCGGTCTTGGAAAAGAACCGCCGCCAACAAGTGCTGCATCCGAAACAGTGTGATGCGGACTTCTGAACGGACGCTCTGTAACAAGTGCCTGGTCTTTCGGCAGTATTCCCGCAACTGAATGAATCTTTGTAGTTTCAAGTGCTTCATTAAAAGTCATGGGCGGAAGAATGGAAGGAAATCTTTTTGCAAGCATTGTTTTTCCGGAACCGGGCGGGCCGATCATCAAAATATTATGCGCACCTGCTGCAGCAACCTCAAGTGCACGCTTAACATTCTCCTGCCCTTTCACATCAGAAAAATCAAGATGATATTTATTTACTCTTGAGAAGATATCATTTTTATCAGTATAAGTTTTTTCTTTATCCAGATCACCATTTAGAAACTCAACTACTTCAGCAAGATTTTCCATTCCATAAACATCAATGCCGTCAACTATTGCTGCCTCTCCTGCTGATTCTTTAGGAAGTATTATCCGTTTAAAATTTTTCTTCTTTGCTTCAACTGAAATTGGCAGAGCACCTTTTATAGGGCGAAGCGCACCATCTAATGAAAGCTCGCCTAACAAAATTGTATCTTCAAGCAATACCGGAGCTACTTTTTCTGTTGCAGCTAAAAATCCCACGGCAATTGGTAAATCAAAGGAACTTCCTTCTTTTTTAATATCAGCCGGTGCAAGATTAACTGTAATTTTTTTTATCTGAAATTCAAACCCGCTGTTTTTTATTGCAGCAATCACTCTTTCACGGCTTTCTTTTACCGCGTTATCGGGAAGACCAACTATAACAAAAGCAGGAATATTTTTTTCAACGTTTGTTTCTACTTCAACGATATATGCATCAATACCGTATGTAGCGCTTGTATAAATTTTGGAAAGCATTGTCTTTACGGGATGTGATAAAAAATGTACTAACGAAACTTTTATTTTTTCAGTGTAAAAATAATAAAGCCTGCTCTGGCTGAATTATTTCGTTAAAATCATTTTCTTCGTTTGGGAGAAATTTGGCGTGGCTACTTTGTATAGATATATTCCGGACGGCAGTTCTGCACCATCAAATGTAAACTTATGTGTTCCTTTTGTTAACGCTCCCTTAAAAAGTTTTGCTATCTCTCTGCCTTCCAGGTTATAAATTGTAACTTCAATATCGGAATCTTCAAACAACTCAATCTCAATACTTGTTTTTGGGTTAAACGGATTTGGATAATTCTGACCGAGTGTAAAAGCTTCCATCAATCCCTGCCCAAGCTTAACCTGAGATGAATACACAACCGAGCCGTCTTTGTTAATCTGTTTAATCCTGTAATAAACAATTTCTGATTCCGGATTTATCTCATCTAGAAATGAATATACTTTTTCATTTGAATTATCTGCCTGAATTGTAAAAACAGGAACATACTCGGAATTTTCACTCGAACGTTCCAGTACATACGAAACCGCCTGCTTGTAATCACCGCCGCTCCATTCAAGTTCATAAGAATTGCTGAGCAAGGTTATATTTAATTCCGGTGCACGTGCAAGAATTGGCGCATCAGATTTTACGTATTGTAAACCTGCAGATGTTACTACAACTTTATTTTTATCTGTAAGAAGTTCATCCTGTGAATCAAATCTGAATTGCGAAATTACCTTTGAACTGTCTGCTTTAAAAGTCAGGTAGTTTTTGTTTCTGAAAGAAGTCTCAATTGAATTGTTTAATTCTATGAAACGCAATAATTCAAGCTGATAAGCTTTTCCCTGTTGTGAAGGAAGAAAATTAAAAACAAGATCTTCGGTTTTTATTTGATCGGGGAAATTATACTTTGCAAACAGTTTACCGTTTGAATAAAACTCAATTAAATTTTGTGAGCGTGAAAAATTAATTGCAATATGATTCCATGATTTTCTGCCGGTGAATGAAGAAGCAGTAAATAAATTTTCTTCTTCAGAATTTACTTTTAACATCTGGAATTCATTTGCAGCAACTTCAAATTCAAATGCGGAGTTTTTTTTGTTTGAAATTTTCAGAAATGTTAAATCAGGTTCTGTAAATTTTATCCAGAATTCTGCAAGCAGATTTTCAGCTATATCTTTCTGAAAAGAGATATTAAGATTTGATTGGTTCCCGATCTGAACTGCTCTTCCCGCATTCCTATGAGATTTAAAAAAATGAATATCCGCTGAGAAGAATTCATCAACCTGATTTTCTTTGTTAACAAGATAGCCGAGTTCTCTGTCACCGGCCTTAAAAATCCCGTAGAAATTAATATCTGAATTATAATTGCTTCCTGAATTAAAATTTAAAAGTATCTGGAAGAATGTTCCCGCAGAAATCTGCTTACCGCTCAAATCAATTACGGTTTTAAAAGATGGTCTTGCGGATTTTTCAAGCACGGCGGATGAAAAATTCAATTTGTAAGAATGAAATACTGACCGAACCTCTGCTTTGTTTAACTCAATTTTATCACCGGGAAGCACGAACAGTTCAAGTTTATCAGCATTCGGAAAAGGATTACTTGTAACGATTGAAACATCGAATGAAGAGTTTTGTGCAATGAACTGAGGATAGTACAGCCCGCAGTTTTTTTCCAAACTGAAAGTTGAAGGAGTAAGAAGAATCAGAAAAACGAAAAATATTTTAATAGTCTTAAGCATAGACAGCAAGAAAATAAGAACTTAAATCCTGCGTTGCAACTATTTATAATTCCGCAGAAAATCTATTCTATCCTGCAGTTGATGAACCGGAACCAGAAGTTTATCTTTACCATAAATTGCCTCCTGTCTGCTTGAAAATGCCAGTTCATAATCTTTGCTCATAACTATTGCTTCTTCGGGGCAAACTTCTTCACAAAATCCACAGAAGATACAGCGGATCATATTTATCTCAAATTTAACAGGATATCTTTCCTTTTCAAGCTCTGTTTCAGATGCCTGAACTTCAATAGCTAAAGGTGGGCAAACACGTGAACACAATCCGCATGCAACACATCTTTCCTCACCGTTTTCTTCCTGTACCAGCACAGGCCTGCCTCTGTATGATGCAGGGGGAATAAATTTTTCTTCCGGATATTGCAAGGTAAACTTGGGTTTAAACATATTTTTTAATGTTAATGATAAACCCTTTATAATTTCAGGAACGTAAATTCTTTCCCAGAATGTTAAATCTTTTTCCCTTTTTTTAACTGCCATCAATTCTCCGTTAAATATTTTGGATTGATAAATCAATCCTTAATGAAATAATCAATATCTTTTTAAAATCCAAATACGATAATAAGCAGTGCAACCCAAATAAGATTAATTAAGGATAATGGGAACATAACTTTCCAGCCGAGATTCATTAGTTGATCATATCTGAATCTTGGCAAACTCCATCTTACCCAAATAAAGAAAAACAAAAGCGCTGCAAGCTTAAACATAAAGGTGGCAACCTGAATTACACTCGTAAGCCACTCCGGTAAGCCAAAAGTTTCAATGTAAGGGAAATGCCAGCCGCCGAGATAAAGTGTAACGATTAATGCGCTTGCAATAATCATGTTCGCATATTCAGCAAGAAAGAAGCCGGCAAACTTCATACTGCTGTATTCAGTATGAAAGCCGCCAACAAGTTCAGGTTCAGCTTCAGGCAAATCAAACGGAAGCCTGTTTGTTTCAGCAAAAGCAGAAACTAAAAATGTTATAAATCCAATTGGCTGAACAATTGCATTCCACATCCAGCCTGCCTGTGATTCAACAATTGCAATTGGTCTTAATGATTCTGATAAAAGCAAAACTCCTGCTATTGAAAATCCCATTGATATTTCGTAAGAAATCATCTGAGCGGAAGATCTTACTCCGCCAAGCAGTGAATATTTACTTCCTGAAGACCATCCAGCAAAAGTAATTGCGTAAACTCCGAGTGAAGTAAGTGCAAGCACATACAATATCCCCATATTTATATCTGCAACAACAAGAGGAATTGTATATCCGAATATTGTTACTTCCGGACCGAAAGGAATAACAGCGTATGTTGTAAATGCAACGAACAATGCAATCATTGGTGCTAATGTATGAATTGGCTTATTAGCCTGAGTTGGAACGATATCTTCTTTTAACAGAAGTTTAAGTACATCAGCGAACGGCTGAAAAATTCCCTCCCAGCCTACTCGGTTTGGTCCAAGCCGGTTTTGTGCCCATGCGCTGATTCTTCTTTCAAAATATACAAGATATGATACCGTCATCAGCATCAGATTAACGATTATAAAAATCTTTATAGCACTTATGATTATTATTTCCCAGATACTCATTTAATTTCCAACTCCGGTTTTACTTTTTCATTTTGTGGTAGATTTAATGGAGCACCGCTGCTTCCGATAACATCATAATCCAATCCTTTAAAAGCGGGAATAGCTGCGGCAATATCTGCAAAAACTTCTTCTGCCATATTATATTTCATTTTAATTCCTAATGCAGCAGAAAGAGAAACCAAAATTTTCCATGTAGCTCTTGCATCATGCCTGTTCTTTTTAGCCCAGCGGTCAAACTCAGTTCCGAATTTATCAAGCCTGCTGAGAGCCATTCCATCCAATGCCCTGTCTGCTTCAACAGTCTCAACTGCTGGTTTAATGCGCTGAACTCTGTTCATAAAATTAACAACTGTACCGTTCTTTTCAGCATAAGTTGCTGCGGGGAATAAAACATCTGCAAGCGCGGCTGTTTTATTCATATTTGCTGCATGAACAATTAACAGATCAAGTTTTGCAAGAACGCTTTCAAGTTCGGGAAATGCTGAAACAAGATCTTCTTCAATTACATAAAGCGCTTTTATTTTAGCTTCTTTAATTCCTTTAATAATTCCATCAAGATTTATTCCATCTTTTGAAGAAACGCCGATTAATTCAGCGCCGGTTGTATTTGGAGTAATATCATTTCTTTTAAGAATATCATCTCCAAATGATGAATCAACATGGCGGAGAAAATCAATTTTGTTTGAACCAAAAACAGTTTTTGCAAATTTGCCGAACACAAAATTATCTTCATTGGTTACGTACGGAGAAGCAATAAACGCCATTTCATTTTTGTTAAATGATTTTAATTTTTTTGCTGCTTCTGCAAAAGCTTCTTCCCACAATACTTTTTCAAGCTGACCGTCTTTTCTAAGATAAGGTCCATTAATTCTGTTTTCAGCATTTACGAATTTAAAAGTGTTTAATCTGCCATAATCACACATCCAGTAGCTGTTAACCTCTTCATTATGGCGCGGAGTCAACCGAAGTACTTCATTATTACGAACCCAAACCTCAATGTTGCATCCTCTTGCACATCCCTGGCAGATTGATTCTGTTGCAGACATATCCCACACTCTTGCCTTAAATCTGAAATCCCTACTGGTTAATGCACCAACCGGGCAAATATCAGTTACATTCATTGAATATGGATTATCAAGTTCTTCACCGGGATATGTAACAATTGTAACTCTGTCTCCGCGTTTAACAAATGTAAGTTCGGAATCTTTTGCAATCTCATCACAGAAACGGATGCAGCGTGAACAGGAAATACATCTCTCGCCATCAAACATTACATTAGGACCCAGCGGAACTCGTTTATCTTTGTGAGTTTTTTCTTCAGTAAATCGGCTTTCACCTTTGCTATGCTGATATGCATAATCCTGAAGTTTGCATTCACCTGCTTCATCGCATATCGGGCAATCAAGCGGATGATTGATGAGCAAAAATTCCATAACAGCATTTCTTGCTGCTAGTGTTTTCTCAGATTCTGAATGAACAACCATACCTTCAGCGGCGAGAGTTGAACATGCAATCATAAGCTTTGGCATTTTTTCAATTTCAACAAGACATACACGGCAGTTGCCCGAAACTGAAAGTTTAGGATGCCAGCAAAAGTGCGGAATTGTAACGCCGTGATCTCTTGCGGCTTCAATAATCGTCTGGCCTGGTTTAAATTCTATTTCTGTACCGTTTAAAACAAATTTTGGCATTTTCTTTCCCGGAGTCTTTTTAATTATAAAAGAAGTTGATCATTAAACTATCACTTACTAATTGTTTCGTATTTATCAAAATATTTCTGGGCAAACTCACCAATTTTTTGATAAGCTTTTTCAAGAATTTCTTCCGGCGGGAGGAATACAACTCTAAAGTGCTGCGTGCCGGGAACCTGCCCGAATCCGTTGCCCGGAACAATCACAACGCCGGTTTCTTTTATCAGCTCAGCAACAAAATGATTATCAGGCTGATTCATATGAAGGCGCGGGAATGCGTAAAATGCGCCTTCAGGTTTTACACAGGAAATTCCCGGAATATCGTTCAACATAGAAACAGTAAGATTTCTTCTGCTTGTTAATTTTTTATTTGCTTCAGCAAGGTGTGATTGATCACCTTCCAGTGCGGCCGGAATAGCATACTGTTCAGGATGATTAGCACATAAACGTGCACGTAAAATTTTGTTTATCGCTTCAATATAATCGTTGAGAATATTTCTGTTGCCGCTTATAATTCCCCATCCAATGCGGAAACCCGGCACCATATAATTTTTAGATAATCCGCAAAATGTAATTACTGGAACTTCACTGTCAAGTGATGCAATTGAGGTATGAATTTGTCCGTCAAGTAAAAGCTTATCATAAATTTCATCAGCAAAAATTACAAGATTGTGTTCCTTTGCCAGCTCAATAATCTGCTTTAAAGTTTCAACACTGCAGTTTGATCCGGTTGGATTATTCGGATTTATAAGAATGATTGCTCTCGTTTTTGAATTAACTTTACTCCTGATATCTTCAATATCAGGCTGCCAGCCATTGCTTTCATCAAGATAATACGGATTTTCATGATTACGCAGTTTGCTTGCTATTGCTGTATAAAGCGGATATCCCGGAGTTGGAGTAAGTACATTTTCACCTTCATTAACAAGCGCGGTTAAGCAGATATCGATCGCTTCGCTTGCGCCGGTTGTGATAAAAATATCCTGAATAATTTTTATTCCCTTTTTATCGGCATCCCTGCCAATTGCATCAAGCGCTGCCTTTATTCCGGAAGAAGGTGAGTAACCATTATGGTTTTTCAGCATTGCTTCATATGTTGCATCAATCATATGCCTTGGCGGAGCAAAATCATAAATATTCGGATCGCCGATATTCAGATAAAGCATTTCCTTTCCGGTTTTTGCAACTTCATTTGCAAGCACTACAATATCACGAATTGCGTAAATTATTTTTTCTGTTCTTTCTGCCGGAATTATCTTTTTTATTGTCATATCGTTTTTTGGGGATATAGGTATATGGTATACGGTATATGGGTATAAATAGGAAAAATACTCTTACAAATAAATAAGAACTTTCCTTTATACCTTTACTACTTTATAACTTCATTCCTTTATTCCCTTACTCCTTTATACCTTCTTAATTTTATCTTTAACGAAATTTATATAACCGTTTAAAATTATCTTTGCTTGTTCAATTAATTTTTCACCCTCGAGTTTTAAACCCTCATTTATAAATCCGAAATCAAAACAACTAATAAGATGATCTTTAAGTTCGTATAATGAACCTCTGGAGATTCTATAAAACTGAATACCTTCCTGATAATGATATCGACCATATCCTTCAGCAATATTAGCAGTAATGCTCACCGATGCTTTCCTAATTTGAAATTCTAAATTAAACTGTTCTTCCTTTGGTAATCGAGTTAAAATTTTATTATAAAAAAATAATTTTACATCACGGCTTTTAATCCATGCCTCAAGCGTTGTAAAATCTTTTTTACTGTCATAAAACTCATAAGGTTCATTTATTTCGATATCATTAAAGTTAGAATTTAACATGGATTCAGAATTGGAATATTGAAACTCCAAATTATCATTTCCCATATTTATTTTCTGTAATTCTTTCAACTAAAATTATTCCTTATACTCTTATACCCTTATACCCTTATACCCTTATACCCTTTTATCCCTTATACCGTTATATCCTCAAACTTACGCAGCGGTTTTCAACAGCGCATCTTTTGATTTAATAATTATTTTAATGAATGAACTTTCATCGAGAAGTTCATTTGAAATTTCAAGTATATCATCTGCAGTAACCGCATCAATACTTTTTATTACTTCATCTGTTGGTTTTATCCTGTTATGATAAATTTCCGATTGTGCCATTCTGATCATCCTGTTGGAAGTATTTTCAAGGCTCAGAATTAAATTTCCTTTAATAGATTCTTTTGCTTTCTTCAATTCCCTTTCAGAAATCCTGTTTTCACGCATCTTCTTTAATTCCTTACTAACAAGAGTTAATGCTTTATCCATCATCTTTTCATTAGTTGAAAAATAAACGCCGAAAGATGAAACATCATAAAAAGAATTTAAGAAGGCGTTGATCTGGTAAGCTATTCCGTTTCTTTCCCTTACGGATTGGAATAATCTCGAACTGCTTCCCTCTCCTAATATTTGAGTAAGAAGAGCGGCAATAATTCTTTTCTCGCTTTTGTAACCGTAAGTTGCCCTGCCTATTATCGCATGCACCTGCTGAATTTCTTTTTCAATCATTTGAATTTTTGCAGGCACTTCAGTTATTGAATTATGCTTTCTTTTACCGTTTGTATTTCCAAGATCTTTGGTAATATATTTTTCAGTCAGCTTAATCAGTTTCTCATGATCAACCGCGCCGGAAGCAGCGATAAGGAGTTTGTTAAATCCATATTTTTCTTTAATAAAATTGAACAGATCAAGCTGTGAAAAACTTCTTATATTTTTTTCAGTTCCGATAATCGGAAGGCTTAAACTGTTTCCGGCAAAAACTATTTCTTCAAATTTATCAAAGATCAGTTCTTCCGGATTATCTTCAATATCAAACAACTCATCAACAATAACGCTTGCTTCTTTTTTTATCTCCGCCGGTTTAAAAACCGGATTCTGAATCATATCAGCAATTACATCAAATGTTTTTTCAATGTGATTGCTTAAGCCTCTTCCGTAGTAGCATGTTTGTTCTTTTGATGTGAACGCATTTAAATAACCGCCGCATGATTCAATCTCGGTGGCAATTCTGCGAGCACTGCGTTTCTTTGTTCCTTTGAACAGCATGTGCTCAATAAAATGAGTTATTCCGTTAGTCCGGAAGTTTTCATCCCGGGAGCCTACATTAAACCAGAATCCTAATGAAAATGACTTAACATAAGGTATGTTTTCTGATAAAATTCTGATCCCGTTAGGAAGGATTGTTTTTTGATATTGGCTCAAAATCGTAAAAAATCATCTATAATTTGATAAAAAAATGCTTTCAAATATAGAGAAACGTGCATAGGTAGTCAAGGTAAGTAAATAATGGATTATTTCATTAAGAAATTGAAATTAAAGTCCTGCAAGCAAATTAAATAAAACAGGGATATTGTTTCATTTAAGATTCAAAGAATTTAACGGATTAACACCATCTTTTTTGATTCTGAAAATTCTGCAGTTCTTAAAGTATAATAATAAACTCCGCTTGATAAATTATATTTCCCGGCATCAAACTCAACTTCATATTCTCCGGCTGGTTTTTCTTCATTAACGAGTGCTGCTATTTCATTGCCGAGGATATCGAATACTTTTAATGTAACAATCTCACCGCTGCTAGATGGAATTGTGAATTTTATTTTTGTAGTTGGATTGAAGGGGTTTGGATAATTCTGGTGCAGAGCAAATTTTGTTGGAAGATTTTTTTCATCATCAATACCAACTAACGTTGTATCTCCAAAAACGTTTCCGTTGATAACTGCTCCGGTGAGTTCATAATAAAAAAATCTGTTATCATCACCGCTTCCCACATATATAATTCCGAAATTTTGTGCAAGTGAATAATCCCAATTGAGCAACTCCCCTGATTTATAATTTCTAATCTTGGTAGCATGATTGAATAGAACTGTATCAACAAAAGATTCAAAAAACGGAAGACCGTCTCCCTTATATCTGTAAGAATAAATAGTATCACCCGGTTCTGCCTTTAGATCTTCAATTAAATATTCAAAATTATTTTCAGTTGAATCAGGATCATACCTGTAAATTTTTTCTGTTAAAGAATCAATGCGCTCATAATAAATGTTATCGAATTTTCCACTTTCAATAATTTTAAAATATAATTTCCCGTTATTCTTCTGTTCAGTACCTGCAATCTCCCTTACAACGGTTATATACGAGGGAAACATCCAGTTATTATACATTCCATTATAAATCCATTTGTTACCAACTGCTAAAGGATAATAATTAAAAATTCCGGTTAATTCTGGATATGCTATTTTATAATATCCTGTATCCGGACTATAAGCATAATGAGGAATAATCCCCTTATCTTTTGCCTGAATTCTATAAAAAAATTCGAAGCCTTCCTTAAATAATGATGAATCTAAATTTATTGTTGTGCTGAAATTCGGACTCTCCCGTTCACCTAAAATACTAATAGTATCTAAATTGATTATTGAATCTCCCAATTGATAAAAACTTTCAATTTTTACTTCGTCAATAAATTGAAGTAAAGTATTATATGGCGGTTGGAAAAATGAAAAATAGTGATTTACCTGAAAATTGATTTCAAGTATAAAATCTAAAGGATTTTCTGGAGGGTTATAAACAATTTCAGGATAATAATTATGGCTATAATAAATTACAGTATCATTTTCGTTTTTAATCATTTGAATTAAATAAGTTATTTTAAGTATTTCCGGGGTTCCAGGAAAATCAGTTATATTATAGTGATAGTATTTACCAATACCGTATGCCCACCTCCGGACATCCGTGTCATAACCTAAACCTTTCCATGGAATTGTGTCCCCATATATGTTCGTAACTCCTGAAATAACTCTCTGATCAGGTTCCCAATTAAAATCCATAATTAATTTGTCTTCATTTGCAGAAGTTACAAAGGCAAATAATCTGCCAGTTGAATCTACTCTTAACCACACTCCATCTGTTAAATAATATTTATTCCCATTAATTATTGTATCCTTTTCAATACTGTATTCACGAACAAAACGAGAAGTTGGTGAGTTAATGCTGTACGTATAGTATTGATATTTATTCCCCAAATTTAATGGTGAAAAATTTGATGGTATCAATGCAGAATCAATTTGAGCTTTTGCTTGTATAGCAAGAAGAAACATTAGGTAAAAGAATAATAGTTTTTTTTTCATTTAAGGTAAACCATATTATTGATTTGAATAAATCCCTCTAATCTGAGAATGTAATAATAAACTCCGCTTGATAAATTATATTTCCCTGCATTAAACTCAACTTCATATTCTCCTGCAGGTTTTTCTTCGTTTACAAGTGTTGCTATTTCATTGCCGAGAATATCAAATACTTTTAGTGTTACTATCTCATTATTGGTTGATGGAATTGTGAATTTTATTTTTGTTGTTGGGTTAAATGGGTTTGGATAGTTCTGATAAAGATTAAATGATTCAACAACCGGTGTATTGATATTTTCAACATCAGAAATTATATCGAAATTCGTTCCATCAAAAACATACAATCCTTTATCACCAACTGTACTAAACCAAATTTTATCATTTTCATCTACAATGAGTTCGGGAATTGTTCTGTTCACCAGATGGCTGTACGGTGTAATTGAATCATTTTTAAAGGAGGCAAACCCAGCATCAGTTGCCAGCCAGAGAGTGCCCTCACTATCTTCATCAATTGAATTAATAAAATTATTCGGAAGGCTGCTGTTGTCTGAGTTATATGATACAAATGTTGAATCATTGATCCATTCAACCAATCCATTCATCATTGTGCCCAGCCATTTTTGATTTTTTGAATCAATAAAGAAAGTATAAATACCGGCTGAAGAAAGAAATTGATTAAAGTTATCAATCACACTTTTTATTGAATCTTTATAAAAAAGAATGAGCCCTTTGGTTGTGCCAAGCCATGTACTATCCCCGGAATGAAAAAATTTACCTGTTTGTGAATAGGCAGGAAATTCCGAGTAGAATTTATCGAAATCTGTCCATGTTGAATCCACTATGTTAAATCTTAATACTCCTATTTTAAAATAACTTCCTCTTGTATAATGACTCAGCCAGAGGTAATTATTATGATATGATATCTGACACCATTTTAATGATTTGATTTCAGGAACAGGTAAACGGGACCATCCGGTTCCATCAAAATGATAAAGAAAACTTCCCATGTATGCCCAAATATTATCATTATCATCAACAGTTGAACATATGTAATCAAATTCAAGATTATAAAGTTCGGTCAGGTTCCAGATTTCTTCCGATTCACCCGTACGCCTTATAACATATGAAGAATCGTAATCCCCACTTAACGCATATACTGCTCTTCCCTGTGAATCAAAATCAATTGATTGAATAAAGCTTGCCTGCGGAAAAACTTGAATTGAAATTATTATCCAGCTTAAACAAATTAATTTATTCATACTAAAAGCTCCTGTTTAGATTCTGCAATGGAGAGAAGATAATATGAAGTGGATTTATTCATAATTCCCCGGATGAATTCTAAAACGAAATTATATTACGAATATTATTTTTCAGGTTCAATAACAGATTTTATACGTCTGTTATTTCTTATCTGGAAAAGAAGAACTCCTGCTGCAACCGAAACGTTGAGTGATTGGATTTTTCCTTCCATCGGAATTTTTACAAGAAGATCACAATTTTCTGCAGTTAATCTTCTTATTCCTTTTTCTTCATTTCCCAGTACAAGAGCAGCGGGAATTTTATAATCAACTTCTGTGTAGGCTTTTGAATTTTTAAGTGATGAACCAATAACCCAGAAACCGTTTTGTTTTAATTCATTTATTGCCTGAACAAGATTATTTACAACACAGATTTTTACATGCTCCGTTGCGCCGGCAGAAGTTTTTACAACTGTTTCATTTACCGGTGCGGAATTATATTTTGTTATAATCACGCCGTCAACTCCGGCACATTCAGCAGTGCGTAAAATTGCTCCGAGGTTATGCGTATCCTGAATTGAATCTAAAATTAATATTAAAGGATATTCTGATTTTTTTGATGCGGAAATTATTTCATGAAGTGAATAATATTTTTGGGTAGGTTTTTTTGCCGCCACCCCCTGAGCATTGGGATGATCAGTTAAAGCTTTAAATTTTGCGGCGGGAATTTCTGTGCACTTTATCTTTCTTTTCTTTGCTGCAATTCTTATAGCATCAATTATTCCGCCTTTTTGCCCGTACAACAAATAAATCTGTTCAAGCTCTTCCCCGGAATTGATTGCCTCTAAAACTGGTTTTCTTCCTACAATTAATTTCATACATAAACACAGCTATTTTGATTTAGCCTTTTGTTCAGGTTTTGGCGGAACCGGAACAAATCTTTTTTTATCAGGATGAGTTTGAAAATAAATCAATCCTGCTATACCAATGATGATCAATCCGATTGAAATTAATTGTGCTTCTGATAATCCAAATAACAAACGTGGATTTAATCTTATAAACTCAACAGATAATCTTTCTATTCCGGCAAGAATAAGATAAATCATAAAAAGTTTTCCGTGTATCCATTCATTTTTACGCAGCTTCCAGAGAATGAAGAAGATAAGAAGCATGATGAGAAATTCATAGATTGGCGTTGGATGAAGCGGTGTATTATCAGGAACAATTCCCCCAGGAAATTGCTGGGCAACTTCGCTCCCTTTAAACATAACAGATGGAGGTACAGTGCCGTTGGAATAATCTACTCCCCAGGGAAGATTAGTTGGCAAGCCGTAATCACCATCTCCCGCAAGATGACAGCCTATCCTTCCAATGCCGTATGCTAATGCAAGCGAAGGCGCTGTTCCATCAGCAATGTACAGGAAAGGAATTTTCTTTTTGCGTGAGTATATCAAGATGGCAATTGTAGCAAGAATTAATCCGCCGTAAAATGTTAATCCGCCTGGAGAAAATGCCATTCCAACAGGTTCGTTTAGGAATCTGTCCCAATTTTCAAATAAATGAAAAAGTTTACTGCCGGCAATACCGAATATGATAGCGAGAAGGGTAATTTCAGTAGACATATTTGCCGGAAGTTTTTTTCGATCATATTCCTTTGTCAGAAGATAGCTGGCAATGATGAATGCAATTCCCAGCATTAAACCGTAACTGTAAACAGTGAACGGACCGATTTTAAATAATTCCGGGTACATGAAATTACCTCAAAAAAATTTATTTAATTGAAAGGAGACAGTATTAAAAATTCTTTTCACTTCTATAGAAGGGAAATATCTTTTTTCAAATAAACTTCCACAGCATCAGGGTTATCAACCGGAATAGGAAACTGTTCTCCGGAACTCATATCCTTTAAATTCATAAAACCGGATTTATATTCATCTCCGCCGATAAACAAAACGAATCTTGAATTTAACTTATTAGCTTCGCGCATTTGTGCTTTAACGCTGCGGTCAAGATAATCGAACTCAACAGAAATATTTTTTCTTCTGAATGCCAGTGCAGTTTGAAAAATTTTGTCAGTTAATTCTTTATCAATTTTTATAAGATAAAGATCAAGTTTATCATTATCAGAGATAAGCAGATTCTCATTTTCGCAAGCAAGCAAGATGCGTTCCATTCCTGCGGCAAATCCTACGCCGGGTGCAGGCTTTCCGCCAAGCTGTTCAACAAGCAGATCATATCTTCCGCCGCCGCACAACGCACTCTGTGAACCAACTTTCCCGCTTACAATTTCAAATGTTGTTTTGGTATAGTAATCAAGTCCGCGTACAAGTTTAAAATCAACTTCAAACGGAACTCCGGTTTTGCTGAGTAATTCCTTTACCGTTTCAAAATCATATTTACTTTCTTCATCAAGATAATCAATCAGCAGCGGCGCATCCTTAATCAGCTCCTGATCTGATTCAATCTTGCTGTCAAATATTCTAAGAATATTTTTATCAAATCTTCTTCGGCTGTCTTCGGATAATTTATCTTTTCTATCCTTTAAAAAATCTTTTAAATGCTTTTTATATTCATCTCTTGATTGAGGAACACCGAGTGAATTTATTTTAACAGCAAGATCTTTCAACCCAAGTTCCTTCATTATAAAATACGGCATTTGAATCATCTCAGCATCAAGCAGAGGAGATGTGCTGCCTATTGCTTCAGCACCGAATTGATGAAACTGTCTCAAACGTCCTGCCTGTGGTCTTTCCTGCCTGAACATTGGAGAAATGTAATACAATTTATTTAAAGAAGATTTTGAACCCAGTGAATGTTCAATATAAGCACGAACAACAGAAGCAGTCATTTCAGGTTTTAAAGTAACGCTTGTTTCGCTTCTATCAAGGAAAGTATACATTTCTTTGCCAACAATATCTGTCTCTTCACCAATTCCTCTTGCAAACAAAGCAGTCTCTTCAAAAACCGGTGTACGGATTTCTTTATAATTAAAGCTGGCAAAAACCTGTTTAACTATTTCTTCTAATTTTTTCCAATTGGAAATTTCCGGGTGGAGAATATCTTTGGTGCCGGTAATGGATTTTATCATCAGTAGTAATTGCTTGCTGAAAAAAGTTACTTACACTTCAAAATAATTTTCCTCTTCTTTTCTGAAGAGTTCGAGAAGCTGCTCGGCAGTTTCTGCTTCAATAAGACTTTTCCGGAATTCATCTTTGTTCATCATTCTTGATATTCTGCTCAATAGCTTAATGTGTGTGCTTACAAGATTATCTTTTCCAACAAGCAGAAATACAAGATGAACCGGCTGATTATCGAGTGATTGGTAATCAATAGGGTGTTTGGTTTTTCCGAATGCGGCTAAGATTTCATTTACTGCGCTTGTTTTTCCATGAGGGATTGCAAAACTTTTTCCAACTCCGGTTGACATGATTTTTTCTCTCTCAAGTACAGCATCACGAACCTTGCTTAAATCTGTAACTCTCGGATCATCTTCAAATAAATTTATTAATTCATTTATTACTTCTTCTTTATTGCTGCCGGAAAGGTCAGCAATAACAAATTCAGGTTTTAAAAGTTCAGATATTTTCATTACACCTTCCGGTATTGAGAATTGCACGATAAATTTTTTTTACAACTTAATTTAATAATTTATCGCTTAACAAGATATATTGCCGCAAAGTTCCGTTGAGTATTTTTTGGGTACTACCGGAAATTTTGCATTTCACTTTTCTTTATTTAACAACAGGCAATAAAATAATAAAGGCCTTCCTAAATTATCTTTAAAAATTCCTTATTAAATTATTTTAGAAATGGTAAGATAAATTCAGATGCAGAATTTATAAAGCAACAAAATTAATTAAGCAGCGTTGTTAAACGTAAAACAGCGCTTTGCGCAGCTTCAAATTCCGGGTTAAGGAAAAGTGCCCGGTTGAATGATTTTATTGCATTAATCCAATCTCCCTTTTTCTCTTGTATCATACCCAGATTATAATAGGGATAGTATCTTTCTTCATAATAAGGAGCGGCAATTGCTTTCTCAAGCCATTCAACCGCTTCATCTAATTTGTTTAAGCTGATTAGATATGAACCGATATCATTGTATGGATTTCCGTAATCAGGATCTAAATCAATCGCTGCCAGGCATTCGCTTATTGCTTCCTCAAATCTGCCCTGCAGGCTGTAAGCCCATCCTAAAAATGTGTGAGCTTTTGCGGTTGGAAAATATTTTATGGAAAGTTTATATGCTTCAATCGCTTGTTCTATTTTGCCGTCTAACTGAAGTTTGTATGCTAATTCAAAATGTCCTGTTGCAATATTTTGATTATAATTATTAACCATTTCACTGAAATTTATTTGCACTAATATTTTTTCTATGATGTATAAATAATTGGTTGAGCAAAAAATTTCAATTTTATTTCGATAAGCGGAAGCATTTTTAGTTTTTTATAAGATATATTCTGTAAAAGACAGAGACTGCCATTTACCTTTAGTAGTTCATGACAGTCTCCTATCAGGGGATTGGGAAAATTATAATGCAGCAGTAATCATTATGTATGACCAGAAAGCTGCATCCTCGCGTTTTCCTTGCTGTGTATTAAAAATTGTTTTCATTAAATCTC
Organism: Ignavibacteriales bacterium; assembly: GCA_044507695.1. GTDB lineage: Bacteria > Bacteroidota > Ignavibacteria > Ignavibacteriales > Ignavibacteriaceae > JBIQJD01. The sequence continues at coordinate 14,979 of JBIQJD010000021.1, read as the reverse complement.
CCGGCAGAAAAACAGAACCTCCCCACGAAACAGATGTTCCGGGAATGAGATCATATTTTACAGTTAAATCGATTTCCTGTCCGAAAGCTGACTGGCCGAGAAAAGTTTTATTAGATTTGAATTGATGAAAAACTACAGCACCGCTCCATGCACATTCTATATTCTGCAGTGATGCTGAAGCATAAAAATCATTCAAACCTAAAAATAAAGTGTTTACCGGAATGTTAATGAAATAATCCATGAAGCCGTAGAATTTGTGGTTCGTTCCAAAATCAACACTGAATGTATTAATTTTTTCGGAACCAGGATCTGTACCTGATAAAATATCAGCACCGGCTCCTATTTTTAAAATTCCTGTATTAAAAAATGCCTGAAGTGAAAAAAGATATGCTGCTAAATCAATATCTGTAACATCGCCAAACTGGTATGCAGCTTCAGTTATTGTTGAGAAAGCACCGTATGTTCCAACATGATTTGCACCAATTGTAAACTGATTAACATCATCTTCAGGAACCTGGTTTATATTTCTCCGTTTGTTATAATAACCAAATGCATCCAACCTGTTCTGCTGATTTGGTTTAAACGTTGTCCAGAATCCATAAACACTTTGTGAATATTCTGAAACAGCCGGAAGCGGATAAATTCCCGGAACTGCATTAGCTATATACAAATTTGATTCTGAATGTGTAAGTGCAAAAAGATCGAAATCAAAGTCTGTTTTAAAACTTAATCTTAAACCATCCCAGCTTCTGCCAATGTAATGCCACCCAACTGCACCAAAAAATCTTTCGGTGCCGTAAGCTACTTCAAATCTTCCGGCTTGAATATCCGCAGGAATATCGAGCGGGCGAAGCAGTTTAATATATCCCTGGTGCAGGTCAAGATTATCTGTTGAAGCAAGAGTATTTGGTTCTTCTCCTAACACTCTTGAATCCTGAACCTGAGCAAAGAAATTTATTTTGCCTGCAACCGTTTTGCTTACCGCAGCTCTCGTGCGGAGACTCGCAAAAGTTAGAGCATGCGTTTTATCAGAAAAATCTCTCCCGTCAATTTCACTTCTTAATTGAACGCCGCCGCTGATCTTCCAATCATCCTGGGCAGAAGTTAATTGCGCAGCAGATAATATTACTATAAAAATTAATATAAATTTTTTCATGTGTACCTGGTTTTCATTTTAGTTAATTAATTAGAAGTGCCTTTTGCACTTTCACTGCTTTTAATGCTTTCATCGTATTGTTTATCCCATTTGGGAACTTCTGATTCTTTAAACATTTCTTTTTCTTTTGAGAATTTTCTCATATCAAAACCAAGATATGCCTGAGCTTTTTCCTTTGTTGATATATCAGGCATTTGAACTGGTAATTTTACATTTAAAGAAGTAAGGATTGCAGCAAGTTTACCCCTTGCTTCTTCTGATTTTTGGATTGAAGTTGCTAATACTCTTGCTGCTTCAATAGGTGCGTGAAAGCTTGCACCATGGCTAGCGGAAATAAAATCCCATCTCCACTGAGCATGGCGAATCAACGTCATAACTTCCTTCATTTGATCTTCTGTTGCACCGTTATCCCATGCTGTTTTAGCTTCAATATGTGCTTTAACAAGAATGTCTTCTGCAGTTTGAAGAAGTTCTCTTATCTTATCCTGCCTGTCATAAATATTCTTCTGCAAAGTTTCTTCATCCTGGCGGTGGCAAACCTGGCAGGCTGTAGTAATATATTTTACAGGGCTTACAATCTGATGATTAGTAAATTTAACTCCGCCTTCCGTTCTGTATGGCATATGGCAATCTGCACAGGTAACACCGCGCTGTGCATGAATTCCCATCTGAGAAATTTCCCAATCAGGATGCTGAGCTTTTAAAATCGGAACTCTGCTGAGATAATGAACAAAATCTACATGTTCAACTTCATCATAATATTTTTCAATCTCATCAACTGTAATTCCACCATCCCATGGGAAAGTTAAATACTTCTCTTCCTTCCCTTTGAAATAATATTCAACATGGCATTGCGCGCAAACAAGTGAGCGCATCTCCTGGTGTGTTGCTTTTTTAATATCCTTCCCCTGCCTGTTGAATGCTTCAATTAATGCTGGTCTTGTAATTGTAAGGTTCATCGTTTTTGGATCATGACAATCTGCACAGCCGATTGGATTTTTAATTTGAGGACCAAGATCAGCCCAGCCTGCTTTATAAAATTCACCAACACCCATATCATGCATTACACGGGGAACATCCGGGCTTTTGCACGTCCAGCAAGTAGCCGGCTGAGGAGTACCGGTTCGCAGAGTATTCCTGATATCTTCAATCGCATAAAGATGCCCTCTTCCCTGGTTATATCCTTTTGCAAATGCATATCCAGCCCACAGAATAACAAGGTTTGGATAACGCTCAAGCATATCAACCGTAACATTTCCGCCATACTTGGTTGCATAAGTAGTATCTAAAGTCTGCTGATAAGTTTCCCACTGTCTTTGAAAAGATTCACCCCAAACTTCATTCCGTGGTTCAAAATCATTAATTGGTTTTGATGCTTTGTACAAATATTGTGTTTCGGTACGCCGTTCAATAATTGATGCACCGAATAATCCAACAAGAAAAACAATAACAAGAGTAGCAAGGAACAATGCCCAGCCAACCCATGGTTTTTCTGAAATTACATCTTTTATTCTTCTCATATTTTATCCTGCTAAATTATTATTTATTAATATTCTGTAACCATTCAGGGATTACAGGATTTAATTGAGGAACTCTTGCATGTGGAAATGCAGAAAGGCTTTTTATTCTGCCATGCGGAGTTTCGCGGTGGCAGTCCCAGCAGAATTTTCCAATTCCTTCTTCACGTTCAGATAAATTAATTGGTCTGCTGAGATATGTCTGGTGAACCTGGTTTGCATGGCATCTTTCACAATTCTCCTGAACAACATTTGCACCGGCTTCTTTTATTTGTATCACCTGCGGCTCAAGTCTGAATGTAAACATTGTTGCGTGTCTTATACCGTCACTTGCTTTAAATGCATAGGTGCGGAGGAAGTTATCCTGCGGAACATGGCAATCATTGCAAGTTGCAACTCTTGCATGGCTGCTCCGCTGCCAGGATGCATATTGAGTTGTCATCACATGGCAATTAATGCATGCTTTCGGATCGTTGGAAAGATATGAAGTTGCATTGGCAAGATGTAAGATTAGCAATCCTAAACCAAGTAAAACACCAATTGAAATAATTACAGGAACTCTCCAGTTTGGCGGAGGCGAAATTGCGTGAACTATTTCTTTTATTTTCATAATTATGTTTTGTTATTGAATTAGGAATTAGAATGAAAATAGAAAACACTTAAAGATCAAATTTTTAGATTGAACTTCTGATCGTAGATCAAGCAGAATTTATTTGCTGAGATGCACCTCCTATGGATTACCAGGAATAAAAGATTTATCCCTTGAGATATTTAAGAAATAATTTTTTGTGAAATTTTTAATTTGAAACCAGCCGAGCAGAAATATTAAAAACACTTTAACCGCTTCCATTAAAATATAAATGATATGAACATTTGAATCAGCCGGTATATCTCCCCTTAAATAAATATCAACTCTGGCGCTTAATTGGGGGAGCAGCCAGAAGGTTTGCAATATCAAAATAACTGCCAGCAGAAAGCAAAATATTATTACTGCAAATTGGATTCTGCCAAAGAAAATAAACAATATGGTAAGAACTAAGAATACAAGTTCAGCTTTGTTAAGAGCATAAAAAACATGCCTGCCTACATCAAGCCCAACAGGAAGTGTAAGTGTTGGAGTTGAAAATTTCACAGGCGCTTCTAAAAAACTTATTGCAAGTACAAATCCCAGCCACACAAAAGTTATTATAAATGAATATTGGCTTAACCTTCTCACAGCTTCCCTTTAAATGTTTGCTTTTGGTAAATCAATTTAAAGGAAAGAAGTATCCGTTTCAAGCACAGGCATTTTAACTTAAATTGCAAGTGATTTTACTTACTATGCTGCAACTAATGTTTTTTCAAGAACAATAGCTTTGGGAAATAAAATATTATTTTCCAGATGAACATGTTTGTGAAGATCTTCTTCAAATTCTTTTAATTCTTTGTAACAGATTTTGAAAGTATTGCATGCATCTTCCGGCGGAGTATAATTGTTTGTTATTCTTCTCAGCTCAAACATTTCATCTCCTGCTGATTGATGTTCCGCTTCCATCATTTTAATTGGATTTTCAACAGTGCCAAAATATGGTTTTTCTGTTTTGGATGAATTTCTCGCTGCTTTAACTAATTGCTTTATGTAAGGAAATAAAATCTCTTCCTCCTTCATCATGTGCTGTTTAAGATCTTTATAAACGATTGTAAAAATTTTTGCAGCTTCAATTGTTTCAGGATGATTCTTTCCATGTACTGCTGCAACTTTCTGTGTATGTGCAGCAATAAGCGGAATCATATTTCTTACATAAGAATGATGATTGTAAACTATGTAATCACTTAGGAAATCAAGATTCCATTCATCGTATCTTCCATTTGATTCAGATGGCAAAGTAAATAAATCACTTAAATCAGAAAGAACCTGCGCCGGATCAATTCCCTTCTCTTCACAAGCTGAATTTAGCGGCTTATTTCCGCGGCAGCAGAAATCAAGATTGTAATGTTCAAAGACTGCTGCGGCTTTGAAATTTTTTGTTACAATTTCTGATAGCGTAAGATTACTCAATGTTTCCGTTACCGATTGATTAGCTACACTCATTATATACTCCTCCTTAAAAACTGTTTAACGCAATTAATTTTTCTGCAGCAAGTGAAATATCTTTATTCAATCCAACATGCTGAAATACAACTTCACCCTTTTCATTTAATATGTTTATCAGGTTTGAGTGAGAAAATTGTCCGTCTGCTTCCTTTTTAAATTTAAATCCCAGAACAGCGGCAAGTTCGAGTATATCATCTTTATCACCTGTTAACAAACTCCATCTGTTCAAATCAAGATTAAACTTCTTTGCAAATTCGTTTAAAGCTTCGGGTGTATCTTTATCGGGATCAATAGTTACAAGAACAAACTGATAATCTTTTAATTCTTCCGGAGATAGTTTTGATTCAATCTTTTTCATATCATAAACAAGAATCGGGCATGCATAATTACAGCTTGCAAAGAACATTGTGAACACAACAGGCTTTCCGTTAAAATCTTTCAGTTCTACTTTTTTACCAGATTGATTTGTCCATTCGGATTCAAGCTGATAAATTGATTCATCAGAAAATTCATCTTCTACATCATCCATATCAGATGAGCAGCAAGAATGATCTTCCATTTCTTCATTATTTGCTTTTACAATCTCAACTGTACTGGCATTTTGATTTTCAGAATTTGCACTGCAGCCAAAAACCTGGGCTATTACAAACAGGAACATGCCGGTAAAAATTCCATACAATAATGTTTTAATTTTACTTTTCATTTTATTTTCCTCTGATAAAAATTCATTAATAATTAATTCGCTGCATCAATTACACATCTGAAACCAAGATTATGAACAGTGTAATTTGCTTTCAGGCTTGAACGAAAGCCATATCTCATAAAAGCCGGATAATTTTTCACATCTCTCGCACTTGCTGATCCGCTTCCGCAGAATAAATTTCTTTCAAGATTTGAATCACCTCTTGATTCACCTGTAACAAGTGCAGTGTTAAAATCGTAATTCCATTCCCAGATCAATCCAAACAAATCATAAAGGCCCCAGTAATTTTTTTCGGTTGAACCAACAGCGGGTAATTTTTCCGGTGATTTCTGTGAATACCATTTTTGAATTCTGTTAATATTTTCTTCATCATCAAATGCATCTGGCTTTGTTTTGCTTGCACCTGCAGCAAATTCCCATTCAGCAATTGTAGGAAGCCTTTTACCGCGCCATTCAGCATAAGCTTTGGCGGCAAACCATGAGATATTTGTAACAGGAGAGTTTGGATTTATATTACCAAGTTGAAGATCCCCAGCCCAATGTTTTAAATAAAATTTATCCGCAAAGATCTTCTTTACATTTGAACGGCGCCATTTGGGATTTGCTTCAACAAATTCTAAAAATTCTTTATTGGTTACAGGATAGATATCCATATAAAATGGTTTAACAATTTGTTTTCCTGATTCATCTTCCTTTTTGTATAAAGGAACATATGTACCGCCGGAAATAAGAACCATTCCTTCGGGAGCCGGTTTTGTTTTTACCGGTGTTGCTGCTGATACACTTGTTGTGAGTATCAGAATTATTACGGGTATAAATATTTTCTTTAACATTTTCATCACCATTTTTTATAAGATGCTGAGCCGAAGCCCAGCATCATCTATTACTTATCTCGAAGCTGTACTACCACCTCTGACTTTTGAAACTTCTTCTTTGGTAACTGTCTTACCTGAATTTCCCCATGAACTGTAAACGTATGTTAACACTGCAGCAATTTGATCATCAGTTAATGTCTGCGGAGGCATAACACCGTTATAATTTTTTCCGTTAACAGTAATTGGTCCAGATAATCCTTTAACAACTGCATGTATAACTGCATCTTTATTATTGTTCAGAAAATCCGATTTAGCAAGCGGAGGAAATACTCCGGCTATACCTTCACCATTAGCCTGGTGGCATGCCTGGCAGGTTGTAGAATAAACAGATTTTCCAAGTGCTTTAAGATCATTTGAAGCACCCGATGATGAAGTTTGATTTGAAACTGAAGGATTAACAGTTAGATTTGATTTTACATCCTTATTATCTAAACCAAGATAGATTTCATCTTTTTGTTTATGAGAATAGATAAGTGAATCTTCCTCACCGGTTACATTTAACATTCCGATTGCACCTTTATTAAATGCACGGAAGATTGAGTGATCAACCAGTATGTATGTGCCGGGAACATCAACTTTAAATTCAACTATTGCAGAACCGCCGGCCGGAATCAATGTTGTCTGAACGTTATTCTGATTTACAATAACTCCGCCTTCACCATAAACCTTATCAAAAATTTCACCAATAACATGAAAAGATGAAACAAGATTCGGTCCGCCGTTTCCAATGAACATACGGATTGTTTCACCTTTTTTTGCCTGTAATTTTTTATCACCCGTTAAAGAACCAACAGAACCATTAAACACAACGTATTCTGGTTCTTCATTAACTGCTTTATCCTGTGAGAATGGCTGTAAACCTGGTTCACCATGTTTGCCTTCTGTGTAAAACTCACTTTGCATAATGTAGAATTCTTTATCAACCGGAGGGAGACCCTGTTTTGGTTCAACAAGAATTAAACCGTACATACCATTTGCAATGTGAAGCCCAACCGGAGCGGTTGCACAATGGTAAACATACAAACCGGGATTTTTAGCAGTAAAAGAAAAAGTTGAAGTATGTCCCGGTGCAGTAAATGAAGCTTCGGCACCGCCGCCCGGTCCTGTAACCGCATGAAGATCAATATTGTGCGGCATCTTGCTGTCAGGTCTGTTGCTCAGATGAAATTCAACTAAATCACCTTCACGCACGCGTATAAATTTACCCGGTACTTCTCCGCCGAAAGTCCAGAAAACATATTCAACGCCGTCAGATAATCTTTTAACTTCTTCTGTTGTTTCAAGATTTACAATCACCTTGGTTGGATAATCCCGTGTAATTGGCGGCGGAACAAATGGTGCATGTGTTAGACGCGCATGTTCAACTCCCTTTATTGTATTTGAGTATGTATCCTCGCATCCGGGAAAGAACACTACGGATAAAGCTGCAATAACAATAAATGCAGCAGCAGTAATCATTAATTTTTTATTAGTCAGGTATTTCATTCTGGCTCCTAAGATTGATTTCTTAATAGTTTATAATTTCATCCTTCGTTTGGAAGGATTGTGGTTTAAGATTTTGTTCAGCTTCTTCATTAAATCTTTTCATTGCCTCGGTTCCGGTTGGATGACCGTATGATTTCATCATTTTGTAATGAATGAGGTATTCTGTTTTAGAAACATTATTCTGCCAGTGGCCGGTAAGCATTCCCAATCCTGTTACCGCCATAAAAATTACAACAACTCCAATTGCAACTGCTTTTTTATTAATCTTCTTTTTTGAAAAAACAGGTTTAAGATCAAGCGTATCTGCAACGGGACAAGCATCTACACAGCTTAAACATGTGCTGCATTCATCAGAAATTACTGTTTTTACTTTATCAACTTTAATTGATGAACGGCATGCTTTAGCGCAGAGTCCGCAATCAATACAGCTTACGGGATTTCTTTTAATTTTATTCGGGCTTAATAATGATGCTATTCCGAGGAGTGCTCCATATGGGCATAAAAATCTGCACCAGAAATTTCTTATGAAGATTGATCCGACGAAAAGTACAGCAATTACAATCAAAGATGTTCTTGATATATCAGCAAAGAAGTAGTACATCTTGATATCTGAAATAACATTATACGGACTATCAAGAAAAGCTTTTACTGCAACATCAGACATCAGGATAAAAACTGAGTAGAATAAAAATCCAAGCAATAAATATTTAATACTGCGGAGAGGAATATCTAAAAATTTAGGAAGCGTTAATTTTCTCTTCATTATCTTCTCACCAAAATCTCCAATCAATTCTGAAATAAATCCTACAGGGCAAAACCAACTGCAAAAAGCTTTACCAAATATCAGTGAGATTAAAACTATTGCGGAAAAAATTATCATTCCGGCAGGATGAGCTTCGTGCACACTTCCTGTCTTAATGAAAAGATAAAAACTCATAAGTGAACTTATCGGGAGAAATCCATCCACTCCTGGAGGTCTTTGCCGGAAAGCAGCCTCCCCTCCTGCTTCCAAAAATTGAATGAAAAGGTAAAATTCTACGCCTATCCAAATACACAAAAGTGCAAAGGCAATTTGAATTGCAAATCTGTATTTCTGAACCGGCTTTTCTGAATTTCTGATTATTTTCTTTTTCGTTTTCATATTCGGATATTTTTGTCTGATTTAACACAAAAAAAATAGCTAATTAAAGTGCACTAACTTTTTGCAAAGTTTTCTCCTTAAAATGATCAAGAGTTTCATCTGTTAACATGTTGTAAGCATTACTCCTGAGCGTGCCCCATTTATCATGAAGCGGGCACGGATTATCAGGATTACAATCCGGAAAACCAAGCACACAGCTATTAAATATGCTTAGTCCATCTATCGCTGCAACAATATCAATCAACTTTATTTTCTGCGGATGCTTTGCAAGATAAAAACCACCGGCTTTACCTTTTTTTGAAGCAACAATTCCGCTCTCTGTTAAGCTCTGTAATATTTTCGAAACAAATTCTTTTGGAATATTCAGTTTCCTGGCAATTTCATCTGCCGGAATAACTTCAAGCTCAACGTGTGCTGCTAAGTATAGCACTGCCTGAAGCCCATATTCACATTTTTTAGAAAATATTACAGTCATTATCTATAATCAGATTTTTTTGTCTGATTAAACTTAATCAGATTTTTGTTTTTTGTCAAATTAATTCTTGCAAAATTTTTCATAAAATATTTCGTATAAAAAATGAAATTTTCCATAACAATTTAATGTTTCAAAACAAAATAGTAACTTAATGCTGCCAAGAAAAGTTTCGGAGACGTGATGAAGAAATTTTTATACATAATTGCTCTGCTGCCTAACTTAATTTTAGCACAGAATGTTAAAGTTACAGATTATGAAGTTCCGGTTAGCCGTGCTCAAACTTTACGGTTTGACGGTGCCTGGAATTGGTCTCAAACAGGTGATGAAGTTACAGCAAATAACGCAAACGCCAATCTTCTTTTTAAAACTTTTTACAGCTCCCTTCCCCTTGCATGGTTTGTAGATGTAAATGCTTTCGGCGGAAAAAGTTTTGGCAGTTATTCACATAATGTTGTGCTGGATGCAAGTTTCAGAAAATACATCTGGGAGAACAGAGATTTTTTTGGATTCACAAGATTGAATGCGCAGCATGCAAAAGATTATCAAAAAATAGCTTCTGATTTAACTGTGGGATTTGGATACGGCAGATATATAAACGCAACCGCGCTTGCTAAAGCCGTAAGGATTGAAGATCATCTTATAAAAGATGAAGTTATTCCCGGTTATCTTCCAAAAGAAACAATGATTAATATTGCAAATATTATAGAGCGTGAAGCTGAATACCGTGATGTTTATGGTGAAATTTATGAGAAGGAATGGTTTGATGATATTGAAGAAGAAATACAAAAATCCGGAATACTTGAAGAAGATAATATTGGATCAATCGGAATTTTAAGAATGCGCCAGGTTTTGTTTGGAATAAACGAACGTGTAAATGACAGGTATTACGGTTGGGATGTAACAGCCGGAATTCTTTTCCCGATTACTTCGGCATACGATTCAATTCCAACCGGAAATCCTAATTTAACTTTTGGCGGCAGATATGCTTTCCCGATTACATGGCGCACACAAATAAATACTACCGCCGATGTTTTCACTCCGCTTGATTCACTTGCTTTTGATCAGCTTAGAGCAAGAGTTGGAATTGATTTTATTTATGAATTGAGCAACAGAATTAATTTTGTTGCTGGTTACAGATTTGGTTTGCTTAAACCCGCTGAAGGCAATGTAACCCGTGAACATAATGTAACTGCTTCTTTCTGGTATTATCTTGAAAATAATATTTACTTAACGATCAGTGCTGATTACACAAAGATTGGAGTTCTACCAAGGATAATCAGAACACAGGTTGGGCTGCAATATAATTTGTTCTAATTCAGGAAGCGGAATTGCTGAAATTATTTATTAAGCAGAAATATCTTCTTCATTAACAGCATACTTCCTTTCTGAATAAAGCTTGCCGATTTCTGCGCCAATAATAAATACGATTGAAGAGTAATAAATCCAAAAAGCAACAACAACGATTAAAGCGTACGTCCCATAAATACGGCCGAGTGTTCCAAAATTATAAATGTAATATCCAAATAGTTGTTTGGCAGCTTCCCACAGAAGAGCAGCCCAAACAGCGCTTACAATCGTTGCTTTCTTTGGGAGTTTCTTAACGGGAACTGTAAAATATAGAATCAGAAAAAGAAATAGGATTAATAAAAAGGATAATGCTGAAAAAATGAAATGTTCAAAAATTCCTGATTGAAATATTGCAAGACTTTTAAATTGATATGCTGCCTGACGGAGTACATCAAGCATTGGCATAAAGATAGTTGTAACAAAAAAGATAAGTATAACCATAATTACGAGCGCAAAATCTTTCAGCTTGCCGAGCAGAAAGTGAATATCTGTTTCCAATCCAAATACTTTATTTAAGATTGTTCTCATGCTGCTGAATAAACCGCTTGCGGCAAACAATAAACCAAAACCGCCTATAATTCCCGCGGCAGTTTTATATTGAATAACTTCTGTAATTCTTGAAAAAATAATTTTCTTAACAAACTCAGAATATTGATAATAAGGAATTACAGCATCAATCAATGCAGTTATTTGAAATTGCATGTAGTCAGAATCAAGCAGACTGCCGAGAACAGAAAAGATGATCAGAATAAACGGAATAATACAGATAAAGAGTGAGAACGCAAGTCCGCCGCCGAGCAGAAAAACATGGTGTTCATCAATCCGGTTATACAATCCGCGAAAATAATGTTTTAAAAAATCCTTAACTTTTTGAAAATCAGGATGATAATAAAACAGGGATTGTACTCTCCGGAAATATTTGATCAACACTGAAAATGTTTTGCCGGGTTTCTTCATTTAGAATTCTATTTTAATTTTAATCCACCCCCGGATCAACTTATAAAATATTCTTTTATTACTCATTCATTATCTGTGCAATTGAATTATAGTAAAGCTCAATTAATTTCCCGGTAGAAATTTTAATTTCATTATTGATTATTAAATCTTTCCCCCCGGTTTTTCCAACCAAATGGAAAGGCTGATTCTGAGCAGTACAGAGTTTTTCAAATTCATCTTTTTTATCAGGTGATACGGAAACAATAACACGTGATTGGCTTTCAGAGAAGAGAGAAAAATCTTTTCTTGTTTTTATTGTTAGATTTACTTTTGCACCAATCGGATTTTCTTCTTCCATAATACAGCATTCAGCAATTGCACATGCTGCGCCGCCTTCAGAAATATCATGCGCTGAATTGATAAGTTTTGATTCAATTAATTTCAATATAGTATCATGAAGTTTCTTTTCAGTATTCAAATCAATTTGAGGAGAATTTCCCGCTACCTTTTTATGAATTATTTTTAAAAACTCACTGCCGCCCAATTCTTCTTTATCTTCTCCAAGAATAAAGATTAAATCATTTTCATTTTTGAAATATGATGTGGTAATATGTTCAAGATTTTCAATCAAGCCAACCATTCCTATAGTTGGAGTTGGGTAAACAGCTGCGTTCGGTGATTCATTATAAAAAGAAACATTACCGCCTGTAACAGGAGTTTCAAAAAATCTGCACGCCTCGCCCATCCCTTCAATTGCTTGTGCAAACTGCCAGTACATTTCAGGTTTGTAAGGATTGCCAAAGTTCAGGCAGTTTGTTATTCCCAGCGGAACGCCGCCGGTACATACAATGTTTCTAGCTGATTCAGCTACTGCAATCTTTGTTCCTTCTTTAGGATTTAAGTACACATAGCGGGAATTGCAATCAGTTTTCATTGCCAGTGCCTTGTTTGTATCTTTTAAATATACAACTGCAGCATCACAGCCGGGGCCAACTACTGTATTTGTTCTCACCATTGAATCATACTGCTGATACACCCACTTTTTTGAGGCAACATTTGGTGAAGAAAAAATTCGTTCAAATGCTGATTGAAGATCAGTTATCTCAGGCAGAGAATGGAAATCAAATTTTCTTAATTCATTTATGTAAGCAGGTTCTTTTGTCTCACGCTTATAAACCGGAGCACCGCCGCCAAGTACAAGTTCATAAGCTGGCAATGCTGCTTTTTCTTCACCCTGATAATGAATATGGAGCAAACCGTCATCTGTTACTTCGCCAATTATTTCACAGTGAAGATCCCATTTTTCAAAAACCTGTTTTACATTTTCTTCAAATCCTTTTTTAACCACGCAGAGCATTCTCTCCTGGCTTTCCGAAAGCATAATTTCATAAGCACTCATTCCTTCTTCACGAAGCGGGACTTTATCAAGGTTAATTTTCATTCCGCTTTTACCTTTTGCACTCATCTCACTTGTTGAACATGAAATTCCCGCTGCGCCCATATCCTGAATTCCGACCAGCCAGCCGTTGCGTATAATTTCGAGAGATGCTTCAAGCAATAATTTTTCTGTAAACGGATCACCCACCTGGACTGAGGGGCGTTTTGCTTCTGATTTTTCTGATATTTCTTCCGATGCAAATGTAGCACCGTGAATTCCATCTCTTCCGGTTGAAGAACCAACAATCATAACAGAATTACCCGCACCTTTTGCAACTGCACTTGCAACATGTTCTTTCTTTACTATGCCAACAGCCATTGCATTAACAAGAGGATTATCCTGGTATGATTCATCAAAATAAACTTCACCTGCAACAGTTGGTACGCCGAAGCTGTTGCCGTAGTCTCCGATTCCTTTAACAACGCCTGCAAATAAGAATCTTGTTCGTGCATCATTTAATGAACCGAAGCGGAGAGAATTTAGTGAAGCAATTGGTCTTGCGCCCATTGTAAAAATATCACGCATAATTCCGCCAACACCTGTTGCAGCACCCTGGTACGGCTCCACAGCCGAAGGATGATTGTGGCTTTCAATTTTAAATGCAACTGCTAATCCATCTCCAATATCAATCAGTCCGGCATTTTCTTCACCAGCTCCAACAAGCAATTTCCCACCGCTTCTTGGAAGAGTTTTAAGAAGTGCAATTGAATTTTTATAACTGCAATGTTCACTCCACATTACGCTGAAAATACCAAGTTCAGTAAATGAAGGAGTTCTTCCGAGAATTTTTAATATTCTTTCATATTCCTGCTCTGTTAAACCATGTTCGAGAGCTAGTTCAAGAGTAACTTTCGGTTCCTGCATTAAGATTCCTATGTAGAAAAAAAAATTATGAATGTTTCAAATATAGGAATTATAACTTAGTGATTGAAAATGCAGGTGCTTTTTATTACTGGTGAATATTGTATTCATTTAAAACTATCTTTACTTTAAAAATAATTTTCGAATAATTTCTATTAATTGTATGATTAAAATTCACACACTTCAGCATGTTGAATATGAAACGCCGGGAAGCATTGAAGCATGGGCAAAGAATAATGAATTTGAGATGAGCTTCACCAGATTTTATGTATCCGCTGAACTGCCGGAACTGAATTCATTTGATTGGCTATTAATAATGGGCGGACCGATGAGTGTTCATGATGAAGATAAATTTCCATGGCTGAAAAGAGAGAAAGAATTCATCAAATCTGCAATTGAAAATGATAAGGTGGTAATTGGAATTTGCCTCGGATCTCAATTAATTGCTCAGCAATTAGGTGCGGAAGTTTATCCAAATGAATATAAAGAAATTGGCTGGTACAGAATACAGACTACAATTCATGCGAGTGATGATGATTTGTTCTCTCCGCTTCCACGCGCATTCCAGGCATTTCACTGGCATGGGGATACTTTTACACTTCCCGATGATGCACTTCATCTGGCTGAAACAGATGCGTGTAAAAATCAATTATTCATATGGAAAGAAAAAGTAATCGGGATTCAATTTCATCCTGAAATTACACAGCCACTGTTAAAAAATATGATTGATAACGGAAAGTCTGAACTGAAGAATGAAAAATATATTCAGCCGGCAGATTATATTTTAGAGCAAACTGAATTAATTGCGCAGAGCAATGATTTGATGGAAAGTATTTTAAATAACATGAAAAATAAATTTACCTGATTTAAACATTTAAATACTCATCCCAAATTTTATAAAGCTGATAAGTGGCGTAAATATCTTCACCGCAGTAAACAGCTACATCTTTTATTCTTCCGGCTTCATAAAG
>JBIQJD010000020.1:0-46185 GCA_044507695.1 Ignavibacteriales bacterium | reverse complement strand
ATAGTTGATTACGGATCTGCTATTAAATCAATTCCCGGCGGCGTTAATTCGGCTATTTCACCTGTTGGTGTTACAAATTTATTTGTGCGTGGATTTACAACTAATGCTTACATCAGAAACGGATTGTATGTATTAAGCCCATCAGGCGGTGATTTGCAAACAACTGAAAGAATTGAAATTATCCGGGGTCCATCAGGAAGCATTTACGGTGCAAGTGCGTCTTATGGGGGATTGATGAATAAGGTAACAAAGAAACCATTAGTTGAAAAATCAATAAACGCTTCTCTTTCCCTTGGATCATTTAATCTGCAGCGTTTTACCGGAGATATTAATTTCCCGTTGAATGAACAGAAAACCATTTTATTACGCTTAAACACAACTGTACATTCAGAAGGAAGTTTTCAGGATTTCGGTTTTCAAAGGAACTATCTGCTCGCTCCTTCAATCTACTATGAACTCAATAAGAAATTAGATATTCTCTTTGAAGCAGAATTAAATATAATGGATCACTCATTGCATACACACTTTTTAGGAGCCGGCAACTTGAATGTGCAGCGCATTGATGAAATTAAAACTGATTATTTCACTTCTTACAGTTCGCCGAATATTGACCTGGATCCGGATTATCTTAATAATTATTTCATCAGAATTGGTTTTAAATTTTCTTCTGACTGGAATTTAAAAACTTATTTAGCTGCGTCAGATTTCAGGTTGAATGGCGGAAACATCATTCCCCTTTTTATAAATGATTCACTAATGATACGCAGGCTTTATGAGTATAACGGAAGTTATAATACGTTAAACTTTATGCCTATTATTTCAGGTACTTATTCATTTGCAGGATTAAATAATAAACTTGCTGCCGGGTTTGATTATAAACAAGCTAGTGGTATTGTGAGCACATCTCTGAACAATTCAGCAGATACTATTAATTACTTGAGTGGAAAAACTCCGTTGTTGAATATTCAATCTGCAAGAGATAATTTTACTGTTAACAGTTATACCTCTGAGTTTTTACAGCTTTTTGCACTTTTCTTTACAAATTCCCTTAGCATAACTGAGAAATTAAATTTGATACTTAGCCTGAGATATGAATTTGTTGATAATTCCGGTGCTGATGATTTTATCAATAACAGAAAAGCAAAACTTGCTTTTACTCAAGGTGCATTTTCACCTCAGGCAGGAATTACTTACCAGCTTCTGAAAGATAATCTCTCCTTGTTTCTTAATTATATGAATGGTACAACTACTGTTGCTCCAAATTCAATCGGACAAACTTTTAAACCGGAATTTGCGAATCAATTTGAAGGCGGAATTAAGATAGAGTTGGGAGATGGTACGGTCTCTTCAACAATAAGTTATTATGATATTAATGTTGAAAATAAAATAAGGAGAAATCCTGATGATCCTATTCGTTCTATTCAGGATGGAACACAAATAAGCCGCGGTGTAGATGCGGATATCCGTCTCAATCCCATTCATGGGTTGAATATGATTTTGGGTTATGCATTTAATGAAAGCAAGTTTATTAAAGCTAATCCGGAAATTGAAGGAAAACGGCCGCTCGGAATTCCAAAACATGCGTTAAATTTTTGGGCAAGTTATTTCTTTCGCGGGTTGCTGAAGGGACTTGGTTTTGGTGCAGGATTTATTTACAGCGGTTCATTTTATTACGATGACAGAAATACATTGTCAATTCCATCATACGTACTCTTAAATGCCGGATTATACTTTAAATCACCATCGTTCAATATCTATTTTACCGGCAACAATTTAAGTGATAAAAGATACTGGGATCACCTCGGCACACCTCAAATGCCGGCAAGATATATTTTGTCTCTCCAATTTCATTTTTGATTTTTAGATGATTATTTTGCAGCTAATCAGGTTTAGGTAAGACAATATATTTACAGAATTTATCGCCGCTTTTGTAAGAGGAGTTGTGTAATTTTTAGAAGGTTTGGAAATGAAACGATTTTCAATTTTTGATTTATCCATCCAGGTCAGACTTCCATTAATTATTTTCTTACTGCTGTTAGTAATAATTTTATTATACAGTTCCCTCTCCTATTATTCTGTTCATGATGCAGTAATTTCTGCTGGTGCAGATCGTGTTAAAAACTTATCCGAACAGCTTAGTACTCTTTTGCATAATTCAGCGGAAAGATTCAACCAATTATCAGAAACACAGGCTGATGATAATGAATTAAGAAGTTATCTGAGAAATGATCAACAGAACGATCAAGAAATCATTAAGAAGAAATTAATTTCATTCATTCCTGATAATGATACATTAACTGCATCAATTCAATTGGTTGATGATGAAGCAAAAATAATTGCAGAAACCAACAGCGGTTTTGCTGCACCTGAATCCTTCAGAAAAAAGTTTGAATCAAGTTTACCAATTTCAATAACGGAGGTTGGAAAATTTTATAATGAACGGGATTCAATTTTCTATCCTGTTATTGCACCAGTAAAATCAAAAGAAAAAATTTTAGGCTATGTTATTAAGTGGAGAATTCTACACACCTCACAACAGGCTCTTAATCAATTAACAGAACTGCTTGGCAGTAATTCAAATCTGTATCTCAGCAATAATGATGGAACCGCATGGAACAATCTAATGCAGGCAGTTGAAAACCCTCCGGTTCCGGTTTTGGTTAAAGGAAATTTTTTAGAATATGAACGGAATGGTGAAAATGTTCTTGCATCAGCAAGATTAATCCCCGGCACGCCATGGGCAGTGCTTGTGGAAATATCAAAAGACACAGTTACTGCAACAGCAGATTATTTTTTTAACCGCTCACTGGTAGTTGGAATACTTTTATTACTGGTTGGTTTAACAGCAGCATGGATTTTAAGCCGCAATATTACTAAGCCGTTGAAGAAACTTACTTCAGCTTCTGAAAATATTTCAGCAGGTGATTATTCAGCATTGGTTAAAGTTGAACAGCATGATGAATTAGGCAAACTTGCTAATGCATTTAATACAATGGTTATCCGTGTACGTGATTCAAAAGAACATCTTGAAAATAAAGTGCATGAGCGGACAATGCTTCTTAAAAAAGCTAATGCTGAATTGGAAGATCTTAATAGAAAACTTCAGGATCTTGATCGTGTAAAAACAAACTTCTTTACAAACGTAAGCCATGAACTCCGCACACCTCTTACATTGATTTTAGGTCCTGTTGAAAAACTTATTTCAAGCAGCCGTATTACTGAAGAAAATAAACGTGATTTATTTGTTATCCAGCAGAATGCCAGAATACTTTTAAAACATGTTAATAATCTCCTAGATCTTTCCAGGATTGAAGTTGGAGAGATGAAACTTGATTATGCAAATATGAATCTGACTTCGAACATAAAACTAATTGCTTCTTATTTTGAATCCTTAGCTTTAAAACAAAATATAAAATTTGAACTCAATCTGCCGGAAAGACTTTCAGTTCAGGCTGATCCCGAGAAGATTGAAAGAATTATGATCAATCTACTTTCAAATGCTTTTAAGTATACACCAAATGGCGGTAAAATTACATGTACTCTATCAGGGAACGAGAATAATGCAATCATTGAAATAAAAGATACCGGCCCCGGAATTGATAAAGAGTTACTAAACTCAATTTTTAACCGCTACCAGATTGCACAAAAAGGATTGAAGAGAACAATTGGCAGTACCGGGCTTGGTCTGTCAATCGTTAAAGAGTTTGTTGATTTGCATAACGGACATATCGAAGTATATAATGCTGATGAAGGTGGAGCGGTTTTCAGGTTAAGTATTCCCGTATCGGCACCGGAAGGAGTTGTAATTAATCAATATACACCAGAAGATATTTCTCTTATTCAGGAAGAATTAAAATTTGAACTTGTTAATAAACCTTCTTCTCAATTCAGTTTAAAACGTAAACAAAAGATGCCGTATGGAAATCAGCATCCTCTTATTGTTGTAATTGAAGATAATATTGAGATGAATAATTTTATCACTGAAATATTATCAGAGAGTTACAGAGTTGTTACAGCCTTTGATGGTGTGGAAGGATTACAAAAAATTCGTGAACATAATCCTGATTTGATTTTAACTGATATAATGATGCCTGATTTAAATGGTGATGCTGTTTTGGATGCTGTAAAAGCAGATCAGATTCTTGCATCCACACCAATTATACTTTTAACAGCTAAAGCAGATGACCAGCTTAAAATTGAACTTCTAAAAAAGGGTGCATCTGATTATCTGAGTAAACCATTTACAATCGAAGAGTTAAAAGCAAGAGTAAGCAATGCAATAAAATTCAAACTTGCAAAAGATGTACTTCAGCGGGAATTGCAGACAAGAAACGAAGACATAATTTCTCTGCTTAATGAATTAATGCAGAAAAAACATTTGATTGAAGCCGCATTGGATGAAAAAAATCTTTTGCTTAAAGAACTTCATCACAGGGTAAAAAATAATCTCCAGGTAATATTAAGTTTGTTAAATCTTCAGGCAATGAATGTAAAAGATACTGCATCTCTTGAAGCATTAACAGAAAGTAAAAACAGAATCAGTTCAATGGCTTTGGTACATGAAAAACTTTATAAAGCTGAAAATGCGCAGAGGATTGATTTTGAAGATTATGTAGAAGAACTTGTTCAAAACCTGATCAGTTCCTACAATGTAAATGGTAAATCCATTACAACTGAGATTGAGATGCAGAATATCTACTTCAGGCTTGATACCTGTATAACACTTGGCTTAATAATTAGTGAAGTTGTAACAAACTCACTTAAATATGCTTTTAATAATAGAGATGAGGGAAAAATTAATATCAATCTTCAGAAAATTAAGAATGAATATACATTAAGCATAAAAGATGATGGAGAAGGATTGCCTCATGATTTTGATCCTGAAAATTCCGAAACTCTCGGCGTTGTGTTAATTCACACGTTTGTTGAACAGCTTGAAGGCAGAATGGAAATAAATGTTGATGGAGGAACTGAGATAAAAATTTATTTTACAGAACTTCAATCAATTGAAAAACCAGAAATTGATGAGGTAATTCAAACCCGTGCAGATAATGCTGAATAAAAGCTTTGCAGCTCTTGAATAACTCATTGTAAAACTTTCTTTTTTGCACTATATTTACACCTCAAATTTGTTAATTTTTGATCACTTATTAAATACGATGCACCCGTAGCTCAATTGGATAGAGCATCTGACTACGGATCAGAAGGTGTGTAGTCAAAAATTACTGAAAAAAGCTCGATTTCGTTTAGAATTCGGGCTTTTTTTGTTTGGGAATCCCGATGACTTTTCAGATTTTGTATGTACTTGTATGTACTTTTTGTATGTACTTTTCCATACAACAAACACAATACACTGCAATATTTTTTGAACACACCATCAAAGAAAGTTCTTGGCTGCCGTTCCATTAAAACTTTGTGAGTGTTCGATAAATAAATTGTTGCTTCCATTCGGCTTTGAACTTTAAACGAAAAATAAGAAAAAAATTATTGATAAATGCTAAGGATAAACTGAGCTACTTCTTTATTTTCTTTCACACCGCTAAGATGTTGAAATAAAACTTGAGCAAGAAAATATAAACCGCTTTTAACAAGCTGCCGGTGCACTTGCATAAGTAAAGACTTCTCATTCATAGGATACCTTTCAGTTTAGATTGACCGGAGCACACTGCCCCGAAAAAAACATTTTGCCCCCTTACCAACCTCTTTTTTGATTTACTGAGGAAGGCAAGGCGAAAAAGACTGCCGATTACAATTATCAATAGCGAAGCGAATAAGATAAAATATGGCTGGTATTTTTTGCCTTGCCAGGTCAGATGGGACTGAGAATGTAATGAGAATGAATAAGGAAAAGATTGGAACGCCTTATAGCAAATTGTTCAAAGGGGGCAAAAGGTTTTCTTATTTCTTTTCCATTTATATAACGACAGAAGATTAAATGAGAAGAGAGAAAGAAATAAAATGTTAAGATGACTACCTCTGGTAGTTGTGGAGCGATAGCGACACAGCTACACTCAATTGACGCTAAAGGTAAAATTAAATGAGAGCCTTATTGACGAAATGAAGCTGAACGAAATGGAGTTTAGTTTTGCGATAGCAAAGCGACGAAATGTAGTACAGCGAAATGAAGGAAATAGGGCGAAGTGAATGAAAGGATTTCAAATGTGCTGTGATAATCTCTCTGTAGTTGTTGACCGAAGGGAAACAGCTACATTTCCTTTGATGATAATGTTAAGTTTATTGAGAGCCTTTTATGAAGAATGAAGCGTGTGTCTCCGATAGGAGTCACTAAGCGAAATGATGAAATAAAGGGCGAAGGATAGAAAGAACTGCAAACACAATGAGTAATTGATAATAAAAAAGCCCCGATTACTCGAGGCTTCTGGAAGGATTGTTGTTACTAAAGGTTAGCTGTTTTTAGTATAAGTTGCCGAATACTGAACAATCTTACCTTCAGCGTCTTTGGAAGCAACAATAAAGAACAAAATTGAGTTCTGGTATTTAGCTGCTACTGCTTGCTGTAACACATTCAATGGAATGTCAACTGTGGATGGCTGAGTGAAATCATAACCAGCCAATTCGGAATTGATTGAAGTAACTTGATATGCCGGATCCTCAGGACTGATAGGATTGAAGTAACACAGCACACCATTTGCTGAAAGATTCACTTCTTCCGGAGTGAATACAGAAGCAGAATTAAGAGCCAAAAGCTCTACAGAGACATTATCGGCTTCAACTGTGGCTTCTTGCACTGGAAGTGCGAATCCACCAGGTGTTAAAATGTTCTGATCAGTTGGCTTTTCTGTTGAGGAAAAAGCGAAGTTATTCTTGAAAGCATAATTAAAGACCGATAAACGAAATGATTTCACTTTCTTCCATATGGTGTATAAAGAAGGAAGCGAAAGAAGAACCTTAACGAAATTGCCGGTTACAGAAAATTTCTTTCTGATTTCAACAACCGCAGGATCTTGACTTGCATTAAAGCTGGCAGGTCTTGAAGCAAGTATAGTTCTACCCTTAACAGTTCGGGCAGCAAGGTTACCAAGCTTACCACTTAAATTTCCAATTACTGAACCTTTTACTATAGCCATTTTGATACCTCTTATGTTTAATGAAAATTCTTGGTGTAATTCTAAAAAAGATGGTGAAGTTTTTCACTGTATAGATTTGACAGTGAGACTATTTAGAGACTGGTTATAGACTGGATAGACGGTGGTAAATCAGTAGTCATTCGCTTCGCTGTCATTCGGCTTCGCCGTCATTAGATTGTGGACAAAGGGTTACAAAATTGCAGGATTAAAAGATTCAAAGATTGGCTGACTGGCTGATTGATTAAGTGGGAAAAAGAGTATTAAGAAAAAACGACAGGAAGTTTTAGTTTCAGAATTCTTTTTCTGAAAAGAATATTATTCAAAGTTGAATCGGAAAGAGAATATTTTTCACTTAAGATTTGAATGGAAGTAGAAGCTGTAAAACTATTGCGAAGTTCTTTGTACTCATTTCTGATTTTAAGGTTGCGAAGTTCTGTTTCATCAATGAGTTTTAACGAACGGAGTTTTTGGAATACTTCTGATGAAGCAATTTCTTGTAACTCAATATGTTCATTAATTGTAAACAACGCTCTATTCAATTTCTTTATTGACTTGATTATTCTTTCTGGATTTAACTTCGTTAAGAATTATCAGATAGATTTTTACGACAGTAAAAATAAAAGTTACTATTAACAGAAGCAGCTTGAAGATTTCTTCTATAAATCCCAAAGAAGGTATTTGAGCATAAGCGCAAATCCCAATGTTAAAAGTAGGAATAGAAAAATATGAGAAATACTTTTTCAATTTATTCTTCTCCTATTGAGGACCAGATACCGAGTTTATTTCGGATTGCTGTTCTTCTGAGATTATAGAAGATGTGATAGTAAAGCTTATCTTTGTTGTAGTAGCTGATTCTTGCATAGCCCTTCTTCAATAATTCTGCTTGAATGAAAAGAGAATCTTTCCATTCGTGGCTGTTAGCCAAACGTATGCAAGTAATCTTCCAAAGATGTCGAATGCTTTTCCATCCCGCCTTCGCTCCGCTTCGGACGGGCAGGCAAATGTAAGTTTGATAATCTTACCATCAATTAAGGACTTGGTAAAATTATGAGCAGAATCAGAGAAAGATTCAGCAGGTTTGCCATTCATTACAAGTTCCGGTGTATCAATGCCTAACATTCTTACACGTTGAGAATCTGTTAAAACAAAAGTGTCACCATCTATTACACGAGCTACTGTTCTTTTGATAGAATAATTGTATGGATAGTATTGCTGATATCCAGATAAGCCGGGATCTTCGCTTCGCTGCGACTGGCAGTTGCTGGTACCGGAAAGAAGTAAAAGCAGAATGAAGATTATTAAGGTTAAACGAAAAGTATTTGATGGAATGATAAACATAAACTTCGCAATTTCTTTTATAAAAAAATTATTGATTGAGTGTGAAAGAGACAACGTTCAATGTTTATGTTTGTTTTGCTTTTGTTTGACATTGGAAAGGATAGAACGCAGATGACACAGATTGAACTGATTTACGCAGCTAAAATTTTGTTTGGACGGAATGGACGGAAATATTGAGAGTTTTAAATCGCAAATGAAAAGTGGGATTAATTGTGTCCAAAGTGTCCAACTCTTCTCACCAATGTAAGCTGAATGAAGGCGTGTCGAGGAACGAGCCGCCGTAATGAGCGATGTTTACTGACAATAAGCTGACAGGATGAAATGTTCAGGTTTTACTTGGGTTCACTAATGAAAGTGAATGAAGGGTGTGACGAGGTACGAGCCACCCGGAATGAGCGATGATGAACTGATTAGGATTCGTGCCGAGTTTACATAAGCCAACATTATGAGACTTCGATAGAACTACAAAGCATCAGTTAGAATTACTTAGTTAGTTGCATAATGTTTCTTATGTAAATCTGGCTGCTAATGGTCAGATGAACTGAGTCAACTCATATTATGAAAAGACTGTAATGTACTTCCTCAGGAGTGGATAAGAGGGCTGAATCCCATTCAATGGGATTATGAAGCAATTTTATAAAAACTAAATGAGTGAAGGCGAGCAAGCTTTTTGTTTGCGATCAAAATATTCCCGCTTCAAGCGGGATTATTTAGCAAACATCGCTTTTAGCTGAATGAATCGAAGTAGCGGAATGGAATGAAGTGTCAGCGTAACTGCAATAAATAAATTGAGTGAAGCAGTCACAGACCGAAATAAAAAAGTAGTAAAAATCTGTGACTGCTGAACGAAATATAAAAATAATCTTGCAGCGAAGCTGTCACGAAATGAAATGGAGCGGATGAGTGACCCCGCAAAAAAGCGGGGCAGGCTTCAGCTAAATGCAAAAGCTGTCAGCCGAGACCGGAGCGAATGTAAAGTTTTTGAAACTTGCTGAATAGTGTTTTGTCCCGCCTATTCGGCGGGCAGGCCACGTCAGAGTCGGGTAAACAAAACACACAGCCCGATTAGATTATGCATTTTGAAAAATCTTCCAAAAAGAAAGCAATTTTAAGGTAAGATTGTAAAAATTTTCCAAGATAAGCGGATTATTTGTAAAAATTTTCCAGAATAAACGTATTGGCTCCTTTGTGATGTCATTGAATCAATTTAAATAACTCCTTAAGACTGCCGGATACTTTTTCTTCACCAGGTATTTCATTAAATGCAAGTGCTGAAAGTTCTGTTTTATATGTTTCTTTCAACTGCTGCCAAGTGTTTGCAAAATCAATTATCAGTGGTGATTCATTTAATTGTTTTGACTGCCAGTTTTCGGGCTCGTCAAATATTTCTTTGTCGTGTTCTAATATTTCGAGAAACCGCTTTTTGAAATCTCTTGATTTGATAAATTCAGCACATTCCGTATCGTTCATCAAATAATATAAATCATAAAAGTGTCTGATTTTTGTTGAGATGCTTTGGACTGAATCTTCTTCAAATGAAAATCTTATTAGAGAAATTAATTTCTCAAGTAAGGTTTGTTCTTTTTTTAAAACATTTATTGTGAAGGGTTGTAATTCGTATTCTTCAATATACTTTTCATTGTTAGTCGCTTTAAGAAAATCATATATAAAACTTTTTATTGTGCATTGCTGATAAGGGAATGGATTAGCAAATGAGTTTATCTCAACTATTAAACGATTATTCTTATACTGTTTATCTATGCTCGGATATTCAAAGACTGATTTTCGAAACCTTGAACCTTTGCTGGTTACTCCTTCAAGATTTACTTCAGTAAGTTCTTTGGTTATTTCTTTCTCAACTGTTCTAATTATATTCTTGACTACATTACCAGTTTTATCTGAAGCATTAATTATTGCAATATCTACATCTTCTGAGAAACGATTGATTAATCCAAAACCTTTGGATAGTGATGTGCCACCCTTAAATACTGTTTCATTTACAAATTTCGTTTTGGATAATCTGTTTAAAACAAGAGTTATCCAGTAATCTTTTCCTACAAACACCGGATTAATACTCAAATGCTCTGAAGCTGCCCTAATTGCATCGCTGAAAGTTTTTGTATCCGCAGTGTGTAATGTCATTTAATGTTCCATTTATCTACTGATGAAAGAACTTTTTCCGCACCGGATAAATTATAAGTTGTTATAGGATTTAGGGATTTCGAAAGAGGTTTCGTCAAAGAACGATTTCCTATTTCTTCTAAGATAGCTCCGAGTAGTGCTCTTGCTGCGGGTGGATATTTTAATGCGAGCCGAACTAAAGTGGCTTTATTATCTTTGGATAATTCTTTTATGATTTCTATTAATCTTTTACAGGCAGCGCTAATAGTGGTATCGGGAATTTTTTTGATGTAACGAATTGAATCCAGGATTTGAAGTAAAGGGATGTTCTCTTTTGTTATAATGTTTTTTTGCAGGACAAAAGATATTTTGTAACCCGCTCTTCTTAATCCGGGACGTACAGTATTTTTGCCGATCTGAATTATATTGCTTACTTGCGTGGTTAATCCCAACTGGTTATAAATGCTGTAACCGGTTAGATAGCCGGTAATTTTACCATCTTCCTCTAACAGGTCCTTTACGATCTGATAGCGGTTTGGCTGTAATTTGCCGAAGGCAGATTTTTCCGGTTTATAGTATTTACCCTTTGAAAGCTTAGCTATTTTACCCGAAGCAGCCAAACGATTAAGGGTTTTAATGACAGCTTCCTTCCCGACAGGTCGGGATTTCCGCTGCGCTTCAATGCCATTCACCTTGTTTATAAAATCTGCATAGGTGAAAACATAACCTTTGGGCAGTCTATCTATGGAATTCGCTATATATTCAGTGATTTTCATAGGTTATATATAGTGCAAATATACGAAAATGTCCAGTTTTTTAATTAAAAAACTGGACAAAAAAGCAGATATTTTTGTGTTCAATTTGCAAATAATTGATTAAATATTTCCCGCGATGTCTTCTCGTCAACATTTCGCAATTTCCTTAATGAGTCTTTAATAATGGATGTTTGCGATTTTCTTGCTTTCGTCACTAACCAATTTATATACATTGAACGATATATATTTCCAGATAATTTTTTATCAAATCTTCTTAAATCTGCCAAACAATTTGCTAATTGGGCAAAAGAGATGTTATCACTTTTTGATATAACATCTTGCCAGTTAACTTGAGATGCAATATAAATAGAATATTTTTTATCAAATTTTTTCAGCTTGTTTAATGCTCTACCGAGATTCTGAAAGCTTTCAGATTGAACTTTTTGTAAAAAAGATTTCTTATCAATACCGACTAAAATATTTAATGCAAGTTCTTTGTCTATTACACCAATTTCTACAATTCCCAGACAAATGTTATTAAAGGAAATGCTGCTTGCTTTCCTAACAAAGTTTTGCGACTCTATTCCTTTTAGAATTTCCCGTGTTTTTGTCTTTGATTTATCTACCTTTCGAAATATAGATAAAGCATTACCCAGCTTTTGCAGAGTAGTATTTTTATTATGAATTTTATTAAGGATAATATGAGTATCTAATAAATAAAAGATTCGTTCTATCTTTTGTTCATCTATACTGTACATTTCACTTAGACTGTGAGCAATTTGTGTGAGGGATGTATTTTTAAATAAGTCAGCAAAAAATTGATCATCTAATTGATGAAAGATTTCTTTTGTTTTTTCAAGATTAATATTTCCAAATTCATTTAATGATCTTCCAATTCCTTCAATATCTACCAGTTTTAACTTCGAAATAAGAATATCATTATTAAGATTAGTGAAAATTTCAGAAATAAAATCCTTGTCAAATCTACTTAACTCATTTAAGGTCTTACTAATATATTTAATATCTGATGCATTTATTTTATTTATAAGTAATTCTTTATCTATTTGATAAAAAATATCTAAAGTTCTTTTTTTATTAACAAAAAATAATTCGCTTAAGCCTTTACCAATATGTGCAAGTGATGATTCGTAAATTTTTTTAAGTAGTTCCTTAGTTGAGAGACTGCTATATATTTTAAAGCCGATGTTTAGTTGACCGGATATTTTATCAAGTTCTCTCAGGGAGTTGGCTAAGAGGTTAAATTTTGTTTTACGAGAGAAATCAATTAGCTCCTCAATTTTAAATTCAGCAAGAACTTCTTCTGCCTTTTTATGTGCAACACTGTTCATCTTTAATAAGCCGACTGAAATACCAGCGATAGTCAAATTCCTAAAATTGTTTGCCCAAGTTGAAGAAGGAATACTCTCAAATATTTTGTTCGCTAAATGATAATTCTTTTTATGAATACGATATAGAATAAATAATAGTGTTAAGCTGTGCCCATAATTCATAAAATATTTAATAAACTTCTGAAAGATCAAATCATTTTTTAAGAGATTTACAGCAGTATTAAGAGCGTGATTATTTATTAAATAGTGGAAAATACTTACAAGGTTTAAAGGAAAGTCCTTAAAAGAAAGAATGTGATTTTTAATTTTTGAATAGCAAAAATGTTCTAAGGATTTATACCGTTGAAAAGATGAATGAACAGTAAATGCATTTAATAAGAGTTTAGCAAAAGAAGAATGATAAAGATAGTAATAATTAGATTGTGGATGCTTTCTAACTACTCCGTTTAATGAAAGCTTATCCAAGTCTTTTACTTCATCGTCTTTTGCTTCATAATAAATTTCATATTTATATAAAACGGCAAGAAGTATTAGTTTTTCGGAGTGCTCATTTTCTAAATATTTAGTATAAAGGCTTCTGAATATTTTATTCTTATTTTCTAATTTATCAAGTCTTACTGACGGTTCCCAAAACTCTAAGTTATAATAAAGTGTTATTAAATTCTGGTGAGAATTGTTTATTACAAATTGCTTATTACCAATTTCTAATTTTACTTCATATCGGCTTTCATAAAAAGCTTTGTACTTATCGATAATTCCCGAAGCTTTATCTTCAAACTCATTGGATGTTAGATAAAAATGTGATCCTTCAAAATAATCATTGAAAGAAACATTATCATATTCGCTTACAGGTAATGTTTCCTTACTTGTAGGACGCGATAGAAATAGAATATTAAGATTATTTATTTTATCATAATTCTGACAAATAAAAGCTGAATTACCAAAATCTATATGGCAATTATCCGCAATCACTAATACATTTTCTGAAGCATTAAGAATTAACAGATCTTGCCACAAAAGAGATATGTCCAATCCAGAAAAAAATCTAAAATAATAAACAGTTTTACCTTTACTTAAAAAGTTAAAACCAATTTGAAATCCAAGAATTGTTTTACCGGTTTCCGGGTTGCCAGAAATAAGGAAATACTTACTTCTTTTCCCCAAAAATCGGAATTCAATTTCGTTAATAAGATTTTGTTCGTTATCCGGGAAGTATAAAAGATTATTATCAAACAAAAATTTATGCGGGTCTTTGGGAGAAAGATTTTCAGAAAAGTATTTCTGAAGCGGTGTAACGAACTTTGGAAAATAATTCTTTGATTTAAGAAGATTTATGAAATCTGATTTTATAGCAGCATAATTATCAAAATATTCTTTTAGCTGATACTTTATACTATTTATATCTCCTAATTGCTTTAATTGCTCTAATCGTAACTGTTTATCATTTGCCTTAAGGAATTCAATTGTTTCGTATAATATTGCTTTTTCGCGAGCGTCCTTAAAGGATAATAACACATTTGCGGGGAACCCTATATAATTTAAGAGTTCTTTCCCAAATAAAATCCATTTTTCTTTTTCGTAAAATTCTTCACTTTCTTTTCTTATTTGAAGTGACTTAATCATTTGATTATTCCAAAAACTTCTTGATTGTTTTCTTCAGGCTTTTTCTTTACCTCGTTAAAAGTTTTATAAATGATTATATGGTGTTGATAAACGTTTTTAATGCGAACTTTATATTTATGATGCCTATGTAATTTTTTAACTAATTCATCGTCTGTATAAATTTTTAATTTTTTCCCTAAGAATTCACCTTTGAAAATCTCTGCACTTATTTCCCACTGATCACGGACTGGTTCCTTCTTATATATGTGAATTTCATATTCATCTTTCACTTTTAGGAATGAATAATTAATTTCTTCACCATCAAATTTTCTTTTCCCTTGCTTCAAACTTTTTATTGCGATAGAGTCAGAAGTTAATGCTTTCTTTTTCCCTTTTTTTGATAGTTTATCCGCAGCCTTATTAAATTTGCTCGGGAGAAATTCAATACGTACTGAACGATATGTTTTATCTGATAATTTCTTTCGAGTTTTATCAAGTTTTTCTAGTAAGTCACTATTCTTTATTGCCTTTCCTTCGTAATTATGCCAATTATTTTTTCGCCAATCTTTAATTCTAAAAGGACTTGTTTTTTCATTATCATTTAAACTATGTCTATCGGTTGTAATAATTATTGCATTTACATTTTTAAGTGCGTCATATTGATGTTCAAATAATTTCAACACTTCTTCCATTCCCTTGATGATAGCTTCAAGTTCTAAACGTTCTATGTTAGCACCGGTATATTTGCCTATCTCTAATTTTATTGGTTCTAGGTCAACGGAATCAGGAAATTCTATTACGATACCAACACCACCCGGACTTTTAGGACCATAATCCATAGCAGCATCACAGTGAATGTAAAGTGCATAAGGATTTATGTTACGAATTTTTATCATAACTAAAAATGAAAGCTTTGACAACACCAGCTTTGTTTAACCCTAAGTTGTGTTGTTCAGGCATTTATTTATCCAAAGTCTTGTTTATAGCTTCAAAGAGTTTTTCAAAATTTTCCAAAGTTTCATTGCTTAATTTTGGTAAGATTTCATCTCGTTTCCTTAATAAAATATCTGCCGGTTTACCGTGATCAAATGAATCTATACCTTGGTGTCTGCATATTTTTGATATTATTGGATCAGTTCCAGTTAATTCTTGCGCTTTAATTTTAGTATTAAAAGCAGTATTATAAATATTTATATAATCATCTGGAGAAAACAAATCTTCTATATCAGCATATTTACGTTTAAGAATATTTCCTATTGTAATGATCCTTTTATTTGATAAATACCCCTTGGATGCAAGATTAGATAGCTTCTGATGACCTTCTTTTTGTGCATCAATAACAACAGTTAACTTTAGATGAAACCCTAAAAGAGCAATGAAAGTCGGAATCAGATCAATACCGCCAACAGGTAAAACTGACCATTTGGAGTCTAAGAAATTTCTATTTTTCTGCTCTTTCAAGAAGTCAGATATTACAACTAAATATGTATAGTCTGATGTTCCTTCAACAATTAGATTATCAGTATTAATAAAAAGATTTTGTATTAAGTCATAGCCTAATGCACCTTGCAATGGAAATAAAGTATCTGGGTCTTTCGTAAGAACATCTTGACTAATTTTTGCACCTTCTTCACGGCCTAAATCTTCGACTGTTCTTACCCTTTCTAATTTGGTTGGCTGTACCATAAATGGTGAATGAGTACTATAAATGACTTGGCATCTTTCGGATAATCTTTCCTCAATAAAGCGTAAGAAGTCAGATTGAGCCTTGGCGTGCAAACCTAAAGCAGGTTCGTCAAGGAGTATCAATACAGGATTATTATCAAACTCATATTCAGAAAAGGCTGCTAAAAAAGAGAAAAACCATCTGAATCCGGTTGAATGTTCATTGAATGGAAGTGAAAGCGAATGTCTTTGATCCCAAATTCTTATTTTTAGTTCATCAAGAACAGTTTGTTGACCTTTGGGCGTATTCTCAGTTTTCTGACTAATATCAGGTTGAACTCTTAAATCAGGATTTTGGCCCCAGTATTTAAGAACATCATCAGTTAATGCATTCGCGACATTTTCAAGTTCCCTTTTCCTTCGCTCATAATCTGGGTTTAACAAGTAATCGTTTTCAGCAGCAGCCAACCGTAATAATGATCTTGCAGTTAGCTCGTCATCATCGAGTTGTTTTGGATCAGTCTGTAATATATGTTTAATATTTACCGAGTAAGGAAGATTACTGTACTCATCATAATAAAAAATTACAGGAAAATATTTTAATATTTCTTCCCTTACTAAATTGTTTAAATCTTTATTAGCAAAAAAATGTTTTTTTAATTTTTCAACCTCTGCACCAGATGATATTCTTTTTTCTTTGCCCTCTCCCTCAGATGATTTTAACAAATTTATCCATTCATCAATTTCTTGAAACGATGTAAATTTTTTCGATTCTTTTAGAATTTCATTCTCAATATTCAATTGAGATAAAAAATGTTTAACGATTTTTGATTCGTCAAAAGTAAAAGTTACTACCAATTCTGACTTATAATTTTTTTCAATTTTAATCAGGTTCTTTTTAAGAAAATTAGCTCCGAATTTATTTTCTAATTCTTTAATTTCTTTGTCTTCTAATTCAAATACTGTACTGATGGGTATTTGTAATTCTAAATCTATACCTTGAAGACGGTCCCTTTTTTCTAACCAGGCAGGATACTGATCAGGATAGTAAAACTTTGCATTTGGTCTCGCAGGATTTAGCCTATAAAGAGAATGAAGGAATGCTGTTTTTCCGGATTCATTTTTTCCAACAAGACAAGTTATATCATCTTGAATTACAACAGGATTTGAATCCAATATGTTCTTAAATTTTTTTACAGATACTTCTCTAAGTTTCATTTTGTAATCCTCATTTTAAAAAATTCCAATATAGAATATTTATTTGGTTTCGTATTTTTCATATTCTTCTTCAGAAATTAACTTTTCAATCTCCGGGTCTATTATTTTTACTTCTTCGTAGGTGAGGTTGTAGAGTTTGTAAACCATTATGTCTATCTGATCTTCTAAGTGCTGCGTGTTGGCTTGGGGATTTTGCTGTTTGGCTTTTAGAATTTTTTCAACGACTGGAACAACTTTAGAAACGTAATGAATAAAATTGGTTTTTATTGGAAACTCTTTGCAGTTTGCAATAAGTATTTTCTGAAAAATGACTTTCTCAGTATCTAAAAATTTATAAGAATGATAAAAATTTATTAGAGAACTATTTAACAATGCAGTAAAAAACTTTGACGTGTCTGATTTTCCATCTTTTGGTATAATACCGAAACCTATCTGAGTATAGTAGAGCCCTTCAGAGGTGTAGCCTCAAATTTTCCTTAAAGGATTACCGGAAATTATTTGGCGGACAATTATTCTTGGGACAGTAAAAAATCTTCTCTCTCGTGGCGCTCCTAACCATTCGCCATAATAAAGATATTCTTCAATTTTATTTGATATGAAAAATCGTTGAATATTCACGCCGGATATTAATGGAACATATTTATTATTTACTTTAGTCTTTGAGTGAAATTTTCTTTTTTGAATTGTTTCTTGTGAATGTCCTTTATATTTATCGTATGGTGTAATTCCCAATGAAAAATCTGAAAAATCACTAAAGGGTTTGGATGCGTTTTCAATCTTACTTAAAAGGTTCTGTATATTATTATCAAAAAATATTGAAAAAACGTTTCGATTATCTTTCTTCCAAGTGTTTTTATTATGAGTATTAAAGACAATTTTATTAAAATCAAATTGTTCGTTGTTCTTAAATACTTTGCTAAATACATACTCACCACAATTGCTTTTATCCAATAACAAAATCATTGTTTCTACTATAGCACTTTCAAAGATATTATCAGGCAGCTTTATAAGTTTATTAACGTATGGAAGTATTTTTTGTCTAATTTTTTGATATGATTCATTAACAAGTAATGAGTTGGGATTAATAAAAACCAAAGTACCTTTATTATTTAATAAGTCTAAACTTTTATCAATAAAAATTGAATAAAGATTAATTCTGTTCGTGGCTGTTTGATATAAACTGAATAATGTTTTTACATATTTTGGTTCTAAACCTTTTACATCTACGTATGGTGGATTGGCAATAATAATATCAAAACCTTTCTTATGATGAAATACTTCCGAGAAATAAAAGTTGAAATCGAATGAAATATCTATTGCCTTATCGGAAAAGTGTTTTGCTGATTCTATCAACATTGAGAAGTTTGATTCAATATCAGCTTTTAATTTTCTCTTTTCATTAACATCAGTAATACTAAAGTATTTTTCTTTCAGAGATTCTATTTCTTTTTCAATTGCAACATTCTTTACAATACCATCTGGAAAACCAAGTAATGAGTTTCCTTTAACAATCTTATAATCCAAATTAGGAAGCGGTTTTATTTCTTTAAAATCTTCTTCATCAACAACAAGTGAAAGCCACAAACGCAGCTTGGCTATTTCAACCGCACCGGAATCGATATCAACTCCGTATAAGGATTTTTCAATGCATTCCCGTTTGAAGTTATAAATTGTTCTGGTTTTATCTTTAATGAAAGTAGTAAGAAGATTTCTGGTGCTAACTATTTCGTGCATCATCCCAACAGGGAAAGCACCGGAACCTACAGCAGGATCGCAGATTAGAATATCAGCAAGCTTTTCATCAATAAGCTTTGCATTTTTTCTTATACTTTCCGGCAGTTTGTGATAATAAGTTTCTGTTTCCTTTCCTTTAGACTCTACTACAGCTTCATTTTCACCAAGCAATTCACCATAATTTATTAGCGTTTCAATATCTTCCTTAGGAATGTAAGGATTTGGTTTATATTCAGCTTCTAAAGAAAGCTGCCCTTTTCTAACAGTATTTCCAAAAGCATCAAGCTGCTCTGTTGAAACTTTCTGATAAGCATCTGTTCTATCGCCGAATTCTGAAGCAAGATAATTTATTAAACTTTCACGGCACATATAGTGAACAATTTCTCTTGGGGTATAATAAACACCGTATTGTTTATTAAATTTATTTTCCTCTCCTTTTTTCCCGCTCTTTAATACTTTAATGTATTCAGCAAAGTTGTCTGGGCGGATAGCATTAAATTTCTCATAAGCTTTTCCAAGCAGTTCCGGGTCAATAGCAACTTCTTTTTCAAGAGGTTCATCTTCAATTACGGTGAAATTATAACGGTCAAAAATGTCAAATATTCCATCGCCAATATCACCTTGGGATGTCTTATTTTTATTTGAGAACAACTCATTTGGTAAAATTATATCAGTATGAACCCAATCATAATTATTTATTGGATCGAATAAACCACCATTAAGAAAAGGAATCTTGCAGTTGAAACGACTATAGTAATAATCTTGTCTATCATATCTTAATGCTTCGTAAAACAGAGGTTCTAAAATATCATTGAAGAAATTCTTATAATCTCCGTGCTTTTTATCTAAAAGTTCTCGCAAAAATTTCTTTGAACCGGTTCCCCAATCAGAATCTCTCTCAACACCAAACCAACCTTTTTTTTGTAAGAAGTAAAGAAAGATAATTTGACCTAATAGCTTCTTTGAAAAATCAACAGAGTTTACATTTTTAGAATCAAATTCTGTTTTGAGCTTTGCATCATTCTTTAATACTTTATCAAGTTCAAGCTTGGTATGAATAAAAAGATTACGGTATTGAAGAAAGAATTCTTTAGTAACTGTCTCTATGTTGAAAGCTTGTTCAAGTTCATTAAGATTTGGATTTGGAATTTCAGTTAATATTTTCTGAAACTGGCTTTGAGCAGTGTGGCTTCTTTCGTTTGCACCAACTAGAAAAGAATACCTCTTTGCTGGTGAAAGTTCTATTTCAACTCTTGTTTTGTTTAGGTTAAAATCCATCTTAACGAGAGAAAAACGCCAATCATCGTAACCTTCAGTAAAAAATGCAACAAGTGCGGCTTCGTGATTACGCTGCTTTAAGTGTCGTGCGATAAAATTTCTTTGGAGAGTTCTGGCTCTTTCTAGAGTAATATCCCTTTTAACATTAACTATAAGGACATCCACAACATTATTATCTTTAGATGTGTATTGTCCTATTCGTTTGTAGGATTTAATAGCATTTCTAAATGATTCCGGGATATAACTGCCAGCCCAAGTTTGGCTTTTTGATTCATCAAGATTGTTTAAAAGATTTCTTACGAAGTAAACGAAGCGGGATTCATCGAAAGAATTTTCGAAAGTATTAAATACAAGGTTTTTAGCTTCGAGTTTATTCATAAACCTCACCTTAATCCTCTCCTTATTAAGGAGAGGAAATTCATTTTTTTAAATATTCGGATAAAATTACTTCTCTTGGTCCAAAGACATCGGCAGAAGAATGACTTATATGTTCTGTAAAAAATTCTTCAGGAATATTTGTTTTTATTTTTGATAAAATTTTTATTGGGTCTTCAATACCAATAAGAGCTTGTGCAACACTTTTAGTTGTTTGTTTTGGTAAAGCTCCATCTTCAAGAAGCTTTATTACCTTCTGAACATAGAGGTCATCATCCTCAGTGAATCCTTGATAATTTTTTACTTGCTTAGACCTTAGAATCCTTAAAATTTTTGTAACATTATCTCTGCCACCCCGAGTCGTTGACTCAGGTTCATATTCGGATGTCGCAACTTTGAATGCTTCTTTGTTCTTTTCTAAGAATGTATAGAATTCTCTTTCTATTTTTTCCCGCTTTGTATTAACATCTGATTCAAGAATTTTTGCTGATTCAAGAAAATCAAGTTCTTTAGATTCATTGCTGGAAGTAAAAAAGAACTTGTGAAGTTTGCCTTTACGGAAGTATGTTAATAAACCCTCACCCCAGCCCTCTCCCAAGGGGAGAGGGAGATTGTACTTCTTAGCTGAACGTGCTTTCTTGGGAAGATGTTTTATTTTTGAAAAGAGATCAACATTGTTATCACGAATATCCCGGATAATTTCAAGATATTTTAATTCACTCTCTACTTCTTCATCTTCACCGGTAATTGTTTTCTTTGAAGTCAATCTCTGGAATAAATCGTGAGATTTAATTTCTTCGCCTTCAGTTAATAAACGTGCATCGTTACCGAGCATTTCAATAAATGCGTGGATTTTTGCCTCAGCAGCTTCTTTAAGCTTTATAAGATCATTGCTTTTGATGGTAGGGAAGAAATTGTATGTATAAATTCTCTCAAACTTAGTATCAACTCGGTTCACTCTGCCTACCCTTTGAATTAAACGTGTCGGATTCCAGGGAATGTCATAATTGATTACAATGTTTGATTGATGAAGATTAACTCCTTCCGATAAAACTTCTGTTGAAACTAAAATTTTAATATCATTTTTAGGTCTACGAACTTTAGCATCAAAATTTTCTATAATTTTTTCTTTAACATTTGCAGTGGACTGACCGGAAAAAGCTAAAACAGTTTTACCAAATACTTTTTGCAGTTCTCTTTCGAGATATTCAGCTGTATCTTTTGATTCGGTGAAGATTATCAGTTTACTATCTTTTAGAATAGAATTTGATTTTATAAGATGAATTAGTTCATCAAGTTTCGGATCGGTGTTAATTTCATTCCATAATGATTGAATTTCTTTCAACGTAGAAAGATCCGATTCAAGATGTTTTATCAAATTAGGCGCAAAA
Organism: Ignavibacteriales bacterium; assembly: GCA_044507695.1. Lineage (GTDB taxonomy): Bacteria > Bacteroidota > Ignavibacteria > Ignavibacteriales > Ignavibacteriaceae > JBIQJD01. The sequence goes on along the minus strand of JBIQJD010000020.1, from coordinate 24,271 downwards.
TCAGATGCTTTATATTCTTCAGCTTTATCTTCCTCAATTAATTTTGCTATCTTGTCATAATCTTCGTCCTCAAGAAACTCAAAGATTTTACCAATATATTTTTTACTAATAAAAACAGAACCCTTACCGTTATCATAAGCATTTATAAATGCTTTATAAGATTCAATGAAGTTATTCAGAGAGTTTTTAAAAGCAAAGAAGCTGCTCTCAAGTCTTTTGATAAGAAGAATTTTCATAAGGCTTCTTAAATTTTCTTGAGAGAGTCGTTGAATCTGAGTTAGTTTTTCTTTTCCGCTGTAATAAAGTAACGGAGAATATCTTGCATAAGTAAAAGCAGGATTAGTTAATGCTTTGATCGTATGATCAAAGGCATAATTTATTTTTTCATCAAATTGGTATAAGATAGGTTTTGGGTCTTCAACTTCCGGGAATTTGAGTTTTTGCTTTTTCAAATCTTCACTAAAATATTGAGTAACCTCAAATCTGGTTCTGCGAACCATTAAATATTTGAGAATATTATCCCGAATTTGCTTTGCATTGTCTCTCACAATAGCCAGGAATTCATCTTTGTTAGTTTGCCTATCAAGCCCTTTTAACCGGTTCTCTAATGTCTTAAAGAAAGCATCAAGGTTTTTAATATTTGGTATGGTGCTGTTTCTTCCGCTTTGGAAGAGTTTAATTTGACTTAAAATATCTGAGGGGGTATTATTAAGTGGTGTTGCCGAAACAAGAATAACTCTTTTGCCTCTACATATTTGAGCGAGCAGCTCGTATGTTATATTTGATTCAGAACGGAAACGATGTGCCTCGTCTATAAAAACATTCTTATACTTTTCAGTTCCTCTCTTAATTATTTTCTCAAGTTTTCCTATAGATTCATAATCAGCAGCAATTTTAAAGTCAGAAAAAATATTTCTCCAGGACCCAGGATTTTCTTCATCCAATAAAACCGGTGGCGCTATAACAAGATTATAACCGTCGAGTTCATTTGCCAATAATGCAGAAATAAATGTTTTACCAAGACCCACTACATCAGATATGAATACACCACCATAAGCTTCTAATTTGGCTTTTGCATCTTTAACAGCTTCCGATTGATATTCCAGTTCACGGAAATTAATCGGAGTATATCTTTTGGAAAGCTTTTCTTTATCAACACTAATTTTTTCTTTGAAATATTCATAAAGAAATTTTAGATAGAGTTCATAAGGTGTGATAATATCATTCAACCAGGTTTTTGTATGCACTGTTTCGATATAATCTTTGGATATATCAACAGCATCTTTCCATAAGTCTTCAAATTTTTCGAGAGCAAATTTTACATCAGAAGAATTTTTCAGTTCAACATTGAATTCTCTTTGAGCGACAAATCCGGATTCAGAAAAATTACTAGAACCGGTTATTACTCTACCGTAATCTCTATCTGTTTCATTAAAGCGAAGTATATATACTTTTGCGTGGATGTCTTTGGAAGGATAAGCACGGATTTCAAGCTTGCCGGATTGAAGAAATTCTATAAATTTTTTAACACCAAGCTCTACATCAAAAGAATCTTCCGACTTTTCTAATTCGTTAACAACAGCAGAGGTAAAAGTAGTGCGAGTATTTTGGTTAGTTTCAAAGTCAATTGTCGTTTGCCGGGATTCTTCAATTATTTCATAAGTTCTTTTATCAATATTCAAACCTACCAAGATTCTTATTTTATCAATTGATTCAAAGGATTGATATAAACGAAAGAAGCCGCTTGTACGGAAGTAACCTACAAGTACATCGAAATACTTTCCATCTTTAAGAGTTTTTATAAACCTATCTAATAGTGTTGAGCCAGGTTCGTTTGTAAAAAAAGTTAAATCTGATTGCATTGAATAATTTCCAAAATTAATGTGATTATGGATTGTAACTTAGTCAGTTTTGCAGAAAATATAAAGATTTTCGCTTCTCTTCTTGCGATTATTTCTGTCTTTCTTTAGTTTTATCAGGTAGATGAATTATATGAGGAATTTGTTATTGAAGATCTATAAATACTTTTTACGGTACTTACTAAGGTAACTTATGGGGCATAAGAGATATGGTTATCTTCCTAAATCCCAGATCTGGCGAAATATTGTTGATGGCTTAGCCGGATATTCATTAGGACAGGCAGAAGTTTTATCAATTGCACAAAGCACACTTCGGAACGTACAATCACAATACACAAACCTAAAAAATGACCCTTCGATAAATGCAGCGTTTGAATTTTTAGTACACGTTTCTTTAGCTTTTCAGAAAAACGATCCAATAAAGTATTTGACAGAAAAAAAGATTTTAGATAAGGAAGAATTATCTTTAATAAGATTAGCAAAAGGTGCAACAAAATATAAAAGCGATGAAGTAGCTTCACACGAGTATCAAACATTTGCGAGACAAGCTGCTATAGATGCTGTAAACAACTGGTATAAACAAAATATAGAAAGAGGTCAAACCTTTTTCAGCGAAGGAATTGATAACGAAGCTGTATTCCGTAAAGCTTCAAATGGATCAGGCTTTTGTGAATTATCAAGATTGTACTTTTCAAAACTAACCGAAAGGTATCTGAAATATTTTCTTGAAAGAGAAGCATCTATTAAAATCAGTAATGTTAGTGAAAGAGAAAAATTTTCAAAAGAGATAGAGACGCAAGTAGATCATATATCCAAACACGCTTTTGAAACAGCTAAAATAACAGAATCATTTTCTGCCGGATGGTTCAATAAAAATGTTAAAGGTGATTTTCCAGATGAAAGCGAGGTAAAATATTTCTTAAACAGATCATTTGGTAAAATGAAAAGTGAACTCTTCCGCCAAGAGGGCGGACAAGTAAGGGAAGAAGCTAAATGAATGAGTTCACTGAACATATAATTGCTTGTAATGGTGTTAAGCTCAAAGAATACAATGGTAATCCGAAGTATTTAGAGCTTGAACATAGAAAAGAGTGCAAAGGACAAAATGTAAATATTAACCTTAACGACTTTGTTACAAAAATTTACAAGCTGAATAATAGATTAAAAGATTTATTAGAAATTGTCGGATACATTTTTGCGGCTGATAGGAAAACTTATAGAGGTAATCCGGACGATACAGAATATCACGGCTGGAGCAGAGCATTTAATTTTCATTTTAATGTACGAGATTATAATTTTTGGAAAAGACCAGACATACAAGAATTGATGGAACAAGCTTTATGTTTTATGAGCGGCGATCATAGTTATAAATTTAATTTTTATAAAGCAGGAGCAGACTTCCCAACTAATATATTTGATAACGAAAAATTTGAAGTGCACAAGCCGGAGAAATTGAAAGTCTCTTTGTTTTCGGGTGGAATTGATTCGCTTGCAGGGGCTATTGAAATGCTGAAAGCATCAGATGCTGAAGTATGCTTAGTTAGTCATCAGTCCGGACAGCCGGGGACAATAATGACACAACGAACAATATATGAAGCACTAAAAAATGTGTATGGTGAAAGGTGCAACCATTATAAATTTCATTGCGGTTTGCACGGAATAAAATCAAGAGATGAAACTCAAAGAACGAGAGCTCTTTTGTACTGTTCTATTGCATTTGCAATTGCTGCTACCTATAAACAAAATTGTATTTACGTTTATGAGAATGGAATTACCTCATTAAACTTTGCAGAGACTCAGGATTTGATGAATGGAAGGGCAAGCAGGACTACTCATCCTCAAACACTTGCACGATTACAGGATTTATTTTCGGCAATTGCTGAGGAAGATTTTCATATTTACAATCCATATTTACTCAAAACCAAAACAGATGTCGTAGAAGTAATAAAAGATCATAATGAACTGGATATATTGGACAGCTCTGTTTCTTGCAGTGTAACAAGAAATAAAGAACGCGGAAACGCTCACTGTGGTAAATGCTCACAGTGTATTGATAGAAGATTTGCGGTTTATGCTGCTGAAGTTGAAGAATATGATAACGAAGCACTTTATGGTTTTAATTTTTTGGAAGATGATTTAAAAGAAGATGAAATTAAAAAGATATTGACAGACTATATAAGATTAGCACAGAATTTTGCAAAACAAGATATTGATGATTGGTGGGAAGAAAGAAGTTTTGAGTTAACGGATATTTTGGATTTTATCGAAGGGACATCGGACATTGATAAAATGCAAAGGTTGTACAGTTTGTGCAGCAAACATTCTGAGCACATTGAAAAAGCTATAAAGAGAATGAGAGATATTTATGATCCTCCTTTGGCTCCGGTAAGACCGGATTCATTTTTTAATTTAATTATCGGACCAAGAGAATATCAGAAAGAAATAAAAATTGAAAAAGAGGAACAACCCACTGAAATTGAAATACCTCCTAAGCAATTAAAAAAGTTTGCTAAAGAAACTTGTGAGTCTTTGATTAAGCAAAAGAAGATTACAGAAGTGTTGGAAGAGACTAAAACAAAAAGAGCTATCAGCAGTATAGTTGTTGATGAATTAAAAAGAAAGAATTATAAGATTACTAAAAGAAATGAAAATTCAATCAGTGACTATTTTAGAAAGTTTGAATTGCAAATTAAAAAAGATAAGGATGGCGGTTTAATAGTCATTGATAACCACAGAAAAACTTAGAGCTTCCTAAAAAGGATAATCCCCGAAATCCCCACGAAATCCCCGCTTGTTCCCCTTCATCTTCCCCTTTTTGTTTGTGATAAAAAAAGGAGAAGAAAAGAAAATGAAAAAAGATGCAATAGCAAACTCGTTAGAAGAAATCAAATCTCTTCTTAAAAGACAAAACGATCAACCGCTTAACTTCGTACAAGCTGCACAATATCTTGGGTTCTCTCATTCCTACCTTTACAAATTAACATCACGAAAGATTATTCCGTGCCATAGACCAACAGGCAAGATGTTGTTCTTTTCTAAGGCGGAATTAGATGACTGGATTTTTAAAAACAGAGATCAGAAGTCCACGCCTAACGGCGGGCGGGCAGATGACAGAGATCAGAATGAAGATGAGGAAGAAGATGAGCCTTCTTAAAGCAGTTCTCTTTTCTTTTGTCTTGATACAAAAGAAACAAAAAATCAAGACTGCAAATAAATTCCTAAAATTTTGTTCCATTCCGCTACAGAAAAAGAACTCGCTTCGCTCAAACAGCTTTTTCTGTTTAACGCTTCATTACTCAAAATTTTTTAACGGAATTTATTTGAGGTCGGTTTAGAAAATGGAAGTAACAAAAAATTAAAATTATTGGCTTAAGCAAGATGGAAGGATTTAACAACATACTAAAACAATTTTCTGTTGAGGATATAGAAAAGCTGAAGGTGCTGCTTTCTATTATTCCCTCCCAGGACCAAAAAGAAGTAATAACGCTGAGGGTGTTTGCTGAAGAGTATTCTAATTTAATAAAAGAGAATCGCTCAGCAGGTTATCATAAATCTGTAATCATCTCGCTAAAGCATTTAACGGATTACTTCGGCAGCCAAAGACCTATTCATTCTCTTGGATTAAAAGATATTGAAAGCTTCATCTCTCACCTTCAGCGGAAAGTTGTTAAGGGTCATCGCGTCTATGTTAAAACTCTGAAAGCTGCGTTTAATAAAGCTGTTGATTGGAGCTATGTCAAAGAGAATTATTTCGTAAAAGTTAAGCTGCCGAAAAAGCAGCAGGTAAATCCGGCTTACATAAATGAAGAACATTTAGAATTAATATGTAAGCAAGTTGAAGTATCAGTCGTAAAAGATTTTGTCGTTACTGCATTTTACACAGGAATGCGGTTAAATGAATTAGTGAATTTGACTTGGCGAAATGTAAATCTTAATACCAGGATAATTACTGTCGGAGATGAGGAATTTACTACTAAAGGAAGGAATCAAAGGTATATACCTATTTGCGATGAAGCCCTCACCTCAATCCTAACCCGCCTAAACGGCGGGCAAGCTCAAAGAGAGAATGAAAAAATAATTCCGATTGGGAGTAACTACGTCTTTAGTAAACCAAGTGGTGAGAAATATACCGGTGATTATTTTTCCAAAGCTTTTAAGAAAGCTTGCAGAGCTGCAGGAATTGATAAATCAATTCACTTTCATTCATTAAGACATTCGTTTGCTTCTAACCTTGCTCAGAAAGGCGTTTCGCTTTATACAATCAAAGAGCTGCTTGGGCATTCTTCGATTTCTACCACTGAAATTTATTCTCATTTGAATATGGATTCGCTGAAGGAAGCAATAAGGACTTTCGATATCGGGAAATTGCAAGATTTCAAAATTGAAAGATTAAAAGATTGAGAAAGAAGTCATTCAATAGTCATTCGGCTTCGCCGTCATTAAGTAGTCATTTCCCGCAAGGCGGGATCATTCAATAGTAAATAGGAATTTATTATGAGTACCTATAAAGAAATAGCAAAGACTTATAAAAAGTTGATGAATATAAATGTGCTGCCGTTGAAAGGTAAAAGACCAATGATTATTTGGGATAAATGGCAGAGTGAAATTCAAACTGAAGACGATATAAACAATATGGAATGGAATAATTCTACCGGGCTTGGCGGAATCCAGGGAATAAATGATTGGCGTTGCATTGATCTGGATGGCGTAGAAGATTATGAGATTGTTGAGTTGATATTAAAAGATTTGGAACTACCGGAAAAGTATTGCTGGGTTATTCAAAGCGGAAGCGGTGAAGGATTTCATATTTATATCAGAAGCCTATACCCAAGCCCTCACCCCGGCCCTCTCCCAAAGGGAGAGGGAGTAAATCCCGACCTTAACAATCTCAAAGAACAAAAGGAAAATCTTTTTGAAAAGATTGGCGGTGAGAAAGCGGTTTATAAATTCAAAATGAAACCCGTCTCTCCTTCGGAGAGCAGAAGCAGGGAAAATGGTTACTGCAAACATATTGAACTGAGATGGATGAACTGCCAAACTGCTCTACCACCTTCAATGCACGAAAGCGGCGGGATTTATAATTTTTATTATGATGAACCAAAAGAGCCGCCGGTTTATGTGGTTTTGGAAAAATTGATTTGCTGTTTGGAAAAGTATTGCATTGTAGAAGCCCGCACCCCAACCCTCTCCCTAAGGGAGAGGGAGAAAACACAGCAACCTAAGGCGAATGGTGAAAAAGTTTTTTATGATAAAGCAAGGTTGGAAAGTGCACTTGATTTTCTTTCGCAGAATTTACCGGATGGAAGTTATGAGGAGTGGTATAAAATTGGTTTTGCTTTAGTTCCTTTAGAAAAGGAAGGTGAAAAGTATTTTATTGAAATGAGCTTAAAGAATCCAAAGTATAAAGACAGTGAATTTGAACTAAAGAAAAAATTTGATTCTCTCATTAAAGATTATGACGGCAGAGTTACAATCGGAACAATTTATCATATAGCTGAAATGTATGGTTGGAAAAAGCCGGTAATTAAATTTTGGTATAGAGAGAATGACAGAATTAAAATTTCCCGGATACGTTTTAAAAAGTTTTTGGAGAGTGAAGGTTTCTGCAAATATAAAATTGAATCGAGCCATATCTTCGTAAGAATTGAAAATAATATTGTTGAAGAAATTGTTGATGTGGATGTAAAAGAATTTGTTATGAATTTTATCGAGCGTATGGCTACTGAAGAATTTGAGGGAACAAACCGGAATGAGATAATTGATGCGTTAATAAAATCCGCTAATCAACTATTCACACAACAGTTTCTGGAATTTCTTATTACCAGGAATATCGAATTTAATAAAGACAGTTTCGATAAAGGATATTTTTATTTTAAGAATGGCTTTGTTGAAGTAAGCCCTCACCCCAGCCCTCTCCCAAAGGGAGAGGGAGAGAACAACGGAGTAGAGTTTTACAATTATAAAAAGCTAAATAAACATATCTGGCGGAAACAGATAATTGGTAGAAACTTTAATGAAAGTAACAGGCGGAGTGTGTTTGAAGATTTTCTTTTTAATGTCTGCCGGAATGATGTTAAAAGATATAATGCGTTAAAGAGCGGGATCGGTTATTTACTGCATACCTATAAAGATCCTTCATTAGCAAAAGCGGTTGTGTTTATTGATGAGAAGCTGAGCGAAGGTGCGTTTGGAAGAAGCGGAAAAGGATTAGTAATTAAATCCATTTCGCAAGTTAGAAATGTTGTTATTGAGGATGGAAGAAATTTTAATCCTTCAAAGAATTTTGCTTTTCAAAGAGTTAAAGCAGATACAAATGTAATTGGCTTTGAGGATATCCGGGAGAAATTTCCTTTTGAAAGATTGTTCTCTCTCATTACAGACGGCTGTGTTGTCGAGAGAAAAAATAAAGATGAAATTTTTATTCCCTTCACAGAATCTCCAAAGATTGTTTTAAGCACAAACTTTTCTATCAGCGGCGTTGATGATTCTACCATTGACAGGCAATTTATTATTGAGTTTTCGGATTACTATAATAAGTCTCATCGTCCGGTTGATGATTTTGGCAATCCCTTCTTTAGCGGATGGAATGAAAGTGAGTGGAGCGACTTTGATAATTTTATGATCGGCTGCTTGCAGCTCTATCTAAATAAAGGTTTGATTGCTTACGAGTATATAAACTTAGAAAAGAAAAAATTGATCGATGAAACTTGTCCGGAGTTTGTGGAATTTGCTGAAAGCAGCTTAACCCTAAACCCTCACCCCGACCCTCCCCCAAAGGGCGAGGGAGTGATATGGAAGGAGTTTGAGAAGAAAGAACTTTATGAAAACTTTAAAAAAGAGTATGATGAATTTGATAAGCTGACACAAAGTAAATTTACCCGTTGGCTGAAGGTTTGGGGACGTGTAAAGAATTATGAGGTTGTTGAGGGAAAAAGCGGGAGTAAGAGGACGATTGGGTTTAAGGAGAGCTAAAAATGAAAGTGTTTAGAAACTCCGTCAAAGAATTAATTAAAAATTATTTCTATATTTGCAGCCAATGAAAATAAAGAACCAAAATATTTTTAAAAGTTTTGCTGAACGGATAGCTGTTCGAAAGATATTTCTGCAGGTATTTGTTATTCATCTTCTACTTGCACACGTTATATTACAAAGCTATATAGTTTGTTTTGAAAGTGATGGGCGTGTATTGCTGGAAAGTATGGCAGATAAACAATACTGCTGCAATACCAATCTTACGTTATCAGGCGAAAGTGAATATTTAGAAGCAAATATAAATGAGGAATGTAATCTTTGCGATGACGTAGCCTTTTCAGAAAATTGTGATGAAGAATATTCAGTTACTGTAAAGAAATACCAGCCATTAAATGCTTCAATATTAATTGATATAATCAGTCAAAATATTACAAGTGAAGAAAAAAAATCTACTTTAATTACACAAGAAATAAACTATAAGTCAGCACAACTCGATTCATATAAAACTGTCCTTCTTCTGATATAATACTACTCTTTTCTAACTCCTAAAATTAATTAATAAACTTTAAGACTATTTGGAGAATGTATGCGCTTTAAAAGTGTATTAACTCTCTTGTTCCTTTGCTTGATTATTCATGCAGATGCACAGCAAGAGAATGATTTAATTAATCAAACAGAAGAAGTAACAATATCAAAAGCGGTAGAAACTGCTTTGGAAAATAATCCTAATCTTAAGGCATTTGTATATGAGATAACTTCGCTCGAAAAACAAAAAATACAAGCAGGGTTAATTCCCAATCCGGAAGCAGAGTTTGAAGCAGAAAATTTTCTTGGCGGAAAGGAATTAAGCGGTTTTAAGGGAAGTGAATACACCCTTTTGGGGAGTAAACTTTTTGAACTTGGCGGCAAAAGAAGCAGCCGGATAAATCTTGCTGAAAATGAAATTGTATCCTCGAGGGGAGATTATGAATTATTAAAGCTTGATGTAATTGCAAATGTTAAATCAACTTTTTTTTCGTTATATCAGATTCAAGAACAGATAGAGCAGCAAAGAAAATTTGTTGACCTCAATGAAGAAATCCTTAAAACAATTTCAGAGCGTGTTAAAGCTGGAAGAACTTCACCGGCTGAAGAATCAAAAGTAAAAGTGGCACTTACTAACAGCAGGATTGAATTAGACAGACTTCAAAGAAATTTCTCCTCCATCCAGGCACAACTGAATTCCCTTTTGGGAACTACAGGCAAGAATTTTATTCCGGCTACAGTTTTGTTTGACAGCATTTCAGCCCCACCAACAAGAGAAGAAATTACTAGAAATATTGAGGAGATTCCTTCCCTTAAATTATTACAAAATGAAGTAAATGTAAGAGAGGCTGTGCTTGAACTTGAAAAGTCATTAGCAGTGCCGGATTTAACTGTAAAAGGCGGTGTAAGGTATTTAAATGAATTGAAAACAAATTCATTTGTTGCCGGTGTTTCAATCCCGCTTCCCTTTTTTAACAGGAACCAGGGAAACATCCAGGCAGCAGAAGTAAGATTAGAGCAAATGGATGCAATTAAAAATTCGCGAAGGTTAAATGTAATAGCACAATTAAACACAGCTTATAATAATCTTTTGAGCGCTTACAATAATTCGCAGCAGTTGAAAAATAGTATTATCCCGGAAGCTGAGAATGCTTACGAAATAACAAGACAAGGATATATACAAGGACGTTTTGCTTTTATTGATTTGCTCGATGCACAGAGAACATTATTTGAAACTCAAACACAGTTTTTGCTTGAGTTGTCAGACTATTACAACTCATTGATAGAAATAGAAAATATAACAGGAAAAAATTTAATAAAATGAAAAAGTATTTTGGAGAAAAACAGATGAAACTAATTGGAATATTGTTCATATCATTATTAATGTTTTTTGCTTTGGGATGCTCTGATGAAAACACAGGAAATGAAACTGTTGAAACTGAAGACCATAGTGAAGCTGAAGGACGAAATGAAAACGAAGAGCATTCGGAAGAAATTGTTCTGACAGCAGAAACAATGAAAGAATTCGGAATTGAAGTTAAAGAAGCAGGACCAGGAGTTATAAAATCACATATTGATTTAACGGGTGAAATCATTGCCGAACCCTCCAGGATTTCGCATATAATTCCGAGGTTTAACGGTATAGTTAAAGAAGTTTATAAAACTGTCGGAGATAAGGTAAAAAAAGGGGAACCTCTCGCAATAATAGAAAGCAATGAAAGTTTAACGGCTTATGAAGTTCAATCATTGATTGAAGGAACAATAATCGAAATGCATATGACGCAGGGTGAACTTATCGGAAATGAAGCACACGCTTTTACAATTGCAGACCTCGATAAAGTTTGGGCTACTTTTAATATTTATCAAAAAGATCTTGGCAAAATTAGAGTCGGGCAAAGGGCAAGCGTTTCTGTTGGTTCGATGGATATTGAGGAGACGGGAACTATTTCTTATGTGAGTCCAATTGTAGATGAAAAAACAAGAACAGCAACTGCAAGAGTAATATTGAATAACCAATCCGGTAATTGGCTGCCGGGAATGTTTATAACTGCCAAAGTTTATGTAAGTGAAAAAAAGTATCCGGTTGTAGTTGAGAAAACAGCATTGCAAACTTTAGAAGAACAAATAGTGGTTTTTATAAAAGATGAAGATGGCGGATTCAAACCGCAGGTTGTAAAAACCGGTAAAGAAAATGATGATAATATTGAAATAGTATCTGGATTAAATGCAGGCGATCAATATGTATCTAAAAATTCATTCATACTCAAAGCCGAGATATTAAAAGAATCTTTCGGCGGCGATGAACATTAATCAAGGAATGAGCAATGAATAAAATAATAGATTTTGCATTAAAGAACCGACTTTTGATTCTTGTTTTAGGAATTATAGTAATGGCTGCCGGTTATTTAAGCTATAAGCAGTTGCCAATAGATGCCTTCCCGGATGTTTCGCCTTCACTCGTCCAGGTGTTTACCATTACGGAAGGATTGGCACCGGAAGAAGTTGAAAAATATGTTACGTATCCTATTGAAGTGACAATGAATGGACTTCCCAATCTTGAATTAATAAGGTCTGTTTCAAATTTCGGCTTATCAGTTGTTAATATTTACTTTGAAGATGGAACTGATATTTATTTTGCGAGGCAGTTAGTAAATGAACGATTAACTGAAGCAAGGGAACAAATACCGGAGGGCTTCGGCGATCCGCAGATGGGACCAATTTCAACAGGAATGGGTTTGGTTTTGTTTTATTATCTCGATGATACTACCGGCAAATATTCACTGGAAGAATTAAGAACGATTCAGGACTGGCTTATAAAATATCAACTTCAAACAGTTCCCGGAGTTACAGAAGTGCTCGGTATTGGGGGATATGAAAAACAGTTCCAGGTTGCTGTAGATCCGAATGCTCTGCTGCGTTATGATGTTACAATCAATGAAATTGTTGAAAAGATAAAAGCAAACAATTTAAATGTAGGTGCTCAGTTTATTGAGAAAGATGCCGAGGAGTTTGTAGTCCGGTCTGTAGGTTTAACACAAAAAGTAGAAGATATTAATAACATAATTATTAAAGCTGAAGATGGAATCCCTATTTATTTATCTCAGTTGGCGGATGTTGAGATTGGCGGTGCTGTAAGGCGAGGTGTTCAAACAAGAAATGGTATTGGTGAAGTTGTTTCAGGTATGGTTGTAAAATTATATGGGACAAATTCTTCTACTGTAATTGGTGCGGTTGAACAAAAGCTTGCCGAAATCAATAAAATTCTTCCCGAAGGAATCCGAATAGTTCCTTACTATGAACAGAAATCTCTTGTAGAATCTGCGGTTACAACCGTAACAGATGCATTGTGGCAGGGAATAATTTTAGTTGTAGTTATTCTGATGTTTTTTATGGGCTCACTTAGACCAAGTCTGGTTGTGGCATTATCAATTCCATTCGCAATCCTCTTCGCATTCATAGGGATGAATTATTTTGATATTTCAATAAACCTTATGTCATTCGGCGGACTGGCTATTGCAATAGGGATGATGGTTGATGCAACTATAGTAATGGTGGAAAATGTTGACCGGCTTAAAAGAGAATCATCAAAAGATGAAAATTTCATTCATATCATTTCTGTTGCAAGTAAAGAAGTAATCCAGCCGATAACGTTTGCAATAATAATTATTATTGTTGTCTTTATTCCGCTGTTTACATTACAGGGTGTTGAAGGAAAAACATTCAGCCCCCTTGCATTTACAATTGCACTTGCAATGCTGGGTTCATTAATATTTGCTATACTCATTGCCCCGGTTCTTTCCTCTTATTTAATGAAAAGAACTAAGAGAGAATTGAAAAAGAATAAAGAACAAAAAGAACTATGGATTGTAGTCCAACTGCAAAAAGTATATGAACCGGTTGTAAGATTTTTTGTAAAAAGAAGAATAACAGCAATAGTATTAGCTTCTGTAATATTACTATTTGGAATAATAATTTTTCCGCAGCTTGGATCCGAGTTTACACCAACTTTACAGGAAGGCACAATAGTAATGAGGATGTCAATGGCTCCTTCAATATCATTAACAGAAAGCACAAGGTTAACATTGATTGCTGAAAGAAGATTAATGAAAATACAGGAAGTAGCAGGAGCAGTTACACGTATAGGCAGGGGTGAAGTAGGTGCACATACAGATCCTATAAACAGTGCAGAAATGTATATTCTTCTTAAGCCGAAAGATAAATGGCGGCGCGATATGACTCAGACTGAATTAGAGGAAATTATCCGTGAAGAATTTGGAGAAATACCGGGTGCACTTGTTAACTTCACTCAGCCGATTCAGATGACTGTTGATGAACTGCTTGAGGGTGTAAGAGCAGAATTAGCTATCAAATTGTTTGGCGGTGACCTTGAAGTTTTAAAAAATGAAGCTGAAAAAATAGCTTCAGTTATCAGAACTGTAAAGGGAGCAGAAGATGTTCAGGTTGACCAGGTAACCGGCGCACCACAGTTAAAAATAGCAGTGAACAGGCACAGCATTGCCCGTTATGGAATAAATGTAGAGGATGTTCAGCAAGTAATAAGAACAGCGGTTGGCGGTGAAACAGCCGGACAAATATTTGAAGAAATAAGAAGGTTTGATATACTTGTCCGGTTCACTCCCGAAACAAGAAGAACAGCAAAGACAATTCGAGAAATTCTTATAAAAGCACCGGACGGAACGAATGTTCCGTTAAGTCAGCTTGCAGAAATAGAAGAAGTAATAGGACCAAGACAGATAACACGAGAAAACAACCAAAGATTTATAACTATACAGGCAAATGTTGTTGGCAGAGATATAGGTTCCTTTGTTGAAGAAGGGCAGCAATTAATTGAATCAAGCGTAAAACTTCCACCGGGCTACCTTGTAACGTGGGGCGGACAGTTCAGACTACAGCAGGAAGCAAATGCAAGGTTTGCGGTAGTTATCCCGATTACATTACTTCTAATATTTTTATTGCTCTTTTTTAATTTTGGATCTGTTAAAAACTCACTGCTTATTCTTTTAAATATTCCCCTTGCACTGATCGGCGGAATTGTTGCACTATGGATAACAGGTCAAAATCTTTCTGTTCCTTCTTCAGTTGGCTTCATTGCTTTATTCGGAATTGCATTAGAAAACGGGATGATACTCGTTACGTATTTTAATCAGTTAATGAAAGAAGGACTAAAGGTAGACGAAGCATCTGTAAAAGGAGCCTTACTAAGAGTAAGACCGGTATTGATGACAGCATTAACAACCGCACTTGGTTTAATTCCATTATTGTTTGCAGCAGGAACCGGAAGTGAAGTTCAAAGACCTCTTGCAACAGTTGTAATAGGGGGATTGTTCACTTCGACCATACTTACTTTATTAGTTCTGCCGGCTTTATACAAATGGTTTTCAATTAAATATGATAATGGAGAGATGTAAAAGCCATAAAGATGGAAAATGGTAAATGGAAGATGGAAAATGGTAAATGGTAAATGGTAAATGGTAAATGGTAAATGGAAGATGGAAAATGTAATAACAAAATCAACAGTAAAATGTGCTTATTGTGGATTCGAAAAAGAAGAAGAGATGCCGTTAGATGCTTGCGTTCACTTCTATGAATGTGAATCGTGCGGGAAGATATTAAAGCCTAATAAAGGTGACTGTTGTGTATTTTGTTCTTACGGCAGTGTTAAATGTCCACCAAAGCAATTAGAAGAAATTAGATTTCAATAATCATTCTTTAAGGAATAATATGAAAGAAATAAAAGCAATTATAAGAGATTTCAAACTTGATGCAGTAATAACCGAGCTTAATAAAATAGAAGGACTGCCCGGTATTACAATTTCAGAGATAAAAGGATTTGGTAAATCAAAAGCTAAAGGTGAAAAGGATAAAATCAGCGAAGGATTACACGAGTTTGTGCCAAGGACTAAAATCGAATTGGTTGTTCATAATAAAATTGTTGATGAAGTGGTAGATGTAATTCAAAGAATGGCTCATACAGGTAATCCGGGCGACGGGAAAATATTCATTACTGAAGTCAGTAATGTTGTTAAAATAAGAACGAATGAAAGAGGGGAAGAAGCAGTTTAATGGAAAAATCTATATATAAAATTTCCAAAATGGACTGCCCGACTGAAGAGCAGATTGTTAGAATGAGATTAGAAGGATTAGAATTTATTAAGCATCTTCAGTTTGATTTATCAAACCGAATACTTACTGTAATTCATAATGATCATAATGATGTTATTACGAAAAAAATAGATGATTTAAATCTCAATTCATCATTAATTAAAACTGAGAAAATAGATGGTGAGCCGCTAATTGAAGTTCATAAAAGTGAAAAAAAAGTATTAGTGACTGTTTTAATAATAAATGCAGCTTTCTTTTTAATTGAATTTTTATTCGGATGGGTTTTAAAATCAATGGGTCTGGTAGCGGATTCGCTGGATATGCTTGCTGATGCTTCGGTATACGGACTGAGTCTGTATGCGGTTGGTAAAGCATTATCTACAAAAAAACATATAGCAAAATTAAGCGGATATTTTCAGCTAACTTTAGCTGCTTTTGGTTTTGTTGAAGTAGTAAGAAGATTCTTAGGATTTGGAGAAATTCCGGATTATAAAACGATGATAATTGTGGCTGCCTTTGCATTTATTGCAAATGTTATTTGTCTTTATCTTTTAAATAAGCAAAAAAGTGAAGAAGCTCATATAAAGGCAAGTATGATATTTACATCGAATGATATTATAATTAATCTTGGAATAATAGCTGCAGGATTTCTTGTGAACTTTTTATCATCGAATAAACCCGACTTAATAATAGGAAGTATTGTTTTTCTAATTGTTATACGAGGAGCATTTAGAATTTTACAATTATCTAAGTAGAAGTTAGATATGGAAAAAGATCACAGTCATACTCACGGAATAAAAAATTATAATAAAGCTTTTGGTTACGGAATAGCTTTAAATATTATATATATAGTTGTTGAAGTAATATACGGATTATTAATAAATTCAATGGCTTTGCTGGCGGATGCGGGTCATAATTTCAGTGATGTTTTAGGATTAATTCTTGCTTGGGGTGGAGCTTATCTTGCTAAAACTGCAACAACAAAAAGCAGAACTTACGGACTAAGAAAATCCACAATTCTTGCCGCATTGTTTAATGCAATAATTCTATTAATAGCGGTTGGAGCAATAACGATTGAAGCAATCAGAAAAATTGCTGAGCCGGAACCAATCGGCGGGACAACGATGATGATTGTGGCTGGTGTGGGAGTAATAATAAATACACTAACTGCATTATTGTTTTTGAAAGGAAGAGAAAAAGATTTAAATATAAAAGGAACTTTTCTTCATATGACTGCAGATGCAGGTGTTTCTCTGGGTGTTGTCGCGGCGGGATTTCTTATAAATCTTACAGGCTTTTATTTAATTGATCCGATAATAAGTCTTATAATAGTAGTTGTAATTACTACAGGGACGTGGGGATTACTAAGGGATTCTTTTCATCTATCAATGGATGCTGTTCCGAGGGATATAGATTTTGAGAAAGTTCAAGACTACTTGAACTCTATAGATGGTGTAAAAGAAATACACGACTTACACATCTGGGCAATGAGCACAACTGAAACAGCTTTAACCGTTCACCTTGTTATTCCGGAAGAAATTAAAAACGATAAATTTTTAAGTAAAGTATGTGGACAACTTCATCATAAATTCGGAATTGTACATTCAACAATACAGATTGAAAAGAATGCACAGAGTGCAAGCTGTGAAGGTGAAAATGTATGATAATTTTTGGGCAAAAATTAGAATGCTGTTTACAATGATGTAAATTGTAAAACTTTTTTATTTGCACTATATTTGAAATAAAGAATTTTAAGCGCCCGTAGCTCAATTGGATAGAGCGTTTGGCTACGGACCAAAAGGTTGAGGGTTCGAATCCTTCCGGGCGTACAAGTAAGGGCTTGAGAAATCTCCAAAGGAGTTATTCTAACAAGCCCTTTGTTTTTATAAAAGATTTACTGCATCCATTAGGTTTTGTTTTTGCAGATGCGAATAAATTTGAGTGGTTGCTAAATCTTCGTGTCCAAGTAATTCTTTAACAACATATAGAGACACCCCTTTTTGAACCAGCAACGAAGCGAATGAGTGACGCAAAGTATGGAAGTGTATTTTTTCACTAAGGTTTGATTTGCGAACAACTTTTTTAAATTGCCTACTAACAGCATCTTGATATAACATCTTTCCTTTCACATTATAGAAAACAACTTCACCAGGTAGATGGGAAGCAGCATTGAACCGCTTGAATAAAATTGACCTTACCTTTTCACTCATAGGGACAATTCTTTCTTTTTTGTTTTTAGTTAAAAATTCATCTGTACATTTAACCGTGATTTGTCCGCCAGCGGCGGACTGCAGGAAGTCAACCCAGTTCCACTGCATATTTATTAATTCACTGAGACGTAAACCGGTATAAAAGGCAACTGTAAAAATATCTTTAAGATGTTGATGCGGAGTGTTAGCAAGAATAATCAGCAGCTCATCTTCAGAAATAAAAACCGGAAATGTTTTTGAGAGTCTTGGAAACTTAACTTTAGTAAAAGGATTAACCGGGATATAATTCCATTCAACAGCTTTATTGAAAGCTGCTTTAAGTGAACGGTAATAAAGATGAGCGCCTCTTTGAGTACGTGTAAAAGTTGAATTGATAAATTTATCAACTGTGCGAATATCAATTTCAGTTAAAAGACGATTACCAGAAAAAGAAGTAAGCTGCTTGAAAGAAAATTCTATTGAATCAATATACCTTTTTGCTTTAACTGGACGGCAATATTCAAGATACTCTTCTTTGAATTTGGAGAGAGTAAAATTATTTTTATCAGTAGTTAATTTGGAACATCCCGATACTGTCGGGAGAGAAATTGAATCAATAACACCGGAAGGGATTTCAGAAGAAATTTTATTATCAGCATCCTTGAAGAATTCTTCTAAGAACTGGTAAGCTTCCCTTTTGTTCGTTGTTTTAGTTGAAACGGTTGTTCTTTTTCCATTCACAAAATATACAATTTGGAAAAACTTAGACCGAGGGATTTTTACTACATACATTGTTAAACTCCTTGTAAGTTTTGGGCTTACTTTTGTATGCAGTGTATGTACTTTTGTATGTACTTTTACTCAAAAAGTGCGAATACAAGCTGAAAAGTGAATTCCCGATGACTACGGATCAGAAGGTTTGGGGTTCGACTCCCTACGGGTGTACTATTAAAGGCTTGGATACTCAAGCCTTTTTTCTTTTTAAATATCATATCATTTTATTCAATATTTTTTTTCTATACTTTATCGTTATAGACTAATACTATTTAAGCAGAGCATCTTATAATGGAATATGGAAGGAAATTCTTATGAAAAATATTTCTGATTTCCCTATTATCCTGATCCGCTTAATGGTTGGTGCTGTTTTCCTTTCTGAGGGAATTCAAAAATTCCTTTTCCCTGCCGAACTTGGAGTTGGCAGATTTATAAAAATTGGTTTACCATCACCTGAATTTCTAGGTTACTTCGTTCCTGCCTTTGAGATAACATGCGGAGTTTTAATCCTCATCGGTTTATTTACCAGATTGGCCTCCATTCCATTAATAATTATTATGCTCACAGCTATTATCTCAACAAAAATTCCTATCCTTTTAAATGAAGGCTTTTGGGAATTGGCTCACGCCGCACGAACTGACTGGGCAATGCTAATTGGAGCTATCTTCTTAGCGCTGGTTGGTGCAGGAAAATTTTCCATTGATAATCTCATACAAAAAAATCTTAGATGAAAAATCTAAAAGAAATTTCCTTCCTCTTTTTGAAACTTGGATTAATTGCTTTTGGCGGACCGGCAGCTCACATTGCAATAATGGAAGATGAAATTGTTACAAAACGCAAATGGATGAGCCGTCAGCATTTCCTTGATCTGATTGGAGCAACAAACCTGATCCCGGGACCAAATTCAACTGAAATGGCAATACACACAGGTTATCATCGCGGTGGATTTTTAGGTTTAGCAGCAGCCGGCGTTTCTTTTATTCTTCCGGCAGTGCTGATTACTGGTGTTCTGGCTTACTTTTATGTTCAGTATGGAAGTCTGCCTGAAGTTGAGCCATTTCTTTATGGAATAAAGCCCGCCATAATAATTATAATTTTGAATGCAATATATAAACTGGGCAAAAAAGCATTTAAAGATTGGAAATTAATTTTGATTGGTGCTGCTGCATTTGTAATTAATTTTTTAGGTGTAAATGAAATTTATTCAATTTTGATTGGCGGTATATTCGGCGCAATTTTTATTTACCTGTCAGAACAAAAAAATAGACTGAATACACTTCTGCCATTTTACTTCCCCTTCCTGATTTCAATTTCTTTAATATTTCAAAATGTTCAAGAGAAAGAATTTTCCTTAACAAAATTATTTTTAGTGTTTATAAAGATTGGAGCAGTTTTATTTGGCAGCGGCTATGTACTTGTTGCCTACCTTGATGGAGAAATTGTACAGGGATTAGAATGGCTAACAAGAGCAGAATTATTGGATGCAATTGCAATCGGGCAATTTACTCCCGGACCGGTTTTATCTACTGCCACATTTATTGGATATCAGATAGCGGGAATTTGGGGAGCTTTAATTGCAACTGCCGGTATTTTTCTCCCCTCTTTTATTTTTGTTCTGATTATTAATCCAATCGTTCCTAAACTAAGAAATTCAAGAGTCTTTTCAATCTTTCTTGATGCAGTAAATGTAAGTGCAGTTGCAGTTATGATTGTTGTTACAATTAAACTTGGAATAGAAATTTTAACAACTGCTTCAGGTGAAATTAATTGGAGAGCGATATTAATTGCAGTAATTACTGCTGCGGCTTTTTTAAAGATAAAAAAAATCAATTCTGCCCACATAATTTTAGGCAGTGCTGTTATTGGTTATTTGCTTTATTTATTATGATGAATGATGTAACACATTTGATAAAGCTAAAAGGTAATGTTATTGAATAATTTTATGTTCCTGTAATATTTTGAGTACAGCATCAACCGGAAGTTCATCAATTACCAATCCGTCTTTGCCTATCATTGTTTCTGCTGCAAAAAGAGAATTGAAGATTGCTTCTTCTGTTGCTTCAATAACTGCTTCAAAAAGCGGAGTCATTCTATCATTCCTTAATTCCCTATTCAAAACAAAATCATTATTGGGTGAATCATAGGGAATTCGTAAATCTTCATTGGTTGAAAATGCAATTACATAATCTCCGCTTCCGTTTGATCCGCTGCCGCCGGTTTTTGCAAGACCAAAGATTGCTCTCTTTGCAAGCCTCTTTAAATTTCTTGAGGTGATTGGCGCATCTGTTGCAACAACTATCATACATGACCCATCACCGGAATTAGGCTGAAGTTTTGCCAATTCTTTTTCTAATGGAATTCCCGCAAATGTTAGATTCCCGCCGAAATTAGTTTGAACCAAAACTCCAACAGTGTAGCCGCCAAATTCTTTAGGCAAAACGCGTGATGAGGTACCAATACCGCCTTTAAATCCAAAGCAGATTGTTCCTGTTCCTGCACCAATGTTTCCTTCCTCCACAGCACCATCTTTAGCATTTTTTATTGCTTCAATTACATTTTCTTTTTTAGCATGTCTGCCCTGAATATCATTTAAAGATCCATCATTCGTTTCACCAACAACAGGATTTATTGAACGCACAGATTTAATATTATCATCAACCGAAAGCACATAATCAATTAAAGCATCTGCAGCGGTTGGTACAGATAAAGTATTAGTAAGAATAATCGGAGTTTCAATTTCTCCGAGTTCTTCTACCTGGGAATAACCGGTTAATTTTCCAAATCCGTTTGCAATGTACATTGCCGCCGGAACCTTATTCATAAAAATATTTTGATCATGTGGTAAGATTGCTGTTACTCCTGTTCTGATATCATCATCAGCAATTAAAGTTACATGCCCGATTTTCACTCCTTTTACATCAGTAATAGCGTTGAACTTTCCTGTTTCATATTTACCAATTTTTATCCCATAATCTCTTATTCTTTTATCCGATTGTGAGATTAAAATATTATTTAGATTTAAAATTAGCAGCGCAGTTAAAATTAATTTCATTGTATAACCAGAATTTATTTTTTTATCAAAGATAGGATTTCTAACCGGAAATATAAATCAATAAAAATCAGATTAAAAAATCATCTCATGTTTTTAATATGAAAAAGAATTTCTTCCGCATCACTCCCCTCTTCCACACCAACGAGGTCTATATACAATTTTAAATTTTGTTCCGCTTTTCCTATTTCATTTAATTCAATATTAACAAGTGCAAGATTGAAATAGATGTTAGGAAATACCGGATCAATTTCCTTTGCAATTTCATAATGAAGTTTAGCAAGATGAAAATCTTTTTCTTCAAAGTATAAGTTTGCAATGTTGAAGTGTGCTTCACAGTGGGAAGGATTAAATTGAATTGATTTTAAAAAATAACCGAATGCTTTCATTCTATCGTGCGCTGCTTCAATAATTCCAAGATTGCTGTAACTATCAGCTATGTTTTCTTTTTCTTCAATTGCTTTTAAATAATACTCACGCGCTGAAGGATCACCAAGTTCATCAAGTCTTAATGCTTCCTCAAAAAACGTACGCCCGCTTAACCTAAGTACCGGTGTCTGAAAAAGCGGAAGCTGTGAAGTTGATGATGTTTTTTTGCTCTTCCTGTTTCGTTTTAATCTGAAATTTTTGTTGTCATGTATGTTATAAACTTTCATGCCTGCTTGCGCCTTGCAGTTGTTGTTTTCTTTTTAGTTCCGGTAGCTTTCTGCATTGGTTTTTTGGAAACTTTACTGTTTGCAAGGCTCTGTTTAAGTGCTGCCATTAAATCCGGTGTTGCTGTTGTTGATTTTATTTCTGGCTGCTTAAATTCTTTTCCTTCTAATTTTGCTTCAACAAGCTTTCTTAATTCCATCTGGTAATTATCAACCACTTCAATATCATTTATTGATACAGCCATTGTCTCAATTAATTTTTGTGCAAGTTCTATTTCATTTTTATTAATTGCGGTATCTTTTATCCGCGGAACTTCGTTAAAACTTCTTATCTCAGCGGGATATCTAATCTTATACATTATTAAAACATTTTCAAGCGGAGAAACAAGTACAAAATCTTCTTTCTGTCTTATTGAAACTTTTGCAACTGCAAGTCTTCCCGTTTGCTGAATAGCTTTAACAAGCAGATTATACCCTTTAATCGCCGCATCATTCTGTGGTGAAAGAAAATAAGGGGTTTCAAAAAATAATGGATTTACTTCAGAGGTTTCAATAAATCCCTGTATTTCAATTGAGTTCTGACTCGTTACTTTTAAATTCTCAAGCTCTCCCGGTTCAAAATATACAAACTGATCTTTCGCAAATTCATAACCGCGGATAATATCTTCTTCACTCACTGTTTTGCCGCATGTTTTACATTTTTTTTCATAGCCAATTCTGCCTTTATCTTCTTTATGAAACTGGTTAAAACTAATGCGTGATTCTGATTCTACCGCCGAATACACATTAATTGGAATATTTACAAGTGAAAACGAAATTGTTCCCTTCCAGATTGATCTCATAATTACTTCTCCTTCATGCTGCGGTGTATTGTTGTTTATTTTTTATGTAAGAATATGATTTTTTTATTTATCAGGATATGATCTGTAAAACTTCAACCTATTCTTTTTTGTGAAGAAAATTCAATTAATCCGATAAATTTTTGTGTGATTATTAACGTTTTTTGTTTTCAGGAATTTATATTTTGATTTAAAATTCGGAGTGAAAGATGCAGACAAGAGAGCCGCAAAAAAGAGTTAATTGGGTATTTGTTTTGATTCTGATTGTTGTAATTCCGATTATAGTTTTTACTATTTTTATGATGAACACTTTGCCGCCTAAAGTTCCGGTAACAAGTACTGTTGATTCAACAAATGTTAATGCTTCGGAAACACCTGATTCACTGATGCCGGATACATCTGTTGAAACAGAAAAAGATACATCATTAAAAAATAATTGAAATGAAAAAAAAGCTAATAAAATTTTTCCTTTCATTTTTCACAGCAGTTTTCCTTACAGGCTGTGCTGTAGGTGAATATCTTTCTGAAGAAACTATTACAGATGCGGAAAAGCTGAATAATGTAATAAGCGCTTACAGGGATTCATCATACACTCAGTTCGATTATTATGATATGAAGGATTATTATGAAGATTATATTGGGGCATATTTTGAAATTATTGGATATATAATAGATGAGAATAAGGAGAATATACTTTTTTATGCTGATCCATACTTTGGTGAGAATTATGGATTTTTTAATATAATGCTTGATCACCCGCTTCCCAAGCAATCGGAAATTGGCAAGCCGTTAAGATACATTACAATTGGTGATGAAGTAATTCTGCTTGCAAGAATGGAAGGCGTAAAATCATATTCACTTGAGAAAAAAACAATTCAGGTGCCGATACAAAATTATTTCCTTAGTTTAAGCGGAGATGAATTTATTGATATTCCCGCCATGCAGGCTTTGGTAATTCAAAAGCGCGAAGAAAATGAAGTGCAAAAACGACCTGAATGGATATCAGAATCTTTAATTAAAAATTATAATTTGAGTGAATGACTTTTTCAGAAGATAATTACAGATTTATGTATGCCGCACTTCAGGAAGCGGAAAATGCTCTTGATAAGGATGAAGTTCCCGTTGGTGCTGTTGTTGTTTATAAGAATAGAATTATTGGACGCGGTTTTAATCAAACAGAAAAATTAAAAGATCCAACTGCTCACGCAGAAATGATTGCAATTACTGCAGCAGCAAATCATCTGGGTGATTGGCGCCTGAATGAATGTGATATTTACGTTACACTTGA